>NZ_JAFNIH010000041.1:166870-486546 GCF_019160155.1 Pinisolibacter aquiterrae
CCGCTGATCGTCGCGGGCTTCATGACCCACAACTGTGTCTCCTCGACCGTGCGCGAGGCCTCCGATCGCGGCTTCGCGGTGACCGTCGTCGCCGATGCCTGCGCCACCCGCGACCTGCCGGCCCCCGGCGCCGCGCCGCTGATCGTCGCGGGCTTCATGACCCACAACTGTGTCTCCTCGACCGTGCGCGAGGCCTCCGATCGCGGCTTCGCGGTGACCGTCGTCGCCGATGCCTGCGCCACCCGCGACCTGCCGGCCCCCGACGGCGGCGTCGTCTCGGCCGCCGAGCTCCACCGCTCGAGCCTCGCCGCCTTGTCGGACCGCTGCGCCCGCGTCGTCGCGCTCGCCGATCTGCTCCCGGCCGGGTGAGGCCGGCCGCGCCCGGTCCCCTCGCGGCTCTTGGGCCCGGCCGCGAGGCGTGTTAGACGATCGTTCAGCCGGGGCGTCTCCCGATCCCGTGCCGAGACCCCCGAACCCTCCGAGCCCACATGAGCCCGACCGTCGCGTCCGATCGCTCCAGCCGTCTCCTCGGCGTCGCCCTGGTGGCGGCGGCGACCCTGTCGTGGTCGCTGACCGGCTTCTTCACCCGCGTGCTCGGCACCGATCTCTTCACCACCCTCGCCGGGCGTTCCGCCTTCGGCGTCGCCTTCCTGGTGATCCTGTTCGTGGCGCAGGAGGGTCGCGCCGCGCCGCGCGTCTTCATGAGCATGGGGCGGATGGGCGTCGCCCAGGCGATCGCCAGCGTCGTCTGCGCCTTCGCCACCATCGCCTCGCTCTACAACACCTCGGTCGCCGACAACGCGGTGATCGGCGCCACCTCGCCCTTCGCCGCCGCGGTCCTCGCCCGGATCTTTCTCGGCGAGCGGGTGCCTCCGCGCACGATCGTCGCCGGTCTCGTCTCGCTGGTCGGGGTGGCGATCGTCGTGTCCGGCTCGCTCGGTCACGGCCGCCTCTTCGGCGACGCGCTGGCGGTGGTGATGATGCTCGCCTTCGCCGCGATGATCGTCATCGCCCGGGCCGCGCCGTCGATGCCGGTGGCGCCGCCCAACATCCTGGCGGTGGCGCTGAATTTCGTCGTCGCCGCGCCCTTCGCGCATCTCGCCGGGGTGGCGCCGGTCGATTGGGGCCTGTTGGCGGCCTTCGGCTTCACCAATTTCCTGCTCGCCGGAACCCTGTTCCTGGCGGGGTCCCGGCGGATCCCGGCGGCGGAATCGGCGTTGATCGTCGCGCTCGATCTGGTCTTCGGCCCTTCGGTCGTGTGGGCCGCCTTCGGCGAGGCGCCGACGCGCGAGGGCCTGATCGGCGGCGCCGTCGTGCTGGCGGCGGTGATCGGCCACGTCGTCGCCGGTGCCCGCCGGGCCCCGGTCGTGGCGGTCTGCGCCGAGGCGCCGCCGGTGGCCGTCGCTCACCGCGAGGCGTGAGTCTCGAACCGTCGCGCCAGCGCCGCGTCGAGGGCGATCCGTCCCGGCCCGATCACCAGGATCGCCGCGGCCAGCGCCGCCCACGGCAGATGGAAATTGGCCCAGCCGTCGGGAATGGTCAGCTGGATGATCGCGGTCATGATCAGGAGCCCGAAAGCCGCGAAGCGGGTGGCGAGCCCGAGCACCAGCAGGATCGGCAGGACGATCTCCGCCGAGCCCGAGAGAAGGGCCATCAGCTCCGGCGCCGGAAACGGGATCTCGGCCCCGAAGAGATGCAGGCGGAATTCGTCCTGGAAGAGGAAGAGCGCCCCACCGGAGAGCATGAAGGGCGCGTCCCACTTGGTCAGGCCCGATTTGAAGAACGGCACGGCGAGCGCGAACCGGAGCATCAGCGAGACCAGCGACGGCGACAGCCGCCCGAGCAGCCGGTCGGCCCCGGCGACGAGGCCGACGAGCGAGAGGCGCGCGGGCGCGGCGACGGGCGGGGCGGGGGTAAGCTCGGCCGTGGGCATGGCAGTCTCCTTCGTGAGGTCGAACGGGGCTCGAGGGCGAGGCGTCAGGCGATGCCGATCACCACGCCGAGCCGGAAGAGTGCGGTGAGCCGGTCGCCGAGATCGAAATCGGCGGCGACGTCGAGGGCGGCATCCGCCGCCGCGCCGAGGTTCTCGCCGAGCATCAGCGCCGCGACGAAGGCGGCGTCGGCGGGCGCGACCACGACGACGATCACCTCGGCGTCCGGCCGCGCCACCAGCACCGTCTCCGGCCCCTCGGTCGCGAGCGGCGCGGGCTCACCCTCGCCCTGATGCACCGCCCAGATCGAGCCGATCGGAAAGGCCGAGGCGGTGAGCGACAGCGAGGGATGGAGCCGCAACCCGTGCCGCATCAGCGCTTCCGGCGCGATCGCCGCGCAGTCGGCGAGGGCGATCGGCGCCGCCTCGCCGGCATGATGCGCCCGCATCCACGCCGCTTCGAGCCGGACCATGTCGACGAGCCACGGCCAGACCTCGGCGATGTCGCTCGCCGCCAGCCGGTCGGCGAAGGGATCGGCCCAGTCCTGCGCGACCGGACCGATCGGCGGGTCGGAAAGGAAGAACCGGCGCCCGATCGCCCGGAACGCCTCGTCGCCGACGAGGCGGCGTGCGACCGGAAAGAGATCGTCGAGGACGCCGAGCCGCGCCACCCAGGCATTGTTGCGATAGACCGCGAAACGCGAGGCGAGATCGCCGCGCGCGACGATCGTGTCGACCGGCGGCGGCAGGGCCGGATCCGCGATCGCCGCGGCGAAACGGGCGACGATCGCGTCGGCGGGCGTCGGGGTGGGCGTCGGGGCGGTGGCGTCATGCGGCGGCATCGAGCGTCTCCCGGGCACGATCGAGGATCGCCTGCGCCGTGGCCGCTTCCGCCGCCAGGGTCGCGAAGGGCGGGATCGCGGCATCCCATTCGATCAGCGTCGGCAGCGGGCCGGTCCGCTCGATCAGATGCCGGTAGAGCGCCCACACCGACGGCGGCGTCGGCGCGTCGTGCGTGTCGATCGCCAGCGGCAGGCCGGCGGCGTCGACCGTGTCGAACCGCCCGGCGAGATGGACCTCGCCGATCGCGTCGAGCGGCAGGGCGTCGAGAAAGGCGATCGCGTCGAACCCGTGGTTGATCGCGGAGACCTCGACATTGGCGACGTCGAGCAGCAGCCCGCAGCCGGTCACGCGGATCACCTCGGCGAGGAATTCGGCCTCCGGGATCGTGCTGGCGGCGAAGCGCACATAGGTCGAGGGGTTTTCCAGGAGCATGCGCCGCTTCAGCCGGCTCTGGACCCGATCGACATGGTCGATCACCGTCGCCAGCGTCTCCTCCGTATAGGGCAGCGGGAGCAGATCGGCGAGCGGGCCGCCGTGGCTTGACCAGGCGAGATGTTCGGAGAAGCTCGCCGGCTCGTAACGCGCGAGAAGCGCGGCGAGGCGGTCGAGATGGGCCTCGTCGAGCGGGCCGGGATGGCCGATCGACAGGCCGACGCCATGGATCGAGAGCGCGGAGTCGGCGCGCAGCGCCGCGAGCCGGCGATGCGGCGGTCCGCCGGCGCCCATGTGGTTCTCGGCATGGACCTCGAGGAAGCCGAGGCCGGCGCCCCCCGCGCGGATCGCCTCGAAATGCTGCGGCTTGAAGCCGACGCCGGCCCGGGGCGGCAGCGTGGCGGCGGGCAGGGGCGCGGTGGTCATGAACGTTGTGGACATGGCGCGGCCTCGATCGAGGGAGACTGAGGGCCGCCGATCGCGCCGCCGGGGGAGGGGCGCGACCGGCGGGCGCGGCGTCACATCTTGGGCAGGTCGCGATCGAGCGCGGTGAGCGAACCCATGCGGCCGCCCGGCAGCTTCATCGTGGTGCAGGTGCCCTTGGCGACGGCCTTCCACTCGTTGCCCTGATAGTCCACCTTGGAGGTACCGGCGCAGGTCGTGCCGGCGCCGGCGGCGCAGTCGTTCTGGCCCTTCAGCGCCACGCCGAAGCATTTCTCCTTGGCCATGTCCTCGGCGGCGGCCGGGGCGGCGGTGAGGACGGCGGCGCCGAGGGCGCCGGCGAGCGAGGCGAGGACGGTGAGGGAGGCGGTGCGGCGGTTCATGGGGATGTCTCCGTGTCTCGGTGTGAGAACCTTGGGGGTGAGGACGAAGGCGTCTCTCGAAAGGGCACTACGGAGTTCCCCGGATCCGCGTTACGCTGGTCACGCAGCCGTGATCGAAAAATGCGTCACGACGACGAAATGCTCTTCCGTGTAACGATCGGCCTCGTGCGCGCGTATAGCCTTCGGGAGCCTCGACGACCGTGGACCGGAACGATGTGATCAACGGACGTGAAGCGACCGAACGCATGTGGAGCGATTGGATGCGGGCCGGCATCGCCGGCGACGCGCGCGCCTATCGCTCCTTGTTGGAGGCGCTCACCCCGCGCCTTCGCGCCCTGGTGGCGCGGAGCTTGGCGCGGGCCGGCGCGAGCGGCGCCGACATGGAGGACGTCGTGCAGGAGACCCTGCTCGCCATTCACCTGAAGCGACACACCTGGGAGCCGAGCCAACCGCTCGCCCCCTGGGTCTGGACCATCGCGCGCAACAAGACCATCGACGCGCTGCGCCGGCGCGGCCGTCGCATCGAACTGCCGGTCGACGACCTCGCCGAATTTCTGCCCGCCCCGGCCGAGCGCGACCCGACCGAGGGCGGCGACGTCGAGCGCCTCCTGGGTTCGCTCGGCGAACGCCAGCGCGACATCGTCCGCTCGATCGGCGTCGAGGATCGGTCGATCCGCGAGACCGCCGATCGGCTGGGCATGAGCGAGGGCGCCGTCCGCGTCGCCCTCCACCGAGGCCTCAAGGCCCTGGCGGCTCTCTATCGCAGGAGCGAAGCATGAAGACCGAGGACCTCATCGCCGCGCTCGCCGCCGACGGCGCCACCGTCGAGACCCCGCCCGCCCGCCGCGCCGGCACCGCGCTCCTCGTCGGCGCGCTGATCGCGGCGGTGGTCTTCGCCGTCCTGATCGGCCCGCGCCCCGATTGGCGCGCGGCGATCGAGACGGTGCGCTTCCCCTTCAAGTTCGTGCCGTTCGTCCTCCTGGCGATCGGTGGGATCGGCGGCCTGATCCGCCTGTCGCGGCCGGACGGACGCCTCGGCGTCTTCGCCGCGATCCTGGCGCTCGCCGCCGGCCTGCTGCTCGGTTCGGTCGTCGTCGAGCTCGCGGTGGTGCCGGCCGATCGTTGGGCGCGGCTGGCGATCGGCCACAATGCACCGCATTGCCTGACGCTGACGCCGTTCCTGGCGATCGCCCCGCTCGCCGCCGCGCTGCTGGCCGCCCGCCACGGCGCCACCACTCGCCCGGCGCTGACCGGCGCGGTGGCCGGCCTCGCCGCCGCCGGCGTCGGCGCCACGCTCTATGCGATGAACTGCACCGACGACAGCCCGCTGTTCGTGGCGCTGTGGTATCCGTTGGCGGTGGCGATCGTCGCCGGTGCCGGCGCCCTCTTCGGGCGCCGTCTTCTGGTCTGGTGAGAGCCCTCTTCGGGCGCCGTCTTCTGGTCTGGTGAGCGCCCTCTTCGGGCGTCGCCGGCTGATCTGGTGAGACCGATCGCCTCGGGCCCGAGAAGTTATATTGCAAATCTCACTTTGATCGGCTAGACCGAGACGATCTCCCGTCCGGTCTCTCTCCCGTGACACGCGGACGGTTCGATCGCTTCCGGGAGGCATCCGGGGGTGGTCGAGGAGGTCATCGGCGTGGGCGACCATGCCGGGACGTCGACGGTCGTCGTGACCCGTCCCTTGCTCTCAACGGGGCGCGGCGGCCGTCGTCTCCGTCTTCCGCGAGACTACGGATGCCCGTGGGTCGGGCTTCCGTTAGACAAGAGGCGGACGCCGTGCCGACGGGAGCGGGCGGCCGCTTGCGGGCGAGCGACCATGCGATTGACCAGCTACTCCAATTTTTCACTGCGGACGTTGATGGTCGCCGCCATGCGCGACCCGCAACTGTCGACGGTGCAGGAAGTGGCGGAGGCCTTCGGCATCTCGCGCGCCCATCTCGTCAAATGCGTCCATCAGCTCGGCCAGTGGGGCTATCTCGTCAACGTGCGCGGCAATCGCGGCGGCTTCCGCCTGGCCCGTCCGGCGGCCGAGATCACGCTCGGCGAGGTGGTGCGTCGCACCGAGGAGGGGTTCGATCTGGTCGAGTGTTTCGACCCGGCGACCGCCACCTGTCCGCTGGTCGGCCGCTGCCGTCTTTCGACGGCCCTGAAGAGCGCGCGCGACGTCTTCCTCGCGGAGCTCGACCGCCTGACCGTGGCCGACATCATCACCAATCGCGACGAGATCCTCGACATCCTTCGCCTCGACGCGCCGGGGCGCGCCGCCGGCTTCGACTGCGGTGTCGAGCGGCCGTCGGCGAGCGGCGATCAGCACGCCGACGACATCGACACGCCCGCGTCGAAATCCATGTCGGCGGCGATGTCGGCGAGGCTCCAGCCCTTCAATTCGTTCTTGAAGGCCGAATAGGCCCGCTCGCACGCCACCCGCAACAGGCAGGCGGTGACGATCCGGCATTCCTCGTCCTGGGCGAGTCGGCACGGGAACAGGTTCTCCTCCCCCTCGAACAGCTCGATGATCTCCATCACGTCGATGCTCTCGGCCGCCCGCGCCAGCTTGTAGCCGCCGCCGTTGCCGCGCCGCCCGCGGATGTAGCCGGCCCGCATCAACTCGTGACAGGACTTCACCACCAACGATTCCGACAGGCCGAGATGGCGCACCATCTCCGGCATCGTCACCGGCCGGCCCGGCGACTTGCGGCAGATCATCAGAATGCGCAGGGCGCCGTTGGTGGAAGGGTTGAGATGCATCGCGGGATCCACATGGAAACGGCCGGCGCGACGGCGAAGCCGCGACGAGCCTCCCACCCTAGCGCAGGTCGCGCCGGCTTTGATCCGCAGACATACGGAGAAAACCGTGTCGAGCCGGCCCGATCGGCGGGAATTCCCGGCCTTTTGCCTTGACGGCGCGCGCCGCTGCCCTATTGCATCGCCCGATGAACGCCCTCACCCCCCTCTTCTCCCATCGCAAGCATTGGGCGCACCGCTTCGGCACCGCGCCCTTCCTGCCGATGTCGCGCGCCGAGATGGATCTTCTCGGCTGGGACGCCTGCGACGTGATCCTCGTCACCGGCGACGCCTATGTCGATCACCCCTCCTTCGGCATGGCGATCGTCGGTCGCCTGCTCGAGGCGCAAGGGTTCCGCGTCGGCATCATCGCCCAACCCGACTGGACCTCGGCCGAGCCCTTCAAGGCGCTCGGCCGGCCGACGCTCTATTTCGGCATCACCGGCGGCAACATGGATTCCATGGTCAACCGCTACACCTCCGACAAGCGGCTGCGCCACGACGACGCCTATACGCCCGGCGGCGAGGGCGGCAAGCGCCCCGATCGCGCCGTCATCGTCTATGCCCAGCGCGTCCGCGAGGCCTATCGCGACGTGCCGGTCGTGCTCGGCGGGATCGAATCCTCGCTGCGCCGCATCGCCCATTACGACTACTGGTCCGACAAGGTTCGCCGCTCGATCCTGGTCGACGCCAAGGCCGACATCCTGATCTACGGCAACGCCGAGCGCGCTCTCGTCGAGGTGAGCCATCGCATCGCCAAGGGGGCGAAGCCGGCCGATCTCGACGACGTCCGTGGCGTCGCGCTGATGAAACCGGCGGTGCCCGAGGGCTGGACCGAGGTCCACGCCGACGATCTCGACGTCGCCGACGAGGGGGCCCGCAAGTCCGGCCCGATGTCGGTCGTCCGCCTGCCGGCCTTCGAGCAGGTCGCTCAGGATCGCGAGGCCTATGCGCGCGCCTCCCGCGTGCTCCACCGCGAGTCGAACCCCGGCAACGCCCGTCCGCTGGTCCAGCGCCACGGTGACCGCGAACTCTGGGTGACGGCTCCGCCGATCCCCCTGACGACGCCGGAGATGGACGGCGTCTACGATCTGCCCTACGCCCGCGCGCCGCACCCCGCCTATGGCGACGCCAAGATCCCCGCCTGGGAGATGATCCGCTTCTCGGTGACGATCATGCGCGGCTGTTTCGGCGGCTGTTCCTTCTGCTCGATCACCGAGCACGAGGGCCGCATCATTCAGTCGCGCTCGGAAGGCTCGATTCTGAAGGAGATCGAGAACGTCCGCGACAAGACCGAGGGCTTCACCGGCATCATCTCCGACATCGGCGGCCCCACCGCCAACATGTATCGGATGGCCTGCAAGGACCGCGAGACCGAGGCGCTCTGCCGCAAGCCCTCCTGCGTCTTCCCCGACGTCTGCCCGAACCTGAACACCTCCCACGACGACCTGATCAAGCTCTATCGCAAGGCCCGCGCGGTGCCCGGCGTCAAGCGCGTGATGGTCGCCTCGGGCGTGCGTTACGATCTCGCGGTGAAGTCGCCGGCCTACATCAAGGAACTGGTCGCCCACCACGTCGGCGGCTATCTCAAGATCGCCCCGGAACACACCGAGGAGGGCCCGCTCTCCAAGATGATGAAGCCGGGCATCGGCTCCTACGACCGCTTCAAGCAGCTCTTCGACGCGGCGGTCCAGGCGGCGGGGAAGAAGTATTTCCTCATCCCCTATTTCATCGCCGCCCATCCCGGCACGTCGGACGAGGACATGATGAACCTCGCCCTGTGGCTGAAGAAGAACAAGTATCGCGCCGATCAGGTCCAGACCTATCTGCCCTCGCCGATGGCGCTGTCGACGGCGATGTACCACTCCGGCGTCAACCCGCTGAAGGGCGTGCGCCACGGCGGCTCGGAAGAGGTCGAGACGGTGAAGGGCCTCCGCCAGCGCCGCCTCCACAAGGCGTTCCTGCGCTATCACGACGCCGAGAACTGGCCGCTTCTGCGCGAGGCGCTGAAGGCGATGGGCCGGGCCGATCTGATCGGTCCCGGCAAGCATCAGCTGGTCCCCGCCTGGCAGCCGCCCGGCACCGGCCTCACCGGCGGCGAGGGCAGGCGGATGGGCGCCAAGAAGGGCGCTCAGGTGTTTCTCACCAAGGGTGTGGAGCGGCCGGGCCGTCCCTCGCCGATCGCGGCGACGCCGTCCGAGCCGCCGGCACGCAAGGGGCCCGGTGGCGCCAGCGGCCCCGGCGGGCGCGCCGAACCGGGCGCCGGCCGTCCGCGTGGACCGGCGAAGCGCGGCTGAGGTCGCGCGCGCTCGGGCGTCACGGCATCCGTGAAGCGGTGCGGATCGTCTCGCCGTCGACGGCGAAGACGCCGTGACCGCGATGATGCAGGGTCCGGGTGTCGTCGACCGCCGGGTTGCGCCAGGCCTTGATCACCTCGAGCACGCGAATGCCGAAGCGGTCGGCGAGGCTCGAGTCGATCACCCGGCACTCGAGATCGACGAAACACTCGCCGATCAGCGGCGCCGCCACCGTCTCGGCGGCGAGCGGCGTCAGCCCGAAGGCGGCGAACTTGTCCTCGCTGCGTCCCGACGAGTTGCCGATCGCCACCACGCCGGCGAGGAGATCGGCCGGGGGAATGGCGATGACGCATTCGCCGGTGACGGTCAGCGCGGCGGCGGAATGGTCGGCGTCGGAGACGACGCAGGCGATGCGCGGCGGCACGAATTCCACCATCATGTGCCAGGACATGGTCATGACGTTGGCGCGCTCGCCGCGCCGAGTGGTCAGCAACACCACCGGGCCGGGTTCGAGAAAGCCGTAGACCTCACCCAACGGAAGGTCGACGAGCATGTCGGGGGCGGGAAAACCGCCCACCGGAACCGGGGTCGTCATGGCGGGGTCTCCTCGTGGCTCGCACGGTCGACGGCACCTTTGCCGGGGCGGCGACCGTCGTCGGAAGAGAGCGCAGTCTACACCCGCCGAGGTCGTGATGCCCCGCGACGATGGACGCAGGTAGAATACCTCACCCCCGCGCGAACCGATCCTTGAGCGCCAGGAACTTCGCCTCGAACAGGAAATAGGAGAGGCTGGCGAGCGCGATCGAGACCGGTGCCATCACCGCGAAGTCGACCACCGGCTTCGGCAGGCCGGTCGCCGTCGCCCAGGCCTCGAGCGGCAGCCACGCCTCGGCGAAGACGCCGACCGGCAGATGCACGACGTAGAGCCCGTAGGAGATCAGCCCGAGATATTTGAGCGGCCGCGTCTCCATCACCCGGGTGAGAAGGCTCGTCGGGTTCTGCAACACGTGGATCATCACCACCGAGAGCGAGGTGACCGAGGCGATCTGCAGCACCACATAGGGCAGCTCGAAACCGACCGTGCGCTCGGCGATCGGATAGCAGGCGAGCGCCGCGATCACCGCGAAGGCGGCGAGGAGCGTCGGCGTCGCCCCGATCCAGGCGGGCGTGCGGTCGCGCTCGAGCGTCATCAACGCCCCCGCCGCCATGAAGACGAAGCCGTTGGCCGGCGAGGTGTAGAGCGTGATCATCTCGTAACCGGCGCTCTGCAGCGCCTGGATCGCGGCGAGGCAGAGCGCGATGGTGACGATCATCAGGCGCGTGTGCCACCGCGTCGGCAGGAGCACGACCAGCGGCGCGAAGAAGACGTAATACTGCTGCTCGACCGCGAGGCTCCACACATGGGTGAAGTCGCCCCAGCGATAGGTGACGAACCCCAGCATGAAGTTCTGGAGATAGACGAGATACCACCAGAGATCCCCGAGGATCTCGCCCTGGCGGAAGGCGACGTCGAGCACGACGAAGACGCCGAGCCAGAGGTAATAGGCGGGAAAGATCCTGAGCGCCCGGCGCACCCAGAAGTCCTCGAGCGCCGGTCCGAGCCGGGTCGTTCCCGCCTCGATCTTCGCGCGCGAGCGGTGGAGGATCCCGGTGATGAGAAAACCGGAGAGGATGAAGAACAGGAACACCGAGAGACCGCCGATGTCGGTCCCCAGGATCAGCGAATGGTGGATCACCACGGCGAAGGAGGCGAGGCCTCTGAGCCCGTCGAGCCCCGCGTATCGTCCGCCGGTCATGTCGTCGTCGTTCTCCCGATCCGCGCGTGATCGCGCGGCCGCTCATTCGCCCGAGCCTCGTGGCTTCTTCATGGCGGAGCGCGGCGCGCGTCGCGGATCAACGAGGACTTGCGGCCCCCGCCGTCGCCGGCCAGGAACCGCTCATCATCGGCACGCCGAGCGGCAGGGCGAGCCCGACCGCGCCGAGCCGGGCACGTGCCTCCGCCCCGTCGAACGACCCGGCGAGGAGCGCCCGATAGATCGCCGCCACCGCCACCATGTCGCAGCTCTGCGGGCTCAGCCGGAACGCGCCGACGCCGAAGCCGAGCAGGGTCGCGATCTCGTCGCCCGCGGCGGTGCAGGCGTCGGAGAGGGTCTGCACCCCATTGACCGCGAGAAAACCCTCGCCGTCGAGCGTGTCGACCTCGAGCCCGTCGGGATCCTGGTTGCAGACGAATTGGCAGCTGTCCTTGGCGAGCCCGTGGACGCGGGCGTGATAGCAGCGCCCGGAGATCGCCAGCGGCACCCGCCCGAAGACGTGGAGCTGGGTCTCGATCCCGAGCCGCGCGCCCTCCGCCGCCAGGCGCTCGATCGAGGCGGTCGGCAACTCGTAGGGCAGCGCCACCGACCACGCGCCCCGCGCCGCGAACCAGCCGAGCGTGCCCTCGTCGTAGACGTTGACCAGAGGTGAGACGGCGAAGCGTCGCCCCG
This sequence comes from Pinisolibacter aquiterrae, assembly GCF_019160155.1. Lineage (GTDB taxonomy): Bacteria > Pseudomonadota > Alphaproteobacteria > Rhizobiales > Ancalomicrobiaceae > Pinisolibacter > Pinisolibacter aquiterrae. Next base: position 178,467 of record NZ_JAFNIH010000041.1, read on the forward strand.
CCGGCAGCAGCGCGAGCGGCGTCATGTCGTTGATCTCGATCTCGACCCCGTCGAGCCCGGCGAGGGCGGCGACCGACTGGCGCTCGCGCTTCAGGGTCGGCAGAGCGAGCGCGTCGACCACCACGGTCTTGCCGGCCCGCGTCAGCCGCTCGATCGCCTCCGGCAGCCGGTCGGCGAAGAACGGCTCGCGCTTGGAACAGACGACCTCGCCGACATGGACGCGGTCGACGTCGGCCTCGTCGGCGATCCGGGCGTAGAAGTCGGAGAGGCGCTCCGGCGCCCAGTTGAAGAGGACCGGCCCCATCACCAGGGTGGGGGTGGAGCGGGTCGCGGGCGTGTTCGTCATATCCGTCACCGGCAGGGCCCTCTCAGCGCCAGGTCTTCTTGTAGGCGCCGGCGGTGGTGGTCTGCCCCTCCGCCAGCCGCCGGGTCATGTCGGCGGCGATCGGCCGCCCCGCCATGTGGTCGTCGACCGCCTTGCGGAAGGCGGCGACCACGGCCTGGGTATAGGCGCGGCTCCGCTGCCGTCCCTCGATCTTGAAGGCGGTGACGCCCGCCTCCACCAGCGCCGGGATCAGCTGGACCGCGTCGAGACTGACCGGATCCTCGAACACGTGGCCGATCGTGCCGCCGGCGCTGAAGCGGCCCTTGCAGAGGGTCGGATAGGGCGCCGCCTCGCCCTTGGGCGTGCGATCGATCGTATAGGCGCCGAGCTTCGCCACCAGTTCGTCGCCGTCCTGGGCATAGACCACGTGGCTCGGCGGCGAGCACACCCCGGTCATGTTGGGCGATTTGCCGGTGGCGTGGCTGGAGAGCGAGCACCGCCCCTCGGCCATCACGCAGAGCCCGCCGAAGACGAAGACTTCCGTTTCGCAGGCGACCTCGGCGTTGATCGCCGCGATCTCCGGCACCGAGAGGACGCGCGGCAGCACCACCCGCCGGATCCCGAAGGTCTCGACCCAGAAGCGGATCGCGTCCGGATTGGCCGCCGCCGCCTGCACCGAGAGATGCCGGCGCAGCGTCGGGTGCTTTTCGGTCGTATGGGCGACGAGGCCGAGATCGGCCAGGATCACCGCGTCGGCGCCGGCCCCTTCCGCCTTGGCCACCGCCTCGTGCCAGAGGGGCGTGCGGCCGGCCTGGGGGAAGGTGTTGATCGCCACCAGAACCTTGGCGCCGCGCTGATGGGCGAAGCGGATGCCCTCCTCCAATTCACGCTGGTCGAAGTTGAGGCCGGGAAAGTTGCGGGCGTTGGTCTCGTCGCGGAACCCGCAATAGATCGCGTCGGCGCCGGCCTCCACCGCCGTCCGGAGCGCGGCGGGGGTGCCCGCCGGGCAGACGAGTTCCGGGCGGATCTTGGTCAGGGGTGCGTTCATGCCGTCTCTCCCGGCCGCCCCAGCGCCACGCCGGTGAGGCGCTCGGCGAGCGGCCGCATCGCCTTCAGCATCGCCGCGACCGTGCCGGCCGCCGGCCCGGTCATCACGGCGATCTCGGCCGGCAGATCGATCTCGGCGTCGTCGACCGCGTTGCGCAGCGCCAGCACCGCCTCGGTGTCGCCCTCGATGACGATGTCGCGCGAGAAGAACAGCGCGTCGCCGTCGAGCGCCCCGTGCACCATGCCGATCAGCGCCGCGAGCGGCCCGGCGATGCGGGCGTCGTGAGCGACCGGGATCGTGCCGGAGGCATCGCGCTTGACCGCCTCGAGGCGCGGCATCGCCGGGTCGGGCGCGAGCAGGAAGGCGAAGGAGAGATCGGTCGGCTCGATCAGGAAGCGCTTGCCGGCGTGTTCGCCGAGCCGCGAGAACAGCGACGGGTGACGGTCGGCGAGCGAGCCGACGAAGCGGCGCAGCGCCAGATCGAGCGGCAACGTCGGCAGTCGGCCGGCGATTCGGTCGATCAGCCGGGGAAAGCGGGGGAGGGCGAGGTCGGTCATGGATCCGGTGTCGTCGGGAGCGGCGCGAGGCGGCGATCGACGATCACTCCCACGCCCGTCGCTCTCCGTCCTTGCGGTCGATCAATCCGCGCCGTCCTGTGTGGCGGTCGCCGCCGCGCGCCAGAGCGCGGCGTCGGGGGCTTCCACCAGCGGCCGGAGGAAGGCGAAGGCGGCCTCGAGATGGTCGCGCGCCGCCGCGCCGAGCCCGCTGCCGAGCTCGAAGGCCTCGCCGCGCATGCCGAGCACGAAGGCGGGCGGCGGCGTCTCGCCCATCACCCGGGAATAGACGTCGAGCACCGCCTCGGGCGCCATGGCGTGCGACGTATGGGTGAGGCCGAGCCTCGGCCCCGTCTCGACGAAGGAGAAGGGCGTCGGCGCCACCACGCTGGCGTCGACGAAGAGGGCGAGATCCGCCCCCTTCAGATCGAGCGCGTGCTCGAGTTGCAGTTGGAAATCCTCGATCGTCGCCACGTGGGGAAGACCGAGATCCTCGATCCTCTGGAGGAGGAGCGGACCGAGCCCGTCGTCGCCGCGCGACGTATTGCCCCAGCCGAACACCACGATGCGGGGTCGGCGGGAGGTCCCGGGCTCGGTCGCTCCTTCCGGGGTCGGCGCGTCCGGAGTGGCCCGACCCCGATCCTCGTCGCTCACGTGGGCGCCCCCATGTTGCGCCGCGCCCGATGGATCAGATCGCCCGAGGCGTCGACGAGATCGACCTCGAGCGGCATCTGCCCGAGCGCATGGGTGGCGCAGGAGAGACACGGATCATAGGCCCGGATCGCCACCTCGATGTGGTTGAGCAGGCCCTCGCTCACCTTGCGCCCGTCGAGATACTGCAGCGCGACCGAGCGGATCGCCTCGTTCATCGCCTGATTGTTGTTGGTCGTGGAGACGATGAGGTTGCAGAAGGTGACCTGATCGTTCTCGTCGACCCGGTAGTGGTGGAAGAGCGTGCCGCGCGGCGCCTCGATCACGCCCACCGCCTCGCCGCGCCGATCGCCCTTGTCGGCCATCAGATCGGTGCCGAGGATGTCGGGGTCGTCGAGCAGGTCGCGGATCAGCTCGCAGGCATGCAGCGCCTCGATCAGCCGCGCCCAGTGATAGAAGAGCGTCCCCATCACCGGCTTGCCGTTGCCGAGCGCCATCATCTTCTTGCGCTCGATGTCGGCGAGCGGGGTGGAGAGCCGCGAGGCGACCTGGACGCGCGCCAGCGGACCGACCTTGTACCAGCCCTTTTCCGCCCCGAGCGCGCGGATGTGCGGGAACTTCATGTAGGACCAGGACTTGGCCTCCTCCTGGAGCACCTCCTCGTAGGTCGAATAATCGACGTGGTCGAAGATCGTCGAGCCGTCGGCCGCCTGGGCACGAAGCCCGCCGTGATAGAAGTCGAGCGCGCCGTCGTCGCCGACCATGCCCATCATCGACGAATCGAACTCGCCGAAGCGGTTGTAGAACTCCGGCTTGGTGCGATGCAGGCTCGCCACCATGTGGACCGCGCCGAGCGACCATTCGATCATCTGATCGACGTCCCGCCGTATCTCCTCGCGCTCGGCCGGGGTCAGCGCCTTGTTCATGCCGCCGGGGATGGCGCCGGTGCCGTGGATGCGCTTGCCGGCGGTGTGGCGGATCACCTCCTGGCCGAACTTCCGGAGGAGCACGCCCTGTTTGGCGATCTCGGGGAAGTCCTGGGCGACGCCGACGATGTTGCGCCGGGTCGGCTCGCTGTCGAAGCCGAGCAGCAGGTCGGGCGAGGCGAGGTGGAAGAAGTGCACCGCGTGGCTCTGGACGATCTGGCCGTAATGCATGAGCCGGCGAAGCTTCTCCGCGGTGGCGGGAAGCGGCCCGTAGCCGGCGATCAGATCCATCGCCTTGACGGCGGCGAGATGGTGGGAGACCGGACAGATGCCGCAGAGCCGCTGCACCGTCACCGGCACTTCCCAATAGGGCCGCCCCTCGATGAAGATCTCGAAGCCGCGGAACTCGACGATGTGCAGCCGCACCTGATGGATGCGGTCGGCGTCGTCGAGCAGCAGCGTCACCTTGCCGTGACCCTCGACCCGGGTGACCGGATCGATCGCGATCCGCTTCAGCTTCTGGGGGTTTTCGGCGGTTTCCAGTCGGGACATGGGATCGCCCTCCTCAGTCGAAGCGCAGCATCGGGTGTTCGAGGCGCGGGATGCGGCCGTCGATGAGATCGGTCAGATATTTCCAGATCGCGTCGCCCGAGGGCGGGCAGCCCGGCACGAAATAGTCGACCCGGACCACTTCGTTGATCGGATGGACCTTGTCGAGCAGGAGCGGCAGTTCGGGGTCGCTCGGCACCGATCCCTTCATGCCCTCGGAGCGATGGGTATAGACCCGCGTCAGGCACTCGCCGACGTCGAGATGGTTGCGCTGCGCCGGCAGCCCGCCGTTGACCGCGCAGGCCCCGAGCGCCACCAGCACCTTGGCGTTGGCCCTGAGCTCGCGCAGCACGTGGACGTTCTCGGCGTTGCAGACCCCGCCCTCGACGATGGCGATGTCGCAGGGACCGCAGTGTTTGATGTCGGTGATCGGCGAGCGGTCGAACTCGACCAGTTCGGCCAGCGCCAGCAGCCGCTCGTCGATGTCGAGCAGTGACATGTGGCAGCCGAAACAGCCCGACAGCGAGGTCGTGGCGATCCGCACTTTGCGTTTGCGGGTGGTTGGGGCGACATGGAACATGGGATCACGCCTCCTCGGTCGCGCGCCGTTCGGCCAGGGTGGAAATCGCGTCGACGTCGTAGGTGCGGCTGCCGATCGGCACCGCGAAGCCGACGCGTTTGGGCAGGATCGCCCCGACCGGGCAGATGTGCGCCGCCTTGTCGGTCAGCGCGAAGTCGGTGTCGGCGAGTTTGCCGGAGGGCGAATTGACCACGACGTGGCTCGCCACGCCCCGGCCCGCCAGCGCGAAGACGTTCTTGCCGTCGACCTCGCGCGAGGCGCGGACGCAGAGTTCGCACATGATGCAGCGGTTGAAGTCGATCAGCACGTCCGGATGTGAGGCGTCGAGCGGCCGCGACGGATAGAAATGCGCGTAGTGGGGCGTGAGCATTTCCAGATCATAGGCGAGCGCCTGCAGCGCGCAGTTGCCGCTCTTCTCGCAACCCGGGCAGAAGTGACTGCCCTCGACGAACAGCATCTGCAGGAGCACACGGCGATTGCCGTTGAGTTCCGGCGTGTCGGAGGACACTTCCTGGCCCGGCATCGCCTTGACGGTGCAGGCCGAGCCGTAACGGCCGTTGACCTTGATCGTGCACAGCTTGCAGGAGCCGTGCGGCTTGAATTCGGGGTGATGGCAGAGATTGGGAATGTAGTGCCCCGCCGCCAGCGCCGCCTCGAGGATGGTCTGGCCGCGCTCGAAGCGCACCGGCCGGCCGTCGAGGAGGAAGGTCTCGTAGTCGCTCATGGTCGTCCTCCTCAGGCGTGATCGAGCATGTGGCTGTCGGCGTCGTCGCGGCCGGTCACGGCACGGGCGCGCGCCAGCGCCGCGTCGAGATCGAAGGCCGGCTCGAAGTCCTTGCGGGCGAGCTTCTGCTCGTAATCGTCGCGGAACTTGCCGATCGTGTCGGCGATCGCCCCGCCGGCGGTCTGGCCGAGGCCGCAGTGCGAGCCGGTGCGCATCACGTCGTGGAGATGCTGGAGCTCGTTCATCTCGTATTGAGTCGCGTGTCCGGCCGCGATCTTGTCCATGATCTTGGCCTGGATCGCGGTGCCGACCCGGCACGGGGTGCAGAAGCCGCAGCTCTCGTGGGCGAAGAAATGCGCGAAGTTGTGGGCGACCGCGAACATGTCGCGATGTTCGCCGAACACCATGAAGGCGCCCGCCGTCGGCACGTCCTCGAAGGCGATGCGCCGGCCGAACTCGCGGATGCCGAGACAGGTCCCGGCCGGGCCGGAGATCTGCACCGCCTTGGGCGAGCGCGCGCCGCAGTCGTCGAGCACTTGGCCCACCCGCACGCCGAACGGATATTCGTAGATGCCGGGCCGCTCGCAGTCGCCGGAGACCGAGAGGATCTTGGTGCCGGTCGACTGTTTGGTGCCGAAGCCCTCGTAGCCGGCGCCGCCCTGGAGGGCGATCTCGGTGACCTTGCACAGCGTCTCGACGTTGTTGACCACCGTCGGCTTGTTCCGGTAGCCGCAGACCACGGGGAACGGCGGCCGGATCCGCGGCCGTCCCGCCTTGCCCTCGAGGCTTTCGATCAGCGCCGTCTCCTCGCCGCAGATGTAGGCGCCGGCGCCCATGTGGATCTCGATGTCGAAATCGAACCCCTCGACGCCCTGGATGGCGCGGCCGAGCAGGCGCCCGGCGCGCAACTCGGCGAGCTTCTCCTCGAGCGGGGCGAGCAGATAGAGATATTCGCCGCGCAGATAGACGAGGCCGTGCCGCGCGCCGGTGACGAAGCCGGCGAGCGCCATGCCCTCGAACACCCGCTCGGGATAGAATTGCAGCAGCACCCGGTCCTTGAACGTGCCGGGCTCGCCCTCGTCGGCGTTGCAGACGATGAAGCGTTCGTCGGCCTGCGCCTTCTTCGCCGCCTCCCATTTGACGCCGGTGGTGAAGCCGGCGCCGCCGCGCCCGCGCAGGTTCGACCGTTTCACCTCCGTCAGGAAGGCCTCCGGCCCCATGGCGATCGCGGCCTTCAACGCCGATCCGGGCATGAAGTCGGAGCCGAGCAACATGTCGGCGCGGCGGATGTTGTGGTCGATCTCGAAGAGATCCTTGGGCCAGTCGGACACCGGCACCTTCGAGCGGATCAGATCGTGGATCTGATCGGCGCGGCGCAACGTCATCTTCGGAATGGCGATACCGTTGACCAGGATCGCCGGCCCCTGGTCACAGAGCCCGGTGCAGGAGGTGAAGTCGAGCGACACCAGACCGTCCGGCGAGACCTCGCCGCGCGCCACGCCGAAGCGGCGCGCCATGTGCTCGAAGATCGCCTGATTGCCGAGCATCCGGTCGGTGATGTTGTCGGAGAAGAGGACGACGTAGTCGCCGCGCGGCCGGCGGTAGAAGAACGAATAGAACTCGAGCGTCGATTCGACCTCGCCGATCGCCATGCCGAGGCCCTGGGCGATCGCCGTCACCGTCTCGGGCGGGATCCAGCCCTCGATGGCCTGTGCCTCGCGCAGGATCTGGACCAGACGGCCTCGATCCCGGCGGTTGCGGTCCAATACGCGGTCGAGTTCCGTCTCGTGAGCTTTGCCGGTCTTCGTCACCTGACCCTCCCTTGGCTTGCGCGGGAACCCATCGTCAGGTGATGCACTGATCCATCGGCGCGCGATGTGATCTCCATCAAAGGTCGGAAATTCACGCCGTTCGGATCGGCGCCGCCGGAAAGACGGCGACCGTCGCCGCCACCGCCGCCGACCCTTCGGCCGGCAGAGATTTCGTCAGATTTCGGAAGGCGGGACGGTCCCCGGCCCGCCGCCGGTTCGCGCGCGACCGGCCCTGGTCAGGGCCTGACCGCGCCATCGTGTCGCGATTTTCGCATGGCGGGCATGTCGCCCGCGCAATGCCGTCACTTCTTGCGCAGAGCGTCGAGGAGCGCCGCGCCGAGCGCGCCGGGGCCGTTCGACGGCGGTGCCGACCCGGGCCTGCCGCCCTTCGGCCCCGGCCCGCCGCCGCCACGCGGGCGATCGTCGCGGCCCCCCGGGGGCGGCCCCATGCGGGCGCCGCCGTCGTCCTTGCGCATGGTGAGGCCGATGCGTTTGCGTTTGGCGTCGACCTCGACGACGCGCACCTTGACGACGTCGCCGGCCTTCACCACTTCGCGCGGATCCTTGACGAAGCGATCGGCCAGTTGGCTGACGTGGACGAGCCCGTCCTGATGGACGCCGATGTCGACGAAGGCGCCGAAGGCGGCGACGTTGGTGACCGTGCCCTCGAGCACCATCCCCGGCCTCAGATCCTCGATCTTCTCGATGCCCTCCGCGAAGGCGGCGGTCTTGAAGCCGGGGCGCGGATCGCGACCGGGCTTCTCGAGCTCGCTCAAGATGTCCTTCACCGTCGGCAGGCCGAAGCGTTCGTCGACGAATTTGCGCGGATCGATCGCCTTCAGCGCCGCCGCGTCGCCCATCAGCGCCCTGAGGTCGCGCCCGCAGTCCTTGACGATGCGCTTGGCCACCGCATAGGCCTCGGGATGGACCGAGGAGGTGTCGAGCGGTTCGTCGCCGTCGCGGATCCTGAGGAACCCCGCCGCCTGCTCGAAGGTCTTCGGCCCGAGCCGGGCGACCTCGAGCAACTGCCGGCGATTGCGGAACGGCCCGTTCGCCTCGCGATGGGCGACGATCGCTTCCGCGAGCGAAGCACCGAGGCCGGAGACGCGGGTGAGCAGCGACGCCGAGGCGGTGTTGAGATCGACCCCGACCGCGTTGACCGCGTCCTCGACGACCGCGTCGAGCATCTTCGCGAGCCGCGCCTGATCGACGTCGTGCTGATATTGGCCGACGCCGATCGCCTTGGGGTCGATCTTGACCAGTTCGGCGAGCGGATCCTGCAGGCGGCGGGCGATCGAGACCGCACCGCGCAGGCTGACGTCGAGATCGGGCATCTCGGCGGCGGCGAGCGCCGAGGCCGAATAGACCGAGGCGCCGGCCTCCGAGACCACCACCTTGATCGGCTTGCGATCCCCCATCTCGCCGATCAGCATCGACACGAGCCGGTCGGTCTCGCGGCTGCCGGTGCCGTTGCCGATCGCCACCAGCTCGACATGGTGCTTCTGGATCAGGTGCTTCAGCGTGGCGAGCGTGCCCTGGACGTCCTGTTTCGGCGGGAACGGATAGACCGTGGTGGTCGCCACCACCTTGGAGGTCGCATCGACCACGGCGACCTTGACGCCGGTGCGGATGCCCGGATCGAGCCCCAGCGTGGCGCGGGTGCCGGCCGGGGCGGCCAGCAGCAGGTCCTTGAGATTGGCGGCGAAGACGCGGATCGCCTCCTCCTCCGCGCGCTCGCGCATCGCTCCCATCAGTTCGACCGAGAGCGACAGCGACAGCTTCACCCGCCAGCACCAGCGCGCCACGTCGAGGAGCCATTTGTCGGCCGCCCCGGTCGCGCGCGACGGCGTCGGCACGGGGATGCCGAAGGTCTCGGCGATGATCGCCTCGACCGGCTTCACCGGCGCGGGATCGTCCGCGTCGACCTCGAGATCGAGCGCCAGGACCTCCTCGTTGCGCCCGCGCAGCATGGCGAGCGCCCGGTGCGACGGCACGTCGGCCCAGCGCTCGACGTGGTCGAAATAGTCGGCGAACTTCTCGCCCGCCGCCTCCTTGCCCTCGACCACCCTGGCCCGGAGCCGCGCCCGGCCCTGCATGTGGCCGCGCAGCCGCCCGACCAGATCGGCGTTCTCGGCGAACTGCTCGGCGAGAATGTCGCGGGCGCCGTCGAGCGCCGCCTTCACGTCGGCGACTTCCGCCGTCACGAAACCTTCCGCCAGCGCCTTCGGGTCGACCGAGCGATCGGCGAGGATCCGTTCGGCGAGCGGGCCGAGGCCCTTCTCGCGGGCGATCTCGGCGCGGGTGCGCCGCTTCGGTTTGAAGGGGAGATAGAGATCCTCGATCTCCGCCTTGGAGGTGGCGCGGGCGAGCTTGCCGGCGAGCTCGGCGTCGAGCTTGCCCTGGGCGCGGATGCTCTCGACGACCGCCGCGCGCCGCGTCTCCATCTCGCGCAGGTAGCCGAGCCGCTCCTCGAGCGTGCGCAATTGGGTGTCGTCGAGGCCGCCGGTCACCTCCTTGCGATAGCGCGCGACGAAGGGCACCGTCGCGCCCTCGTCGAGGAGCCCCACCGCCGCCTCCACCTGAGCCGGGCGACAGCCGATCTCGGCCGCGATCGTCGCGGTGATGCGGGTGACGACGGTCGGATCGAGGGGCTGGGCCATGGTCTATCTCCTGAAACGTCGCCGACCGATAGCAAGTCGCCGCCGTTCTCCGAAAGGGGAAACGCGCGTCGAGCGACGAAACATGTGGAGGAGCGCGCCCGCGCGGCCTCGATCGTCGCGCGTTCTACGGGAAAGGTGGGATGAGGCGGGTCCGAGAAGGGATTACCCTGCCGTCCCGGCGAGGCCGGCCGCGGTCCCAGGCGGCGAAGACGGCCTCGACCCGGAGCGAGCCATGAGCACCATCGACGATCTGAAGGAAGCATTCGCCGGCGAATCGCAGGCGAACCGCCGCTATCTCGGCTTTGCCGAAAAGGCCGAGGCCGAGGGGTTCCCCAGCGTCGCCAAGCTGCTGCGCGGCATCGCCGCCGCCGAGACGGTCCACGCGCTCGCCCATCTGAAGGCGATGGACGGCATCGGCCCGACGGCCGCCAACCTCGCCGAGGCGATGGCCGGCGAGAAACACGAGTTCACCGAGATGTATCCGCCGATGGTCGAACGCGCCGAGGCGGAGGGCCACCGCAAGGCCGCCCGCTCCATGCGCTTCGCGCTGGCCGTCGAGAAGGTCCATTACGATCTCTTCGAGAAGGCCGCCGCCGCGGTCGCCGCCGGCACCGATCTCGGCGAGGTCGAGGTCCACGTCTGCCCGGTCTGCGGCCATACCGTGATCGGCCCGGTCGAAGGGCCGTGCCCGGTCTGCGGCGCCCGTCCCGACCGCTACGACGACGTCGCCTGACCCATCGTCCGCTCGCCGCCCTCGACCCGCCGCGTGCCGAGGGGACGGGCTCGTTTCCGCAAGGCTAAGGTCGAGGGTTTCGCTTCCGCGAGAGGGCCGCTATCTTCTCGGCGGAGAAGCGGAAACGGGGCCGAGCGGAACCGGGGCGGGCGGGGCGATCCAATCGATTTGCTCCGTCGGATCTCGGTTGTCGACCGCGTCGGCTGGTCATCCACGAGGAGGAACGCGGTCTCATGAACAAGATCTATCCGAGCGCTGCTGCCGCGCTCGCGGGCGTGGTGAAGGACGGTCAGACGCTCGCCGTCGGCGGCTTCGGCCTCTGCGGCATTCCCGAGGCGCTGATCGCGGCGCTGCGCGATTCCGGCGTCACCGGCCTGACCTGCGTGTCGAACAACGCCGGCGTCGACGGTTTCGGCCTCGGCCTTCTGCTCGAGACCCGTCAGATCAAGAAGATGATCTCGTCCTATGTCGGCGAGAACAAGCTCTTCGCCCAGCAGTTCCTGTCCGGCGAGCTCGAGCTCGAATTCGCCCCCCAGGGCACGCTCGCCGAGCGCCTGCGCGCCGGCGGTGCCGGCATCCCCGCCTTCTTCACGGCGACCGGCGTCGGCACGGTCGTGGCCGAGGGCAAGGATCTGCGTGAATTCGACGGCCGCACCTACGTCATGGAGCGCGGCATCGTCGCCGACGTCGCCCTGGTCAAGGCCTGGAAGGCGGACGCCGCCGGCAACCTGATCTATCGGAAGACCGCGCGGAACTTCAATCCGATGTGCGCCACCGCCGGCAAGGTGACGATCGCCGAGGTCGAGGAGATCGTGCCCGTCGGCGAGCTCGATCCCGACCAGATCCACACCCCCGGCATCTTCGTCCAGCGCCTGGTGCTCAACGCCACGCCGGAGAAGCGCATCGAACAGCGCACCCTGCGCAAGACCGCCTGAGGAGACGCCCCATGCCCTGGACGCGTGACGAAATGGCGGCCCGCGCCGCTCGCGAACTGCAAGACGGGTTCTACGTGAACCTCGGCATCGGCCTGCCGACGCTGGTCGCCAACTACATCCCCGAGGGGATGAACGTGTGGCTCCAGTCGGAGAACGGCCTGCTCGGCATCGGCCCCTTCCCGACCGAGGACGAGATCGACGCCGACCTGATCAACGCCGGCAAGCAGACCGTGACCGCCCTGCCGGGCGCCTCGTTCTTCTCCTCCGCCGACAGTTTCGCGATGATCCGCGGCGGTCACGTCAACCTCGCCATCCTCGGCGCCATGCAGGTGGCGGCGAACGGCGACCTCGCCAACTGGATGATCCCCGGCTCGATGGTCAAGGGCATGGGCGGCGCCATGGACCTCGTCGCCGGCGTCCAGCGGGTGATCGTGCTGATGGAACACGTCGCCAAGGGCGGCGTCCACAAGATCGTGCCGGAGTGCACCCTGCCGCTGACCGGCCAGGGCGTGGTCGACCGCATCGTCACCGATCTGGCGGTGATGGACGTGACGCCGAAGGGCATGAAGGTCCTGGAGATGGCGCCGGGCGTCTCGATCGCCGACCTGACGGCCGCGACCGGCGTGCCGCTCGACTTCTCCGAGGTCGAGGGGTGAGCCCCGACACGATGTTCGAAACGGAACGGGCGGCCGAGAGGCCGCCCGTTCGCGTTTCGGCGCAGTGGTTCACCGCATCCTGAGCAACTCTTCCGCCGTTTCCGCGTCGAGGCCGACGGCGTTGATCCAGCCGCCGACCAGCGCCGCCTTGATCGCCGGCGCCTTGGTCGCGTGCATCGCCACGCCGAGGCGCATCGGCACCCGCTGGAGGACGCGCGGCGACACCGAGAGGGTGCGATCGTCGAATTCGGTCGGGATCAGCACGCCGCGCGGGCCGTAGAACCAGCCGCAGATGGTGCCGACCGCGCCCGCCGTAGCGATCGCCTCGATCTTGTCGGAGGGGATCACCCCGTGCCGGAACACCGTCGCCAGCGGATTGATCGCGCCGATGCCGACCAGCGCCAGATTGGCCCGGCCCATCAGGTCGAACACCGCGCCGACGGTCGAGGTGGCCTTGAGATGGGCCGCCGCCTCCGCCCCGTCGACGATCGCCGGCACCGGCAACTGCCAGGCGCGGCCGCCGAGGCCGGTGGCGAGCGTCCGGCACACCTCGCTCGAATGCGAAGGGATCTGCGGCGCGCCGACACCGCCGATGAGCGAGACCACGTCGACGTCGGTCGAGCGCGCCCGGCGCACCGCCGCCGCCACCGCCGCCACCGTGTCGCCGTCGGAGACCCCGATCACCGCGCCGGCCTGGGCGCGTTCCTCGACCAGCCGTGCCACCGCCCGGCCGAGCACGTCGGCGGTCTGGGCGCCGCCCGAGCGCGGCTGCACCACCACGGCGAGATCGATGCCGTAGGCCGCCGTCAGGCGTCGCTCCAGCGCGAAGTCGCGCAGGCCCGTCGGAGAGATCTGAATTTCCACGAAACCGAGATCCATCGCCGCCTTGAGGGCGCGGCTGACGGTCGATTCGGATATGTCGAGCGCCCGCGCGATCTCGTTCTGAGGCAGCCGCTGATCGTATCGCATCTGGGCGATGCGCAGGATCGTCTCGTCGTCTCTTCGATGCCGGGCCATGATGTCCATTGGGCGTGGGGTGAAAGAAATTCGATAACACACGAAATTGCATGTGTCACACGCAGGATGCGGTATTCGGGCGTGTCCGATCGCCGCGATCGCCGAAGATCGTCCCGAGGGGCCGCATCTCGGAATATGTGAGCGATATCAGCGCGAGGAGCGGCGCTGGCGGTCGATTCGGGTGAGGTCGATCACCCGATCGGCGATGGTGATCTCGAAGGTCGCGCCGGGTCCGTCGCCGATCAGTTCGATGGTGCCGCCGTGGGCGCGCACCAGCTCCGCGCAGATCGCCAGTCCGAGGCCGGTGCCGCCCTGGCGCACACCGCCCTGGAACGGGCGGAAGAGATTGTCGCGGGCGCGCGCCGGCACGCCCGGCCCGGTGTCGCTCACCCTGAGCGTCACCACCGTGCCGCTGCGCCGTCCCGAGATGGTGATCCGCCGCACCAGCGCGGGATCGGAATCCGCCTCGAGCGCCTGACGGGCATTGCGCACCAGATTGAGCAGCACGCGGAAGAGCTGATCGGAATCGGCCTCGATCTCCAGCGCCTTGTCGACGTCGATCTCGAGCCGGACGGCGGTCTCGCCGGCCGCCGCCTCGCCGTCGCCCTCGCCGCCGAGGCCGGCCATCTCGGCGACGTCCTCGACCAGCCGGCGCACCGCGATCAGACGCCGGTCCGGCGGCGCCTCGCCGGTCTTGCCGTAGTCGAGCACCGCTCGCGAATAGCCGATGGCGCGGTCGAGGGTCGCGACCAGCTTCGGCACGAAACGCTGCACGGTCGGGTCGGGAATGGCGGAGAGCCTGTCGGTCACCAGCTGGGCCGCCGCCAGCATGTTGCGCAGGTCGTGGTTGATCTTGGAGACGGCGACGCCGAGATCGGCCAGATGCTTCTTCTGGGTGAGCGCGCCCGCGACCTCGCTCTGGAACTCGGCCATGCGCCGCTCGGCGTCGCCGATCTCGTCGTTGCGCGGGGTCGGCCGGATGATCCGGTCGGGATCCTCGGGGTCCTCGGCGAAGCGCGCCATCGCCCGGGCCATGTGCTCGAGCGGCTTCAGGAACATCCGCCGCAGCACCAGGAACACGACGATCGCCACCACCGCCACCAGCGCCGCCGAGAGCATCGCCAGATTGATGGCGAAACGCACCGTGGCGGCGCGGATCGGCGTCGACGACATGACGAGATCGACCACGTCGCCGCGCGCGTTGGGCGGCCCGAGCACCCGCAGGGTCTCCTCGTCGCCGTCGAACAACATCGTGATCGCGGCGATCGACCAGCGCCACGCCTGCGGCTGGTCGAGATCGACGATGCGGTCGATCCGCGTCGGCGGCGTCTCGGAGACCGCCACCAGCCGCCGCATGTCGCCCTGCCGCACCGAGATCACCGAGGCGCTCATCTCGCCGAGCAGGCGGTTCTGCAGATCGCGACCGATGTCGGCGCTGCCGGAGAGCGCGGTCACCACCAGTTCGGCCCGGTGGATCGCCTCTTGGAGCCGATTGATGCGGAAATGCGCCAGCGACGGCACGAACACGAGAATCTCCGCGACCACCACGAAGAGCGCGGTGAGGGCGACGAGCCGCGTCGACAGCCGGGGACCCCGGCTGCAGACCGGCCCGGCTCGGGTGAGTTCGTCGTCGGCGCGCGTCGCGGCCATGATCGGATCGGCTCCGGGAGAAGAAGCGCCATGCTATCCTCGACCATCGTCGGCGAAAAGGCGTGAAATCGCCGTTTCGTGACGGCGCTCCTCGTTGACAGATCCGCCCTGCGCCACCTATAAGCCCCCTCGACCGGGATCCTCGTCCCTTCGGGCCGCGCAATTGCGCGCGTCCATCATCGGCGGAAAGCCGACGATCGCACGGTCGGTTCCCTCGCCGTGAGGGGGTCGAACGGCGGAAGAGGCGTCCCATCACGACGAACCCCGCGCTCGGGCGCGGGTGACGCACAACTCGAGACCAGGGGGCCGCCATCACGGGCGGCGACGACCCATGAAGCGCACCTACCAGCCCTCCAAGATCGTGCGGAAGCGCCGTCACGGCTTCCGTTCCCGCATGTCCACCGTCGGTGGCCGGCTGGTGATCGCTCGCCGCCGCGCCCGCGGTCGCAAGCGCCTCTCGGCCTGATCGCGAAGCGACCGTCCCGCCGATGGCCCTCGGCCTCGGCATGGCGCCGCAAGGCACGAGGACGTGGGACGCGATGCGGAGATTGAAGAAACGCGCCGAGTTTCTGGTCGTCGCCCGTGGGGCGCGGTCGGCTCGGCGCGGCTTCGTTCTCCAGTCCGCTCTCCTCGCCGACGCCGAGGTGGACCCGCGCTGCGGTTTCACCGTGACCAAGAAGGTCGGCAATGCGGTGGTGCGCAATCGTGTTCGCCGCCGCCTCAAGGAGGCTCTGCGCCTCGATGCCGATCGCGTCGCGCGGCCCGGCCGGGACCATGTCCTGATCGGACGTCGCGAGAGCCTCGACCTCGACTTCGCGACCCTGCGCGCCGACCTCGTCGGCGCCTTCGCGCAGGCGCACAAGACCCTCGCCAAGAGCATCGCGTCGGCCGCCCCCGTGGCCGCTCGCCCGGCCGATCTCCCGGCCGCCGACCGCACGAGCGGTGAAACCCCTGGGATCGTCGGATGATCGAGAACAAGAACTACATCTTCGCGATCGCGCTCTCGGTTCTCGTCCTGTTCGGGTGGCAGTATTTCATCGCCGGCCCCCGCATGGAGGCCGAGCGCCTGCGCCGCGCCGCCGAGGTGACGCAGGTCGCGCCCGCCGCGCCGACCGCCGCCGCGACCGCGGCCGCGCCGGGGGCCGTTCCGGCCGCCCCGGGCGCGGGCACCCCGGCCGCGCCGGCGCCGCTCGGCAACGGCGTCGTCGCCACCGCCCAGACCCGCGCCCAGGCGATCGCCGCCCGTCCCCGCATCGAGATCCGCACCCCGACCCTCGACGGCTCGATCGACCTCGTCGGCGCCCGCCTCGACGACGTCTCCTTCCGCAAATATCGCGAGACGATCGATCCGAAGAGCCCGGAGATCGCGCTCCTGACTCCGGCCGGGGCGGAGAACGCCTATTTCGCCGATTTCGGCTGGCTGTCGGACGCCGGCGCCCCGGTCAAGGTGCCTGGCCCCGAGACCCGCTGGATCCAGCAGGGCACCGGCGCGCTGACCCCCTCGACCCCGGTGGTGCTGACCTGGGACAACGGTGAGGGCATCGTCTTCGAGCGCACCATCGCGGTCGACGCCGAATACATGTTCACCGTCACCGACAAGGTGAAGAACGCGACCGACCGAGCCACCGCGCTGTTCCCCTATTCGGCGCTCTCGCGTTTCGGCACCCCGACCACCTCGGGCTACTACATCCTCCACGAGGGCGCGATCGGCGTCTTCGGCGACGAGGGTCTCAAGGAGGTCAACTACAAGGACCTCAAGGAGAAGCTGAAGATCGAGCCGGCCAAGGTCGCCGGCGGTTGGATCGGCTTCGTCGACAAGTACTGGGCCGCCGCGCTGATCCCCGACAAGGCCGTCACGACCCAGCCGCGCTTTGCCGCGACCCCGGCCGCCGCCGGCCAGCCCGACGTCTACCGCACCTTCATGCTGGCCGAGGCGATGCCGCTCGCCGCCGGCGCCGAGATCTCGTCCTCGACCCGGCTCTTCGCCGGCGCCAAGGAGGTCGGCGTCGTCGACGGCTACGCCAAGACCTACGACATCGCCCGCTTCGATCGGCTGATCGACTGGGGCTGGTTCTACTTCCTGACCAAGCCGCTGTTCCACGTCATCAGCTGGCTGAACCATCTCGTCGGCAACTTCGGCATCGCCATCCTGATCGTCACGGTGCTGATCAAGGCCGTCTTCTTCCCGCTCGCCAACAAGTCCTACGACTCGATGAGCAAGATGAAGAAGGTGCAGCCGGAGATGAAGGAGCTTCAGGCTCGCTTCAAGGACGATCGCACCGCCCAGCAGCAGGCGCTGATGGATCTCTATCGCCGCGAGAAGATCAATCCTCTCGCCGGCTGCCTGCCGATCCTGGTGCAGATCCCGGTGTTCTTCTCGCTCTACAAGGTGATCTTCGTCACCATCGAGATGCGTCAGGCGCCGTTCTACGGCTGGATCCACGACCTCTCGGCGCCCGATCCGACCTCGCTGTTCAACCTGTTCGGCCTGATTCCCTGGACGCCGCCGCAAATGATGATGATCGGTCTCTGGCCGCTGATCATGGGCGTCACGATGTTCGTCCAGATGAAGCTCAATCCGCCGCCGCCGGATCCGACCCAGAAGATGATGTTCGACTGGATGCCGGTGCTGTTCACCTTCATGCTGGCGTCGATGCCGGCGGGTCTGGTGATCTACTGGACCTGGAACAACCTGCTCTCGATCGCCCAGCAGGCCTACATCATGTCCCGCAACGGCGTGAAGGTGGAGCTCTGGGACAACATCAAGGGCATGTTCGGTCGGGGCTCGGCCAAGGTGGGCTGAGGCTCGCGACGAGGGAGTGTGACGTCGATGGTCGTGTGAGGACGATCGGGCACGCGGTCCGCGCGAGGCGGACGGTCCCGGTCGCAAGACCCGGAAGACGCCGGACCGGCGAGGCTCTCGCCGTCCGGTCTCCTGTTCTCCTTCGACGAGCCCGGCGATGCCCCTCCTCTCTCCTCCCGATCCGACGACGATCCACCCGCTGCCGGCCCATCCTCGGGTCGTGTTCCTCAAGCCACTGATCGACCGGGACACGATCTCGGTCGGCGACTTCACCTACTACGACGACCCCGACGAGCCCGAACGCTTCGTCGACAAATGCGTCCTCCACCATTACGACTTCCTCGGCGACCGGCTGGTGATCGGCCGCTTCACGGCGATCGCCACCGGGGTACGGTTCATGATGAACGGCGCCAATCACGCCATGACGGGGATCTCGACCTTTCCCTTCTCGATCTTCGGACACGGTTGGGAAGAGGGGTTCGACTTCGAGACGATCCGCGCCGGGCTGAAGGGCGACACCGTCGTCGGCGACGACGTGTGGATCGGCACCGAGGCGATGATCATGCCCGGGGTGACGATCGGCGCCGGCGCGATCGTCGCGGCGCGCTCGGTGGTCGCCTCCGACGTGCCGGCCTATGCGGTCGTCGGCGGCAATCCGGCCCGGGTGATCCGCTACCGTTTCTCGCCCGAGGAGATCGAGCGCCTGCTGGCGCTTGCCTGGTGGGATTGGCCGATCGAACACATCACCGCGTCTCTCGACGCGATCCGCGGCGGCGACGTCGCCGCGCTGGAACGAGCCGCGCCGGCAAAGGGGGGGCGACCATGACCGATGAAGTGGACGCCCGCGCGATCGCGGCGGCCGAGAAGGCCCGCCTCCTCTTCGCCCGCCCCTGGGCCTTCGCCAAGGGGGCGGTCGATCTCGCCGATCTGCCGCCGATCGACGCCGGATCCGAGATCGCCTTCGCCGGCCGCTCCAACGTCGGCAAGTCGTCGCTGATCAACGCGGTTCTCGGCCAACAGGGCCTCGCGCGCACCTCCAATACGCCCGGCCGCACCCAGGAACTGAACTATTTCGTGCCGGCGGTGCTGAATGAGCGCTCCAAGAAGACCGAACGACTGACCTCCGGCGCCCCGCGCGAGATGGTCGACGCCGGCCTCTCGATCGTCGACATGCCCGGCTACGGCTTCGCCCAGGCGCCCAAGGCCCAGGTCGAGGACTGGACCCGGCTGGTCTTCTCCTATCTGCGCGGCCGTCCGAACCTGCGCCGCGTCTATCTCCTCATCGACGGCCGCCACGGCCTGAAGCCGGTCGACACCGAGGTGCTCGACATGCTCGACAAGGCGGCGGTCAGCTATCAGCTGGTGCTCACCAAGGCCGACAAGATCGCCAAGGAAGAGACCGGCCGCCCGGTCGCCGCCGTTCTCGCCGCCACGGCCGAGGCGATCCGCAAACGGCCCGCCGCCCACCCGGTGATCCTGGTGACCTCGTCCGAGAAGGGCTGGGGCATCGAGGCGCTGCGGGCCGAAATCGCCTTCTTCGCCGCTTGATCTCGTTCTGGAGACCGTCATGTCCGTCACGTCGAAGTCCGAAGCCGCCATGGTCGCGGAAGCCGAGATCCTCTCCAAGGCGCTGCCCTACATGCTGCGCTACGACGACAAGACCGTGGTGGTGAAGTTCGGCGGCCACGCCATGGGCGACGAGGCGCTCGGCAAGGCCTTCGCCGAGGACATCACGCTGCTGAAGCTCTCCGGCCTCAACCCGGTCGTGGTCCACGGCGGCGGGCCGCAGATCAACGCGATGCTGGCCAAGCTCAACATCAAGTCGGAATTCGCCGGCGGCTTCCGCATCACCGACCGCGCCACCGTCGACATCGTCGAGATGGTCCTCGCCGGCTCGATCAACAAGGAGATCGTCCAGACCATCCAGGAGGCCGGCGGCCGCGCCATCGGCCTGACCGGCAAGGACGGCAACATGGTCACCGTGACGCGGCTGAAGCGCACCGTCGTCGATCCCGATTCGATGATCGAGAAGGTGGTCGATCTCGGCTTCGTCGGCGAGCCCAAGGAGGTTCGCACCGAGGTGCTCGAGGTTCTGAAGAAGTCGGACATCATCCCGGTCCTGGCTCCGGTCTGCCCGGGCGAGGACGGCGAGACCTACAACGTCAACGCCGACACTTTCGCCGGCGCCATCGCCGGGGCGCTCAAGGCGTCGCGCGTCCTGTTCCTCACCGACGTGCCCGGCGTCCTCGACGCGAACAAGCAGCTGATCAAGGAACTGTCGCGCGCCGAGGCTCAGCGCCTGATCGACGAGGGCGTCATCACCGGCGGCATGATCCCCAAGGTCGAGACCTGTTTCGAGGCGCTCGATCGCGGCGTCGAGGCGGCGGTCATCCTCAACGGCAAGGTGCCGCACGCCGTCCTGCTCGAACTCTTCACCGAGCACGGCGCCGGCACGCTGATCACGCCGTGATCGCCGGCCCGAACCGCACCACCGGCGGCGGCATGGACGAGGCGGCGCTCGCCGCCCGCTTCCGCGCCGTCGACGTGTGGATCTTCGATCTCGACAACACGCTCTATCCGGCCGCCACCGACCTCTTCGCCCAGGTCGACGTGAAGATTCGCGATTATGTGATGGAGCTGGTCGGCGCCACCGCCGAGGAGGCCCACCGCCTTCAGAAGGACTATTACCGTCGCTACGGCACCACCCTGCGCGGGCTGATGCTGGAGCACGGCATCTCGCCCGACGGCTTCCTCGAATATGTCCACGACATCGATCATTCCGTGGTCGCGCCCGATCCCCACCTCGGCGCGATGATCGAGCGCCTGCCGGGCCGCCGCTTCATCATGACCAACGGCACCCGCCGGCACGCCGAGAAGGTCGCCGATCGCCTCGGCATCACCCGGCACTTCGAGGACGTCTTCGACATCGTCGCCGCCGATCTCCTGCCGAAACCCCATCGCGCCACCTACGAGAAGTTTCTCGGGCAGGCCGGGATCGACCCGACCCGCGCCGCGATGTTCGAGGACCTCTCCCGCAACCTCGAGGTGCCCGACGCGCTCGGCATGGCGACGGTGCTGGTGTGGTGCCGGCCGGCACCGAGACGGTGATGCGCGAGACCTGGGAATTCGACGGCCGCGACGCCCCCCACGTCCATTGGGTGACCGACCATCTCGCCGGTTTCCTGGAGCGCGTCGCCCCGAGTGCGACGCCCTGACACGCGACCATCGGATCGGCGCGCCGTCGTTGATCGCCGCCGCGCCCGCCGCTATGGTCGCGGCCGAACCTCCCCTTCTCCCGATCATCCGATCGCCAACGGACGGAACCCGCCCGATGAACCTCACGCCCGCCGCCCTCGCCGATCTCGCCGCCACCATCGACGACGCCTTCGAGCGCCGCGCCGAGATCGACACCACCACCAAGGGCGCGGTCCGCGACGCCGTCGAGACCGCCCTCGACCTGCTCGACAAGGGCAAGGCCCGCGTCGCCGAGAAGCAGGATGGCGGCTGGGTCGTCAATCAGTGGCTGAAGAAGGCGGTGCTTCTGTCCTTCCGCCTCAACGCCATGAGCGTCATCAAGGGCGGTCCCGGCGACGCCACCTGGTGGGACAAGGTCCCCTCCAAGTTCGACGGCTGGCGCGCCATGGAATTCGACGCCGCCGGCTTCCGCGCGGTGCCCGGCTGCATCGTGCGCCGCTCCGCCTTCATCGCCCCGAACGTGGTGCTGATGCCCTCCTTCGTGAACCTCGGCGCCTATGTCGACGGCGGCACCATGGTCGACACCTGGGCGACCGTCGGCTCCTGCGCCCAGATCGGCAAGAACGTCCATCTCTCCGGCGGCGTCGGCATCGGCGGCGTGCTGGAGCCGCTCCAGGCCGGCCCGACCATCATCGAGGACAACTGCTTCATCGGCGCCCGCTCGGAAGTGGTAGAGGGCGTGATCGTCGGCGAGGGCTCGGTGCTCGCCATGGGCGTCTACATCGGCGCCTCCACCAAGATCGTGAACCGCATGACCGGCGAGGTCCACGTCGGCTGGGTGCCGCCCTATTCGGTGGTGGTCTCCGGCAACCTGCCCGGCAAGCCGCTGCCCGACGGCACCCCCGGCCCGTCGACCTATTGCGCCGTCATCGTCAAGACCGTCGACGCGCAGACCCGCTCGAAGACCGGCATCAACGAGCTGCTGCGCGACTGATCGACCGGCTAGGGGAGGGAGAGGTGGCGGAATCCGGGCTCGTGCCGCGCCTCGCCGCCGCCCTGTTCTCGCACGCCGGACGCCTCGATCGCGGCGGCTGGTGGACGCGGATGGCGCTCGTCGCCGCGCTCTGGGTCGCCCAGGACGCGCTGGCGAGCGAGGAGAGCCTGTCCTTATTCGCCGAACATCTCGGCCGCCGCCCGGCGACACTGGCGGCGGTCTGGGGCGCCGTCGCGCTTCTCTGGATCGCCGGGGTCTGGATCCTGGTCGTCGCGAGCGCCCGCCGCCTGCGCGATCGCGGGCAACCGGGCCTGCGCCTCCTCGCCTTCGCCCTGCCGGCGATCGTCGCCGCCCATTGGCTGGAGCGGCTGTGGTTCTCCTGGATCGCCTTCGTCCTCGCGCTCCTCTGGGGCCTCGTCGAACTCGGCGTGCTCCCCGGCGAGGTCGCGCCGAGGGAGCCCGGCGAGAGGTGAACGGCCCGGATCGCCGCGCCTCGTGAGAGTTCGAGGGATCTCGGCAAGGCGCGGGAAACCATCCGGCGGATCGCCGGGCGGAATTGATCGTCGGGTAAGGTCCTCGTGCGAGGGTTTCCGGGTGGATCTCGTCCCCGGAAGGGCCCGCCCGTGTCGCCGATCGCCTCCCTCTTCACGCTCCGAGGACGGACCGGCCGTGGCGGCTTCTGGGCCGCCGGTCTCGTTCAGATCGTCGTCGGTCTCGCGCTCGCCCTCGCGCTCGGCCCGACGGTGGATCTCGATTGGACGAACACGAACATCGCCGATCTCCTTCCATGGATCGCCGTGGCGGCCGTGCCGGCCTGGATCGGCTTCGCCGCGACGGTTCGGCGCTGGCACGATCGCGACAAGTCGGGCTGGTGGTGCCTCGTCGGCGCGCTGCCCCTGATCGGTCCGGTCTGGCTCGCCGTCGAGCTCGGCCTTTCGCCCGGCACGCCCGGCGCCAATCGCTTCGGCCCGCCGGTGGGCGAGGCTGCCGCCCGGGTCCGAGACGATGCGCCGGCGGCCGACGACGGTCGCCTCGACGACGTCGTCGCGCGCTGGGCCGCGTCCGCCTCCCGCTCCGCTCCCGCCGCCTCGCCGCCCGCCGCGCGCCCCACCCCGCTCGCCGAGGTGATCTCGCGCCCGAGCCGCGCCGGTTTCGGTCGGCGTGGTCTCCCCTCTTGAGCGTCCGATGGAGGGTTCCGCCTTGCGTTTCCTGACGTTCCTCTTCCTGCCGCGCGGTCGCATCGGCCGGGCGGAATTCTGGATCGGGCTCTTCGTCCACATCTGGATCCTGCGCAGGCTCGCCGTCCCCCAGGCGATCATGGCGCTCGCCGACGGCGTCCTGCCGGCGCAGGTCGGTTGGCTCGGCGGGTTCCTCGCCGTCGTCGACTTCTGGCTGGTGTGGTGCCATTTCGCCAAGCGGTGGCACGACATGAACTTCGCGGCGGTGTGGACGCTGGTGCTGTTCATCCCCGCGCTCGGCCCGACCATCGGCTTTCTGATGCTCGGTTTCCTGCCCGGCAGCCGGGCGGCGAACCGTCACGGCGCGCCGCGTCCCCTGCGCGCCGCCCTCGACGAACTCGTCGCCGGGCTGAACGGCGACGTCGGCCTCGCGGGCGCTCGGCGCCCCGTCGTCGAGCCCGTTCCCATCCTCGTCCCGGTCGAGGAGCCGTCCCCGCCCCGCGCCACGGTGGTCGCGAAGGGGCCGCCGGTCATCGTGCGCCGCGACGGGAGCCGCCTCTGGGGGACACGCTCGCCCGACCGGGCCTCGACCTCGGCCGCCGTGCGTCGCCGCCGTTGACCCCGTCGCGGGCGGACGGTTACATGCCCCCGATGACCCATTCGCTTCCCGCCCTCGACGATCCCGTCGCCATCGCCCGCGCGCTCCTCGTCTGTCCGTCGGTGACGCCGGCCGACGGCGGCGCCCTCGATCTCGTCGGCGCCATCGCCGCGAGCCTCGGCTTCACCGTCGAACGCCCGGTCTTCTCCGAGGCCGGCACCCCCGACATCGACAATCTCTTCGCCCGCCGGGGCGACGCGGGGCCGCATTTCGTCTTCGCCGGCCACACCGACGTGGTGCCCCCCGGCGACGTCGCCCGCTGGCGCCACGACCCTTTCGCCGGCCGTATCGAGGAGGGCATCCTCTACGGACGCGGCGCCGTCGACATGAAGGGCGGCATCGCCGCCTTCCTCGCCGCCCTCGGACGCCTCGCGGCGAAGGGCGTCGAGCTCCCCGGTTCGGTGTCGCTGCTGATCACCGGCGACGAGGAGGGGCCGTCGATCAACGGTTCGGTCAAGCTCCTGAAATGGGCCGACGAACGCGGCCATCGCTTCGACGCGGCGATCGTCGGCGAGCCGACCAACCCGGAGGCGATCGGCGACGCGATCAAGGTCGGCCGGCGTGGCTCGCTCTCCGGCACGGTCACCGTGACCGGCCGCCAGGGCCACGTCGCCTATCCTCACTTGGCCGACAACCCGATCCCCAAGGCGATGCGCCTCGCCGCCGCGCTGGTCGCCACGCCCCTCGACGCCGGCAACGATCGCTTCCAGCCCTCGAACCTGGAACTGGTCTCCTTCGACGTCGGCAATCCCTCGTGGAACGTCATCCCGCGCGAGGCCCGCGCCCGCTTCAACATCCGCTTCAACGATCAGTGGAACCGGGCGAGCCTCGACGCCGAACTGCGCCGGCGCCTGCGCGAGGCGGCCGGCAACGACGTCGACTGGGAGCTGACGCTCGAGAGCCCGTCGTCGGACAGTTTCCTGACCCGCGATCCCGCCCTGGTCGAGACGCTCGCCGACGCGGTCGAGAGCGTCGTCGGCCGCCGTCCCGGCCTCTCCACCAACGGCGGCACCTCGGATGCTCGTTTCATCAAGGATTATTGCCCGGTGGTCGAGTTCGGCCTGGTCGGCCAGACCATGCATCAGGTCGACGAACGCGTGCCGGTCGCCGATCTCGAGGTGTTGACGCAGGTCTATGTCGCCTTCCTCGAACGGTGGTTCGGGAGCGCGCGATGAGCGGCGCGACGATCGCCGCGCTGGTCGGATCGCTCCGCCTCCTCGGCGGTGATCGGCGCGGTCTGGCGGCGATGGACACGAGCCTCGACGGCTTCTGGTCGTCCTTCAGGGTGATGCTCTGGCTGGCGCCGGCCGTCGCCCTGTCGATCCTCGCCGATGTCCGCCTCAACGCCGCCCTCGGCACGCCGCACGAGACCGGCACCGTGGTGGTGATCCTCGCCGGCCTGGTCAACTACGTCTTCGGCTGGATCGCCTTTCCGCTGTTTCTCGCCGCCCTGGGCCGGCCGCTCGGCCTCACCCGCGTCTTCGTGCCGTGGATGGTGGCGCGCAACTGGACGGCGATCGCCGCCTCGCTCCCCTATGCGCTGGTGGTGGCGCTGTGGCTGATGCACCTCCTGCCGACCTCGATGCTCGGCCCGGCGACCCTCGCCGCCCTCGGCTTCTCGCTCTTCTGTGGCTGGCGCGTCGCGGTCCTCGCCGGTGAACGGCCCTGGGGCGCGGCGGTCGGCTTCACCCTGGTCGACTTCATGCTCGGCCTTCTCGTCGAATCCGCCGCCGACCGGCTGCTCGGCCTCTGACAGGAGGGATCCGCCCCGTGGAGTCTCTCGATCCGCGCCTCACCCCCGCTCGCCCCGATTGCGCCGCCGCGCATCTGCGTGGCATCGTCCAGGCCGAACGTTATGTCGAGCCGATCGCGGCGCGCGTCCTCGACGCCGTCGCGCCGCTGCGCCGTCTCCCCCGTCCCGACGCCGGTCTCGACACCGAGGTGCTCGCCGGCGAGACGCTGCGGGTCTTGGACGAGGACGACGAGGGCTGGAGCTGGGTTCAACTCGATCGCGACGGTTACGTCGGCTACCTGCCGAGCCACGCGATCCTGAAGGGCGAGGCGGCACCCGCGACCCACCGCGTCGCCGCGCTCGCGACCTTCGTCTATCCCGCGCTCTCGATCAAACAGCCGCCGACCGCGCGCCTCTCCTTCGGTTCGCTCGTCCGGGTCTTGCGCGAGCGCGAGGAGAACGGCCGCCGTTTCGCGATCACCGTCGAGGGTGGGGCGATCGTCGCCCATCACCTCGCCCCGATCGACACGCGTGAAAGCGATCCGGTCGCCGTCGCCGAGCGCTTCCTCGGCATCCCCTATCTCTGGGGCGGCCGCTCGAGCCTCGGCATCGACTGCTCCGGTCTCGTCCAGACGGCGCTCTTTTCCTGCGGCATTCCCTGCCCGCGCGACACCGACCTGCAGGAGAAGACGCTCGGCGAGCCGATCGGTCTCGACCCGGCCGGCTGGCGGCGCGGCGATCTCCTGTTCTGGCCCGGCCACGTCGCGCTGGTGCGCGACGGGGAGACCTTCGTTCACGCCAACGCCGCGATGATGGCGGTCGGCATCGAGGGGATCGCCGAGGGGCTGGCGCGGATCGAGGCCGCCGGCACCCCGCTCCGGGCGGCGCGCCGGGTGCTCTGATCAGTAGCCCCGCGTCCGATCGACCACGAGCGCCGGATCGAGCGCCTCGCCGCGCTTCAGCGTGGCGATGCCCGAGACGATCCGGTGGGCGAGCGCCTCGGCGTCGCTGTCGGCGGCGCAGTGCGGCGTGATCGTCACCTTCGGATGCGCCCACAAGGGCGAGGTCACCGGCAGCGGCTCGACCTCGAACACGTCGAGCACGGCGTGCGCCAACTCGCCCGCGTCGAGCGCGGCGAGAATGTCGGCCTCGACCTGCAGCGCCCCGCGTCCGGCATTGACGATCACCGGACCGCCGATGTGCGCCGCGCCACGCAACTGCCGGAAGAGCGCGCGGTCGAGGAGGCCGTGCGTGTCCGGCGTCGCCGGCAGCAGCACGACGAGAATGTCGGTGCGGGCGAGGAAGGCCGGCAGCTCGGCCGTGCCGGCGTAGGTCGTGACGCCGGGCAGGCCGTGCTTCGAGCGGCTCCAGCCGACGAGATCGAAGCCGAGCCGCCGGAGCACCTCGGCCGCGTCCTTACCCAGCACGCCGAGCCCCATCAGGCCGACCGTGACCGCGTGCGCCGCCGGCTGGTCGATCGGCACCCACACCGCCCGCGCTTGGCTCGCCCGGTGGTGGTCCATCCGCCGATGCTGGGCGAGCACGTTCATCACCACCCATTCGGTCATCCGCGCCGTCAGATCCGGATCGACGATGCGCACGACCGGCACGTCCGGCAGGGTCGGATCGCCGAGGAGCGCGTCGACGCCGGCCCCGAGATTGAAGATGGCCTGGAGATTGGGGAGCCGCGCCAGCAACCCCGGCTTCGGCTTCCACACTGCCGCGAAGCGCACCGCCTCCGGATCGAAGGGCTCGCGCGCGTCGATCACCTCGAGGTCGGGGGCGAGCCGGCGGAACCGCTCGATCCACTGATCCGGCGTCCAGTTCTCGATGGCGACGATGAGCGACATGCAGATCTCCGAACGTATCATTCGCCGGCGAGGCGAGGGCGGGTGTCGGTCGCGGTCTCGAGATCGAGCGCTTCGATCCGGGCCGAACGGCGAACCACCTTGTCGGCGGAAATCGCCAATTGGTCCAGATCGCGCGTCGCTTGGCCGAAATGCGTCTGGAGTTTCGTCACGCGCTCGGCGAGGCGGGCGACATCCTCGACGAGCGCGCCGACCTCCGCCTGGATCACATGCGCCTGCGAGCGGATCGCGGCATCCCGGCCGATCGACTGCACCACCTGGATGGCGAGCACCAGGAGCGACGGCGAGACGATCACCACCCGCGCCCTGTGCGCTCGCTGCACCACCTCGGCGAAGTGCTCGTGTAGGTCCGCGAAGATCGATTCCGACGGCACGAACAGGAAGGCGGTGTCGTGGGTCTCGCCGGCGAGGAGATATTTGTCGCGGATGTCGATCACGTGGCGGATCACGTCGCGGCGAAACCCCTGCATGGCGGCCGCCCGCGCCTCCGCGCTCTCCGCCTCGCGAAACGCCGTCCACCCCTCCAGCGGAAACTTGGCGTCGACGACGAGGCCGGGCGCGCCGTCGGGGAGATGGACGAGGCAGTCCGGCCGGACCCCGGTCGAGAGCGTCGCCTGGAACGCATAGCCGTTCGGCGGCAGCGCGTCGGCGACGATCGCCTCCATCCGCCCCTGGCCGAAGGCGCCGCGCGCCTGCTTGTTCGCCAGGATCGACTTCAATTGGATCATCTCGGCCGAGAGTTCGGTGATGCCGCGCTGGGCGCGATCGATCACCGCCAGCCGCTCGGCCAGCGACGTGAGGCTCGCCGAGGTCGCCCGCGACGTGTCGGTGAGCGAATGGCCGATCCGCGCCCCGAGCCCGTCGAGCCGCTCGGAGAGCCCGCGCGCCAGATCCGCCTGCCGCGAGCCGAACACCTCGGCCATGGTCTGCATCCGCCCGGTCATCTCCGCCTGGAGACGGCCGATCTCGGCGAGCCGCCGCTCGGTCTCCTGGGCCTGATCGAGCGCGAGCGTCTCCGCCGCGATCCGCTCGCGGACCGAGCGGCCCCGCCCGAGCGCCGCGACGACGAGCCCGCCGGCGAAGCCGCCGCCGGCGAAGAGGAGATGGGGGAGGGTGACGGCGAAGCCGCCGAGGAGGAGGAGCGTTTCCGACATGCGCCGACCGTGACAGGTTTTCCTTAAGAGATCATGTTTTGTTCTCGTCGTCGACCGGCGAAACGGAGGAAACGGGCGATCGTCGCGAGGCGCCCTCTTCCTTCTCCCGCAGGGGGAGCAGGGAGGGCATGCGGACGCCTCGCCGCGTCGTCTCCGCGACCGTCGTGTTTCGAGCGATTGCCCGGCCAGAGGAACACCGCCGAGGACAAAACTGAACCATCCGGTGAAGTATTTCTGGACGAACCGGCGCGACCCGTGATACTGAACCGCATGGTAAAGTGTTCCGCCGCTATCGATCGGACTTTTTCCGCCCTGTCGGA
Organism: Pinisolibacter aquiterrae; assembly: GCF_019160155.1. Lineage (GTDB taxonomy): Bacteria > Pseudomonadota > Alphaproteobacteria > Rhizobiales > Ancalomicrobiaceae > Pinisolibacter > Pinisolibacter aquiterrae. The sequence continues at coordinate 207,188 of NZ_JAFNIH010000041.1, forward strand.
TCCCGGCCGGCGGGCGATGGTCGCCCGCCTCGTCGAGGGGCCGGCGACCTTGAGCGAATTGGCGGAGCCGCTCGGCCTGTCGCTGCCGGCGGTCGCCAAACATCTCGCCGTGCTCGAGCGCGGCGGTCTGGCGACAAGCCGCAAGGTCGGCCGCGCCCGGGTCTGCACCCTGGCGCCGAACGCCTTCGACGAGGCCCGCGCCTGGCTCGCCGCGCAGCGAGCCGCCTGGGAGGCGCGGTTCGATCGCCTGGATGCCCTGCTCATCGAAGGAGGAGACGAGACATGAACGACGGTGCCCTCGACCTCGAGATTTCGCGCGTCCTCGCGGTTTCCCGCGCCCGGCTGTGGCGGGCCTGGACCGATCCGGTCCTTCTGGCGCAATGGTGGTGCCCGAAGCCCTGGACCACCGAGGTTCTCGCCTTCGATCTGCGCCCCGGCGGCGGCTTCCACACGTCGATGCGCGGCCCGGCCGAGGCCGGCGGCGAGAGCGACAATCCCGGCTGCTTCCTCGAGGTGGTGCCGGAACGGCGGATCGTCTTCACCTCCTCGCTCGGGCCCGGGTGGCGCCCGGCCCGCCCCTGGCTCGCCATGACCGCGATCATCGACATGGTCGACGAGGCCGACGGCACCCGCTACACCGCCCGCGTCCTGCACGAGAGCGCCGCCGATGCCGCCCGGCACGACGAGATGGGCTTCCGGGACGGCTGGGGCACGGTGATCGGACAGCTCGAGGCGCTGGCGAAGACGCTCTGAGGCGCCTCGACCCCTCGGGCGGCGAGGAATTCGTGGCTTTTCCCGCCGCTCCCCGATTGACCGTCGATGCCGGCTCACCTATCTCAGCCGACATGGCCAAACTCGACATCATCACTCTTCCCGATCCCCGCCTGAAGCTCGTCTCCGAGCCGGTCGGCCACGTCGACGACGAGATCCGCCGTCTGCTCGACGACATGTTGGAGACCATGTACGCCGCCCCCGGCATCGGGCTGGCGGCGATCCAGGTCGGCATCCCGAAGCGGATCGTCACCATCGACCTCTCCCGCGAGGACGAGGAGAAGGCGCCGATGTGTCTCGTCGACCCCGAGATCCTGTGGGTCTCCGAGGAGACGAACACCTATCAGGAGGGCTGCCTCTCGGTGCCCGAGCACTACGACGACGTCGAGCGCCCGGCCCGCGTGAAGGTTCGCTACCTCGATCGCGACGGCAAGGAGCAGATCGTCGAGGCCGACGGCCTGCTCGCCACCTGCCTCCAGCACGAGATCGACCATCTCGACGGGGTCGTCTTCATCGATCACCTGTCGCGGCTGAAGCGCGAGCGGGTCCAGAAGAAGTTCCTGAAACAGGCGAAGTTCTCCGCCCGCTCCGGCGGCTGGCGCCCGTCGATGGGCTGACCCGCCCCGAGGCCGCGACGACGAGTCGCCCGCGAAGACGACGAAGCCGACGGATCGCCCGTCGGCTTTTTTCGCTTCGCGCGCTTCCCTCCGAGATCAGATCATCGGATCGAGGACGCCGAGCCAGACGATCAGGAGCAGGAAGGCGCCCATCAGGAGGCGGTAGATCACGAAGGGCCAGGCCGAGAAACGCTCCATCACCTTCATCAGGGTCCAGATCGCCACGAAGGCGGAGAGCGAGGCGGAGGCGAGCCCGACCCCGAGCACCTCCCATCCCTGCGCGTCGAGCCCGGCGTGGCGCAGTTCCATCAGCTCCTTCACGCCCGCCCCGGTGATCGCCGGCAGGCCGAGCAGGAAGGAATAGCGCGCGGCGTCCTCGCGCTTCAGATTCATGAAGAGCGCCGCCGTCAGGGTCGAGCCGGACCGCGACACGCCCGGGATCAGCGCTCCGACCTGGGCGAGGCCGATCACCACCGCGTCGCGCAGGCGGATCTCCTCGAAGGTCCGCTTGTGCCGGCACACGAGCTCCGCGATCGCCAGCAGCACCGCCATGCCGACCGAGGCCGCGCCGATCACCCACAATTCGCGTAAGGGCGAGCCGCAGGCGTTGAGCTGCTTCTTCAGGAGCAACCCGCCGATGACGATCGGGATGGTGGCGACCACGATGCCGACCGCCATGCGGAATTCGAACGAGCGATAGTCGCTCTCTTGCACCGCCCGGATCGACCCGGACCCGAGCCGCCACACGTCGCGCCAGAAATAGGTGACGACCGCGAAGAGCGCCGCCAGCTGCATCGCCGCCGAGAAGGCCGAGCCGGGATCGGGCCAGCCGAGAAAGGTCGGCACCACCCGCATGTGCGCGGTCGAGGAGATCGGCAGAAGCTCGGTGATCCCCTGAACGACGCCGAGGATCGCCACCTTGGTGGTGCCGAGGGCGACGAAGCCGGTGTCGAGACCATTGGTGCAGGCGGAGGCCATGGCGGAGCGTCCCCGAGACGTCGGACGAGCGAAGAGGCGCGGAAAGGGAAGGGTGGGATCCCGGCCCCACACTGCGGCCGGCAGGGTTACCAGAGTCTTACGCGCCTTCGTGCAAATTCGATGGAATTCGGCAACAAAGTAATCATCTAGATTAAGTAACAGTATATCTCATCTCAGAAAAACGACTACAAAGTTTGACGTGGACATAATCCGCATGTGCGAAGGTGTCTCCACTGGGAAGGGGAGTTGCTTTCGCCATGCTGAAGCTGAAGACCTGGGGATTGATTGTCTTCATCGCGTCCTCCGCCGTTTCGACGGTGGTCGAGGCGCGGGATGCCATCGTGCTCGCCAAACTGCCGGAAACCACCACGGCGCTGCCGGTGGGCGAGGCACGGCCGGTCTGGGGTTGGGTCGACTACTGCCGCCGCTCCACCGGCGACTGCGCCGGTGGCCGCATGGCCGCCCGCGACGTCCGCCTCGACGGGCGGGTCTGGAACACGCTGGTCGACGTCAATCGTTCGGTGAACGCCGCCATCGAGCCGGTCACCGATCAGGAGCACTGGGGGCAGGCCGATCGTTGGGACATCCCGACCGACGGCAAGGGCGATTGCGAGGACTACGTCCTGCTCAAGCGCAAGATGCTCATGGAGCGCGGCTTCCCGCGTCAGGCCCTGCTCGTCACCGTGGTCATCGACCGCCAGGGCGATGGCCATGCGGTGCTCACCGTCAAGACCGACCATGGCGACTTCGTCCTCGACAACATGCGCGACGACATTTTCGCCTGGGTGAAGACGGGCTATCGCTTCGTCAAGCGCCAGTCGCAGGAAGACCAGAACCGTTGGGTCGCGCTCGACGACGGCGTCCAGGCTCCGGCCACCGCTTCGGCGCGCTGACGCAAGGCAGTCCCTCCGAACGAGGTGGGGCTTTCCCGGGGCGGAGATCTGCATGCGCCGCATGGCCGCCGGGTCTTCGCCATATTCCCGCCGTCATTCGCCCCTTCCCGACATTCCGGTGGGAAACCGGGAGATACGCCGATACGGCGAATCCCGTGCGACGCTCGATGGGTTGACGAATAGTAAATCCTCATGACCGAACCCATGCGAAAAACGCATGGCAGGGGCAAGAAAGGCCGCCTTCAATTTAGGCAGAAAGGCGCTTATTTCATCGTCATGGAACGGGTTCGTTCAATCCCGGGAGTGACCGGGAGGGACTGAGCGGGCCCATCGAGGGAGAGGGGATCGGAGAGATCCTCGAAAATGTCATGTCGCTGATCACCATCGCCACCCATGTCCGTTCCTCCGTGGAGCGCTTCCGCAACTACCGCCGCGCGGTGCGTGAACTGTCGGCTCTCGACGACCGTCAGCTCTGCGACATCGGCCTCGTGCGCAGCCGCATCGAGGAAGTCGCGCGCGGTGCGATGCACTGACGCCGATCCCCGCACGTCGGCGTCTCCGGACGCCGAAGTCGGACGGATTTCGAAAGGGGCGGTCCTGGGGACCGCCCCTTCGCTTTTTCGCCCCGCCGATCGATATCCCCGGCGCGCGGTCCTGTTTTTCATGAAACTTGTTGCGCAAATGACATTGAGTTGCCGATTGTTCGGCCTATGATCCGCCCTAGATTCACGATCGAGGCGTCGTCGGATCGGTTATCGGGGGCGACGGATCGATCCGAGGGCGGATCGCGAGCCTCGCTCTTCGGGGGCACTCATGGCCAGTCGCGTCATCTCGGTCGAACCCTTCGACTTCGTCGCCTTCGGCGGCACCGGCGACCTCGTGCGCCGCAAGCTCCTGCCGGGGCTCTACCACCGCGACCGGGTCGGGCAGATCCCGCCCGGCACCCGCATCCTCGGCGCCGCGCGCGCCCCTATGAGCGTCGACGATTATCGCGCCCTCGCGCGCGAATCGATCGACGCCCACGTGCCCGAGCACGAGCGCGACGAGGAGGTGATCGAGCGTTTCATCGCCCGCCTCGGTTACGTCGCGGTCGACGCCCTCGGCGACGGCGGGTGGGGCGATCTCGCCGCCCTGCTCGCGTCCGAGCCGGAGCGTATCCGCGTCTATTATCTGGCGACCAGCCCCGACCTCTTCGGCGCGATCTGTCGCGGTCTCGAGCGCACCGGCCTGGTCAGCGCCCAGAGCCGGGTCGTGGTGGAGAAGCCGATCGGCAAGTCGCTCGCCTCCGCCCATGTGGTCAACGAGGCGGTCGGCGCGGTCTTCGCCGAGACCCAGATCTTCCGCATCGACCACTATCTCGGCAAGGAGACGGTGCAGAACCTGATGGCTCTGCGCTTCGCCAACGCGCTCTTCGAGCCCCTGTGGAACGCCGCCCGCATCGATCACGTCCAGATCACCGTCGCCGAGAGCCTCGGCGTCGAGGGCCGCGCGGGCTATTACGACGGCGCCGGCGCCCTGCGCGACATGGTCCAGAACCACATGCTCCAGCTCCTCTGTCTGGTGGCGATGGAGCCGCCGGCCTCGCTCGACGCCGACACCGTCCGCGACGAGAAGCTGAAGGTCTTGAAGGCCCTGAAGCCGATCGGCCCGGCCGAGGCGGGGCGGGTGACCGTGCGCGGCCAATATGAGAAGGGAGCCTCGGCCGAGGGACCGGCCGCGGGCTATCTCCAGGAGTTGGGACGCCCGTCGAGCCCGACCGAGACCTTCGTCGCCCTCAAGGTCGAGGTCGAAAACTGGCGCTGGGCCGGCACGCCCTTCTATCTGCGCTCCGGCAAGCGCCTCGCCGAGCGGGTCTCCGAGATCGTCGTGAGTTTCCGCCCGATCCCCCATTCGGTCTTCGACGAGGCCGCCGGTCCGATCCTGCGCAACGAGTTGGTGATCCGCCTCCAGCCCGACGAGGGCGTCAAGCTCTCCTTGATGATCAAGGACCCCGGCCCCGGCGGCATGCGCCTGCGCCGGGTGCCGCTCGACATGACCTTCGCCGAGACCTTCGCCGACCGCCACGCCGACGCCTACGAGCGCCTGATCATGGACGTGGTGCGGGGCAACCAGACCCTGTTCATGCGCCGCGACGAGGTCGAGGCCGCCTGGGCCTGGGTCGATCCGATCCTGGAGGCCTGGAGCGCCTCGGGCGAAATGCCCAAGGCCTATCGCTCCGGCACCTGGGGGCCCTCCGCCGGCATCGCCCTGATCGAGCGCGACGGCCGCACGTGGCATGAGGACGGCGCCTGACGGCGCCTCGGGCACGAGGACGGCGCCCGACGGCACCTCGGGGATGATGAGGGCGGCGCGGACGACGAGAACGGCGGCTCGAACGCCGAAACCGGAAGAGGACGGCGTCCGGGAGGCGTCGCGAGAGGATGAGGCCATGACCGTGAACGCCCGTCTCGGCGAGATCACCGAGCGGATCCGCAACCGCAGTCGCGACGACCGGAACCGCTACCTCGACCGCATGGCCGCCGCGATCGGCGAGGGCCCGCGGCGCGCCCGGCTCGGTTGCGCCAATCTCGCCCACGGCTTTGCCGCCTGCGGCCCCGAGGCCAAGGCGCGTCTGGCCGGCGGCGGCGCCCCCAACATCGGCGTCGTCACCGCCTACAACGACATGCTCTCCGCCCATCGCCCCTACGAGCGCTACCCCGCGCTGATCCGCGCCGAGGCCGAGCGGCTCGGGGCGACCGCTCAGGTCGCCGGCGGCGTTCCGGCCATGTGCGACGGCGTCACCCAGGGCGAGCCCGGCATGGAACTGTCGCTGTTCTCGCGCGACGTCATCGCCATGGCCACCGGCGTGGCGCTCTCCCACACCATGTTCGACGCCGCCCTGATGCTCGGCATCTGCGACAAGATCGTCCCCGGCCTCGTCATCGGCGCGCTCGCCTTCGGCCACCTGCCGACGATCTTCGTGCCCTCCGGCCCGATGCCGACGGGACTGTCGAACGGCGAGAAGAACCGCGTCCGCCAGCTCTATGCCGAGGGCAAGGCGACTCGGGCCGATCTGCTCGAGGCGGAATCGCGCTCCTACCACGCCGCCGGCACCTGCACCTTCTACGGCACCGCCAACACCAATCAGATGCTGATGGAATTCATGGGGCTGCACCTGCCCGGCGCGAGCTTCGTCCCCCCCGACACGCCGCTGCGCGACGCGCTGACCCGCGCCGCCGTCGCCCGCGTGCTCGCGATCGGTCCGAAGGGCGAGAGCTTCCGCCCGATCGGCGAGGTCCTCGACGAACGCGCCTTCGTCAACGGCATCGTCGGCCTGATGGCGACCGGCGGCTCGACCAATCTCACTCTCCATCTGGTCGCCATGGCGCGCGCCGCCGGCCTGTGCCTGACCTGGGACGACTTCGCCGATCTCTCGGCGATCACGCCGCTGCTCGCCCGCGCCTATCCCAACGGCGCCGCCGACGTGAACGCCTTCCGCGATGCCGGCGGCGTGCCCTTCGTCATCCGCGAGCTGCTCGCCGAGGGCCTGCTCCACCCCGACGCCAAGATCGTCTGGGGCGACGACATCGCCGCCCAGGCCCAGACCCCCGCCCTCGACGCGGCCGGTGAACTGGTCTTCGATCCCGTCGCGACGGTCTCGCCCGACGAGACCGTGGTGCGCCCGGCCGCCCGGCCCTTCCAGGCGACCGGCGGGCTCGAGCTTCTGACCGGCAACCTCGGCCGCGCCGTCATCAAGTCCTCGGCGGTGGCGCCCGAGCGACGCGTGATCGAGGCGCCGGCGCGCGTCTTCGCCTCGCAGGACGAGGTCCAGCGGGCCTTCAAGGCGGGTGAACTCACCGGCGATTTCGTCGCGGTGGTGCGCTTCCAGGGCCCCAGGGCCAACGGCATGCCCGAATTGCACAAGTTGACGCCGCCACTCGGTGTCCTCCAGGATCGCGGTCAGAAGGTGGCGCTGGTCACCGACGGCCGCATGTCCGGCGCCTCGGGCAAAGTCCCCGCGGCGATCCACCTGACCCCGGAGGCGGCCGACGGCGGACCCATCGCCCGCTTGCGCGACGGCGACGTCGTGCGTCTCGATGCCGTCACCGGGCGGTTGGAGGTTCTGATCGACCCGGCCGAATGGGCGACGCGCCCCGCCGCCGTCGCCGATCTCCAGGCCAATCAATGGGGCGTCGGGCGCGAGCTCTTCGCCACCTTCCGTCGCGCGGTCGGACCGGCCGAACAAGGAGCCAGCTCGCTGTGAACGTCATTCGTATCGTCCCCGACCCTCGCCGTCTGATCGACCACGCCTGCCGTCTGGGCGAGAGCCCGCTGTGGGACGACCGCCGCGACCGTCTGTTCTTCGTCGACATCGCCGCCGGTGAGATCCATCACGTCTCCGCCGAAGGCTCGTCGCACCGGGTCTGGCCGGCGCCGATCCCCGAACGCGCCACCGCGCTCGGCCTGACCACCGCCGGTCGCCTGGTCGTCGCCCTGACCCGCTCGGTGGTCCTGTTCGACCCCGATGCCGGCACTTGGGAGACCCTCGCCGAGATCGACGTCGGCCCCTCCACCATGCGCCTCAACGACGGCAAGGTCGGCCCGGACGGCGCCTTCTGGGTCGGCTCGATGGACGAGACCCCGGAGCGCCCGCCGATCGCCGCGCTGTGGCGGGTGAGCGCCGACGGCGCCGTGGAGAAGAAGCTCGACGGGCTGCGGGTCGCCAATGGTCTCGCCTGGGACGCCGCCGGCACCACCATGTATCTCGCCGACAGCCGCGGCCCCTGGATCGATCGCTTCACCTTCGATCCCGCCACCGGCACCCTGAGCGACCGCGCCCGTCTCGCCACCCTCGACGACGCCACCGGCCGTCCCGACGGCGGCTGCTGCGACGTGATCGGTCACTATTGGAGCGCCGGCGTCTCCTCCGGCCACATCAACCGCTTCGCCCCCGACGGGCGCCTGCTCGAGCATTGGGACCTGCCGGTCGACTTCCCGACCATGCCCTGTTTCGGCGGCGAGGGGATGCGCACGCTCTTCGTCACCTCGCTCGATCGGGTCGAGGAGGGTCGTCGTCCTTCGCTCGCCCCGGCCGGTTCGGTGATCGCCTTCGACGCCCAGATCGCCGGCCTGCCGCCGTTCCGCATGCCCGACCCGCGCGGCTGACGGACGGCCGGACACCGAAGACGAAAGAGGCCCGGATCGCTCCGGGCCCCTTCCGTGTGTGCTCTCGACGAGGACGAGAGAGAAGTGCCGTGATCAGGCGGCGGCGACGTCCGCCAGGAACCTGTCGACGACGGTCTTGAGATCGTCGGCGGTGTGCACCACCCGGCCGGTGGCGTCGGAGACCTGTGCGGCGGCGCGCGAGGTCTCGCCGACCGCCTCGTTGACGCCGGCGATGTTGTCGGCGACGAGCCGGGTGCCCTCGGCGGCGCGGGTGACGTTGCGGGCGATTTCGGCGGTGGAGGCGCCCTGCTCCTCGACCGCGGCGGCGATCGCCGAGGTGAAGCTGTCGACCTCTTCCATGATATGGGCGATCTCGCCGATCGCGCTGACCGCCTCGCCGGTGGTGACCTGGATCGAGCCGATCTGAGCGGAGATCTCCTCGGTCGCCTTGGAGGTCTGATTGGCGAGCGACTTCACTTCCGCCGCCACGACCGCGAAGCCCTTGCCCATCTCGCCGGCGCGGGCCGCCTCGATGGTGGCGTTGAGCGCCAGGAGGTTGGTCTGTTCGGCGATGTCGCGGATCAGTCCGACGACGGCGCCGATCTTGCCGGCGGCCTGTTCCAGCTCGCCGACCGTGTGATTGGTGGTGCGCGACACCTGCGCCGCCTTGCCGACGACCTCGGTGGTGCGCGAGACCTGACGGGCGATCTCGTTGACCGACTGCATCAGCTCCTCGCCGGCCGAGGACACGGTCAGGACGTTCTCCGACGCCTCGTGCGAGGCCTGGGCGGCGCCGTCGGCGCGCCGGGCGGTCGCCTCGGCGGTGCCGGTCAGAGCCGAGGCCGTGCCCGACATCTGCCGCATCTCGTCGCCGACGTTGGTGAGCAGCTCGCTCGCCCGGCGCCGGAAATCGGCGATCAGCGCCTCGATCCGGGTCTCGCGCGCCCGCTTGGCCGTTTCCGAGGCGGTGGAATTGGCCTCGAGCACCCGCCGCTCGCGCTCCTGATTACGGAACTGCGCGACCGCCTCGGCCATTTCGCCGATCTCGTCGTTGCGGGCGGTGTCGAGTCGAAGGTCGAGTTCGCCGCGGCCCAGCGCCACCATCGCCTCGCGGATCTCGGCGAGCGGACGCGTCACCGAACGCACCACGAAGAAGGCGATGAGGCCGATCGCCACCGCGAAGCCGAGCGACAGGACGCCGGTCTTGAGCGCGTTCGACCAGAACTGCGTCTCGATGTCGTCGATCCACATGCCCGAGCCGACCACCCAGCCCCAGTCATCGAGGGCGGCGACATAGGAGAGCTTGGACAGCGGCTCGGTGGTGTTCGGCTTGGCCCAACGATAGGTGACGGTGCCGACGTCGGTCTTCTTGGCGACGTCGATCATCTCACGGAAGATGTATTTGCCGTCGGGATCCTTCATGTCGGTGCCGTCGATACCGCGCATGCTCGGCGCGGGATGCACGATCATCTTGCCGTGCATGTCCAGCACGAAGACGTAATTGCCGTCGTCGTAGCGCAGCCGGCCGATCTCGGTGGCGGCCTGAGCCTTCGCCTCCTCCTGCGTGATCTCGCCGCGACCGGCGCGCGCCATGGCGTCATGGGCGAGGCTGTCGGCCATTTCGACGATGCGGCGAAGTTCCGAGACCTTGCCCTGGTAGAGATTGGAATGCAGCGACCACATCCCGAGGCCGGTGACCGCCAAGAGACCGATCACCGCGAGACCGGCGACCAGAAACAGGCGGAAGGAGAGACTGCGGCGGGATTTGGCCATGATGTACCTCGAGCAGGGGACCGACGGAGGGCGCCGCCCGTCTTCGGGGTCTCGCGCGGTCGTGCGTGCCACCCGTGTGGTCCAGGCGGATCCACGGCATCGTCACAACTGCCGATCATGGAAACATTCGAAAATTAACAATTCGCGAAAGGGTAATAGCGACCTCACGTCACATGAGATATTTCAGATCTGAATTCTACGAAAGCCCTAGACGAAGGCGCGAGGTTTCATGAAATACGCGCCAGAGCTTCTGGGGGGCATTACGTATCACGGACAGTCGAAAGGTTCGCCGTGTCCGATGACGCGGCGTACGCCCAGGTGTCGGGCGCGCACCGCGCGCTCGACGTCGTCGATCGCGGCATGGAGTTCCGCCACGCCGAGGGTGGGGGCGGCGTGGCAATGGAAGTTGACGATCACGCCCTCGTCGGTCGCGCGGGCGCGCACGGCGTGGACGTCGGAGACGATCCCACCGCGCTCCGCCGCCGCTTCCAACTCGCCGCGAATCTCGGCGAGCGAGGCGGCGTCGAGATCGAGTCCGGCGAGGCGATCGACCGTGATCGGCTCGATGTGGGTCTCCACTTCCGATCCCGGCCCGAGTTCGGCCTCGATCGCCTCCTCGAGGCCGGTCGCGACCTCGTGCGCCTGGGCGAGCGGCATGCGGCCGTCGACCTCGAGATCGAGCGACACCGACATGCGTTCGTCGGCGAGGGTCTGGACGGTCAGATGGTGGATGGCGATGCCGCGATTGCGGGCGATCACCATGATCCGCTCGTGCACGGTCTCGTCGTCGAGGGCGCGCGGATGCGCGACGATGGCGATGTCGACCTGCGGCAACGCCGCCGCCATCGCCGCCACCACTCGCTCCTTGATCGCCGCCATGTCGTCGAGCGAGCGCATCCGGCTGACCGCGATGTCGAGATCGACGAAGATCTTGGCCCCCGACGGCCGCGCCCGCACCCGCTCGATCGCGACAACCCCGGAGATCCCCTCGGCGACCGCCTTCACCTGATCGGCGATGCCGTCCGGGGCGGCGTCCATCAGGCTGTCGATGGTGCGCTTGCCGAGCCGCCAGCCGGCGAGGCAGACGAAGAGCGACACGCCGATCGCCGCGATCGCGTCGCCGAGTGGGAAGCCGAACCAGACGAAGCCGAGCCCGACCAGCACCACCGCCGAACTCCACATGTCCGAGGAGAAGTGCAGCGCGTCGGCCTCGAGCGCCTGACTGCCCGTCTCTGCGGCGACCTTCTTCAGGTTCCGCGCCCGGAAGAAGTCGACCAGGATCGAGGCCACCACCACCGCGACCGCCACCCAACTCGCCTCGACGTCGCCGCCGTGGCCGAGGAGACGCTGGATCGCCTCCCAGATGATCCAGCCGGAGGCGAGGAACAGAAGCCCCGTCTCGAACAGCGCCGCCACACTCTCGATCTTGGCGTGGCCGTAGTGATGGAGATCGTCGGCGGGCTCGTCGGCGATGCGCACCGCGAACCAGGTCATCACCGTCGCGCCGACGTCGAGCAGGCCGTGGATCGCCTCCGACAGGAGGCCGAGCGAGCCGGTCGTCACCGCCGCGACCGCCTTGGCGATCGTCATGCCGGTGCTGGCCGCGATCGAACTCAGCGCGGCCGCCTCCTTCTGTTCGGCCTGAGAGGCATTCGCATTGTTCGTCATGGACTTGGCTCCGGCCGGGCGATTGTTTCCGCCCCATCCCTAGGCCCGCGCGGACGTGCGCGCAAGCACCCTCCGCATGGCGTTCTTTTGCGCTTGTGGCGGGGTGGGCGGCACGGTGATACTGGCGCGGCGACAAGGAGCCGGTGTTGGTCGACGTCTCTCTCACGATATTGGTGATCGACGAGAATCCCGTCCGCAGCGCCATCCTGGAGGAGGGCCTGCGCGAGGCGGGCTTCACCGACGTGGTGCGCCTCGACACCACGCACGAGCTGTTGCGCCGGGTCTATCAGATCGACCCGGACGTGATCCTGATGGATCTCGCCAATCCCTCCCGCGACGTGCTCGAGCAGATGTTCCAGGTCAGCCGCATGGTGAAGCGGCCGGTCGCTATGTTCGTCGACCAGTCCGACACGGCGATGATCGAGGCCTCGGTCGATGCCGGCGTCTCCGCCTATATCGTCGACGGGCTGCGCAAGGAGCGGGTCAAGCCGATCCTCGACATGACCGTGTCGCGCTTCAATGCCTTCGACCGCCTCACCCGGGAACTCGATCAGGCCCGCACCGAACTCGCCGACCGCAAGTTGATCGAGCGCGCCAAGGGCATTTTGATGAAGTCGCGCGGCGTCGCCGAGGAGGAGGCCTACGCCCTCCTGCGCAAGACCGCGATGAACGAGAAGAAGAAGCTCTCCGAGATCGCCCAGTCGGTGGTCACGGCGGCGCAACTCCTGGGATGACGATCGACATGGACCCGACGGCGAGGGACGAGACCACCGGCGACGCGAGAGGAGGGCGCCCGACATGACGCGTGAGACCGCGCTCGATCCGAACCGCTCGCCCGCGACCGGCCGCTCGCTCGAGCGCCTGCGCGTCGGCTTCATTCCTCTGGTCGACTGCGCCCCCCTGGTGGTCGCCCGCGATCTCGGTTTCGCCGAGGCCGAGGGGCTGGAGCTGGATCTGGTCCGCGAGACCTCCTGGGCCAACATCCGCGACCGCATCGTGCTCGGTCATTTCGACGCCGCCCACATGCTGGCGCCGATGCCGCTCGCCGCCCGGCTCGGCCTCGGCCACCTGACCGCGCCGATCCTGGCGCCGTGGGTCCTGAACCACGGCGGCAATTCGATCGCGATCTCGACCGCCCTCCACGACGCCGGCGGCGCCTGGGGCGCGGTCGACGACCCCGCCGCCGCCGGCCGCGTCCTCGCCCGCCTCGTCGTCGAGCGCGCCGAACGCGGTGAGGAGCCGCTCACCTTCGCCTCCGTCCACCCCTTCTCCTGCCACGACCAGCAACTGCGCCACTGGTTCGCCGCCGCCGGGCTCGATCCCGATTCCGATCTGCGGATCGTGGTGGTGCCGCCCTCCTACATGGTCGACGCCATGGCGGAGGGCGGGGTCGACGGCGCCTGCGTCGGCGCGCCCTGGCCGAGCCTGTCGGTGGAGGCCGGGGTCGGCCGCATCCTGCTCACCACCGGCTCGATCTGGCCGGCGACGCCGGAGAAGGTGCTGGGCGTGCGCGAGGTCTTCGCCGAGCGCCGGCCCGAGGCGCTCGCCGCCCTGTTGCGCGCCCTCGACCGCGCCGGCGCCTGGATCGAGGATCCCGCCAATCGCCCGGACCTCGCCGCGCGCCTCGCCCGGCCCGAGATCGTCGGGGTCCCCGAGGCCCTGGTGATGCGCGCGCTCGCCGGCGAACTGCGCGCCGGCCGCGACGGCGCGCCGGTCTCCGTGCCCGGCTTCCTGCGCTTCCACGGCGCCGGCCCACACGGGGCGATCAACCGCCCGCGCGTCGCCGACGGTCTGTGGCTCGCCGCGCAGATGTTGCGCTGGGGACAGGTGCGCGACCGCGATCGCGCCTTCGCCGCTGCCCGCGCCGCCTTCGCGCCCGCGACCTTCGACGCCGTCTTCGGCCCGCCCGGCGCGGCGCGGGACGACGAGACGGTCCGCCCCTTCGACGGCGCCCCTTTCGACGCCCGCGACCCCGGCGCCTGGCTCGACGCCCACCCGCGCCCGGTCGGCCGGCCCGGCTGATCCCGGCCGCCGCGTCCCCGCCGCCGGTCCACGCCGGGCGAAGTGTGGGCGGCGCGCCACACTCGATCGCCGACCGCGCGCGACGTCGATTTCGCATTGCCGCGAAGGGCGCCGACGCCTATCGGGAGACGCCGGTTCGCTCCTCCGGGCGGCCATCCCCGAATCTCAAGGTCTCCCCCCGAAAGGACGGCTCCCATGCGTGCCGATCGCCCGTCGCGCGGTCTCTTCCGTGTCGCTCTCGTCGCCGCCGTCCTCGCCGGATCGATCGGCCGCGCCCCCGCCGCCGAGGGCGCCGAGGAGACCTTGAAGACGCTCTACCGGATCGCGCTGTCGGCCGAGATGTGCGGTTTCCCGATCGCGCCGCGTCAGTCCGAGGCGCTCGGCAAGTCGATGAACCGGGCGCTCACCGAGAGCGGCCTCGACCCCGACGCGGCCGAAGAGCTCTATCGCGACGTCGACGCGAGCCTCGAGGCGGAAGGCTGGGACAAGGTCTGCGCCGCCGGCGGCGACTGGGCCCGCAACTACCGCGCCCTCCTCGCCGCCAACACCAAGTGAGATCGAACTCTCGAAGGCCCCGTCGGGAGGGCCTTCGCGACCGGGCCGGTCTCGACCGGCCTCACCCGGCGACGAAGCCCGGGCCCTGACCGAGCACCTTCTCGTCGATCTCGCCGATCGCCTTGCGATCCTTGTCGGGATAGTCGAAGAGCCGCAGGATGTGGCGGATGACGTTGAGCTTGAGGCGGCGCTTGTCGTTGCCGAGCGCGATCGTCCACGGCGCGCGGTCGGTGTGGGTGGTCTCGAGCATCCGGTCGCGGGCGCGGGTGTACTCGTCGTATTTGTCGATCGCGGCGACGTCGACGTCGGAGATCTTCCACACTTTCAGAGGGTTGTGGCGCCGGTCGTGGAACCGTGACAGCTCCATCTCGCGCCCGACCTCGAGCCAGAACTTCACCAGATGGATGTTCTCGGCGATCAGCAGATCCTCGAAATGCGGCGTCTCCTTGAGAAAGCGCTCGCTCTCCTCGACGGAGCAGAAGCCCATCACTCGCTCCACTCCGGATCGGTTGTACCAGGAGCGATCGAACACCACGACCTCGCCGCAGGTCGGCAGGTGCTGGACGTAGCGCTGGAAATACCACTGCCCAAGTTCCACCTCGCTCGGCTTCGGCAGCGCCACCACCCGGGTCCGGCGCGGGCTCATGTATTGGCGCAGCGCTCCGATCACCGAGCCCTTGCCGGCGGCGTCGCGCCCCTCGAACACGATCACCAGCCTGAGGCCGGTGGCGATCGCCCAGGTCTGCAGCTTCACCAGCTCGATCTGGAGGCGGGTCAAGGTCTCCTCGAATTCGTGCTCGTCGAGCGGTTTGGCGTGCGGATATCCGCCCGACGAGAAGGCGGCGTCCTTCACCCAGTCGGGGAGCTTCGGGTCGGAGAGGTCGAAACGGCGGCGATCCGGGGAGGCGGGTTCGTCCTTGGTCTTCTTCTTGTCGTCTTGGTGCGAGCCCATTGTGAGGTCTCCCGATTCGGTCGGATGCGGAGGATGGTTGCGTTTCGATCGTGGACGAGACTACCACCGGATCGCGGCGTGGCGAGGGCCGTCCCGACGCGAAGGCGGGGACGGGGCGGGGACCCCACCGAGGAGACGGAACGGCATGAGCAGCGATGATCTGTCGGAAGACGCCGAACGGACGGCGTCACGCTCCGGGCGCGGCGTCTCGTGGCGGGCGATCCTGCAGGCGGCCACGGTCGCGGGCCTCGCCGTCGCCGCTGTCGGCCTCTACGGGGTGCCCGTCCTGGTCGCCGCCGCCACCGCGGTCTTTCTCTGGGTGCAGGCGATCTGGGCGCGCGGCGACGCGGAAGCGACGCCGCACCTGCGCCGCCGCTCGCACGCCCGCTCCACTCGGCCGTCGCGGCCGTGGCCCGACGCCGGCATCAAGACGGTGGTGGAGGCGATCGACGAACCCTGTGTGGTGGTCGACGTCGGCGGCAGCGTGCGCTGGTTCAATCGCGAGGCGATCGCGCGGTTTCCGGCGCTGAAGCGCGGCGATCCGCTCTCCTTCGCGCTGCGGGTGACGGCTCTGCTCGATGCCGTCGACACGGTGGTGGCGCTGGGCCGCGTCGAAATCATCGAATGGCAGGACAAGGTGCCGACCGATCGCTGGTCGCGCGCCCATTTCGCGCCGCTGTTCGTGCCCCCCAACGTCGGCGACACCGACCGGCGCCCCGACTTCGTGATGATCCGCGTCGAGGATCTGACCGAGGGGCGTCGGCTCGAGCGCATGCGCGCCGACTTCGTCGCCAACGCCAGTCACGAACTGCGCACCCCGCTCGCCGCCGTCACCGGCTTCATCGAGACCCTCCAGGGTCCGGCCCGCGACGACGTCCGAGCCCGCGAGCGCTTCCTGGTCATCATGGCCGAGCAGACCGCCCGCATGAAGCGCCTGATCGACGATCTCCTGTCGCTGTCACGGGTCGAGATGCGCGCCCATCTCAGGCCGCAGGCCGAGATCGACGTGGTCGAGATCCTCGGCCACGTCGTCGATCTGGTCGGCCCGGTCGCCCGCGCCCAGAACGTCGAGGTGAAGCTCGCCGGTTGCGACCGCCCCCATCCGGTGCGCGGCGATCGCGACGAGCTGGTCCAGGTCTTCACCAATCTGATCGAGAACGCGGTGAAATACGGCGGCGCCGGCGGCACCGTCGACGTCACCCTCACCGAGGCCGGGCCGCATGTGGCGGTCGCGGTGCGCGATCACGGCGACGGCATCGATCCGGTCCATCTGCCGCGCCTGACCGAGCGCTTCTACCGTGCCCACACCGAGACTTCGGGCGCCAAGCGCGGCACCGGCCTCGGCCTCGCCATCGTCAAACACATCGTCACCCGCCACGGCGGGCGCCTGGACATCGCCAGCCGTCTCGGCGAAGGCTCCACCTTCACCGTCGTACTCGATCGGTGGATGGGGCGTGAAACCGAGGAAAATCAGGTCGTTGAACCGTCATCAAACTGACGTTTCGATGTCATAGAAACGATCCGACCGCGCCGATGGGGCGAGCGGTCGATCGGCTCGTCGCCACCGCGTCGCCCCGACGACAGCAGGAGTTCGTTCGATGCCCACCCATACCGTCGTCGCCTACGAGCAGGAACTGAAGGATCTCGCCGCCCGCATCGCCGAGATGGGCGGCATGGCCGAAGGCCTGGTCGCCGATGCGATCACCGCTCTGGTGCGTGGCGACACCGCGCTCGCCCAGCGCGTCGTCCTCACCGACGCCCGTCTCGACCGCCTGCAGCGCACCGTCGAGGAACAGGCGATCGTCGTCATCGCCAAGCGCCAGCCGATGGCGCTCGATCTGCGCCACATCTTCGCGGCGCTGCGCGTCTCCGGCGACCTCGAGCGCGTCGGCGACCTCGCCAAGTCGATCGCCAAGCGCGTCATCGCCATGGGCGGCGCCGTTCAGGTCAAGAGCGTCGTGATCGGCGTCGAGCACCTCGCCGACATCGCCCTCGAGCAGCTCAAGGCCGTGCTCGACGCCTATACCGCCCGCGACGCCGCCGCCGCCATGGAGGTGCGCGAGCGCGACGAGCAGATCGACGCCCTCTACACCTCGCTGTTCCGCGAACTCCTCACCTACATGATGGAGGATCCGCGCAACATCACCTTCTGCACGCATCTCCTGTTCTGCGCCAAGAACATCGAGCGCATCGGCGATCACGCCACCAACGTCGCCGAGGCGGTCCATTATCTGGTCACCGGCGAGCAGGTCGCCGACGACCGGCCGAAGGGCAACGACGCCGAACAGATGAAGCTCGAAGGCGACGCCTGAGCGGAGACCGGAGCACCATGGCTCGCGTACTGATCGTCGAGGACGAGGAGGCTCTCGGTCTCCTCCTCCGCTACAATCTGGAGAGTGAAGGTTACGAGGTGGAGGTCTGCGGTCGCGGCGACGACGCCGATACCCGGTTGCGCGAGAGCGTGCCCGACCTCCTGATCCTCGACTGGATGTTGCCGGGCCTGTCCGGCATCGAGCTGTGCCGGCGGCTGCGCACCCGGCCCGAGACCGAGCGCCTGCCGATCATCATGTTGACGGCGCGCGGCGAGGAGAGCGAGCGCATCCGCGGCCTCGCCACCGGCGCCGACGACTATGTGGTGAAGCCCTTCTCCACCGCCGAGCTGATGGCCCGCGTCCGCGCCATGCTGCGCCGGGCCCGCCCCGAGCTGGTCTCGACCCTGCTGCGCTCCGGCGACCTCGAACTCGACCGCGAGACCAAGCGCTGCCGCCGCGCCGGCCGCGAGGTCCATCTCGGCCCGACCGAATTCCGCCTGCTCGAATATCTGATGCAGTCGCCCGGCCGCGTCTTCTCGCGCGAGCAGTTGCTCGACGGCGTCTGGGGCATGGACGTCTATGTCGACGAACGCACCGTCGACGTCCACGTCGGCCGCCTGCGCAAGGCGATCAACCGCGCCCGCGAGCGCGACCCGATCCGCACCGTGCGCGGCTCCGGCTACGCCTTCGACGACCGCTTCGCCGCCGCCGGCGCCTGACGGCGGGCCCGCGTCTCGCCCCTACGGGCGCGCTCACCGCGCCCCGTTGGCCGAGCGCCCGTTCACCGAGCGCAGGTGAAGACGAATTCGTATCGAATCTTGATGAGTTCGTAGCCGTCGACGATGCGACAGGCGGCGCGATCCGTCGCGTCGAGGCGGCCGCGCGATGGCGTTCGATCGGCGGTTCGGCGGAGACGGCGCCCCGAGCGTCCCCCCTTGCACCCCGCCGATCCCGGCCGTCCGGGCGAAGCTCGGCGTGGTCACGATCGGGCCGCCGCCGGGGCCGTTGCCCGGATGTTCGAGAACCCGTCGGGTTTCGCCGGCGACCGTGACGGTCGCGACGTCCCATGAGTCATTCCATGGCGTGGGACCAGCCGTCCGGCTGCCCCGCGCAGGCGGCGAGGAGAGGGGGCATCGCAACGGTCGGACCGATCCGTCGCACCGCCTCGCCTTCCCGGATCAGGCCCGCATCGGCCGTCGATCGCGGCGACGGTCGGCGACCGGCTGATAGGCGATGCGCGCGTGATAGGCGCAATAGGGAATGCCGGTGTCGGAGCGCCGGGCGCAGAAGTGGAAGTCCTCGCTGCTGGGATCGCCGACCGGCCATTTGCAGGTCTGCTCGTTGATCTGCAGAACCGAGGCGTGCGGGATCAGCGGCTCGTCGGAGAGCGAGGTGAGGGCGGGCGCCGGCGCGGCCTGTGGACGCGCCACCGGGACCGTCTCCGCCTTGAGCGCGGTCGCGCCGAGGCTGACCGGGCCGCCTTCCGTGCGCCCGGTCGAGGTGGCGGGACGCGCCATCGGCTTCTTCGGCCGGGTGGTGGCCGGCTGCGGCGCCTTCGCCCGGCCGGAGAGGCCGAGACGGTGGACCTTGCCGATCACCGCGTTGCGCGTCACGCCGCCGAGTTCTCCGGCGATCTGACTGGCGCTGAGCCCCTCGCCCCAGAGCTTCTTGAGGAGGTCGACCCGCTCGTCGGTCCAGGAGATCATCGCTTCCCTCGCTGTCGTGGACGGTGCTCGAACCTTCCGAATCCCCTCCCGCCCGGAGGAATCCCTCCGGTGTCACTGACCTTGCGGAAAGTGGCGGTGCATGACGAGAAGTTCGGGATCGGATGATCCGTCGCACGAGATGTCGTGTTTAATGAACCGTAAACTACACTATCGGTAGACTCGCGAGCAAGGCGCCGAGGAATCGTTTCGGTGGATGAACGACCTCTTTTCCCCAGACTTGAGTCCGATCGGCAACAGGGGGTGCCGCTTCTGGAGCGCTCCGCCCTACGTAGTCTTTCGACTTCGTGGCGACACTGGGGCTCTCGCTACGGAAATTGCGACGGTTTCGGCCCGGCGCCGTTGACATTCTGCCTCGCGCGCGAGCATTATCCCCGCGAAACGCAAGGTGCCGCCGCAAGGGCGGCATCGTTCGTTTTGGGGCTGGCGCGACATTTCGCGTCGCCGGCTCCCGACCCCGACAGCAGGGTCGCCCGCGCGCCTCGTCGCGCCTCGTCGTGGTCGCCGCCGGCGTCCGGTGAGGGCACGCCGAGCGCCGGCGACCGGAGACGACGCCATGACCGAGACCGCGCTCTACCCGTCCTTTTCTCGCGCCGATCTCGCCTTCGAACGAGGCGAGGGCGTGTGGCTGACGACGGCCTCGGGCGAGCGATATCTCGACATGATGGCCGGCATCGCCGTCAACGCGCTCGGTCACTGCCATCCCCATCTCGTCGCCGCCCTGACCGAGCAGGCCGAGAAACTGTGGCACGTGTCGAACATCTTCGCCGCGCCACACCAGGAGAAACTCGCCCGGCGGCTGGTCGAAACCTCCTTCGCCGATCGGGTGTTCTTCACCAATTCCGGCGCCGAGGCGCTCGAATGCGCGATCAAGACGGCGCGTCGGCGTCAGTTCGTCGAGGGCCGCCCCGAGCGCTATCGCCTCGTCACCTTCGAGGGCGCCTTCCACGGCCGCACGCTGGCGACCATCGCCGCCGGCGGCCAGGAGAAATACATCGAGGGCTTCGGTCCCAAGGTCGAGGGCTTCGACAAGGTCGACGGCTTCGACGAGGCGAAGGTGCGGGCCGCGATCGGGCCGGAGACTGCCGGCATTCTGATCGAGCCGATCCAGGGCGAGGGCGGGGTGCGGCCGGTGCCGCCGGCCTTCCTCGCCTTCCTGCGCCGGGTCTGCGACGAGGAGGGTCTGTCGCTCGTCTTCGACGAGGTCCAGTGCGGCATGGGCCGTACCGGCCACCTCTGGGCCTATCAGGGCGTCGGCGTGACCCCGGACATTCTCGCCTCGGCCAAGGGCATCGGCGGCGGTTTCCCGCTCGGCGCCTGCCTCGCGACCGAGGCGGCGGCGGCCGGCATGACCCCCGGCACCCACGGCTCGACCTTTGGCGGCAGCCTGCTCGCCATGGCCGCCGGCAACGCCGTGCTCGACGTGATGCTGGAACCCGGCTTCCTCGAGCGCGTCCGCGAGGCCGGCCTGAAGCTGAAGCAGAAATTGGCGGCGGTGGTCGATCTCCATCCGGAGGTCTTCCAGGAGGTGCGCGGCGAGGGGCTGATGCTCGGCCTCAAGTGCCGCCGCCCGCCGGCGGCGATGGTCGCGGCGATGCGCGACCAGCATCTGCTGGTGGTCGGCGCGGGTGACGACGTGGTGCGTTTCCTCCCCGCCCTGGTGGTGAGCGACGCCGAGATCGACGAGGCCGTGGCGCGGACGGAAGCCGCCGCCCGGACCCTTCTCCAGGCCGAAAAGGAGGCCGCGGCATGACTCTCGAAACCGGCATGCGCCATTTCCTCGACCTGACCGACGTGAGCTCGGCCGATCTGCGCGCCATCCTCGACGAGGCCGCGCGCCTGAAGTCCGTCCGCAACGGCGCCTTCCGCGGCCAGGGCCCGCTCGCCGGCAAGGTCCTCGCGATGATCTTCGAGCGTCCCTCGACCCGCACCCGCGTCTCCTTCGACGTCGGCATGCGCGAGCTTGGCGGCGAGACCGTGATGCTGACCGGCGACGAGATGCAGCTCGGGCGCGGCGAGACCATCGCCGACACCGCCCGCGTCCTGTCGCGCTTCGTCGACGCGATCATGATCCGTATCCTCGACCACGGCGCCCTCACCGAGCTCGCCGAGAACGCCACCGTGCCGGTGATCAACGGCCTCACCAAGGTCTCGCATCCCTGCCAGATCATGGCCGACGTGATGACCTTCGAGGAGCATCGCGGGCCGATCGAGGGCAAGACGATCGCCTGGGTCGGCGACGACAACAACGTGCTGACCTCTTGGATCCATGCCGCCGAGCGCTTCCGCTGCAAGTTGCGCATCGCCACCCCGCCGGAACTGGCGCCCAAGACCGAGATCATGGCCTGGGCCCGCAAGCACGGCGCCTCGGTGGTGTGGACCGACGACGCCTTCGAGGCGGTGAAGGGGGCCGACTGCGTCATCACCGACACCTGGGTGTCGATGGGCGACGATGAGAGCGAGCGCCGTCACAACCTGCTGAAGCCCTATCAGGTCAACGCGAAGCTGATGGCCGCCGCCAATTCCGACGCCATCTTCATGCACTGCCTCCCCGCCCATCGCGAGGAGGAGGTGACGGCGGAGGTGATCGACGGGCCGCAGTCGGTGGTCTTCGACGAGGCCGAGAACCGTCTCCACGCGCAGAAGGGCGTTCTCGCCTGGTGCCTGGGCCGGGTCGGCGCCTGACCCAGGTCGGTGCCTGATGCCGAGGACGGGCCGCGCGCGGACCCTCTGGCGAAACCGGCCCGCGCGCCCCATATGACGACGAACCCCCGAGCCGACGGGCGCTGGCCAGCGCCGTCGGCTCTCCTCTTTCGCCGACGAGTTCTTCGATGACCGACGCCCCGCTCCCCGTCGCGCTGCCCGACAGTGTCCTGCCCTTCACCGTGCCCGCCCTCGACGTGCGCGGCCGCATGGTCCATCTCGGCCCGGCGCTCGACGCGATCCTCGGCCGCCACGCCTATCCGGCGCCGGTCGCCCGCCTCCTGGCGGAGGCGATCGCGCTCGCGACCCTGCTCGGCTCGTCGATCAAGTTCGAGGGCCGCTTCATCCTCCAGACCCGCACCGACGGGCCGGTGTCGATGCTGGTGGTCGATTTCCAGACCCCTGACGGTATCCGCGCCTATGCGAGCTTCGACGCCGCCGGCGTCGAGACGGCGATCACCGAGGGGCGCACCTCGCCGGCCGAGCTGCTCGGCCGCGGCCATCTCGCCATGACCGTCGACCAGGGACCGGACATGCAGCGCTATCAGGGCGTGGTCGTGCTCGAGGGCGAGAGCCTGGAGGAGGTCGCCCACGTCTGGTTCCAGCAGTCCGAGCAGATCCCGACCCGGGTCCGTCTCGCCGTCGCCGAGATGCTGACCAAGGGCGAGGGCGGGGCGAGCCACGCCTGGCGCGCCGGCGGCCTGATGGTGCAGTTCCTGCCGGAGAGCGAGGATCGGGTCCGCGCCCGCGACCTCCATCCCGGCGATGCGCCGGAAGGCACGGAGCCGCACGCCCCCGAGGTCGACGACGCCTGGGCCGAGGCCGAAGCGCTGGTCGGCACCGTCGAGGACGTCGAACTGACCGACCCGGAGGTCTCCGCCGAGCGCCTGCTCTATCGCCTGTTCCACGAGCGCGGCGTCCGCGTCTTCGAGCCTCTGGCCATGGTCGAGCGCTGCCGCTGCTCGCGCGAGCGCGTCGAGGCGATGCTCGGCCAGTTCACCGCCGAACAGGTCGACGACATGACCGTCGACGGCGAGATCGTCGTCACCTGCGAGTTCTGCTCGACCCATTATCGCTTCGACCCGGTCGCCGTCCGGGCGCTGCGCGACGCCGGCTGAAGGCACTCGCCTTCGGCCTGAGCAAAGAACTGGAAGGCTTGCCTTCAGCCCAGCACCAGCTTGAACCCGACCACGGTCAGCACCGCCGCCAGCACGAAGCGCAGCGCCGCCTCCGGCAGCTTCGGGCCGACGGCGGAGCCGATCACCACGCCGGGGACCGAGCCGACCAGCAGCGGCAGCAACAGGGACGGGTTCACCGACCCGATCATCCAGTGGCCGAACCCGGCGATCAGCGTCAGCGGCACCGCGTGCGCGATGTCTGAGCCGACCAGCCGGGCGATCGGCAGGCGCGGATAGAGCATCAGCAGCGCGGTGACGCCGACCGCGCCCGCCCCGACCGACGAGATCGACACCGCCACGCCGAGCGCCGCCCCCAGAGCGACGGTCGCGATGCGCCGGCCGCGCACCGTCGCCTCCGCCCGCCGCCGCTTCTCCACCAGCGCCTTCAGGCGGTGGCGGAAGAACAAGGCGAGCGACGTGGCGATCAGGGCGATCCCGAGCACGTGCGAGACCAGTCCGCCGGCGCCGCCGGTCTTGGTTTCGATCTGCGACAGGACGATCAGCGTCGCCGCCGTCGCCGGCACGCTGCCGAGCGCCAGGAGCCCGGTCACCCCCCAATCGACGGTGCGGTTGAACCCGTGCACCACCACGCCGACGCTCTTGGTCGCCGCCGCGAACAGGAGGTCGGTGCCGACCGCCGTCACGGGATGGACGCCGAACAGCAAGACCAGGATCGGCGTCATCAACGAGCCGCCGCCGACCCCGGTCATGCCGACCAGCAGTCCGACGACGAGCCCCGAAACGATGGTGGCCGGATCCAAGAGCGTGAAGATGGTCACCGAGTCCCCTGTCCGAAGGCGCGACGGCGAGGGGCCGTCGTCGTCGTTCGGGGCTCGCGTGCGACCCCCATGGTGACGAGCGCCGCCCCTCGCGACCTCGCGGTTCTCCCTCGCCCCGCCCCGACGATCGGGGCGACGGCGAACACCCGGACTATCGGCAACCCCGAACGATCCGGCAAGCATCGGCCTGCCTCCGACCCCGGCCCGCACGGGTAGGTTTTGCTCGATCCGCCGGCGAGCGTGGAACGCGGCCGGGCGGATGCGCCCCGGCGGGACCGATCGTCGCCGCCCGCCGCGCGGCGCGCCTCACGCGTCCGCGGGGCCGTCCGCGAAGCCGAGCACGAAGGCGGCGACCGCGTCGCAGGCGACGGCGATGTTGCCCTTCAGCGTCGCCGGCGAGGCGCCGCGCGGGCCGAAATCGTGGCTGCCGTCCTCGATCCAGGCGAAACGGGCGCGGGCGCCGACGTCGAGCGTCTCCACCTCGGCGCGCGACCCGAAGTCGTCGCGCTCGCCCTGGACGATCAGCGCCGGCAACAACCCGCCCTGGAGCGGCGTGAGACGGATCTCCTCCGGCCGGCCCGGCCCGTGGAACGGATAGCCGAGGCACACCACCCCGGCGACCGCCGGATCGAGCGCCTCGCAGGCGGCGATCGCCGCGACCCGGCCGCCCATCGACTTGCCGCCGATCACCAGCGGCCCGATCCGTTCGGGGGCGGCCAGCACGGTCTCGATCGCCGCGCGGAACTCCGGCACCGCGCGTTCCGCCTTGATCGGCGGGAACTTCTTTCCCGTGGTCCGGCGCTTGGCCATGTAGGCGAATTCGAATCGCGCCACCGCGACGCCGCGCGCCGCCAGTCCCTCCGCGATGCGGGTCATGAAGGGGGCGTCCATCGGCGCGCCGGCGCCGTGGGCGAGGAGGAGGGTGGCGCGGGCGTCGTCCGCGCGGGTCCACAGGAGATCGGTCATCGGGGTCTTTCGTGGTGGGGATCAGTAATAGCCGCGCGGGAACCAGCGCAGATAGAGCTCGCCGAGCCGCCCGTCGATCGCCGCCTTGCGCAGGGCGTAGTCGAGGTGGCGTTTCAGGCGCGGGTTGGACTTCGGCACGGCGACGCGCAGGCCCTCGCCGAACACCGCCGGTTCCAGCCACGGCCCCCCGGCGAAGGCGCAGCAACTGCGCGCCGCCTCGCCGTCGAGCCAGAACGAGAGGCCGATCGCGTCGCCGAAATGGACGCTGACCTTGTGGTCGCGCAGTGCGTCGCGGGCCGAGGTCTCGTCGGGATAGGCGGCGATGCGGGCCTTGCGGAAATGCTCGAGCGCATAGGCCTCGTGCGCCGAACCGGAGACGACCGAGATCCAGCGCCCGGCGAGCCCCTCCGGCGTGACGTGGGCCGTCTCGCCGGCGAGGCCGACGAAGCGGCCGGGCGTCGTCAGATAGGCGTCGGTGGTGTCGAGACGGTCGCGCAGGGCGGGGCCGACCGCGAGACCGGCCAGGATCGCGTCGCCGCGCTTGTCGGCGACGGCGGCGACGAGATCGTCGAAGGGTCGCATCTGGAGCGTGCAGGTGGCGCCGATCTCCTCGCACAGCACCCGGGCGAGATCGACGTGATAGCCGACCAGCCGCCCGCTCGCGTCGAGGAAGGAGAAGGGCGGGAAGTCGCCGGTGGTGAGGAACCGGATCGTCGAGATCTCGCCGGCCGGCTTCTGCGGTCGATTGGCGGGATCCCAGAACGAGGGACGGAACGGCTCGGCCGCCGCCGGGGGCGGCGCGGGCGCCGGGTCTTCCGCCCGCGCGCCGATCGATCCGGCGAAGACCGCGAGGGCGAGGGAGAGGGCGAGACCCGTCGCGCGTGGAATTCCGGAAGCGACAGGCGGGCGCGAAGATGCAATCATGACGCGTCTCGGGTTGTGACATCGTGGCGACGAAGACGGGTTCGAACGCGCGGTCTGAACTCTAGGCGACGGGGGCGCGGGGAGAAAGCACCATTCGATCGGGGGCCCATCGAGGATCGGACGAGATCGAGGCCGACGGCGCCGAGCCGGCGCCGGCGCCGGCGTCGCGCCCGTCCTCTCGCGAGAGCGTCCATTGGCAGGCCGTCGCCGAGGATCTCGGCGTCGGACGTCTCGCGCGGATCGCGGTCGAGCCGGCCGCCGAGACCGAGCCGCCGCCACCGCCGGCCGCCTTCTCGCGCGCCGAGGCCCTGATGCTCGGGGCGCCGGGCGAGACGACCCTGGTGATGGCGCCGCCGCCCGACCGCCGGGGCGCGGTCGCGGACTTCCTGCGTCTCAATCCGGGCGAACGCCCTCGCCTCGCGGTGGCGACGCCGCGCGAGATCCGCCGCGCCCTGATCGAGCGATGGGCGCCGGCCCTGACGCGGCGCGCGGTGCGTGCCGTTCTCGACCGCGATCCCGGGCAGTCGGCAGCCAGCGCCCCGGCGCCGGGCCAATTGCTCGCGCTCGGGGTCGCCGTCGCCGTCTGGGGGCTCGCCCTGTGGGGGGCGGTGTCGCCGATCGTCATGGCCTGGACCTGCGCCTTTCTGATGATCGGCCTGTTTCGCATGTTGGTCGCCGACGCCCGCCCGCCGGTCGCGCCGAGCCCGGTCGACGACGCCGACCTGCCGCGTTACGCGGTGCTGGTTCCCGTCTTTCGCGAGGTGGAGGTGATCGCGCCCCTCGTCGCCGCCCTGAGCGCGCTCGACTATCCGCCGGACCGGCTCGAGATCCGGCTGGTGGTGGAGGCCGACGACGGCCCGACCCGCGCCGCCGCCGAGGCGGCCACCCTCGACACGCCGCTCGACATCGTCGTCGTGCCGCCGTCGCTGCCGCGCACCAAGCCCAAGGCGCTCAACTTCGCCCTCGCCACCGTCGATGCCGAATTCGTCACCGTCTATGACGCCGAGGATCGCCCGGATCCCGACCAGTTGCGGCTCGCCGTCGCCGCCTTCCGCGCCGGACCGCCGGAATTGGCCGTGGTCCAGGCGGCGCTGGTGATCGATCACGACGCCCGGGCGCGGCCCTGGTTGGTGCGCCAGTTCGAGATCGAATACGCGATGCTGTTCCGCGGGCTCCTGCCCTGGCTCGCCGAGCGCCGCCTGTTCCTGCCGCTCGGCGGCACCTCGAATCACTTCCGCCGCTCGGTCCTCGACGTGATCGGCGGCTGGGATCCCCACAACGTCACCGAGGACGCCGACATCGCCGTGCGCATCGTGCGCGCCGGATGGCACGCCGGCGTCGTCGCCTCGGCGACGCGGGAGGAGGCGCCGATCGACCTGCGCGCCTGGCTTGCGCAGCGGACCCGCTGGATGAAGGGGTGGATGCAGACCTGGCTCGCCCACATGCGCTCGCCCTTGCGCCTGCACCGCGAACTGGGCCTCGCCGGGGCGCTCGCCTTCCACCTCGTCTTCGCCGGCCAGCTCCTCTCGGCGATCACCTTCGCGCCGAGCCTGTTGCTGCTCTCGCTGCAGATCGGCGGCTTCGTGCCGCTCTTCGTCGGCGAGACCATCGACGGCGACGTGGTGGCGCTCTCCGCCCTGGTCGCCTTCTCCTCGGGCCTCCTCGGCGCCTTCATCCTGGCGATGAAGGTGTCGGAGCGCTCGCCCCGGCGTTTCCGCCTCGCCGACGTATTGTCGATGCCACTCTATTGGTGCGCCGTCTCGCTGGCGACCTATACGGCCGCGATCGAACTGATCCACGCGCCGAGCCGGTGGAACAAGACCCGCCACGGCCGCGCCGTCCGCGAAGGCGATGCGAGACCCCCTTGCACCACGCCCCCCGGCGAGGGTATGAGGAAGCACGCTCGAGCGGGTGTAGTTCAGAGGTAGAACGTCAGCTTCCCAAGCTGAATGTCGTGGGTTCGATTCCCATCGCCCGCTCCAATCCATCCCATTGACCTCGTGGCCATTCTTCGCGTGTCGACGCGCGCGCCGAAGGCCGTGCCCATGTCGACGACGCGTCGACGGCGGTGATCACCGCCGCTGAGGCCGGTCCACGGCATCCCTGGAACCCCTCCCGAGGGGGCGCCGGGAGGGGTTCCCGCTCCTTTTTGGAGCGTCGGACGCTCACGAGGGGGAGGGGCCAGGGGGCGGCTCGCTCACCGCGCGGTCTTCCTGAGCGTCGCGAGAACCTCGCCGGGCACCTGCGTGAGGACGAGCGAGGTCGGGGTCTCGCTCGGTCCGAAGGGGCCCGGCACGGCGTTGTGGACCGGCGGCAGGCTCCTCAGATAGGCCACGATCGCCCGGGCATCCGTCTTCGTCAGTTTCGAGAGGGCCGGCCACGGCATCGCGGGGGCGAGATGGCGCCCGTCCGGACGCGTGCCCTTCGTGATCGCCGCGACGATCTCGTCGTCGGTCCAGGTCCCGAGCCCGGTCTCGCGATCGGGCGTGAGGTTGCGGCCGACGAAGACCCCGAGACCCGGGACGTCGAAACCGACGTCGGAGCCGGCGAGGAACCGGGCTCCGTCCGGCTTGCCCTGGAGCGCGCCGGGCGTATGGCAGTCGGAGCAGCCGGAGATGGTCACGAGATAGCGCCCGCGATCGACCGGCGATTCGGCGCCGTGGACCCGCAGCGCGCCCCAGAAGGACGCCGCGACCAGGACGGGGACGAAGAACAGTTTGGACATGTCGAATTTCCTCGAGAGTTTGCGATGTCGAAGACCGCCGGCCGAAGCGGCGGCGGAAGGGATCGGCAGGGCGGTGGCCGCAGGCGGATCGCCCCTCGGCCGCGCCGTCCGGCCGGCGCGATCTCAGGCGGCGGTGGCCGTGCGATCGCCGAGGAGGAGATCGCGCAGCGCCGCCTCCTCGCTCGTGTAGGTGTTGCCGCCGTCCCGGCCGAAGGCGTGTCCCGCCTCGGCGGTGCGGACGGCGGCGTCGGCGCGGGCATCGGGGCCGACGAGGCGGAAACTCGCCGGCGCGAGCGGGCCGAATAGCAGGGTCCGCTCCAGATCCGGCCAATCGCGCGGATCCGGTTCGACCCCGGCCCGGCGGGCGAAGAGAACCGCCGGACCATGCATCGGCGGCGACCCCATCGCCCGCGCGGCCCGCCCCCGGGCGAGCCCCTCGCGCATCTCGGCGTCGCCCGGCGCCGGTCGAAGTCCCGCGAACGTGTAGGCGACCCAGCGGGCCTGGAGCTCCAGCACCGGCAGATAGGGGCCGACGAGATCGTAGAGGCCGACGAAGGCGAGCCCCGGGAGATCCGGATGGAACGTATGGTCGGCGAGATCGATTTCGCCCTGGTCGAGGCCGAGCGTGCGGGCGACGTCCTCGGCGAGGAACGGCACCGACAGGCGATAGCCCGTGCCGAACAGGAGGGCGTCGGTCTCGACCGTGCCACCGTCGGTGAAGCGAACGGCGCGCCCGTCCACCGACGCGATCCAAGGCCGGGTTTCGATGCGGCCTTCGGCGACGGCGGCCAGGAAGTGCTGCGACTGCGCGATGCCGGCGGCGAAGACGTCGGGGTCCGCCGAGCCCGCCCCGTAGGGGGCCGGGTCGCCGCCGGCCCGCACGACCGCCGCCTTCAGTCCCGCCGCCCGCGCGGCCGGGGGCAGGCGTTCGCCCGCCAGCATCGCGGCGCGGTTGAACATCAGGTGCTCGGTCGGCAACCCGGCGTTCAGCTTCGGCAACACCCAACGTTGCCGGCGCCGGCTCACGATCACCCGGCCGGCACCGCCGAGGGCGAGGGCGGAGGCGATCTCGAGGGCGCTGATCGAGCATCCGGCGACCACGACGGTCGCGCCGCGATACGCCTGCTCACCGTCGTAGGCGGCGGCATGGGCGACGCCGAGCCGCCCGGCGAAGGTCTCGAGGCCCGGGATCTGCGGCACCGAGGGCACGCGATGGCGGCCGTTGGCGACGATCACCCGCGCGAAGACCTCGCGCCGCGATCCGCCGTCCCCGGCCGAGGTGACGAGCCAGCCGTCCGGGTGGCGTTCGAGGCCTTCGACGCGCGCGCGGAACCGGATGCGCGGGGTGATCCCCATGGCATCGGCATAACGGCCGAGATAGGCGAACATCTGCTCGCGCGTCGGATAGGTGGCGGTTCCCTGGGGATGATCGAGGTCGGCGAAGGCGGTCATGACGCGGCTGGTGTTGGTGCGCATGCCGGGCCAGGTGGCGCTGCCCGGAGCGGCGCCGTTCCACTGCCCGCCGACGGCGGCGGCGGCCTCGAAGACGACGGGCTCCAGGCCCCGGCGCAGGAGATGGGCGGCCGAGGCGAGACCGGCCGGGCCGGCGCCGACGACGGCGACGGCCGTCTTCGGATGGGTGACGATTTCGATGGAGGACATGACGGGCTCCCCGTGAGACGATGGAGCCTTCTGATAGGCCGGGTGCCGGCGCGGGCCTTCCTAAATGAAGCCTAAGCGCGGGCCGGCGATGCTAAGACCTTCCTAAGCGGCGGGCCTGAGCGGCGGGGACGACGGAGGCGACATGATTCTGGACGACGAGCGGCGAGCCTTTCTCGTGAGCCCCGTCATGATCGTCGTCGCGGGCTGCGGTGCGGATCTGCGGCCCTCGATCGCGCGCGCCCTCGGGGCGCGTCTCGGCGCGGGCGACGAGGTCGAGTTGGTGGTGTCGCGCTGGCAATGGCCGACCCTGGTCGACGATGTCGCCGAGCGGGGCGGCGTCGCCGTCACCTTCGTGCGGCCGAACGATTACGTCACCTATCAAGTGAAGGGACGAGGACGGGTGCGCGCGGCGGGCCCCGACGACCTCGCTCTGGTGGAGCGCTACGTCGCGACCGTCTCCGCGACGCTCTCCGCGCTCGGCGTTCCCGCGCCCGTCATGGCCCCCTGGCTGGTGCCCCGGGATCTCGTCGTGATCACCGTCTCGGTCGACGCGATCTATGTCCAGACCCCCGGTGCCGCGGCCGGGTCGCGCTTGGAGCCCGCGCGATGACGCTCACGCTCTCCGATCTCTCGGCCTGTTTCGATGGGGTGATCCCGTCGTTGGTGGCCACCACCGACGCCAGCGGCCGGCCGAACGTCTCCTATCTCTCCCAGGTCGTCGCCGTCGATGCGACCCATGTGGCCCTGTCGAACCAGTTCTTCGGCAAGACCGCCGCCAACATCCGCGAGAATCCGAACGCCACGTTGCTGCTGGTCGACGGACGCAGCGGCGAGCAATACCGGCTCGACGTCCACTTTCGCGAAACGCTGATCGGCGGATCGATCTTCGACCGGATCGCCGCCCGGCTCGAGGCCGTGCGCGAGGAGAGCGGCCCGAATTCCGTGATGCGTCTGCGCGGTGTCGACGTCTACCGGGTCGAGGCGATCCGTCGTGTTCCCTCGCCGGCCGAGACCACGCCGGCTCCGGTCGTTCGGCCGCGGTCCTTCGCCGCTCTCGCCGAGCAGGCGTCGAGGATCGCGGATCAGGCCGACCTCGAAGCGATCATCGAGACGGCCCTCGCCGTTCTCTCGCGCGATCTCGGTCTCGAACACGTCCTCGTCCTGCTGCTCGACCCCGGTCGCGGCGTTCTCACGACGATCGGCAGCCTCGGCTACGAACGCTCCGGCATCGGCTCGGAAGTGGCGATCGGCGAGCGCCCGATCGGCGTCGCCGCGCAGTCCGGTCTCGTCGTCCGGATCGCCGACCTCAGCCGCGAGCGCCGCTTCGGCGCCGCCGTCCGCGCCTCCTCGCACGACGAGAACCGCACCCGGAGCATCGCCGTTCCAGGGCTCGCGGACGCCCTCAGCCAGATCGTCGTGCCGCTCGTCTGGGGCGGGGAGACGAGAGGCGTCCTCTTCGCCGAGAGCCGCCGCCGCCTCGCCTTCGACGCCGACGACGAGGCGATCCTGACGGTTCTCGCCCGCCAGATCGCCGCCGGCATCGCCGCCGCCGAGGCGACCTCCGAGGCCCTCGCGCCCCCCTCCGCGGTGGTCGCGCCGCCGTCGACGGGCCGGTCCTTCCGTGTGGTTCATCACCATTTCGACGACAGCGTCTTCGTCGACGACGAATACGTCATCAAGGGGGTCTCGGGTCGCCTGCTCGTCCACATGCTCGGCGTCGTGGAGCGGGAGGGACGCGACGAATTCACCAATCGGGAACTGCGCCTGGCCGACGGTCTGAAGTTGCCCGATGTGAAGGACAATCTGGAGACGCGGCTCCTTCTGCTCCGCCGTCGACTGGAGGAGAAGTCGCTCCCGCTCCGCCTCCTGCGCATCGACCGTGGCCGAATGCGCCTCACACTCGACGGACGGCCGATCCTGACGAAGCTCTGATCCCCTCGCCTCCCGCGCGGGATCTCCCGCCTCGTGGGAGGGGCGGAGGTCAGATCTCTTCGTCGGCCTCTTCCTGCCGATCGGTCCGCTCGGGCGGGGTGGCGACCGGGGGATATTGATCCAAGGCCTCCTCGAGCCGATCGGTGACGGTCGCCCACCCCCGATCGAAGATGATCGCCTTGGAGCAGAACTCGACCAGATCCCTCCCGCGCGTGCTCGAGGTGATCAGCGTCTTGCCCTCCGTCCGTTCGTCGAACAGCACCCGCCACATCTGCCCGAAACGGTCTCGGGGAGACGGAAAGGGCGCGTCGACGATATAGATGTCGAACGGTGGCAGAAGGGCGATGGCGAAGACGAATTCCCGCCGGAACTCGATGGGCCAGTGCGTCGACAGCTCGTCGAGTTGCGCGGGCGAGGTCAGAAGCGTCTCGAGAATCCCGTTCGACAGGGCCATGTCGAGACCGTAGAGCCGAGCGACCAGCGCGACGATGTGGCGGCCCGTGACCTTGCCGCGAATGAAGCCGGGACGCCCGATCGGCCAGGACGACGATCCGACTGCGGTGACATGACCGGCGTGAGGGGGCCTCAGCCGCGCGAGCAGGTCGATCGCCGGACGACGCAGGTGGGGGTCGCCCGTCAGCAGGGCATAGCGGTCGACGGGGAGGTCCAGGTCGACGCGATCGGCCAAGAGCCGCTTCGAACCGGCGACGCGAGGCGAATCCGAGACCCGACTGAGAAGGATCATTGTGTCACATGGGCTGGATGTAACGTCGTATCAGCCTTTCCGCGATGAGGGCGATCGACAGGCCCGCGATCACCGACAACCAGAAATAGCTCAGGCTGGCGTCCGAACAAACATATGCGTCGAAATAGAAGGAGCGCAACAGCTGCGTCCCGTGCGCCAGCGGATTCCAGAGGATGTATCCGCGATAGGCCTCGGGGAGTTGCTCCGTCACGAAAAAGATCGAGGAGAACAACTGCAGGATTCTCTCGATGACGGGGGTCAGGCGATTGAAGTAGGGCCAGAAGATGTCGATCGTCCCGAAGAGGACGCCGAGGCTCAAGCCCAGCGCCCAGATCCCGACGAAATGAACCGCGACCAGGGCCATGTGGTCCGGCGGCCCCATCAGGCCGAGCGCGCCGCCGATCAGGGAGATCGTCGTCAGCGACACGGTGAAGATCACCAGATAGATCAGCGCCACGGCGACGGCCTGATGCATGGGGGTGATCATCGGGAAGTTCACCAGGACCCGGTTGTGCGAAATCTGGCCGGTGACGCGGAAGATCACCTGCCGAAACATGACCCAACTCCCGCCGCCGAGGAGGGCGAAGGTCGGAACGTCCATGTTCAGGATCGTGCGCGTGTCGACCAGGAGATAGCCGACGTGGATGATCGCCAGGAGGACCGCCGGCTGTATCAGCAGCCAGACGACCGCGATGCGGCTTTCGGACGCGATCAGATGGAACTGGTGCAGGACCAGGGCCCGGACGATGTTGATCGTGTTCGAAGGCGACGACGACGTGGTGGAGCCGGTCCCCGTCCGGGGATCGAGGAAGGCGAGGGCCTGCCGCAGCCTGTCGACCGTCGCGGTGTCCGCCGGAGAGGCCGGGTCCGGCGCGCCGGCGGAAGCCCGTTCGCGTTCGACGATTCCCCGTTTCCGATCGAGACGGACACGCCGGCTGCGTTCGAGGTTCTCGAGAATGGCGTCCAGTTCCGCCGGGCGATAGTTCGGGGCCCAGACGTCGATGCCGGCGCGAATGTCGAGCTCCAGGAGACGGATGGTCTGCCTCAAGATGCGGATTTCGATTTCGCGGGTATCCTCGTCCATCGGAGGGTCCTGCGAATCGAAGAAGCGCAAGAGGTACTTCTGAGCGCTGTCGTATATTCTTCGCCGATCGCCCATCGTCTCGTGCGGGGCGCCGGCGAGCGCGCGAAGCAAGACCGTGAGATAGGAGCGCTTCGTGGACGCCGTCTCGGCTTGCTGCGCGGACATGGGTCGGAACTCCGGTCGGATCGAAACCGCGTGGCGGCGATCGGTGCGGCGAGAGGAGCCCGAGAGGGCTGGGTCCACATCGACGGCCGATCCCCGTGTAATGCTCTTTCGCGAAGTGAATTGTATATGACAAGGCGAATTCGGTGGCCTTTTCTTGATGGGGGGGCGTGAGCCGCCTCCGAGGGGTCTCGCTCGCCGCCCCCGCGAGACCGTCGCGGGCACCGGCTCGAGACCGGCACCGGCTGTCTGATTGACAGACGGTGCGCGAGTCTGCGATCAAGAGCCTGCGGAGAGACCGTCGGTGAGGTGGCGGCCAAAGGAGCTCCCGACGGCTCGGCGACTTTGAAAATCGGAAAATCTGACCTTCACGGATTGCCGACGAGCTTCATGGGAGTTTCCGAAATGTTTGTCGATGTAGTCGACCGTTTCTTGGCGATGGCGGAACGGCATCCACACCGCTCGGCAATAGAAACTTCCGACGGACGATACAGCTACGCTTGGCTGGAGGAGCGTGTCCGCGCCTATGCGAAGATCTTCTCCGCGCTTCCGGAACCGAAGATCGCGATAGCCCTGCCGCAGGTGGCCGACGCCTATGCGTGTATCTTGGCCAGTGGGCTCGCCGGCGGCTTTCACACGCCGATGAACACGACCGCCCCGGCCGACAAGCTCAAGCGCATCCTGCGCAGCTTCGAGCCGGATTTCGTCGTCGCCAGTGCCGCGACGGCCGGCGAGTTGCTCGACGCGGCGCCGAACGCGGTACACATCGACCCGACCACGGTCTCGTCGAGCGACGGGCTCTCCGGCGCCGGCCGACGCAATCGTCTCGCCTATGTCATGTTCACCTCCGGCTCTACCGGCGAGCCGAAGGGCGTGATGATTTCGCGGGCCAGCCTCGCCAATTACGTGGACTGGCTGGGGACGCTCGGCATCACGCCGGACGATCGCCTCTCGCAACAGCCCAATCTCGCCTTCGACATCAGCATGACCGACATCTTCGGAGCCCTGTGCTTCGGGGCGTCGCTCCACCCGCTGAACGAGGAGACGGATCGGATGTTCCCGGCGCAGTTCATCGCGCGGAAGGGCATCACGATCTGGAACTCCACACCGAGCGCCGTCAGCCTGATGATGCGCGCGCGGCAGGTGACGCGCGAGAATCTGTCGACGGTCCGCCTCTTCAACTTCTGTGGCGAGCCTCTGGTTCGCCAGCAGCTCGACGCGATCTTCGCGGTCGTGCCGGAGGCGCTGGCGCAGAACACCTATGGTCCGACCGAGGCCACCATCGCGATCACCGAACAGCCGCTGACCGCCTCCGACTACGAGCGCTTCTGTGGCGCGTCGGTCGCCCTCGGCCCCTGCATTCCGAACATGAAGGTCACGCTCGTCGGCGGCCCCTCGCCCAATGAGGGGCAGGTGGTGATCTCGGGGCCGCAGCTCGCCGAAGGCTATTGGCGCGACCCGGTTCGCACCGATCAGGCCTTCCAGGCGATCCCGGAACTCGGTGGCGAGCGCGGGTACTTCACCGGCGACTGGGCGGAGATGCGCGACGGCAATCTCTTCTTCAAGGAGCGTATCGACTTCCAGGTCAAGGTGAAGGGCTATCGGATCGAGATGGACGAGGTCGTGTCCGCGATCAGAAAGTGTGGCTGGCCGGTGGCGATCGTCTTCAAGCGGGACGATTCCCTCGCGGCGGTGGTCGAGAGCAACGGCGGTGCGCCGCTCGACGAAGCCGCTCTCAAGGCCGCGCTGACGACGGTGATCGAGGCGCATGCGGTTCCGAGCCGCATTCTCGAGATTCCGAAGGCCCCGCGCAACGAGAATGACAAACTCGACCGAAAGGCCGCGGCCGCCTGGTTCGAGGAGACACTTCACGCGATGAAGGAGCGTAGAAAAAATGGATGAACAGGCGATCTTCAACCG
The DNA here is from genome assembly GCF_019160155.1 of Pinisolibacter aquiterrae. Lineage (GTDB taxonomy): Bacteria > Pseudomonadota > Alphaproteobacteria > Rhizobiales > Ancalomicrobiaceae > Pinisolibacter > Pinisolibacter aquiterrae. The sequence goes on from NZ_JAFNIH010000041.1 coordinate 243,378, forward strand.
CATCGTCGACATCATCTCGGCCGAATTCCCCGACAACGACGAGCCGATCACGCGGGACACCACCGCCGAGGACGTCGCCGGCTGGGACAGCATCGCTCACGTCGGACTGATGGCGGCGATCGAGGAGGCCTTCGGCATTCGCTTCTCGCCGGTCGAGATCGTGAGCTTCGAAGAGGTCGGCGGGGTCGTGCGCTCCGTCGCGGAGAAATTGGCCGCAGCCGGTGGCGCTGCCGCCGCTTCTTGAACGCGAGGGTGAGCCGTGACCCAAGAGATACGCCGACTGACGAGGAGCGACGTCGAAAGTGGCCTGAGCGAGGACGCGAAGGTCGATCTCGGCGACCTCATCTTCAGTGCTCTGCCGGAGCTCTACGAGCACGTCCCGATGGATCGGGACGCTCTCAAGAAGATTCTCGCCGATCAGGTCGATGTCGAGATGACCGAGCTTTCGGAGACCTGGAGCTATTGGGAGGAGGGGCGCTTGCTCGGACTTCTCTCGGTGGTCGATTCGAAGGACCTCACGCCGTGCCAGCGCAACGGCACTCTCGACATCGTGCGTCGGCTCTCGCCCGAGGGCCGCAAGACCTTCAGGGACGTGCTGACGGGTCACGGTGCTCGCGTCGAGGATCTCGCGCGGCCGGAAGGGAAGTACCTGCCTCGGATGGCGGTTTCCGCCGCCGCGCGAGGACGAGGCGTGGCGCGCAAGCTGATGAACCACGTGCTCGGCCTCTATCCCGATCAGCTCTTCGCGCTTCATGTGGCGCGGACCAACGACATCGTCATTCGACTGCACACGTCTCTCGGATTCGTGCGGCAATCGGACGTGGATCTCCCGATCGTCGTGCTGGTTCGTCCCCCTGTGTGAACGGCATCGAACATGGTCCCGGCCGGAACCACGCCTCGGCGACGATCGGCCCCGACGCGCGGTCCATGTCGAACTTCGTCGACCCGCGCGACGAGGTTCGATCCCGTCGGCATGCCGGACCGGGAAATCACGGCGTCTCTCGGGCAGAGTGGCGTTGCGACGACGACATCTCGTCGTAACTGAGGAGGCTGGCAGTTGAGCCGCATTCGTCCCATCACCTTCGGTGGTTGCCTGCTGAACAATCTCGTCTCGATCCTGCATCAGGAGGGGCGGGTCGACGGCCTGTTTCGAGAAATCGGCTTCAAACGGACCCCGTTCACGATCTCGGCGGCCAGCGCCGCGCAGCTCTGTGATTTCCTGACGGGGAGCATCGTGATCCCCGAGCACGTGCGGAAGTTCTGCTACCTCGACGCGTCGCACGTCCCGACGGGCGCTCAGACCAAGATCGCGGCGACCGCCGACTTCGCGACGGTCGAAATGAGCACGTCCGTCGACATCACTTATGACGGTTTCATCGTCAATACGAACAGGTTCCAGCAATATATCCTGCCGGAGCTGGATACGCTCGGCATCCACCACCGTATGGTCGCGAAGTGGCGCTCCAGCCTGATCAATGAGAACGAGGCGGAACGCGCGAAATACGCCGCCGAGATCTTGGAGGTTCTCCCGCGCCAGCCGCAATACGAATGGATCGCCGATCTCGTGGGAAGAACGAGCTCGCGCCGGCTGACGGTCGACGAGATGGTCGAGCACATCGCGCGCATTCGCGATGTCCTGCGCGTTCCCCTGGCGATGGTTCACCACAATTTCCGCTTCATGCCGGACGGGCGCCCCCTCTCCTGGCCGGCGGAGTTGAAGGATCAGTCGATCGAGGTCGCCAAGCGTCTCGGCGCCTTCGAGCACGACTTCGCGCCCTTCGTCGCCGAACACGGAGCGAAGCGGGTCTTGGCCGACGATTTCCGCCATTGGAACGTCGATTTCTACCCGCAGATCGCCAACCATCTCTACGGATTCTTCTGCAAGGTCGCCGGACGGTCGCAGGACGAGCGCGTCGCCGCCCAGCCGGCGTTGGATCTGACGGAGCTGGAGACCGACGACGGTCCGCCCGAGGTGAAGCCCAAGAAGAAGCAGGCGGCGCGCGAAGCACCTGCCCCCGCACCGGCACCTGCGCCCGTGTCGGCGCCCGAAGCGGCGCCGTCGCCGAGCCGGACGATCCGCAGTGCTGACGTGAACGCGACCGGGACCTTCGTCGATCACATCGCCTATGACGTCGCGACGGGCACCCATTTCGACTTCGACCCGCAGGTCTTGAACATGATCGTCGTCCTCGGCCAGTCCTGGGCCTTGGGCGGGAACAACGACGAGGCGGGCGACACGACGGTCACCACGACGCCGGAGCACCCCGGACACGCGCTCATGTTCGACTCCGGCGCCGCCCCGCGCGGCCGCGCTCTCACGCGACTGGTCGATCTGAAGGAGAACGCGACCGGGTCGACGAAGGAGACGCCCTGCGGTGGTCTCGCCGACTATGTCATGCGCACCTGCGAGCAGCGTTTCGGGCGGAAGCCGGTCGTCCTCTTCACCACCGTCGGCCGGGGCGGAACGACCCTGACCGGCGCGGGACAGAGCGGTGACGACGGCCTTCTCCGGGGATCGGCCCAACATCGCGAGACGATGCGTCTCGTCGCCAAGGCCGTCGAACTCGCCCGGGCCGAGGGCAAGCAGGTTCGCGTCCTCGCCCTCTGTCTCGCCCACGGCGAATCCGATTCCGGCCACCGCATGCCGTATGAGGCCTATCTGCGTGGGATGGTCCTGGTGCGGCAGCACTACGACGCCGACATTCGCCGGCTGACCGGGCAGATCGAGACCGTTCCGATGCTCACCTATCAGGCGAACCGGGGCGCGTCACGACCCGGCCTGATCGCCGGGCCGGTGCTCGCCCAGTTCGAGGTGCGAAACCTCGACCCGTACATCCGTTGCATCGGGCCGGTCTATCATCACGAGGCCGAGTTCCGCGCCGATGGCCGCAGCGGACACCTGAAGGCGATCGGCTACCGCCGCATCGGCTACCAGTTCGGGCGTTACCTGCTCGACGATCTCTTCGGACGCGGCGTCGACCCGTTGCACATCGTCGACGTGCGCCAGTCGCGCCCCGACAAGCTCGAGGTCTTCTTCAACGCGCCGATCGTGGTCGAGGACGGCGACGAGCGCGTCGACACCTCCGCGCTCGGGCCGGGGAAGGGGGTCGACTTCGTCGGCACGCGCCGGCTCGATCCGACCGTCGCCTCGGTGCAGGTGTCGCAAGCGGACGATCGACTGCTGGAGGTCGTCCTCACCGAGCCGCTGCGGAACCTGGACGGCCGCCTCTTCGTCGCGGCGCGCTTCACGGGCCCCTCCAACTGCGGACGACGCCAGGGCGCCCGCAGCGGCATCCGGTCGAAGGTCGCCTATGGCGCCGATCCTCTCGGCGGCGAGGACCTGTTCGATTGGGCCTGCACCCAGGTCGTCGCGCTGAAGCGCAACACCTGAGGCCGTCGACGGCGGATCCACGGTCGCGCCGTCGTCCGCCCCTGCCTCCGGACCCGCGGAAGGGTCTCGCGCCTTCGTTGCGCGAGACCCTTCGTCGGCTCAGAATTTGGCCGTCACCGGCTTTGCGATCGGCGGGGCCGGGTTCCACAAGGGGATGGTGACGTTCGCCCAGGCGCGGGTATCCTTGGTGCCGTAGTTGGTCTCCGAGACGTCCGTCGTCAGCTTGAGCTGGACGTTGAACGCGCCGAAGTCGTAGCCGACGAGCCCGCCGACCGCGAATTGGCTCTGTTCGGCGTAGCCGGTGAAGGGGGCGGAGAGGTCGGTCGAGCCGAAGGCGACGGCGCCGACCTCGAACTTGTCGAACTTCCGGGTCGCGGTCAGGTCGACGTTGAACCAGTCCGGCCCGCCGTCGAGGCCGCTCTTGCCGGTGCCGTAGACGAGCGTCGAGGTGAGGTTCCAGCCGTCCTTGAAATAGCTGATCGTGCCGATGCCCTGGAACGAGGCGTAGTCGTGGGCGAGCCCGATCGTCGTCAGCTCGTTCTTCATCGGCAGATAGACGCCGGCATGGAAGCCGCCGAAGAAGCCGCCTCCGAGATCCCACTTCAGTTGCGCCCCGACGATCGGGTTGAGGAAGCCCGAGAAATGCGGGCCCTTGCGGATGCTCACGTCGGCATAGGGCGTGACGGCGTCGAACAGCACGCGCCCACCGGCGATCGTCCACGGCGTCGACCAGATCATCCAGGCCGGCGCCGTCGCGAAGATGTCGATGTCGGTGCCATTGCCGGAGCGGGTGCCCCAGCTCGGAATGGAGATGACGTAGAGCCCCTCCGGCAACGGCACGCCGAGCGGAAGGCCGGTGGAGATGCCCGGCAGCAGTTCCGATCCCGCCAGGGCGGAGAGGGTCGATGCGCCGAGCATGACCCCGGCGAGAAGCGTCCTCATGCGATGTCTCATGGTGATCCCCCGAATTGGCGCGGCGAGAGCGCCCTCTCCGCCGCCGTCCCCCGTTTCGTCGCCTTCGAACGGCACCCGCGCGGACGCGGTCGCCGAAGGTCGATCGAGCGTCGCCTCGCGACGTTCGTCGGCGCAGTTTCTTGTATTTCGATCGAAATGGATCGCTCTATAATGGGTTGTCATGCCCAATATGAGCGAAAATGAGAGATAAAACGAAGAATGTCGACGCGGATACGCGTATAAGATCGCCGATATGCGTGGATATGTACGAGATCAATTGAAATGAAGCCGCGATCACCTCAGGTGATCGTCTTCGCCAGTGCCATCCAGGCGGCGTAGTCTTCGACGATCACGCCGTGGGGCGTCGTCTCGGTGAGACCGCGATCGGTCAGGCGGGCGATCTTGCGGCGGACCGTCTCCCGGGGAATGCCGAGGAAGGCGGCGATCTCCCCATGGGTGCGGGGCGTGACGCGCGCCAGCCCGCCGTCGCCGTCGAGACCGAGATGGCCGACGGCGAGGAAGATCAGCACCTCCTCGCTGGTCAATCCGCGCTCCTTGCGCGCCGAGGCCATGGCGCGCAACACCCCACCGAGGTGCCGCGCCGTGGCTTCGACCGCCCGCGTCTCGTTCGAGGCGTCGGTCATGGCGTCAGATCCGCCGGAACACCGGGCTCTTCTTTTCCGCGCCGTCGGAGGCGGTGAGGAACCGTTCGGTGAAGATGCCCTTCTCGAAGAGCCGTCCGCGCATCAGCGTCGAGATCGCCGCCTCGATCATCGGCGGCGGTCCGCAGAGATAGGCGGTCTGCCCCTCGAAGCCGTTCGCGTGGAGCCGCTCGGCGACCTCGTGGACGAAGCCGCGTTCGCCGTTCCAGGGGCTTCCCTCCGGTTCCGCCGACAGCGCCGGCACGTAGCGGAAATTGGCGTGCCGCGCGGCGAGCGCCTCGAATTCGGCCTGCCCGTAGAGATCGGCGCGCGTGCGAACGCCGTGTATCAGCGTGATCGGCGCGTCGTATCCCTCCGCCAGGAGATCGAGGATCATCGAGCGCGGGCTCGACACGCCGGTGCCGCCGGCCAGGAACAACAGCGGCCCACCGCGCGACTTTCGCACGAAGAAGCGGCCGTAGGGCCCGGAGAAGGTCAGCCGGTCGCCGACCTTCAGCGTCTCGTGCAACGCCGTGGTGGCGCGCCCGCCGACGACCTTGCGGATCTGCAGCTCGACGTGGCCGGCCTCCTGCGGCGGATTGGCGATCGAGAAGGCGCGGGTGCCCTCGACGCCGGGAATGGTCAGATTGACGTATTGCCCGGCCTGGAAGTCGATGGTAGCGCCGCCGAGCTCGAGACGGATGCCCTTGACGTCATGGGTGAGATCGTCGAGCGCCGCGACGGTCGCGGTATGGTCGGCGATCGCGATGCGGCGTTGGTCGGGATCCTCGTCGATCTCCGCCTCGATGGTGACGTCGTCGAGGAGCCGCGCCGTGCAGGCGAGCGTCTTGCCGTCGGCGCGTTCGAAGTCCATCAGCGCGAAGGAGGACGCATCGGCGTGGTCGACCTCCCCGTCGACGACGTCGACCTTGCAGGTGCCGCACAGTCCGTGGCCGCAGGCATGCGGCAACCAGATCCCGGCGCGCAGACAGGCATCGAGGATGGTCTGCCCATCCTCGACCCGGATCGTCTCGCCGAGCGGCTCGATCGTCAGATCGTGACCCATGACGTCCTCGCTCCTCAGCTCGCCGTGCCCTTCCAGCCGGAAAGGCCGGGCGTCCAGAACCGGACGAGGGTCTTGTGCTTCATGCCGTTGGCCGCGAGCGAGGCCTCCATGTCCGGCACCTTGGTCGCGCCGTCGATCATCCAGACGACCGCCGACCAGTCGATCGAGGCGGCCTCGGGGTGGGCGGCATAGGCGGGAGCGACGACCTCCGACACGAAGGCGCCGAAGGGTATCGCCGGCGGCAGCGGGAAGGCGACGGCGGAGCAGAAGGAGAGATGATCCTCCCAATGCACATAGACGAGCATGTTGCCGTGGAAATTCTCCACGGGATCGCGCGGCTCGATCCGGCGCGCGTAATCGGGAACGATGGCGGTGACCGACATGGGGGCGTTCTCCTGGCGAAGGCGTGACGGCGCGCGGCCGTCACGGCGTTTCGCGGTTCGTCGAAGGTTCAGACGGCTTCGCGGGTCTTGGCCGCGTGCCATTCGCTCCAGAGGCGGTCGTCCGGCGAGCCGACATAGTCCATGTTGTCGGCGCCGACGTTCATCCGATACCAGTTCAGAACGTCGGGAACGGTCGCGCCGCCACAGTTGCCCTGGAAGATCTGGTGCACCGGCAGCCACGACTGGATGTATTTCTCCGGTTCGGCATCGAAGATGTCTTTGCAGCCGTCCGAGCAGAAGTGATAGGTCTCGCCGGCGACCTCGGTGCAGCGGAACGCGATCTTGGTCGGGTCTCCCGGCTCCGTATAGGCCATCGGGATCTGGCAGACCTGACAGAGCTGCGGCAGCGACGGATTGTAGAAGCGCTTGCCTTCCTTCTCCATCTCGGCCCACATCTCCCAGCGCGGGCGATAGTACTTGTCGAAGGTGTTCGGATATTTTTCCGACAACCAGTCGAGATGCTCCTTGTCGGGCATCCAGGTGTGGAACGCGGCGGCGTGGCTGTACTGGTAGAACACCGCCCAGTTCTGGTGGGAGATGTGCTCCGCCGCCTCGGTCGCGACGTCGGCGTATTTCGGCACCTTGAGCCCGTAGCGCTCGAGGTCCTGGAACAGCGAGCCGCCGGCCTCGGTGAAGTAGATCTCCCAGGCCTCCTTCCAGGACATGACCTTCTTGGGCAGCATGTAGTCCATCATCATGGCGACGAGGCCGAGCACGCGGAAGCCGCGCCAGAACCACTTGTCGACCCACTTCTGCACGATCGGCAGATTGTCGGGATGCTGCTCGAGCAGGAACTTGATGACCTCGATGCCGAGCGTCATGTGGCGGCTCTCGTCGGACTGCGCCGAGAAGCCGAAGGTCACCGTCGACATGTCGCCGTTGTAGGCCGCGCCCGACATGAAGGGCACGAACAGCAGATTGGTCAGCAGGTATTCGAAGGCGAAGCCGATCGCGATCATGAACTCGAACGGCCCGGCCGCCCGCGCGTCGTCGAAGAACGACTTCGGTACCGAGAGGTACCACACGCGATCGTGCATGTGCGGGAACTCGCCGATCCCGTCGAAGAACTTGTTGTAGTGGCTGATCGTGTGGATCTGCGTCTGCAGATGGCGCAGCTCGTCGAGCGACTGCATCTGGCAGGCGATGCGCGGACCGGCGCCGCGCAGGTGCCGGCCGGTGAAGGCGAAGCCGCGATGGGCCTGATACTCGAGCGGCGACACGCCGGTCAGGAACAGCTTGACGACGTTGATGTAACGCCCGTCGGAGACGCCGGTCTGGCCGTTGTTCTGGGCGAAGGCGTCGAGCACGGCGTAGAGCTTGCGCTCCTTCTCCGCCTGGAACTTCCAATAGGAGTCCATGGTGAGCCGGAAGGGATCCTCCCAGGCCGACCAGTCCTTGATCTTGATCCCCTCGAACGTGTCGTAGGGAAAGACCGCGTCCATCGGCTGATAGGTGGTCTCCCAGTCGAGACCGCGGGTCATGTGGGCGTAGCGCTGCTTCAGCCCGAGCTTCTTCGGTGCCATCGTCGTTTCCTCCCGGGGATCTTCAGTGCTTCCAGCTGAGCTTGAACCAGTCGTCGTCCTCGTCGAGATTGCCGGCCATCGAGATCAGCACCAGCTGGATCTCCTGCGGCTCCCACGGACGTCCGAGCCGGGCCTCGACCGAGGCGCGGTTGACGACGAGTTCGTCGTCGCAGTCGAGCTTGACCGCGCCGGGCATGTTGAGAACACGGACGCCGGGATTGTCGGCGAGGATCGCCTCGATGATCGGGCGGGCGTCGTCGTTGTGGAGCAGGGTGATCGAAGCGATCTGGGCCATCGGGTCGGTCCTTCGGTCAGAGGGTCAGGCCGAGCCCGCGGGCGCGGGTGCGGGCGGCATCGGCGGCGGCGGTCGCCGCGCTCTCGTCGCCGACGAGATCCACCGACAGCGGCCGGCCGGCCTCTTCCGCGCGATCGATCCACTCTTTCGCCCATTGCGAGACGAGGGCGAGGTTCTCCGGGCTCTCGGCCGCGACGGTCTTGACGACCACGTCGGACCACTTGCCCTCCTCGGCGCGCCAATCGGCCATGAACTCGGTCAGCATCGCGACGGTGAGACCGGCGGTGCCCCAGGCGGCCTCGCCATGGCGATAGACGAGGTCGAGCAGGACCGCGTTCACGCCGAGGGTCTGGGCGACGAAGAGCCGGAACCAGTCGCGCTCGACGAAACTGTCCTCGATCAGCCGGCGCGCGCCCTGCCAGGCCGGGGCGGTGAGCCAGGCCTCCTTGGCGGCGTCGAGCGAGGACCCGCTCTGCCCGTCGAGGACGAGGCCGATACGGCTGACGATCTGGGCCATGCCGAGCTGGTCGGCGGCGGAGAAGATGCAAGGGGCGGTCACCGCGGTGCCGTAACCGCGCTGGCAGATCTCCGCCATGTTCATGTTGGAGCCCCAGTGCAGGTGGCGGATCGGCAGCAGGCCGGAGATCAGCCGCGCCTTCACCGCCTCGCCGGCCTTGCCGAGGAGATCGCGTTCCTCGACGAAGGCGAAGTTGCGATCGACCGCCTGCTGCATGTTGGCGCGGGCGATGTTGTAGGTCCCGTAGTAGAACTGGCGCGGATCGAGAGGCTTGTACCAGTCCTCCATCACCACGGCGGTCTTGCGGGTGTCGTAGAGCCAGTATTCCGGCTCCCACAGGGGCTTGTAGTGGAAGTTCGCCGTCGCCTGGACGTCGAGCGTCGCCTCCTGGTAGCGCGTCGCCGGCTTGTCGCCGCCGAGACGGCGGGCGATGTGCCCGAACGTCTGGCGTTTCGGCTCGAGATCGATGGTCTTGATCTGTACGCTCACCGTTTTCCTCCTCGGGCCGTCGGCCGGCCTCTCGTCTGTCGTCGGGGGAAGCGGCGCGGGGTCAGCGCGCCGGATCCGTGTCCTCTCGCGCCGTGCGACGCAGCAGGCCGGGATGGCCGGCGCGCCAAGCCATCTGTTCCAGCGTCTCCGCCGTCTTCGGATCAGGGGGGAGCACTTCCGCCGAACGGGTTCGGCAGAACTCTTCGAAGGCCTTGGTCGGCAGGATCAGCTCGACCGCGAGCGTGCCGTCGCCGAGCGAATATTCGAACTCTACGAAACGCCCCAGCCGCGTGCCGAGAATGCGGACGCGGGCTTGGCGGGGGTCGTCGCTGCCGGGCGCGACGGTGCGCGCTTCGACCTCGTCGGTCACGGTTGCCTCCCTAAGGCGGTATGCGGAGTGTGCATGTCTGCCACCCCGTCATCGTTGAGCCGGTTATCCGAACTGGCCGTTCGATTGTCAATCATATTTTCGATATTTTTCGGAACACCGTAATTGTGTACGTGTGCTTCGGTAATATTCCACTCGAGATTTCAGTACGGCCGCGCGGACGCCTCGCGCCCGGAAAGGGCGGCTCCCGGGGCGATCGCGCGACGGGACGCGCCCCGGCGTCGGCGCACGCCGACCGGGTGGGCGCGCGTCCGCCGTGGGAAAATGTCGCAGGGAAGAAGGGGGGGGCACCCGGCCCGAGGCGGAGCCGGCGCGGCGCCGAGGTCAGGGGGCGATCAGGGTCATCTGCAGAGAGACCTGCGCCGCCTGGAGCATCTGCTCCAGGGTGCGTTCGGCCTCGACCACGTCGCGGCGCATCAGGGCCTCGACGAGGCGGCGGTTCAGCCGCTTCGACAGCGCGATGTTGCGCCGGTCGTGCAGCGTCTTCTGGCGGATATGGGCGGTCTGCTGCTCGAAGGTCTCGATCGCCGCGAGCAGCGGCCGGTTGCGCGCCAGACGAAAGACCGTGGCGCGGATCGTCCGGTTCGCCTCGATATAGGCGTCGTCGTCGAGGTCCTCGAGACCCTCGAGGAGCGCGCCGAGCGCCGCAAGTTCGGCGTCGCTCGCCCGCTCCGCGGCGAATCGCGCCGCCGCCGGTTCCAACCGGGCGCGGACCTCGAAGGTCAGCGCGATGTCCTCCGAGCGCCATTTCGGCACGACGAAGCCGCGTCCCTCTTGGAGCAGGAACCCGTCGTTGGCGAGCATGCCGAGCGCCTCGCGCGCCGGGGTGCGAGACACGCCGAACTCGTCGGCGATCCCCTGTTCGGTGAGGAGATCGCCGTCGCCGTAGCGGCCCTCGGCGAAGCGCCGGCGCAGGTCGCGGTGGATCCGGCTGCGCAGATCCGGTGAAGGCGATGGTTCGTTCAAGGCGTTCCCCAGCCGCCGGTCCGGTCGGCGCTCGCGTCGGTCGATGGAACGACCATAGTCCAGCGCGGCTCCGACGCCAGTCTCCTCGCTTCAGGCGGCGAGGAGAAGGCGCTGGATCTCGGCCGCGTCGAGGCCGAGGGCGAGCGCCCGCATCACCAGGATGCGCACCTTGTGCGGCGGCAGCCGGCCGCCGCCGAGAATGCCGACCGCGCGGTTGTAGGCTTGATCGGGAACGACGCCGCGCCGTGCCCGGCTCGCCTGGACGACGAGAACCCCGGCGCGGGCGGCGCGGATCAACGCCTCGCGCTCGCCGTTGGCGGCGCGCCCCGGCGGAAAGCCGGCCGAGACGATCGCCCGCGCCGAGGCGGCGACGAAGGCGTCGATCGCCACGCCGTCGGCCCCGGCATGCGACCAGGCGATGTCGACGCGCGGCATCGGCCCGCTCGGGACCGCTTCGGCGAAGACGAGACGGAGAGGGTCTGCCTCGCGGCGCGGCAGGGTCACGGCGCCGTCGGCCTCGATTCGGCCGAGCGGACCGAATTCGGGGGAGACGAAGGCGTCGAGCTGATGGTTGCCACCCTTGGTGACGTCGGCGGCGGCATGGATCTCGCCGTTCATCACCACCACCACGCCGAGGCCGCGCGCGACGGGGGCGGCGGCGACGGCGATCGCGGCGCGCAGATTGGCGATGGCGTCGCTCGCCGTGGTGTTCGGCGGGCGCTGCGCGCCGGTCAGGACGACCGGGCGGTCGCAGCGATGGCCGAGGGCGAGGAAGAACGCGGTCTCCTCGAGCGAGGCGGTGCCGTGGGTGACGACGATGCCGTCGAGCGCCGGATCGGTGGCGAGGAGCCGATCGATCACGGCGGCGAGGTCGCACCAGTCGGCCGGTGTGATGCCGGTGCTCGGCAGCAGGCGAAACTCGACCGGCACGATCTCGACGCCGGGCAGGATCTCGCCGGCGGCGGCGAGGATCTCGGCGACGGAATGGACGATGCCGGTGTCGCCGTAATCGACCCAGTCGAAGGGATGGGCGCCGTGCATGGCGATGGTGCCGCCGGCACCGACGACGGCGACCCGGCGCGCGCGCGCTTCAGACGGGATCGAGGCCGACATGGAGCACCCCTTCGACGATCTTGGTGGGATGGACGGCGAGATCGCGGCAGGCCGGCGTTCCGACCGCGCGACCGTCGCGGAAGTCGAAGAGCCCGCCGTGCAGCGCGCATTCGAGCACCCCTTCCTCGACGTCCAGAAACCCCTCGCTGAGGAAGGAGCGGCCGTGCGTGCACAGATCGTCGAGCACATGGAAGTCGTCGCCGACGCGCACGACGCACAGCCGGTGGTCGCCGACGTCGCGGCGCTGCGGCGCCTCCGAGGGGAAGTCGGCGACGGCGCCGAGCGGGATCCAAGTCGCGGACGTCATGCGGATACCTTCGCGGGGACGGGGTCGATCGCGGCGGTCGGGACGCCGCCGCGCGGACGCATCGCGCCGATCAGCTCGGCGATGCGGGTGATGCCGTGGCGCCGGCAATAGGCCTCGAGCCCCTCGATCGCGCGCGGCATGGCGGTCGGCGTGACGAAGGTGGCGGTGCCGATCTGGGTCGCGGTGGCGCCGGCCAGCATGTATTCGACCACGTCGCTCCAGTCGGAGATGCCGCCGCAGCCGATCACCGGGATCGAGACGACCTCGGCGCATTGATGGACCATGCGCAGGATGAGGGGCTTCAACGCCGGGCCGGTCAGCCCGCCCATGACGTTGCCGAGGCGCGGCTCGCGCGTCTCCGGATCGATCGCCATGCCGAGGAAGGCGTTGGCGACGATCACGGCATCGGCGCCGGCCTCCTCGGTGATGCGCGCGAAGCCGGCGATGTCACCGACGTTGGGAGTGAGCTTGGCCCAGACCGGGCGGGTGGTCGCCGCCTTCATCGCCGTGATCACGTCGCGGGTCGCGACCGGATCCATGCCGAAGGCACGGCCGTGGGCGCGCAGGTTCGGACACGAGATGTTGGCCTCGATCGCCGCGATCTCCGGCACGTCGAGACGGGCGGCGATGCGGGCGAAGTCCTCGACCGTGTCGGCCGAGACGCTCGCCACCAGGGGCGTCGGGAAGCGGGCGAAGAACGGCACGGTCTTCTTCAGGTAATAGTCCGGGCCCAGGCTCGGGATGCCGATCGCGAAGAGCGTGGCGTCGCGATATTCGACGAGGCGCGGCGGCAGCGTGCCGCGCCGGAGGTCCGGGGTGATGGTCTTGGTGACGATCGCCCCGAGCCGGCCGAGGTCGAAGACGTCGGCGAGCCCTTCGGCCAGCGTCCCCGATCCCGGCATCACCGGATTGGCGAGAGTGACGGATCCGATCCTGACGCTCAGATCGACCATGACGTGGCCTCCTCGATCGGGAACACCGGGCCGTCCCAACAGACGCGCCGGTATGAGGTTTCACCGGCGGCATCGACGAAGGGCCGCACACAGGCATGGCAGAGACCGACGGCGCAGGCCATGTGCTGCTCGAGCGCGACCTCGCCGGGAACGCCCCAGGCGCGGGCGAAGTCGCGGGCGAGGCGCATCAGCCGATCCGAGCCGCAGGTGACGATCGCGTCGAACGGCCGTTCCGCGTGGATCGCCGCGATCCGGGCGCGCAGCGCCTCGACGGCGGAAGTGCCGTCCGTATCGGTGACGACGAGCGTGTCGCAGCCGCAGGCGGCGAGCCGATCCTCGGCCATGACGAGATCGCGGGCGCGGGCGCTGAGCACCGCCGTCACCCGCCCGCCCGCCGCCGCGACGGCTTCCGCCTGCGGCGCGAGGGTGGCGAGACCGACGCCGCGCGCCAGCATCAGAAGATGGCGCCGGCCCTCCGGCGCGGCGAACCCGTGGCCGAGGGGGCCGAAGGCGTCGAGCCGATCGCCGGGGGCGAGGGTGGCGAGCCCGCGCGTGCCGGCGCCCTGGACCTTGTAGAGGAAGGTGATGGTGCCGGCGGCCGGATCGACGGCGTGAATGCTCATGGGGCGACGCAGGAACGGCCGATCCTCGCCCGACGGCGGGCAGGCGAGATGGAAGAACTGGCCGGGACGCGCGGCGAGCGCCGCCGCCGGGGCGGCCGCGACCATCAGCCGGTAATCGTCGTTGACGGCCGCGTTGACGAGGACCCGGCACAGGTTCTCCGCGACCGGAAAGCCGGCCGAGGCGGCGGGGACGTAAGGGGGGTGGACGTCGGGAATGGGGACACGGGGGTCCGCGAGACGAAGGGCGCTCGGCATTCAGAGGGTCTCCCCGAGAGGTGCCAGGCAGACGACCGCCTCGGCGGTCTCGGCCAGAACGAGGGCGTGAAGATCGGTGAAGCTCATGCGGGCGATGCGCCAGCCGTCGCCGGTGCGGCGCATCTCCTCCCGCGTCTCGCCGGTCATCGCCACGACGCGGCCGTCGGGGCGGATGCCGAGTTCCCACAGCCGCCAGATCGCGACGGCGCCGTCGCCGTCGAGGTCGATGCGCGGCGTCAGGTAGAAGTGGCGGGTGAAGCGCCACGGCGGATCGCGGAAGAAGGCGAAGAGCGCCTCGCGTCCGATCCGGTCGCCGCCGAAGGAGCCGCCCTCCCAGACCGCGTCCTCGGTGAAACAGTCCGCCTGGACACGGGCGGCGCGGTCGATCGCCTCGGCGTCGAGGCGCCGGCGGTCGGGGCCGTATTTGGCGTCGGCGGCGGCGGCGTAGCGCGCCTTGAGATCGCGGATCTCCTGCCCGTCGAGGAGCCGGGCGAGACGCGGATCGAGCGGGGCCAGGGCCGCGGTCATGGCGCCGGTGTCCCGGAGGCGTGATTGACGACGCGGTAGAGCACGCCGGTCGGCGCGACGAGACGCCAGCGATGCGGCTCGCCGGGCGGGATCACCACGGCGGTCCCCGCCTCGAGGCGATGGGTCTCGGCGGACAGGACGAGTTCGAAGGCGCCCTCGAGCACCGCGCCGACCTCCTCGCCGCCGGTGGTCTCGAACGTCTCGCCCGCGTTCCAGCGCTTCAGCTCGACGACGAGGTCGCGGCCCTGGTCGGCGAAGGCGACCGGGGCGGTCGCCCCCCGGTGCCAACCGCTCTCGGTGACGGTGCAACGGGTCGGGTCGGTCATGACGTGGGCGCTCCCGGGTAATAGACGCGGGTCGCGCCCTTGGCGCCGTATTCGGCGCGCGGCGGCGTCACCACGTTGATCCGGAGGCAGCGACCCTCCGCATCGAAACGGTTGACGCCCCAATGGCTCTGTCCGGCCGGCATGATCATCACCACGCCGCTCTCGAGCTCGACCGTGTCGCAGGGGCCGGCGGGGTCGTCGCCGAGCCCGACGGTGCAGCCGCCGGTCACCTGCAGGGTCGCCTCCTCGCCGTGGGCATGGGCCTTGGCGGCGATGGTGGCGCCCTTTTCGGCGAGGAAGTCGACGATGCCGACGCTCAGCGTCTCCCCGACGACGCTGCGCATGCGCAGACCGCCGGGGACGACCTCGGTGAGGTCGTCGAGGAAGGAGAAGACTTGGGCGACGCTCAAGGGATCGTCCTCATGGGATGACGAAGGGAAAGGGCGCGCCGGCTCAGAAGGCCGGGCGCAGCCGATGGCTCTCGACGGCGGGGAACCGCGCCGAGTCGTAACCGTCGCAGACCGCCGGTTGGTCGTAGCTTTCGATCGCCGGCGCGATCTCGGCGACCGACAGCATCATCGCGAAGAGATCGGCCTCCGGCTTCGGCAAGGCGTCGAGGTCGAAGCCGTCGAGATGGGCGGCGATGGCGTCGAGGCGCGGCAGCATCGCCTCGGCAAAGGCGCGGATCTCGCCCATGTCGGAGGCGAGACGGCGGCGGTTGCGCGCCGTCTCGGTCGGAAGCGCCCAGGCCGTGAACGGCGCGAGGTCGGCGAAGGCGGCGGGCAGAACGGCGGGGGAGGGGGTCATCTTCGTCTCCTTCAGGCGCGGGCGCGATCGGCCTCGAGGCCGGCCCGGATCAGCCGGTCGACCACGACCGCGCCGTGGCGCACCATGATCTCGAAGTCCTGCAGCACCATGTGATCCTTGGCGCCGGTGGCGGCGGCGGCCTGGGTGTGCTCGAGCGTGCTCAGATCCTCGAGCAGCACGTCGCGCAGCGCCACCTTCATGTATTCCTGATAGAAGCGCCCGCCGGCGGTCTTCATCTCGGGGTAGTAGACGCGCGCCTCGAACAGCGTCTTGTCGTGAGAGATCGGCCGGAAATTATAGGCCTGGAAGTAGTTCGGCCGCGTCGAGAGATAGAACTCGGGGAAGACGCAGTTGATGTCGAAGGCCCAGTTGGGATGGCGGGTCCAGTTGAGCCCGTCGGGCAGACGCACCTCGTCGAAGGAGAGCTTCGTCCCGCCCTGGGCGAGGCGCAGTGCGGCGGTGGCGATCGGCCGGTTCGATCCCGCGAGCGCCTCGGCGGCGGCGGAAGCGCCGGTGGTCGCGGCCTTGGGGTTGCCGTAGACCGACTTCGGATTGCCGGCGATCGACAGGCGGCGGTGGAAGTCGCCGCACAGACCGTCGATCGGATGGGGGCTGCCGGTGTCGGTCTTCTCCAGCGCGTCGGCGATCGAGCGGCCGTGCACGTAGCCGACGTGATAGGTCTCCTGGAAGGCGTCGAGCACCATCTTCCAATTGCAGTTCACCACCGTCGACCAGCCGTAACAGGCGGTGAACATGTGGAAGGGATAGCCCTCGAGCCCGCCGAACATCGGCGCCATGAAGTCGGCGAGCGAGAGCGCCGGGGCGGGGTCCATGTTGATGAAGACGAACCCCTGCCAGACGTCGCAGGAGACCGGGGTCAGGCCGTGGGTCTCCTTGTCGAAGTCGGCCTCGAAGGCCGCTTCGTCGGGCACGCCGGTCAGACGACCGTCGAGGTCGTAGGCCCAGCCGTGGAACTTGCAGAAGAACTTCCGCACCTTGCCGCAGGGCTCGTAGACCACCTTGTTGAGGCGGTGCGAGCACACGTTGTGGAAGGCCTTGACCGCGCCGGACCGCGTCCGGACGACGATGATCGAGGCGTCGCAGGCGGCGAGATCCTTCACGAAATAGTCGCCGGCGGTCGGGATCTCCTCGACGCGACCGACGTGCAGCCAGGTCTTCTTGAAGACGTGAGCCTTCTCGAGCTCCCAATAGGCGGGATCGATATAGGGCGCGACCGGGAGCGGACCGCGTCCGAGATCGGGATAACGGTCATGGAGACGCGCCGGCTGCGCTCCGGTCACAGGCTGATTCATCGCTTGGCCCCGTGTCGTTCGGATGGGATGAGCAAACGGTATACGTTTTTCGGAAACCGACAAGGCGATTTTTCCGGCAGAGAGCGTCGAAACGGTGGTTCGGAGGGGTGAAGACCACGTCTCCGGGCCTCCGAAGAGGCGTCGCAGACGCGCGAAAAATATAGAAAAAACATATGATTGGTACCTCTCTGGATCGCGCGCCCACGGGTCGACGATAAAAACGAATGGCTGTCGTTATTTTGTGCGTCGATGCGGCCTACGTCGATTTACAGACCCGATTTTCCATGCAAACGTATACCGAGTTGGCGCCGAAGAGGTGCCGTCACTGTCCGAAGGGGGTCTCATGTTCCAGGCGTCGGCCGATCGTCTCGATCTGACGGTGTTCGTCGCGGGGGCCGGTCAGGCCGGCGCGCGCGTGGCGCAGGGCCTGCGCGCGGCCGGCCATCGCGGGGCGATCGTCGTGGTCGGCGAGGAGATCCATGCGCCCTACGAGCGGCCGCCGCTCAGCAAGGAACTGCTGCTCGGGGAGCGTGCGGTCGAGGATCTCGCGGTGGTGCCCGCCGTCGAATGGGCGGCGCTGGGCGTCGACACCCGCCTGGGTCTCCGCGTCGCCGGCTTCGATCGGGACGCCGGCCGGGCACGGCTCTCGGACGGAACCACGGTCGATTTCGACGTGGCGGTGATCGCCACCGGCGGGACGCCGCGCCGTCTCTCCGTTCCCGGCGGCGACGACCCGCGCCTGCGTGTCCTGCGCGGTCTCGACGATGCCCTCGCTCTCGCCGCCGATCTGCGCGCCCTCGCCGGAACCGGACGCCTCGCCGTCGTCGGCGCCGGCGTCATCGGCCTCGAGGTCGCCTCCACCGCCCGCCGCCTCGGCGTCGACGTCGCCGTGCTCGAGGCCGGGCCGCGCGTCATGGCGCGCGTGGTGTCGCCCGACGTTTCCGACTGGCTCGCCGACGTCCATCGCGCCGCCGGGGTCGCGCTCCACCTCGACACGCGGCTCGAGGCGGTCGAGCCGATCGGCTCCGGCTTCCGCCTGCATCATCGCGGCCCGTCGGGCGCCGCCACGCTCGACGCCGATCTCGTCCTCGTGGCGATCGGCATCGATCCCGCCGTCACCCTCGCCGAGGGCTGCGGCCTGCCGGTCGGCGACGGGATGATCGTCGATCGCTTCTGCCGCAGTCCGGCCGATCCGCGCTTCCATGCCGCCGGCGACGTCGCCTGCGTCGAGGATCCCGCGACCGGCCACCGCCTTCGCCTCGAGACGTGGCGCAACGCCGAAAATCAGGCCCGCGCCGTCGCCGAGATCATCCTCGGCCGCGCCGAGCCCTTCGCGGAGACCCCGTGGATGTGGACCTCCCAGCACGGCCACGACCTTCAGGTGGTGGGGCGGCCCGACCCGGAGGCGGTGGTGATCCGGCGCGGCGATCCGGCCGACGGCGGCTTCGCCCGCCTGTGGTGGCGCGACGGCCGGCTCGTCGGCGGGGTGCTGGTCGACCAGGGCCGCGACCGGCGCTTCCTCGAGCAATTGGTCACCGAGGCGCGGCCGGTCGATCCCGCGGCGCCGGCCGATCCGAGCCGGCCGCTGCGCAGCCTCCGGGCGGGGTGAGCGTGATGGTCTCGACGGCGGCGGACGAGCGTGATGGAATGGCGCGACGGCAGCCACCGGCGAAGACGATGGACGACGATCGACGCACCTCCGACTTGCGCGGCCGGATCTACGATCTCCTGAGGGCCGAGATCCGCGACGGCCGCCACGCCGAGGACATCGTCTTCGGCGAGCACGCGATCGCTCGCGCCTTCTCGGTGTCGCGGACCCCGGCGCGCGAGGCGCTCGCCCTGCTCGCCCGGCGCGGCATGCTGGTCCCGCGTCGGCGGGGGTTCGAATTTCCCCGTTTCACGCCGCGGGAGATCGACGAGATCTTCGAGGTGCGGCTTCTGCTCGAGCCCTGGGCGATGCGCGGTGTGGCGCGAAGCGCCGCGCCGGAGGATCGCCGCCGCCTCGCGGAGGCCTGCGCGGAGGATCTCGGCGAGGCCTTCGTCCCGGGTTCGCCCGAGGCGGTCGCCGCGCTCGATCGCGTCCAGCGCCGGCTCTCCGCGCTGGTCGCCAATCCCGTGCTCGCCGATCTCGCCGAACGGCACGCCGACAAGGTCGCCGTCCATGTCGCCGCGCTGCTGCGCGATCCGGCCGAGGCCGAACGCGCGCGCGGTGCGGTGGCCGCAATCGTGACGGCCGTCGCCCGGGGCGACGGACCCGACACCGAACGGCTCACCGTCGCTCGTCTCGAAGCTCTGCGGGACGCCCTGCGACGACGCGCCGAGGAGGGGAGCTGACCCGCCCGCTCGACGATCAATAGCAATCATAATTCGGTTTATATCGCAGGAAGCGGAGGGGTGGAGGTCATCGCCACCGCCGCCGCTTCCTTATGCATTTTGCACTGAAGTTCGGCGGAAAATGGGAGAATGACGATGGTGATGCCGATGGATCGGCACCGCCGGAGGCCGTCTGGAATTCTTCTTATGCTCAAATTTTGAACAGCTAAAAACGTATTGCATTCTTTTTTGTCTGGCGCCTCGAGGGGCGTGGAGTAAGTTGAACACCGGATCGGGATTTTACGCATTCCCCTCTTGTGATCTCACCAGCCGATGAGGATCCGTCCGATGAAGGCCAAGAAGACCGTCGTTTTCTCTTCTTCCGTGGTTCTGCTGCTCTCTTCCCTAGCATCCGCCGCCTGGGCCGAAACGATCAAGATCGGCGTCGGCATCGACGCGGCCTTCGCCCCCATCTTCCTGGCGCAGCATCGCGGCCTGTTCGCCAAGGCCGGCGTCGATGCCTCCGTCCAGAAGTTCTCGCAGGGCGGCGAGGCGATGGACGCCCTCGCGGCCGGCATGGTGCAGATCTCCAGCGCCTCCGATCAGACCTCGCTGATCCGCATGTCGCGCGCCGATCTGAAGCCGCTGGCGATCTACGAGGAATCCGGCACCTACATCAAACTCGTCGCCCGCCCGGGCGTCGCCTCGGTGAAGGACGTCAAGAAGTTCGGCGTGGTGAAGGGCACGGTCAGCGCCTATTCGACCTTCCTCGCCCTCAAGAAGGAGGGGATCGACCCGGCGACGGTGCAGATGATCCCGGCCGGCCCGCCGGAACTGCCGGCGCTTCTGGCGCGCGGCGACATCGACGCCTTCTTCGCCTGGGAGCCCTGGCCGGGCAACGCCGTGAAGCAGGGCGCCAAGGTTCTCGCCACCTCCGGCGACGTCGGCTACGCCTACACCATGTGGGCGGTCGCCAACGGTCCCTGGCTCGAGGGCCATCACGACGAGGCGAAGAAGATCCTGAAGGCGCTCGCCGAGGCCGCCGATCAGATCGTCGCCGACCCCGAGGCCGCCGCCAAGGATCTCCAGGCGGAGACCAAGCTCCCCGCGACCGACACGATCGGCTTCCTCAAGGACACCAAGTGGAAGGTCCGCGACTTCGGCGAGAAGGACCTGAAGCTCTTCGACGGTATCGTCGGCTTCATGGTCGAGCAGAAGATCGTTCCGAAGCCCGTCCCCTACCGCGACGGCCTGCAGTTCGGCTTCTACAAGGAGTGAGGTCATGACCAAATACGAGGGCATCCGCCTCGACGGCGTCGGCGTCACGCTCGGCGGAACCGAAGTGGTGGCGAACGTCGATCTCGACATCGCCCCGGGCGAATTCGTCTGCCTGCTCGGACCGTCCGGCTGCGGCAAGTCGACCCTGCTCAACGTCATCGCCGGCTTCGTGCCGGCGACCGGCGGGGTCTTCGTCGGCGGTCACGAGGTGAAGGGTCCCGGGGTCGAGCGCGGCGTCGTGTTCCAGAGCGCCGAGGCGCTCTTCCCCTGGCTCACCGTCCGCCAGAACGTCGAATATGGGCCGAAGATCCGCGGCGCCTCCAGGAGCGAGTGCGCCGAGATCTCCGAGCGCTATCTGCGCCTCGTCGGCCTCTTCCACGCGAGCGACAAACTGCCGAGCGAATTGTCCGGCGGCATGCGACAGCGCGTCCAGATCGCCCGCGTGCTCGCCAACGAGCCCTCGGTCATCCTGATGGACGAGCCCTTCGGCGCCCTCGACGCTCAGACCCGCGAGGTGCTCCAGCGCGAGGTCGATCGCATCTGGCGGGCGACCGGCGCCACCATCGTCTTCGTCACCCACGACATCTCCGAGGCGATCCTGCTCGCCGATCGCGTCGTCACCATGAGCGTCGGCCCGCGCGCCCGGATCAAGACGGTGGCGAAGGTCGATCTCGAGCATCCGCGCGATCTCATGGATCCGCGCGCCCTGGCGCTCCACCGGATGCTGCGTGACGACATCGGGTCGGAAGTGAACAAGTCGCTTCGCGCCCAGGGTCTCCTGACGGAGGAAGCGGCATGAGCGTACAAGGTGAAGTCATGACCGCCACGCGAGAACCTCGCCGCCGTCGCCCCTTCCTGTCGCGATGGCCCGGGTCGGGCGCGGCGATGACCGTCGCCTCGATCGTCGGCGGCATTCTGATCTGGCAGCTGCTGAGCCTGCGTCTGCCGCCGCTGTTCCTGCCGAGCCCGCGCGACACGGTGCTCGGCGCGATCGAGCTGTGGCAGGACGGCACCCTGCAGATGGCGATCCTCGCCTCGAGCGGGCGCATTCTCGTCGGCTGGGGCCTCGGCCTCGTCGTCGGCGTGCCGATCGGCATCCTGATGGGCCATTTCCGTTGGATCCGCACCCTGCTCGATCCCTATATCGAGTTCTTCCGCTTCATCCCGCCGATCGCGCTGGTGACCCTCGCGGTGATCTGGCTCGGGCCGGGCGAGATGTCGAAGGTCGCGCTGATCTTCTACACCACCGTGTTCCTGGTGACGCTCAATACGCTCGCCGGCGTGCGCGCGGTGCCGGAACTGCGTCTGCGCGCGGCGGCGAGCCTCGGCGCCGGCGCCGTGCGGACGCTGTGGACGGTGATCGTGCCCTCGACCGTGCCCTACATGGTGACCGGCGCGCGGCTGGCGCTCGGCAACTCGTTCCTGACCATCGTGTCGGCGGAGATCGTCTCGGCCGAGGACGGGCTCGGCGCGTTGATCTGGCTCGCTCGCAACTACAGCCGCACCGAATGGGTCTTCGTCGGCATCATCGTCCTGGGCTGGCTCGGTTATGCCTTCGACCGTCTGCTGAAATACGCCTCGATGCGGCTCTTCGCCCGTTACGGCGTCAACGGCTGAGGCGGCGCCGCCTCGGCCTCCCCGTCGAGCGTGCCGGCGTCCTCGTCCTCGAGCGACGTCGGCATCTCGCCGAGGAGCAGATCGACGAAGACGTCGGTGAGCGCGTTCATGTCGCGGGTGTCGCCGAGGCGCCGGTTCACGGCGAACCCGTCGAAGGCCATCCAGATCACGTGGGAGAGATAGTTCCCCCGCATGATCTCGCGGCGGGCCGGGGGCAGGCATTCCAGGATCAGATCGGTCAGGAAGGCTTCGGATTCGGCGAGGAAATCGGTCGGCTTCTTCACCGTCAGCGGCGCCGTCGAGAGCGCGTCGATGATCGCCACGGCGAAACAATTGTTGGTCGACGTGAAGTCGTTCCACGTCCCCAGCAGGATGCGCTTCAGACGGGTGCGCGGCGAACGAAACTTGCGCACCTCGACGGCCAGCCCGGCGAGTTGGCGCTTCATCCACGGCACGTACAGGGCCCGCAAGAGGACCAATTTCGACGGAAAATAGACGTAGAGGTTCGCCGGCGTCATGTTCGCCGATCGCGCGATCTCGGCAATCGTCGTCGCCGCATAGCCTTTTCGGCAGAAAAGATCGAATGCAGAAGCGAGAATTGCTTCGCGCAGCTCTTCCTTTTTGACCTGAGCCACTGAATCACCATTCCAACAATTAGACTTCCATTGGATCTAGCATTCCATTTGCTGTTTGAAAAGCCCGCAAACAGACGCCAAGAAAACGAAGGACATCGAAATGACCGTCTGCTGTTTCGTCTATTTCGAGGCCCCGGACAATCTCGAAATCCGGATCTCGGACGAGGATCTCGATCGGGTCGTGACGACGGTGAGGACCTTGCCGGACATCCGTCGCGGGCTGGTCTTCACGCCGGTCGCCGCGACGGTCGAACACCCCTTCTCCAACGACGGAACGCCGCCGGCTCTGGCGCTCCAGCTCTATTTCGACACCCTGCCGGCGCTCGAGGCGGTGTTGCGGCCGGGGGGCGCGCTGACGCCGATCGTCGGGCCCGAGGCCCTGCCGAGCCTCGCCGACTGCGCCGTGTCGCATCAGGTGACCATGGTCCGGCCCTTTCCGGTCGACGAGCCGACCGTCGCTCCGCCGGCCGGCGAGCGTCCCTGTTCCTATCTCGTCCACTATCCCGGGGCGGCCGAGAACTTCGACGCCTGGCTCGCTCATTACGTCGATCATCATCCCCAGATCATGCGGGACTTCCCCGGCGTGCGCGAGATCGAGATCTATACTCGGGTCGACTGGTGCTCGCTCCTTCCCTGGGCGAAGGTCGAGCACATGCAGCGCAACAAGCTGATGTTCGACAGCCCCGGCGCGCTCGCCGCCGCGCTCGCCTCGCCGACGATCCTGCGCATGCGCGCCGACTTCCACACCTTCCCGCCCTTCAGCGGCGGCAATCGCCATTATCCGATGACGACCCGTGAGGTGGTCGCGAGGCCGGTGTCATGACGGCCTCGAGCGATCGTCACGTCGGCCAGCTCTACCCGTCCGGCGGTCTCGCCGACGACGAGGTCCAGACCATGGCCCCGCCGGGCCTGCGCTTCCACACCACGCGCATGCCCTTTCGCCGCACCGGCATCGCCGACGATCTGGCGCTGGTCCGCGACCTCGAGGCCCAGGCGGGCCTCCTCGCCGATGCCGAGGTCGAGCTGATCGCCTTCAACTGCACCGCCGCCAGTCTTCTGGTCGGCCCGGCGGTGATCCGCGAGCGCATCGCGCGGGCGACCGGGCTCGCGAGCGTGACCACCATCGAGGCGGTCCTCGAGGCGCTGCAGGCGGCCGGCCTGCGCCGCATCGCCCTCGCCACGCCCTATCTGCCGGAGGTGGTGCGGGCGGAGATCGACCATCTCGCCGAACTCGGCCTCGAGGTCGTCGCCGAGGCCGGGATCCCCTGCGACACGCCGGTGAGACAGGGGCGCCTCGATGCCGAGATCTGGCTCGACGTCGCCCGCCGCCTCGCCGAGAGCGACGCCGACGGCCTGCTCCTGAGTTGCGCCGGGATCCGCCTGTCGCCGGTCCTCGGGGAGATCGAGCGCCTGTTCGGCCGGCCGGTGGTGGCGAGCAATCAGGCCCTGCTCTGGGCGGTCTTGAGACGGCTCGCCATGCCCGATCGCCCGGCCGGCTTCGGCGCGCTCCTCGCCGGCGCCTTCGACGCAGCGGCGGCGCCGGTCGCGCTCCGGTGAGATGGAATGCATTCGGAGAATTCATATGATTATGACAATGAATTTGACGAATGAAGACATCGCGGGTTTGATCCAGATCAAATCCAACGGAGACCTTCGGCCATGACACGGCATGTGAACCCGGACGCGGCGCGCGCCGCCGTCGACTTCGCGAGGCTGACCGAGCAGCCCGCCTTTCTCGCGTTGCTCGACACGGTCCGCGCCCGTCGCGGCGAGTTCGACCGGCTGCGTCACGTGCCGCGCGACGTGGTGGCCCAGATGAAGGCGGCGCGCATCTTCCGCGCGTCGACGCCGACCAAGTTCGGCGGCGACGCCATGGCGCCGCATCACTTCCTGAAGATGGTGGAGAAGATCTCCGAGGTCGACGGCTCCACCGGCTGGGTCGCAGCCTTCGGATCGGCCAACACCTATATCGCCGCCCTGCCCGAGGAGAGCCAGGCCGTCATCTATGCCGAGGGGCCCGATCAGGTCTATGCCGGCGGCCTCTATCCGCTGCAGCGAGCCGAGAGGGTCGAGGGCGGTTGGAAGGTGACGGGCCGCTGGCGCTTCGCCTCCGGCTGCATGGGCGCCGACTGGATCGGCGTCGGCATCACCGGCGGCACGGGCACGCCGGTCGTCAAGATGGCGGTGGCGCCGGCCGCCGAGGTCGAGATCATCGAGAACTGGGACGTCATGGGCATGCGGGCGACCGGCAGCCACGACACCACGGTCACCGACAAGTTCTACGCCGACGCCTGGACCTGCGATCGCGGCGCCGCCGGGATCTTCGAGGACACGCTCTATCGCTATCCCGCGCTCGCCTATCAGGCCGAGGTCCACGCGGCGGTCAATCTCGGTCTCGCCCGGGCCGCGCTCGATCTCGCCCGCGAGGCGGCCAATGCCGGCAAGCTGATGCCGGGCGCCCCTCGGCTCGCCGATCGGGCCTATTTCCGGCAGGGCATCGCCGAGGGCGAGGCGCGGCTGCGTGCCGCCCGCGCCTTCTATTACGAGAGCGCCGAGGAGGCCTGGGATCTCCTCGCCGGACGCGAGGCGCTTCCACTCGACAAGGTCAATCTCCTGCGTCTCTCCGCCAGCCATGCCTCGCGGGCGGCGAGCGAGACCGTTCTGACCTGTTATCGGATCTTCGGCATGGCGGCGGTGGAGAGCACCCATCGCATGCAACAGATCCTGCGCGACTCGCTCGTGGTCACCCAGCATGCCGCCCTCAACGACGCGACCATCGACAACGCCGGTGCCGTGTTGATCGGCCTGCCGGCGCCGGTGGGTTACCCATGAGGCCCGCCGCCGACCCCACCGCGCGCCCGACGTCCTCGGCGCGCGACCTCGCCACGCCCCGGGCGGAGAGGCTCACGTCTTCACCGATCGCCGTGCTCGAGTTCCGCGAGGCGATGTCGCGGCTCGGCGCCGCGGCGACCGTCGTCACCACCGACGGGCCGGCCGGGCGCTTCGGCATCACCGCCTCGGCGGTGTGCAGCGTCACCGACGCCCCGCCGACTCTCCTCGTCTGCATCAACCGCGCCACGCGCCTCCACGACGCGGTGCTCGCCAACGGCGCGCTCTGCGTCAACCTGCTCGGTCGCGATCATGAGGCGCTCGCCCTGCGCTTCGCCCGACGCGGCACCTCGACCGAGGAGCGCTTCGCCGGCGAAACCTGGCGGCCGCTCGTCACCGGCGCCCCGGCGCTGGCGAGCGCCGTCGTCGCCTTCGACTGCCGGGTCGCCGCGTGCCGAGAGGTCGGCACCCACGGCGTGATCTTCGCCGAGGTGGTCGGTCTCGTCTTCACCGAGAAGGCCGAGAGCCTCGTCTATTTCGACCGGGCCTTCCACGCCCTCGGCGCCGCCGCGCCGGCGCCCTGACCCCACCCCTCCAGAGACAGGAAGATCGCTCATGCCCGTCACCGACGAGACCATCGCCGCCCTCGTGCGCCGCATCGAGGTTCTGGAGGCGGAGGCCGACATCCGCCGCCTCGAGGCGCGCTACATGTTCCTCTGCGACACGCCGCTGCCGGAATACGGCGTCGACCCGGAGGCCGGACGCATCGACCGCATCATGGATCTCTACACCGACGATGCGGTCTGGGAGGGCGTCGGTGAATATTACAACGGCCAATTCGGCCGGGCCGAGGGCAAGGCGGCGATCCGCGCGCATTTCGAGGCCTTCTGGGGCGAGAAGCGGGATCCGGCCCTGCTGCTCAATTGCCATTATCTGACCTCGGAACAGATCCACGTCGACGGCGACACGGCGACCGGCCAATGGGTGCACATGCAGCCCTGGATCTTCTCCGACGGCAAGGCGCTGCTGCGCTCGTCGCGGCTCAACAACGCCTTCCGCAAGGAGCCCGACGGGACCTGGAAATTCACCCGGACGCGGACGGAGAACGTCTTCATCGCCCCGCTGCCGGCCGGCTGGGCGAGCGACTTCCCCGCCGCCTCGGTGCTGATGAAGCCCTGACGTCACCGCACGAGACCGGGCCCGCCGTCGCCGTCAGTCGGACGGCGGCGGGTCCTCGGCGAAGAGTTCGGGCAGGATCGTCCGAAACCAGCGCAGGCCGGGATCGTCGGTGAAGTTGACGTGGACGTGCAGGTCGACGTCGATCGCCGGGAGATCGAAGGGCAGGTCGAGGAGCGCGAAGTCGCCGCGCGCGGCGAGCCGCCGCGAGACCGAGCGGGGGAAGATCGCCGCCAGCTTCGAGTGGCGCACGATCTCCGGAACGATCGTGTAGTGCTCGATCGAGACGACGGTGGTGCGGGCCGCGCCGAGCGCCGTCAGCCGCTCGTCGATCGTCTTGTAGCCGGTCGCGTGCACCGCGACCTCGACGAAGTCGAGCCGCGAGAAGGCCTCGACGTCGAGCGCCCGCCCCGCCTGCTCGTGTCCGGCGGCGAGGAGGCAGACGAACCTGTCGCGCAGGAGAAACGTCGAGACGATCTCGTCGGCCGGCAGGTCGGGCAGATGGCCGAGCGCCATGTCGATCCGCCCCGATCGAAGTGCGGCGGCGATGCTCTCCGCATCGAGCTGGACCGAGCGGATCCGGAGGTTCGGCGCCACTTCGGCGAGCCGAGCGAGGATCTGCGGCAGGCAATAGAATTCCGAGACGTCCGACATGGCGATGGTGAAGGTGCGTGTCGACGTCTCGGGCCGGAACTCGGCATGGGCGGCCATGGTGCGGCCGAGGAGGCCGTAGGCCTGGGCGAAGGGCTCGTGCAGCCGCCGGGCGGCGGGGGTCGGCTCCATGGTGTGGCCGACCCGCAGGAAGAGCGGATCGGCGAACTGTTCGCGCAGTCGCCGCAGGGCGTGGCTGACCGCCGGCTGTGTCAGCCCCAGCCGCTCGCCGGCGCCGGAGATGCCGCGCGTCTCCCAGATCGCCAGGAACACCTTGATGAGATTGAGGTCGAAGGCGCCCGGGTCGCGCGGGGTCATGGCCTGTCTCCGATCGATCGCCCCTCGCCTCGGCCCGAGCGGGATCGACGTGAGATAGCCGGCCGGCCCGCGCCGTTCAAGACGGCGATCGCGGCGCGGCCGCCTGCGCCGGTCCGGCCCGCAGCCGCGAGAGGATCCCCGCCCCCGTCCGTCGCGCGCCGAGCCCATGGGCGGCGAAGAAGCGCAGCATCTCCCCGGTCGCGTCCGGGCCGGTCGCGACCGCATAGGATCCGGCGGGATCGCCGCCGAACCAAGCGTGACCGCCGTCGGCGACGTGCCACACCCTGCCGGTGACCCGGCCTTCGGCATCGGTGCGGGTCGTCACGGTCGCGGTCGAGCCCCCAGCGGCGCGGGTCTCGATCCGGGTCGCGCCGCCCGCCTCGGGCACGAGTTCGGCGAGGAGGCGGTCGGCGTTGCTCGGATGGACGGTGTGATCGGCGTCGCCCTGAAAGACGAGGAGCGGCACGGTCTCGGCGCTCGCCGTCCGCGCGCCGGCCGGCGCCTCGCGAAACCGGCCGCGCATCGCCGCGAGCCCGGAGCGCAGATCGTCGGCATGTCCCGGCGCCACGCCGGAATGGATGCAGGCGGCGCCGAAGAGTTCGGGATGTGTGCGGGTGAGGATCGCGGTCATCGCGCCGCCGGCGGAAAGACCGGCGACGAATACCTGCTCGCGCCCGAGGTTCCAGCGCTCCATGATCTCGCGGACGATCCCGGCGAGGATCGCCGGTTCGCCGCCGTGGCGCACCTGATCGGCGAGGCGATACCAGTTCCAACAGCCGTTGGCATTGGCCGAGCGCGGTTGGTGCGGATAGGCGACGAGGAGCCCCATCGTCTCCGCCGCCGCGTTCATGCGGGTGCCGACGGCGAAATCCTCCGGCGTCTGGCGGCAGCCGTGCAGCATCACGACGAGCCCCTTCGGCCGCGCCCCGGCCGAGGCCGGCTCGTAGAGGCGATAATCTCGGGTCCCGGCCGCGCAGCTGAACACGTGGCGATCGAAGCGGGCGCCCTCGGGGACCGGCGGCGGTGCGACGTCGTCGTTCCACGAGCTCATCGCCGCCGTCCACGCCTCGAGACCGCCGAAGGCCCGACGCACCGCGCGCAGCGCCGCGATCGTGTCGCCGAGCGGATCGAGCGGCGCCCGCGCGAAGGCCGGCTCGGCCTCGGCGGCGGACGGCTTCGCCGGCTGCGTCGGGGGCGGGCTCGGCGGGAGCTTCGCGGCGGAGCGTTCGGCCGGTGGGGGAGGGGTCTCGGCGCGACGCGCGCCCGTGTCCGGGGTCGGCTTCGCGCCCCGGATCCGCTCGACGGTGCCTTCGGCGGTTCGCGCGAGCGCGGAAAGGCCGGAACGGAGACGGTCGAGAAGCGAGGGGGAAGATTTGGATGGCATGCGAACCGGATGTCCTTCGTCGTCGGCGCGCGCGCGCCGGGTCGGCGGGCTCGCGCCCCACGGCCCCGACGTTCGCGGGCGGACCGGCGTGGGCGGCCTCGGGCGACCCACGCGAACCCTCAGTCTGCCACCGATCGGTGTCCTGAACATGTCCTCGTCGCCGGATCGTGCGCGAACGGTCGACCTCCGCGTCGCGCGACCGTCACCGCGTCGCGACCCAGGCGAGACCGGCGCGCCACAGAACATAGGCGGCGACGACGAAGACGACGGCGGCGAAGATGCGGGCGAGCGTGTTGCGGCGGGTCGAGAGGCGGGTCGAGAGGCGCAGACCGACGGCGCCGCCGACGAGCCCGCCGGCGAGGAATTCCGCCGCCACGGTCCAGTCGACGAGACCGGAGGCGGCGTAGTTGATCGCGGTCGCCAGGCCGAAGGTGCCGACCGCCATCAGTGAGGTGCCGACGGCGTCGATGATCGGCATGCCCGTGGCGAAGATCAGCGCCGGCACGATCAGGAAGCCGCCGCCGATGCCGAAGAAGCCGGAGGCGGTGCCGGTCGCCACCGCCACCGCCGCCGCCCGCAGGCAGCCGCCGCGCGAGATCGGTTTCCGCTCGAACGATGCGGCCGGGCGTGGCCGCAACATCGTGACGCCGACCGCCACCATGGCGAGACCGAACAGGAAGAGGAGCGCGTTGCCGTCGACGAGCTTGCCGACGGTCGAGCCGAAGAGCGCGCCGAGCGTGCCCATCACCGAGAACACGATCGCGCAGCGCCAGATCACGTGGCCGCGCAGCGCATGGCCGACGAGATTGGCATAGGCGTTGAGCGAGACGGCCAGCGCGCCGGTGCCGAGCGCCACGTGCGGCGAGGCGACGCCGACCACGTAGAGCAGGAGCGGCGTCGCCAGAACCGAACCGCCGCCGCCGATGAGGCCGAGCACGAATCCCGAGAGGCTGCCCGACAGGACGGCGGCGATGGATTGAAAGGCCAAGATCTCATCTCCCATGACGAGGGGGCTCACCCGGCAGGCCGCGGTGGTCGTGGCATCTCAACCCCGCGATCTCCTCGCGGCGGGGATCCGAACGCCCCGAGGCGACGCGGTGCGGGGTCACAGGGTGTCGATCGGCAGCTTGAAGAAGCGCTTTCCGGCAGCGTTCGGTTCGGGCAGGCGGCCGGCCTTCATGTTGACCTGGAGCGAGGGAAGGATCAGGCGCGGCATCGCCAGCGTCGCGTCGCGGGCGGCACGGCGAGCGACGAACGCATCCTCGTCGATGCCGTCGCGCAGGTGGATGTTGTGGGCGCGCTCCTCGGCGACGGTGGTCTCCCAGACCATGCCGCGCCCCTCGCCGCCGTAGTCGTGGCAGAGGAAGAGCCGCGTCTGCGGCGGAAGGTCGAGGATGCGGCGGGCCGAGCGGTAGAGCGTGCGGGCGTCGCCGCCGGGGAAATCGGCGCGGGCGCTGCCGGAGTCGGGCATGAACAGTGTGTCGCCGACGAAGGCGGCGTCGCCGATCACATGGGTCATGCAGGCCGGCGTGTGGCCCGGCGTCGCCAGCGCCACCGCCTCCAGGGCGCCGATGCGATAGCGTTCG
Organism: Pinisolibacter aquiterrae; assembly: GCF_019160155.1. GTDB lineage: Bacteria > Pseudomonadota > Alphaproteobacteria > Rhizobiales > Ancalomicrobiaceae > Pinisolibacter > Pinisolibacter aquiterrae. Next base: position 274,063 of record NZ_JAFNIH010000041.1, read on the forward strand.
CCGTCGCGATAGAGCCGGTCGAACTGGCTGCCGTCGCGGCGGAAATCGGGCCCCTCGTCGAAGACCGCGCCGAAGGTCTCCTGGACCAGCGTGATCTTCTCGCCGATGCCGATCTCGCCACCGAGCCGCTCGCGCAAATAGGCGGCGGCGGAGAGATGATCGGCATGGACATGGGTCTCGATCAGCCGCTCCACCTTCAGCCCGTTCGCCTCGACGAAGGCGACGAGCGCGTCGGCGGACCGATGGGCGATGCGGCCCGCCGCATAGTCGAGATCGAGCACCGGATCGATGATCGCCGCCGCACCGGTCTCGGGATCGGCGACGACGTAGCTGATCGTGTTGGTGTCCGGATCGGGAAAGGCGGTCACCACGGGACGGGCGGCGGCGGCGAGATCGGGGGCGTTCGCGGTCATGAGGTCCCTCGGGTCGGTTCGATCGGCGTGTCGAAACATATATGGTTCGACGAAGTTTGAGAAAAGACCCTCGGCGCTGCGGCCGCCGCGAGCGATCAGCGCACCCAGGCGAGAGAGGCGATCCTCGGATCCGCCGCGAAGGCGTCACGGCCGAATTCGAGCCGAACGATCGGAAATTCGCAGATCGCCTGGACGCCGTGCGCCCCGACGCGGAGGCGCCAGGTTCGGCGCTCGACCGGCGCCGGTTCGGTGAAGGCCGCGCAATCGAGCACGGCGAGGGCGATGCCATGCTCGGGGTCGCGCACGGATTCGCTGCGAAGCAGGGCGATGCCGGCGGCGCGGGCGCTCTCGGCGAGGCTCTGGCAGGCCTCGTAACCGATCGGCGCGGTCCAGGCGGCGCGATTGCGATCGAGCGGCGGCAGGGTCAGATCGAGACTTCGGTCGCAGGCGATCCGCACGGCGAAGGCGGTATGGTCCGCCGCGTCGTCCGGCCACGGCGTCGCCGGCGATTCCGCGAAGAACAGCAGGCGGTAGAAGGCCATCTCGGCGACGGCGGTCTCCGGCCGTTCGGCGGCGTAGAAGACCCCCGGTGTGCGCCCGGCGCGGCGGAAGCGCGAGCCGGTCGGATAGATCGCGTCGTAACGAAAAGGGGTGGCGAGCAGCCGGTCGAGGCCGCGGCAGGCGAGGGGCAAGATCGGCTTGCTCTCCTCGAGCAGTTCCTCGAGCAGAGCCTGTTCGCCGAGGCGATCGACCAGCTTCAGGGTCGAGACCCGATGTTGCGCCTCGACCAGACGCCAGCCGAGACCGCCCCAGGGGCGCGCCTCAGACGACAGCGCGTCGGGCGTCCAGGTAGGCGATGACATCGACGAGCCCCGTGATGGTGCGGATCTTCTCGGACGGCGGCGCACCGAGGGCGGTGTTGTCTGCGACGAGCCAGACGCGGGCCACCCGCTCGTCGCCGCCGACGATGGCGTCGAGCGAACGGAACAGGCGCACGAACAGAACCGCCAACTCGAACGGTTTCGAGCCCGGCTCGAGGGCGTGGTCGCCCTTTCGCATGCGCGACAGCGTCGCTTCGCTGACCCCGAGCACGGCGGCGAGCGCCTTGCCCTTGAGGTCGAGCCGCTCGGCGGCGCGTACCGCCGCCTTGGTCACGACCGGGCCGGCGGCCGGTGTCGCGCGAGGTGAGGACCGTTCGAAGGCGAGAGACATGGAAGCCTCCTTCTCTTGAAACAATCATATTGGAAAATTCCCATGGAAACAAGAAGAGTGCGCGCGACGAGACGGAACGGGGTGTGACTTTGGTTCCAGCCTCGGGGGTGGTCGCCGTGACAGGATCCTTCTCGTCCCGATCGAACCACGAGAGGAACCGTTCCGATGGACCCCGCGAAGACCCCCCTGAAGTTCTTCATCGACACCCACGACCTGCGCCACGGCACCTTCCCGGCCGGCCTCTCTGCGGAAGCCTTCGCCGGGTTCCACGCGCAATACGAGGAAGCCTGCCGTGCCGAGGGGGTGGTGTCGCTGCGCATCCACGTCGGCTTCGGCGAGGGGCGCGCCTTCTGTCTCAACATGGCGCCGGACGCCGGCGCGGTGCGCCGCGTGCACGAGCGGGTCGGCCTGCCCTTCGACGAGATCACCGAAGTGGTGACCTCGACGCCGGGTGACCTGTTCTTCGCCCGTGCCGCGTGAGACCCCGAGGAGGCGCGACATGGCGTCCGTGTCGAACCGCGTCGCGAGAGGCTACGATCGGCGCATGTCTCCTGCGCCGATCCCCGACCTCTTTCCGAGCCTCGCCACTCTCTCGGCCGACAGTCGCGCGCTGCTCGAGGCTTCGGTGACGCGCATCGCCTGCGCCGGTGGCACGCCGCTGGTGGCGCGGGGCGATCTCGTCACCGGCGCCTATCTGGTCGAGAGGGGAGCGCTGCGCGTCTATTACGTCTCGGCCGAGGGGCGCGAGGGCACGCTCTATTGGGTCGAGCCGGGCCAATCCTGCATCCTCGCGCTCAACTGCATGTTCTCCCGCCTCGCCTATCCGGCCTGGGTCGAGAGCGAGGGCGCGACCGAGGTGACGATCGTCCCCGGCGACGTCTATCGGCGGCTCTTCGCCAGCGAGCCGGCGGTGCAGAGCTTCACCTTCGACGTCCTGTCGGGGCGTCTCTTCGAACTGATGGCGCTGATCGAGGAGACCGCCAGCCAAGGGCTCGAGGCGCGCGTCGCCGCCTTCCTCCTGCGCCGCGCCAAGGGCGGAGCGGCGGTCGCCGTCACCCAGGATCAGATCGCCCGGCATCTCGCGACCTCGCGCGAAGTGGTCTCGCGGGTGTTGCGCGGCCTCGTCGCCCGGCGGCTGATCGCGACGACGCAGGGACGCATCACCATCGTCGATCCCCCGGCCCTGCGCGGTCTCGCCGAATAGGCCGCCGGCCCCGTTTCGGAAGCCGATCGTCATGTTCGAAGTCTCCCCTCTCCTCGCCATCGGCGTGGGGGCGGTCGCGGTCGGCCTGACCGCGGCGGTTCTCATCGTCTGGCGCGATCTCGGCCCGATGGCGCGGCTCTCCGCGCCGCAACGCGTCGCCCTGGTGGTGGCGCTCGCCGGTGGCGTCCTCGCCTTCGGTCTGAAGCTGACGGTGATCGAGACGTTGACCCATGCGAGCCGCGATCGCCTCGCGCCGACCCTCACCGAGATCGAACCGGCCGCCGAGGCCGACGGCGGGATCGAGACCGGGCGGCCGGTATGGGAGGCGCTGCCGAGCGAGGCGCCGGCGCCGGCGGGAAATCCGACCACGCCGGCGAAGGTCGCGCTCGGCCGCGCGCTCTTCTTCGACCCCGCCCTGTCGCGCGACGGTACGCTGACCTGCGCCTCCTGCCACGATCTCGAACGCGCCGGCGGCGCCGACGGCCGGCCGACCGCGCGCGGCATCGACGGGCGGATCGGCCCGCGCAACACCCCGACCGTCTACGATGCCGCCTTCCAGGCGCGTCTCTTCTGGGACGGGCGGGCACGTTCGCTCGAGGAACAGGCGCTCGGGCCGATCGTCAATCCGATCGAGATGGGGGCCGATCTCACCGTGGTGGTCGAGCGGTTGAAGGCCCGCGCCGATCAGGTCGCGGGTTTCGCTGCCGCCTTCGGGCCGGAGGCGCCGATCGACGCGCGGCGCATCGCCGAGGCGCTCGCCGCCTTCGAGCGCACGCTGATCACCGCGGACGCGCCCTTCGATCGCTTCGTGCGTGGGGAGCCGTCCGCTCTCACCGCGCAACAGATCCGCGGCATGTCGCTGTTCGAGACCGTCGGCTGCATCGTCTGCCATGCCGGGCCCGGCTTCAGCCGGGCGAGCCTGCTCGCGCCGGAGAAAGGGAGTTCGGCGTTTCGCCTGTTCCCGTCGCTTTCGTCCGACTACACCGAGAAATACCGCCTGACCGAGGATCTCGGCGCCGCCGGCGGAGGTCGCGCCGGTCTGTGGCGGGTGCCGTCGCTGCGCAACGTGGCGCTGACCGGGCCGTGGTTCCACAACGGGTCGGTCGACGATTTGAGCGAGGCGGTGCGGATCATGGCGACGGTTCAGGCCGGCCGCGTCGTCACCGACGGCAAGGTCGAGACGCGGGTGGCGTGGTCGCCCGAGACCCGCCGCCTCACCCGGCGCACGCCGCGCCCGCTCGCCGAGGCGGAGGTCGCCGACATCGTCGCCTTTCTGAAGGCCCTGACCAGCGACCGCCTGGCGATCGAGGCGGCGCGATCGGCGCGGGCGGAGGGGATGTGACGCCGAGCCGCTCAGTCGCGCGAGAGGGCCGCGACCGGATCGAGCAGCGCCGCGCCATGGGCCGGCAGCCAGCCGAAGACGACGCCGATCAGGGTGGAACAAAGGAAGGCGGCGAGGATCGTCGTCGCCGAATAGACGAAGACGAAACTCGATCCGAAGAGCGCGAAGGCGAGGCCGGCGGCGAAGGCGAGACCGACGCCGAGCACCCCGCCGATCAGGCAGACCAGAACCGCCTCGGTCAGGAACTGCTGCAGGATGTCGGAGCGCCGCGCCCCCACCGCCATGCGCACGCCGATCTCCTTGACCCGTTCCGACACCGACACCAGCATGATGTTCATCACGCCGATGCCGCCGACGACGAGCGAGATCACCGCGATCGCGGCGATCAGCAGCGTCAGCGTCGTCGTCGTCGCGGTGATGGTCTGGCGGATGTCGTCGGTGTTGAGGATGAAGAAGTCCTTGCTGCCGTGGCGGCGGGTGAGGAAGGCGGTGGTCGCCTCGTCGGCGAGGCTCGTGTCGACGTCGTCGGCGACCCGGAGCAGGATCGAGCGCAGCGAGGTGTCGCCGAGGAAGCGCACCTGCACCGTCGTATAGGCGAGGAACACCGAGAGATTGCCGCTCGAGCCGAAGCCCTGTTGCTTCTGGGTGACGCCGATCACCGTGCAGGGCACCTTGCCGACCAGGATCACCTTGCCGATCGGACTCTCGGTCGTGTCGGCGAAGAGCGTCTTGGCGGTGTTCTCGTCGATGACGATCTCCTGCGACATGGCGCGGGCGGCGGCGGCGTCGAAGAAGCGGCCGGATAGGAGCTTGACGCCGCGCACCGTGAAATAGTCGACCCCGACCCCGTTGACCTGGGCGCTCGCCTCGATCGCGCCGAAGCGCAGCGTGGACGAGGTCGCGACGGTCGGGGTGACGCCGGCGGCGAAGGTCTGCCGCGCCAGCGCCTCGGCGTCGGAGAGCACCAGCGTCTTGATCTTGGCGGAGCGGACGTCGCCGAAATCCTTGCCCGGGAAGATCTCCAGCGTGTTGGTGCCGAGGCTCGAGATGTTGGAGAGCACCTTGCGCCGCGACCCCTCGCCGAGCGCCACCATGGCGACCACCGAGGCGATGCCGATGACGATGCCGAGCATGGTGAGGAAGGTGCGCAGGCGGTGGGCGAACATGGCGAGCACCGCCATGCGGAAGGATTCCTGAAACCGGGCGAGGGCCGCGCCGAGGACGCCTACGCTCGCCGGCGTCTCCGACGGTCCCGATCCGAGCGCGGAGGCGGCGTCGGCCTCGATCGGCGCGGCCTCGTTGGGCCGGTCCGAGACGATGCGGCCGTCGGAGAGTTCGACGATCCGCCGGGCACGCCGGGCGACGTCGTGGTCGTGGGTGACGAGGATCACGGTATGACCCTCGGCGTTGAGCTCGGCGAGGATCTTCAGCACCTCCTCGCCGGAACGCCGGTCGAGCGCGCCGGTCGGCTCGTCGGCGAGCACCACGTCGGCGCCGTTCATCAGGGCCCGCGCGATCGAGACGCGCTGTTGCTGGCCGCCCGAGAGCTGGCCGGGCCGATGGCCGAGACGATCGGCGAGGCCGAGGCGGGTGAGGATGGCGCGCGCCCGCGCGCGCCGCTCCTCGGCGGAGACGCCGGCATAGATCGCCGGGATCTCGGTGTTGCCGATCGCCGAGAGTTCGGAGAGCAGGTGGTAGCGCTGGAAGATGAAGCCGAAGTGCTCCCGCCGGAGTTCGGCGAGATCGTCCGGATCGAGGTCGGCGGTCGGCCGTCCGGCGAAGCGATAGTCGCCCGCCGTCGCCCGATCGAGACAGCCGAGGATGTTCATCAGCGTCGACTTGCCCGAGCCCGAGGCGCCCATGATCGCGATGAATTCGCCCGCGCCGATGTCGAGATCGACGTCGGCGAGCACCGCCACGGTGCCCTCGCCGGCCGGATATTCGCGCCGCACGCCGCGCAGCGAGATCAGCGGCTCGTCGCTCACCTCAGAGCCCTCCGGGCGGTCGCGGCATGGACGGCGCCTTCGCCTCCGTCGAACGCCGCCCGACGACGACCCGCTCGCCGACCGTGAGCCCCGAGCGGATCTCCACCCGCACCTTGTCGTCGAGGCCCGTCGTGATCGCGCGCCGCGCGGTGGTGCCGTCGGCGGCGACCACGTCGACCGTGCGCCCGCCGTCGCGCCCGGCCGGCGACAGCGCCGCCGTCGGCACGGTGACGACGCCCTTGGCCTCGCCCAGGATCACGCGGATCTGGGCCGTCATGTAGGTGCGCAGCATCCCGTCGGGATTGGGGACGTCGAAACGGCCGTAATAATAGATCGCCGAGGAACTCGACGAGGACGACGACGAACTCGACGCCGAGGAGGAGGTGGAGGACGTGATCGCGCTGTCGGAGCGCAACGTGTCCGGCGCCGGATCGAGCGCCTCGAGCGTCGCCTCCCAGCGCCGTTCGATGTCGCCGAGGATCGAGAAGGTGACGGGCTGGCCGACCTTCACCTTGGGCGCGTCGGCCTCCGAGATCTCGGCGCGCACCGTCATGCGGTCGATCCGGCCGAGGGCGACGATGGTCGGCGCCGACTGGACCGCGTTGACCGTCTGTCCCTCCTGCGCCATCACCAGGAGCACGGTCCCGTCGATCGGCGCGACGATGCGGGTATAGCCGAGATCGACCTGGGCGGTGTCGACCTTCACCTCGGCCTGGGCGATCTGGGCGGTGAGGGCTTCGATCTGGGCGCGGGTGGTCTCCACCGTCGCCCGGGCGCTCTCGAAGGCGTCCTTGGAACTCGCCTGTTTGGCGAAGGTCGCGGTCTCCCGTTCGAGCACCGCCTGCGCGTAGACGAGGCTCGCCTCCTTCTCCCGCTTCTGGGCGCGGACGTCGGCGAGCGCGGCCTTCGCGCTCTTCAACCCGTTCTCCTGGGTGAGACTGTCGATGGTGGCGACGAGGTCGCCCTTCTTCACCCGGTCGCCGACCGCGACCGCGAGCGCGGTGATGCGGCCCGACACCTGGGCGCCGACGGCGACGAGACGAACCGGACGCAGCGTGCCCGTCGCCTGCACCGTCTGCTGGATGTCGCCGATGGTCGCCTGGGCGACGAGGAGATCGGTGAGCGGATCCTTCTGGCCGCGCGACCACCACCACCACCCGCCGAGGGCGAGGGCGGCGAGGCCGCCGGCGACGATCGTGGTGCGGATCGAGAGCTTCATCGGAGGAACTCTTTCGCGAGGCGATCGGCGCCGCGTCGGTGGCGACGTCGAGGGCGGGACGTCCCTTTTCCCTCGGGTTTCCCGCCGATCGGCCCCGTTCGAGGCCGACCGAGGCGGCCCGGGACGCGGCCGCCATTTTCGGGTACGATGGCGTACCTTTATTCGTCGGAACGCCGAGCCCTGTCAATCGCGGTCGAGGTCCCGACGTTCGGGGGGAGGGGGCGCGCCATGCGCGAGGAAAGGCTCGATACGGCCGAGGAGACGGCGCGGACGCGGCGGCGCGGCCGGCCGAAAGTGACGCCGGACGACCACCGGCGTGCCCTGATCGTCGAGACGGGGCGCCGCCTCTTCCTCGAACGCGGCTTCGGTCGCGCCACGATGAGCGAGGTCGCGGCGCGCGCGCGTGTCTCCAAACGGACGCTCTACGGTTTCTTCGCCGACAAGTCGGCGCTCTTCGCCGCCGTCGTCGAGGCCCATCGCCACACGATGCTGGCCGTGCCCGGCGACGACGACCGGCTTCCGCTCGAGGAGGCTCTGAGGGGGATCGTCCGCATCGACATCGACGCCGACGAGGATCGCGCCCGCCATGCCCTGATCGAGATGGCCTTTCACGAATCCGTCGCCCACCCCGAACTGCGCGAGGTGATCCTGCGCCACGGCGTCGAGAAGTCGCGGCAGGATCTGGCGGCCTGGCTCGAGCGGCGCGCGGCGGCGGGCGAGGTGATCGTCGACGACGCCGAGGCGCTGGCGGGGATCCTGATGGACATGGTGTTCGGCGCCAGCCGGCCGCCGCTCCCCGGCAGGGGCGAGCCGTCCGAGGCGCGCCGCCACCGGCTCGAGCGATGCATCGCCGTCTTCCTCGGTGGCATCGCCCGCCGCTGACGGGAGGCCTCACGTCTCAGCGTCGGCGCCGTCGCGGGGAAGGGTGGGGGCGAGGCCCGCGCGCCGCGCCGCGAGATCCGCCGCCGTCTCCTGCGCCAGCCAGTCGCGGAAGGCGGCGAGGGGGGGATGGTTGGCGCGGCCGATCGGCCAGACGAGGTGATAGGCGCCGGCGCTCTTCAGCGGCCGGTCGAGGATCCGCACCAGCGTTCCCGCCGCCAATTCCTCGTCGAACAGGAAATCGGGCAGGAGCGCCACGCCGAGCCCCGCCGTGGCCGCCCCGGCGATCGTCGCGAACTGATCGAACAGCATGCCGTGGATGCCCTCGGCGGGGGCGCCCTGCGCGCGGAACCAATGTTCCCAGGCGTCGGGACGCGAGGTGAGGTGCAACAGCGTCAGGCCGCGCAGATCCTCCGGCGTCGCCACCGGATGACGGCGGGCGAAGTCGGGCGAGCACACCGGAACGACCGCCTCGTCGCGGATGAAGGCGGTCTCGACGTTGGGCCAGTCGTCGCCGCCGAAATGAATCGCCGCGTCGGCGGTGTCGAGGGTGAAGTCGAAACGCTGCGACCGGGTGGCGAGATTGATCGTGACGCCGCCGTGGTCGCGCAGGAAGCGCGGCAGTCGCGGCGCCAGCCAGCGCGTGCCGAAGGTCGGCAGGATCGCCAGATTGAGCGTGCCGCCGGCGGGATTGGCGCGCAGGTTGAGCGAGGCGTCGGCGATCTTGTTGAGCGCCTCGCGGATCTCGCGGGCATAGGTCTCCCCGGCGAGCGTCACGCGGATGCGCCGCCGCTCGCGCACGAAGAGCTTCGTCTCGAGCTGTTCCTCGAGGGCGAGAATCTGGCGGCTGACGGCGCTCTGGGTGAGGTTCAGCTCCTGCGCCGCCGCCGTGATGCTGCCGGTGCGGCTGGCGGCCTCGAAGGCGGTGAGCATGGAGAGGGCCGGCAGAAAACGGCGAGGCGGCGGCATCGACAGTCCCATTCGGCACGACGTGTCGCCGAACCATCGGGTCGCCGGGCCGAGGACGCAAGCGAAAAGACGGGCGGTGCCGATCACGCCGCCCGTCTCGGATCGCCGCCGCGCGGGCCGGATCAGCGCGCGACGAGGGCGCGCTGGTCGTCCATGCCCATCGAGATCAGCAAGGGATCCTTCGCCTGGATCGCCTGAAACGCCGCCTTGGAGGTCATCCCCGCCCAGTCGGCGAGGATCAGCGACTGCGCCACCGCGCCGCCGAGCGTCGTGCCGGGGCCGGTGACGACGAAGAGGTCCGGGGCGAATTCGCGCGCCGCCACCTCCACCGCGCGGGTGAAGTCGTAGGTCTCGGTCACCTGATGGCCGAGCGTATAGTCCCACAGCGCCGCGACGTCGGTGGTGCCCGGCCACCAGACGTGACCGCGCCCGTCGACCATCGGCAGCTTCGGCTGTTCGAACAGCGACGGCGGCAGGCGGCCGCGACCGAGTTCGGCGACCGGGGCCTGGAGCGCGGTGTGGAAGGCGGCGTGATTGGCGAGCCGCAGCGGGAAGCGCCCCTGCGCCGGCTCGACGCGCGCCTGGAAGGCGGCGAGGCCGGCCTCGTCGCCGGCGACGACGAGCATGCCGCCGAGATCGATCGAAAGCGCCAGCCGATGGCCGGGAAGCGCGTCGATCTCGGCGACGAGGGCGAGCAGCGCCGCCTTGCGCGCCGGATCGGGCCGCCAATCCTCGTCGACGACCGGATGGACGATCTGCCCGCCGATGAGATGCTCCTGCATCAAGGTGCCCATGGTGTCGACCACCTCGAAGCCGTTCGTCGGCGACAGCGCCCCGGCGCAGGCGAGGGTCGAATACCACCCCATGGAATTGCCGGTGACGGCGACGACGCGCACCCGCTCGGCGTCGAGCGCGGCGAAATCGGCGAGGGTCGCGGCGTAGATCAGGGCGGAGGCGTTGTCGCCGCGCGTGTGGGTGGCGACCGAATAGGTCGCCGCGCCGTCGAGGGCGGAGAGCGTCGGTTTGCCGCCGGCCGCGCGCCGGGCGTCGAAGGCGGCGAGGAGTTCCTTGTCGGCGAAACGGCGCCCGAGGGTGCCGAGCTCGGTCTTGTTGTAGGTGCCGCGCCCGGGGCAGATCACGACGGCCGTCTTCATTTCGTCCCCTCGATCATCCGCGTCGCCGTGGCGAAGATGCCGTCCGCCGACGGCATGGTGGCGGCATAGGCCGGTCCGGTGGCGATGAAACTGTCTTCCGACGTCAGCCGCTCGACCGGCGCCTCGGTCCGTTCGGCGAGGAGCGCCATCAGCCCTTCGGCGACACCGCCCGACCGCCGCGTCTCGTCGACGATCAGGATGCGGGCGCAGCCCTCGACCGCCGCGAGGAGGCTCTCTTCCGGCAGCGGCGACAACCAGCGCAGGTCGATCACCCGCACCCGGTGTCCGGCCGCCTCGAGCCGCGCCGCCGCTTGACGCGAGAGGTAGTAGCCGTTGGCGAAGGAGACGATGGCGAGATCCGTGCCGCGCCCGTGGACGCCGACCTCGCCGAGGCGGATCGAGCGGCCGGGTTCGGGATAGGTGGTCATCCACGCCCCGTCCTTCTCCGCGTGGAGATCGCGCATCGGATAGAGCGCGATCGGCTCGAGGAAGACGACGACCCGCTGCTCCTCGCGGGCGAGGCGCACGCATTCGCGCAGCATCATCGCCGCGTCCGCCCCGTTCGAGGGACAGGCGAGGACGACGCCGGGCACGTCGCGCAGCACGGCGACTGAATTGTCGTTGTGGAAATGGCCGCCGAAGCCCTTCTGATAGCCGAGCCCGGCGATGCGCAGCACCATCGGATTGGCGTATTGCCCGTCGGAGAAGAACGACAGGGTCGCCGCCTCGCCGCGGATCTGGTCCTCGGCATTGTGGAAATAGGCGAGGAACTGGATCTCCGGCATCGGCAGGAAGCCGTCGTGGGCCATGCCGATGGCGAGGCCGAGGATCGTCTGCTCGTCGAGCAGGGTGTCGATCATCCGGTCGGGCCCGAACCGGCTCTGGAGCTTCTGGGTGACGCCGTAGACGCCGCCCTTGCGGCCGACGTCCTCGCCCATCATGACGATTTCCGTGTGCGCCAGCATCAGGTCGGTCAGCGCCCAGTTGATGATGCGGCTCATCGGCTGCGGCGTGTCGAACTGGCGCATGTCCGTGCCGAAGGCCGCCTCGCGCGCCTCCGACGAGGGGCCGTTGACCGGACGGTTGGCGCGCTCCGGCGGGATCAGCGAGGCCATCACGTCCTTCGCCGTCTTCAGACGCGGACGCTCGACCGCGCGCGCCGCGACCCGCGCGACCCGCTCATTGGTCTCGACATAGATCGCCAGCGCCTCGTCGGGGGTGAGGACGCCGGCCTCGGCGAGGAGCCGGGCTGCGTGCAGCAACGGATCGTTCGCCTCCTCCGCCTCGACCTCGGCGCGGGAGAGATAGGTGGTCGGCACGTCGGCGCCGGCATGGCCGTAGAGGCGGATGGTGCGCAGGTGCAGAAACGCCGGCTTGCGCCGCCGGCGAACGAAGTCCGCCGCCTCCGAGGCGACGCGGAAGGTCTCGAAGAGATCGAGCCCGTCGGCCTCGAAATAGCGCAGGCCCGGCCGGTTCTCGAACGAGGCGCGGATCCAGCCCTTGGGCGTCTTGGTGGAGATGCCGATGCCGTTGTCCTCGCACACCAGCAGCAGCGGCAGCGGCGTCGACTGATAGGCGGTCCAGCCGGCGGCGTTGATCGCGCCCTGAGCCGTCGAATGATTGGCGGAGGCATCGCCGAAGGTGCAGACCACCAGCGCGTCGTCGGGCAGCACCTTGTGTTCCGGAGCCCGCCGCCGCGCCGCGCCGATCGCATAGGCCGCGCCGACCGCCTTCGGCAGATGCGAGGCGATGGTGGAGGTCTGCGGCGGGATGAACAGCGCCTTCGATCCGAGCACCTTGTGGCGGCCACCGGAGATCGGATCCTCCGACGAGGCGGCGAAGGAGAGCAGCATGTCCCAGGTGATCGACTGTCCCGGCACTTGGCCGGCGCGGGCGATCTGGAAGGCGGCGTCGCGATAGTGGAGGAAGGCCATGTCGGTCGGCCGCAGCGCGGCGGCGACGGCGGCCATGCCCTCGTGGCCCGAGGAGCCGATCGTGTAGAAGCCCTGTCCCGCCTTCTGCATGGCGCGGGAGGTACGGTCGAGCGCGCGGCTGAGGCAGGCGGCGCGATAGATCGCCACCGCCCCGACCGCCGTCAGCGGACCGCTCGGCGCCGCGCCCGGAGGGAAGTCGCGCTCGGCGACCCGGCGCAGGAAATTCTCGTGGACGATGTCGGCGCGATCCATGCGAGGTCCTCGGCGAGAAGGCGTGGAGATCGAGTTCGGTTCGCGGCGCCGCCGTCGCGGCGGCGCCGTCGCCGCCCGTCAGACGTCGAACTTCACACCCTGCGCCAGCGGCAGCGCATGGCCGTAGTTCATGGCGCTGGTCTGGCGCCGCATATAGGCCTTCCAGGCGTCGGAGCCGCTCTCGCGACCGCCGCCGGTCTCCTTCTCGCCGCCGAAGGCGCCACCGATCTCGGCGCCGGACGTGCCCATGTTGACGTTGGCGATGCCGCAGTCGGAGCCGCGCTCGGAGAGGAACTGCTCGATCTCGCGCACGTCGGTGGCGAAGATCGAGGAGGAGAGCCCCTGGTCGACGCCGTTCTGAAGCGCGATCGCCTCCTCGAGGGTCGCGTATTTCACCACGTAGAGGATCGGCGCGAAGGTCTCCTCGAGCATCGGCCCGACCTGCGCCGGCATCTCCACCAGCGCCGGCCGCACGTAGAACGAGGCCTCGCCCGCCACGTCGATCCGCTCGCCGCCGTGGACCGTGCCGCCGGCCGCCTTCGCCGCTTCGAGCGCGGCCCGCATCGCCGCGAAGGCATGGCCGTCGATCAGCGGACCGACCAGCGCGGAGGAGGTGATCGGGCTGCCGACCGAGATGGTGCGGTAGACGTTCGCGAGTTTCGGCACCAGCGCGTCGTAGACGCTCTCGTGGACGATGAGCCGGCGAAGGGTGGTGCAGCGCTGGCCGGCGGTGCCCATGGCGCCGAAGGCGACGGCGCGCAGCGTCATGTCGAGATCGGCCGAGGCGGTGACGATCGAGGCGTTGTTGCCGCCGAGTTCCAGGATCGGCCGGGCGAAGCGCCGCGCCAGCCGCTCGCCGACGATGCGGCCCATGCGGGTCGACCCGGTCGCCGAGACGACCGGCACGCGGCGGTCGTCGACCAGCACCGCGCCGACTTCGGCGCCGCCGATCACCAGCGTCGAGAGATGGTCCGGCGCCTCGGCGCCGAAGCGCGCGGCGGCGCGCAGGAACAGCGCCTGGGTCGCGAGCGCGCTCAAGGGCGCCTTCTCCGACGGCTTCCACACGACCGCGTCGCCGCACACCAGCGCCAGCGCCGCGTTCCACGACCACACCGCGACGGGGAAGTTGAAGGCCGAGATCACCCCGACGACGCCGATCGGCCGCCAGGTCTCGGTGAGCTTGTGGTCGGGCCGCTCCGACTGGATGGTCAGGCCATAGAGCTGGCGGGAGAGGCCGACCGCGAAATCGCAGATGTCGATCATCTCCTGGACCTCGCCGAGGCCCTCCGACAACACCTTGCCGACCTCGATCGAGACGAGCCGTCCGAGTTCGTTCTTGTGCGCGCGCAACTCCTCGCCGAGCAGGCGGACGAGTTCGCCGCGTCGCGGCGCCGGGACGCCGCGCCACGCCCGATAGGCGGCCTGGGCTCGTCCGATCGCCTCGGCGGTCTCGCTCGGGGTCGCCTCGCGCACCCGGCCGACGACGCTGCCGTCGACGGGGGAGATCACGGCACGGCCGTCGTCGGAAAGCAGCGCCGCGTCGACGCCGAGCGTGGCGAGAATCGTGCGCGCCTCGAGCGCGAGGGCGGAGGGGGAGGAATGGTCGGTCATCGGATCGGGGTCTCGGCGCTGACGGCGGGATGAGCATGGGGTGACGGCGAAGGCGGATCGTCGGGCGATCGGTCGCGCGACCGTGCCTTCGACCTCGCGTCCGGCGTCGTGGTCGCGAACGGCGATCTTTGCCGCTTCGCGGCTCGCCCGCAAATGATCATGTCGTCAGAGTTCATTCCGAGGCGGAATGAATGGCCCTTCGCCGCGACGCTCTTCGGCCCCGCCTCCGCCGGACGAGGGTCGGGCGAGGAAACGGGGTCGAGAACGGGTGAGACGTCTTCGCGGGCGCGGAAAGCGCCGCCGTGGCGCCTCAGGGGCGCCAGAGCGTGATGTCGTCGGGCTTGGTCGAACGGTCGAGCACGCCCTTGACGTCGAGGACGATGCCGCCGGCGCCGCCGAGGAGCCGCGAGACGAGCGGCCAGCCCGCCTCGACGTAGTCCCGATGGGAGACCGCGAAGACCACCGCGCCGACCGGACCGATCGCCTCGACGGGGGTGAGAGTGACGCCGTATTCCCTCTTCGCCTCCTCGGGCGAGGCCAGCGGATCGGCGACCACGACCTCGGTTCCGAAGGCTTCCAACTCGTTGATGATGTCGGCGACCTTGGAGTTGCGGAGATCGGGGATGTTTTCCTTGAAGGTGAGGCCGAGGACCGCCACCCGGCGATTGGTCGCCCGGGTCTTGGTCATCAGGCGCACGCATTCGCGCGCAATGTGCTCGCCGACCGAATCGTTGATGCGGCGGCCGGCCAGGATCACGTGCGGATGGTAGCCGAAACGCTCCGACTGATAGGTCAGGTAATAGGGGTCGACGCCGATGCAGTGACCGCCGACCAGACCGGGCGTGAAGGCGAGGAAGTTCCACTTCGTCGACGCCGCCGCCAGAACGTCGTTGGTGTCGATGCCGAGGCGATGGAAGATCCGCGACAGCTCGTTCATGAAGGCGATGTTGATGTCGCGCTGCGAGTTCTCGATCACCTTGGAGGCTTCGGCGACCTTGATCGACGAGGCCCGATGGATCCCGGCCTTGACCACGGACCCGTAGACCTCGGCGACGATGTCGAGCGTGCGCTGATCCTGGCCGGCGACGACCTTGGTGATCGTCTCGAACGTGTGCAGCTTGTCGCCCGGATTGATGCGCTCCGGCGAATAGCCGACGGTGAAGTCGCGGCCGCAGACGAGGCCGGAGGCCTCCTCGAGGATCGGGACGCGCACCTCTTCGGTCGCGCCGGGATAGACGGTCGATTCGTAGACGACGATGGCGCCCTTGCGCATCGCCGACCCGACCGACCGGGACGCCGACCGGAGCGGGGTCAGATCGGGCTGATTGGCGCGATCGACCGGCGTGGGAACCGTGACCACGAAGAAATCGGCCTCGCCGAGAATGGCGGACTCGTTGGTGAAACGGATGCTCGCGCCCGCGAGGTCCTCCGCGGAAATCTCGAGCGTACGGTCGACGTTGCGCGAGAGTTCCTCGATACGGGAGGTGTCGATGTCGAAACCGATGGTGTGCTTACCCGATTTCGCAAAGGCCACGGCGACGGGGAGTCCGACGTAGCCAAGGCCGACGACCGCAAATTTCATGTCATCACCTGTCGATTTCAAACAATGTTCGACGCTTCATATCGTCGCTGGCGGAATTCTACTCGTACGGCGGCGGCAATAAGGCACGGAACGCGGCCGATCTCAATCTCAAAAGCGGCCCGATCGCACCTCGACGCACGTCGCCATGGTCGCAGGCATGCCCTCCTTGCGCGTCGAAAGTCAGCTCGCGTAATACGAGCGATACCAATCGACGAAGTTGCGAATGCCGACGGAGACCGGCGTCGACGGGCGATAACCCGTGAGCGCTTCGAGCAGTTCCGCCGCCGCGTAGGTGGCCGGAACGTCGCCCTTCTGCATCTCCATGAAGTTCTTCTTCACCGGCACGCCGAGCGCCCGCTCGATCTCGTCGACGTAGTCGAGGAGCGCCACGGGCACGCCGCCGCCGATGTTGACGACCCGGTAGGGGGCGGCCGGCGAAAGCGAATCGATCTCGCCGATCGGCGATCCCGCCACCGGGACGCAGCCGATCAGACGCGCGATCGCCTCGACGAGGTCGCCGACATAGGTGAAGTCGCGCATCATGTTGCCGTGGCCGTAGACGTCGATCGGTTCCCCGGCGAGCGTCGCGCGGACGAACTTGAAGAGCGCCATGTCCGGCCGGCCCCAGGGACCGTAGACGGTGAAGAAGCGGAAGGCCGTGGTCGGGATCTTCCAGAGATGCGCATAGGAATGCGCCATGTCCTCCGTCGCCTTCTTGGTGGCGGCGTAGAGGGTCATGGGATGATCGGTGCGCTCGGTCTCGTGGAACGGCATGTCCTGATTGGCGCCGTAGACCGAACTGGTCGAGGCGAAGAGGAAATGCTTCACCTCGAGCCGGCGGGCGAGCTCCATCACGTTGAACGTGCCGACGAGATTGGAATCGACATAGGCCCGCGGATTCTCGAGGCTGTAACGGACGCCGGCCTGGGCGGCGAGATGAACGATCACGTCGGGCCGCGCCGCCTCGACGACCGCGTTCAGCGTCGCCTCGTCCTCGAGCATGACGGTATGGGCGGCGAAGGCGTTGGTACGGCCGAGAATCCGATGGCGGGCTTCCTTCAGGCGCACGTCGTAATAGGGCGTCATGCCGTCGACGCCGGTGACCAGATGACCGTCGGCGAGCAGCCGCTTGGCCAGATGGAAACCGATGAAACCGGCGGTTCCGGTGATCAGGACGTGCATCGTGCTCCTCGTCATTCGAACATCCACGGGACGAGGCCGGCGCGCCGCCGGCCTCGGAGTTTCCGACCCTGTTCGATCGATCGCCTCAGTTCACGGTCGCGGTCGACTTGAACGCGCCGACGGTCGAGGTGACGCCCCGGATCACGGTCACGAACTTCGAGAATTGAACGGTGGGAGCGTTGGCGACGTAGATCATGTCCTTGTCGCGGACGGTGATCTGTTGGGCGAAGAAGTAATCTCCGGCCTTGTCGAAGCGAAGCCGATAGATGACCGGAACGGGTTCGTTGCCGGCGAGATGTCTGGAGTTCGGACGCAGGGCGCGCACGACGCTCGCCGCCTCGCGACGGAACAGGAACACGGCGCTGGAATCGGCCTGGGTGTCGATCAGACCACCCGCCTTGGCGACCGCCTGCAGCAGCGTCATCGGCTCGTCGTCGATCGGATAGTCCTTCTGCGCGGCGACCGCGCCGAGCGCCACGAACACCGGGGCGTCGCGATAGACGTAGATCTTGTCGCCCGGGTAGACGTAGACGTCTTCCTTCGGGTTCCTGAGGATCGTCTCGAGCAGCGCCGACTCGCTCGTCGAACCGCGCGTCAGCCGGACCTTGGTCTCGTGCGGCAGCGTCTTGACGCCGCCGGCCTGGGCGATGACGTCGAGCAGGCGATCGCCCTTGAGGGAGAGCGCGACGCGCGCGGCGCCGGTGGCGTCGCCGGTCACGGTGGCGGCGGCGCCGTTGCCCTGCGTCGAGACGATCACCTGCGGTTCGATCGCCTTGTCCTTGAGCTTGGTCTCGATGGCCTTGGCGACCGCGGCGGGCGTGCGCCCGGCGGCGGGGACGCGTCCGGCATAGGGGACGCTCAGCGACCCGTCGCGATCGACGGTCTGCGGCGGCAGCGCGATGTTGCGCGAACCGGCCGAGGTCGTGCCCATCGGCGCGGTATTGGAGAAGAGACCGCCGCCGGCGGCCTCGAAGATGGTGATGACGACCTGGTCGCCGACGGACAGCGCCTGCGAGGGCGCCGGAGCGTGGCTCGAGAAGCGGCCGGCGAAGGCATTGACGGGGCGATTGCGCAGCGCCGGCAGGTCCGACTCGGTGACGTCGATCACTTCATAGGGAAGGTCGGCGACCTCCGTGCCCGTCGGTTCCACGACCATGCTCGCGGTCGGTCCGGAGGCCGGAAGATTGGAACATCCCGCGAGGAGACCGAAGAGAAGGGGCAGGAGGATCAGCTTCTTCATAGTCTACCAGCGTGTCCGATTTCACGGGGGGTGCTTAGCACGGAACCGTGCGAGCGCCAACCGAAGGGCCGCGACGCAGTCGAGCCCGAACAATGCTTCGAACTCGTCAAGTTTCTGTATGCTTGGATCATTCGATGGAAAGACAAATTCTCCCGGCGGCCGATATCGGGCCGGCGATGTTGCCGAATGGCAACGGTCTTCGCGTCCGCCGCTGCGGTCGATCGTCGCATCGACGAGGCCGGATCAGCCGACGAGATGCGAGCGCAGCACGCCGAAGACGAGCGAGCCGAAGAACGACAGGCCGATGCCGATGATCCCCGCCGCCAACAGGCTGGTGAAGGGGGTCGGATAGGAGGGGCGCCCGTCGGCGTGCGGGGCGGCGACGACGGCGACGTATTTCTGCTGGCGCAGCATCGCCCGTCGGGTGAAGTCGAGCGACTGGCGCGCCGCCGTCAGGTTCTGTTCGGCATATTCCTGCGCGATCTTCAGTGCTTCGAAGCGGGAGATCTGGTTCGCCGCCGCGCTGCCGGCGCCGCCCAGGCGCCTGCGGAGTTCGGCGATGCGATCCTTCGTCGTCTGGATCTCGGTCATGAGCGACCGGCGTCGCGGATGGTCGCGCGCGCCGGTGGCGTCGATCGCGGCGAGTTCGTTCTGACTGCCGGTGAGCTGGCCCTCGAGCTGTCCGATCAGGCCGTTGATCATGGTCACGTCGGCGGTCGGGTCGACGATGCCGTTGGCGTCACGCCAGCGCGCCATCTCGATCCGGGCATCGGCGGCCCGTTTCTCGGCGTTTCCGACCTCCGCCTCGCTCGCCTTGAGCGCGTCGGTGCGCGCCCGCAGGTTCATCTGGTCGGCGAATTCCTCGGTGACCTCGATCAGCGCGCGCGCGATCGTCTCGGAATCGGGGGGCGAGAAGGCCTGAACGTCGAGAACGACGATCTGTTCCATCATGTTGTAGCGGGCGGTGACGCGGGTGCGATAGGCGTCGTAGAGCTCGTCCTCGGTCGCGTCGGCGGGCAGCCGGACCAAGGGATCGGCGTCGGGGTGGGCGAGCAGCGCCCGCAGGTCGACCCGCGACTGGAGACGCACCATCGCGTCGCGAGAGGCGATGAAGTCACGCGCCGCATAGCCGTCGACGAGCCCGCCGAGGACGCCGCCGCCGGAGGCGAGCATCGATCCCATCGACGAGGCGGACGAGGAGGCCTCGCTGCCACGGATCGAGAAGCGGACCTCGGTCGTATACATCGGCGTGGCGATGAGGAAGACGTAGATCGCGACGGCGAGGACCGGCAGGACGGCGGTCAGCGCGGCGAGAAGACCGAGGACGCGGGAGCGGCGGCGCGTCACCCGGCGCAACTCGAAGAACTGGACGGGATCGACGATCGGCGTGGTCGGACGCGTCGCCAGGGCCGACTCGGTGGGCGTCGCCAGTGCCGACTCCGTGGGCGTCGGCACCAGAGCGTTCTTCGCTTTCCTCTTCTTCTTGCTCGACCGCGACGGCAGCGCGCGGAGGATGCCGATCAAGATCTTCTTCGAGGTCATGTGCAAATTTCATCCGGCCCTTGTCGACGATACGCGCCTGCTCGCAATACTCGGTCAGAGTCCTCGCACGGAAGCTCGATACGATCCAGATCCGCCTCGTCGTCTCGCCTGCGAACGAACCCCTTCACGGCAATGGGCTACGCCTCCCGGCGACACGGGCGGCATCGTCGACGAGATATACGTCGAAACACGGCGAGAGTGCGACGGGGATCCGGCCGGACCGGACGAAAAACGGCCTTCTCGCGGGTCCGCCGGTCCGTCCGAGCGCGCGGACGTGGCCTCCCGCGTCAGCGGCGACAGGCCCCGGCCGGCCAATCCGCCGTTCCCGCCGGCCCGGCCCGGGCGATGATGCAGGCCATCGCGGCCCGCGCCCCGAGCGCGCGCAGGTCGAGCGGGGCGATCGGCCGCGCGCCGCCGTAGCGGACGGCCGGAACGAGATGGGGGCGGTTCTGATCGACGACCTCGTCGGCGACGGCGACGTTGCCCTCGGCGCGGATCGCGGCCTCGCTCTCGTTGCGCGGCACGCTCGCGCCCGGCGTCGTCGTGGTGGAGAGGCCCATCGGGCGGCGCCCGGCGGCGGGAACGCCGAGAAAGAGATTGCTCTCGGCGAGGACCAGCGCGCCGTCGCTGGCGAAGGTCGCATAGGTCGCCCCGGCGCGGCCGTCGCCACGATCATAGGGTTCGAAGGCGAAGAGATTGTCCACTTCGTGCAGCAGCACCCGGCCGAAGGCGCGCGGCTGACGTTGCCCGGCCCATTCGAAGAAATTGCCGGCGAGCGTCATGCGGTAGAGCGGCTCGAGCGGGCGTGCGGCGGGGTCGGCGTAGTTCGGGCAGCCGCCGCCCGCGGCCGGAGCGCCGCCGCATCCGTCGGTGCCGAACAGCATCGCCTTGTCGTGCCGGCCGAAGCGATTGTAGGCGATGGTGACGCGCCCGATGCCCGCCGGGGGCATCGGTCTGCCGACACCGGAGGTGATGTCGATCTCGCCGTCGCCGCAGGTCTCGAAGTCGTTGTGGATCACCGCGAGGCGATCGAAGGCGCCGGTCACGGTGATGCAGTCGCGGAAGTCGCGCCCGTCGGCGCGGCCCTTGTTCTCGCCCTCGTAAGGATACTTGCGCAGCGTCAGACCGGCGACGACGACGTTGCGCCGGCCGGGCAGCATGATCAGAGGGATCTCCGCCGGGGCGATCAGCGTCACGCCGGTGCAGCCGCCGTCGAGGGTGGTGTCGTCGGGCGGCCGGATCGCCGCCTGCAGAGAGATGGTCCGCCCGGTGAGGGCGGGATCGAAGACGATCGTCGTCGGGCCGCGCCGCCGCGCGGCCTCCGCCACCACGGCGCGCAGCGATCCGGCGATGGGCGGGCTTCCGCGCCCGTAATCGGCATCCGAGGTGACGGTCAGCGTCGGTCCGCCGAGGCCGCCGGTGGTGCCGGCTTCCGCCGCGAAGCCGGGGATCGCCGCCACTTTCGCCGCCGCGCTCAGGGCACAGGCCTTGGCGCCGCCGCTCGCCGCCCGTGCCTCGGCGCGTGCCCGGGCGAGAACCTCGTGGGCACGGGCGCGGGCCGCCTCGTCGATCCGCGCGGCCGCGCCGGCCGGAAGGACGCAGGCGGCGAGGGCGAGGACGGCGAGGAGGAACGCCCACGTCCGCGATCCCGAGGGCGCGCGCGACGGGGCGAGAGGGAATCGAGCAGGGGTCGTCACGTCGCGCCTCTCGAAGGCTGTTTCGGCGATGATCGAGAGCGATTCCGACCGAAACGTGACGCCGGTCGCGCCCCTCGCCGTCAGGGACGGCGCAGCAGGCGCCAGATCGGGCCGGTGAGATTGTGGGCCGACCAGGCGGCGACGTGGCGCAGGTTGCGGCGCAGCCGCCCGCTCGGGCTCGCGTCGCGGGCGCGCGCCGCGCTCAGGCGCTCGACGATCACTTCGACCGGGCAGGGCAGTCCCGTCTGCGGATCGACGTAGCGGGGATAGAGGACGAGGGCGAGGGCGACCAGCGCGTCGATGGTGAGGCGGCGGTCGCGACGCGGGACCGGGCAGAGGTCCTCGGTGAGGCCCCATCCGGCATAGAACGGGGCGCCGTGGGTGGTCACCGGCAGGCCCCGGATCAGCGCCTCGAAGCCGGTCAGCGACGTCATGGTCTCGACCGCGTCGACATGGGCGAGGAGCGAGGCCATGGCCACGTCGACGACGACACGGTCGGCGAGCGCGCCGGCGATCGCGTCCGGAACACGGCCGCGCCGATAGCCGGCGTGGACGTCGGGGTGCGGCTTGTAGACGATGAAGGCGTCGGGATGGCGGGCGCGGACGGCGCCGAGCAGGTCGGCGTTGGTGGTGACCACGGGCGAGCCGAGGCGGACCGAGGCGTCGTCCTCGACCTGACCGGGCACGAGAATGCACCGCCGCCCGCCGGGCAGCGCCAGCGGGCCGGTGTCGGCCTCGTTGTATTTGGAAAGGCCGCGCGCGACGATCGTCTCGCGCAGCCGCGCCGCCCGTTCGATCAGGGCGGGCGAGAATTCCGTCGTCTCGGCGAGATGTTCGAAGGCGCTCGGCCGCGTCGGATCGTAATAGATGCCGCGATCGTCGAAGACCAGCGAGGCGGGCGCCACGAAGGAGGCGCCGAGGCCGACGGAGCGCAGGAACCCGTCCTCGACCCGTACGACCGCGGGCGGATCCTCGCCCGGCGCCGCGACGATCGGCCGGCTGCCCCAGACCACCAGCCGCGCGCCCTCGGTGCGGGCGAGCCGGACGGCGTCGGCCTCGCGGCGGGCGAAACGCGGCGGTCCGCCGATCCCGTCGAGAAACCGCGTGACGGCGCGCCGCTTCCATCGCGAGAAGCCGAGGCAGACCGAGGCGGCGGCCTCGTGGTGGCGGTCGCGCAGGAAGGCGAGCCGTTCGACCGCCTCGGCGAAGGCGATCGGCCGGCCGGTCCAGGGATCGATCCAGCGGCAGTGGTCGAGATAGGCGGCAGCGGCGAAGGCCGCGCGCGTCGGCCGCGCGGCACGGCGCGAGAGCGCGGGGAAACGGTCGTCGGTCAGACCCCAGCCGGCATAGGCGGCGGCGCCGAAACAGGTGACCGGCACCCCGGCGAGCATCGCCTCGAGGCCGAATTGGCTCGAAACGACATAGACGCGGGCGGCGATCTCGATCAGCGACCAGGGGTCGACGTCTTCGGCGAGGATGACGACGCCCGGCCGGCCGACCGCCTCCAGGAGATGGCCGCGCTTCCTCCCCGAGATCGTCTCGGGATGGATCTTGACGGCGATGGTCCGGCCGGGATTTTCCGCGATCGCCGCCTCGAGCATGTCGCGGAACGTGGCGGCGTCGGCGAGCGCCCCGACGACGGAGGCGTCGCCGAAGGTCTGGTCGACGACCACGACGACGTCGCGGCCGGCGGGCAGCCCCAGGACGGCGGCGGATTTGGCCGGCGCGTGGTTGTATTTCGAAAGGCGCGTGTCGCTGAGCGCGGCGAGCACGGCGTGGCCCGGCGCGTCGTCGGTCTCGGCCGCCCGGCGCGTCACCGCCGCCTCGAGGTCGCTCGGCTCGCGGGCGTCGTAATAGATCCCGGTGCGATCGACGATCCAGCCGATCGCCGGCTCGCGGTCGCCGGGGCGCACCGAGCGCAGGAAGCCGTCCTCGAGCGCCACATAGGGCAGCCCCGTGCGCGCGGCGCGGCGGCGCTGGGCGTCGGCGGTCGGCTTGTGGCCCCAGCCGACGAGAAGATCGACGTCGCTCGGCCCGCCGAACCGCAGGCGCACCGGATCGGCGTCGAGGAGGCGCGCGACCACGTCGCGCGTCTTCCAGATGCCGGGGGAGGCGATGCCGAAGCGTCGCCGCGCCGGTGCCTCGGCCGGTCGGGGCGTCCGCGTCGCGGCCGAGGGGAGATCGTCGTGGGTCACGCGGGGGATCGGTCCGGTTCGGCGGCGTCGGCCGGGGTGGGCGACGCACGGCGGTCAACTTGCCGCGCCGCGAAGGTCTCGGTCAACCGCCGCACCGACGGCGCGGGTGAAGGCGGATCAGGCGAAGCCGAAGGCGTCGGCGGCCGCCGCCGACGCGGTGTTCGGCAACAGCGACAGCAACGGCGCCTCGCTCCAGCACTGGACGAGCGTGCGGCTGGTGACGTCGTAGGCGATGGTGAGGACGCCGGCGAGGTCGGCGAAGGCCGCCGACGGATCCTCCGCCGAGAGGCGGCGGTCTTCGCCGAGGGCGCGGACGTGGCCGGAGGCGGCGGCGAAGTCCAGCGCGGCGCGCTGCGACGCGCCGGCCGCGATCGTGACGAACCGGATCTTCGGGACGATCTTCACGAGATCCGTCGACAGCCGCGCGATCGCCTCGACATAGGCGTCGTCGGCCGAGGGCGCGAAGAGACCGACGATCGCCTCGCCGCCCGCCGGGATCGGCCGCCGCTTCGCGATCCGGCGGGGCGGCAGCTCGAAGACCTCCACCTCGGTCTCGGGCGACAGGGTGCGTTGACGATGCAGCGCGGCGGCGCGCTCGGGCGAGGCGACGCGGACGACGTCGGCATTGTCGATGACGTCCTCGAGGATCCGCCGTTCGGCGGCGGCGAGCGGGGTGGTGCGCCAGCGCGCGAGATCCGCGGGCCCGTGCGGATCCTCGCCGAGCAGGTTGAGCTCGAGCCGCGCCCCGGTGCGCCGCGCGGCGATCAGCGCCGCATAGGCGAGGAGCGGCGCGTCGGGAACGACGACGCGTCCGATGCGCTCGGCCTCGATCGTCTGCGCGATGCGCGCCGCCGCCGTCGAGACGAGCCCGTCGGGGGAACTGCCGAGATTGCGGAGCGGCGGTCGGGCGAGCGTCGCGACGATGGCGTCGTCGACGAGGAGGGAGGTGCGGCAGCCGTTCTCCTCGCGACGCCGCGCGTCGATCCGCGCCAGGACTTCGCGGGTCGGGAGCAGCCGCTCGGTGGTGCCGCTGAGGATCGTCATCACCCGGCCTTCGTCACAAGGACCGTCGGTGGTCCCGCGCTCCGGCAGGGCGGGACGCGTGGCATAGGGCGCGCGCCAGGCGACGGCATGGTCGTAGAGACGACGCTCGACCCCCGACGGGGGCGCGTCGCGAAGCACCGTCCGTGCGATCTCGCCGGCGGCGTCGATGCGCCCGTTCTCGAGGAAGCGCTGCACCAGACGCGACACGATCTCGAGGCGGGGAGCGATCACCCAACCGTCGCGCGCGAGGCGCATCGCGGTCTGCGGGTCACGCTCGACCAGCGCCAGCGCCAGTTCGTAATGCGCCCGGGCGCGCTCCGCCGGAGTTCCGACCGCGCTCTTCAGGGCGCCGGTCGCGCCGTCTCGATCGGTCAGGGCGAGCGTTTCGAGGACGCGGTCGGAGACCCGGCACCATTCGACCGGCGCCACCTCGCGCTTGGTGGTCTTCGCGCGCTTGTCGCGGAAGTTGCGGATCGTCAGGCTGACGATGCGCCAGGGCAGAAGCAGGACCCGCAGCGGGGTGTCGGCCGAGACGAGCAGATGGCCGAGCCGGAACGAGATCGAATTCTTGGTCTTCTGGATCTGTTGTTCCGTCGCCCGCAACTGGTGGCGGAGTTCGACGATGGTGCGCTCGGCGGCACGGTTGCGTTGGCGCTCGCGCTCGAGCAGCGACTGGAGGATCTTGGTCTCGACGGTCCTGGTCCGGCGCAGCGAGGCGGCACGCTCGGTCTCCCGGCTCGGAACCGCATCGCGCGCGGCGATCGCGGTCCCGACGGTGAGATTCGACGGTTCGGCCGGACTCGTACTCTGGTCCATCGCGGTGTTCGACATGTCCATGTCGGTGGGGAGCCCCCCGGGGTCCACGGCATCCGCCGGACCCGGCTCGGGGAACGAAACGTCCCGAAGCAAGCGAACCATCGCGGCGCCCGTCATCGCCGATACCTCGGAATGGGAGCGCGCGCCATGTAGGCCTCGACCGTGGCATCCAACATGGACGCCACGGAAAACCGATTTTGCGCCCAAACTGCGGCGCGAGTCGAGAACTCCCTCCGCCGATCGGGGTCGAGCAGCTGCGCGAACATCCGATCCGCGACGTCGCGCGGATCCACCGTGCTCGCGCTCGCCAGGACGAGGCCGGTCCGATCCGCGTCGACGGCCTCCGCGGCGCCGCCGGCCGGAGTCGTGACGACCGGCACGCCGGCCAATTGAGCCTCGATCAACGCGTTGGGAACGCCCTCGTGGCGGGACACGAGGAGGAGCGTGTCCATCCGAGAGAGCCAATAGCCGACGTTTTCCGAACGCCCGACGAAGAGGACGCGATCGGCGATGCCGAGATCGCGGGCATATTCGGCGGCGGCCTCCGCCAACGCACCCTCGCCGACGATCACGAAGCGCACGTCGGGCTCGCGCGCGAGAAGCGAGGCGGCGATGTCGAGCCACAGGAGCGGGCGCTTGTTGGCGTCGAGCCGCATCACGCAGCCGAGCGTGAAGCGTGCCGGACAGCGCGCGTCGAAACGCGCCCACATCAGCTCCGACTCGGTGGTCGGATGCGGCGTCGAGGGCTGGACGCCGTTGGCCACCACCGTGAAGATGCCGGGATCGAGATCGAGCCAGGAGGCATAGCGCTCGGCGACGTAGCGCGCGTTGGTGACGGCCGAGACGTGCGGCATCGCGAGCAGGTTCCGGCAGAGCAGCTCGTAGGCGTCGGAATGACGCTCCGGCCGATCGATCGGCGGGACCGTGCGCAGGCCGAGCACGATTCGCGGCACCCCGGCGAGAAGCGCCGGCAGTGCCCCCATCAGGATCATGCCGTCCTGCCAGAGATGGACCACGTCGGGCATGGTGACGCGGAACTGGTCGGTCAGGCGCGCGACGCCCTCGCGCATCCGTTTGGGCAGACGTTCGACGAGTTCGACGAGATCGGCGGCGGTGGTGTGATGGGGGGCGCCGCTCCAGTCGCGCAGGTCGCGCATCGAGGCGACCTCGAGCCCGACACTCGTCAGCGCCGGCAGGAAGAAGTCGTAGCGCCGGTCGGCGTCGAGCGTGCGGACGAAGGGGCGGATCGGGCCGAGGATCGGATGACCGGCGATCGATCGGCCCTCCTCGGCGGCGGTGTGCAGGCCGACGGCGGTGTTGACGAACTGGCGCTCGGCGCCGCCCGCCCCCAGCGTTCCGGTCACCAGCGTCACGGGGCCGAGCGCGTGGCGGGCCGGCGCCAGCGGCATGCGGCCGGGGCGGCGCGTCGCCGCGAGCGCGACGAGGACCATGGCGGCGGAGACGTCGGGCGCCTCGGGGGCCGGCGGGGCCTCGAGAATGGCGCCGGAGATCCAGGCGTCGAGACGCGCCGATTCGTCGGCCGGGGTCTCCTCCTCGTCGTCATAGGCGCGCCGACCGTCGAGGAGCGCCTGGGCGGTGTTGATCTGACCCGCCTGCGTCAGCAGGCGGATCGCGACGATGCGCAGCCAGCGCGCCGTCGGGAAGCGGACGAGGGCCTGGGTCGCGATCCGCCGGGCGGCGTCGGTGTGGCCGATGTCGACCAGTCCGCGCACGAGCAGCGCCGGTCGGCGGGCGTCGTCCGGCAGGCGCGCGGCGCAGGCCTCGAGGAAGGTCGCCGCGACCTCTCCGCCCTGCCGGTTCTCGATCCGGCGCAGCGTCTCGGCGAAGGCGGTCCAGCCGTCGTCGGTGCGCCCGTCGATCACATGGCGGCCGAAGGCGGCGAGTTCGCCGCCGACACTCGTGAGGTCTCCCTCGTCGCCGCTCGCCGAGGGCGTGGCGGAACCGCCGCTTTCGTCACGGAGACGGGAGGCGAGAGGATGCGCTCCGTCGTCGGGCCGGCTCGACGATCGACGCAGGCGCGCCAAGAGTTCCCCTCTCACGGATCGTCGCTCCATGTTCGTTTCCGACCGTCGCGCCGACGCGTTCGCCGGCGGAGCCGATCACGAGGACATGACAAGTTTCGTGTCATCACGCAAGTGTGTGCGCTCCCTGCGGCGCCCTCGGGCCCCGGAGGAGAGGCGATCGGCTCGGTCGCGGCCGCCCGAAACGTTGTCACGGCGGGGTCGACGGCGTTAGAAGGCATCGAGGTTTCCGCCGTCCCGGCGGAGCGGAACCAGGCCCGCGATGTCGCTCTTCCACCCGAGAAGCTCTCTGCGATCCTTCGTCGCGCGAAGGGCCCTGGCGGCGGGGCGGACCGCCGACGCGCTGCGGATCGGCGGCGAGGACGACGTCGCGCTTCTGTCGCGGCTCGATCTTCACCTGTCGGTCCTCGCGCGGACGACCGCCGACGAGAAGCGCCGCGCGCCGGAGCGGATCGCCGCCCGGGTGGCGCTCGGGGATCTCGAGGCGCTGCCGCCGGTCGAGGCGTTGTCGAACGCATGGCGCTCGCGTCTGGCGCGTCTCGCCGCGCCCTGGTCCTGCGAGGTCGCCGTCCGGCTTCTACCGGCGCGCGAGGTCGCCGCGCGCGCCGCTGGTCTCATGGCGCTCGGCGAGCGCGAGGCCGCCGTGCCCCTGTTGGCGAGACTGACGCCGGATCGCCTCGAGACCCGCGCGCTCGCCTACATGGCGGCCTGCGGCGGCGCCGACGCGGCCGCGCGTGGCGCCGCCTTCGCCGCTCTCTTCGAAGGCGACGGGCTGCGGCCGCCGGAGGTCGACGGCCCCATCCGCGTGGCGACGCTGCGCGGCACCGCTCCGGCGCGATCGGGGCCGCTGGTGAGCGTCGTGATGCCGGCGCGCGACGCCGCCGCGACGGTGGCCGGGGCCGTTCGCGCGATCCTCGATCAGAGCCATCGCGATCTCGAACTCCTCCTCGTCGACGACGGCAGCCGCGACGGCACCGCGACCGTGGCGATGGAGGCGGCGGCGGGCGACGCGCGTCTGCGGGTGATCCGGCGCGACGAACCGGGCGGTCCCTATGTCGCCCGCAACGCGGCGCTTCGGTCGGCGCGGGGGCGGCTGGTGGCCTTCAACGACGCCGACGACTGGTCGCATCCCGACCGCATCGCCGTCGCCGTCGAACGTCTCCGCGACGACGCGGTGGTGGCGGTCCTGTCGGACATGATGCGGATGGACGACGAGGGCCGCCCCGCCGCCCAGCGCCGCTTCCCGCTCGTGCGGATGAATCCGTCGTCCCTGGTCGTGCGGCGCGAGGCGGTCGACCGGGCGGGCGGATTCGACGAGGTTCCGACGGGCGCCGACAGCGAATACATCGCCCGCCTGATCACGCTCCATGGACCCGGGGCGGTGGTCCGCGACCGCCGCCTCCTGGCGATCACGGCGCTGCGCCGGGGCTCGCTCAGTCACGGATCGGAAACGGCGATCGAACATCGCGAGGGCGCGCGCCGCCGCATCGCCTACCGCGAGGACTGGATGCGCCGGCACGCGGCTCTCACCCCGATCCGCGAGGTCTTCGCGCCTCGATGAACGGTCGCGGCCGTGGGAGGGGCGGGAGCGACCCGTGAGGCGGGGAGCGTCACCCGTGCCGTTGCGCTTTCGCACGATGACGGCTCTTTTCTGCCATATGCGCATCTTCGAATGCCGGGTGATCTTTCTTCTCTTGCGCAAGATATTTGTTGCGAGGCAACTGTTCGGTCCATTCGGGTTGCGGTCGTCGATTGTATAGTATTGCAATTTACATTGGCATGGGGCACACACGGTGCGAGTTCGGAATCGGCCCTATCTCCCGACGCCCGAACGGACCTTCGGTACGAGAATTCAATCGAGCGTTCGCTGGAATTGCCTGTGGGGCAATCTGCGCCCCCGGCGATTTCGTGTCGGATACACCGGCGAAACGATGCGTTTCGACAGGGTGTGTGAGCTTCGCGTGCGAGGTGGGAAATGAACGATGGGGTCGTGGGGACGGCGGCGGCCGAGACGGCTGACTTCTTCCAGTCGGCGCATGCCGCGGAGTTGCGCCTGAAGGAAGCCTGGAAGGTTCGCGACATGGCCGGCGCCGTCGCGGCGGCGGAGGACGTCCTGTCGTTCTCGCCCGCCAACGGGGCCGCGCATCGGCTTCGCCTGAAGGCGCTTCTGAAGCTCGGCGAGACCGCCGGTCTGGCCGAGGCCGCGCGCTCGGCCGTGCCCTTCGATCCGGAGTCCGCCCACACCGGCGCCCGCAAACTCGCGGCCGCTCACGATTGGGAGGGGGCCGCGACCGTGTTGGCGCCGCTGGCGGCATCGTCAGAGGCCGCGATGGCCGCGACGAACGATCTGCGCCAACGCGTCGCGTCGTGGCTCCTGTCTTCGGGCACTCACGCGGAGAAGGCCGGGGACGAGGTCACGGCCTGTCGCCTGTGGCGCCTCGGTCTCGCCGTGGTTCCCGACCACGCCGAATTGGCGCGCCGCGTCGGCCGCGCGGTGTCTTCGGCGGTCGGAAATGCCAGGGCGCACGAATTCGCGACGGATCCCCGAGGCTACGTGATCACTTGGCAGAGGGTCCTCGAGATCGATCCCGACCACGGGAACGCGCTGAAGCGGGTCGCGACCGCCTGCGAGAAGGTCGAGGACTACGACGCCGCGCTCGAATGCTGGGCGCGTCTGCTCCGCCTCGATCCGACCCAGACGACGATCGTGCAGCGCATGTTGCGCATCGCTCTCTCCGCTCAGAAGGAACCCGAGGCGCTCGCCCTCGTGCTGGAACTCGGTGGCACGGTGCCGGAGGATGCGACCGGCGAGCGCATTCTGCGCAAGGTTCTGGTGAAATGCCGGAGTGCCGTGCGCGAGCGCGACATTCCCACGGCGGCACGCCATCTCGTGCTCCTGCGGAAATGCGCCCGTGAGCCCGAGGCCTACGGCGATCTCGTCGAGCGCGTCGTGCCGCGGCTGGCGGCGCAGATCAAACGCCTGACGGCCGGTGGCGAGCCTTCGGAGGCGATGAGCCTGTCCCATCTCCTGCTCGAACTCGATCCGCGGAACCCGATCGCGCTCGGCAACCTCGCCCGATATGCCTATATGCTCCGTTATTTCTCGGAGGCCGGCGCCTTCTATCGCCGGATGATCGACGCCGATCCCTCGAGCGCGCCCCCCTGGTTGGGGCTGGCGCGGAGCCTGATGAAGGTCGGCGACGTGGACGGCGCGAAGGCGGCGGCGCGCCGCTGCCTCGAGCTCGATCCCGAGCGGGATGCGGCGCGCGAGATCGTCGCGGTGGAATGACGCGCGCCGGTTCCCGGCGCGGCAGACCGTGAGCGTCTCTGCGATCTAGGCTCACGGTGTGGAAATCGGAGTAGGTGCGACATGACCGGATCGAAGGACGGAGAGCGTCGTCTCGGCATGGGGACGTTCTCTTTCAATCCTCGGATCGCCAGCGATCTGGGGATCCGGCCGGTGTCGTCCCCGACGATGTCCAAACTGGCGGAAATGTCCCTGAAGCCGACGGAAGTGTCGGTCGGGACCACTCCCGATTCGAAATTCGACCTTCTGACGGCACGGGTCGAGGCCGCCGAGGCGGAGTTGGTCTCGGCGCGCCGTCGCGAGGTCGCCGCGCTGGAGCGCGTGTGGGACCTCGAGGCCGAGCTTCAGGCCCTCAACCTCGAGGACACCGCGGTTCTGCGTGCGCGCCTGAGCCAGGTCGAGCAGGATCTCGAAACCTTCCGCGCCGCCAAGCGCAACGCCGATCTCGGTGTTCTCGATCTGAAGACGCAGTTGAAGTCGGCGAAGGAAGAGCTCGCCCGCGTGCGGCGCAGCCCGACTCATCGAGTGGGCGAGGCGGTGATGGCGGTGGCGCTCGATTGGCGCCGGCTCTTCGCGCTTCCGGCCAAGATCGGCACGCTGCGCGCCGAGATGCGCAAGCTCGCCCTGCGCAAGACCGACGCGCTCACGCCGACGGCGGCGACCTCCGAATCGCTCGCGCTCTCCGAGGCCGCGATCGCGCGGGCCGACAAGGACGGCGTCGAGGCCGCCGCCGCCTGGGTCCGCGATCAACGTCCGCGCGCGAGCGTCCTCTCGCGCGCGCTGCTCGATCTCGCCCGCCATATTCGCCCGAGCGATCCCGGCGCTGCGGTCTCGCTCGCCCGCGCCGCCGTCGAGGCCGATCCGAACGAGGGGCGGGTGAAACACCTCGCCTTCGTTCTCATGGACGTCGGTGAGGTCTCCAAGGCGATCGAGGTGACGCGCGCGGCCCTCGCCGGCGGCGTTCCGTTCAACGCCACGGAGATGCGGCGCCACGAGGAACTGTCGGCGCTCGAGCGGCTGAAGATCGCCGGGGCGGGGCTGCCGGACGCGGCGGCGCGGCGCGGCGCGGCGAAGAGCGTGCTCCTCTATGCGCCGCAATCCCTCCCCAGCCACTGGTCGGCGACGAGCCTGCGGACCCATGCGCTGGCGCTCGCCTTCCGGGCCGCCGGCTGGGCGGCCGAAGTGGTGACGGCGCCGGGCTACCCCGCCAACGCCAAGACGATGGTCCCGGATCGGATCGACGGCATCGTCTACAATCGGCTGCCGGCGATCGACGTCGCCGCCCATCTCTTCGACGAACACGCGCGCGCGGCCGGTCGCGCTCTGGCGGAATTCGCCTCGAGCCGGGACGCATCGATCCTGGTCGCCTCGACCGCCGCGCCCTCGGCGCATGCCGCCGCGATCGCCGCGCGCCTCGCCGGTCTCGAGCTCGTGCTCGACTGCATCACGCTCACCCGCGCCCATCAGGAGCGTCCGACCGAGCGGGACACGATCCTGATCGGGCTCGAGGACGAGCTTCTGAGGGCCGCCGACGCGGTGCTCGTGCGTGACGACTTCTTCGACGATCGCCTTTCCGACGCGGGCGTTCCGGAGGACCGGATCGTCGCGATCGGCGATGCCGCGCCGACCCTCCCCCACGAAGGCGACGCGCCGAACTGGCGGGCCGATCCCGCCCTCGCCGGGCGCACGGTGCTCGGCTACATCGGCGATCCGCACGAGGATCTCGATCTCGAGAGCCTGCCCGACGTCGTCGCGGCGCTGGTCGCCGACGGGCTCGACGTCGGTCTGGCGCTGTTCGGCGTCGGGACGCGGTTCCAGAAGCTGCGCGACCGTGCCGAGCAGGCGGGTCTCGGCGGTCGGGTTCTGTTGGCCGGCCGTCCTCGACTCGGCCAGATCGACGAGGCCTTCGAGACCATCGACGTGATCCTGGCGCCGGCGTCGCCGAGCTGTGATCGCCGTGCCCGCTCGCGTTTCGAGATCGCCGAGGCTCTCGCCCATCGCCGCGTGGTGATCGCCTCCGGGCCGGTCGCCGCCGAGCTGCGCGACCGCGTCGTACTCGTGGGCGACGGCGGCGCGACCTCGGTCGCGGCGATCGCGCGAGCGGCCGCCGAGGTCGTCGCCGATCCGGAGCGCCGGGCGGCGCTCGCGGCCGCGCCGGGCGCGGACACCTCCGCTCAGGGGCTCGAGGCCCTCGCCTCGCGGCTCGAGCGGGCGAGGTGATCGCCATGGCGCTGTTCGGATTGTTTCGTCGCGCCGAAGTCGAGGCGGAGCCGCAGATCCTCGCCGATACCGGCGCCGATCTCGTCACGAACGCGGTGCGCAAGGGCTTGCGCGAGGGCCGTGCCGAGACCCGGGCGACCACGGCGGAGATCAACCGGGCGCGCGACCGGGTCGCCGCGGTCCGGCGCGTCACCGACATGCCCGAGGCCTTGGCGAAGGTGCTGGAGGACGTCGGCCGGCATCCGCGCGAGGAGCGCTTCCAGCAATTGGCGGCCCGCGTCCTCGAGCGGTTCCAGGATCCACGGGCGCTCGCCGTCTGGCGCGGCATCGACGAACGTTTCCCCGCGTCGCGTGAGGCCTATCTGCGGGTTCTGCGCTGGACGATCCGCATCGACGGGTTCGACGCCGGCCGCGAATTGAACGACCGTCGCTTCGAGCAGGAGCCGACCGATCCGGTGCGGCTCCTGGTCTTCGCGCGGTCCCTGCTCGAACTGAAGGACTTCGAAGAGGCCGAACGCGTCTTCTCCGAACTCGTCGAGATGAAGGAGACGTCGGACACGGTGCTGGCCGAACTGGCGCGGATCTATCTGACCCTCGGCCAGCCGATGCGGGCGCGAGAAATCGCCACGCTCGGACAGGAACGTTACGGAGCCACCCGGCGCATCGCCGAGGTGACCGAGCGCGTCGAGCGCGACATCGCCGCGCTGCAGAACCTCGCCTCGGTCGGAGACGGTGGCGCGAGCCATCTGCCGAACCGGGTGATCGAGCGGGTCTTCGAGATCGCCCGCGAGCAGCGGGGCGACGTCGGCGCGCGCGAGCACCGCGACTTCCTCGGCCCGGTGGTGCTGATCAACGGCTCCCTCGGGTCCGGTGGCGCCGAGCGCCAGCTCACCAACACGGCGGTGCGCCTGCAGGAGGCGATCGACGCCGGTCGCCGGATCGGCGGCCGCGACGTGATCGGTCCGGTCCATGTCCTCTGCCGCTCGCTGCATTCGCGCGCCGGGGCCGACTTCTTCGCCCCGCAGTTCGAAGAGGCCGGGCTGATCGTCCACGAATATGCGGAGATGCCCGAGTTCGTCGGTCGCCCGCGTCACTCCTGCGTCCGCGAGGTCGTCGAGTTCTTCGATCACATTCCGCCGCAGATGCGCGAGGGCCTCGTCTGCACCGCCGACATCCTGCGCCACGCGGCGCCCGACGTCGTCCACATCTGGCAGGACGGCTCGGTGCTGGCGACCGGACTGGCGGCACTCTTCGCCGGCGTCCCTCGCATCGTGCTCGGGGTGCGCACCTTGCCGCCGACCGATCGCGCCGAGCGCAACAAGCCGGAATACGAGGCGGTCTATCGCTCGCTCCTGGCGGCGCCGGGCGTCGTCATGGTCGCCAATTCCCACGCCGCCGCCCGGCGTTACGAATCGTGGCTGTCGCTCCCGACCGGCACCGTGCGGGTGATCCCCAACGGGCTGGCCGCCCTGCCGACCGAGGGCGACGAGGCGACGCTCGAGATGGCCCGCGCCTTCGATGCGCGCACCTCGCCGGACTGGTTCACCATCGGCTCGGTGATGCGCCTCGACGACAACAAGCGCCCGCTTCTCTGGCTCGACGCCGCCGCCGCGCTGGTGGCGCGGCGCCCGGACGTGCGCTTCGTCGTGGTCGGCGACGGGCCGCTGCGGCAGAAGGCGATCCGACACGCCGAGGATCTCGGCATCGCCGACCGCGTGCTCTTCACCGGACGCTCCTCCCACGTCGGCCATTGGCTCACGCGGATGGACGCGTTCCTGCTCTTGTCGCGCCACGAAGGCCTGCCGAACGTGCTCATCGAGGCGCAGTTCGCCGGCATTCCCGTGGTGACGACGCCGGCCGGCGGCGCCGCCGAGACCTTGGAGATCGGTGTCTCCGGCACGCTCCTGAAGAGCGTCGACGACGTCGATCCGGAAGTGGTCGCCGATGCACTCCTCACCTGGGAGCGGCGCGGCGCCGAGCGGACGGCGCTGGCGGAGCGCATCCGCGAGCGGGCGCTCGAGCGCTTTTCCATCGAGCGCATGCTCGAACTGACCATGGACGCCTATCTCGATTGAGAGGCGAGGTCGGCGGGCGGGCGGCTCTCGCCCCCCTGGTGAGTTCATTCCTCGCCGCGCGCCATCCGCCTGAGCGTCTCGACGCGGGAGATCGACACCCGCTCGCGATCGACGCCGACGCCGAGGTCGCGCAGCTTGGCGAGGCCTCGCGAGAAGCTTTCCGGGGTCATGCCGAGACGGCCGGCGATCAGCGTCTTCTCATAGGGGAACACCACCTCGATCGCCCCTTTCACCGGCCCGGCGAGATCGGCGAGGAAGCCGGCGATCCGCCGCGTCGCCGGCAGGCTCTTCAACTGCTCCAGTTCCTCGACCATGACCCGGAGATGCATCGAGGCCGAGGCGAGGATCGGGAAGGCGAGGTCGGGGTCGGCCGTGAGGCGCGAGCGCAGCCGTTCCGCGTCGAGGGTGAGAATGCGCGAATCCGCCGCCGCCTCGGCGCCGGCATGGGCGGGAATGCCGAGGAGCGCCGCCGCCTCGCCGAAACTCTGGCCGGGGCCGTTCACCGCCACCACCGTGTCGGTGCCGTCCTCGGTCGCCCGGTAGAGTTTGATCCAGCCGGCGACGACGATGTGCAGGCTGTCGATGAGATCGCCCTGCAGGAACAGGACCTGTCCCTTGCGCAGCGGGCGCGGCGTGCGGTCGCCGACCATCTCGCGCGCCAGCGCCTCGTCGATGTTCCGAAACAGCATGTTCCGCCGCACGATCGCGAAGTCGGCCTCGTCCATGATGGTCTCCTTCAGACGGTGCCGCGCTCGCGGGCGAAACTCTCGAGCCGCGACAGCGAGGCGATGGCGACCGAATCGCGGCTGACCACGACGCCGTGGTCGCGCAGCGTCGCCAACGCCCGCGAGAAACTCTCCGGCGTCATGCCGAGACGCCGCGCGATCAACGCCTTGTCGTAGGGAAGCTTGAGCGTGAGCCGCCCCTTCTCCGGTGCCGGTGGGGTGCGCCGGGCGGTCGCGACCAGGAAGTCGGCGACCCGCTGCGGCGCCGCCAGAGCCTTGATCAGGCGGACCTGTTCGCTGAGGGTCGCGGTGTGATGGGCGATCGAGGCGAGCAGCGCGATGGTGACGCGCCCGTCGGCGCGCATCGCCGACCGGAGCGCCGACGCCTCGATCCGCAACAGCCGCGCCTCGGTGACCGTGTCGGCGGAGACCGGATAGCGCCCGCCGATGAACATCACCGCCTCGGCGAAACTCTCGCCCGCCGTCATCACCGACACCACCGCCTCGCTGCCGTCGGGCAGCAGACGATAGAGCTTCACCCAGCCGTCGAGCACCACGTAGAAGGCGTCGGCGGTCGCGCCCTGGAGCATGACGTTGCAGTTGCGGTCCCAGCGCTTCGGCACGGCGCCGGCCAGCACCACGGCCGTCACCTCGGCGTCCATCTGCCGGAACATCGGCACTTCGTGCAGGCGTTCGAGGTCGGCCGTGTCGAGGGCGGCGATGGGGCGCGGCGAAGGGGGCACCGGGATCTCCTCGGGCTCGGTCGTCGGGACGGCGCGGGCGAGGGTCGTGCGCTCGCTTCGGGGCCGTTCGACGACATTCGTCAAGGAATGCACCCCGTCGATCCGTCATAGTGCCCGAAACGGCGCGCCGCAACGTCGAGCGCGCGGATCGCCCTCTTCGAACCGTTCTCACAAGGGAGACACCACCGATGTTGTCCCGCCGTGGCCTGCTTCTGGCCCTCTCGAGCCTGCCCCTCGTCGCCGTGCCCGCGCCGGCCTTCGCCGCCGAACTGCCGATCCTCGGGGCCGCGACCGACGGCCGCGACCTCGCCGCCGGCGATCTCGGCGGCTGGCGCCTCGTCTATTTCGGCTACACCCATTGCCCGGACGTCTGCCCGCTCGGCCTCCAGACCATGGCCGAGGCGCTCGAGGCCCTCGGCCCCTTCTCCGCCGCGATCACGCCGGTCTTCGTCACCGTCGATCCCGATCGCGACACCCCGGCGGTGATGAAGGACTACGTCGCCTTCTTCCATCCGCGTCTCATCGGCGTCACGCCGTCGCCCGAGCAACTGGCGATCATGGCCAAGGCCTGGCGCGTCAAATTCGCCAAGGTCGACGTCGGCGCGGGCCGGCCCTATCTGATGGACCACACCGCCGCCGTCATCCTCGTCGACCCGCAGAACCGGGCCGCCGGACGCTTTCCGCACGACATCGGCGGCGCGCACCTCGCCGACCGGATTCGCGGCGTGCTGATGGCGCGCGCATGAACGAGGCCCCCATCACCGAAGCGGCCTCGACCGGCGCGCCGAGAGATCCGCTCGCCGGTACCTTCGGCCGCCATGCCGTCGCGCCCGACCGGCGCCGCGAACTGGTGCGCCGCACCTTCTCCGTCGTCGCGCCGCGCTACGATCTGATGAACGACCTGATGAGCCTCGGCATCCACCGGGCCTGGAAGGCGCGCTTCGTCGCCCGCGCCGCCGTGCGGCCCGGCGAGCGCGTGCTCGATCTCGCCGGTGGCACCGGCGACGTCGCCTTTCGGCTGGCGGCGCTCGGCGCCCGCGTCACGGTGGCCGATCCGAGCGTGGAGATGATGACCGCCGGCCGGGTCCGGCGCGGCGGCGACACCGTCGCCTGGGTCGAGGCCGAGGCCGAGGCGCTTCCCTTCGCGGATGCCGCCTTCGACGTCGTCACCATCGCCTTCGGCATCCGCAACGTCACGCGCATGGATGCGGCGCTGGCGGAGATTCGCCGCGTGCTCGTGCCCGGCGGGCGCCTTCTCTGTCTCGAGTTCTCGACCCCGCGCCCCTGGCTGGCGCCGGCCTATCGACTGTGGTCGCGCACCGCGATCCCCGCCCTCGGGGCGATCGTCTCCGGCCGCGTCGAGGCCTATCGCTATCTGATCGAATCGATCGCCCGCTTTCCCGATCAGGCCGAATTCGCCGAGATGATTCGTGCCGCCGGTTTCGGCGGCGTGGGGCACGAGGATCTCTCCTTCGGCATCGCCGCGATCCATCGCGGCGTCCGGGTCTGATCGTCGCCCCGGGTGGGCGCGGCTCAGCGGGCCGCCGCCGCCATCACCCGATCGCGGAAGGCGGGATCGTCCCAGGCTCCGGCGCCGACCACTCGCGCCACCTCGCGGCCCTGTTCGTCGACCACCAGCGTCGTCGGCAGGCCGACCACGCCGAGATCGCGCGCCGCCTGACGGTCGGCGTCGTGGAACAGCGCCACCTCGCGGATGCCGAGCGCCTCGACGGTCCGGTCGATCACCGGCCAGCCCATCCGGTCGAGCGACACCGCCGCCACCTTCACGCCCTTGTCGGCGAGCTCGCGCTGGAAGGCGTCGATCGCCGGGAATTCGGTGCGGCACGAGCCGCACCAGCTCGCCCAGAAATGCACCAGCGTCAGCCGGCCCGAGACCGCGGCGAAGTCGCGGTCGTTGCCGTCGCGATCCTGCACCGTCAGCGTGATCGGATGCGGCGTCACCGCGACCAGATCGCCGGCGAGCGCCGGCGCGCTCGTCGCAAGGCCGACGGCGAGGAGAGCGGCGAGGGCGAGCTTCATGCGAAACCTCCGAGCCAGGCCAGGGCGATCAGTCCGGCCAGAACGAGTTGGAATCCGGCGGTGGCGGCGAGACGCGAGTTGAGTTCGCGGCCGACCGGCATCCGCGCCAGTCGGACCGCGAGCACGCCCGCCGGCACCACTCCGACCGCGACGATCGCCGCCCCGAGGAGGCTCGGCGTGGCCATCGCCGCGAGGGCGACGGCGGCGATCATCTCCACGGCGTAGAGCGCGACCGCGCCGCGCGCGCCGACCAGAATGGCCAGCGTGCGGCGTCCGTTGCGGGCGTCCTCGACGCGGTCGCGATGATTGTTGACGGTGAGCACGCCGGCCGCCGGCAGGCCGATGGCGATGCCGAGCAGGATCGTCACCGGCGACGCCGTCGCCACCGCGAGCCACTCGATGCCGACCACCGCCGCCACGCCGAAATAGGCGACGACGAAGATCTCGCCGAGCGGGGTTCCCGAGATCGGGCGCGGTCCGCCCGAATAGGCCCAGGCGGCGATCACCGAGGCGACGCCGATCGACAGGATCGGCAGGCCGCCGTGGACGACCGCGACGAGGCCGGCGGCGATCGCGATCAGCGTCGCGACGATCGCGCCGCGCCGGACCTCCATGGCGCTCATCAGCCGCGCGCCGGTGACCCGGGTCGGCCCGAGCCGGCGCGGACCGTCGAGACCGCGCTCGCCGTCGGCGGCGTCGTTGGCGAGGTTGGTGGCGATCTGGATGGCGAGCGCCGAGATCGTCGCGGCGGCGACGGGGCCCCAGGCGATCCGCCCGAGGGTCGCGGCATGGGCGACGCCGACCAGAATCGGCGCGATCGAGATCGTCAGCGTGCGCGGGCGCGCCGCCTTGATCCAGAGGCCGAGCCGGGACGGCGAGGCGAGCGAGAGATCGGACATCGCGGGCTCCTTCACGGCAGATCGCCTCGGCGGAAGATCAACCAACCGCCGAGTGCCGACGCCGTCCCCAACACGATCGGATAGGCGAAGGCCCAGATCATGAAGCCGACCCGTCCGAAGATGTCGAAGACGGTGAAGGCGGTCGGCCCCAGCAGCACCAACTGCGGATCGAACAACAGCATCGACCCGGTGCGGAACACCTGCAAGGGGTTCAGCATGGCGATCGCCACCACGCCCTCGATCGCCAGCCGGCCCCGGATCAGGGCGCCGAGCAGGACGAGATCCAGCGCCAGCACCAGCGCCAGCCACACCAGGAAGGCGATCGTCTGCGCCGTGTCGACCGAGCGCGTCAGCGCCGAGATGAGAAAGCCGAGCCCGACGAAGACGAAGATCATCGCCATCAGCAGGCCGACGTCGAAGCCGAGTTCCACCCACGGCACCGACACGCCGCGCACGACGCCGTAGACCACGGCCGCCCCCAGCGCCGCGATCACCGGCGAGGCGGCGAGCACGTAGCGACCGAAGAAGCGGCCGAAATACCAGGCGCCGATTCCCACCGGCAGGCCCAGAACATATTCGAACACGCCGGCCTCGCGGTCGCCGGCGAGCGAGCGCACCGTGGTGATCAGGATGAAGATCGGCACGATCGCCATGGTGAGCTGGATGTAGGTGACGAGCGTCCGCGACAGGCCGGTGAAGCCGAGCACCCGGCTCTCGGTCAGACCGAACACCAGGAGGAGCCCGACCAGCACGAAGAACACGGCCGCATAGATCGCGAACCAGCGCGCCCGGAACGCCTCGGCGATCTCCAGGCGGAACGTGGCGGCGAAGCCGTGGCGGAAGGACGAACCCGACGGGACCGGAGCGATGGGAGCGGTGGGCGCGTGCAAGATGGTCTCTCCTCGGTCAGGTCCGATGCTCGCAGTTCGCCTTGTCGCGGATCGCCTTCACCGCGGCGTGGAAGTCGAGACGGTGGGCGGGCGAGCGCCCGGCGGAATGGGAATAGCCCATCGGCGTGGTCGCGTCGTCGCGATAATGAGCGGTCCTGGCGTCGAGCCAGCGGGTGGAATCGGCGTCGTCGGTGACCCAGAACGGCACCTCGTCGCGGTCGGCGAGGCCGTTTTCCGAGGCGGCGAGCACCGCGCAGCCGAAGTCGTCGTAGATCCGTGCCCGGTTGTTCGCCGGCTCCCACACCTCGGCGGCGAAGCGCCGGTCGGCGAAGACCATGTGGCAGAACTCGCAGGTGTCGCGGCCCCATTTGATCTTGCGCGGCTCCGCCTTCACCTCCGAACAGGCGGAAAGGCCGGCGCCGAGCAGGGCGAGGCCACCGAGACGCAGCGCGTCGCGCCGGGAGGCGGCCGCGAAGAGGTCACGGAGCGGGGTGGAGGACATGGTCGGCTCCCTCGC
Source organism: Pinisolibacter aquiterrae (assembly GCF_019160155.1). GTDB lineage: Bacteria > Pseudomonadota > Alphaproteobacteria > Rhizobiales > Ancalomicrobiaceae > Pinisolibacter > Pinisolibacter aquiterrae. Next base: position 314,993 of record NZ_JAFNIH010000041.1, read on the forward strand.
TGCCGCGCGTCGCCGCGGGCTCGTCGTCGCCGTCGCGGGCGCGATCCACCATCGACAGCGCGCCGACCAGACCGGCATGGCGCGCCACGAAGCCGAGGAACCGCAGCCGGTCGGGACCGGCGATGGTGCCGGTCCAGCGCATGCCCTCGGCCACCAGCCCCCAGTCGCCGGCGGCGCGGGCGAAACTCGGCTCCGCCCGCGACGTCTCGAGCGAGACGGCGAAGGTCGAGCCGAGCGCCCCGGCGTCGGCGACGGTGTCGTCGAGGACGATGCGGCCGCGTTCCAGCTCGACCACCCGATTGACCAGCGCGGCGATCTCGTCGATCCGATGCGAGGAGATGATCATGGTCGCTTGCGGACGCTCGGCGAGGAGATCGAACAGGCTCGCGCGCGCCGCCGGATCGAGATTGGCGGCGGGTTCGTCGAGGATCAGGAGCCGGGTCGGCCGGCCGAGCGCCAGCGCGATCAGGAGCTTCTGCTTCATGCCGCCGGAGAGCCGCACGAACGGGCGCCGCGCGATCGCGTCGACGTCGAGCCCCATCCGCTCGGCGAGGACGCCGATGTCGTCGATCCGCGCCGCCGCCACGTCGGCGACGTAGCGCATCAGCGCGCCGACCGGCATCTCGAGGCGCGGCGCGATCTGCGGCACGAAGCCGACCAGCCGCAGCACCTCGGTGCGGTCGCGGCGCGGGTCGCGCCCCTCGATCGTCACCCGTCCCTCGTGGACGTATTCGCCGAGCAGGCAGCGGAACAGCGTGGTCTTGCCGGCGCCGTTCGAGCCGATCAGGGCGATGCGTTGCCCGGCCGGGATCTCGAGATCGATCGCGTCGAGAATCCGCGCCGATCCGAAGTTCTTGGCGACACCCTTCAGGGAAATCATGTCTCGTCCGTCCCGTCTGGGGAGGCGCGCGGATCGTCTCCGCCGTCCCTCCGCGGGGGTCGGCGACCGCGCCCCTCGCGCGCGGGTCGTCTCCCCGTCTCTTCACGCTCTCACTCGGCCGCTTCCGGCGCCCGCGAGAGCCCCTTGATGTCGAACCGCAACGCACCCGTCGGGCACACGTCGATGCACATGGCGCAGCGCGTGCAGTCCGGTCCGATCGGTGTCGCCGTCTCGCGACCGTAGCCGAGCTTGGTCATCTCCAACACGTGCGGCACCAGACAGACGTCGCGGCACTTGCCCTCGTGGAAGCAGTTCTCGGCGACATGGAGGATTCTGACCGGAGCGATGGTTCCCGCCATGCCATAAGTCAAGCCGATCGGACAGACGTAACGGCACCAGAACCGCCGCGACCAGAAGATCTCGACCAGAAGCAGCAACGCGATCCAGATCAACCCGACCAGCGTTCCATAGGTCAGCGCCCGCGACAGGATGCCGACCGGCGAGATCGTCTCGAAGAGCGTGTAGCCGGAAGCGAAGGCGAGCACCGCGAAGATCACGAACAGAACCGGCCTGAGCCGCCGATCGAGCGGATGATCCTTGACGAACTTCTTCTCGGCGAGCTTCAGATGCAGCTTCTCGGCGATCTCCGAGACGAGGTGATAGGGGCATACCCACGAGCAGAAGGCGCGTCCGCCGACGATCACGTAGATCAGGAAGACCGTCGAGACGCCGATCACCAGATTGAGCACCACATGGCCATGGGCGAGCATCAGCTGGAGCGAGGAGTTGAGGTCGGCGAAGTGGAAGCCGACCACGCGCGACGCCGTCAGCGCCCCCTCGATCAGCTGCAGATCCGCCCAATAGGACGCGACGAAGAGGCCGTTGACCAGGAGGATCGAGATCCAGCGGCGGTAGCGCCAGGCGTTGGAGACGGCGTCGTGGGCACGCTCCTCCATGATCGCCGCCTTGCGCCGCTTGCGCTCCTCCGGCGACTTCTTGAAGGCGAGGAGCTCGACCATCTCCGGCGTCATGTCGGCCGGCGTCGGCTTGACCGGCGCCTTGCCGAACATCTGGGCGACGCCGCCGATCGTGCGGGAGAAAAATCCGGGGCTCATGACTGGGTCCTCCCCGCCTCGCGGCCGGTCGTGGAGACCGTGACCTGGATCGCGACCGGCTCGACCGGACACATCATCTCGCAGACGCCGCATCCGACGCAGGACGCCTTCACCACCGGCGTGCGGCGTTTGTCGGCCGGATCCGCCGTCAGCGGCTCGAGCGCGATCGCCCCCTCGATCGGGCAGGTCTGGACGCAGAGGTCGCAGATCCCGAGGTCATAGGCGTGATCGGCGATCGGCTGCGCCCTCCAGCGATCGACCTCGGCCCAGCGCAGGACGCCGTCGAAGGGCGCGGCGCGCGCCGGCCCCTTCCAGCCCTCGCCGCGGCGGGCGAGGCAGGCGTCGGGCCGCGCCAGCGTCGCCACGCCCATCCGCACCTGTTCCTTCTTGTCGATCAGATGGGAGAGCGCCCCGGTCGGACAGGCGAGGATGCACTGGGTGGCGTCGCAGGAGAAGTCGCAGGCCTGAGCCCGCGGCGCGATGTAGGGCGTGCCGTTGGAGAGGCCCTCGTTCAGGTCCGCCAACTCGATCGCCTCGATCGGGCAGACCTGGACGCATTGGCCGCATTTGATGCAGGCGGCGAGGAAGGCCTCCTCGTCGATCGCCCCGGGGGGCCTCAGACGCGGCGCGGCATGGGCCAATTTGTGCTGGAGGAGGCCGACCAGCGAGGCGCCGACCACGGCGCCGCCGACCACGATCGAGCGCAAGAGGCGGCGGCGATCCTCGCCACCCTTGGTGAGGCGCCGTTCGGGCGCCGCCGGTTTGTCGTCGGTCATGAGTGTCTCTCCAGACGCTGCGTGCCGCGCGCGCCGACACCCTCGGGCAGATCGAGGCGAGGGGCGGGGTCGCGGATGATCAGGCGCGGTTCGATCAGGGAGCCGAGCCGCTCGACGAAGTCGACCAGTTCGAGCGACGGCGAGGTGCGGAAGAACTGCGCGTCCGGCACGTCCATCCACAGCCGATCGGCCCAGCTCCAGTTCTCGTAGGGCGTGTCGCCGGTGCCGTCGTGATCGCGGTCGAAGCCTTCCCAGTCGTCCCAGTAGTTGCCGCGCCAGGTGTTGCGGTTGGCCGAGCCGGTGCCGTAGACCGTCACCGAGCCGTGGTTGCCGAGGAAGGCGTTGGCCTCGAACGTGTTGCCTTCCCAGTCGGAATGGAAGGCGACCGCGACGCCGTTGTAGGCGATGCGGTTCTTCTGGAAGAGGTTGAACCCTTCCGGGTCGTAGGGCGAGGCGTCCATGAAGATGCCGCGCGCATTGGCGAAGAAGTCGTTGTGGATCACCCGCGTGTTGGAGGATTCCTTGAACCCCAGCCCGATCCCCGACGGTCCCTGACTGTAGTGGATGACGTTGTCGATCACGTCGTTGTCGTTGGCGTACATCAGGAAGATGCCGACCGTATTGGACAGGAAGGAGTTCCGTTCGAGCTTGTTCTTGTGGGAATACATCAGGTGGATACCGTAGCGGCTGTCCAGAATGCGGTTTCCCGTGACGATGTTGCCGGTCGAGTACCAGATCACCGTGTCGCGGACATTGGTGATGTCGTTGTCCTCGATGCGGTTGTCGTTGGAATACCAGACGCGGATGCTGTCGCCGCGCAGCGCCTGCGGCAGATCCTTCGAGCCGATGACGTTGCGACGGATGATGTTGCCGTCGGCCTGTTTCAGCTCGAAGCCGAACAGGCAGTTGTCGACGACGTTGTCCTTGAAGATGCCGTTGCGGCCGCGCAGGCGCACCGCGCTGTCGGTGGTCTCGTGGCGCTCGCCGGAATTGCGCAGGGTCAATCCCGTCAGCATCACGTCGTTCGCGGTGACGGTGAGGATCGAGCCGATGCCGCCGCCGTCGATGATCGTGCCGCCGCGCACGCCGTCGATCCGCATCGGCCGATCGATCTTGCCCGGCGCCGAATAGATCTTCGCCTCGAGCGTCAGCGTGCCGCCGGTCGGCGTGGCGTCGATCAGAGGCTGGAGCGCGACCGCTCCGGCCGGGAACCGGCGCAGGTCCTCCATCTCGTCTTCCGAGCGGGGGTCCGGCGCCGGCGGGTGATGGTCGGCGAAGCCGGCGTCGCGGGTGAGGTCGTCGACCCCCTTCATCTCCGCCCAACGCACCGCGCCGAAGCCGATCACCACCACCACGGCGAGCGTGGCGATCGCGCCGAGAAGACCACGCAGGGTGCGAAGGGGCGAGAAGCGGAGGGCCATCGCCGTCACCTCAATCCTTGGCCGAGGCCGGCAGCGAACGCCGGGTCAGCACCGCGAGCGCCATGAACACCGCCACCGCGAGCATCAGCGCGAAGCCGATCGCCGGATAGGAGTGGGTCGAGAACTGCGCCACCTTGCCGTCGCCGAACACGGTCGGCATGAACGGCTTCAAGGTGAAGGCGCCCATGGCGTTGAGCGAGTGGCCGTACCACCAGAGCCACGAGGAATATTCGATGACGAAGCCGATCGGCAGGATCATCGGCACCGCCGCGATGGCGAGGAACAGCGGCGAGCGCGGCCGCCGGGCGATCCACAGAAAGCCGAGCATGGCGACGAGGACGGCGCCGTAGACGACATGGGTCGCGGTCTTCATGATCGCCACCAGACGGCCGTTCTTGACCGGCTCGTTGAACCAGCGCCCGAGGCTCTCCTCGTAGTGCCAGGCCATCACGTCGATGGCGCGGCTCGACCACGGCCGCGGCTCGACGCCGAGTTCGACCGGGGCCTTGAGGTCGTGCAGCGCCTTCAGGATCTCGACGAGCTGCGCCTTGGAGGCGGTCGCGTCGGCCTTGGGGGCGTTGAGGTCGACGCCGATGCCGCTCTTGGCCAGCGATTCCTTGAGCTGGCGAACCACCGGATGGAGGTTCTCGTCCTTGGTCTCGTCCTCGGAGCGTCCGAGACTGTCGACGAGGCCGGCGACCCAGCTCTTGCCCATGTATTGGACGCCGTTCGAGGAATAGAGCGCCATCGTCATCCACACCGCCGTCGCGGCGAAGCCGAGCCCCATCACCACGGTGCGCGTGTTCACGCCCGGCACCGCGAAGCCGACGATCAGCACGCCGATGAAGGTGAAGAGGAACGGCGACAGGAGCTTCTCGACCGGACCGCCCGAGGCGATCGGATACATGCCGACGAAATGGTTGATCGTGTCCATCTCGTGCACGCAGTCGAGCGCCTCCTTCTCGATCACCTCCTTGGTGTCGCGCATGGTGCAGCCGTTGCCGACCCGATCGACGTGGAACAGGATCTTGACCCCGTCGGGAAAGGTCTGGGCCGGATAGTTGGGCGCCTTCAGCGACACCCACCAGGCCGGCGCGTAATAGGAGGCGCCGAGCGCCAGCAACGCCAGAAGGGCGAAGACCCGGAAGAGAAGGGCGGCGCGACCGCTCGAGGAACGTTCGGCCGTGGGGGAGGACGACATCGATCACACTCCTGATGCGCGTGGACGTCACGCGGCTCCGTTCGGGGGCACGCCGGCGGCGGCGCGAAGTTGGCTTTCGAATAGAGCTTGGAACACGAGACGCACGCGCTCCTTGAGATATGGCAAGCCGCTCATGCGACTGTGGAAATCGAGCCCCGCGAAACGACGAGAGCCGCACGGGACGCGCGTGGTCCGGCGGCTGTCGCGGAGCGAACGGGAGGGAGGGGGCGCCGCCCGAGACGGCGCGCCCCGGGCCGGATCACTTGAAGTCCGGGTTCTTCCAACCGACCGGCGCGATCATGTCCGCCGGCGGCTTCAGCCGCGACACGTAGTCGAGCACGTCGATCGTGTCCTTGTCGGTGAAGTTCTTGATCTGCTCGACCATGTCCGGGTTGGCGTTGCGGCGCTTGCCTTCCCTGATCCACTTGTACTGGCGGATCAGGTATTCGTAGTGCTGCCCCTGGATGCGGGGGAAGTACTTGTCGTTGTCGCCCTCGCCGTTGACGCCGTGGCAGCGGACGCAGTTGTCGGCATAGAGCTTCTTGCCGTGCTCGAGATCGGTGCCTGGGCCGACGCCGTTCTCGGGGTTCATCTTCAGGCCGGCGATGTAGTCGGCGACGTCGGCGATCGACTGCGGGCCACCGATCTCGGAGGGCAGCGCGAAGGGATACATCGTCGGATTGTCGCGGTGGCCGTCGCGGATGTCGGCGAGCTGCTTGATGATGACGGTGCGATGCTGGCCGGCGAGCTGCGGGAAGGTGCCGTCGGTCTGACCCCAGCCCTCGGGCAGATGGCAGGCCGAGCAGACCTCGTAGACGTCCTTGCCGTTCTCGCGATTCGGCGTGAGGTGCAGCGCCTCGTCGCGCTCGCCGCCTTCGCTCATCCACTCCTTCTTGGACTTGTTCTCCTCGAAGGTCTTCTGGTCGACCGCCTTTTCGGCGGCGAAGGCGGCGCCGGCGGCCAGGAGGGCGCCGAGAGCGATGGAGAGGGTGAAAGTCGTCTTCATGTCGGATCTCCGGGTGTTCCCCTGGTGGCGTCGGCTCACTTGGGCGCGCGCTCGATCTGGGAGAGGTAGTCGGCGATCGCCGCGATCTTCGCCTCGTCGAGCTTCTTGGCGAAGGGCAGCATCGTCTTCACTTTGCCGTTCTGACGGATACCGTCCCTGATTTCCGTCATCTGGAGCACCAGATAATCCCGCTTCATGCCGCCGAGGATCGGATATCCCGCGAGCGGCTTCAGCCCATCCGGGCCGTGGCAGGTCTGGCAACCGCCCTTGGTGTAGGCGAGCTTGCCCTCGGCGCGGCGGGCGTCGTCGATCGGCGGATCGAGCGGCTTCACCTTCGCCGGCTCGGCCTTGGCGAGATAGTCGGCGATCGCGGCGCGCTCGGCCGGCGAGACCAGATGCATCACGTCCTTCATGCCCTGCGTGCGCGGATAGCCGCGCTCGTCGTTGCCGGAGACGCGTTTGCCGTCGGCGATGTCGTTCATCTGGGCGAGAAGATAGGCGGCGTCCTGGGCCGCGATGTTCGGAAACACCTGGATCGCGCGGGCGCCGTTGCGGCCGTGGCAGGCGATGCAGGTCTTGGTGGCGAAGAGGGCTTTTCCGTCGAGACCGGCCTCCTCGGCCGAGGCGACGGCGAGAGGCGCGAGCACGAGACCGAGCGTGAGCATGGCGGTGCGGAGCATGGGCGGATCCTTCGTGGAGCTCTCGATGTCGGGTGTCGGGGCCGGGCCCCGGAGTGTCGAAGCGTGAAAAAAAGAAGGGCGGCCGACCGCCCTTCGAAGTCGCGGGGCATCCGCTCCGCGCCCGTGGGCGCGGAGTGAGATCGTTGGAAGGAGCGAGTCCCGAGGCTTACTTGGCGACCGTCTTGGCGCCGTGTTCCTCGAGGTAGGTCTTGACGCGCAGACCGATGTCGGCGGCCTTGACCTGATACTGCCACCACTGGTTGGCCCACAGGGTTCCCTGCTGCCAGTCTTCCTTCTTCGCCGCCTCGTCGGTCTTGCCCTTGGCGTCCTTGGCGAAGTTGAGCTGGTCGACGGCGTCCTCGACGAGGGCGACGACGGTCGGGAAGTCCTTGTAGTTCGTCGACATGATGTACTTGACGACCGTGTCGATGACCTTCTGGGTCTCGAGGTTGGTGGTGTACTGCTTGTCGAAGTCGGCCTTGGTGTAGACGGTCGAGTCGGTCGCCTTGGTCGAGGTCTGCTCGACGAGGCCCTTCGGCTTGACCATCAGATAGCCTTCCATCTCCAGATGGAGCGCCGAGCAGAACTCGGTGCAGTAGAAGGAGAAGGCGCCGGGACGGTCGGCCTTGAAGGTCACCGAGGCGGTCTTGCCCGGCTCGAGGCTGAGGTTGCCGGAGTAGGTGGAGACCGTGAAGCCGTGGGTCTCGTCCTCGGCGCGCTCGGCGTTGGTGATGTGGAAGGTGACGATGTCGCCTTCGTTCGCCTCGACGATTTCCGGCGTGAAGTGCGAGCGGATGGCGGTGCCGTAGACGGTGACCTTACCCGGTTCGCGGACGATCTTCTCCGATCCCGGACGCACCGCGTCGGGGCTCGCCTGGCCGGTGCGGCTGTCGGTGCCGTACTTGTAGCGGATCAGCGGCTTGACCTTGTCGGCCGCGATCGAGGCCGCGTAGTGCGGTTCGCCGAGCGGGACCGGCATGTCGTAGAGGAGTTCCATCTTGTCGCCGGAGATGTCGATCAACTGATGGTTCTGCGGATGCAGCGGACCCACCGGGTTGAAGCGATCGATCGCCAGCTTGTTGAGCGCGACCAGATAGTGGCCGCCCGGCGCGGCGCTGTCGCCTTCCATCGCCATGAGATGGCCGATGTTGTAGTGGACCGAGATCTTGTCGAGAACCTTGCCGGCGCAATAGTCGTACTTGGCGACCTGGCTGTCGACGTAGAGCGAGGTGTAGGCGATGCAGGGCTTCGAGTCGAACTGCGTGTGGAGCGGTCCGAGGCCGAGCTGAACCTGGGTGTGCAGCACCTGCTTCATGTCCAGGATCGGGATCCCGTAGGGGTCCTTCGAGGCATATTGCTTGGCGTCGATCGCGGCCTTGATCTTCTCCCAGGAATAGACCGAGACGTTGGTGTCGAGCTTGCCGCCGACGATGATGTACTTGCCGTCCGGGGTGACGTCGGCGCCGTGCGGCGACTTCGGCTCGGCGATCAGGAAGAGGATGCCTTCCTCGACCGCGGTCTTGATCGGAACGACGTCATGGCCGTTGATCTTGACCGACTTGCCGGCCGCGACCAGTTCGGCCGCCTTCTTCCAGTTGATGACGTGCAGATAGTCGGCGTCGTTGGCCGAGCAACCCGCCTCGAACGGCGGCTTGCCCTGTTCGATGCCGCCGACGTAACGCTCGGCGCAGAACGAGTTGGTGAAGGACCAGCCGTCCGACGGACCCTTGCCGGCGTCGGTCAGATCCTGGGTGTAGGGCGGCAGTTCCAGCGAGAACGACTTGGCCGGATCGATGCGGCCCTTGGACCGATCGAACTTCCAATAAGTGACCGCGCCGCGGAACTTCTCGTTGAACTCGGAGAGGGGCGCGTAGCCGCGGCCGAGGACGCCCGGATACTGCGCCGCTTCGATCACGTATTCGGTGTTCGGCGTGACGAAGGTGCCGCCGTGCTCGGACTGCAGGATCGGGTTGACGACGATCTGCTGGGTCTCGAAGTCGTGCAGCGAGACGACGCCGACGCGCGGATTGGCCTTGTCGTTGATGAAGAGATATTCGCCGTCGGGTTTGCCGTCGGTCTCGGAGAGCGCGGGATGGTGGGTGTCGCCCCAGTTGATCTCACGGCCGTCGATGTCGCCCTGGCGCAGGATCTTCTTGGATTCCTCGTCGAAGCCGAAGCCCTGCCACGGCTCGGGCGTGAACACCGAGACGTATTTCAGGATGCGCATCGAGGGAATGCCGTAGACCATGATCTGGCCGGCCTGACCGCTCGAGGAGAAGACGAGGAATTCGTCGCGTCCGCCGGTCGGGGTATAGGTCTTGGCGGCGGCCAGAAGGTCCTTCTGGCTGAGCCCGCGCCGCTTCATCACGTCTTCGAGGCCCTCGGCGGCGAAGGCTCCGACGGTCCCCATGCCGATCAGAGTGGCCAGAGCCACGGACGTCTTCAGTATCGATCTCATGATCGCGCTCCTGCTCGTGAAACGATCCCTCGAGCCCCCCTTCCATCGCCTCCCAGCCTGACTGCGAAGCCCTGGTCCAGCCCGGTTCGGTGGACAAAGGCCTTCCCCTCGCAGTCACCTCATGGCGACGACGGCACGAACGTTCTTCGGAATCGCGAAACGCTTGGTTTCTGGGCGGGTCGGGGCGTCGGGCGAAATGTGCGGCTTCGCGAAGCCGCGCCGATCGAACGAGGAGACGCACCCTGCGCCTCTCGATCCCGTGACTCGTGTCCCGGGATCGCGTCCCTATCCGGCGCAGACCATGCCACGTGCGCCGATCGCTTCCTTGACGATGGTCAAGCTCTGGTGGGCGAGGGCATGAAAACGTCATTCCCCCGCGCGAAACGGCGCGAAGATGCACGGCGAGGCGGAAATTCGTCGTCGAATCCGCGAAATTGACGCGAGTGACGTTGCGGAATGTGATCCGAGACCGAAGGTCGGCGGGCGCCCGTACGGAGCGAGGACGGGCGCCCGAAACCATCGGCGAGGGATCGGCGACGTCGCATCGGTGGGCACGTTCGGTGAACCGGACCGAATCGTGGCGAGGCGCCGTCGTGCACGGCCGAGTGGCCGCGCCGAACCGTCACCGGGCCGAGGCCGGAGGTCCGCGTGGGCGATGGTCGTGGCGGGAGGTGGGGGGCGTGGCGGCGCGCGGCCGGGGCGACCGACGCAGGCGCGCGATCGCGCGCGGCAGCGCGAGCGGCGCGGGCTCGGACGGCGGCAGCGCCGTCCCCGCCAGACAGAGACCGAGGTCGCAACAGTCGTGCGCGCGATCGGAGAGATCGCTCGGATCGCTGGCGAAGGTGCGGGGCGGCAGCGAGCCGCCCATGAAGATGCAGACCTGATCGCCGACCGTGAGGGCCAGCGCTTCGCCGCGCAGCAGGCCGACCAGGAACACGATCGAGAACAGCAACACCCCGACGCCGCCGGCCTTGCGGCGCAGCGCGGTCAAGATGCCCGTTCTGGCATGTCCCCGGACCATCGACCCGATCGTCTCCGCGGAGCGGAAGGCTCCACCGCGCATTTCACACGAGTTCCCGCTTGCCGTCCTTGATTTTCGGCAAATGCCGACGCGTCCATGCGACGTGCGCGAGCGCGACCGCATTCATCACCAGCACGTAGATGGTCGCCGCCACGGCGACGTCCGGGCGACCGAGGAGCGTGATCGCCACGGTCAGCGCCACCGCGACGTTGCGCAGGCCGGTCGTCTGGATCAGCGCCGCGACGCGGGCGCGGCCGATCCCCAGCCCCTTCGCCGCCGCGACGGCGAGCGCCACCGCGGCGAGATCGTAGACGAGCGCGGCCGGGCCGACCGTCGGCCCGTGCGCGAGCAGAGCCGGCCATTGCGCCGCGATCGCCGTCGTGACGATGACGACGAAGACCAGCGTCGAGATCCGGCGGTGCCACGCGCGCCGACGCGCGACCGCCTCCGGCCACCGATGCGCCACCGCCGATCCGGCGATCAGCGGCACCACGGTGGTGACGAAGATCGCCGCGAGCGTCGCCCCGAACGGCAGCGCCACCGCCACGCTCTCCCCAGCGAACCAGGCGAAGGCGGCCCCGGCCCAGGCCGGCACCGCGAGCGGCGCGGCGAGACTGGTGACGACCGTCGTCGTCACCGAAAGGGCGACGTCGCCGCGCGCCATCAGCGTCACGAAATTGGCGGTGACCCCGCCCGGCGCGGCGGCGAGGAGGACCAGTCCGACCGCATGCGGCGCCGGCAGCGCGAAGAGGGTCGCGACGACGCCGGCAAGGAGCGGCAGGATCACCAGCTGGATCGAAAGCCCCAGTGCCACCGCGCGCGGGCTCGCCACGAGCGCGCGAAAGTCCGAGATCCGGGTCTCCGACCCGACCGCGAACATCAGGATCGCCAGGCCGAGCGGTATCGCGAGCGAAGCCAAGGGAGATCTCCCGATCGTCGATGGAAGCGGCAAGAGGAGGCGAGAAGACGGCGTCGCCGCGAACCGGCGGTCGGTTCGCGGCGACGCCTCGTCATGAGAGGCTGGTCACTTCCGGGGAAGATCGGCGGCGAAGGAGGCGAGAGCCTTGCTCGAGCCGTGATCGGCCTCGGCCTTCATCTCCAGCATCAGCTTCTCGTAGGACTCCCGGCCACCCTCCGGCAGGCGATGGGCGATGCCCTGGTGGCAGTCGATGCAGGTCTTGCCGGTGTCGACCGCGAGCTGATGCTGCTTGCCCGCCCGCGTCTCCTGCTTGGTGAAGTCCATGAAGTCGAAGCCGTGGCAGTTGCGGCATTCGCGGCTGTCGGTCGACTTCATCCGCGCCCATTCGTGGCGGGCGAGTTCGAGCCGACGATCGACGAACTTCTCGCGCGTCCAGATCGAGCCGGTGATGAAGTGGCCCCACAGTTCCTTCGACGCCTGGATCTTGCGGACGATCTTGTACTGCCACTCCTTCGGCACGTGGCAGTCCGGGCAGGTCGCGCGGACGCCGGAATGGTTCTGGAAATGGGGCGTATTCTTGTATTCGGCATACACGTTGTCCTTCATCTCGTGGCACGAGATGCAGAACTGCTCGTTGTTGGTCATCTCCAGCGCCCAGTGGAAGCCGCCCCAGAAGACGATGCCGCCGAGAAAGCCGAGGACGAGGAGGATGCCGAGAGCGATCGAGCCCGAGGGCGACCAGAACAGGCGCCACAGGCGCTTGAGGAAGCCGGGGCGATCGGCGGTGACGGGAGTGTCGGTCATGGATGTCGCTCCGAACGTCGAGACGACGAGGGGTCCTGCCCTCGACGCGCGGTCACTTGGTCTGGGACGGCTTGAAGGTGTTCTCGACCAGTTCCTTGGCGTCCACCTGCGGGACGTGGCACTGGGTGCAGAACCAGCGGGTGCCCGCGACGGTGTCGGTCTGATGTCCGTCGCGGTCGAGATAATGGGTCATCGACAGGGTCGGGGCGCCGTTCTTGGCGGCGACCGACCAGTCGTGACAACCGAGGCACTGATTGGCCTTGAGGTCGATCTGATAGCGATCGATCTGATGCGGGATCAGCGGCGGCTGCTGGCGATAGGCGCGGTCGAACCGTCCCGAGACGTTCTGATGGGGCGTGTCGGGGGCGGGCACGTCGACCGTCGGCGAGACGCCGCGCAGGGTCTTGACCTCGGCGGCCTGCTGGCTCGCCACCGACCCGATCCCGAAGGTGAGAGCGGCCGCGCCGAGCGCCGCGACGAGCACGAGCTTCCTCATGGAGTTTCTCCCGAACAGTTCGACCGGACGGCATCGACCGTCGTGGTCTCGGAGGCATCGAAACGATGGGTGAAGCGGAAGACGCCGCGATCGCAGACGTCGATACAGCGGCCGCAGGTGGTGCAGTCGCGGGACGAGATCACCGGCGAGGCGCCCTTTTTCGCCCCTTCCAGCGCCGGAGAGATCACGTGCGGCTCCGGGCAGACCGCATAGCAGTCCATGCAGTGGTCGCAGGCGGCCCGCTTGAAGGTCGAGACCTTGACCAGCGCGCCCGCGCCGAGGAGCCCGTAGAAGGCGCCGACCGGACAGAGATGCGAGCACCAGCCGCGCCGCGCCACGAAGAGGTCGAAGAGGAACACCGCCACCACGAAGGTGAGCGAGGCCGTCGCGCCGAACACCACCACCCGGAACGCATGGGTGATCGGGTTGACCAGTTCCCACGCGATCGATCCGGTGACGCCGGAGACGACCAGAACCATCGCCAACACCCAGAACCGCGTCTCGGGCTTCGGCTGCCAGCCCTTCGACTGGAGGCCGAGCTTCTCGCGGGTCCAATGCGCGAGATCCGTGACCGGATTGATCGGGCAGACCCAGGAGCAATAGGCCCGGCCGGAGACGAGCGCGTAGCCGACCGCGACGATCGCCGCGCCGAGGATCGCCAGCCCCTCCGGCGCATGGCGCGCGGCGAGCATCTGCACGAGCACCAGCGGATCGGTCAGCGGCAGGATGCCGAAGGTCATCGACGAGGCGAGGGTGCCCTTGGCGATCCACAGGCCGAACAGCGGCCCGGTCAGGAACAGCGCGAGCACCAGCGTCTGGGAGAGCCGGCGCAGCAGAAGGAACTTGTTGCGGGTGAGGAAGCCGCGCGCCGGCAGCACCTCCTGCGCGGCGAGGCGGGCCTCGCGATTGAGCCGGGCCTTGGGCGTGGGCGAGAGCGCGGTCATGGCTTCCACCCCTTTCCGAGTTTGGTCGGATCGATGATCGGCGGGGTGTCGGGCACGCCGGAGGGCGGGGTGACGTCGCCCGGCGCCCGGTCAGGCAGATCGACGATGCCGTCGACCAGCGGCCCCTGGTGCTTCTCGTATTCCTTCCAGCCGAGCCGGTAGTGACGGCCGAGTTCGCCGCGCGCGACCTTCAGCGGCAGCACCTTGATGGCCGCCTCCTCGAGCACGCAGGACTTCTCGCACTTGCCGCAGCCGGTGCAGTCGCTGGCGTGGACGGTCGGCCGGAAGATCGCGTGCTTGCGCGTGCGCGGATTGGATTCCATCTCCAGCGTCAACGCCTTGTCGATCACCGGACAGTCGCGGTAGCAGACGTCGCACCTGAGGCCGAGGAAGTTGAGGCAGTTCTCCTCGTCGACCAGCACCGCCGTGCCCATCTTCGCCTTGTTGATGTCGACGAGGCCGTGGTCGAGCGCGCCGGTCGGGCACGCCTTGACGCAAGGGATGTCCTCGCACATCTCGCAAGGGGTCTTGCGGGCGATGAAATAGGGGGTTCCCGAGGCGACGTGATCGCCGAGATCGGCGAGCTTCAACGTGTTCCACGGGCACGCCCGCACGCACAATCCGCAGCGCACGCAGGCCGCGAGGAAGGCCCGCTCGTCGGGCAGCGCGCCCGGCGGGCGGATCGCCTGGGTCGGCATCGCCTCGGCGGAGCGCTGGTAGGCACCGATCAGGGCGCCGGCGACACCGGCGCCGACGGCACCGCGCAACGTCGTCTCGACGAGACGGCGGCGCTCGGGATTCGACGGTCCATCGGACTTGCGCGAGGCGGACATCGGCGGAACCAGGGTTGTGTCGCAGGGGGGAGGTGGCCGGCACCACTCCGACGGCTTCGATGCGCGGCATCTCGACCACGGGCGGGACCTCGGCGACGGCGCCGGCCGTTTCGCTCCGGACCGATCGAGCGGGGTGGGCGCCCCGTCGAGCGATCCGGATCGAAGGGAAATCAGGCGCGCTCGACCTTGCAGGCGCACTTCTTGTAGTCGGTCTCCTTCGACAGCGGGCAGGTGGCGTCCAGCGTCAGCTTGTTGACCAACTGGCCCTCGTCGAACCACGGGAAGAAGACCATGCCCTTCGGCGGCTTGTTGCGGCCGCGCGTCTCGACGCGGCTCGTCACTTCACCGCGACGGGTGGAGATCCGGATCTCCTGTCCGCGCCGGAGCCCGAGCCCCATCGCGTCGTCGGGATGCATGAAGACGACGGCGTTCGGGAAGGCCTTGTAGAGTTCGGGCACGCGCCGGGTCATCGAACCGGAATGCCAGTGCTCGAGCACGCGGCCGGTGACCAGCCACAGCGGGAAGTCCTTGTCCGGGCTCTCCGCCGGCGGCTCGTAGGGAGCGAAGATGATCTTGGCCTTGCCGTCCTTGTAGCCGTAGAAGCGCACGCCCTCGCCCTGCTTGACGTAGGGGTCGTAGCCCTCGCGGAAGCGCCAGTTGGTCTCCTTGCCGTCGACCACCGGCCACTTCAGGCCGCGCGCCTTGTGATACTGCTCGAACGGCGCCAGATCGTGGCCGTGACCGCGACCGAACGAGGCGTATTCCTCGAACAGGCCCTTCTGCAGATAGAAGCCGAAGTCCTTGGATTCCTGGTTCTCGAACCCTTCGGCCGTCTCGGCGAGCGGGTATTTGTCGACATTGCCGTTCTTGTAGAGCACCTCGTAGAGGGTCTTGCCGGCGACTTCCGGCATCTTGGCGATCAGTTCGGCCGGCCAGACGTCCTCGATCTTGAAGCGCTTGGAGAATTCGACCACCTGCCAGACGTCGGAACGGGCCTCGCCCGGCGCGGTGACCTGCTGGCGCCAGAACTGGGTGCGCCGCTCGGCGTTGCCGTAGGCGCCCTCCTTCTCCACCCACATCGCGGTCGGCAGGATCAGGTCGGCGGCGAGCGCGGTCACGGTCGGATAGGGGTCGGACACGGTGATGAAGTTGGCCGGGTTGCGATAGCCGGGCCAGCCTTCCTCGTTCATGTTCGGCGCCGCCTGCATGTTGTTGTTGCACTGGACCCAGTAGGCGTTGATGAGCCCGTCCTTGAGCATGCGGTTCTGGAGAACGGCATGGGCGCCGGGCTTCTCCGGGATGGTGCCCTCCGGCAGCTTCCAGATCCGTTCCGCGGTCTTGCGATGCTCGGGATTGGTGACGACCAGATCGGCCGGCAGGCGATGGGCGAAGGTGCCGACCTCGCGCGCGGTGCCGCAGGCCGAGGGCTGGCCGGTCAGCGAGAACGGCGAGTTGCCGGGCTCGGAGATCTTACCGACCAGAAGATGCACGTTGTACATCAAGGAGTTGACCCAGCCGCCGCGCGAATGCTGGTTGAAGCCCATGGTCCACAGGCTCATCACCTTCTTCTTCGGGTCGGCGTAGACCTTGGCGAGACGCTCCAGCTTCTCGGCCGGAACGCCGGAGAGTTTGGAGGTGTATTCGAGCGTGTAGGGCTTCACCGCCTCGGCGTATTCCTCGAAGGTGATCGGCGTCATCGTGCCGTCGTCGGGATGCGCTGCCGCCTTCTGGAGCGGATGATTGGGGCGCAGGCCATAGCCGATGTCGGTCGCGGTCTTGGTGAAGTTGACGTTCTTCTCGACGAAGGCCTTGTTCACCGCGCCGGTCTGGATGATGTGGTTGGCGATGTAGTTGAGGATCGCCAGATCCGTCTGCGGCACGAAGACGATGCCGTTGTCGGCGAGTTCGAAGCAGCGATGCTCGAAGGTGGAGAGCACGTGCACTTCCGCGCCCGGCTTGGTGAGGCGGGTGTTGGTGAGACGCGACCACAGGATCGGGTGCATCTCCGCCATGTTGGAGCCCCACAGCACGAAGGCGTCGGCATGCTCGAGGTCGTCGTAGCAGCCCATCGGCTCGTCGATGCCGAAGGTGCGCATGAAGCCGACCACCGCCGAGGCCATGCAGTGGCGCGCGTTGGGGTCGAGATTGTTGGAGCGGAAGCCGGCCTTCATCAACTTGGCGGCGGCATAGCCCTCCCAGACCGTCCACTGACCCGAGCCGAACATGGCGACCGAGGTCGGCCCCTTGGCCTTCAACGCCGCCTTCCACTTCTCGGCCATCACGTCGAAGGCCTCGTCCCAGGAGACGGGCGTGAAGTCGCCTTCCTTGTCGTATTTGCCGTTCTTCTTCCTGAGGAGCGGCGTGGTCAGGCGGTCCTGGCCGTAGAGGATCTTGGAGAGGAAATAGCCCTTGATGCAGTTGAGGCCTCGGTTGACCGGCGCCTCCGGGTCGCCCTGGGTGGCGACGACGCGGCCGTCCTTGGTGCCGACCAGCACCGAGCAGCCGGTGCCGCAGAAGCGGCAGGGCGCCTTGTCCCAACGGATGCCGGCGTCGCCCACGGGAGCGGCCGATGCGGGGAGCGAGACGCCGGCCACCGCGGCGGTGGCGGCGGCGGCCGAAGCCTTCAACACGTCGCGGCGGGAAGTTTCCATCGTCATCTCTCGCGACCTCCTCGGGGTCGATTGGCAGTCGGGGGGGAAGGGGCGCCCTTCCCGTCTCGGGTGGCGCTCTCGCGCCGAAGAAAGGGTCAGGCGGCGACGTCGTCGGGTTCGGAGGCGTGATAGACGAGCGACGTGCCGATCACCCCGGCGACGTGGTTCATCGCCATCAGACTGTCGGAGGCGAAGCGCTCGCCGATGTCGACGGCGGTCACCACCAGCCGGCCGTCGCCGGTGGCGGCATGGACTTCGACGCCGTCCATGGCGGCGATCTCGATCTCGACCTCGCTCACCCGCTCCGGCACCGCATGGACCAACACGCCGATCACGTTCATGCCGCTTCTCCTCGGCCCTGCGGCCTCTCGTTCACGCTCACCGCGTCGACCGGACATCCGGCGACGCAGGCACCGCATCCGTTGCAATCCGCGTCGATCACCGCCGGCAGGAAACGCCCGTCGATCTGCGGCGCGAAGCGGATCGCCGATCGCGGGCAGGCATCGCCGCAGGTGCGGCAGTGGACCCCGCCGACCGCCAGGCACTTGCCGGCGAGCGACGCCGTCGCCGTCCACGCCCGCACCCCGACGCGGGTGAGCGCATGACTCGGGCAGGCGTCGGCGCAGGCGCCGCAGAAGGTGCATTCGCCGTGTTCGAACCGCAGCACCGGCCGGCGCTCGCCGTCGAGGCGGATCACCGTCTCCGGGCAGGCGGGCGCGCAGGCGGCGCAGCCGTCGCAGAGCGCGACGAACCGTGCCTCCTCGATCGCCGTCGGCGGGCGCAGGCCGTGCGCCTTCGTCGGACGGGCGAACCGGCCGAGAAAGAGATCGCGACGGGCTGGTTCTGCGGACATGGGGGCTCCCGTGGTTGCGCGAAAACCATGCCGCCGAGGCGCCGCCTCGCGGTTGACATTTGATAAGGCCGAAGCCGGTGTGAATACGGATGCGGACTTCGACTTGTGTCGTGTCGATACGTTCGAAGTTACACGCGATTGGAAACTTCGCAATTAGTTTGCCTAGAGGGAAGGCAGAATCGGGCAAAAATGATGAAAAAAGGGCCAGCGTGAGCCGGCCCTTTCTCGAAGATTTCGGGGATTTTGGATCTCTTGGTGTCGGTCGTCGGGATCAGCCGCCGAAGCCGAAGCCCTTGGGCATGTCGTCGAGGACGATACCGAAGGTGGCGAGGCTGTTGACGATCCAGGTCTGATTGTTGCCGATGCGGCGGTTGTACTCCGCCCAGGCCGAGACGAAGGCCTTGAAGTTGGGATCGGCGTTCTGGTTCATGGCGATCACCGACGGGGTCGACAGGACCGGGGTCGGCACCTTGACCGAACCGAGCGCCGGGACCTTCTTGGTCATCACCAGACCGTTGAGCATGGTGTTGACGAGGCCGTCGGCCTTGCCGGTGGAGACCGCGACGATCGCCTCGTCACGGGTCTTGAAGCGCAGGACGTTGGCCTTGGGCAGATACTGCTGGGTGATCAGATCCTGCGACGAGCCGAGGTCGACCGCGAACGTGTACTTCGGATCGTTGAGCTGGGCCCAGTTGAGGCCCTCGAGCTCCTTCTTCGCCGAGATGATGACGAAGCTGTTGAAATAGGTCGGGCTCGAGAACGACACCGACATGGCGCGCACCGGCGTCGCGGTGATGCCGAGCGCCATGTCGACCTTGCCGCTCTGCACGTCGAGGATCGAATTGGCCCAGCTCGACTCCACCACCTCGAGCTTGACGCCGAGCGTCTTGGCGATGTCGCGACCCATCTCGATGGCGAAGCCGCGCCACTCGCCGGTGCGCGGATCCTTGTTGAAATAGGGATCCTCGTTGAGGATGCCGGGAATCTTCAACACGCCGCGGGCGCGGATCTGATCGATGGTGCTGTCGGCACGGGCGGCGCCGCCCATCATCGAAACCGCGAGGGCGATCGCCCCGATGACCTGTTTCCACAAACGCATGTCCGGCTCTCCCTGGTGTCCCGAGCATTCGGAAACGAATGGATCGTGATGGGCAAGTTTTGAGCGTGACCGCATTTCGAACAATGCTAGAAAGCCCGGTCTTCCTATGTCATTTCTTGTATGAAGCCGCGCGCGCCGACGCCCCCAGGCTCGAAGCCGTGGCCGCGTCTTCGCCGACCGCCTCCTCGAGGACCTCGCCGACCAGACGGCCGCGGCAGATCTCGAACAGATCTTGCACCGCCGGATTGTTGCGCAGATAGCCGGCGCAACCGAAATAGACCCGAACCTCGGGCAGGTTGGTCAGTTTGACCGAGACGACCTCGGTGTCGTCGGGGCCGACGCACCAGGTCGGGATCACCGCGAAGCCGAGCCCCTCCTCGACGCAGCGTTTGACGCTGGAACTGCCGGATGTCGAGATCGTCGGATGGGCCGGCGCGCCGCCGCGTCCGAGGAAGTCCATGGCGTGGTTGCGCAAGGTCTGGCCCGGCTCGAAGGTGACGAAGGGGCGCCCGCGCGCCCAGTCCGGCACCTCGTCGACCGCCGGCGGCGGCCCCCAGGATCGCGGATAGACCAGCGACAGCCGATAGGTGCCGAGCAGGCGCTGCGGCACCACCGGGTCGCCGAAGTAGCGCTCCGACAGACACACGTCGAGGCTGCCGTTCTTGACCATCTCGGCGAGCACGGTGTCGCGCTCGAACACCGACATTTCCGTGTCGGGATGACGATCGCGGAATTCCGCGAGGATCCTCGGAAAGAGAAAGAAGAAGATCGCCTGCGGCATCCCCACCCGCAGCGTCGAACGCTGGTTCTCGAGCAGAAGCGTCAGCCTCTCCAGCATGATGTCGAGTTCGGGATCGAGCAGATTGTAGAGCGAGCGGCCGCGCGGCGTCAGGGTGACCTGCTTGGCCCCCTGTTCGGAATCGATCAGCTTGTCCTTGAGGATCTGTTCCAATCGACGCACGTGATTGGCGGCGGACTGATAGCTGAGGTTCAGCTCGCGCGCCGCGGCCGAAAACGAGCCGCGCCGGGCCACATGATAAAACGTCTGAATGAGCGTCAGGCTTATCTTGGCCATGGCATGTCTCGACCTCGTCCGCGTTCGATAGGGCGGCGGCGCAACGGCTACGATACAAAAAACGCGAGGAGAGCGGGCCGCGTTCTTGTATCGACAGAAGAGGGGGGCGAACCGACACTTTCCGGCGAAGGTTCGGACAGTGTGGATGGTTCCAACGTGGCTTCGTCGTCTCCAAGACCCCCCGTGGTGATCGTCGGTGCCGGGATCGTCGGCGTCTCGACCGCATATTTCCTGAAACGGGCCGGCGTGTCGGTGCGGCTCGTCGAGGCCCGCGCGCCCGCCGCCGCCGCCACCGGCGCCGCCGACGGTGCCGTCTCGGTCGCCTCCAAACGGCCGGGGCCGATGATGGCGACCGCCACCGCCGGGATCCGACTGTATCGCGAGCTGACCGCCGAGGGAGTCCTCGACGGCCTCTTCTTCACACGTTCGACCTTCCTCGTCGCCGTCGACGACGCCGAGGCCGAGGTGCTGGCGACCCATGCCGCCGCGCTTGCCGCCTCCGGCGTCTCCGTCGAGCGGCTGACGAACGAGCGGCTGCGTGCTCTCGCCCCCTCGCTCTCGGCCGACGTCCGCGCCGCCGCCGAGGTCCGCGAGGAGGGGCACGCCATCGGCTACGAGATCGTACGCCGGCTCATCGCCCGCGCCGGCCTCGCGGTGGAGCGCGGCGTCCGCGTCGACGCGCTCGTCGCCGATCCGCGGACCGGCCGCGTCACCGGCCTCGACACCGGCGCCGGCCGCATCGAGGCGGAGGCGGTGGTGATCGCCGCCGGTGGCGGCTCGGCCGATCTCCTCGGGCTTTCGGGCGTGTTGCGTGCGCGTCGCGGTCAGCTGCTGGTCACCGAACGCGCCCCCGCCCTCAACGCCGGTCTGCCCGGCGCGATCATGTCGGCGCGCTACCTGCTCAGCAAGGCGAGCGCCCCCGGCGCCGCGCCCGCTGCCTCCGCGCGCGGCTACGGCCTCGTGATCGATCCCCTGCGCACCGGCCAGTTCCTGGTCGGCGGCACCCGCGAGAACGACGCCGCCCGCCCCGACACCGACGCCGAGGCGGTCGCCCACATCCTGCGCGACGCGCTGCGCCTCGTCCCCGGCCTCGCCTCGGTGCGCCTGTTGCGCACCTTCGCCGGACTGCGCACGGCGGTGGTCGACGGCCTGCCGCTGGTCGGCGCCGTGCCCGGCCGTGCCGGTCTCCACGTCGCCACCGGCTTCGAGGGCGACGGCATCTGTCTCGGCCCGCTGATGGGCCGCTCGATCGCCCGCCTCCTCCTCGGCGAGGACCCCGGCGTCGATCTCGCCCCCTTCGACCCCGCCCGCTTCCGCGAGGGGAGGGCGGCCGCATGACCGCGTCGACCTTCCTGTTCCGGGGCGCCGCCGTCCCGTTCCGCCCCGGCGAGACCATCGCCGCCGCGCTGACGGCGGCGGGCCTGCGCACCTTCGGCCTCGATCCGGCCGGCCGTGAGACCCGCTATTTCTGCGGCATCGGCGCCTGTCAGGCCTGCCTCGTGCGGGTCGACGGCGTCCTCGTCGAGGCCTGTCTCACCCCGGCACGCGCGGACGGGCGCGTCGAGCCCGCGGAGGATCGTCATGACCGATCCTGACCTCCTGGTGATCGGCGGCGGCCCCGCCGGCATCGCCGCCGCCGTCCGCGCCGCCGACGCCGGCGCCTCGGTGATGCTGGTGGAGATGCGCCCGGCGCTCGGCGGGGCCTTCCATCGCCGGCCGATCGAGGGTGTCGAGCCCTGGCCGATCGGCCGCGAGGGCGAACGCCGTTGGGCGCGCCTCGACGAGGGGCTGGTCCGGACCGGCATCGTCCCCCGCCTGCGCACCGCCTTCCTCGGCCTCGACGGCGCCGGCGCGGCCCTGCTCGAGGACCGCGTCGCCGGCCGGGTCGAGGCATGCCACCCGCGCGCGATCATCCTCGCGACCGGCGCGCTCGAGAGCGTGCGGCCGCGTCCCGGCTGGCATCGGCCCGGCGTCGTCACCGCCGGCGGTCTCCAGGTGATGATGAAGGAGACCGGCCGCATCCCCGAGGGGCGCATCCTTCTCGCCGGCTCCGGCCCGCTCCTGATCGCGCTCGCCGGCCAATTGACCGCCCGTGGCCGTCCGCCGGTGGCGGTGGTCGAGGCGGCCGATCCCTTCACCGAGATGGTGGCCGGCCTCGGCCTTCTCGCCCATCCGCGCCACCTCGCCGAGGCCGCCGTCCATCTCGGCCGGCTCGCCCTCGCCCGCGTGCCCTGGCGCCGCGCCACCGTGCTCGAGGCCATCACGCCGAAGGGTGACGCCTTCGAGGTGCGGCTGCGAGATCGGCGCGGCCGCCGGACGACGCTCGAGGTCGATCACGTCGCCCTCCACGACGGCATCCGTCCCAACGATCACGGCCTGCCGGCGGCGAACGAGACGCCCGGTGCCGGTCCGATCGTCGTCTCCGCCGGCGACGGCCGCGAGGTGCTCGGCGTCGTCGCCGCCGAGATCGACGGCGAGCGCGCCGCCGACCGGGCGTTGGCCCTGATCGACGGCCGCCCCGAGGCGACCCGCGACCATCTGCGCCGTCTCGCCCGCGAGCGCCACGCCCAGGCCGTGCTCGCCCGCGTCTTCGCCCCGGCCCGCCCACTCGATCCGCTCGAGACCTTGCCCGACGACACCGTTCTCTGCCGCTGCGAGGGGCGCACGGTCGGCGACCTGAAGGTCCTCTTCACCGGCGCCGACACGCCCGCCGGCCGCGAGATCAAACTGACCGGACGCTTCGCCATGGGCCTCTGCCAGGGACGCTTCTGCGCCCATTGGGTGGCCGAGGCGAGCGCCCGGCTCGGCCCCGACGCCCCCGCGCCCAGGCCCCGCGACCTGACCGGCGACCGCTGGCCGGCCCGCCCCGTTCCCATCGCCGCCCTGGCGGCCGTTCCCGACGCACCGAAACGATGACGAGGTCTCCATGGTCTTCCCCCAGCGCTTGACGATAGAGGGTTCCACGACGCTGTCCGTCGCCAGCCCCTTCGACGGCCGGCCGATCGGCGAAGTGCCGCTCGCCACGCCCGCCGACGTCACGGCGGCGGCCCTGCGCGCCAAACGCACCCAGGCCGACCTCCGCCGCTCCACCCCGGCGGTGCGCCGCGCCCTCCTCGGTGCGCTCGCCGACGCGATCGCCGCCGATGCCGAAAATCTCGCGCAAATCCTCTGCGGCGAGGTCGGCAAGACCATCCGCGAGGCGCGAAACGAGGTCCGCCGCGCCGGCAACACGCTGCGCCTGTCGGGCGATGCCGCCACCTTCCTCGACGGCGAGGTGCTCCATTGCGGCATCGTCGAGGGCGGCGCCGACCGCCTCGCCCGCATCACCTGGGAGCCGGTCGGCGTGGTCGGCGCGGTGACGCCCTTCAACTATCCGCTCAATCTCCTCTGCCACAAGCTCGGTCCGGCGATCGCCGCCGGCAACGCGGTGGTGGCGAAACCCTCGCCCAAGGCGCCGCTCGCCGCCGCCCGCCTCGCCGAACTCGCGGTGAAGGCCGGCTGGCCCGAGGACCTGTTCCAGATCGTCCACGGCGGCGCCGAGGTCGCGGTCGCGCTCGCCCGCGCGCCGATCGATCTCCTCTCCTTCACCGGCGGCCCGGCCGGCGGCCTCGCCCTCAAGAACGCCTCCGGTCTGGTGCGCTGCCTGATGGAACTGGGCGGCAACGATCCGCTCTTCGTCCTGCCCGACGCCGACCTCGACCGCGCCGTCGAGACCGTGATCGGCCACCGTTTCGAGATCGCCGGCCAGAGCTGCGCCGCCGTCAAGAAGCTCTATCTGCACGAGGACGTCGCGGACGCCTTCCTCGACCGCCTGCTGCCGGCGGTCGCGGCCCATCGCTTCGGCGATCCCGCCTCGCTCGACACCGACATGGGTCCGGTCATCGATGCCGCCGCGGCGGCGGAAGTCGAGCGCCGCATCGCCGCGACGATCGCCGGCGGTGCCCGCCTCCTCACGGGCGGCACGCGCGACGGGACGCTGGTCGCCCCGACCGTCCTCGCCGACGTCGCCGTCGACGCGCCGGTGATCGCCGACGAGACCTTCGGGCCGATCGTCGCCGCCCGCACCTTCGCCGATCCGGCCGAGGCGATCGCGGAAGTCAACGCCGGCTCCTGGGGCCTCCAGGCCGGCGTCTTCACCAACGACCACGCGGTGATCAAGCAGTTCTCGCGCGATCTCGTCGTCGGCGGGGTGATGATCAACGAAGGTCCGGATTTCCGCGCCGAACACGTCCCCTTCGGCGGCGTCAAGGGCTCCGGCCTCGGCCGCGAGGGCGTACGCGTCACCTTGCGCGAAATGTCCGAGACCAAGGTCGTCATCGACTGAGAACGGGAGGAGACGTCATGCGCATCGGTGTGATGGGCGCATCCGGCCGGGTCGGCCTGCGCGTGGTCGAGGCGATCCTGGCGGACCCCGGCCTCGAACTCGCCGCCGCCCTGGTCTCGCCGACCTCGAGCCGGATCGGCATGCCGGTCGCCGGCGGTATCCTCGAATATCGGCCGATCGAGCCGTCGATGAACTGTCACTGCGACGTCTTCGTCGACTTCTCGACGCCGACCGCCTCGCTCGCCCTTCAGGATTCGATGGGCGAGAAACCGATCCCGGTGGTGATCGGCACCACCGGCTTCGACGCGGTCCAAGAGGCGGCGCTCACCCGCCACGCCGCCCGCCGCCCGCTCCTGATCGAACCGAACTTCGCTCTCGGCTTCGATGGGTTCGAGGCGACGGTCGCCGATTGGGCGCGCCGCGACCCCGGCGCCGCCGTGACCGTCACCGAGACCTATCACGCCCGCAAGAAGCCCGAGCCCTCGGGCACCTCGCGCCGCATCGCCGCGATGATCGACCGCATCCGCCGCGAGGCGACCGGCCTCGACTTCGGCCCGCCGCCGATCCTCGTCCGCCGCGAGGGCGACGTGGTCGGCACCACCGTGGTGCGCTTCGACCTCGGCACCGCCGAGATCGTCCTCACCCATGCGGTCGCCTCGCTCTCCGCCTTCGCCGACGGCGCTCTCGCCGCCGCTCGCCGCTTCGTCTCCGTGCCCCGGTCTCCGGGCCGCTACGGCCTCGACACGCTTCGAACTCCAGAGGATCCCCGATGATCGACCAGACCGAGAAAGACCGCTGGGCCGGTGTCTTCACCGCCCTCGTCACCCCGTTCCGCGACGGCGAGATCGACCTTCCCGCCTTCGACGCCCTGGTCGAGCGCCAGATCGTCGCCGGCGTCGCCGGGCTCGTGCCGGTCGGCACCACCGGCGAGGCCGCGACCCTCTCCGACGCCGAGGCGGTCGCCCTGATCGAGCGCACCGTTCGCATCGCCGCCGGCCGCGCCCTGGTGGTCGCCGGCGCCGGCTCCAACGATACCGGCAAGACCGTCGCCAAGGTGCGCGCCGCCGAGAAGGCCGGCGCGGACGCCGTCCTGGTGGTGACGCCCTATTACAACAAGCCGACCCAGGCCGGCCTGATCGCCCATTACGACGCCGTCGCCGCCGCGACCGGCCGTCCGGTGATGCTCTACAGCGTGCCCGGCCGCTGCGGCGTCGAGATCGCGCCCGCGACCTGCGCCGAGCTGATGGCCCGTCGCGCCAACGTCTTCGTCATCAAGGAGGCCGGCGGCTCGGTCGAACGGGTCACGCGCCTGCGCGCCGCCTGTGGCGACGATCTGATCGTCCATTCCGGCGACGACGGCCTGACGCTTCCCTTCCTGGCGCTCGGCGCCGTCGGCGTGACGAGCGTCGTCGCCAACGTCGCCCCCGAGGCGATGGTCGCCCTGGTCGCGGCCTGGCGGCGCGGCGACCGCGCCGAGGCGCTGCGGCTCCACGAGAGCCTCGCCGATCTGATCGCGGCGATGTTCGTGGAGAGCAACCCCGGTCCGGTCAAGGCGGCGCTGGCGCTCGCCGGCGAAATCGCGCCCGACATGCGCCTGCCGCTGGTGCCGGTCGCCGCGTCGACCCGCGAACTCCTCGCCGGCCTGCTCGACCCGCGTACGGTCACCGGACGCGCGGCGTGAGGCGGGCACGGGTCGACCCCGGCCGCCGCCTATAAGAAAAGCGACAGGCTCTTCCACGGGCTTTGGATTGCGGTGGCCTCGGCCCGGCTCGATGATGGGATCGCAGGATCTCGACCGATCGGGTCGGCGCCTCGGCCGCGACGCGATCCGACAGCGGGAGTTCACGCATGACGTATCAATGGGACTTCCACGTCGTCGGACAATATCTCGACCTCTTCCTCTGGGGGCTGGTCTACACGATCGTCTACACCATCGGCTCGATCGTGATCGGCATCGTCCTCGGCGCGGCGGTGTGCGGGGCGCGGCTCTCCTCCTTCGTCGCCCTGAGGGGCATCGCCCGGGTCTATCAGGAACTCTTCCGCTGCACCCCGCTGCTGGTTCAACTGCTCTGGGTCTATTACGCGCTGCCGCTCCTGATCGGCGCCACCATCGACAATCGGGTGGCGGCGCTCCTGACGCTCGCCTGCTACGTCGGCGCCTTCTATTCGGAGATCTTCCGCTCCGGCATCGTCTCGATCGACAAGGGCCAGCGCGAGGCCGCCGCCGCCCTCGGCATGAGCCGCTCGCAGTCGCTCCGCCGCATCATCCTGCCCCAGGCGATCAAGCGGATGCTGCCCTCCTTCATCAATCAGTCGGTGATCCAGTTCAAGAACACCTCGCTGATCTCGGTCATTTCCGTCGCCGATCTCGCCTATATGGCCTCGGTGGTGAACGGCCAGACCTATCGGCCGCTCGAATCCTACACGGTCATGGCGGTCTTCTACATCGCGATGCTTCTGCCGCTGACGCAGATGGCGGACTACATCGAGAAGCGCCTGCGGGTCAGCGACTGAGGAGGATGGACATCATGACCGACACGGCCACCGACGCCCCGATCCTCGAAGCGATCGGCATCCGCAAGAGTTTCGGCCCGCTCGAAGTGTTGAAGGGCATCGATCTGTCGCTCACCCGTGGCGAGGTGGTCGCGCTGATCGGCCCCTCCGGCTCGGGCAAGTCGACCTTCATCCGCTGCATGAACATGCTGGAGACGCCGACCGACGGCACCCTCCGCTTCCGTTGTCGCGCCATCGGCGATCGGTTCGAGGATCGCGGCGACATGATCGGCATCGGCACGCTGCGCCGCCACGTCGGCATGGTGTTCCAGCACTTCAACCTGTTTCCCCACATGACGGTGCTGCAGAACGTCGTCGAGGGACCGCTCACCGTGCTGCGCGAGCCGCGCCGCGAGGCCGAGGAGCGCGCCCGCGATCTCCTCTCCCAGGTCGGCCTGTCGCAGAAGTGCGACGCCTATCCGGCCCATCTCTCCGGCGGTCAGAAGCAGCGCGTCGCCATCGCCCGGGCGCTCGCCATGCAACCCGAGGTGCTGCTCCTCGACGAGGTGACGAGCGCGCTCGATCCGGAACTGGTCGGCGAGGTACTCGCCGTCATCCGCCGCCTCGGCGAGGCCGGCATGACCATGGCGATCGTCACCCACGAGATGGCCTTCGCCGCCGACGTCGCCAAGCGCGTCCTGTTCTTCGACAAGGGTGTGGTCGCCGCCGAAGGCACGCCCGACGAGATCATCACTCATCCCCGGAGCGAGCGCCTTCAGGGCTTCCTCGCCCGGTTCCACGAATGAGACCGAGCTTCCGAAGTTTCGGCCCGTTCGAAACTTGGGAAGCGAAGGCGAGCCCGGCCGGGCGTCGGCCGGTCGGGCCGTAACGCACATGAAATTCGGACGAGTCCGAATTTCACGTGCCCCGAATGACCCCACGCCCGTCGGGCGGGGTAGGAGAGGACACGTGTCCATGAAACGCTTCGAGGTTGTGATCGTCGGCGCGGGGCGGGTCGGTCTGGCGCTCGCCGCGCGGCTGCGCGACGACGCGTTCTTCTCGGTCGTGCTGGTCGACGGGGTGCTAGACGCCGTCGATCGCGCCACCGCCCTCGGCCACGAGGCGGTGCTCTGCGACGTGATGGCCGAGCCGGAACTCCTGGCGATCCTGCGCCGGGCCGATGCCGTCGTCGCGGCGGTGCCGGAGCGGCTGGTCTCGCGCGTCGCCGCCGCCGCCGCCAAGCTCGGCATCCACCACCTCGACTTCTCCGACGCCCAGGCGACGGGCCTGCGTCGACGCGAGGCGACCGCCGACCTGCCGGCGATCTACCCCGCCGCCGGCGTCGCGCCCGGCCTCGTCGACGACCTCGTCGCCGATCTGGTCGCCCGCTTCGACACGGTCGACGATCTCGTCGTGCGGGTCGGCGCCATTCCGCGCCGGCGGATCGGCCGCCTCGGTTACGGCCGCATCTGGGACATGAAGGGCCTCGTCGGAGAATATACCCGCCCGGCCGAGGTGATCGTCGACGGCGAGATCGGCCATGTGCCGGCGCTCTCCGGCTACGAGACCTTCGACCTCGACGGCACCCCCTTCGAGGCCTTCGTCACTGCCGACGGCTCGAGCGGCCTCGCCGCCGCCACCGCCGGCAAGGTCCGCAACGCCTGTTTCAAGACGATCCGCCATCCCGGTCATCTCGACTACATGCTGTTCCTGCTCGACGATCTCGGCCTGCGCTCGCGTCTCGACACGCTGACCAACCTGCTGACCAACGGTCTGCCGCAGGTCGCCGACGACATGGTGGTGATCCACATCGGCGCGCGCGGCCGCAAGGCGGGCAAGAAGCACCAGGAGGTGGTGGTCCGGCGGATCCATTCGACACCGGCGAGCGGCCGCGATCCCGGCTGTGGCGCCCTGGCGCGCGGCGCCGCCGCCCATGCCGCCGCCCTGCTCGACGCCCTGCGCACCGGCCACCCGGCCGACGTCGCGGCGAAGGCCCCGGCCGATCGCTTCCTCGCCTCGGTCCTCGAGAGCTGAGCCGGCTCGAGGTCACCGCGAACATTCGTTCTTCACGGAAACGCCCCGCGATCTCCCTCGGGATCGCGGGGCGTCTTCTTTTCGAGGGGCGAGGCGCCGGCGGGGGCGCGGCGCGTCCTTCGCCGACTCAGCGCGAGCCTCTGGGCAGCCACAGCGCGAGGTCGGGGAAGATCCACACCAGCGCCAGCCCGAGGAGCTGGAGGAGCACGAAGGGCACCACGCCGGCATAGATGTCGCGCACCGTCGAGCCGACCGCGACGCTCTTCAGATAGAACAGCGCCGCCCCGACCGGCGGGGTCAGGAACGAGGTCTGCAGGCACACCGCCAGCAGGATCGCCACCCACACCGGATCGAAGCCGAGGCCGACGACGATCGGCATCACCAGCGGCGCGACGATCAGCACGATCTCCATCCAGTCGAGCACGAAGCCGAGCAGGAACACCACGAAGACGACCACGAACAGCACGCCCTGCGGCGGCAGCGGCAGCGCGGTGAGCGCCTCGGCGATCACCGTGTCGCCGCCGTAACCGCGCAGCACCACCGAGAAGCAGCTGGCGCCGAAGATCAGCGCATAGAGGAAGGCGGTGGTCTTGGCGGTCGCCCAGCAGACCTCCTTGAGCGTCTTCCAGTCGAGCCGGCCGGCGGCGAAGGCGAGCGCCGAAGCGCCGGCCGCGCCGACGCCGGAGGCCTCCGTCGGCGAGGCGATGCCGAGGAAGATCGAGCCGAGCACGGCGAAGATGAGCACCAGCGGCGCGACCAGCGAACGCGCCATCTCCAGGGCGAGCGTGCCCGCGCCGACGCGTTCGGAGGCGGGGATCGACGGCGCCCCGGCCGGGTTCACCAGCGCATAGCCGACGATGTAGATCGCGTAGAGCCCGGCCAACAGGAAGCCCGGGACGATCGCCGCGAGGAAGAGATCGCCGACCGGCAGCCGCAACTGATCGCCCATCACCACCAGCATGATCGACGGCGGGATCAGGATGCCGAGGCACCCCGTCGCCCCGACCGTGCCGAGCGAGAAACGCTTGTCGTAGCCGGCCTGGTTCATCGCCGGGATGGCGATGGTGGCGAGCAACACCACCGAGGCGCCGATGATGCCGGTCGAGGCCGCCAGCACCACGCCGATCGCCACCACGGCGAGACCGAGCCCGCCCGGCACTCGGCCGAAGGCCGAGCGCAGCGCCGAGAGCAGCCGGTCGGCGATGCCGGAACGGTCCAGCATGAACCCCATGAAGACGAACATCGACATCGGGATCAGGCTGTAGTTCGACAGCGTGTCGAACACCCGATTGGTGACGAAACTGGTGAAGCGCAGGCTGGCGTCGACCTCGACGCCCATCAGGTTCAGCACCTCGCCGAGGCCCGCGAACAGAATGCCGACGCCGCCCAGCGCCATCGCCACCGGATAGCCGGTGAAGAGAACCGCGAGGAACGAGGCGAAGAGCAGGAGAACGAGCAGGACTTCGTGGGTCACGGGTGGTCTCCCGCCGGCGTGGTTTCGGGGAGGGCGTGGCCGATCGCGTAGCGGCGGTCGCCGGTGGCGAGCACCAGGATCGAACGGATCAGCACCGCGACGCCCTGGAGGCCGAACAGGGCGAAGCCGGCGAACATCACGAATTTGACGACGTAGCGCGCCGGCAGCCCGCTCGGCATCGGCGAACCCTCGCCGAGCTGCCAGGAATAGGCGGCCATGCTCCAGGCGTGCAGAGTGAGCGTGACGACGAAGGGCAGGAACAGGAAGGCGGTGCCGAGCACCTCGATCCAGGCCTTGCTGCGCTGGGAAAAGCCGTCGTGGAAGAGATCGACGCGCACGTGCGCGTCCTCGCCGTAGGTGGCGGCCAGCGCCGTCATCACCACGACGGCGTTGAGATGCCATTGCAGTTCCTCGAGCTCGATCAGCCCGAGATTGAAGGCGTAGCGCAGAACGATGTTGACCAGGATCGTGCCGACCAGCGCGATCAGGAGCAACGACCCCAGCCGGCCGACCACGGTGGCGAGGCGCTCGACGGCGCGGATGACGGTGACGGCGACTGGCATGCGGGGCTCCCCCTCGACGGACGTGGGAAGCGGGGGAGACGCGCTCCCCCGCTCGGGATCACTTCGTGACGGCGGCCCAGGCGCCGGCCTTGGCACGATAGGCGGAGAGGCTCTCCCAGACACGCTTGAAGTCGGCGTTCTTGGCGCTCTGCTCGGCCATCACCTCGCCGGTGGCGGCCTTGAACTTCTCGAGCAGCTCCGGCGGGAACTGACGGATGGTGACACCCGCCGCCTTGAAGCCCTCGATCGCCTCGGCGTTCTCCACCTCGGTCGAGGTGACGCCCCACAGCATGGTCTCGCGGCAGGCGGTCTCGATCACGGCGTGCTGGGCCTCCGACATGGAATCCCACTTGGCCTTGTTGATGATCAGCTCGTTGATCGCCGCCGGCTGGTGCCAGCCGGGCAGGTAGTAGTTCTTGGCGACCTTCTCGAAGCCCATCGCCTTGTCGATCGCCGGCATCGAGAATTCGGTGCCGTCGATCACGCCGCGCTCGAGGTTCGGATAGATGTCGCCGCCGCCGAGAAGGACGACCGAGGCGCCGAGCTTCTTCATGACCTCACCGGCGAGACCAGCGAAGCGGAACTTCTTGCCGGCGATGGAGTCGAGGCCGGTGATCTCGCTCTTGTACCAGCCGCCGGCCTCGGCATCCATGAGGCCGCAGGGAACCGGCACGACGCCCTGCTTGGCGTAGATCTCGCGCCAGATCTCGAGGCCGCCGCCGTTGTAGAGCCAGCCGAGATATTCGACCGCGCCCGGACCGAACGGCACGCCGCCGAAGAGCTGCACCGCCGGGAAGCGGCCGGCGACGTAGAGCGGCGAGGTGTAGCCGGCGTCGAGCGAGCCGTTCTGCACCGCGTCGAAGATCTGAAGCGCCGGCACCAGCTTGCCGGCCGAATAGAGCTTGATGTCGATCGAGCCCTCCGAGGCGGTCTTCACCACCCCGGCGAAATGTTCCGCGTCGCGCCCGCTCGCCGGCAGGGTCAGCGGCCAGGCGCTCTGCACTTCGAGCTTCACCGTCTTGGCGCTGGCGCCGCCGGCGAAGCCGAAGGAAGCAACGGCGCCGATGATGAGAGAAGAGAGGATCGCAGTCTTCATGTCGTCACTCACTTTTCCAGGGGTTTGATGGAGAGGATACTGGCATGTTGCGCTTCGTTTCCGGCGTCGCGGAGGTCGTCATGGTGGGGTGTTGCTGGGAGATTCGACGAAGGGGGCTCTTGTAATTTGCTCCCGTCTGTCGGATGAAGGTTCGAACGGGACGATGATGCTTCGGAACGATTGGTGATCTCGATGACGAAAGCGACGGACAGGATCGGCGAGGAGATCGAGGCGCCGCCCTTCCGCGCCGACGACTGGCCGTTCCATTGGATCACGCGCGTCGCCGGACGTTATTTTCAGGCGATGGAGGGCGTGCTGAAGCCGCTCGGCCTCGACGTGGCGCAGTGGCGCGTCCTGATGTGCCTGGACGAACGCGGCGGCCGCTCGGTGAGCGAGATCGCCGAGATCTGCATCATCAAGCTCAACACCACCACCAAGATCGTCCAGCGCATGACCGCCGACGAACTGGTCGTCTGCCGGCCGCGCCGCCGCGACGCCCGCGTCACCGAGGTGCGTCTGACGCCCAAGGGACGGGCGCTGCAGCAGAAGGCGCGGGCGGAGGCGGAGGCCGTCTTCACCGAGGCCTTCGAGGGCCTCGATCCCGGCCGGATCGCGGCGATGAACCACCTCCTGGCGGAGGTGTCGGAACGGCTCGTCCCCCGCCGACCCGAGGCGTGAGCGGACGGGCCGATGGTCCATGTGGTGATCCCGCATCGTCCGCTCTCCGCGCCCCATGCCGCCTCACAGATCGAGCACGAGACGCGGCGTCTTCGCCCGCGAGCAACAGATCAGGATCTGGTCGCCGGCCGCCTTCTCCTCGTCGGTGAGGAAGTGGTCGCGGTGGTCCGGCGTGCCCTCGAGGACGTCGCAGAGGCAGGTCCCGCACACGCCCTCCTCGCAGGAGACCGAGATGCGGACCCCGGCCTTCTCGAGCGCGGAGGCGATGCTCTCGCCCTCGTCGACGGTGACGGTGATGCCCGAGCGCTTCGCCTCGACCTCGAAGGCGCCGCCGGAAGCGTCGACCTCGGCGTGGAAATACTCCCGGTGGATCCGCTCCTCGGCCCAACCGAGCGCGCGCGCCGAGGTGATGATCCAGTCCATGAACCCGGCCGGGCCGCAGACGTAGAGATGGGTCCCCTCGTCGGGCGCCGGCAGATCGCGTTCCGGCACCAGCGGCGCGCCGCCGATGCCGTCGTCGTGGTGCAGCACGACGCGGTCGCCGAAGCCCGGCAGCACGTCGAGGAAGGCGGTGCGCGCCTGCGAGCGGGTCGCGACGTGGAGCGCGAAGTCGCCGCCCGCCGCCGCGATCTCCGCCGCCATCGCCAGCATCGGCGTGATGCCGATGCCGCCGCCGATCAGGATCGAGCGCTTCGCGGTCGCGTCGAGCGGGAAATGATTGCGCAGCGCCTGGATCCGCAGCCGCGTGCCGGGCTTCGCGATCGCATGCAGCGTCCGCGATCCGCCGCGCGAGGCCGGCTCCAGGAGAATGCCGAGGCGCCAGCGGCGCCGATCGGCGGGATCGCCCCACAGTGAATATTGACGTTCGAGCACGGTGCCGTCGGCGAGCGGAACCGCGATCTCGACATGGGCGCCGGCGGTGAAGGCGGGCAGATCGCCGCCGTCGGCCGCGACGAGATCGAGACGCAGGATGTCGCCGCGGTCGTCGCTGCGGCTTTCGATCACGACGTCGATGGGAGAGGCGAGAGTCATCGAGCGGGGCATCCTCTGGGCCACGGCCGGTTCGGTCGCGGTCGATGGGTCGGGAAGGGGCGGGGGGCGACGGTCCGGGTCAGGGACCGCCGCTCCACGCCCACGGCCGGGCGAACCCGGCCGTTCGTCACAGAAGGTAGGAGAGACCGGCGAGCGCGTCGCCGGCGTTGATCAGGCGAACGACCTTGCGATCGAGCTTGAGGACGCCGTCGACCCGGACCAGCCGGTATTCGACGTCCGCCGCCCAGAACCGGGCCCGCTCGAACTTGTACTCGCTGACGTGCTCGGCGCAGCGCACCTCGATCGCGTCCGCCTCGCGGGCGGTGACGCGGAAGCGCGAGACCGTGCGCACGGTGGCGGCGGCCGGCGTCGAGGAGATGGCGTGGCCGGCGGTGAGCCGCTCCACCCGCATCGCCCGCATGGCGGCGTCGTCATAGGCGTAGTTGAGCGAGGCGGCGAGGTCGGTGGCGCCGGGCTCGGTCGGGATCGCGTAGATCCCGCCCTCGGTCCACAGCGCGAGCCACGCCGGGTAGTCGCGGCCGTCGAGCAGATCGGCCTCGAGCCAGATCAGTTCGCAGGCGTCCGCGAGCGAGATCGCCGAGGCGGCGGTGGGCTTTTCGAGCGTCGTGGTCATGCCTGCATCATCCTCTTCCACTGGCGATAGGCGGCGCGCATTCCGGTCTCCGCCGAGACGTCGCCGACCGGCAGGCCGTTCTCGGAGGTCGTCTCCAGGCCGACGCCGCGATTGACCATGATCGGCACGTCCGGGGCGCCGTGGACGCCGCGCTGGACGCGCGTCCAGGCTTCCGCGTCGTCGGGGCTGCCGAAGCCCATCGGTCCCTGGAAATGCTCGTGCAGACGCATCCGCATCCGATTGGCCGCCTCCGGCCCGCCGTCCATGCCGAGGCAGATGTGACGGATCTCGGTCTCCTCGACCGACACCGGACGCAGCACCCGGAAGAAGGCCATGGAACAGGCGACGTTGGGGAACAGGTTGATGTTGAAGCCGGTGCCGCCGACGGCGCGGACGATCCGGGCGACCTCCTCCGGCGAATGGGTCTTGGCCAGCTCCTCGGCGAGCGCCTTGAAGCGATCGGGGATCGGCGCGTCGAGGTTCTCCTCGAGGTCGACCAGCTCCGGGATCATCACCATCACCGAGTGACCGTTGCCGAGATCCTCGACCTTGCCGGTGCCGCCCAGGAAGGTGAACGTCTCCTCGGCCTGTTCGTCGAGACTGTCGATGAACGAGCGATGGACGATCGGGAAGTGATAGG
The DNA here is from genome assembly GCF_019160155.1 of Pinisolibacter aquiterrae. Lineage (GTDB taxonomy): Bacteria > Pseudomonadota > Alphaproteobacteria > Rhizobiales > Ancalomicrobiaceae > Pinisolibacter > Pinisolibacter aquiterrae. Next base: position 350,193 of record NZ_JAFNIH010000041.1, read on the forward strand.
CGTCGGTGGTGTTCTCGAGCTGGATCTTCCAGTTGCCGGGGAAGCGGAAGCGATGCTCGCCCATGGTCTTCACGGGGAAGCCGCCGCCCTGCTTCAGGAACAGGTCGATCCACGGCTTGGCGTTGCCGAGGAAGTCGGAGAGGGGCTCGATCGTGTCGTCGAAGGTCGCGAAGATCAGGCCGCGATAGTCCTCGGTCCGCAGCGCCTTGAGGCCGAACTTCGACTTGTCGAAATCGGGCGCGTAGCCGTTCTGATAGGGCACGCCGCGCAGCGACCCGTCCTGAGCATAGGCCCAGCCGTGATAGGGGCAGACATGGCTCGCCGCCTTGCCCTTGCGGCCCTCGCAGACCGTCGCGGCGCGATGGCGGCAACGGTTGACGAGGACATGGACCTCGCCCTTGCGGTCGCGCTGGACGATCACCGGCTGGCGGCCGACCCAGGAGGTGACGTAGTCGCCCGGCTGCGGCAGCTCGGAGGCGTGCGCCACCCACACCCAGGTGTGATTGAAGATCGTGTCCATCTCCGCCTCGAACAGGGCGGGGTCGGTGTACATCGACGAGGCGACGCGGTCGTCCTCGGCGAGAGCCGCCCAATCCTGGGCGGGAGGGGTGTTCGGGAGGGTCATCGATCGGTCCTCGATGTCGGAGTCGCCGTCGCGGATGCGATCGGCGCGGGGGTGGGGAAGCTCGAAGGTTGGTTCCAGTCGCCGACGGGGCGGGACCAGAGATTGGTGGTGCGGAACCGGCTCATCCGCAGCCGTCCGTCCTCGCGGGCGAAGTCGACCGCGAGATCGGCGCACATGACGAAGCTCGACCCGTCGAAGAAGGTCGGGGTCTGCAACATCAGCCAGGTGCCGTGGGCGCGATCCGCCCCCTCGACCTCGATCGTCTCGGAGGTGAGGAAATGGGCGTTGGCGCGAAAATGCGGGGTCGGGCTCTGGTAGGAGCCGATGAAGGCGGCGATCGCCGCCCGGCCCTCGTGGCGGCCGAAGGCGGTGGCGTAGCGCGAGCCGCGTCCCTGCCAGACCGCGTCACGGGTGAAGAGCGCGCCCAGTTCGTCGAGATCGCACGACCCGTCGAGCACGTCGCAGAGCCGCATGTAACGGGTGAGGCAGGCCCGCGCCGCCGTCGCCGTCTCCAGGACGTCGAGCCGCGCGGCGAGGCCGGCGAGATCGAGAGGGGCGGGGGAGGGCGCGGACATGGGGGCTCCTTGCCCGAAACGCGTGTTTCGGGCCCGAACGAGTGGCGAAGGGGATGCGGTTCGCCTCGGCGCGCGAGCGCGCCGGAGCGGTTCGACGGCGCGCGGACGCGCCGCGACGGATCAGTCGCTTCGGCCGGAGGCCGAGGCGTCGCGGTGGGCGAGGCCCGCCTCGAGCGCGGCCGCGACGGCGAGGAGACGCGCGTCGTCCCCCTTCCGCCCGACCAGTTGGATCCCGGCCGGCAGACCGCGCGCGGTCCGGATCGGCAGCGACACGGCCGGATGGCCGGTGAGATTGAAGATGCGCACCAGCGCCGTGATCGAGATCGCCGCGCGCGCGTCGGTCGCCTCCTCGAGCGTCGGCGGCACGTCGGGCATGGTCGGCAGGACCAGCGCGTCGACACCCGCGAGCGCCGCGTCGACCGCCGCGCTCACCCGGCTCCGCACCGCTTCCGCCGCCGCGAGCTCCTCGGCCGTGACCTTGGAGGCGGCGAGCAGGCGGGCGCGCACGTCGGCGCCCATGGCCGGCGAGGCGGTGAGCGCGCCGAAGGCGGCCCAGGTCTCGGCGGCGATGATCTTGATCCCCGCGTCGAAGGCGTCGACGAAGCCGGGAACGGCGCGGTCGGTCAGCGCGACGCCGCTGGTGGCGAGCGCGCCGGCGACCGCGTCCGCGACCTCCCCCGACGCCTCGACCGCGAGCGAGCCGAGCACCGGCGCATGATCGAGCGTTTCGGCCACGAAGGTCGGATCGATGATCTCCATCGCCCGGATCACCGTGACCACGTCGTCGGCGAAGGGACCGACGCAATCGAGCGAGGTGACGGCCGGCGCCGCGCCCTTGCGCGAGACCCGGCCGAAGCTCGGCTTGAAGCCGACCACCCCGCAGCAACAGGCGGGAATGCGGATCGAGCCGCCGGTGTCGGAGCCGAGGGTGAAGTCGGCGTATCCCGCCGCCACCGCCGCCGCCGAGCCGCTCGACGAGCCGCCGGGGATGCGATCGGGAAAGCGCGGGTTCAGCGCCGTGCCGGTGTGGGCATTGATGCCGGTCACGCCATAGGCGAGCTCGTGCATGTTGGCACGGCCGACGATCCGGCAGCCGGCGTCGAGGACGCGCGCCACCACCTCGGCATGTTCGGTCGCGGCGGGCGCGTCGGCGAGCGCGCCGGAGCCGCCGCGCGTGGCATGGCCGGCGATGTCGATCGTGTCCTTGATCGCCACGCGCAGGCCGTCGCCGCCGAGGTCGAACCGCTCGATCAGGATCGCGTCGTCGCCGTCCATGGGATCTCGTCCTCTTCGGCAGACGGCCCGGAAACCGGAACCATCGTGCAGCTTCGAATTAGATGAATATTACCGTAATTCGGGATACCACGTATCGTCAAGCGTCTTGTGGCGGCGATTGATGAGAAATCGAGCAGGTTGGAAATCTGCATGATCGCTCATCGCCGCCCGCGCCCGACGACGCGGGGTCATGACGCCGCGCGCGCCGCCTGGGGCAGGTGGTGATAGCCGCGATCGAAGTAGACGAGGCCGCCCGAGGCGGCGCCGCGCCGGATGTCGAGCACGTCGCAGAAGAAGACGGAATGCGTGCCGACGTCCTGGATCGCGGCGATGCGGCAGTCGAAGTTGACGAGTGCCCCGGCGAGGGCCGGGCTGCCGGTCGCGAGCCGGTCCCAGGCGACCTGTTCGAACCGCTCCTCCATGGTCACCTCGCGGGAGGCGAAGAGACCGGAGAGCCCTTCCTGATCGGCGGCCAGGAGATTGACGCAGAGCACCCCGTTCTCGGCGAAGAAGCGGTGCGTCCACGAGCCCTTGTTCTGGCAGACGATCAGGGTCGGCGGCGTGTCGGTGACCGAGCACACGGCGGTGGCGGTGAAGCCGGCGCGACCGGACGGTCCGTCGGTGGTGACGACGTTGACGGCGCTGCCGAGCAGCGCCATCCCGTCGCGAAAGCGTTTGACGTCGAGCATCCCGAGACCTCGTGGGCAAGGCGGGGAGGCGGGGTCTTCAGCGCATGAAGAGGCCGCCGTTGAGATCCCAGGCGGCGCCGGTGACGAAGCCGGCGGCCGGGGAGGCGAGGTGGACGACGGTGTCGGCCACGAAGTCGGGGTCGCCGAGCGAGCGCACCGGGATCGTCTCGACGATCTTGGCGAGCTTCTCCGCCGGCACCAGGGCATGCACCGAGGGCAGATCCATCGGCCCCGGCGCGACCGCGTTGACCGTGACGCCGGAGGCGCCCAGTTCGCGGGCGAAGATCTTGGTGAGCGTCAGGATCGCCCCCTTGGAGGAGGCGTAATGGGCGCCCGAGGCGGTGCCGCCGTTCTGCCCGGCGAGCGAGGCGAGATTGACGATCCGCCCGTATCCGGCCGCAGCCAGATGGGCGCCGAAAACCTGACAGCCGAACAGCGTGCCGCGCAGATTGACCGCCAGCACCCGGTCGAACTCCTCCGCGGTGATCTTCATCACCGGCGTGGTCGGGGTCAGCGCGGCATTGTTGACGGCGACGTGGAGCGCGCCCCACTTCGCCAGGATCGCCGCCAGCGCGGCCTCGAAATCGGCCTTCGAGGTGACGTCGAGGGCGAGCGCCATCGCGGTCTCGCCGGAGGGATCGAGCGCGGTCGCGACTTCGGCGACGCCCGCGACGGCGACGTCCGTGACCGCGACCCGGTATCCGGCGCGATGCAGCGCCTCGGCGATGGAACGGCCCAGGCCCTGGGCGGCGCCGGTGACGACGGCGACCTGTTGCATGATCGAAATCCTCTCGAGATGGCGATGGGGGCGCCCGGGGCATTCCCCGGGCGCGAGCGTCAGGCGCGGCGGCTCATTCGGGGATGACGAGTTCGCGGCCGACCCGGGCCTCGACCCGCATGTACTTCCACAGCTTGTAGGTGCCGTCGCCGACCGGCGTGACGCGGAAGAGGTTGCAGGCGGCGGTCACCGTCTCGATGTCCGGCACGTCGGCCAGCACATAGGTGGTCCACGGCCAGTTCAGCGACGGGCCGACCATGATCTGGTCGTCGTCGAGATTGCCGAGAACCTTGACGCCCGGCAGCTTGCCGATGCCGTTCATCATCGCCGAGAAGGCGACCCACACGTCCTTGGCCTCGGCCTGGGTGGCGTCGAAGAAGTTCTGGTTGACGCCGATGCAGAACAGGGTGCGGAGGGGCTTCTTGTCGCTCATGGATCGTCTCCGAAGGGTCAGAGGTAGCCGGGAAGGGGGGCGAGGCCGAACAGCATGGCGCCCGCGTTCTGGTAGGTGATGTCGCCCATGAAGGCGTGCTGGGTGACGACCTGGACGTCGCGTACCTGCGCGGCGAGCGGGCTCGCCTCGTAGACGCCGGTCATGCCGGTCAGCATCTGAGCGCGACGGGCGACGTCGGCGCCGACCCGGGTGGCATGGGTCGAGGAGAGACGCAACATCGACACTTGGTCGGGTGTCGGCGTCTCACCGGCGAGGAGCACGGTCCAGACGTCGTCGATCGCCTCGTAGAAGAAGGCCCGCGCGGCGCGCAGCTCCGCTTCGATCTTGGCCATCTCGAGCTGCACGTAGACGCGGTCGCCGAGCTTCGGCGCGCCGGTGACCGAGGCGCGGCCGGCGGCCATCGCGATCACCTCGTCGATCGCCGAACGGGCGATGCCGAGCGCCACCACGGCCAAGACCTGGGTGGCGAAGGCGAGCGCCGGGTAGCGATAGAGCGGCTCGTCGAGGCTCGCCCCGCCGCCGCGCACGAAGGTCCATTCCTCCGGCACCACCACGTTCTCGACGACGAGATCGTGACTGCCGGTGCCGAGGAGGCCCGAGACCTCCCAGTTCTTCTCGATCCGCGCCGAGGACTTCGGCATCACCGCCATGCGCGGCAGGCTCGAGCCGGTGTCCGACTTCGGCGCGATGCCGACGCCGACCACGTCGGCGCCCATCGATCCGCTCGACCAGCTCCAGCGGCCGGAGACCTGGAAGCCGCCCTCGACCCGGGGCGCCGGCTGCGGCGGGAAGATGCCGCCGGCGAAGACCACGTCGGGGCCGTTCGCGTAGAGTTTCGCCAGCGTCTCGACCGGCAGCGCGGCCAGATAGACGCCGCCGATGCCGAAGCTCGCGACCCATCCGGCCGAACCGTCGGCGGTGGCGATGGTCTCGATCAGGCGGCAGAACTCGGCCGGCGAAACCTCGTCGCCACCGAACCGCTTGGCCACCAGCGCCCGATAGACGCCGAGGGCGCGGAAGCGCTCGATGATGTCCTGCGAGATGAAGCGCTGGGCCTCGAATTCCTTGCGACGCGACCGGATCTCCGCGAGGAGGTCGGGAAGGTCGTCGGCGGGGGCGGGCGCGGCGGTGCGCAGCGACACTCGGGTCATCTTGTCCATCGTCTCCGTGTCCGGGTCGGCGTTCGTCGGGACGCGACCGCCCGGTCGCGGCGCCGGAGGCGTCGCGTCGCAAGGGTTCGTCCGGAGGAACGTCGTCGTGGGCTCGAACCCGTCGCGGGCGGACGCCCCGTTCGGGCCGTCGCTTCGATCCACGCTGTCGAGGCTGGCCCAAATTACTTGATTAGTCAAATGATCTTGGAAGCGATGAATCGGGCGTCTGCACGAATTTTCAGTCGAATCCGGGCACTCGCGGGCACCGCACAAAGCTCTCTCGAGATGGCGATGGCGGTTCTCAAAGTATTGAGGAACAACGGTTTTATAAGGGTAACCCCATAAGGGATACCACGCATTATTGCGGTGCAAATTGCGTGAAAAATACCCTGTTGCTGAAATTTGCGGCATCGCGGTACGTATAATTTCGCATCGAAAAGCAGTTCCTCCTGTTGACGGGGTCCGGGGATCGCGGTTTGATGTCCGTGAAATCACGGATCGAGAGAAAACGACCTCCCGAGCCGTGGTCCTCCCGAGGGAGGAAGCGTCCCCGATGGTTCGGGGTACGGTCGACGTACCAGGTGAAAACGATTGTGGGCTCGAGGCCCGCGAGGCTTCGGCGTCGCGGGTGGACGACGACCCGTGTCCGCTTCTCCGCCGTGCCTCGGCCGACCGATCGCACTCCACCGCCTTCGTCCGCCCGTCATGCTCGGCCGACGACCATACGAGGAGAAGTCCTTTGATCGCCAAGCCTCTCGCCCTCTCGCTCCTCCTCGGCGCCCTCGCCGTCGTCCCGGCCGCCGCCCAGGTCAAGATCGGCGTCGTGACGTCGTCGTCGGGCCCGATCGCGCTCGTCGGCATTCCTCAGAAGAACAGCGTCGCGCTGCTGCCGAAGTCGGCCGGCGGTCAGTCGATCGAATACATCGCCCTCGACGACGCCTCCGACCCGACCGCCACCGTCACCGCCTTCAAGAAGCTGATCTCGGAAGAGAAGGTCGACGCCATCATCGGTCCGTCGGGCACGCCGAACGCCATGGGCGTGATCAACTTCGCCGCCGAGAGCGGCACGCCGATGCTCGCCCCGGTCGGCAGCGCCGCGATCATCCTGCCGATGACCGAGCCGAAGAAGTGGGTGTTCAAGACCACCCAGAACGACGGTCTCGTCGCCGACAAGCTGATCGAGCACATGGTCAAGACCGGCATCAAGACGGTCGGCTTCATCGGCACCGCCGACCCCTACGGCGACAACTGGCTCAAGGTCTTCACCGAAGGCGCCACCGCCAAGGGCATCAAGGTGGTCACCGCCGAGCGCTTCCAGCGTCAGGACACCTCGCTGACCGCGCAAGGGCTCAAGGTCACCGCCTCCCGTCCCGACGCGGTGCTGATCGCCGCCCCGGGGTCGTCCTCGGTGCTGCCCGAGACGACGCTGTTCGACCAGGGCTATCGCGGCAAGATCTACCAGACCCACGGCGCCGCGCTGCCGGACTTCCTCAAGCTCGGCGGCAAGAAGGTCGAGGGCACCATCCTCGCCGCGTCGCTGATGCTGGTTCTCGACGACATCCCGGACACCAACGTCTCCAAGAAGCTCGCCGTCGACTACGTCGCCGCCTACGAGAAGGCCTACGGCACCAAGCCCGCCACCTTCGGCGCCAACGTCTACGACGCCGGCCTGATGCTCCAGAGCGTCATCCCGGTCGCCCTGAAGACCGCCAAGCCCGGCACCCCCGAGTTCCGCGCCGCCCTGCGCACCGCCCTCGAGGGCGTCAAGGAACTGGCCGGCACCCAGGGCGTCTACAACCTCTCGCCCGAGGACCACTCCGGCTTCGACCAGCGCGGCCTCGAGCTGATCACCGTCTCCGGCGGCCAGTGGAAGCTCCTGAAGTGACGCGACCGGGAGGGCGGTTCGCCGCTCTCCCTCTCGCCCCGCCTCCCGTCGTTCCGGAAGGAAGTCCGCCATGAACATGCAGATCGTCATGTTGCTGGGCCAGGACGGCGTCACCAACGGTGCCGTCTATGCCCTGCTCGCCCTGTCGATCATGCTGGTCTTCTCGGTGACCCGCATTCTCCTCATCCCGCAAGGCGAGTTCGTCGCCTTCGCCGCCCTCACCATGGCGGCCATGCAGTCCGGCCGCGCGGTCCAACTGGGCTGGCTCGTCTTCGCGCTCGCGGTCGTCGCGACGCTGATGGACGCGGCGAAGGTCTGGCGCTCCAAGGGGCGCGAACCCTGGCCGCACGGAACGCTCGGTCTGCTCGCCGTCGCGGCGCTGGCGCTGGTGCTCACCAAGGTCCTTCCGCTCGACCGGATCGGCATGTTCGCCCAGGCCCTCCTCACCATCGCCCTGGTGGTGCCGCTCGGGCCGCTGCTCTACCGCGTCTTCTTCCAGGCGATCGCCGCCGCCCATTCGCTGGTGCTGCTGATCGTCTCGATCGCCGTCCACGTCGCCCTGGTCGGCACCGGCCTTCTGATGTTCGGCCCCGAGGGCGGCAAGACCGAGCCCTTCTCGGACGCCTTCTTCGAGATCGGCCCGGCGATGATCGCCAGCCAGACGCTCTGGGTGATCGCCGCCACGCTCGCCCTGATGGGCGGCCTCTGGGTCTTCTTCGGCAAGACCCTCTACGGCCGCGCCCTCCAGGCGACGGCCGTCAACCGGCTCGGCGCCGAACTGGTCGGCATCTCGCCCGATCTCGCCGGCCGCGCCTCCTTCACCCTCGCCGCTGCGATCGGCGTCCTCTCCGGCATCCTGATCGCCCCGATCACCACGATCTACTACGACAGCGGCTTCATCATCTCGCTGAAGGGCTTCGTCGGCGCCATCATCGGCGGTCTGACCAGCTTCCCCGTGGCGGCGCTCGGAGCGCTCTTCATCGGGCAGGCCGAAGCCTTCTCCACCTTCTGGGCGTCGAGCTACAAGGAGGTGATCGTCTTCACTCTCCTCCTGCCCGTGCTCGTCTGGCGTTCGCTCGCCCACACCCGCGTCGAGGACGAAGAATGAGCCCGCTCGCCCTGCCTCACCGCGCCCGCACCTTCCTGCGCGCGCCCGCCCGATGGTCGGTGGTGGCCGCGATCCCGATCGTCGCCCTTCTGCCGCTCGTCCTCACCGACTATCAGGTGACGCTGGCCGACAACATCGGCATCGCCGCCCTGGTCACCCTCGGCCTGGTGCTCCTGACCGGGGTCGGCGGCATGACCAGCTTCGGCCAGGCCGCCTTCGTCGGCATCGGCGCCTATTCCGCCGCCGTGATGGCGACGTTCCAGCCCGCCGATCTGCCGTTCGGCCTCTCCTTCTTCGCCGGTTCACCGATCGCCGGCTTGGTGCTGGGCCTCGTCATCACGCTGAGCGTCGCCGGCATCCTCGGCGCGATCACCCTGCGTCTCTCCGGCCATTATCTGCCGCTCGGCACGATCGCCTGGGGCCTGTCGCTCTATTATCTCTTCGGCACGATCGAGGCCTTCGGCGGTCACACCGGCATCTCCGGGATCCCGGCCCTCAGCCTCTTCGGCATCACGCTCGATCGCGGCGAGGAGCTCTTCCGGCTGATCTGGGGCGTCGTGATCGTCGCGGTGATCGTCACCCTCAACCTGCTCGATTCCCGCCCCGGCCGCGCCATCCGCGCCCTGCGCGGCGGCCAGATCATGGCCGAATCCATGGGCGTCGACACGTTCCGCGCCAAGATGACGGCCTTCCTCACCGCCGCCGTCTTCGCCTCGATCGCCGGTTGGCTCTATGCCCACACCCAGCGCTTCGTCGCCCCCGCGCCCTTCAGCCTGCAGGCCGGTATCGACTACATGTTCATGGCGCTGATCGGCGGTGTCGGTCAGGTCTGGGGCGCGGTCGTCGGCGCCGCCACCGTCGTCATGCTCAAGGAATGGCTGCAGGATCTGCTGCCCCATCTCCTCGGACGCGTCGGCAACTTCGAGCAGATCGTCTTCGGTCTCCTGATCGTCGTGGTGATGCGCGAGATGTCGTCGGGTCTGACCGGACGCCTCGTCGAGGCCGTCCGCGCTCGCCTGCCGCGCGTCTCGATCGCCCCGGCCGGCGCCGATCTCGCCGCCGTCGAGCCGCTGCCGCGCTGTCCGATGCCGCCGCGCGGCACCACCATCCTCGAGGCGCGCGGCGTCACCCGTCGCTTCGGCGGTCTCGTCGCCAACGACGACCTGAGCTTCTCGGTCGCCGCCGGCGAGATCCTCGCGGTGATCGGTCCCAACGGCGCCGGCAAGAGCACGCTCTTCAATCAGCTCTCCTGCGTCGACGCTCCCACTTCCGGTGAGATCGTCTTCCGCGATCGACGCATCGACGGTCTCCCCTCGCGCGAGGTGGCCAAGGACGGCCTCGCCCGCACCTTCCAACACGTCAAGCTGTTGCCCACCATGAGCGCGCTCGAGAACGTCGCCCTCGGCGCCCATCTGCGCGGCAGCGACGGCATCGCCGCCGCCATGTTGCGCCTCGATCGCGCCGAGGAGGCCTCGCTCCTCGCCGAGGCGGAACGTCAGCTGACCCGCGTCGGTCTCGGCGAATATGCCGCCGCCGAGGCCGGCAGCCTCGCCCTCGGCCAGCAGCGCATCCTCGAGATCGCCCGCGCGCTCGCCTCCGATCCCTGCCTGTTGCTCCTCGACGAGCCGGCCGCCGGCCTGCGCTTCCGGGAGAAGGAGGCGCTCGCCGAACTGCTCGGACGGCTGCGCGCGGAAGGCATGGCGATCGTCCTCGTCGAACACGACATGGACTTCGTCATGGAACTGGCCGACCGCGTCCTCGTCGTCGACTTCGGCCGCCAGATCGCCGAGGGCCTTCCGGCCGAGATCCAGTCGAACCCGGCCGTTCTCGAGGCCTATCTGGGAGGCGTCGAATGACCGCGCTCGCTCCGACCACGCCGCCGCTCCTCTCGGTCCGCGATCTCTCGGTCTCCTACGGCCCGATCGAGGCGGTCTCCGGGATCTCCCTCGACGTGCCCGAGGGCCACATCGCCACGGTGATCGGCCCCAACGGCGCCGGCAAGACCACGCTCCTCTCGGCCCTGATGGGGATCCTGCCCTCGCGCGGCGCCATCACCGTCGACGGGGTGGAGACCTCGTCGCCGACCATCGCTCGGATGATCGCCGCCGGCATCGCCCTGGTGCCGGAACAGCGCGCCCTCTTCGCCACCATGACGGTCGAGGACAATCTGGTGCTCGGCGGTTTCCGCCGCCATCGCGACCCTCATTACGACGCCGACGAGACGCTGCGCGACGTCTACGGCCGCTTCCCGCGCCTGTGGGAACGTCATCGCCAGCTCGCCGGCACGCTCTCCGGCGGCGAACGGCAGATGCTGGCGCTCGGCCGCGCCCTGATGGGCAAGCCGCGCCTCCTGATGCTCGACGAGCCGAGCCTCGGTCTCGCGCCGCTGGTGGTGCGCGACGTCTTCCAGATCATCGCCGAACTGAAGCGCACCGGCGTCTCGATCCTCCTGGTGGAGCAGAACGCCCGCGCCGCCCTCAAGGTCGCCGACCACGCCTATGTGCTCGAACTGGGCCGCGTGGCGATGGAGGGCCCGGCCGCCGAACTCGCCGACGATCCGCGGATCGTCGCCGCCTATCTCGGCAAGACCTCGCGCCATCAGGAGATGCTGACCGCATGACCGCGACGGCCGATCGAGACGGACGATGGCGCGTCTGCATCGCGGGCGCCGGAGCCATCGGAACCACGCTGGCGACCCGCCTCGCGGTCGCCGGCCATGACGTGAGCGTGGTCGCGCGCGGCGCGACCCGCGCCGCCATCGAGGCCGACGGCCTCACACTCACCGATCGCGAGGGCACGCATCACGCCCGCGTCGCCGCCGGATCGGCCGACGAACTGGGGCCGCAGGACGCGGTTCTGATCTGCGCCAAGGCGACCGATCACGCCACCCTCGCCCGCGCCGTCCTGCCGGTGGTGGGGGAGGGGACGCTGGTCGTCCCGGTCGTCAACGGCATTCCCTGGTGGTACTTCGAGGGCGTCCCCGGGCGCCATGCCGGCAGCGCCGTCGAGGCCGTCGATCCCGGCGGCCGGCTCAAGGCCGAGATGCCGCTCGACCGCATCATCGGCGCGGTCACCTACGTCACCGCCGAGCGCCTCGGCCCCGGCGTCGCGCGCTCCACCAATCCCTTGCGCATGGTCGTCGGCGAGATCGATCACACCGTCACCGACCGCGTCGAGGCGCTCGCCGCCGTGCTGCGCTCGGCGGGCATCGCCACCGAGGTCAGCGCCCGCATCCGCGATCCGCTGTGGACCAAGGTGATCGGCAACATCACCTCCAATCCGCTCTCGGTGCTGACCGGCGCGACCTTGCGCGAGATCTACACCGATCCGACGCTGAGCCACGTCGCCCGCCAGTTGCTCGACGAGGCGCTCGTCACCGCCGCCGCCCACGGCGCCCGCATGGATCTCGACCCCGACGCCTTCCTGGCGATGGGGGCGAGCATGGGCGACATCCGCACCTCCATGCTCCAGGACTACGAAAAGGGCCTGCCGCTCGAACTCGCCGCCATCGGCGACGCCGTCGCCGAACTGGCCGAACTCAAGGGGCTCGCCATGCCCCGCACCCGCACCATCCTCGATCTGGTCCGGTTCCGCGCCGCCAAGTCGCGCGCCGAAGCCGACGGACCCTCGCCGCGAAAGGACGTCGCATGAACGCTCCCGTCACCCCGATGCCGAAGCCCCGGCCCGTCTCCGAAGCCGAATGGGCGCTGCGCTGCGAATTGGCCGAGTTCTATCATCTGGTCGACTGGTTCGGCTGGACCGAGACCATCTTCAACCACATCTCGGCGCGCCTGCCCGGCCCGAGCGAGCACTATCTCGTCAATCCCTTCGGGCTCAACTACGACGAGGTGACCCCGGAGAACCTCCTCAAGGTCGGCCTCGACGGCCGCAAGGTCGAGCCCTCCGATTACGACGCCAATCCCGCCGGCTTCGCCCTCCATTCGGCGATCCACGGCGCCCGCGAGGACATTCACTGCGTCGTCCACACCCACACCACGCCGATCTCGGCGGTGGTCCAGAAGAAGCGCGGCTTCACCCACGACGACTTCTACGGCGCCCAGCTGTTCGGCCGCATCGGCTATCACACCTTCGAGGGCATCACCCTCTTCGCCGACGAGAAGGAGCGCATGCTGGCGAGCCTCGGCGACAAGCACATCCTGGTTCTGCGCAATCACGGCATCGCCGTCGGCGAGAGTACGGTCGCCAAGACCTTCTTCCTTCTGTGGACCGTGCAGCGCGCCGCCGAGATCCAGTCGCTGGCGGATTCCATGGGCGGCGAGGACACGGTGCTGCCCGACGCGGTGCGCGCCCGCTGCGCCGATCTCACCGCCATGCTGATCCGCGAGGACGACTTCGCCCAGAAGTTCTTCCACGCCATGCTGCGCAAGATGCACGCCGAGCGCGGCCCGAGCTGGTGAGCCCGAGACCGGGGAGATCCGCGGCGCCCCTCCCGAGAGGATCGCGCGAAAGTGGATCTTGCCCCGGACGTCTCGAGATGATTGTTGAAGCGCGCCCGGAGCGATGGTTCGCCCCTCCGGGCGGGCGCCCCGTCGCGGGCGCGACAGGGGTAGACGGGACGACGCGATGGTGGTGACGAAGAGACTGCGGCGCTACATCCCCTCCGAGGACGAGTTCAGCTACCTCGATTTCCCGTTCTATTGGTTGGCCCGCGTCCAAGGCACCTACCAGCAACAGATGGAAAAGGCGCTGAAGAAGGTCGGCTCGGACATCCCGACTTGGCGCGTCCTCTTCATTCTGAAGGTGCACGGCAAGTCGAGCCTGTCGGAGATCTCGACCCACGCCATCATCAAACTGCCGACGCTGACCCGCATCATGACGCGGATGAAGGCGGAGAACCTGGTGGAGACCTCGACCCACGCCGAGGACGGCCGGGTCACCGAGGTCGAGCTGACGCCCGCCGGCGCCGATCTCATTCACCGCATGGAGGAGGTGACGGCACGCCTCTTCGCCCGCTCCTACGTCGGCCTCAGCGACGCCCAGATCACCCGCCTCAACGCGACCCTGGCGCAGATCCTCGACAATCTCGCCGAGGATTGAGCCGCCGCCTCACGAGGCCGGCTCCGTTCGCTCCGCCGCCCATCTCCGAATCCGCTCGAGCACCCAGCGGAAGGCGGGATCCTGGGTGCGCTTCTCGACCCAGAGCATCGAATAGTCGATCATCTTGGCGTCGATCGGCAGCGGCACCATCGCCAGCGGATGAAGCCGGACGAAGAGCTGGGCGAGCGGCGTCGGCATGGTCGCCACCAGATGTGACCCCTGCACGTAATGCGGCGTCGCCAGAATGGCGCGCGTCGAGATCCGGCACCGGCGCAGCCGCTGAGCGTTCTCGAAATAGTCGGCGATGAAGGTCGGCCGCCCGTCGGAGAAGGTCACGACGAGGTGCTCGGCGTCGACGTACCATTGCTCGTGCGGCGTCGTGGGCGTGACCCGCGCCGGATCGTAGAGGCAGGAGAACCCCGCCTTGATCAGTGTCTCCTTGCAGATCCCGTTCGGCACCGCGCCGGAAATGGTGAAGGCGACGTCGCATCGGCCGCGGAAGAGGTCGTCGGTGACCGATTGCCAGTCGGTCGGCTGCACGTCGAAACTGGCGTCGTAGAGGTCCCGGCCGAGCGCCTCCATGATGCCGGGCAGCAACACGAATTCCACGTCCTCCGCCGCGCCGAAGGTCATCTTCAGGCGCGAGGCGCGCGGATCGAAGCGGCGCTGGTCGAAGGTCTCGCGCAGGCGGTTGAGAGGCTCCTGACATTCCGCCCAGACCTGGCGCGCGCGCGGCGTCGGCGCGAGCCCCTGCGGCGCGCGAACGAAGAGCGCATCGGCGAACCAGTCGCGCAGCCGCGCCAGCGATTGGCTGACCGCCGGCTGGGAGCGGCCGAGGCGCTGTGCCGCCCGGCTCACGTTCTGCTCGGTCATCAAGGCTTCGAAGACCAGCAACAGATTGAGATCGAGTTTCGTCATAAGCGCTGCTTATGTTCTGTCAGAGATTTTCGGATTAGCATTGTAAAACTTCTGCATCAACACTCTTCGGCACAGGCCGTGTCCGGTCGTTCGGGCGCCCGGCACCGCGTTGCGCCGGCCGGCCCCCCCAACCCATGGAGAGAGTGTTCATGTCAGTCGTCCTGCGCGAGAAGATCACCGGACCGGCCGCCTGGAAGGGCAGCGAATTGGCCACGTCCACCGATTGGATCTCGCCCCTGTCCGAGCGATTGCTGACGGCGCTCGATGGTGCCCTGCAGGGCGTGAAGCGGCGCGGGCTCGGGCTCGGTCAGTTCACCCGGGCGGACTTCCCGCTCGACGGCTGTGAAGACACGCTCGCCGCCTTCGCCGACGAATTGGAGAACGGTCGCGGCTTCCTGGTCCTGCGCGGTCTGCCGGCCGATCGCTACGGCGAGGTGGACATGACCCTGCTCTATTACGGGCTCGGCCTGCATCTCGGCACGCCCGTTCTTCAGAACCCCGCCGGCGATCTCCTCGGCCGCGTCGCCAACGTCGGCGATCTCGCCGACAAGCGCACCCGCGTCTACGAGACCAACGCCTATCTGCCCTATCACACCGACCTCTCCGACGTGGTCGGCCTGCTCTGCATCCGCAAGGCCAAGTCGGGGGGCTTGAGCAGCCTCGTCGCCGCCGGCGCGATCTACAACGAGATCGTCGCCCATCACCCCGAATTCCTCGGATTGTTCTACCGCCCGCTCTATTTCGATCACCTCGGCGAGGACCTGCCGAGCCTCTCGCCGATCTTCAGCTACCACGAGGGCAAGCTGAGCTGTCGCTACCTGCGGCAATATATCGAGCTGGGTCAGGAGCTGCGCGGTCTGCCGATCTCGCGGGTGGAGACCGAGGCGCTCGATCTCTTCGATTCGATCATCCACGATCCGCGCCTGCGCCTCGACATGATGCTCGAGCCGGGCGACATGCAGTTCGCCAACAACTACGCCGTGCTCCATTCGCGCACCGGCTTCGAGGACGACGAGGATCCGACCCGCCGGCGTCTGCTCTATCGCCTGTGGCTGAAGATGCCCAACGCCCGCCGCCTCGCCCCCGACTTCCCCGGCCGCAACGGTTTCCCGCCGCGCTGACGAGGGTCCGACGAAACGAACCGTCGCGACACCGCGACGGTTCCTCGCCACCCCACCGGCTCACGCGTAGCGCAGCGGTACGGCGGTGGTGAACTTCAGCTCCTCCATCGAGATGAAGGAGGTGATGTCGGTGAAGTCGAGCCGGCTGATCAGCTGCTTGTAGACGGCGTCGTAGATGTCGACGTTGGGCACCACCAGCCGCAGCAGATAGTCCATCTCGCCGGTCAGCCGATAGGCCTCGACGATCTCGGGAATGTCCGAGATCGCCTTGCGGAACGCCTCCAGCCATTCGATCGAATGGCGCGACGTGCGCACGCCGACGAAGACCGTCGTCGCCACGTTGCTCTTGCGCCGGTCGAGCAGAACGACCCGCCGCGCGATCATCCCGTGATCCTCCAGCGCCTTGATCCGCCGCCAGCACGCCGACACCGACAGACCGATCGTGTCGGCGAGATCGGCGACCGCCACGCCGGCGTCCTCCTGGAGGGCTTCGAGAATGCGTTTGTCGCGAACATCCAGCATGACGCGCAGCCTTTGCATGGTCAAATGAGATTGCGCGATTCCATCGCGCCAAAGATGTATATCACGCGATGAATTTGTGTGAATGATGGAAAAAGGTGCAAACAACGCGCATCCATTTCGCGCCGATCGTTCTACCGTCTTCGAAAGGTTCAAAAACGGAGAAGACGCGTGTCTCGCACCATCGGCCTGATCGGCGGCATGAGCTGGGAAAGCACCGCGACCTATTATCGCGAGATCAACGAGTTGGTTCGACTGCGCCATGGCGGCCTGGTCTCGGCCGACATTCTGATGCACTCGGTCAATTTCGACGAAATCGTCACGATGCAGAAGGCGGGACGATGGGATCTCGCCGAGGAACGTCTGGCCGAGGTCGGACGAGGTCTCGCCGGCGCCGGTGCCGGCTGCCTCCTGATCTGCACCAACACCATGCATCTCGTCGCCGATCACGTCGCCCGCAACACCGGCGTGCCGTTGATCCACATCGTCGACGTGGTCGGCCGCGATCTGGTCGCCGCCGGCATGAAGAAGCCGTTGTTGCTCGCGACCCGCTACACGATGGAACAGAGTTTCTATCGTGATCGCCTCCGCGAACGTTTCGGGCTCGACGCGATGGTGCCGGAGGCGCAGGATCGCACCGTCGTCCACGACATCATCTTCGATGAACTCTGCTGCGGGATCGTCAAGGAAACCTCGCGCAAGAGTTACATCGACATCATCGAATATGCGAAGACACAGGGAGCCGATTGCGTGATCCTCGGCTGTACCGAAATTGGACTATTGATCGAGGAGAAGGATTCGGTTCTTCCTGTATTCGACTCGACCAAGCTGCACGCGCGCGCCGCGGTCGACTTCTTCGACGGCTGCCTGGAAATCGACGCGGTGGCGGCTTGATCCTCCATTCGCTGCTCGGGAGCCCGAACCGATGAACGCCTCGACCCCGCCGTCCTTTCCGCCGTCGCTCTGGGCCGGGGTGACGCCCGCCCGCGCCGCGACGGCGCCGCTCGCGGGTGAGGTGCGGGCCGACGTGGCGATCGTCGGCGCGGGTTTCACCGGCCTCTCCACCGCCCTGGCGCTCGCCGAACGCGGCCGCTCCGTGGTGGTGGTCGAGGCGGCAGCCGTCGGCTGGGGCGCCTCCGGTCGCAACAACGGTCAGGTCATCCCGACCATGACCGGCGCCGAACCCGACACCATGGCGCGGACCCACGGTGAGACCGGCGAACGTTTCGCCCAGCTCGTCGCCGACAGCGCCGGCAATCTCTTCGACCTCGTCCGCCGCCACGCCATCGCCTGCGAGGCCGAACAGACCGGCTGGTTCCAGCCGGCCCATTCGCCCGGCCGCGTGAAGCTCTCCGCCGCCCGCGTCGAGGCCTGGGCCCGGCGCGGCGCCCCGGTGCGCCTGCTCGATCGCGCCGAGACCGCCGCCCTGATCGGCTCGACCGACTGGTACGGCGGCATGCTCAACACCTCCGGCGGCCACGTCAATCCGCTCGCCTTCGCCCGTGGCCTCGCCGATGCGGGGCTCGCCGCCGGCGTGCGCCTCTACGAGGGCACCCCGGCCCGGTCGCTCGAGAAGACCTCGGCCGGGTGGGTGGTGACGACACCCACCGGCCGCGTCGCCGCCGACCGCGTGCTGCTCGCCTCCAACGGCTATACCGATGCCTTCACCCCCGGTCTCGCGCCGCGCATCGCCCATTCGCTGATCCCGGTCCTCTCCTGGCAGATGGCGACGGCGCCGCAATCGGACGCGGTCCGCGCGAGCGTTCTGCCGGGTCGTCAGGCGCTCTCCGACACCCATGGCGATCTGCGCTTCTTCCGCTGGGACGCGCGCGGTCGTCTGGTGACCGGCGGCGCCCTGATCCTGCCCTTCGACGGGGCGCGGCGCCTGAAGGCGCTGGTCGGCGAGCGGCTCGCGAAGATCTTCCCGCAGATGGGGGTTCCGACCTTCGATTTCGTCTGGAACGGCCGCATCGGCATGACCGCCGATCGCATGCCGCGCTTCCACCGCGTCGACGAGGGTCTGTGGACCTGGGCCGCCTGCAACGGGCGCGGCGTCGCCCTGTCGACGGCGCTGGGTCCGGTCTTCGCCGATGCCCTCGACGGGGCCGACCCCAAGGATCTGCCGGTGCCGGTCACCCCGGTGCGGCCCTATCCGCTCCACGCCGTCGCCACGCTCGTCGCTCCGGCGATGTTGGCCTGGTACCGATTCAAGGATTCCCGCGAGCCGGCATGACGCCGGCCTGCGCCGTTCGACCCCGAGAACAGAAGGAAGCGACTTCCATGACCGAGACCAGCCCGTCGGGCCGCATGGTTCCCATCGAATGGCTCCAGGGGGCCTTCGACATGCGCGCCGCGGCCTACGCCAACATGTTCGACGTGCTGCGCGACGCCTTCGGCACCGACAAGGCGGTCGAGCTGGTCGGCGAGGCGACCCGCCGCATGGGCGTGGCCATGGGCGCGAAATTCGCCGATCTCGGTCCCTCGAATCTCGTCGCCCTGAAGGAGCGCTTCATCTCCGGCATTCCGGCCGTCGAGGTGATCTTCGCGCCGGAGATCCGCCAGTGCGACGACGAGCGCCTCGAGATCAAGTTCCACAAGTGTCCGCTCAAGGACGCCTGGACGCGGATGGGCCGTTCGGAAGAAGATCTCGAACTCCTGTGCAAGGCCGGCGGCGCCATCGACGGCGGCCTCTTCAAGGCGGCCGGGTTCGTCTTCAAGGGCGAGACCTGGAAGCCGGGTGAGGAAGGCTGTTGCCGCCTGATCGTCGAGCCCGGCGAAGCCGCCTGATCGCATCCCTTTTTCGTTCGTTCCTCACCTCGGCCCCCGGGCCTTTCGCGGAGAAAGACCATGACCGTCACTCGCAGGACCCTCGTCGGGATCGCCCTCGTCGCCCCGCTTTCCTTCGTCGGCACCGCCTTCGCCGCCGACCCGATCAAGATCGGCTACCAGCTGCCGCTGACCGGCAACACCGCCCAGTACGGCCAGGACTTCAAGACCGCCGCCGAGATCGCCCTCGACCGTTTCAACGCCTCCGGCAAGCTGCCGGTCAAGGTCGAGATCGTCTACGAGGACAGCCGCTCGGACGCCAAGGAAGGTGTGGCGATCGCCCGCAAGTTCGTCGACGACGAGAAGATCGTCGGCGTCCTCGGCGACTTCACGTCGGGCGTTTCGATGGCCGCCGCCCAGGTCTACAAGGAGGCGGGCATGCCCCAGCTCTCCCAGACCGCTTCCCATCCCGACTACGCCAAGATCTCGGAATGGCAGTTCCGCAACATCACCACTCAGGCCGGTGAAGGTCCCTACAACGCCGACTGGATGGTGTCGAAGGGTCTGAAGAAGGTCGCGGTGATCGCCGAACAGACCGACTGGGGCCAGTCCGTCACCAAGTACTTCTCCGACGAACTGACCGCCAAGGGCGGCACCGTCGTCATGACCGAGTACTTCAACCGCGGCACCCCGGACTTCCGCTCGCTCCTCGCCAAGATCGAGCGCGCCAAGCCCGACGCGATCTACACCGGCTTCTTCTACGAGGACGGCGCCAACTTCCTCAAGCAGATGAAGCAGCTCGGCTACGCCGTGCCGGTCTTCTCGACCTCGGCGGCGCACAACCAGAAGCTCATCGAGCTCGCCGGCCCCGACGCGGAAGGCCTGTCGCTGACCACCAACTTCCTGCCCAACAGCCCGAAGCCCGAGGTGAAGAGCTTCGTCGAGGCCTGGGTCAAGGCGCGCGGCGCCGAGCCCGGCCAGTTCCCGGCCCAGGCCTTCGACGCGGTCAACATCATGCTCGACGCGATCGTCAAGACCTACCCGAAGACCACGCGTGCCTCGGTCCGCGACGCGCTCGCCGCCACCAAGGACTTCCCCGGCGTGACCGGCGTGACCACCTTCGGTCCCGATCGTGAGCCGGTGAAGCAGCTCTCCAAGGTGCGCGTCGTCGGCGGTGTCTTCTCGCCGGTCGCCGAGTGATCGATCCGATCCCGGGGGCGGCGCCGCCGCCCCCGTTCCATCGCCGTCGGGACGGCTCGACGGCCACGTCTCGCGACACGACACGAAGGGGGCTGCCGTGTTCGATCCCTATTATCTTCAGCAATTGGCCATCGGCCTGTCACAGGGCGTGATCTACGCGCTGATGGCGATCGGCTTCACGCTGATCTTCGGCGTTCTCAACGTCGTCAACTTCGCCCATGGCGAGGTCTACACCGTCGGCGCCTTCGCCGGCCTCCTCCTCATCACCGCCTTCGCGCCGCCGTTCCTGGTGGTGCTCTTCGTGGTGCTGGCGGTGGGCGCGGCGCTCGGCTTCGGGTTGGAGCGCATCGCCTTCAAGCCGTTCCGCCGCTTCTCCGACGAGGCCTCGCTGAAGTCCCGCGCCATGCGCGAATCGACGCTGATGTCGTCGCTCGCCGTCTCGATCGTCGCCCGCGAGGGGCTGGAGATCGCCTTCGGCTCGCAGATGCAGACGCTGCCCTTCGAATATCTGATCAACAAGCCGATCGCGATCGGCCCGGTCACCATCGTCACCGGCGACGTCATCATCTTCGTGGTGGCGGCGCTGATGCTGGGCGGGCTCCAGTATCTGCTGACCAAGACCCGCGTCGGCCTGTCGATCCGCGCGGTCTCGGCCAATCCGCTCGGCGCCAAATACGTCGGCATCGACACCGACCGCACGATCGTCACCACCTTCGCCATCGGCTCGATGATGGGCGCCGGCGCCGGCATCCTGGTCGGGCTCTATTACGGCGCGATCTTCCCGGCGATGGGCTTCGTGCCCGGCATCAAGGCCTTCGTCGCGATGGTGATGGGGGGGCTCTCCTCGATCCCCGGCGCGGTGATCTGCGCTCTGCTGCTCGGCCTCTCGGAAGGGCTCGCCACCACCTTCATCTCGTCGAACTGGGCCGACATGGTCGCCTACGGCTTCCTCATCGTCACCCTGATCTTCTTTCCGCAGGGCCTCTTCGGGGCGGGGAGGGAACGTGTCTGAGATCACTCGCAAGGGATGGGTCGTGCCCGTCCTGCTCCTCGTCCTCGTCTTCGCCGTGGCTCCCTTCACGCTGGCGCAGTTCGGCAAGGGCTATTTCTTCCAGGTCGCCAATCTGGTGCTGATCTTCTCGCTGCTGGCGGTGTCGCTGCACCTCGTCACCGGCGTCGCGGGCCTCCTGCACCTGGGTCATGCCGCCTTCTACGGCATCGGCGCCTATGTCGCGGCGCTGATGGGCACCGACCTGAAGCTCGGCTTCCTGTGGGGCCTGCCGGCCGCCGGACTGGTCGCCGCCCTCTTCGCCCTGGTGGTGGCGCTGCCGACCATGCGGCTCGTCTCGATCTATTTCGCGGTGGCGACGCTCGCCATCGGGCAGATGATCAACACCGTCCTCCTCAACTGGGTCGCCGTCACCAAGGGCCCGAACGGGGTGATGCTGTTCTCCGGCATCAAGCTCTTCGGCTTCGCGGTGAAGGGTCCGCTCGCGGTCTATTTCGTGGTCGCGGTGGTGGTCGTGGCGTCGATCTGGGTGCTGCATCGCCTCAGCCATTCCTATTACGGCAATGCGTTGCGCTCGCTGCGCGAGGACGATCAGTGCGCCGACGCCATGGGCATCGACACGGTGCGGCTGAAGATCGAGGTCTTCACCCTCTCCGCCTTCTTCGCGGGGCTCGCCGGGGCGCTCTGGGCCTATACGACCGGCTACGTCTCGCCCGGCGACTTCAACTTCTCCAACTCGATCCTGATCCTGGCGATGGTGGTGGTCGGCGGCCTCGGCTCGCTGCCCGGCGCGATCGTCGGCGCCGTCCTCCTGATCCTCCTGCCGGAGGTGCTGCGGGGGCTCGGCGATCTCCGCAACGTGATGGTCGGTCTGGTGATGTTCGTCTCGATCCTGTTCCTGCCCAAGGGGCTCTTCGGCGAGGTCTCCGCGCTCGCCTTCGTCCGCCGCAATCTCGGCGTGAAATGGGGCGCGGCCCCGTCCGAGCGGGAGGTCGGTTGGAGATGAGCCTGCTCGAGATCGAAAACGTCACCCGTCGCTTCGGCGGACTGGTCGCGGTCGACGACGTCACCACCCGGGTCGAGGCGGGCGAGCTGGTCGGCCTGATCGGCCCCAACGGGGCCGGCAAGACCACGCTCTTCAACCTCATCTCCGGCTTCACGGCGCTCACCTCCGGCGCGGTGCGCTTCAAGGGCGCGGCGATCGACGGATCGAAGCCCCACGTGATCGCGGCGCGCGGCATGTCGCGCACCTTCCAGAACCTGCGCGTCTTCCCGAACATGTCGGTCTTCGACAACGTCTCGGTCGGGTCGGTCGGCGCCATGGGTCAATCGGCCTTCGCCGCCGTCTTCGGCCGGCGGGGGCGCTCCGACGCCATCTCGGCGCGCACCTGGGAGGCGCTGGAGCGTGTCGGCCTCGCCGAACAGTCGGAGGAGTTGGCCGCCAACCTCTCCTACGGCAAGCGGAAATATCTCGAGATCGCCCGCGCTCTGGCGATGAGGCCGGATCTCCTGATCCTCGACGAACCCGCCGCCGGCCTCAACGACAGCGAGACCGCCGAACTCGCCCGCTTCATCCGCACGCTCAACGACGATGGTCTCGCCGTGATGCTGGTGGAGCACGACATGAACCTCGTCATGGGCATCTGCTCGCGCGTCGTGGTGCTCGCCTCCGGCCGCAAGATCGCCGACGCCGAACCGGCGGTCGTCCGCGCCGATCCGGCGGTGCTCGAAGCCTATCTGGGGGTCGACGAATGAGTCTTCTCGAAATTCGCGGCCTCACCGTCACCATGGGCGTCCAGGAGATCCTGCACGGGGTCGACCTCGACGTCGCCGAACGCGGCATCGTCGCGGTGCTCGGCTCCAACGGCGTCGGCAAGACGACCCTGATGCGGGCGATTTCCGGCATCTACAAGCCGAAAGCCGGCACCATCCGCTTCAAGGGCGAGGACATCTCCAAGCTGAAGAGCCACGAGATCGTCGCGCGCGGCCTCCTCCAGGCGCCCGAGGGCCGGCAGATCTTCTCCTCCATGTCGGTCCGGGAAAATCTGGTGATCGGCGGCGGCGCGCACGGGCTCTCCGAACTCGAGCGGATCCTCGTGCTCTTCCCCAAGCTCGGCGAGCGCATGAGCCAGATCGCCGGCTCGCTCTCCGGCGGCGAGCAGCAGATGCTGTGCATCGCCCGCGCGCTGATGGCCAAGCCCTCGATCCTGCTTCTCGACGAACCCTCGCTCGGCCTCGCGCCCAAATTCGTCAAGGGCATCTTCGATCTGGTGTCGCAGATCCGCGACGAGGGCCTGTCGATCCTGATCGTCGAGCAGAACGCCAAGGCGGCGCTCCGCATCGCCGACCGCGCGGCGGTGATGGAGAGCGGCCGCATCGCCCTCGAAGGCCGCGCCGTCGACCTCGCCGGCGATCCCCGTATCGTCGAGGCCTATCTCGGCGGCCACGTCCACACGGTCTGAGGAACGGTCATGACCCAGCCGATCATCGAACGCCGCCGCATCGAGGCGGAAATCCTGAAACACGTCTACGACGTGCTGGTGGAGAGCCACGGCGAGGCGGTGGCGAAGGCGACGCTGGACGCCGCCGTCTCCCGTTCGGCGGTGGCGCAAGGGGCGAAGTTCCGCGCCGAGCTCGGCCGCGATCCCGATCTCGCCGACTTCGCCGACATCCTGCCCAACTGGACGGCCAACGATTCGCTGGCGATCGAGGTGCGTCACGCCGCCCCCGACCGGCTCGAATTCGACGTCGTCCGCTGCCGTTACGCGGAGATGTATCGCGAGATGGGACTGGGCGAGATCGGCCATCTCCTCTCCTGCAATCGCGACGGCGAATTCTGCACCGGCTACAATCCGGCGATGGAGTTGACCCGCACCGAGACCATCATGAGCGGGGCGAAGCGCTGCGACTTCCGCTACCGGATGAAGACCGCCGACTGATCCCGCCCTTGCCTGCGCCCACGGAGGGCCCGATGAACGCCGTACCCACTCTCTTCTCCTGCGAGGAAATCGACGAGGCGGTCGCCTGGCGGCGTGAGCTGCACGCCATGCCCGAGCTCGCCTTCCAGGAGCACCGCACCTCCGCCTTCGTCGCCGAGCGGCTCGCCTCCTTCGGTCTGAAGGTCTCGACCGGGCTCGGCGGCACCGGCGTCGTCGCGACCCTCTCGCGCGGCTCCTCCTCCCGCGCCGTCGGCCTGCGCGCCGACATGGACGCCCTCGCCATCCACGAGGCGACCGGCCTCGCCTACGCCTCCAGGAACGTCGGCCGCATGCACGCCTGCGGCCACGACGGCCACACCGCGATGCTGCTCGCCGCCGCCCGCCGGCTGTCGCAGTCGACGACCCTCGACGGCACCGTGCATTTCGTGTTCCAGCCGGCCGAGGAGAACGAGGGCGGCGCCGAGCGCATGGTCGCCGACGGGCTCTTCCGCGACTTCCCCATGGAGGCGATCTTCGGCATGCACAATTGGCCGGCGCTGCCGCTCGGCCGCGCCGGTCTGACGACCGGGGCGATGATGGCGGCCTTCGGCATCTTCGAGATCGAGGTGAAGGGGCGCGGCGCCCACGGCGCCATGCCGCATCAGGGCGCCGACCCGGTCGCCGCCGTCTTCCAGATCGGCTCGGCGCTCCAGACCATCGCCTCGCGCAACGTCTCGCCGATGTCCTCGGCCGTGGTCTCGGTGACGACCGTCCACGGCGGCGACGCCTGGAACGTCATTCCCGACGCCTGCCGCATGAGCGGCACCGTGCGCTGGTTCGATCCGGCGATCGGCGATCTCATCGAGACGCGGCTGAAGGCGATCGTCCACGGCATCGCCGAGGCGATGGGCTGCGAGGCGACGATCGACTATCAGCGCCGCTACCCCGCCACCATCAACGACGCCGGCGAGGCCCGCTTCGTCCAGGGCGTGGTGCGGACCATGGCGCCGAAGCTGATCCTCGAGGAGGAGATCGAGCCGAGCATGGGCGCGGAGGACTTCGCCTTCATGCTCCAGAAGAAGCCCGGCGCCTACGTCTGGGTCGGCCAGGGCCGCGAGGGCGCCAACCCCGGCCTCCATTCGCCGCGTTACGACTTCAACGACGCGGCCCTGCCGATCGGCGCGGAACTCTGGGTCCGGATCGCCGAGGAGCGCCTGCGCCGGGCGTGAGGCCACGCCCGCGCGGGGGTCACCCGCGCGGCGCCTCGACGCCGCCGAGCCACCGCGCCGGCCGCCGCAGCGCCGGATCGAACGGCGACACGCGGCGGCCGATCGCCTCGGCCTCGCGGCGCAGACAGTCGATCACCGCCGCCTTGCGCTCCGGCGTCAGGCGCTCGCTCAGCGTGCCGATCGACAGCGCCGCGACGACGTTGCCGTTGGTGTCGAAGATCGGCACCGCGACCCCGGTCATGCCCGGCAGAACGCCCGTCTCCGACGCGGAGAAGCCGAGGCGCTGCGCCTTTTCGATCTCGGTGCGCAGGAACACCTCGTCGATCGGCGACATGTCGATCAGCCGCGGCAGGTTGAAGCGGATCACCTCCTCGCGCTCGCCCGGCGGCAGAAAGGCGAGGATGACCAGCGAGCCCTGACCGATGCCGAGCGGGATGCGCCCGCCGATGTCGTCGGTGAAGGAGCGGATCGGGATGGGTCCGTTCGCCCGGTCGAGGCAGACCGCGTTGAACCCGGTCCGCACCAGCAGGAACACGGTCTCGCCGAGCGCCGCGCACAGATGGATGAGATGCGGCCGGCACGTGTCGCGCAGATTGTCCGAGGTCTCGACCCGTGCCGCGAGCGCGAAGAAGTCGAGCGCCAGCCGGTAGCGGCGATCGGCCGTGCGGGTCACGAACTCCTCCGCGATCAGCGATTTCAGCAGGCGATGCGTGGTCGCTTCGGTCTCGCCCGCCTGGGCGGCGAGATCGGAGAGCCGCATGCCGCCCGCCGTCGCCTCGCCGAGATGGCGCAGCAGGCGCAGCCCGCGCTGGAGACTGGTCGGGGCGTCGGCTTCGTCGCTGCGTTTCTTCATTCGAAATCTGGGCTCCGTTATGAACCGATAAATATCGTCTAATAAAAATATGACGACCAATTTTTCAAATGGCAAGAATCGAGATTGACATTCGCCCCTCGCCCCCGCGTGATTGGTCATCGGATGGGCATGAGGACCTTATGGGCACTGCAGCAAAAGTCGTCATGATTTCAGGCGCTTCACGCGGCATCGGCGCGGCCGTCGCGCACGAGTTGCGCGCGCGCGGCCATCGTCTGTCGCTCGGCGTCCGCGATCCCGCCGCGGTGCGCGCCGTCTTCGGCCCCGACGCCGACGATCTCCTGATCCATGCCTACGAGGCCGCCGATCCCGCGTCCCCCGACGCCTGGGTCGCGGCGACGCTCGCCCGCTTCGGCCGCATCGACGGTCTCGTCGCCAATGCCGGCATCGCCCCCTTCGTCGGTCTCGAGAGCGGCGATCTCGCCGAGCTGGATCGGCTCTGGGAGATCGACGTCAAGGCGCCCTTCCTGCTGATCCGCGCCGCCTTCCCGGCCCTGAAGACCGCCGGCGAGGGCCGGGTCGTCACCGTCGCCTCGCTCTCCGGCAAGCGCGTGATGGGCCTCAACACCGGCTACCAGATGGCCAAACACGCCGTCGTCGCCCTGACTCATTCGGTGCGGCGCCACGGCTGGGAGCACGGCATCCGCGCCACCGCGCTCTGCCCCGGCTTCGTCGCCACCGACCTGACCGCCCACGTCACCGATCTGCCTGCAGAGGCGATGACCGATCCCGCCGATCTCGGCCGCCTCGTCGCCACGGTGATCGAGCTGCCCAACACCGCCGGCGTCGCCGAACTCCTCGTCAACTGCCGCTACGAGCACATGCTGTGACCCCGAACCCCACCCCCCGGCCCGGCCTCTTCCACCGTCTCGTCGAGCGGACGGGCCCGGTCCTTCGTTTCGAGATCGACGGCGTTCCGGCCGAGGGGCGGGCGGGGGATCATCTCCTCACCGCGATCCTGCTCGCCCGTCCCGATCTGCGCCGGTTCGAATTCGCCGAGACCACCCGCTCCGGCTTCTGCCTGATGGGCGCCTGCCAGGACTGCTGGGTCGATCTCGCCGACGGCCGCCGGCTCCGCGCCTGTTCCACCCTGCTCGAGGAGGGCATGCACGTCCTCGTCGAGGGGAGGGCGCGGGCATGAGCGTGGCGAAGCTTCCCCACGTCGCGGTGGTCGGCGCCGGCCCGGCCGGCCTGCGCGCCGTCGAGGTGCTCGTCGCCGGCGGACTCAATCCGGTCCTGATCGACGAGGCGCCGCGCTCCGGCGGCCAGATCTATCGCCGTCCGCCGCCCGGCGCCGAGCGCCCCGCCGCCGATCTCTACGGCTTCGAGGCGGCCAAGGCCACCGCCCTGCACGGCCTGCTCGATCGCCTCGGCGACCGCGTTCGTTACCGGCCGAACACGCTGGTCTGGTCGATCGAGGGAAAGCGCCTGCGGCTCCTCGCCGACGAGCGCTTCGACGCGCTCGAGGTCGACGCGATGATCCTCGCCACCGGCGCCATGGATCGCGTGCTGCCCTTCCCCGGCTGGACCTTGCCCGGCGTCTTCACCCTCGGCGCCGCGCAGATCGCGCTGAAGGCGCAAGGGGTGGCGATCGGCCGCCGCGTCGCGCTCATCGGCGCCGGTCCGCTGCTGCCGCTGGTCGCCCATCAATATCGCAAGGCCGGCGCCGAGGTCGTCCTCGCTCTCGACGTCACCGCCTTCCTGCCCAAGGTGATCCACGGCTTCGGCCTCCTCAATGCGCCGGCGACCCTCGCCAAGGGGCTCTGGTACATGGCCCGCAACGTCCTCGGCGGCGTGCCGATGCGCTTCGGCGCGCGCCGGCTCCGGGTCGAAGGAACCGATCGGGTCGAGGCGGTGGTGTGGACCGACGCGCGCGGCCGCGAGCATCGCGTCGCCTGCGACGCGGTCGGCGCCTCCTTCGGCCTGCGCAGCGAGATCCAGCTCGCCGATCTCGCCGGTTGCCGCATCGTCTTCGACGATCTCACCCGGCAGTGGCAGCCCGAGCGCTCGCCCGAGGGGCGGTCCTCGGTCGTGGACGTCTATCTCGCCGGCGACGGCGCCGCGATCGGTGGCGCCGACGTCGCGGAGTTGACCGGCGCGCGCGCCGCGCTCACTCTGCTCGCCGACCATGGCCGCCCGGCCGATGCCGCTCGGATCGATCGGCTGGACCGGGAACTGGCGCGTCATCGCCGGTTCCGCCGGGCCCTCGAGGCCGCCTATCCCTTCCCGGGCCATCTCCTCGACGATCTCGCCGATACGGAGACGCTGTGCCGCTGCGAGGGGATCACGGTGGGAGCGGTGCGCGCCGCCGCGCGGGAGCGCGACGTCGACGAGATCAACCGCCTGAAGGCGCTGACCCGCACCGGCATGGGCCGTTGTCAGGGTCGCGTCTGTGGTCAGGCGGCGGCCGAGATCCTGGCGCGGAGCCGGGGCGTTCCGGTGGAGACGGTCGGTCGCCTGCGCGGCAATCCGCCGGTCAAGCCGATCCCGATCGAGGGGGGACTGTGATGGGGGAGCGTCTCGACGTCGACGTGGCGATCGTCGGGGGCGGCACCGCCGCCTGCGCCGCCGCCGTCGCCCTGCGCCGGCACGGCCTCACCGTCGCCGTGCTCGAGAAGCGCCGCTGCGGCGCCGGTGCCAGCGGCGTCAATTTCGGCGGCGTTCGCCAACAGGGCCGCGATCTGCGCGAGCTGCCGCTGTCGCGCCGCGCCCGGCCGCTGTGGGACGGGCTCAACGCGCTCCTCGGCGAGGACGTCGAATTCGAGGCGACCGGCCACATCAAGCTCGCCCGTTCCGAGGCCGACCTCGAGTTTCTCGAGCGCTACCGGATCGACGCCGCCGCGTGTGGTCTCGAGCTCACCATGATGGGCGCCGATGCCGTCCACGCCGAACTGCCCTGGCTCGGCGAGAAGGTGCTCGGCGCCTCGTTGTCGCCGACCGACGGTCAGGCCAATCCGCGCGTCGTCGGCCCTGCCTTCGCCCGCCTCGCCCGCCGTATGGGCGCCGAGGTGCGCGAGCACACGCCGGTCGAGGCGGTCGCGCACACCGGCTCGGGCTTCGTCGTCACCGCGCCCGGCCTCGAGGTCCGCGCCCGCCGTCTGGTCAATGCCGCCGGCGCCGGCAGCGGACTGGTCGCGGCGAGCTTCGGCGAGGCGGTGCCGCTGACGCCGCTGTCGCCGAACATGCTGGTGACCGAGCCCATGCCCTATTTCGTCTCGCGCTCGATCGGGGTCTGCGGCGGCGACGTCTACGTCCGCCAGGTCCGGCGCGGCAACGTCGTCTTCGGCGGCGGCGGCGGTTGGCAGGATCACGAGCGCGGCCTCGCCCGCCCGAACGACGCCGAGTCGCTCGGCGGCATGAAACGCACCCTGCAGGTGGTGCCGGGCCTCGCCCACGCCCGGGTGATCCGCACCTGGAGCGGCGTCGACGGGCAGATGCCCGACGCCATCCCGGTGATCGGCCCGTCGCGCACCACGCCCGATCTGGTCCACGCCTTCGGCTTCTCCGGCCATGGCTTCCAGCTCGGTCCGGTGATCGGCGAAATCATCTGCGAACTGCTGGTCGACGGGGCGACGCCCTCGCCGATCGAGCCCTTCGCCATCGATCGGTTCGACGGGCTCGCCTCCGCCGCGCCGGCAGACGCTCCCGTCGGCGGGAGCACCCACACCGAGCATTGACGCCCTCGGGAGGCCCGCCCCCCCGAGACGACCCCAACGCCCGGCCGATCCGGTTGGTGCGATCGAGACGAGAGGAAATGACGATGAAGCGATACTTGTTCGCCGCCGCCGCCCTGCTGCTGGCGCCGATCGCCACCGCCCGGGCCGAGACCGTGCTCAACGTCGGCATGGCCGCCGCCGACATCGGCCAGATCGATCCCCACCGCGCCACCTCCACCCAGGACAAGCCGGTGGTGTCGTGGATGTTCAACGGCCTCGTCCGCTTCAAGCCCGGTTCCGCCAGCCTCGAGGCGCTCGAGCCGGATCTCGCCGAGAGCTGGGAGAAGTCCGCCGACGGCAAGACCTGGATCTTCCATCTGCGCAAGGGCGTGAAGTTCCACGGCGACTGGGGCGAGATGACCGCCGAAGACGTCGTCTATTCGCTGAAGCGCGCCGGCGACAGCAAGACCTCCTCCTTCGCCGCCGACTATTCGGTGATGGAGAGCATCGAGGCGGTGGATCCCTATACCGTCAAGATCGTGCTGAAGAAGCCGATCCCGGCCCTGCTCGGTCTCGTCGCCAACTATCACGGCGGCAACATCGTCTCCAAGAAGGCGGCCGAGGCCCTCGGCGCCGACTTCCGCACCAAGCCGGTCGGCACCGGCCCCTTCCAGGTGGTCGACTACAAGTCGAACGAGAGCCTGACCTTCGCCGCCAATCCCGCCTATTTCCGCGGCGTGCCGAAGATCGACAAGATCGTCTATCGCTTCATCCCGGCCGACGCCTCGCGCGATCTCGCCTTCTCGTCGGGTGAACTCGACATCGTCTACGGCCGCCAGGACCAGCGCTGGGTCGAGCGCTTCTCCAAGGAGCCGAACACCGTCGTCGAGGTGGTCAAGCCGGCCGAACTGTCGATCCTGCATCTCAACACGACGATGAAGCCGCTCGACGACAAGCGCGTCCGTCAGGCCGTCGCCTATGCGGTCGATCGCGCCCAGATCGCCGGCTTCAAGGGCGCCTCCACGGCGGTTCCCGCCATCTCGGTGGTGCCGTCGGGTTATCTCGGCACCGACGAGCAGGCCAAGCTCTATCCCCACGACATCGCCAAGGCCAAGGCCCTGCTCGCCGAGGCCGGCTACCCGAACGGGGTCACCATCAAGGTGATCCAGACCAGCCTGCCGACCATGCTCAACTCGATGCAGATCGTGCAGAGCCAGCTCAAGAAGGCCGGTATCGACCTGCAGCTCGAGGTGGTCGATCATCAGACCTTCCACGCCCGCATCCGCAAGGACGAATCCGGCGCGGTCTACTACGCCGCCGCCCGCTTCCCCGTCGCCGACGTCTATCTGCGCCAGTTCTTCCACTCCGCCGCGACCGTCGGCACCCCGACCGCGGTGACCAACTTCTCGCACTGCGCCGTCGCCGACAAGGAGATCGACGCCGCCGCCATCGAGCCCGATGCCGCGAAGCAGAAGGACCTGTGGAAGGTCGCTCAGGCCAAGGTCATCGACGACGTCTGCGCCGTTCCGCTCTACGAGCAGCTCCAGGTGTGGGCCCGCAAGACCAACGTCGACTACGGGTACGAGTTCCAGGGCGCGATCCATCTCGGCCCGGTCGTCACCGAGCTGACCAACAAGAAGTGAGTGTCGTGGCGCGTCTCGGCGCGCCACGTCTCCTCCTCGACGAGAAGCCGCAGGGCGCGACGGTCCGCCGCCGCGCCCCCTCCTTCCTCTCCTGCGGGGTGAGCCATGTTTCGGTTCGTGATCAAACGACTGCTCGTCGCCATACCGACCTTGTGGGCGGTGCTGACCACGGTCTTCGTCCTCATCCGGGTGGTCCCGGGCGATCCGACCATCATCATCCTCGGCGATCAGGCGAGTGAGGCCGCGCGCGAGGCGCTGCGCGAGAAGCTCGGCCTCGCCAAGCCGATCCTGTCGCAATATTTCGACTTCCTGTGGCAGGTGCTGCACGGCGATCTCGGCCGCTCGCTCGCCACCAACCGGCCGATCGTCGACGACGTCCTGTCGGTGCTGCCCTTCACCATCGAGCTGACGCTCGCCTCGCTCCTGGTCGGCGCGGTGATCGGCATTCCCCTCGGCGTTCTCGCCGCCGAACGGCGCGACGGCTTCGCCGACTGGTTCGCCCGCATCTTCTCCCTCGCCGGCGTCTCCTTCCCGGCCTTCGTCTCCGGCATCCTGCTGCTGATGGTCTTCTCGGTCGAATTGCGCTGGTTCCCGGTGATCTCCACCGCCAACACCGCCGACCCGATCGAACGCCTCCGCGCCCTGGTGCTGCCGGCGATCAACCTCGGTCTCCTGATGGTCGCCTACGTCACCCGCGTCACCCGCTCCGGCATGCTCAAGGCGCTCGGCGAGGACTACGTCCGCACCGCCCGGTCGAAGGGCCTCGGGCGCCGGCTGGTGGTGTGGCGTCATGCCTTCCCGAACGTCCTGGTGCCGATCGTCACCGTGGTCGGGCTCTATCTCGGCGTCCTCATCGGCAACGCCGTCCTGACCGAGATCGTCTTCAACCGCCCCGGCATCGGCAAGCTGATCGTCACCGCCCTCAATCAGCGCGACTACACGCTGCTCCAGGGCCTGATGGTGATCACCGCCTTCGCCATCGTTCTCGCCAACATCCTGACCGACCTCACCTACGGTCTGGTCGACCCGCGGGTGAAGACCTCATGAGCGCCTCCTCCTCCGCCCGCCGCAACACCGTGGCCTCGCGCGCCCTGCGCTCGCCCGGTCTCGCCTTCGGCTTCGTCGTCGTGGTGGTGATGATCGTCGCCGCCCTGATCGCGCCCTGGGCCTCGCCCTTCGATCCGGACGCGCAGGACGTCATGCTCGTTCTCTCGCCGCCCGATACGACCCATCTCTTCGGCACCGACGCCTTCGGCCGCGACGTCTTCTCGCGCATCCTCTGGGGCGCGCGGATCTCGCTCACCGTCGGCTTCCTCGCCACCGCCGTCGGCGTGGTGATCGGCACGGTCATCGGCGTCGTCGCCGGCTACTACGGCGGGGTGATCGATCGCCTCGTGGTCGCGGCGACCGACGTGCTTCTGAGCTTTCCGCAGCTGATCATGGGCCTCCTCCTGGTCGCGGTGCTCGGCGCCTCGCTCACCAATCTGGTGATCGCCATCGCGGTGACGGCGGTGCCCGCCTTCGTGCGGCTGGCGCGCGGCTCGACGCTGGCGATGCGCGAGCGCGACTTCGTCGATGCCTGCCGCTCGCTCGGCTATTCCGACCTGCGCATCATGTTCCTGCATGTGCTGCCGAACATCCTCGACGAACTGGTGGTGATGGCCTCGCTGTGGCTCGCCGCCGCCATCCGCACCGAATCGACCCTCGCCTTCATCGGCCTCTCGGTGCCGCCGCCGACCGCCACCTGGGGCGGCATCGTCCGCGAGGGTTTCGACAATCTGCTCGACGGCCCCTGGCTCGCCGTCTTCCCCAGCCTCGCCATCCTCGCCGTGATGATCGGTCTCAACCTGATCGGCGACGGCCTGCGCGACGCCTCCGACCCGAGGGCCCCGCAATGACCGCGACACCTCCCCCCCTGGTGGTCGAGGGGCTCACCACCTCGATCCGCCTCGACGGCCGCCTCCACCATGTCGTGCGCGACATCTCCTTCGAGATCCGCGCCGAGGAAACCCTCGCCCTGGTCGGCGAGAGCGGTTGCGGCAAGTCGATGACGGCCCTGTCGGTGACCGGCCTCTTGCCGCCGATCGCCTCGGTCACCTCCGGCCGCATCCTGGTCGAGGGCGTCGACATGGTCGCCGCCTCCGAGAAGACCCGCGAGGATCTGCGCGGCGATCGCATCGGCATGATCTTCCAGGAGCCGATGACCTCGCTCAATCCGGTCCTGCCGATCGGCTTCCAGGTCGGCGAGGCCCTGATGCGCCATCACGGCCTGTCGAAGAAGGCGGCCCGCGAACGCGCCCGCGAATTGCTCGAGTTGGTGCGGGTGCCGGCGGCGGCGGAGCGGCTCGACGCCTATCCGCATCAGTTCTCCGGCGGCATGCGTCAGCGCGTGATGATCGCGCTGGCGCTCGCCTGCCGGCCGTCGGTGCTGATCGCCGACGAGCCGACGACCGCCCTCGACGTCACCATCCAGGCTCAGGTTCTGGCGCTCGTCGCCGATCTTCAGAAGCGCGAGGGCCTCGCCGTTCTGCTCATCACCCACAATCTCGGCGTGGTCGCCTCGGTCGCCGATCGGGTCATGGTGATGTACGGCGGCGACGTGGTGGAGAGTGCCCCGGTGAAGGCCTTCTTCGACCGGCCGACCCATCCCTATTCGCAGGCGCTGCTCGCCGCCATGCCGCGCATCGAGGGCGACGGCCAGCTGAAGCCGATTCCCGGTCAGGTTCCGCCCCTCACCGAAATGCCGTCCGGCTGCCGGTTCCAGTCGCGCTGCCCCCTGCGGCAGGAGATCTGCGATCGGTTGCCCGAGATGACGCCGGTCGGCGGCGATCCCGAACACAAGGTTCGCTGCTGGGCGAGGAGCGAGTGATGAACGCCACCCCTCTTTTGGACATCCGCGACCTGCGCAAGGTCTTCACCACTCGCAAGGGCTGGCCGATCCCCAAGGTCACCCATGTGAAGGCGCTCGACGGCGTCTCCTTCACGGTCGGGCGCGGCGAGGTGGTCGGCGTGGTCGGCGAGAGCGGTTGCGGCAAGTCGACCGTCGCCCGCGTCGCGCTCCGCCTGATGGAAGCCGACGGCGGCTCGGTCGGCTTCGACGGGGCCGACGTGCTCGAGGCCTCGCGGCTCGACATGCGCGGCTTGCGTCGGCGCATGCAGATGGTCTTCCAGGACCCCGCCTCCTCGCTCGACGGGCGCCAGCGCATCGTCGACGCCCTCGGCGAACCGCTGAAGGTCCACGGCCTCGCCGACCGTTCGACGGTGCGCGACGAGGTCGCCCGGCTCCTCGACGAGGTCGGCCTGCCGCGCAGCGCCCTCGATCGCTATCCGCACGAATTCTCCGGCGGCCAGCGCCAGCGCATCGGCATCGCCCGCGCGCTCGCCCTGAAGCCGGATCTGATCTTCGCCGACGAGCCGGTCTCCGCGCTCGACGTCTCGGTCCAGGCCCAGATCCTCGAGCTGCTGCGCCGGATCCGCGCCGAGCACAACCTCGCCTTCGTCTTCATCTCGCACGATCTCGGCGTCGTCCGCTTCTTCTGCGATCGCGTCGTCGTCATGTATCTCGGCCGGGTGGTCGAGGTCGGCCCGGTGCCGGAGATCTTCGTCGAGCCGCTCCATCCCTATACGCGGCTCCTCAAGATCTCCTCGCCCGAGCCGGATCCGGCCGTCGCCGTCGCCATGACCTTCCAGGACGGCGAGCCGCCCTCGCCGACGGCGCCGCCGCCGGGATGCCATTTCCACCCGCGCTGCCCCGGCGCGACCGAACGCTGCCGCACCGAGAAGCCGGAGTTGCGGACGCTGGGTGAGGCCCGCTCCGTCGCCTGCCATCATCCATTGTGAAGGCGCGCGCGCCCCGCCGCTCTCCGGCGGGGCCGAGAGGAGCGGCGTCGCGCCGCGATCCTCACGCCGCCGGAGCGGGGGAGGGGAGCGGCTTCATCCGCCGCGCCATGGCGATCGCCGCCCTCATGTTGCTCGGGTCGGCGACGCCGGTCCAGGCGATGTCGAAGGCGGTGCCGTGGTCGACCGAGGTCCGCAGCACCGGCAGGCCGGCGGTGACGTTGACGCAGTCGTGGCCGCCGATCAGCTTGGCCGGGATGTGGCCCTGGTCGTGATATTGCGCGACGACGATGTCGTAGCGCCCGTCGATCGCCTGCTGGAACACCACGTCGCCCGGCACCGGCCCGGTCGCGTCGAGCCCCTCGGCGCGGGCCGCCGCCACCGCCGGGCCGACGAAGTCGTCGTCCTCCGAACCGTAGAGCCCGCCCTCGCCGCAATGGGGATTGAGCCCGGCGACGGCGATGCGCGGCCGCGTCAGGCCGGTGGTGCGCATGTGCGCGTCCGCCGCGCGGATCGTCTCGAGGATCAGGGGCGTCCGGCAGAGGTCGGCCGCCTGATGCAGCGAAACGTGGGTCGAGACGTGGATCACCGAAAACTGCGGGCTCGCCAGCACCGCGTAGTTCTTCTTCACCCCGGTGAAGTGCGAGAGCAGCCCGGCGTGACCGTTGAGCGCGTAGCCGGCCATCCGGAGCGCGGCCTTGTTGATCGAGGCGGTGCAGATCACGTCGATCGCGCCGGCGAGCGCGAGGCGGACCGCCAGCTCGACGCAGCGCTTGCCCGCCTCGCCGGCGTCGGCCGAGAGCCGCCCGGGAAGGATCGTGTCGCGATTGGGGGCCTCGACGGCGAGCAGCGCCACCCC
Source organism: Pinisolibacter aquiterrae (assembly GCF_019160155.1). Taxonomy (GTDB): domain Bacteria; phylum Pseudomonadota; class Alphaproteobacteria; order Rhizobiales; family Ancalomicrobiaceae; genus Pinisolibacter; species Pinisolibacter aquiterrae. The sequence goes on from NZ_JAFNIH010000041.1 coordinate 386,337, forward strand.
GCCCGTCGGCACCTCGGCGGCGTCGGCGACCTCGACGAAGGCGAAGTCCGCGCCGATCAGATCGCGCGCCCGGGTCATGAAGACGGGGTCGCCGACGACCACGCATCCCGCCCGCTCGGCCGGGCTCATCGCCGCCAACGCCTTGCAGACCACCTCCGGCCCGATTCCCGCCGGGTCGCCCATGGTGATGCCGATCCTGTTCATGAATCTCGATCCTTCTCGCCGCCCCTCGCACATATCGAGTGACATACGGTCACATTATCACATGTTTTTTGTTCCAAACAATCATTGTCGATGGTATGAATGTGCAATCGCCGTCGATCCCCGGCTTCGGGGGCGACGCACGACGAGGCGCAGACCATGACCGATCCGACCGCCGCGGCGCCCGCGCCGCTGATCACCTTCTATGGCGACGACTTCACCGGCTCGACCGATTCTCTGGAGGCGCTGGCGATGGCCGGCGTTCCCGCCAAACTGTTCCTCGAGCCGCCGTCGCCGGCCGATCTCGCCCGTCATCCCGGCCTCGCCGCGATCGGCGTCGCCGGCACCAGCCGCAGCCGCTCGCCGGCGTGGATGGACGCCGAACTGCCGGCGGTCTTTGCGAAGTTGCGCGCCCTCGGCGCCCCGCTCACCCATTACAAGACCTGTTCGACCTTCGATTCGGCCCCCGACGTCGGCAGCATCGGCCGCGCCGCCGACATCGGCCGACGTCTCTTCGGCCCGGCCGTCCTCTGCGTCGTCGGCGTCACCCGCCACGAGCGTTACGTGATCTTCGCCAATCTCTTCGCCGCCGTCAGCATTTCCGGCGGGCGTGAGATCTTCCGCATCGATCGCCACCCGACCATGAGCCGTCACCCGGTGACGCCGATGCACGACGCCGACCTGCGCGCCCATCTCGGCCGCCAGACCGAGGCGCGCATCGAGGGCTTCGATTTCCGCGCGATGACCGCGCCCGACGCCTCCGCCGCGCTCGCCGCCCTCACCGAACGCGCCGACGTCGTCGTCCTCGACACGTTCGACGCGGCGACCACCACCATCGCCGGTCGGCTCCTGGCCGAACACGGCGCCCGCGCCCCGGCCTTCGTCGTCGGCTCCTCCGGCGTCGAATATGCCCTCGTCGATCATCTGACCCGCACCGGCGTGCTGCCGCTCGCGCCGCCGCCCGTGGCGCGAGGGCCGGTCGATCGCCTGATCGCGGTGTGCGGCAGTTGCTCGCCGGTCACCGAGGGCCAGATCGCCTGGGCCGAGGCCAACGGTTTCGCCATCCTGCCGCTCGACACCGTCGCCGCCGTCTCCGGCGACGAGAGCGCCTTCCACGGCGTGCTGGTCGAGGAGATCCGGCGGGCGCTGTCCGAGCGCCCCGGCGTGGTGGTCCATACCGCGCGCGGCCCCTCCGACCCGCGCCTCGCCCCGACCAGGGCGGCGCTGGAGCGGCGCGGTCTCGGCAATTTCGACAGTTCCGCCGTCCTCGGCGGCGCGCTCGGCCGGGTGTTGCGCGACGCGGTCGCCGCCACCGACACCCGCCGCGTCGTGCTCGCCGGCGGCGACAGCGCCAGTCACGCCGTCTCGGCCATGGGCGTCGAGACGCTCGAGGTCGCCGGCCCGCTGGTGCCCGGCGCGCCGCTCTGCCGCATCGCCGCGCCCGACGGGCGCGTCGACGGCGTCGAGATCTCGCTCAAGGGCGGACAGGTCGGCGGCCCCGACTATTTCGCCCGCGTCATGGCCGGCCATTGAGGGCTGAGAGATGACACGCTACCACCGGAAAGGGATGATCGACGCGATCGCGCGGGGCCGGCGCCACGGCCGTCGCCCCGTCTCGAGCCGTGCCGATCCCTCGCCCTTCCTTCGCTGGAGCAGAGCATGAAGCCCGAAGAACGCCGCCGCGCGATCGTCGCCCTGGTGCAGAACGAGAAGACGGTGCAGGTCGACGCCCTCGCCGAACGGCTCGCCGTCAGCCGCATGACCATCCATCGCGATCTCGACCTGCTCGAGAGCCGGGGCCTGCTGCGCAAGGATCGCGGCAGCGCCACCGCCGAGAGCTCGCTCCTGTTCGAGAGCAACTTCCACTACCGCGAGCAGATGGAACAGGCGGAAAAGCGCGCGCTCGCCCGCGCCGCCCGCGCCCTGATCGAGCCCGGCAACGTGATCATGCTCGACGATTCCACGACGACGCTCGCCATCTGCGACGAGCTGGAGACGATCGAGCACGTGACGGTGATCTCCAATTCGCTCGCGGTGTGCGAGCGGCTGCGCTCGCTCACCAACGTCCAGCTGATCCTGACCGGCGGCAACTATTCCGATACGCTCCAGGGCTTCTACGGGCTCATCTGCGAACAGACCCTGTCGCGGCTTCGCGCCGATTGGGCCTTCCTGTCGGCCTCCGCCGCCATCGGCACCGCGCTCTACCATCAGGATCAGGAAGTCGTGCGGATGAAGCGTTCGCTGATGGCGGCGGCCGAGCGCTCCGTCCTGATGCTCACCGCCGGCAAGTTTTCCACGCGTGCTCTCAACCATTTCGCCGACCTCCCGGAGTTCCAGCGCATCTTCATCGACCGTGGTCTCGACGAGACGACGGTTCGGCGCCTCCGTCAGGCCGGGATCACCTTCGACCTCGTGTGAGGGGAAAGTTCGATCATGTCGCAGGCTCTGGGTAAGAAGATCCGCCTCTCCCGTATTCTCGCGTCGCCGGCCCGGAAGGGCTTCTGCGTCGCCTTCGACCACGCCCTCCAGCTCGGGGCGTTGCGCGGGCTCGACACGCCCGAGGCGATGCTCGACGACATGGCCGAGGCCGGCGTCGACGCGGTGATCCTGCCGCTCGGCTCGGCCATGCGCTACGGCCGGCGCCTGGTCGACAACGGCGGCCCCTCGCTGATCCTGCGCCTCGACCAGACCACCATGTGGCGCGAGGGCGGGCCGCTCGCCTATGCCGACGGCCACACCCGTCTCGTCGCCTCGGTCGAGGACGCGGTCCGTCTCGGCGCCGAGGCGGTGATCACCTATCTCTTCGTCGCCCACAACGATCCCGATCTCGAGACCGCCGCGTTCCGCGACAATGCCCTCGTCAATGCCGCCGCCCGCGAGGCCGGCATGGTCCACATCGTCGAGACCATGGGCGCGCGCGGCGCCCTCGCCGGCGACGTCAACGACGGCGACTTCGTCCGCTTCCACGTCCGCGTCGGCATGGAGATGGGCGCCGACGTGGTCAAGACCGACTGGCCCGGCAGCGAGGCCGCCCTGCGCCGCATCGTCGCCGAGACGCCGCTGCCGGTGATGCTCGCCGGCGGACCCGGCAGCGGCTCCGATCGCGGCACCCTCGATCTCGTCCATGCGATCGTGTCGGCCGGCGCCGCCGGCATCCTCTTCGGCCGCGCCATCTTCCAGGCGGAGGAGCCGCTGGCGGTGATGAAGGCCTGCCGCGCTCTCGTCCACGACGGCGTCTCGGTCGACGAGGCGATCGAGACCGCCGGCTTCCGCCGCCGTCCCGTCGCCGCCTGAAGCCCACGCGACATCGAAGTTCCGAGGCCCGGGAGAGCGCCGCTCTCCCGGGCCTCTTCGTCTCCCGCGTGGCGGCGGCCTCGCCGACATCGGCCGTGGATGGCGAAAAACCCCGCGACTCCCAGGGGAATCGCGGGGCTTTCGGGCAGATCCGTCCGTCGGAGGGGAAGGACCTCAGAAGTGCGGATTGCTCAGCCAGGGCACGGCGGCGACCACGGCCGCGGCGGTGAGGAGCGCCGCCATGTAGGGCCAGATCGCGTGCATCGCCTTGTCCGGCTCGACGCGGCCGATGGCGCAGGCTTGGTAGAAGCCGATGCCGAGCGGCGGGGTGAAGAGCCCGAGGCTCATCGAGAGCACCATCATGATCGCGTAGTGGATCGGCTCGATGCCGAGTTCCTTGGCGATCGGGAACAGCAGCGGCGCGAAGACGACGATCGCCGGGATGCCTTCGAGGACCGAGCCGAGCACCGCGAAGACGACGATCGACAGGATCACGAAGCCGGTGGCGCCCCCGGGCATCAGCGTCATCGCGTGGGCGAGCTGCTGGGAGAAGCCCGATTGGGTCAGGGCCCAGGCCATGGCGGTGGCGCAGCCGAGGATGATCATGATCGCCCCCGACAGAGCCAGCGTGTCGCACAGCATCGGCCACACCCGGTCGAGTGGGAAGCGCCGGAACACCAGCACCGCCACCGCCACCGTGTAGACCACGCCGATCGTCGAGACCTCCGTCGCCGTGGCGACGCCGGAGACCACCGCCCAACGGATCAGGGCGAGCAGGAGCAGCGCCGGGATCGACGCGAGCAGGGATGAACGAATCTGGTCCCACGAGGCGCGCTTGGCGCCGGTGGTGTCCTCGCCGCGCGACCGCAGGAAGGCGACGAAGACCAGTCCGAGCGCGCCCACCGCCGCCGGCAGCAGACCGCCGGTGAAGAGCGCCGCGATCGACACGCCCGTGACCGAGCCGACGGTGATCAGCACGATCGATGGCGGGATCGTCTCGGCCATGGCGGCCGACGACGACAGGAGGCCGATCAATTCGCCCGGATCCTTGCCGCGCCGCTGCATCTCCGGCAGCAGAACCGGCGCGATCGCCGCCATGTCGGCGGCCTTCGAGCCGGAAATGCCGGAGACCAGATACATCGCCCCGATCAGCACGTAGGAGAGCCCACCCTTGAAGTGACCGACCAGGGAGACCAGCAGGTTGACCAGCGCGGCGGCGAGCCCGGTGACCTCGATCAGGAGGCCGAGTAGGACGAACAGCGGGATCGACAGCAGCACGAAGGTCGACATGCCCTCGTCCATGCGGCTGATCACGATGCTCATCGGCATGTAGGTCATGAAGGTGAGATAGAGCACCGTCGCCAGCCCGAAGGCGAAGGCGATCGGCGCGCCCCCCAGCACCAGCGCGGTGACGCCGATGCCGAAGAAGACCAGGAGGTTCCAGTTCTCCATGTCCTGGAGCTGGGGCAGGAACACCGTGACGAGCCCGCCGACGACGGCGAAGAGGACGACGGACGCGACGACGTCGAGGAGGCGCGCCCGCTGTACCAGTTGCAGCAGCGCGACCGCCAGCATCAGGCAGACGCCGGTGAGGATCGCCGCCGAGCGCACCGTGTCGGGGAGTTGCAGGGCCGGCGTGGTGATCATCATCTGATCGACCGCGTGTTCATAGGCCGGGGGAATGAGGAGCCCCAGGAACAGGATCACCGCGGCGGAGGAGACGGTCTCGATCCGCGCCGCCCAGGTCTCGGGCAGGAGGCGCGCGATCAGCGTCAGGCGCATGTGGCCGCCGCGATGTTGGGCGACGACGGCGCCGAGCATGCACAGCCACAGGAACAGAATGGAGGCGAGTTCGTCCGACCACACCAACGGCCGATGAAGACCGTAGCGGAAGGTCACGCCCGCGAAGAGAACCAGCACCTCGACCACCACGAGGATCGCGCCGGGGACTTCCGTCACCAGAGCGATGCCGCGTTCGAGGCGCCCGCAGGCGGCCTTCACGGAGGCGAACCCGCCGGAAACCAGGTCCGGCGAGGTCGTGGTCATGGCATCACCCGAGCTTTCCGACGTATTTCTCGAGACGGACCCAGGCGTCCTCGCCGAATTTCTCGCGCCACTGGACATAGAATCCGGCCTTCTTCAGAACCTCGCGGAACGGCGCGGGGTCGGGCCGGCTGAAGACCATGCCCTTGCCCTCGAGCTCCGACTGGAGCGAGGCGTTCAGCTTGGCGATGTCCTCGCGCTGCGCCACGCCCGCCTCGTTGAGGGCGGTCTCGGCGATCTTGCGCATGTCCTCGGGCAGACGATACCAGGTCTTGCCGGAGGCGACGAACAGGTAGCCGTCCCAGATGTGGTTGGTCAGCATCCCGTATTTCTGGACTTCGTAGAGCTTGGCCGTCTGGATGATCGGCAGCGGGTTCTCCTGCGCGTCGACGACCTTGGTCTGGAGCGCGGTATAGACTTCGGAGAACTGCATCGAGGTCGGCGCCGCGCCGAGCGCCTGGAACAGGCTGATCGACAATTGGCTGACCGGCACGCGGATCTTGATGCCGGCGAGATCCTCGGGGGTGGCGACCGGCTTGCCCGAGGTGGTCAACTGGCGGAAGCCGTTGTCCCACACCGTGCGCATCATGTGCAGGCCGACCTTCTCGATCTCCGCGCCGATGAAGCCGCCGAGATCGCCGTCCATCGCCGCCCACACCTTGTCGTAGCCGGAGAAGGCGAAGCCGACCGCGTTGATCGGCGCGGCGGGCACCAGGGTGGCGATCACCAGGGCGGAGGGGGTGAAGAAGTCGATCGCCCCGGACCGCACCTGATTCAGCATGTCGGTGTCGCCGCCGAGCTGATTGGAGGGGAAGATCCGGATGTCGAGGTCGCCGTTGGTCGCGGCCTTGATCTTCGCGGCCGCCTCGGCCGCCCGAATGTTCAGCGGGTGGGTCAGCGGCAGATTGTTCCCGTACTTGTAGACGAACTTCGCGGCGGCGCGGGAGCGCACGTGAGGCATGGCGAGACTGAGGGGGCCGGCCAGGAGGGCGGCCTCGAGCACGGTCCGGCGGGTGATGGCAGACATCGGTCATTCACTCCCATTTTTGATTTATCGTGATCGTTTGTAACATAACTCATGTGATTTGTGTTGTCTATCGGTGTTCGATTTGTTAGAACCCCTGCGACACGCCATCACAGGGAGAGCGGTCATGAGCAGGTTGTTCGGTGAGATCCGCCAGATCGGCTATGTCGTCGAGGACATCGAGGCGGCGATGCGGCACTGGACGGAGACCCTCGGCATCGGGCCGTGGTTCTATGCCGAGCGCATCGTCGATCGCGACTTCACCTATCGCGGGCGGCCCTCGCCGATCGAGCGGTCGGTGGCGCTGGCCAATTCCGGCTTCATCCAGATGGAGCTGGTCCAGCAGCGCAACGACGCCCCGTCGATGTATCTCGACTTCCTGAAGGCCGGCCACCTCGGCGCCCAGCACTTCGCCTACTGGACCACCACCTTCGACGAGCACATGGCGATCGCCGAGAAGGCGGGCCTGAAGGTCGGCATGGGCGGTCAGGTCGGCGCCGGCGGCCGCTACGTCTATTTCGAGACCGACGCGGGCCATCCCGGCACGGTCATCGAGCTCTCCGAGGTCAACGGCCCCAAGGGCGCCCTGTTCGACCTCATCCGTGACTCGAGCGTCGGCTGGGACGGCCGCGACCCGATCCGCGCCTTCCCCGATCTCAACAAGCCGGTCCCACCGCGCGCCTGAACCCGCCATCCGTCTCGGCGCGTGGTTTCGCCGGCCGTCCCTCCACATCCCGGGGAGGGGCGGCCGGCTCTTTCTCGTGGGCGTCGAAGCCATCGCGCCGGCCGTCACCGGCGAAGGGCCGCCGCGCGGCACGGGCGCCGCGGCTCACGCGCCGATGAGGGCGCGGATGCCGTGCAGCGAGGCGTCCATCGCCGGGACGAAGGCGTGGGAGAGCCCCACGTGGCCGAGCGCGATGTCGTAGGGCCGGCGCAGGGCCTCGCCCGCGACCACCAGCACCGGGCCGTCGCCGGCCTCCACGACGCCACGCGCCGCCCGCACCTCCTCGCCGATCAGCACGCCGGAGAGGAAGGAGGCGCTCGTCCGCGCCTCGAGCCGGTCCCAGAGCGTGAGACTGCGTGTGAGGAACAGCGTGTGGAGAAGGCTGACGCTCGCCGCGCTCGCCTCGAGCCCGGCGGTGAAGGCGGCTTCGTCGAAGGGCGCGCCCGCCTCGGCGGTCTTGGCGAGGATGCTGTGGTCGAGCATCACCTGATAGACCTCGCCGGTCATGAAGGTGGTGAAACTCTCGAGCCGTCCGCCGCGCGCCCGCGCCCATTTGCTGTGGGTGCCGGGCAGGCACAGGACCGCGTCCTCGCGTGACGTGAGGGCGAGCGCCCCGAAGATCTGCACCTCCTCGCCGCGCATGACGTCGACGGTGCCGTCGGGCGCCTCGAACCGCGCGCCGGGCACGATCCAGGCGTCGGCGAGCCCGTCGGCGGGAACCACCAGCCGAGCGAGATCGGCGGGACCGAGCGGCAGCGGCGGCTGCGGCGCCGGAGTCCAGCCCTGCGGCGCGCCGACCATGCCGGCCATGTAGATCGGCGGCGGCGGGGTCTCGTCGCGCCACGCGGCGGTCCGCTCGGCGCAATAGGCGGCGAAGGCCGAACGTTCGAGATCGCGCATGCCGCGCCCGGAGGTGATCTCGTCGACGATCGTCCCGTCGGCTTCGATCAGCCGGGCGCGGAAGGACGTGGTGCCCCAGTCGACGACGATCAGGCGTCGCTCGCTCATCTCACGCTCCCGCAAGACGCCGCCATTCGGCGACGAGATCGCGCGCCGCCGCCCCGACCTCGGCGGCCGAACGGCCGGGCGCATAGAGGTTCGACCCGAATCCGAAGCCGTCGAACCCGGCCCGCGCATAGGCCTCCATTTCGGGAAGGCCGATGCCGCCGACCGCGAGCACCTTCGTCCGCGCCGGCAGGACCGCGCGCAGATCCTTGAGATAGGCGGGTCCGAGCCGCGCCGCCGGGAAGAGCTTCAGCCCGGCGGCGCCATGGGCGACCGCGGCGAGCGCCTCGCTCGGCGTCATGCAGCCGATCAGCGGCGTCAGCCCGAGCCGCGCCCCGGCGGCGATCACCGCCGGATCGGTGTTGGGCGTCACCAAGAGTTCGGCATGGAGCGAGGCGAGGCGCTCGGCCTCCTGCGGCTTCAGCACCGTGCCGGCGCCGACCGCGACGCCGGCCGGGCAATGGGCGACGAGCCGGGCGATGCTCTCGAAGGCGGAGGGGCTGTTGAGCGGCACCTCGATCAGACGGAACCCGGCGTCGACCAGGGCGTCGGCGACCGGGAGGACCGCGTCGGGCGTGATGCCGCGCAGGACCGCGACCAGGGGCATCGCGGCGAAGGCCTCGGCGAAGACGGGCGGACGGGGGAACATGGCGGGATCTCCGAGGCGGGAGGGGGAGACGGGGGAGGGGCGGGGCTCGCGCCTCACCATTCGGCGACGCTGCCGTCGGCGTGGCGCCAATTGGGGTTGCGCCAGCGGTGCCCCACCTTCGCCCGCTCCTCGACGAAGGCCTCGTCGATCTCGACGCCGAGCCCGGGGCGATCGAGCAGCGGCAGGTAGCCGTCGACGATGGCGAGCGGGGCCGGATCGACCAGATAGTCGAGCACGTCGTTGTCGCGGTTGTAGTGGATGCCCATGCTCTGTTCCTGGATGAAGGCGTTGTGCGAGACGAAATCCAGGTGGAGCGAGGTGGCGAGCGTCAGCGGCCCGAGCGGGCAGTGCGGCGCCAGCGCGACGTCGTAGGTCTCGGCGAGGGTTGCGATCTTGCGCGCCTCGGTGAGACCGCCGCAATGGCTGACGTCGGGCTGGACGATGTCGACCATCCGCGCCTCCAGAATGTCGCGGAAGGCGGAGCGGTTGAAGAGCCGCTCGCCGGTCGCGATCGGATAGCCGAGGCCCGAGGCGATCTGCGGCAGGCAGTGGAGATGCTCCGGCAGCACCGGCTCCTCGACGAACATCGGATGGAACGGCTCCAACTCGCGCAGGAGCACCTTGGCCATCGGCCGGTGCACCCGGCCGTGGAAGTCGATGGCGATGCCGACGTCGCGCCCGACCGCCTCGCGCGCCTCGGCGACGCGGGCGACCGCGTCGTCGATCTTGGCGTGGCTGTCGACGATGGCGAGTTCCGGCGTCCCGTTCATCTTGAAGGCGGTGAAGCCCTTGGCGACGACCTCGCGCGCCTGCCGGCCGACGTCGGCGGGCCGATCGCCGCCGATCCAGCAGTACATCCGCATCTTGTCGCGCACGGCGCCGCCGAGGAGCTCGTGGACCGGCACCCCGAGCGCCTTGCCCTTGATGTCCCACAGCGCCTGATCGATGCCGGCGATCGCCGACATCAGGATCGGGCCGCCACGATAGAAGGTGCCGCGATAGAGCGTCTGCCAGATGTCCTCGATCCGGCGCGGGTCGCGCCCGATCAACACGTCGGCGAACTCCTGGACGGCCGCCTCGACGGTGGCGGCGCGCCCCTCCATCACCGGCTCGCCCCAGCCGGAGATGCCCTCGTCGGTCTCGATCTTGAGGAACAGCCAGCGCGGCGGCACCTGCCAGGTCTTGATGTGGGTGATCTTCATGGAATGTCTCCCGGGTGCCCGCTCACAGCTTCAGCGGCCACATGGCGATGTCGGGGAAGAAGAGGATCAGGGCGAGGACGATCAACTGCATCACGATGAAGGGCAGCAGCGAGGAGAAGATGTCCTTGAGCGTGATCTCCGGCGGCGCGACGCCCTTCAGATAGAAGGCGGCCGGGCCGAACGGCGGGCTGAGGAAGCTCACCTGCATGTTCACGCAGAACAGGATGCCGAACCAGATCGGGCTGTAGCCGAGCTGCTGGACGATCGGGACGAAGATCGGCAGGGTCAGCATGGCGATGCCGATCCAGTCGAGGAACATGCCGAGCACGATCAGGATCAGCTGCATCACCATGATGATGTAGATCGGATCCGCGTCGATCGACAGGATCGTCTGCGAGACGAAACGGTTGCCGCCCATCAGATTGTAGACGCCGACCAGCGTCGCCGCGCCGATGCCGATCCACACGATCATGCCGCAGGTGGTGATCGTCTGCATGCAGGCTTCGTGGATCAGGCGGAGGGAGAGTTCGCGCCGAATCAGGGTGGCGACGAGCACGCCGGCGACGCCCATCGAGGCCGCCTCGGTGACGCTGGCGACGCCGGTATAGATCGTGCCGAGCACCATCAGCGCGATCATCGCCGGCATCAGGACCGAGCGGATCGCGTCGCGCCGCTGCGTCTTGCGCTCCTCCGGCGGCACCGGCGGCATCGCCGGGGCGAGCGAGGGATCGCGGATGCAGCGCACCAGCACGTAGCCGACGTAGAGCAGCATCAGGATGGTGCCGGGCGTGAAGGCGGCGGTGAAGAGATCGGCGATCGAGACCGAGGCGATCAGGCCGTAGATGATCAGGACGATCGACGGCGGGATCATCGTGCCGAGCGAGCCGCCGGCGCACACCACGCCGATCGAGATCTTGCGATCGTAGCCGAGGCGCAGCATCTGCGGCAGGGCGAGGATGCCGAGCAGCACGATCTCGCCGCCGATGATGCCGGACATGGTCGCCAGGAAGAAGGCGACCACCAGCGTCTGGATGGCGACGCCGCCGGGCATCCGGCCGGCGAGCACCCGCATGCCTCCGAAGAGATCCTTGGCGATACCCGATCTGTCGAGCAGCGACGCCATGAAGACGAACATCGGCACCGCGACCAGGGAATATTCCGTGACGAAGCCGTAGACGCGGCTGATCACCAGGGGAATGGCGTTGGGGCCGAACCAGCCGACGGTGAAGCCGAGCGCCACCAGTCCGGTGACGAAGGCGAGCGGCAGGCCGGTGAGGAGCAGCAGGAAGATGCTGCCGACGAGCACATAGGTGCCCCATTCGATGCCGAGGGCCTGAAGACCGAGACCGGACATGATCACACCTCCTCACGCCGCGTCACGGCGATGAGCGCCTGGACGAGATGCAGCACGATCTGGACGGTCATGATCACCAGCGCGGCGAGGATGATGCCCTTGGTGAGCGTCGGGAACGGCGGGTTCCAGCTGGTGCCGGACCGCTCGAGGGTCCACGCCCCGGAGGGATCGTGCGACGACCGCCAGAAGAGCGTGTAGGCCGCCCAACTCATCCCGCCGCAGAAGCCGAGCGCGATCAAAGCGTTGAGCACGTCGAGCCAGCGCCGGACGCGCGGTGAGACCTGATCGTAGATCACCCGCACGCGGATGTGCTTGTCGCGGGCGAGCGCCACCGGGCCGCCGACGCAGAACATGATGGCGATCAGAAAGACGGTGGTCTCGTGGACCCAGGAGGTCGGGCTGTCGAAGACGTAGCGCGACACGACCTCGCCGACGCTGATCAGCATCGACACGAAGACCAACCAGGAGATGCCCTTGCCGCACCAGTCGATGGCGGCGTCGAAGGGATTGGCGATGTGGCCGTCGGTGGCGTGCTCGAGGGCGACGGTGGCGTCGGCGTCCGAGTTTTGGGCGGACATGGGCGTGGCTCCTCCCGAGAGGGCGCGAAGGGTTTTCGGTCTTCGTGGTTCGGCAGAGAGGCCGCCCCGGCGCGGGGCCGGGGCGAAACCTTCGTCAGAGCAGGTTGCGCTCGGCGAGGAAGGTCGTGACCGAGGTGTAGATCTTCTCGGTCATGGCGTTGCGCTTCGCCCAGTTCCGCCATTCCTGCTGCGCGATCTGGCGGAACTTGCGGCGCTCGTCCGGAGCCATGTCGATGATCTCGATGGTCGGATCCTTCTTGGCCTCGGCGACGGCGGCCAGATCCAGCTTCTTCAGACGGAAGACGAGATCATAGGCGAGCTTGTCGGTGGCGGTGACGAGGATCGCCTTGAGATCGGGCGGCAGGCCGTCCCAGATCTTCTTGTTGATCGACACGTCGACCATCGGCAGCGAGTGGAAGCCGGGGTAGGACGGGAATTTCGCGAACTTGTGCAGGCCCTGGGCCTGGTTGGTGGCGAAGACGGTGTAGTCGGCGGCGTCGATGACGCCCTTCTCGAGCGAGGTGTAGACCTCCGAGCCCGGCAGATTGACCGGAGCGGCGCCGGCCTTGGCGAAGATGTCGTAGACCATGCCTTCGGGGGCGCGGATCTTCAGACCCTTCATGTCGGCGACGGTGCGCAGCGGCTTCTTCGACGGCAGCGATTCCAGGCCGGTCGCGGCGGCGCCGATCAGATGCAGGCCGTAGGGCTCGACCAGCTCGTTGTAGAGCTGCTCGCCGCCGCCGACCTTCATGTATTCGAGGAACTGCAGCGGATCGGACCACGCGCCGACCAGATTGCCGAGCATCGAGAAGGCCGGATTGATGCCCGAGAAGTAGCTCGGGTCGGTCAGATGGCCCTGGAGAATGCCCGAGCCGACCGCGTCGAGGGTCTGGTTGTGGGGAACCACGGCGCCGGTGGGCAGGATTTCGATCTTGATGCGCCCGTTCGACATCGTCGCGATGTTCTGGGCCCATTCCTGCTTGTACTTGAACGTGGGCTCACCGGCCGTCTCGGACGTCTGGAACGTCCACTGATAGTCCGCGGCCAGCGCCGCGCCGGTCATGAGGGCAAAGCCCAACCCGGCGCCCGCCAGGCGCTTCAAGAAGTTTCCGATCATGTGACGACTCCCTGACTTCGTTGGAGAGCTGCGGTTCGGACGGCGGCGCTCTCGTTCCGCCGCCCCGCTCACGGCGCGGATCTGAGATCCGCTTCGACCTGCCGCCTCATGAGGTCGATCAGGTCCCGATGGGTCTGCCGCCCCGACGAGCCGAGGTCGACGGCGGTGCGATTCATGACGTGGATCGCCGCGTCGAAGGCCTCTCTCGGCCGCCGCAGGCGAATGCACTCCATCAACAGGCGATGACGCTCCAGCGTGTCCCGCAACTCGTCGGCGGTCGCGTTGGTGCGGCGGATGACGAGACGGATCGCCGGGCTCAGGATGTGGGAGAGCTGCGCCCACACGATGTTGTGGGTGGCCCGGTAGATCGCGGCGTGGAAGGCGACGTCGGCGTCGTCGAAGACGTCTTGATCGGCGACCTGACCGTCGAGCGGATCGACCGCCGCCGCCATCGCCTTGTGCGCCTCCTCCATCGCCATGAGGTCGCGCGCGCTCGCACGCTCGGCGGCGATCGCCGAGATGTAGGGCTCGGCCGCGTAGCGGAACTCGAGGATTTCGGTGAGGAAGTCGATGTTCGGATCGGCGTGGTCGACCAGCCACCGCGTCACCTGGGGGTCGAGCATGTTCCAGTCGCAATATTCCGCGACCACCGTGCCCTGACCGGCGAAGCGGCGGACGATGCCGAGCGCCACCAGGATCTGCAGGCCCGCCCGGATCGAGGCACGGCTGACGCCGAAGGTCTCGGTCAACTCGACCTCCTTCGGCAGGAAGTCGCCCGGCTTGACGCGTCCGGAAAAGAGGTCCGCGGCCAGGCGTTCGGCCACCTGGGCTCCGAGATCTCGACCACCGACCAGGATGGGGTCTTCGCGCGACATCGTCGCTCCCTCTTCTCTTTGTCGGCGATCAGGAGTATTCCATGTCTGACATGAAGACAAGAAGATAATACTTATGCATCGCACAAAGATGATATGCAGCGCAGCATGTCCGATTGTAGAGGCGCGGTTCACGTGTTCTACGCCTTTCGTCGCAGATGACGTCGCCGGCCCGAAAGTCGCCCACCTCGGCGCGCAGGTCGTCGAACCGACCGCCGGGCCTCACTTCACCCGAGAAGGGGTTCTCTCATGACAGCCGAAGTCGTCGACATCGCCGTGATCGGTCTCGGCGTGATGGGCCGCAATCTCGCGCTCCACTTGGCCGACGCCGGTTTCGCCGTCGCCGCCACCGATCCCTTTCCCGAGGTGGTCGTCGTCGCCGCCGAGGAGATGGCCGGCCGGGTCCGTCTCGTCGCCACGCCGCGCGATGCCGCCTCCGGGCCGGATCGGGCGCGCCGCTTCCTGGTGATGATCAAGGCCGGCGATCCGATCGACGCGCTGCTCGCCGATCTCGACGGCGTGCTGCTGTCCGGCGACGTGATCGTCGACGGCGGGAATTCCCATTGGCAGGACACCGAGCGGCGCGAGCGTCTCTTGGCGCCGCGCGGCATCCGCTTCGTCGGGCTCGGCGTCTCCGGCGGCCGCGAGGGCGCCCGCCACGGCGCCTCGCTGATGGCCGGCGGCGATCGCGACGCCCTCGCCGAGATCGCGCCCCTGCTCGCCGCCCTCGCCGCCCGGGCCCCCGACGGCACCCCCTGCCACGGCCGCTTCGGCGACGGCGGCGCCGGCCATTTCGTCAAGATGGCGCACAACGGCATCGAATACGCGCAGATGCAGCTCTGGGCCGAGGCCGCCGTCGCCCTGCTCGGCCCCGCCGGCCTCGCGCCCGCCCGCGCCGCCGAGGTCGTCGCCGCTTGGGCGCAGGGCCCGGCCGCCTCTTATCTCCTCGACGCCACGGCGGTGGTCCTGCGCGCCGAGGATCTCGACACCGGCCGTCCCCTGGTCGAGATCGTCGCCGATCGCGCCGCCCACAAGGGCACCGGCAAATGGACGGTCGAGGCGGCGGCCGAATTCGGCGTCGCCGTGCCCTCGATCGCCGCCGCCTATTTCGCGCGCATCCTCTCCGCCGAGCGCCGGCCCCGCCCCGGTCTCGCCCGTCCGCCCGCCGCCGAGGCCGACCCGGAGACGATCGTCGCCGATCTCGCCGCCGCCCTGCCGCTCGCGATGATCTCGGCCTATCTCCAGGGGCTCGATCTGATCGTCGCGGCGGCGCGGGCGCGCGGCTGGGACACCGATCCGGCGGCGGTGGTGCGGGTCTGGCGCGCCGGCTGCATCATCCGCGCCGACATGCTGACGCCGCTCGCCGAGGCCGTCGCCGGCCGCGACGACGTCTGGGACGCGCTCGAGAGCCCCTTCGGCCGCGAAGCGGTCGAAACCGGAGCGCCGGCGCTGCGCCGGCTCGTCGCGACGCTCGCCGGCGCCGGCGTCCCGATCCCCGGTTTCGCCTCCGTCCTCGCCCATCTCGACGGCCTCGGCGCGGCGCGCCTCGGCGCCTCGGTGATCCAGGGCCAACGCGACCTCTTCGGCGATCACTCCTTCGAACGGGTCGATCGGCCCGGCGCCTTCCACCACGACTGGGCACGGGAGACGGCGCGATGACGGACAAGGTCGGCTCGATCGTCGTCGTGATGGGCATCAGCGGATCGGGCAAGTCGACGGTCGGCCGTCGCCTCGCCGAACGCCTCGGCGCCCTCTTCGTCGAAGGCGACGATCATCACCCGCCCGCCAACCGCGCCAAGATGGCGGCCGGACACCCGCTCGACGACGCCGATCGCGCCCCGTGGCTCGCCCGCCTCGTCGAGATCGTGGCGTCGGCGGCCGGGGAGGGGCGCGACGTCGTCCTCGCCTGCTCCGCCCTGCGCCGCCGCTATCGCGACCGCCTGCGCGAGGCCGGTCCCACCGTCCGCTTCGTCCACCTGACCGGCGCCGATGCCCTGGTGCGGCGGCGTATGGGCGCGCGCGCCGATCACTTCATGCCGCCCGCCCTGATCGACAGCCAGATCGCCGCGCTGGAGCCGCCCGATCATGAGCCCGACGTGCTCGAGGTCGACGTCGCCGAGCCGCCCGAGCGTCTCGTCGAGCGGATCGTCGCCGGTCTCGCCACTCTGCCGGCGCCGACGGAGGGGTGAGTAGCACGGACCCACGCGACCGCGCCGGCCCGGGACGAGAGCCCGCGTCCGCGGTTTTCGTTTGCTCCCGCGACGAAAGAAAAATATCGGTGCGGAGGATGGCTCTGGTCCGGGCCGCGCCGCACCGGCCTCGGACGGGCGGTGCCGGGACCGTCGGGAGAGACGCATGGAGACGATCTATGATCTCGCCGTGATCGGCGGCGGCATCAACGGATGCGGCATCGCCCGCGACGCGGCCGGGCGCGGGCTCTCGGTCCATCTCTGCGAGATGAACGATCTGGCGAGCGGCACCTCCTCGTGGTCGACCAAACTGGTCCACGGCGGCTTGCGGTATCTCGAATATTACGAGTTCCGCCTCGTCCACGAGGCGCTGGTCGAGCGCGAGGTGCTGTGGCGCGCCGCGCCCCATCTGATCGAGCCGCTGCGCTTCGTCCTGCCCCACCACGCGGGTCTGCGTCCGGCGTGGTTCCTGCGTCTCGGTCTCTTCGTCTACGACCATCTCGGCGGGCGGAAGCTCTTGCCCGGCACCCGCACCCTCGATCTCACCCGCGACCCGGCCGGCGCTCCGCTGAAGCCGGGGCTCTTCCGGCGCGGTTTCGAATATTCCGACTGCCGCGTCGACGACGCCCGTCTGGTCGTGCTGACCGCCCTCGACGCGGCCGAGCGCGGCGCGGTGATCGAGACCCGCACCCGCGCCGTCGCCGCGACCGGCTCCGCCGAGGGCTGGACGGTGACGCTCGAGGACCGCGACGGCGCCCGCCGTACGATTCGCGCCCGCGCCCTGGTCAATGCCGCCGGCCCCTGGGTCGAGCGGATCCTGACCGAGGTCGTCCCCGGCCGCAGCCGGGCGCGCGTCCGCCTCGTCCAGGGCTCGCACGTGGTGGTGCGCCGGCTCTACGACCACGATCGCTGCTATCTCTTCCAGAACGGCGACGGCCGCATCGTCTTCGCCATTCCCTACGAACGCGACTTCACCCTGATCGGCACCACCGACCAGGACTTCCACGGCGATCCGGGCGAAGTGCGGGCGAGCGAGGCGGAGATCGATTATCTCTGCCGGGCGGCGAGCGACTATTTCGCCCGGCCGATCGGCCGTGACGACGTCGTCTGGAGCTTCTCCGGCGTCCGCCCGCTCTATGACGACGGCGCGAGCGAGGCCAAGGCGGCGAGCCGCGACTATGTCTTCGAACTCGACGAGAGCGTCGCCGGCGCGCCGCTCCTGTCGATCTTCGGCGGCAAGATCACCACTTATCGCCGCCTCGCCGAGGCGGCCTTGCGTAAATTGGCGACCCATCTCCCCGCCGCCGGTCCCGCCTGGACCGCGACGGCGCCGCTGCCGGGCGGTGATTTCCCCGTCGACGGGCGCGAGCGCCTCGCCGCCGACCTCCTCGCCCGCCATCCCTTCCTCGACGCCGAGACCGCCGCGCGTCTCGTGCGCGCCTACGGCACCCGCGCCGAGGCGATCCTCGGATCGGTGACGCACCGCGAGGATCTCGGCCGTGACTTCGGCGCCGGCCTCAGCGAGGCCGAGGTGCGCCACATGATGAGCCGGGAATGGGCGGTCGAGGCCGACGACGTCCTGTGGCGCCGCTCCAAGCTCGGCCTGCGTCTTTCGCCCGATCGTGTGGCGGAGCTCGCCGCCTTCATGGCGGCGGCGCGGCGCTAGTCCGCGCGCCCGGCGTCGGGGACCACGACCTCGGTCGGATCGGTGCGATCGGCGTCGGCCGCGCGCAGCCGCGCCGCGACCGCGTCGGCGATGCCGGGCCAGGTCTTCTTCAGATAGAAGCTGCCGGGAATGAGCGCGGTGCGCAGCGTGTGCTCGACGAAGCGATCGGCCACCTCGCGGTCGACCGCCGGCGGGTCGCGCCAGAATCGATCGAGATCCTCGATGCCGGCCGGCGGCCGCGACAGCCCCTCGATGTGATAGAGCGCCTTGCCGAAGGCGATGGTCGGGATCGCGTTGCGCAGCGAGGCGAGACCGGCGGTGCTGTTGATCGTCACCACGCCCCGGGCCTGACGCACGATCGGCAGCAGCGGCCCCGATTGGAGATAGACGACCCGCGAGGTCAGGCCGTCCAACTCGATCAGCCGGCGCAGCGTCTTGCGATGGTGGTTGTGGCCGATGTCGAAGGGGTGGGCCTTGATGAGGAGCCGCGCGTCGGCCGGCGCCGCCCGGTGGAACGAGTCGAGCACCGCCTCGAGGAAAGTCCCCGACGTCCACCCGCGTCCATGACGGCGCAGTTGCAGATCGTCGTGGACCTGCAGCGCCACCACGAAGAACGGCGAATGTTCGCCCGCCAGGATCCTCTCGACGAGGCGTTCGTCCTCGCGCAGGGCGAAGCGACGACGAAAATAGGCGCGGAACCAGTAGCGGAACTCGGCGCGCAGCGACCGCTCTCGATGGTGTTCGTAGCCGGGGAAGAGATGACGGGTCGAGCGATGGGCGATGAAGTAGAAGCAGGCCCGGAGCCCCATCGCGAAGGTCTGCCCGGTCAGATGCGGCGCCGGCGCCGGCGGCGTCCCGGCGCGGGCCGAATCGAAGGTCGCCGGCAGGGTCGAATTGGCGTTGTTGCCGTCGGGCTCGAAGGTGACGTGGTCCGGGCGGATGTAGCCCTCCTCGAAGCACCACACTCGAATGCCGCGCGCCGCCGCCGCCGCCTTGGCGACGCGGTGGATCGGCCGTTCGTCGCCGAAGAGGACGACGAAATCGGGCCGCCATTCGCCGAGGAGGCGCTCGAAATAGGCCTGATAGTCCCCGTCGCGAAACCGCGCGACCTCGTAGCGCCCGCCGAGGGAATAGAAGATGTCGCCGCCGTTGAAGACGAGCCGGCGCACCTCGAATCCATGCCCCGAGAGCGCCGTCCGCAGATGGGCGAAGAAGCCGCCGACCGGGCCCTGCAGCAGCAGGACTCTTCGCCTGGGTGGGATCGTCATCGTGACTGGCCGCCGATTCTGGTGCGCATTCCGTATTTCGTCATTGTCTCTCGGGCATGCTGTCTGTTCCATGAACGAACCCGCCCGAAACGGGCGGACCGACGGCGTTCCGCTGCGACCGAGGACGCGAAACGCCACCCGAGGTCGTGAGACGGTTCGATTTAACCGAAGACGGCGGCGCGCGCCATGTTTCGAGATCCGCCCATCGTCGATCCGGCGACGGACGCCCGCGATCGATGCGCCGCGCCGGTTCGCGCCTCCCTCGGCCGGCTCGGCCCGCTCACCCCGCGCTCGACGCGCCGCCGGCCAGTTCGATGATCTCGTTCGTGATCTCTTCCTGCCGGAGGCGCCGGGACCGCGAGACGAGATCCTCGAGCGTCGCCGCCACGTTGGTCTTGGCGGCGATCATCGCCCGCATGCGCGCCTCGTTCTCGGCGGCGAAGGACAGGGTGATCGCCTCGCACACCTCGGCGAAGACGTATTCCTGGGCGAGACGGGCGAGGAGGACAGGCGCGGGCAGGGTGAGGAGCGGCTCGCCGCTCGCCACCGTCGCCGGGAAACGCGCGAAGTCGAAGGGCACCAGCCGCTTCTCGACGACGTGGAGCGAGGCACCGGCGTTCGGCACCGCATGGATCACCGTGACGTCGCTCACCCGGCCGGCGCGAAGCCGCTCGTAGAGGGCTTCGACGATCCGGTCGGCGAGCGCCACCGCCTGATCGACGTGGCCGATCATCGGCGCCGACCAGGCGACCTCGAGACCCCGCTGTTCCGCGACCATCAGGCCGCGATCGCCGAGCACGAACAGTTCCGATCGCGCCCGCGGCATCGCCGCGACCGCCGCGTCGAGGACGCGCTCGTTGAAGACCCCGGCGAAGCCCTGTTCGGCGCAGAGCGCGACCACCACGTGGCCGCCGGGCGGCCGTCCGTCGGCGCCCGGGCGGTCGGGCGCGGGCAGATGCACCAGCGCGCGGCCTATGGCGCGGGCGATGATCGCGGCATGGGCGCGGATGCCCTCGAGCCGGCCGCGCGCCTCGCGCGACCGCGCGGCGGCGATGCCGCGCATCGCGGTGATCACCACCGAGAGCTGACGCACCGTGCCGATTCGCGCCTCGACGTCGCTCGCCCGCTCGCTCATGGCGGCCCCTCGGCCGTCGGCGCCGCCGCCACCGCAGCGGCGATCGCCCGCACCCGATCGACGAGGCGGGCGCGATCCTCCTCCGCGCTCGCGCCCTCCGGCGCCGCCTGGACGGTGGCGCGGAGCCGGTCGCGCACGGTGGCGACGAGGCCGGGCGGATGGGCGTCGAAGACCCCCTCGGCGAGCGCCGCCAGCAGCGCCACCTGATCCTCCGGACGCAGACCGGCGAAGCGCGGCTGATCGAGCAGGGCACGGATGCGCTCGCCCCGGGTGATCTGCGACTTGACCCGCGCGTCGGTGAGACCGCCGAAACGGGTGAACATCTCGAGCTCGAGGAACTGGGCGTAATCGAGCCGGATCCGCCCGGCGACGTCGCGCAAGGCCGGCCGTTGCGCCTTGCCGCCGACCCGGCTGACGCTGAGGCCGACGTCGATCGCCGGCCGCCGGTTCGCCGCGAAGAGACGCGCGTCGAGCACGATCTGACCGTCGGTGATCGAGATCAGATTGGTCGGAATATAGGCGGAGAGATTGCCGGCGTCGGTCTCGGCGATCGGCAGCGCCGTCAGCGAGCCGCCGCCGAGGGCGGGGGAGAGCTTGGCGGCGCGCTCCAGCATGCGGGCGTGGACGTAGAAGACGTCGCCGGGATAGGCCTCGCGGCCCGGCGGCTCGCGCGTCAGGAGCGCCAGCTCGCGGTGGGTCGCGGCGTGTTTGGTGAGGTCGTCGACGACGATCAGGGCATGGCCGCCGCGATCGCGGAAATATTCGGCGATGGTGAAGCCGGCGAAGGGCGCGATCCATTGCAGGCCCGGCGCCGCCGCCGCCGAGGCCACCACGAAGATGCACCGTTCGATCGCGCCGTGCTCGCGCACCTGCTCGATCACCCGCTCCACCGCCGTCGCCCGCTGGCCGACCGCGACATAGACCGAGACCACGTCCGAGCACTTCTGATTGACGATGGCGTCGACGCCGATCGCGGTCTTGCCGGTTGCCCGATCGCCGATGATCAGCTCCCGCTGGCCGCGCCCGAGCGCGAAGAGCGCGTCGAGGGCGAGGATGCCGGTGTCGAGCGGCGAGGAGACGAGATCGCGGTCGATGATCGCCGGCGCCGCCCGTTCGATCGGATGGCGCGCCTCCGCGACGATCGGCGGTCCGCCGTCGAGCGGCCGGCCGAGCGGATCGACGACACGCCCGAGAAGCCCCGAACCGACCGGCACCCGCACCACCTCGCCGGTTCCGGTCACCCGCCCGCCCGCCTCGACGGCGGTGGCGTCGTCGAGGAGGACGGCGCAGACGTCGTCGGCGTCGAGCGTCAACGCGAAGCCGGCGCCGCCGCCCTCGAAGGCGAGCAACTCGTCGAGACGAACGTCGGGCAGGCCCGAGACATGGGCGATGCCGTCGGCGATCGCGGTGATCCGCCCGATCGATTCCGCCGTCGCGGTGACTTCGGTCCCGGCCAGTCGTTCGCGGCTCGTCTTCAGCCAGGCGGCGGTCCGGCCGTCGAGTGAGGTGTCGGGCGCGGTCTCGGGCGTGGTCATGGACCTGGTCATGGGCGCGTCAACTCCTCGGCGATGCGATCGAGGTCGGCGCGGAAACTGTTGCGCACCGAGGCGTGCGGCGCCTCCAGTTCGAGGCCGGCGACGAGAGCGGGCTCGACCACGACCGTGATCGCCACGTCACGGCCGAGCACGCGGGCGAGCCCGGCGCGCAGGGCCTCGCTCTCCGCCGCGCCGAGGACGCGCGGCGTCTTCAGCCGGAGCGGGACCCCCTCGGCGCCGAGGGAGGCGCGGGTCGTCTCCGGCAGCGCCGCGACCGCCCGGAGGAGGCCGTCGAGGAAGCCGGAGACACGGACGTCCTCGGGCAGGCGGGCGAGCAGCTTGGCGGCGATGTCGACGGCGAGCCGGCTGGCGCGATCGGCGGCGACCCGCTGGGCGCTCCGCTCGAGCCCGGCGACGTCGGCTTCCGCCGCGGCGCGCAGACGCTCGCCCTCCGCCCGCGCGGCGGCGAGGAGCGCCGCCTTTTCCCGATCGACTTCGGCCGCCACGGCGGCGTGCGCCGCGTCGCGGTCTCGCGCCCGCCGTTCGACCTCGGCGCGCGCCTCGGCGCGATCGGCCTCGGCCGCCGCCTTCTCCGCCTCGGCCCGATCGAGCAGGGCGCGCGCCTCGGCCCGCCGCGCCTCGACGATGTCGGCGATCGGCCGGAACAGGAAACGGCTCAGGATGAAGACGAGAACGAGGACGTTGATCGCCTGCAGCGCCAAGGTCCACCAGTCGATCCGCATGACCTCCGCCTCACTTCACGAAAGGATTGGCGAAGAGCACCAGCAGCGCGATCACCAGACAGTAGATCGCCATCGTCTCGATCATGGCGAGGCCGACGAAGAGCGTCCGCGACACGGTGCCGGCGGCCTCCGGTTGACGGGCGATGGCGTCCATCGCGGCGGCGACGGCGCGCCCTTCCGCGAGCGCCGGCCCGATCGACCCGACCGAGACGGCGAGCGCCGCCGCCAGGATGCTGACGATCTCGATGATGTTCATGGTGTCTTCCCTTCCGAGGAGGTCGGTTCGGATCGTGGCGGCGGGCGCTCGCCGACGGCGGCGCCGATGAAGACGGTGGCGAGCACCGCGAAGATGTAGGCCTGGACCGCGCCGGTCAGGAGATCGAGCGCCATCAGCGGGATCGGCACCAGCAGTCCCGCCAGCGACAGGACGATGCCGATCACGAAGACGCCGCTCATGACGTTGCCGAAGAGGCGCACGATCAGCGAGAAGGTCCGCGTCACCTGTTCGACGAGGTTGAGCGGGATCATCACCCAGGTCGGTTCGGCGAAGGTCGCGAGATAGCCGCCGAGCCCCCGCGTGGCGATGCCGAAGGCGACCGTCGCGCCGAGCACGATGAAGGCGAGCGCCGCGTCGGTCTCGAGACGGGCGGTCGGCGGCTCGACCCCGGGCACCAGCGACGACCAGTTCGCGACGAGCACATAGAGGAAGATCGTCCCGATCAGGGCGCGGAAGCGGGCCGGGTCGGTCTGCATCGTGCCGCGGATCTGGTCGTCGATGGTGACGACCACGATCTCGAGCAGGCTCTGGAACGCCGACGGCCGCGTCGAAAGACGTCGGGTGGCGAGGAAGGCGCCGACGCCGAGGACGGCGAGGATCACCCAGGTGACCACGACGGGGGCCGCGATCGGCACCGGGCCGAGCATGAAGGCGGGTTCGAGCGTCAGCGGCGAGGCGTTCACGGCATCCTCCCGAAGCGGCGAAGCGCGAGCGTGCGCGCCGCCAGAAGCGCCAGCGCCCCGCCGAGGAGCGGCGCGGCGCCGAGCCGCGACAGGCCGTAGAAGACGGCGGCGACCACGGCGAAACGCAGGATCTGCACGATCGCCGCCCGCACCAGATCGCCCCCGGCCCAGGCGTGGGCGTTCCACCACAGCGAGCCGAAATAGGCGAGGCCGAGGCAGAAACCAACGGCGGCGCCGATCGCCCCGCCGAGCGCCGGGCTCGCCCGGACGGCGTCGAGGAGCGAGGAGGTGGTGGCGAGGTCGGTCATGGGCGATGCATCCATTTCCAGGCCGACCACATCCCGAAGGCCGCGCCGATCATGATCAGGGGGGCGGAGAAGAAGACCCCCGTGGCGAAGGTCCGATCGAGCCAGCGGCCGACGGCGACGCCGATCAGCGTCGGCACGACGATCGTCCAGCCGAGAATGCCGATCTGCCCCAGGCGGGTGCCGAGCGAGGGTTCCGGCGTCTCGATCCCCTCGCGGCGGCGCTCGGCGGCGCGGCGGGCGGCTTCCGCCAGACGGTCCTCCGGGTCGTTCGCGCGCGGGGCGGTCATCGCGTCGCCTCCTGTCCGAACAGCGCCTCGGCGGTGGTCGTCGGGCCGGTTCCGAGCAGGCGGATCAGCTGGCGCACGGCCTGCGCATGGAGTCGGGTCTGCTCGACCCGGTGGCGTCGGTCGGCGTCGGTCTCGCTCGCCCGCAGGTTCGCGACCCGCGCCTCGAGCGTCGCCAGATCGTCGCCGAGCGACCCCTCGCGGCAGGCGATCGACACGAGGCGCCCCTCGGCGACGGTCATCACGCCGCCGCGCAGGGCGCAGTAGTGCTCGACGTCGTCGTCGCCGCGCCAGCGCACCACCGAGGCCGGCAGCACCGTGAGGAGATCGGCATGGCCGGCGAGAATGCCGAAACCGCCGCTCTCGTCCTCGGCGCGGACCGAGCGGACGGCGGCGTCGTCGACCAGCACCGCCGCCGGCGTGGTGATGGTGAGATGGAGCGGTGGTCTCATCGCTTCGCTCCCGTCGTCGCGGGCGCGGCGGCGGCGTCCGCCTGCCGGGCCGCCATCTCCTTGGCGCGGGCCTCCTCCAGCGTTCCGACCATGTAGAGCGAGCTTTCGCGCCAGTCGTCGCAACCGCCGTCGAGAATGGTGCGGCAGCCGGCGATCGTGTCGGCGATCGAGACCGAGCGTCCGGGCACGCCGGTGAAGGCGTCGGTGACGGCGAAGGGCTGGGTCAGGAAGCGCTGGAGGCGGCGCGCGCGCTCGGCGATCCGTCGGTCCTCGGCGCCGAGTTCCTCCATGCCGAGCAGCGAGATCACGTCCTGAAGCTCGCGATAATGCTCGATGGCGCGGCGCACGTCGGCGGCGACCCGGGCATGCTCCTCGCCCACCACCAGCGGATCGAGCAGGATCGAGGACGAGGCGATCGGATCGACCGCCGGATACATCCCCTCCGCCGCCATGGAGCGCGACAGCACCACCATGCTGTCGACATGGGCGGCGATCGTCGTCACCGCCGGGTCGGTGAAGTCGTCGGCCGGCACGTAGACCGCCTCGATCGCCGTGACCGAGGCATCGCCCACCGAGGCGATCCGCTCCTGCAGCGCCGCCACCTCGCTGGCGAGCGTCGGCTGATAGCCGACCCGCGACGGCATCCGACCGAGCAGGCCCGAGACCTCCGCTCCCGCCTGGACGAAACGGAACACGTTGTCCATCAGGAGGAGCACGTCGCGATGGGCCTCGTCGCGGAAATATTCGGCGATGGTCAGCGCCGTCAGCGGCACCCGCCAGCGCGCGCCGGGCGGCTCGTTCATCTGGCCATAGACCAGGACGGTGTGCTCGAGCACGCCCGAATTCGTCATGTCGAGCAGCATCTCGTGGCCCTCGCGCGAGCGCTCCCCGACCCCGGCGAAGACCGAGAGACCCGCGTAGCTCTCCGCCATCGCGTGGATCAGTTCCATCACCAGCACGGTCTTGCCGACGCCGGCCCCGCCGAACATCGCCGCCTTGCCGCCCTGGGCGAGCGGGGTGAGGAGATCGAGCACCTTGATGCCGGTCGCGAAGAGGTCGGAGGCGCCGCGCTGCGCCGAGAGCGACGGCGGCGGCGCGTGGATCGGCCGGAGCGGCGCATCGGCGAGAAGCGGCGCGCCGCCGTCGCCGACGCGTCCGCCGACGTCGAGGAGCCGGCCCAGCACCGCGTCGCCGACCGGCACCCGGATCGGACCGCCCACCCGCTCGACCCGGTCGCCACGCCGGAAGCCGGTGGTGGTCGCCATGGCGATCGCCCGGACCGTGGTGGCGTCGCGATGGGCCTGGACCTCGACCACGACCGAACCGCCGTCGCCGTCACGGACGATCAGGGCGTCGTCGATCGGCGGCAGGTCGCCTCCGGAAAAGGCGATGTCGATCACCGCGCCGCGGATCGCGACGACCCGGCCGTCCGTCTCGGCCCGTCCGGTCTCCGCGGCCGGGTCGGTCGCCGTGATCGCGGCGGCGTCTGCGTCGTGGAGGTCCATCTGCGCGTGTCCCTCGGTGATCCCTCGGGCGCGGGGCCCGATGGCCGCTGCGGCGACGGAGCGGAGCCGAGGCCCCGCCGTCTCGAACCGTCGGCGCCTCGTATCGACACCCCGAATGAAGCACCGGCATGGCGGCGATTCAAGGGAGGGACGCGACGGGTGCGCGCCCAGGTACCGCTCCGCGCCCACCGGAGACGTCGGAAAGGCGTGCCGGGACGGGCCGATCCCGGGCGAAATCCGGGGCGAGGGACGGCGTGGGTGGCGATCGCTGCGACCGGCGATCCACAGACGTGCTTTTTTGCCTCGATCGGAGGCAATTGCCTCGATTCCACCTCAAACGAGGACGATTGCACGGTTCTTTCCCGCCGATCGTGATCTTCCAGGCGCACCGATGACGTCCCCTGCTCCCCGTCTCGCCCTTCTCCTTCCGTTTCTGGCGCTCGGCCAGATCACCGGGTGGGGCACCACCTATTACCTGCCGTCCGTGCTCGGGCCGTCCCTGACGCGCGACCTCGGCTTCGGCTCGACCGAGACCTATCTCGGCGTGACGATCATGGTGGCGATCGGGGGGCTCGCCTCGCCCATCGCCGGGCGCTCCTTCGACCGTCTCGGCGCGGCGCGTTTCCTGCCGATCGCGCCGCTGGCGATCGGGCTCGGTCACCTGCTCTTCGCCGGCCTGCCGTCGGTCGCGACCTGGTATGCCGCCTGGGCGCTGTTCGGCCTCGCCATGGCCTTCGGCCTGACGCTCGCGGTCAATACCTTCCTGACCCGGGTGGTCGGACGCGGCGTCCGCGAGCGCATCGGCATCCTGGCGCTGCTGGTCGGCTTCGCCCCGACGCTCTTCTGGCCGCTGACGGCGATGCTCGAGGCCGCGCTCGGATGGCGCGGCGCGGTGGCGCTCTACGGCGCGATCGAACTCGGCCTCGTCCTGCCGCTGCAGCTGTGGATCGCCGCGCGCTGGTCGGACGCGGTCGTGGTGTCGGAGCCGGTCGAGGCGGCCGCGCGGGCGGAGGCCTCGCCGCCGCCGCTGACGGCGCGTGCGCGCACCACCGCGATCGTCGCCATGGTCGTGGCCTTCACCGTGCAGGGCTTCGCCTCCTGGGGCCTGCCGCTCCACATCATCACGCTGTTCGAGGACTTCGGCCTCGCTCACGACGCCGCCGTCCGGGTCGCCGCCGCCAGCGGCGCCGCGGCGATCGCCGCGCGGACGATCGAGATCGTCGTCGGCCAGCGGATCCACCCGATCACCACCACCGGCCTCTGCATCGCCGTCCTCGCGCCGATGCTGGCCCTGCTCGGCTCGCCGCTCGATCCGGCCACCAGCGCCTGGATCTTCATCCTGGTGTGGAGCGGTGCCAACGGCATCCTCGCCATCCTTCGGGTGACGCTGCCGCTCCACCTCTTCGGCGCCGCCGCCTACGGCACGCTGATGGGCAAGATGAGCCTGCCGCAGAATCTCGTCTTCGCCGCCGCGCCGACGATCTTCGCCACCGTGATCGAGCGCGGTGGTCCCCAGGCGGCGCTGTGGCTGGCGATCGCCGCCTCGCTGATCGCGCTCGTCGCCGCCGCGGTCCTCGCCCGCATCGCCCGCGCTCCGGAACGGGCGGCGCGTGGCGCCGCCGCCGCCCTGGCGGTCGCCGCCGTCCCGACCCGCGACTGACGCCGCGCCGAGATCGACGAAGAACGCGGGGCCGGGGATCGGACGATCCCCCGGACCCGAGGCCGCGTCAGGTCTTCTGACGGCCCGAGGTGGTCGTCCAGATCACCCGGGCGTCGTCCTCCTCGGCCGGGTTCCAGTAGCGGTGCGGCATCAGGCTGGAGAAGCGGAAGGAATCGCCCGGCGCCAGTTCCCAGACGTCGCCGCCGACCTCGAGCACGATGCGCCCGGCCAGCACCAGACCGCATTCCTCCCCGGTATGCGACATCACCTCGTCGCCCGAGCGCCCGCCCGGCGCGATCACCATCTCGTAGGAATTGAGCAGGCCCTCGCCGTTCTTGTCGGTGAGGCCCTCCTTGTGGATCCCCGTCGCCGGCAGATCGAGCCGGCTGCGCTCGGATTGCCGCACCACGATGCGCCGCCCGTCGCTCGACGGCCCCGGCCCGTCGGCGAACAGCGTCGTCAACTCGATGCCGTAGACCTCCGCGAGCGCGACCATCGTGCGCAGCGAGGGCGACGACAGTCCGCGCTCGATCTGGCTGAGATAGCCGACCGAACAGCCGATGCGCCGCCCGAGCTCGGTCAGGGACAGGCCGCGCAGCTTGCGTGCCGCACGCAACCGCCTGCACAACGCCTCTTCCGACGGCACCGTTTCCTCGGCCGCGAGGTCTGTTTTCGTGCGAAGTGCCTTTTTCATGGTCATGAAAATTTCTTGCCCAGGTGGTCGCTTTCATATATATGAAAATACGGTCCCGACACAACAGATCACCGAAATCCCGTCCCACCCGAGGAGTTGACCATGATCAAGCGTGCGTCCCTGATTTCGTGCCTCGCTCTCGTTCTGGGAATGGCGTCGACGCCGTTCGCGGCCGCCGCCACCCTCAAGGTCGGCTCGACCCCGACCGGCGTTCCCTTCACCTTCCTCGACACCAAGACCAACACCATTCAGGGCGTCATGGTCGACGTGATGGCCGAGGTGGCGAAGGATGCCGGCGACACCGTTCAGATCGAGCCGCTGTCCTTCTCGGCGCTGATCCCCTCGCTGACCTCCTCGAAGATCGACGTGATCTCGGCGGCGATGTTCGCCACGGCGGCCCGCAAGGAGGTCATCGACTTCACCGACACGGTCTACGGCTACGGCGAAGCGCTCGTCGTCGGCTCCTCCGACACCAAGGACTACAAGAGCTTCGACGATCTGAAGGGCGCGACCATCGGCGTCCAGGTCGGCACCGCCTTCGTGGAGCCGCTGAAGAAGTCGGGCGCCTTCGCCGAGGTGAAGATCTACGACTCGATCCAGGACATCATGCGCGACGTCGGCGCGGGCCGCATCAAGGCCGGTTTCGCCGACTATCCGATCGTCGCCTATCAGATCGCCCAGGGCAATTTCCCCGGCGTCCGCATCGCCCCCGCCTACACCCCGGTGGTCAAGGGCGAGATCGGCATCGGCCTGCGCAAGGGCGAGGCGGCGACGCTCGCCAAGTTCAACGCCTCGATCGCCAAGATGAAGGCCGACGGCCGTCTCGCCGCGATCCTGAAGAAGTGGGGCCTCTGATCGACGCCGCCGTCGCGCCGGGCCTCGCCCCGGTGTGACGGCCGGCCCTTCGGGTCGCGGGTCGTTCGAGGTCGGCCGCCTGTCGCGGTCTTCACGGCAACGAGGATCGAGCCTTGCAGAAATTCTTTCAAGACGCGGTGGAGTTCACACCGATCCTGCTCGAGGGCGCCTGGGCGACGATCCTCGTCACGCTCGGATCGCTGGTCCTCTCGACCTTGCTCGGCCTGATCTGGGCCCTGATGCGGATCTCCGGCAACCGCTGGCTCGATCGCGTCGCGATCGTGTTCATCAACTTCATCCGCGGCGTGCCGATCATCGTCCAGTTGTTCTACATCTACTTCGTGATGCCCGACTTCGGGGTGTCGCTGACGGCGATGCAGGCGGCGATCATCGGTCTCGGCATCGCCTATTCGGCCTATCAGGCGGAGAACTTCCGCGCCGGCATCGAGGCGATCGACCATGGTCAGGTCGAGGCCGCCCAATCGATCGGCATGGGCTGGTTCCTGACCATGCGCCGGGTGATCCTGCCGCAGGCCTTCCGCATCGTGCTGCCGCCCTACGGCAACACCATGATCATGATGCTGAAGGATTCCTCGCAGGCCTCCACCATCACGGTCGCGGAGCTGGCGCTGCAGGGCAAGCTCATCGCCGCCTCGACCTTCAAGAACACCACCGTCTTCACGCTGGTCGCCGTCTTCTATCTGGTGATGTGCATCCCGCTCATCCTGCTGGTGGCGCGCCTCGAGAAGGCCAATTCCGGGGGGCGGCGATGATCGAGCTGCGCGACGTCCACAAGAGCTACGGACCGCTCGAGGTCATCAAGGGCATCGACGCCACCGTGAACAAGGGCGAGGTGGTCTGCCTGATCGGCCCCTCCGGCTCCGGCAAGTCGACCATCCTGCGCTGCATCAACGGGTTGGAGTCCTATCAGAAGGGCACGATCGAGTTCGACGGAATCCGGGTCGATCGCGACCATCGCTCGATCGTCGAGGTGCGCACCCACGTCTCGATGGTGTTCCAGCGCTTCAATCTGTTCCCGCATCGGACCGTTCTCGAGAACGTCATCGAGGGTCCGGTCTGGGTGAAGAAGGAGCCGCGCGCCGAGGCCCGCGATCGCGGTCTGGCGCTGCTCGAGCGGGTCGGCCTCGCCGAGAAGGCCTCGGCCCATCCCGGCCAGTTGTCCGGCGGCCAGCAGCAGCGCGTCGCCATCGCTCGGGCGCTCGCCATGCAGCCCAAGGCGATCCTCTTCGACGAGCCGACCTCCGCGCTCGATCCCGAGCTGGTCGGCGAGGTGCTCGCGGTCATGCGCGGCCTCGCCGAGGAACACATGACCATGATGGTCGTCACCCACGAGATCGCCTTCGCCCGCGACGTCGCCGATCGCGTCCTCTTCCTCGACGGTGGCCGCATCGTCGAGGAGGGCCGCGCCGACGAGGTGCTGGTCCGCCCCCAGAACGTCCGCACACAGGATTTCCTGCGCCGCGTGATCGATCACGTCTGATCGGCGCTCGCGCCGATCGTTCCTTTGTCCGCGAGGTCCCTGCGCATGTCCGCTCCCCTGTTTCCGCTCGATCCGTCGCTCTGGCACGCCACCGCCCGTCCGGCGCCCGTCTACGCCCCGCTCGACGGTGACGCCGTCGCCGACGTGGCGATCGTCGGCGCCGGTTTCGCCGGCTCCACGGCCGCGCTCGAACTGGCGACCGCCGGTGTCCGCGTGATCCTGCTCGAGGCGCGCGAACCGGGCTGGGGCGGGTCGGGCCGCAACGGCGGTCAGGTCATCCCCGGGCTCAAATACGATCCCGACGAGATGGAGGCGAAATACGGCGCCGAGGCCGGTCGCGCGCTCGTCGCCTTCGCCGGGTCCACCGCCGACGCCGTCTTCGATCGCATCGCCCGGCTCGACCTCGCGGTGCCGCATGCCCGCAAGGGCTGGATCCAGGGCGCCCACGACGCCGCCTCGGTCGCCACCGTCGAACGCCGCTGCGCGCAGTGGCAGAAGCGCGGCGTCGTCGGCGCGCGCGTGCTCGATCGGGCCGCCGCCGCCGCCGAGATCGGCAGCGACACCTATTTCGGCGGCTGGTTCGATCCGCGCGGCGGCGCCGTGCAGCCCCTCGACTACGTCCGCGAACTGGCCCGCGCGGCGGCCGCCGCCGGCGCGACCGTGCACGGCTCGACCCCGGTCACCGACGTCGTCCGCCAGGGCGACGCCTGGCGCGTCGTCACCGCGAGCGGCGCCACGGTCCGCGCGAACAAGGTGCTGATCTGCACCAACGCCTATACCGGCTCGCTGTTGCCGCCGGCCGGGCGCACCGTGGTGACGCCGAACTCCTATCAGGTGGCGACCGAGCCGCTGCCGGCCGACGTCGCCGCGACGATCCTGAAGGGCGGCCGCGTCTCCTCCGACACCCGCCGCCTCCTCGCCTATTTCCGTCTCGATCACACCGGCCGTCTCTTGATGGGCGGGCGCGGCCCCTCGCGTCAGCCGACCTCGGCGGCCGATTGGGCCCATCTCGAGCGCGCCGCGCGGCGGATGTTCCCGCAGATCGGCGACGCGCGGATCGACTACCGTTGGTGCGGTCACGTCTCGGTGACGACGGATCATCTGCCGCACATCCACGAGCCCGAGCCGGGCTTGGTGGTCAACATCGGCTGTCAGGGGCGCGGCGTCGGCCTGGAGACGGCGATGGGCGCGGCGCTGGCGCGCTACGTGACGACCGGCGACGCGCGCGTCCTGCCGTTCCCGATCCTGCCGATGCGGCCGATCCCCTTCCACTTCCTGCAGGAGTTCTACGTCGCCGCCGCCGTGCAGTGGTATCGCTTCCTCGACCGCGTCGCCGCCTGACGCCGACACTTCCGCCGCATCCGACGATCGATCGCGCCGCTCTCCGCCCGGGGAGCGGCGCGATCGCTTTTGCGCGCCGCCGCACTGGGCCGGCCCCCGTCGTGATGCCGAGGTTCGCCGGAGCGGGCACCTCCGAGGCGCGTCCGGCCGTGCCCGCTTCGCCCTCTGATCGTGCCCGACACTGCGAAACTTCGGCCATGACGCGAAAAGAGGCTGGCCGCACAAACTTGCACCTTGATTGGTGTGCTCTTGGTATACCAAGATTATGCCATGAACGAACCGACCGCTCTCGCCCCCGCCTCGTCCCCGTCCGCCGCTCCCGTGGATGCCGACGCCGCGCTCAATCTCGCTCGCGGCGCCTTCGACGCGCTGCGCCGGATGATCCTGAAGGGTGAGCTCGCCGGCGGCGTCTCGCTCAACGAACGCAATCTCGCCGACCGGCTCGGCCTGTCGCGGACCCCGGTGCGCGAGGCGCTCGGCCGCCTGATCGGCGAGGGCTACGTGGCGCGCGAGGGGCGGCGGCTGATCGTCGCCTCGGTCCGGGTCGAGGACATCATGGAGATCCTGACGGTGCGCCGCGCCGTCGAGGGCGAGGCCGCCGAGATCGCCGCCGGGCGTTGCGATCCCGTCCTCGTCGAGCGGGTGCGGGAGGCCGTCCTCGGCATGATCTCGCCCGCCGAGGTGACGCCCGAGCGTCATTGGTCGGTCGACGATCTCGTCCATCTGACCATCGCCGAGACGACCGGCAATCGCCTGTTGGTCCGTCTCGTCACCGATCTGCGCGAACGGACCCGCATGTTCGGCCTCGCCCGCATTCCGCGTCGCTTCGATCCCGGCAAGGCCGAGCACTTGGCGATCCTCGACGCGATCCGCGACGGCGACGGCCCGGCCGCGCGCGCCGCCATGTGTCTCCACATCGACAACGCCCGCAAGGGCATTCTCGACACGCTCGCGGGCGTCTCGCCCGACCGTCTCGCCTGAGAGGACCCCCCGATGCCGCGTCTGCTCTATCTCGTCAACGGATCCCGCCGGGAGACGGCCTCGCGCCTGCCCGACATGTTCCGCGAGGCCGGCCTCGAGGTCGATCTCCTGTGGGCCTTTGCCGGCGAGTTCCCCGAGGACCTCGGCGTCTACGACGGCATCTTCCTCTCCGGCAGCGCCCACGGCGCCTATGAGGACGTGCCCTTCATCCATCGCGAGCACGATCTCATCCGCGAGGCGGCGGACCGCGACATTCCGATGCTCGGCATCTGTTTCGGCCATCAGATCCTCGCTTCGGCGCTGTGCGATCGCGATCAGGTGTTCCGCCGGTCCTTCTGCGAGGTCGGCTACAAATGGCTGCCGACGACGGACGCCGCCCGCCTCGACCCGCTCGCCTGCGAGCTCGGCGACGCCGTCCGCATGTTCGTCTGGCACAACGACGAGGTCCGCGCCGACCATCCCGACATGGTGGTGCTGGCCGCGTCCGACCTCTGCCCCAACCACGTCTGGCGTCACCGCCGCCATCGCGCCTGGGGCATCCAGGGCCATCCGGAGGTGACCCGCGACGAGGCCGTCGTCTGGTTCGAACAGAGCCGGGCCCGCCTCGAGCTGGATGGCGCGGTGATCGCCGACCTCCAGGCCACGGCCGACGATGCCCTGCCGGCCAAGACCATGCTCGCCCGTTTCGCCCGGCTGGTCGCCGGCGCGACGGTCGCGCCCTGAGCCGCCGCCGGCCTCGGACCCGTCCGATCGCCGCCGGCCGACGACGATGCTCACCGGCGTCAGCGCCGGTGGAGCGAGGGTGCCTCTCGGCGGACGCGCCGGCGGCGACCGACAGAAACGACCGACCAGACGACGCCGACCGGCCTGCCGCCGGCCGAGCCATCCCCTGTTTCATTCCGATCTGAAGGAAAGGGTCGATCCCATGAAGTCGAGAGCGTTCCTCGCCGCGGTCCTCGCCGCGGCACTCGCCGTGCCGACCGTCGCCCGTGCCGCCGACGAGATGGTCTTCGCCAGCTGGGGCGGCGCCTATCAGGACGCCATCCGCAAGGCCTGGCTCGAGCCCTTCGCCAAGGCGACCGGCGCCAAGGTCGACGAGGACACCGGCCCCGAGACCGCCAAGATCAAGGCCATGGTCGAGACCAAGTCGGTTTCCTGGGACATCGTCACCGCCGGCGGCGGCGGCCTGATGCGCGGCGTCGCCCAGGGCCTCTTCGAGCCGATCACCGCCGACATGGTGAAGCAGGACGACGTGATCGAGGGCGCCCGCAACCCCTATGGCGTGCCCTCGGAGATCTTCTCCACCCTGATCGGCTTCTCCACCAAGGCCTTCCCGGCCGGCGGCCCGCAGCCCAAGACCTTCGCCGACTTCTTCGACGTGAAGGCCTTCCCCGGCAAGCGCACGCTCCCCGACAAGCCCGAGACGGTGCTCGAGGCGGCGCTGCTCGCCGACGGCGTCCCCGCCGTCGAGGTCTATGCGACGCTCTCCACCGAGGCCGGCATGAAGCGGGCGCTCGACAAGATCGCCGCCCTGAAGCCCTCCGTCGCGGTGTGGTGGTCGAGCGGCGCCCAGCCGGTCCAGGCGCTCGGCGCCGGCGACGTGGTGATGGCGCTCGGCTGGAACGGTCGCTTTCAGGCGGGCATGGATTCCAACCTGCCGATCGCCATGTCCTGGGCTCAGCAGATCCCGCAGGTCGGCTATTTCATGATCCCCAAGGGCGCGCCCAACAAGGCGACCGCCGTGAAGTTCCTGAACTTCATCCTGAAGCCCGAGATCAACGCCGAACTGTCGCGTCACGTCGCCTACGGCCCCGCCACCAAGGGCGCCTGGGCCCACATCGACGCCGCCCGCGCCGAGCGTCTGCCCTCCACCCCGGAGCGTCTGAAGAACGCCCTCTTCCTCGACATCGAATGGTGGGCGAAGAACGGCGCCAAGGCGACCGAGGCCTATACCGCCATGATCAAGGGCTGAGACGCATGACCATCTTCGAACCCTGGTTCGCGCGCGAGGAGTACCTCGCGCGCGTCGAGAAGATCCGGGCGCGGCTCGCCGAGGAGAAGCTCGACGCGCTCCTCGCCTTCCTGCCCGAGACCGTCACCTGGTCGACCGGCTTCTTCACGCGCGGCTATTCCTCGTTCCAGTTCGCGATCATCCCGCTCGCGGGCGATCCGGTCGTGATCTGCCGCGACGTCGAGGAGTATTATCTCGACGCCACCTGCGTCTTTCCCGGCCGCGTCCTCTGGACCGACAGCGACGATCGCGATGCGGTCGGCGCGAAGGCGATCCGCGCCGCCCTCGGCCCGAAGGCCCGGGTCGGCATCGAACTCAGGGCCTGGCCGCTCAGCGCCGGCCGCTTCGCCGCTCTGCGCGAGGCGCTGCCGGAGACGACCTTCGTCGACGTGTCGGCGACGACGTCGCGGCTTCGCTTCGTCAAGTCGCCGGCCGAGATCGCTTGGCAGAGGCTCGCCGCGAAGGCGGCCGAGGCCGGTATGGCGGCGGGCATCGCCGCCGCGATCGAGGGCGCGAGCGAACGCGACATGGCGGCCGACGTCTGCGCCGCGATGATCCGCGCCGGCTCCGATCTGCCCGGCCCCGGCGTCCTCTCCTCCGGCGAGCGCGCCTACCATCTCCACGGCGGCTACGCCGACCGGATCCTGGAGCGCGGCGACGTCGTCCAGCTCGAGGTCACCCCCAACGTCCGCCACTATCACGCCCGCTTCATGCGGCCGATGAAGGTGGGGGTCGCCACCGACGAGGACCTGAAGGCGGTCGAGACGCTGATCGCCGTCCAGGATCGGGCGATCGCCGCCGTCGGTCCGGGTGTGGCCGCGACGGTGCCCGACGCGATCTATCGCGACGGCGTGCTCGGTGCGGGTCTGCGCGAGACTTACACCAACAAGACCTTCTATTCGGTCGGGCTGCTGCTCCAACCCAACGGCGGCGAGCCGCTGGAGGCGGAGCCGACCGCGACCTGGGTCTTCGAGCCGGGCATGACCTTCCACACCTACGTGCTCGCTCGTGGCTTCGGCATGTCCGAGACCATCGCGATCACCGAGACCGGCATCGAGCGGCTGACGAACTTCCCGCGTCGGCTGTTCGTGACCTGACGCGGTCGGCCGGAGGCCTCCCGCCTCCGGTCGCCCCGCCCCTTCCGGTGATGCCGGATCCCGTAGACGAGGAAACGAGATTGACGATCCCCGACGGCTTCCCCCTCTCGGCCGCGCGCCTCCTGCGCCGCCATGCCGGCTGGCTCGGCATCGCGCCGCTGGCGGCGTTGCTGGTGATCGCCTTCGCCGTGCCGGTCGTCTCGCTCCTGCGCCTCTCCTTCGGTGAGGCCGGCTTCACGCTCGAGCATTTCGTCCGCATCGCCACGGTCCCGCTCTATCGCTCGGTGCTCCTCACCACCTTGACCATCTCGGTCCTGACGACGCTCCTCTGCGTGGTGATGAGCTATCCGGTCGCCTATCTCATGGCGACCGTCGGCCCGCGCATGCGCGCCGCGCTGATCGTCGTGGTGTTGCTGCCGTTCTGGACCAGCTCCCTCGTCCGCACGACCGCCTGGATCGTCATCCTTCAGGGCAACGGCATCCTCAACCGCCTATTGATGGGCATCGGCCTGACCAGCGAGCCGGTCGCCTTCGTCTACAATCTCTCCGGCGTGCTGATCGGCATGACCCATGTGCTCATGCCCTTCGTCGTGCTGCCGCTCTATGCGGCGCTGCGCGGGCTCGATCTCTCCACCGTCCAGGCGGCGGAGGGGCTCGGCGCCCGGCCGGCGACGGTGTTCTTCCGCATCGTCGTGCCGCTGACCGCGCCCGGCGCCGTCGCCGGCGCCACCATCGTCTTCATGAACGCCCTCGGCTTCTACATCACCCCGGCGCTGATGGGCGGCCCGGCCCAGACGATGATCTCGCAGATGATCGCCGACAACGTCGGCCGCCAACTCGACTGGGGCTTCGCCGCCGCCCTCTCCACGGTGCTGCTCGGGGCGACGCTGGTCCTCTTCGTGCTGTTCCAGCGGGTCTTCGGGCTCGACCGACTCTTCGCCGGCGGGGGTGGCACCAAGTCGGGCGAGCCCTTCCGGCTGACCTCGCGCGGCCGCACCGCCGGCGGTCTCTTCGGCGCCGTCATGGGGTTCGCCGTCGCCGTCTTCCTGATCGCGCCGATCCTGGTGGTCTTCCCGATGAGCCTCGGCTCCTCGCCCTTCCTCGCCTTCCCGCCGACCGATCTCTCGTTCAAATGGTACGTGAGCTTCTTCGAGAATTCGAAATGGGTCGGCGCGCTCGTCCGCTCGCTCGAGGTGGCGGCGGTGACGGTGGCCGGCGCGGTGGTGCTCGGCACGGCGGCGGCGATCGGCCTCGACCGGATCGGACCGCGCTGGCGGCGGGTGCTCGAGACCGTCTTCGTCCTGCCGATGATCGCTCCGGTGATCATCCTCGCCGTCGGCCTCTATTATCTCTTCGCCCCCGTCGGCCTCGTCGCCTCGATCTGGGGGCTCGCGATCGGCCACACGGTCCTCGCCGCGCCCTATGTCTTCATCACCGTGCGGGCGGCGCTGAAGACCTTCGACCCGAACCTCGAACTCGCCGCCATCGGCCTCGGCGCGCCCTGGGGCACCATGGCCCGGCGCATCCTGGTGCCGGTGATCCTGCCCGGCATTCTCGCCGGCGCGGTCTTCGCCTTCATCACCTCCTTCGACGATGTGATCCTGGCGCTGTTCCTCACCAACATCCGCACCCGCACCCTCCCGAAGCTGATGTACGAGGGCGTCGCCCACGAGATCGACCCGACGATCATCGCCGCCGCCGGTCTCATCATCCTGGTCACCGTCCTCGTCCTCGCCCTCGATCTCGTCCTCACGAGGAAACGCTCATGAGCCCGCTGCCCCTCGGCAAGCCGGTCGCGGTCCGCGGCCTGCGCAAGATCTACGGCGGGGTCGTCGCCGCCCTCGACGGGATCGATCTCGACATCGCCCCCGGCTCCTTCTGCACGCTGCTCGGCGCCTCCGGCTCCGGCAAGACGACGCTGCTCAAGGCGCTCGCCGGTTTCGAGACCGCCGACGCCGGCGAGATCCGCGTCGACGGTCGCGACATCGGCCCGGTGCCGGTCGCCAAGCGCAACATCGGCATGGTCTTCCAGAACTACGCCCTGTTCCCGCATCTGACGGTCCACCGCAACGTCGCCTTCGGCCTCGAGATGCGCCGCGTCGGCCGCGCCGAAATCGCCGCGCGGGTCGAGGCGGCGCTCGCCCTCGTCGGCCTCGACGCCCACGGCGGCCGCCTGCCGCGCGAACTCTCCGGCGGCCAGCAGCAGCGCGTCGCCCTCGCCCGCGCGCTGGTGATCGAGCCGGACATCCTGCTGATGGACGAACCCCTCGGCGCCCTCGACAAGAACCTGCGCCAGTCGATCCAGATTCAACTCCGCGCGCTCCATCGCCGCATCGGCGCCACCACCGTCTACGTCACCCACGATCAGGAGGAGGCGCTGTTCCTCTCCGACACGATCGCGCTGATGGACCGGGGACGCATCGTCCAGGTCGGCGCGCCGGAGGATCTCTGGTTTCGCCCGGCGAACCGTTTCGTCGCGAGCTTCCTCGGCGAGTGCAACTTCCTGCCGGCGCCGTCGGGCCCGGGCGAGATCGGGCTGAGGCCGGAGAAGACCCTCGTCGGCGTCCGCGCCGAGGCGGCGGAAATTCGCCTCGACGGGGTGCTCGGCGCGGCGGTCTTCACCGGGACCGGCTATCGTGTCACCGCGACCGTCGCCGGTCGCGAACTGACCGCGCTCACCGGAAACGACGACCCGGTCGCGCGTCTCGCGCCGGGCAGTGCCGTCACCGTCGGCTATCATCCGACCAATGCCATGAGTTTCGCCGACACCGATCGGTGAACACCGCTGGAGGAAATTCGAATGACCCTGGATGCGAGCGCCCGCGGCGTCTTCGTCATCGCCGTGACGCCGTTTCACGACGACGGCCGTCTCGATCTCGACGGCATCGACCGTCTGACCGACTTCTATCTCGAGCGCGGCGTGACCGGCCTCACCGTGCTCGGCATGATGGGCGAGGCGCCGAAGCTGACCGCCGCCGAGAGCGCCGCCGTCACCGAGCGCTTCCTGAAGCGCGTCGCCGGCCGCGTGCCCGTCGTCGTCGGCGTCTCCGCGCCCGGTTTCGCGGCGATGGGCGAGCTCTCCGCCCGCGTGATGGACATGGGCGCCGCCGGCGTGATGATCGCGCCGGTCGCCTCGCTGCGCTCCGACGATCAGATCGCCGGCTGGTACGCCGGCGCCGCCGCGACCGTCGGCGCGGCGACGCCCTTCGTCCTCCAGGACTACCCGCTGTCGACCGGCGTGCAGATCCCGCCCTCGGTGATCCGCCGCGTCGTCGAGGCGAACCCCAACTGCGTCATGCTCAAGCACGAGGATTGGCCGGGTCTCGCCAAGATCTCGGCGCTGCGCGCCTACGAGGCCGAGGGCACCATGCGCCACATCTCGATCCTCACCGGCAACGGTGGGCTCTTCCTCGATTTCGAGATGGCGCGCGGCGCCGACGGCGCCATGACCGGCTTCGCCTTCCCGGAGATGATGGTCGAGGTGGTCGCCGCCCATGCGCGTGGCGACGTCGAGCGCGCCCACGACGTCTTCGACGCCTATCTGCCGCTCGCCCGTTACGAGCAACAGCCCGGCCTCGGCCTCGCCGTCCGCAAATACGTACTGGCGAAGCGCGGCGCCATCGCCTCCGCCGCCCTGCGCGCGCCGGGCACCAAACTCACCCCCGCCGACGTCGCCGAGGTGGAACGCCTCCTCGCCCGTCAGACCACCCGCCTCGAGGAGATCGCCTGATGGATCTCGGACTGTCCTCCCGCCGCGCCCTGGTGATGGGCGCCAGCCGCGGCCTCGGCGCCGCCATCGCCGCCTCGCTCGCCCGCGAGGGCGCGACCGTCTTCGCCGCCGCCCGCTCGCTCGAGACGACGGCGGCCCATGTCGCCGAGCTTCCGCCGGAGATCGCCGCGCGCATCCGCCCGGTCGTGCTCGATCTCGCGGACCGCGCCTCGGTCGACGCCCTCGCCGACATGCTGCTCGCCGACGGCGGCGTCGACGTCGTCGTCGCCAATTCCGGCGGCCCCCCGGCCGGACCGATCGCCGCCGTCGCGCCCGAGGTCTGGGCGGCGCAGTTCCAGACCATGGCCGCGCACGTCTTCCATCTGACCGGACGCCTGCTGCCGCCGATGCGGTCGCGCGGCTTCGGCCGGGTGATCGCCGTCGTCTCCTCGGGTGTCGATCAGCCGATCCCCAATCTCGGCCTGTCGAACGCCATCCGCGCCTCCGTGGTCGGCTGGGCCAAGACGCTCGCCGGCGAGATCGCCGCCGACGGGGTCACCGTCAACTGCGTGCTGCCCGGCCGCATCCACACCGACCGCGTCGACCAGCTCGACGATCTCGCGGCGAGCCGCCAGGGCAAGAGCCGCGACGAGATCGCCGCCGCCTCGCGCGCCACGATCCCGATGGGTCGCTACGGCCGGCCGCAGGAATTCGCCGACGTGGTGACCTTCCTCGCCGGCGAGCCCGCCGCCTATGTCACCGGCGCGAAGATCCGCTGCGACGGCGGCATGATCCGCTCCGTCTGACGCCGTGCCGCGCCCACGAGGTTTCGATCTCTTCGAAACGTCGTGGGCGAAGGTGGGCCCGGACCGGGTCGGACCTTTCCGCGCCCGGCATCAGTGCGACAGGAGCAGCGGCAGGGTCGCGTGCTGCAACAGGTAGCGCGTTCCGGCGCCCGCGCCGGAGAAGGACGAGCCGATGTGATCGAAGGCGCCGACCACCAGGAGGTCGGCGGCATGATCGGCGGCCTCGTTGAGGAGCGTGTCCATCAGCCGGACCTCCTCGACCATCACCGTCCGCGACCGCCCGGCGATGCCGTGGGCGGCGAGACGCTCGAGCACCAGCGGCTCGAAGCCGGAGGTCTCCTCGCGCGGGCGCGCGACGTGCACCACCGAGGCCTCGGCGTCGGAAGCGATCAGGGGCAGCGCGTCGGAGAGCGCCCGTGCCGCGCTCGGCGCCGGATGCCAGGCGAAGAGCGGACGCCGTCCGACCTCGCGCGGCGCCCCGACCGGCGGCACCAGCAACACCGGCCGGCCGCTCTCGCGCAGGATTCGCTCGCAGAGATCGGCCGGCACGCGACCGCCCTTCTCCGGCCCGCCCAGCACGACGAGATCGAAATGCCGGGCGAGATCGGTCGCCCGCGCCAGGATCTCGTGCTCGCTCCCGCGATCGAGATCGACGAAACGGGCGGCATCGCCGAGGGGCGCGGCGCGCCGGGCGAAGTCGGTCGCCGCCGCCTCGACCGCGTCGAGATGCTCGCGGCTCGGCCAAGTGGCGACGACGCCGACGCGATGGGCCGGCGCGGTCTCGGCGAAGACGCCGGTGAGACGGGCGCCGAACCGGGTGGCGAGGGCGACCGCGAGATCGATGCGGTTCGCACGACGCGGGCCGGAGTCGAGATGGACGAGGAGGGTTGCGAACGACATGGGCTGATCCTTCCGTGGAGCTTCAATCGCCGCCGAGGTCGAGCCGGTTCGGCAGACGCTTTTCGATCGTGTGTTTGAGAAGCGCGGCGGCCCGGAAGAACCCGTGCGCGAACTTGCCGTAGGGCATCGTCAGGAACAGCGCCGTCACCGCGCCGAGGTGAAGCGCGAGCCACACCGGCATCGCCCGTGTCTCGCGCAGGACGAGCAGCGCCAGCCCGGTCAGGCTCACCGCCAGGAGCAGCGCGATGAAGCCGCGATCCATCGGCCGTTGCGCGGGATCGCCCTGCGCCGGATCGCGCCGCAGGTTGAGCCACAGGAGCCC
Organism: Pinisolibacter aquiterrae; assembly: GCF_019160155.1. Lineage (GTDB taxonomy): Bacteria > Pseudomonadota > Alphaproteobacteria > Rhizobiales > Ancalomicrobiaceae > Pinisolibacter > Pinisolibacter aquiterrae. The sequence goes on from NZ_JAFNIH010000041.1 coordinate 428,322, forward strand.
CGCTGGCCCGATGACGAGACCGATTCCCCCGAGCGTGCCGAGGATCACCGGCAGGCTGGTCCAGGCATAGGGCGCCTCGAGACCGAGGAGGTAGTGATAGAGCGTGGCGACCGACGTCGACGCCAGACACAGAAGGAAGCCGTAGGCGGTCAGGTGGTGGAAATAGCGCCGCGCCGGGGTGAAGCGGTCGTCCTCCTCGTTGCAGCCCTCGCCGTGGCCGCCGCCGAGATGGCGCAGCGTCGCGACGTCGGTGACGGCCTCCACGACGGCGGGTCCGCGCGCGCGGGCGATCGCCGAGCGATCGTCGGCTTCCGCCCCGACGCTCGGCGAGACCCGCCGCCAGAACCGGCCGACGCCCATCGCCAGCGCGAACACCGCGGCGAGGAAGACCACGCCGAAGAAGCTCGCGAGAAAATCGTGTGGGAAGACCGCGTAGAAGTTCCCGTCGCCGCCTTCGTGGGTGAAGCCGCCGCCGATCGCCAGGACGAGCAGCAGGAAGAGCGCGAGCCCACCCGCCAAGGCCAGCGCGACGGTGAGGCCGGCGCGCGCGTAGAGCCGGCCGAAGGCGGGCGGCCAGGCATAGTCGCGATAGGTCGCGACCCGCACCTCGGCCATGGCGCGCGGCACGTTGACGCCGAAATCGTGCGGCGGCGCATATTGGCACGCGTGCAGACAGGCGCCGCAGTTGTGGCAGAGATTGGCGAGGTGATGGATCTCCGCCTTGTCGAAGGCGAGATGGCGGGTCATCGCCGGAAAGACGGCGCAATAGCCCTCGCAGTAGCGGCAGGCGTTGCAGATCTGCAGGACGCGGGCGACCTCGCTCTCGCTCGCCGTCAGGAACGGGGCGGCGGCGGCCTCGGCGATCGGATCAGTGGGCGACGGCAAGGGCGAGCTCCTCTTCGAATTCCGCATGACGACGCCCGACCGCCCGCGCCGCCGAGGCCCCGGCGATGCGCCCGAAGGCGGTACCGATGCTCATGCCGATGCCGGCGGTGTAGCCCTGGCCGAGCACGTTGCCGGCCATCATCTCGCCGGCGACGAACAGGTTGTCGCTCGGCCGATCGGCGAAGCGCACGGCGGCGGTCTCGTCGGTCTTCAGGCCGAGATAGGTGAAGGTGATGCCGGGCCGGAGCGGGTAGGCGAAGAAGGGCGGCTGATCGATCGGCAGCGCCCAATGGGTCTTGGCCGGCGCGAGCCCCTCGGTGCGGCAGTCGTCGAGCGTGGTGTGGTCGAAGGTGCCGGGCCGGCAGGCGGCGTTGTAGGCGCCGATCGTCGCGGTGAAGGCGCTAGCGTCGAGGCCGAGCGCGACGGCGAGCCCCTCGAGCGTGTCGGCACGGGTGCCCGGAAAGACCGGCGGCATGAAGCGGCCGACCGCCTTGCGGTCGATGATCGACCACGCGATCTGGCCGGGCTGGCCGGCGACCAGCCGCCCCCAGATGGCATAGCGCTTCGGCCAGAAGTCCTCGCCCTCGTCGTAGAAGCGCGCACCCTCGCGATTGACCACGACGCCCAGCGAGACGCAGTCGATGCGGGTGCAGATGCCGCCGTCGTAGAGGGGCGCGCGCGCGTCGATCGCGACACAATGGGCTTGGGTCGGATCGCCGACGGCGTCGACGCCGGCGTCGATCATGAACTTCAGCAGCGTTCCCTGATTGAAGCGGGTGCCGCGGATCAGGAAGTTCTCCGCCGGCCATTCGCCGCGCGCGTTGCGGCCCCAGGCCTCGCGCTGCCATTCGAGATTGGATTCGAACCCGCCGCAGGCGAGGACGCAGGTCTTCGCCGCGATCCGCTCGCCCGAGGCGGTGATCGCCGCCCGGAACCGGCCGCCGTCGAGTTCCAGCCGCTCCACCGGCGTCTCGTAGCGGATCTCGACGCCGAGCGCGGCGGCGCTGCGGTAATAGGCGTTCACCAGCGCCTTGCCGCCGCCCATGATGAAGGCGTTGGTGCGGGCGACGTGGAGCGCCCCGGAGAGCGGCGGTTGGAACCGGACGCCGTGCGCACGCATCCAGGTGCGGCAGCGCGAGGAATGGCGGATGACGAGGCGCGCCAGCGCCTCGTCGGTACGGCCGGCGGTGACCTTCTCCAGGTCGCGCCAATATTCCTCCTCGCCATAGGCTTCGATCAGAACGTCTTGAGGTGCATCGTGCATGCATCTCAAATTGCGCACGTGCATCGAATTGCCGCCGCGCCAGGCGCGCGGCGCCGCCTCGAGCAGCAGCACCGATGCGCCGGCCTCGCGCGCCGTCAGCGCGGCGCAGAGCGCGGCGTTGCCGCCGCCGATGACCAGAACGTCGGGTTCTCCGGTCGAAGTCATGAACGATCCCTCGTGGTGGGTCGCCGGCGCGCGAGCGGACGGCTCTGGAAATCGGCCCGCATCACGCCGCGCCCGCCGCCGCGCCGCGTCCGGCGAACCAGCCGAACACCAGCGCCGGTCCGAGCGTGATCCCGGGGCCGGGATAGGAGCCCTCCATGATCGAGGCCATGTCGTTGCCGCAGGCGAAGAGGCCGGGGATCGGCGCGCCGTCGGTTGACAGCACCCGGGCGCTCTCGTCGGTCGCGAGCCCCGAGGACATGCCGAGATCGGCCGGCCGCACCGCGACCGCGTAGAAGGGCGGCGTGGCGATCGGCGCCACGCAGGGGTTGGGGCGGTGGTCGGCGTCGCCGAGCGAGCGCTGATAGGCGTCGCCGCCGCGCCCGAAGGCGGGATCCTCGCCGTGGGCGGCATGATGGCCGAAGGTGGCGATCGTCTCGGCGAGTGCCGGACCGGGCACGCCGAGCTCGCGCGCCAGGGCCTCGACGCTGTCCGCGCGCTTCAGATAGCCGCTCGCGACCTCCGCCTCGAGCCGCCGGGTGAAGGGGCGGATCTTGCCGAGCCCGTAGGTCCACAGGAAGGCCGCGTCGCAGATCAGCCACGCCGGCACCGCCCGATCGGCCCGGGCGAGCTGGGCGCGGACGAAGGCGTGGTAGGAGACCGCCTCGTTGACGAAGCGCCGGCCGTCGGCGTCGATCGCGATCAGGCCCGGCTTGGCGCGGTCGGTGACCGTGTGCGGGAAGACCCCGGCGCTGCCGTCGGCGCGCGTGAAGGTCGAGGCCGGCACCCAGAAGGCCCCCGCCTCGGTCGGCGCCGACAGGGCCGCGCCGACCTCGGTCGCCAGACGCGCCCCGCGCGGCGCCGTGCCCGGCGCGACGGTCGCGGTCAGGTCGCCGGCGGCGGCGGGCACGTAGCGGCGGCGGAGGTCGCGGTCGTGCGAGATCCCGCCGGTCGCGAGGACGACCCCGCCGCGCGCGCCGATCACCCGCGTCCCCGTGGCCGACCGCGTCTCGACCCGGTCGACCCGCCCGTTCGCGTCGCGGCCGAGCCCGGCGACGGTGACCCCGGTGCGGATCGTCACGCCGAGATCGAGCGCCGACTTCAGGAGCCGCGCCACCAGCGCGTTGCCGAGATGGAGCGTGGTGCCGCGTCGCGCCGACAGACGCTCGTGGGCGTGGCGCAGCAGGAGCCGCGCGGTGTGGAACGCCGAGCGCAGCGAGCGCTTGGCGCGGCGCAGATGGGGAATGTCCTGCCGACAGATCATCATGCCGCCGAACAGGGTGAATTCGGGCAGGGGATCGCGCACCAGGGCGAAATTCGCGCCGAGGACGCGCGCGTCGAAGGCGACCGGCTCCAGCACCCGGCCGCCGAGCGTCGCGCCGGGGAGATCGGGCTGGTAGTCGGGATAGGTGAGCACCGGCTTCAGACGCAGCGAGGTCCGCGCCTCGAGCCAGCGCAGCGCCTCGTCGGCGTGAGCGAGGAAGGTCTCGAGCCGGCGGCGATCGGTGCCGGGAACGGTCGCGGCGAGATAGGTCCGCGCCGCCTCGATCGTGTCGGGCCGGCCCGCTTCCGCCGTCTTGTGGTTGGCGGGCAGCCAGACCATGCCGCCGGAGATCGCGGTGGTGCCCCCGACGACCTCGCCCTGTTCGAGGAGCAGCACGGAACGGCCCTCGGCGGCGGCGGCGCAGGCGGCGGTGAGCCCACCCGCGCCGGCCCCGACGACGACGACGTCCCAGATCTCCTCGGCCGCTGCCGGCGCCGTCGCGTTCATGCCAGCCCGCCGTTCGGTTGCACGATCTGACCGTCGATCCAGGAGGCGGCGTCGGAGGCGAGGAAGCGGACCACCTCGGCGATCTCCTCCGGCCGTCCGATCCGCCCGAGCGGGCTCATCGCGGCGCTGCGCTGCTTGGCCTCCTCGGTCTTGCCGGCGTTGAAGAGGTCGGTCTCGACCGGCCCCGGCGCGACCGCGTTGACGCGGACGCCACGGCCGGCGAGCTCCTTCGACATCGACCGCACGAGGCACTCGACCGCGCCCTTGGTCGCGGCATAGGGGCCGGTGCCGGGCACGGCATGGCGCACCAGCGAGGTCGTCACCGCGACGATCGCGCCGCCGTCGCGGACCCGCCGCGCGGCCTCGGCGAGAACGTTGAAGGCGCCGAACACGTTGACCTCCATCAGGAGGCGGAAATCCTCCGGATCGAAGGCGCCGACCGGCTTCGCCGGCACGTTGATGCCGGCGTTGGCGATCACCGCCTGCGGCGCCGTGCCGAAATCGGCCTCGGCCTTCGCGAAGACGCCCGCCACGGCGGCGGCGTCGCGGATGTCGACCTGATAGGCGCGGGCCTCGGCCCTGGGGCTCGGCGTTCCCGTGGTGGTGAAGCCGACCTGCCAGCCGGCGGCGGCGAAGGCGTCGACGCAGGCCGCGCCGATGCCGCGCGAGCCGCCGAAGACGAGGACGAGAGGGGAGGGGGGCGTCATGTGGGGATCCTCGACGATGTGTCGGATGTACGGGGGCGTTCGTTCGCAGTGGGGCGAGTGGGGGGAGCCTCGCCCCGTCTCGTCGGGGGACGGCGGGGATCACGACGGACCGGCGCGGGTCGCCGCGATCGTCGCCTCGATGCCGGCCTGCAGGTCGTAACGGGGGCGATAGCCGAGTTCGGTCTCGGCGCGGCGGATGTCGAGCGCGCCCTTGACGGCGCTGAGGATCGCCCCGCCGAGACGGTGCGGACCCTCGGTGCCGACGGTGATCCGCGCGCCGGGGATGGCGCGAACGACCGCCTCGGCGGTGTCGCGCAGCGTCGGGGCGACGCCGGTCGCGACGTTGTAGGTGTCGAAACGGTGCTCGGCCTTGTCGAGCGCCAGCAGCACGCCGGCGACGGTGTCGGCGATGTAGACCTGATCGACCGCGAAATCGCCGCCGGTCGGCTCATGCAGTGCCGCCCCGGCGAGCGCCGCCTCGATGAAGGTGCGCGGCATGCGCAGGCGCGGCAGATGGGGTCCGTAGACCCAGCAGGTGCGCACGTTGATGCATTCGAGCCCGTGGTTGCGGGAATAGACCCGCCCGTAGTGCTCGGCCGCGAGCTTGGTCAGGCCGTAGACGCTGAGCGGCTTCTGCGGGTGATCCTCGTCGATGACCGGAGCGAGGAAGTCGCCGTAGGTCTCCTCCGTGGAGACGTGGATCACGCGCTTCACGCCGGTCGACCGCATCGCCTCGAAGAGGTTGATCGACCCCTCGACGTTGACCCGCAGCGCCGCCAGCGGAACGTCCGCCGCCTGCACCACGCCGACGATCGCGGCGGCATGGATCACCGCGTCGGGCGCATGGGTCTCGAAGAGCCGCAGCACGCGCGGCCATTCGCCGAGATCGGCGATTTCGGGGATCAGTCGCGGCTCGCCCGCCGCCCGCGCGGCCACGGCCGGCGGCACGACGAGATCGACCGCCACGACCGTGTCGCCGCGCGCCAGCAGCGCCTCGACGATGGCGCGGCCGAGCCAGCCGCAGGCGCCGGTGACCAGGATCTTCTTGGGCATGTCGAGCCTCACCGGGGTTGCGGTTCTTCGTCGGTCGGCGGGCTGGTGATCACCAGGAACACCAGCGGATCGTTGCCGGTGCAGTGGAACTCGTGCGCCACGCCGGGCGGGATGAAGGTGACGTCGTCGGCGCGCACCAGCCGGCGCTCGCCGTCGACGATCAGGAGGCCCTGGCCGGAGAGCACGTGATAGATCTGCTCCTGGACCGCGTGCACGTGCGCCTCGACATGGGCGCCCGGCTCGTAGGAGGAGATGCGGTGGTCGAAGAAGCGGCTGCCGACGGTCGCCGGCGTCACGATCGCCTTCGACAGGGCCTGATTGAAATGGCCCGGATACTGGATCCACATCAGCTCGCCGAGATTGCGGGTCGCGGCGTATTTCTTCTCCGCCGCGTCGGCGAAGGCGTCGATCGGAGGGGATATGAGGGTCATCGTCAGTCTCCTGAGGGAAAGCCGGGCAGACCTGCGAGCAGGTGCCGTTGATCGTATTCGGCGACGAAACCAAGGCGCGTCGCGGCCGGGGTGAGGTCGTAGAGGGGGGCGAACGGGTTCTCCGCCCAGATCTCCGGCGCGCGGATCTCGACCGCGTCGCCATGCAGACGCCGCAGCCGGTCGAGCGTCGGTTCGGGCGAGAGCGTCACCCGGGCCGAGAGGTAGAAGCGCTCGAAGTCGCCCGGCGCCATGTCGAGTTCGAGGGCGAGGCGGAAGGCGCGGGCGAGATCGCGCGGATCGATGTGGTGGTGGAGCGGGCCGCCGCCGGCGACCGAGGGGCCGCCGACCATCGGACCGCGATAGCCCTCGGGGTCCTTCGCCCGGGCGACGATCTCGCCGGCCATCTCCGGATAGGCGACGAAGACCGTCCGGAGCGCCACCACCGACTGACCGCGCAGCGCCCAGGCCTGCGCCAGATCCTCGCCCATCACCTTGGAGACCGCATAGGGGTCGGTCGCCATCAGCGGGTGGTCGAGATCGACCGGCGCGTAGCGCGGCGGCAGCATCCGCCCCTCGCGCACGGTGTAGCCGGCGACGGAATCGCTCGAGCAGAACACCATCCGCCCGACGCCCGCCGCCTCCGCCGCCTCGAACACGATGTGGGTGCCGAGCAGGTTGACGCGCATGATCGCACGTCCGTCGCCGGACCAGATGTTCGGCACGGCGGCGATGTGGAACACCGCGTCGACGCCGGCGACGGCGGTCGCGACGAGATCGGGGTCGGTGACGTCGCCGACGTACCAGTCGATCGCCTCCTCGGCGGAGCGCCGGTCGAGGCCGCGCACGGCATGGCCGTGGGCGAGGAGATCGCGGACGACGTGACGCCCGAGGAGGCCGGCGGCGCCGGTGACGAGGATCGTGCTCATGCGGCCGTCTCCGCCGTCGAGGGGGCAAATCCGAGCGATCGCAGGGCGCGGAGGCTGTCGGCGATCGCGGTTTCGGGATCGGGGTCGATGATCTCGAGCGTCAACGGGCCGTCGAAGCCGGCCGCCGCGACCGCGCCGACGAAATCGGCGACCGGCACGTCGCCGAGCCCGAGCCGGTCGTGCCGCCACACCCGCCGCGTCGTGTCGGAGAGATGGACGACCCGCAGGAGATCGGCGAGACGCGCCGTCTCGGCGACGAGATCCTCGCCGATGAAATGGGCGTTGGCCGCATCCCAGCAGACGCCGACCCGCGGCGAGGCGAAGCCGCGCACGAAGGCCTCGAGCGAGGCCGCGTCGGGAAAGGCCGCGAAGGGCACGTTCTCGATCGCGAGCCCGACGCCGCGCGCCTCGGCGAGCGGCAGCAGCGCCTCGAGGCTCGCCGTCATCCAGCCGGTACGGAGGTCGACCGGCGGCGGGAACAGCGGGTTCATCCGCCCGGGCACGACGACGACCCAGGGCGCGCCGAGGTCGGCGGCGAGGCCGATCGCCCGGTCGAACATGGCGACCGAGGCGGCGCGCACCCCGTCGAGCGGGCTCGCCAGATTGTGGTCGAGGCTCGGCATGTTGACCGAGGTGATCGTCGCGCCCGCCGCCTCGACCACCGACCGCAGCTCGCGCCGGGCCGCAGGCGAAAGCCCGTCGAGCGGCAGGTGGGGCGGATGGATCATCGCCTCGAAACGGCGGTGTCCGAGTTCGGTCAGACGCCGCAGACAGTCGAGGATCGGCGTCGACCAGATCCAGCCGTAGGTGTTGACGGCGATCTCGCGCATGATCAGGCGCTCCTCGTGCGGGCCGGCTCGTCGGCGGCATGGACGATGCCGAGAAGACGTTCCTGCAGGGCCTGATCGGCGGCGAGTTCGCAGGCGCCGCCGCCGTAGGCGACGCGGCCGTTGACCAGCACATAGGCGCGGTCGGCCATGGCCAGCACGCTCTCGGCGTGATGCTCGACGATCACCAGACTGGCGCGCGTGGTGAGCTTGGCGACCGCCGTCCGCACCTCCTGCACGACGGCCGGGGCGAGACCCTCGAAGGGTTCGTCGAGCAGGATCAGCCGGCTCGGCACCACCAACGCGCGGGCGATCGCCACCATCTGCCGCTCGCCGCCCGAGAGATGCTCGCCGAGCGAACGCAGGCGCTGGGAGACGCGCGGGAAGAGATCGTAGATCTCCTCGAGCGTCGCCCCGCCGGGACGCGACGCGAGCTTCAGGTTCTCCATCACCGTGAGGTTCGGGAAGAGCCGCCGTCCTTCCGGCACCAGCGAGATGCCGAGCCGGTTGATCGCGTCGGGACGCAGGCGGGTGATGTCGACGCCGTCGAAGGTGATCCGCCCGGTCGCCGCCGGCAGCACGCCGGTGATGGTGCGCAGCGCCGTCGTCTTGCCGACGCCGTTGCGCCCGAGGAGCGCGACCACTTCGCCGGAGTGGACGACGAGGTCGAGCCCGTCCAGCACCGTACCGCCGCCGTAGCCGGCGCCGACACCGGAGATCTCGAGCAACGGTGCGCCGACCGGCCGCTCGCGCGGCGTGGCGAGACGAATGCGTTCGGCCGGCGCGACCGGCGCCGCGCCGTGGGCGGTGCCGAGATAGGCCGAGACGACCTCCGGGTTGCGGGCGACCTCGGCGGGTTTGCCGTCGGCGATCAGCCGTCCCTGATGCAGCACGGTGATGCGGTCCGACATGGCGAGCACCCGGTCGATGTCGTGTTCGATCAGGAACACCGAATGGGTCCGCGCCAGCCGCGAGATGAGGTCGCCGACGATCTTGCGATCGCTCTCGGCGAGACCCGCCAGCGGCTCGTCGAGCAACAGGAGCTTCGCCCGCGTCGCCAGCGACACCGCGATCTCGAGCAGACGCTTCTCGCCGTGGGAGAGCGCCGAGCAGATCTCGCCGGCGCGATCGGCGAGGCCGACGGCGTCGAGCAGCGACCACACCCGCAGGTTCGCCGCCTCGTCGGCATGGGCGTCGTGCCACAGGCCGAACCACCGGCGATCCGCCGCCTGAACCGCGATGCGGGCGTTCTCGAAGGCGGTGAGATTGGGGAAGACGCTGAGGATCTGGAACGAGCGGGCCATGCCGAGACGGGCGCGGCGGTGGGGCGGGAGATCGACGATCGAGCGTCCCTCGAACTCGATCGTGCCGGCATCCGGGCGCAGCACGCCCGTCAGCAGATTGAAGAAGGTCGTCTTGCCGGCGCCGTTCGGGCCGATCAGGCTGTGCAGCCCGGTCCGTCCGACCTCGAGCGAAATGTCGCTCTGGGTGACGATCGAACCGAAGCTCTTGGAGAGATTGCGGATCGAGAGGATCGGCCGGCTCGGATCGCCGGCCTCGTCCTGCGCCGCCGTCACGTGGGCCGGGATCGCGGCGGGACGCGCGGGAATGCCCCAGCGGGTCAGGGTCCGCCGGTCGCGGCCGATCAGGCGCTGGAAGAGGCCTTGGACGCCTTCGTGGGAGAGCAGCGCGAAGGCGATGATGATCGGCGCGAAGAACAGCCACCAGTTCTCGGTCACCGCGCTCAGCCGGTCCTCGAGCACGATGAAGATCATCGCGCCCCAGAGCGGGCCGAGGAAATGATGGACGCCGCCGAGCGCGGCCATCAAGACGGGGTCGCCGGCATGTTCCCAATTGAGATTGTTGGCATAGACGCCCTGGAGGAGCAGGCTCATCAGCCCGCCCGCCACGCCGATCGCGCCACCGGCGATCATCACCGCGACCAGCTTGGTGCGATAGGTGTCGTAACCGAGGCTCGCCACGCGCTGTTCGTTGTCGCGCAGCGCCTGCATGACCCGCCCGAGCGGCGCATGAGCGACCCGCCACAGACCCCACAGAACCGCGAAGACGACGACCAGCGTGAAGACGTGGAACGCCGCCGCCGACGGAAACAGCGGCCGCTCGACGTTCTGCAGACCGTTCTCGCCGCCGGTCACCGCCGTCCATTTGAAGGCGATCTCGAAGGCGATCTGCGAGCAGGCGAGCGTCAGCAGCGAGAAATAGAGGCCACGTCGGCGCAGGATCACCGCGCCGACGACGAGCGCCAGGAACACCGAGAAGACGGTGGCGATCACCACCGAGACGATCTCGTTGCCGCCGGAGACCATGCCGCCGAGGATCGCGACCGCATAGCTGGCGCAGCCGAAGAAGAAGGACGCGCCGAAGGGCACGAGGCCGAGATAGCCGATCAGGAAGTTCACCCCGGCGCCGTAGAGCGCGTAGATCGCGATCTGCGTGACCCGTTGGATCGGCATGCCGATGGCGAGCGCCACGCTCGAGGCGGCGACGAGCACCACCGTGGCGACCACGATCGGGTGGGACCACAGGCGTTTGATCTTCGTAGAGAGGGTCGTCATTCGAAACGCTCCCAGCGCTCGCCGAACAGGCCGCGCGGACGCAGCAACATGATTGCGAACATCAGCACGTACATGGAGGCGGCGGCCGCCTCGGGTTTGAACTGGATGGTCAACGAGATCACCACGCCGACCGCGAGACCGGCGACGACCGCGCCGCGGAACGAGCCGAGACCGCCGATCGCCACCACCACGAAGGCGGGCATCACGGCGTTGGCCGACATCGACGGCGACACCGCCCACAAGGGCGCCGCCAGCACGCCCGCCGTCGCCGCCAGCGCGCAACCGAGACCGAAGGCGGCGGTCAGCACGCGCGGCAGGTTGATGCCGAGCAACTCGACCATCTCCGGATCGCGGCTGCCCGCCCGCAGGATGCGGCCGTAGGGCGTCCAGGCGAGGAAGGCCCACAGACCCAGGAGCGTCGCGATCGTCGCCCCGAGCACGGCCACCCGGTACTTGGTGATGAGCAGCGGTCCGAATTCGACGATGCCGGAGAAGATCGCCGGCGCGTTGAACGGTTTGCCGTCGGCGCCCCAGGTGAAACGGATGATCGCCTCGATCAGCAGCGCCAGCGCGAAGGTGACGATCAGGCTGAGCAGCGGCTCCTTGCCGTAGAGGCGGCGGACGATCGTCGCCTCCACCGCCATCCCCACCAGTCCGACCAGCGGCGGCGCGAAGATCACCGCCGCCCAGCCGAACCAGTGGAACAACTGCCAGGCGAAATAGGCGCCGAGGGCGAAGAATGCCCCGTGCGCGAAGTTGATGACGCCGAGCAGGCCGAAGGTGATCGACAAGCCGACGGCGATCAGGACATAGACGAACCCCAGGACGAGTCCGTTCGCGATTTGCGATACGATCATGTCGATCATGGTCGAGTTCCACCGACAGGAGGGATGTCGAGCGCGGGCGGGAGCGATCCGGTCGCGGACCCCGCCCACACTCGATCTGGACGTCGCGGACGACGGCTCAGAGCGCCGGCATCGAGCAGCCGATCTCGTCCTTGGTGCCGAACGCCTTCTCGGTGTCGGCGGCGGTGTCGGAGGTGTTCTTCAGGAAGTCGAAGAAGTCCCACTTGTCGGTGATGGTCCTCTTGACCTGAACGATCACCGCCGGGCGGACCATCTGATGGTCCCAGGAGCGGAAGTAGAACGGGAAGCTGCCTTCCGTGTTCTTCCAGGTCTCGAGCGCCGTCACGATGTCCGCCGACTTGGTCGACTTGGCCGCCTCGATCGATTCCAGCAGCGCCCGCATGCCGATCCAGCCCGACCACGCCTTGTCCGACGGCGGCGCGCCGTATTTGGCGACGAAGTCCGCGGTCATCTTCTTTTCGGCGGGGGTGTTGTTCGGGTTGTTGTAGTACCAGGGCTTGATGAAGATGCCGGTCGAGGCCTGCGGGCCGACGTCCCAGAAGTCGGTGTCGGTCACCGCGACGGCGGCATAGGGGATCTTGCCCTTCATGCCCATCTCGTTCCACTGCTTCAGGAAGTTCGAGAAGTCGCCGCCGACGAGACCGCCGATCACCGCGTCGGGCTTGGCCTGCCGGATCTTGAGGATGTAGGAGGAATAGTCGGCGGTGTTGACCGGCACCTCGTCGACGCCGGCCTCGGTGCCGCCGATCGCCGGCAGCATCCCGCGCGCCGAGCGTAGGATGTCCTGGCCGAAGGCGTAGGACGGGGTGATGAAGTAGATCTTCTTGCCGAGTTCGGCGACGTAGGGCATCAGGCCGGCGATCTGCACCGGCACCGTCGCCTGGGTGCGGAACGTGTAGCGGCTGCACTCCTTGCCGGTGATCTCGCGGGCCGCCGCGCCGGTCAGGATCAGCGGGATCTTCTCGCGATTGGCGACGCTCATCATGGCGAGCGCCGAGGAGGAGTAGTTGCCGCCGACCACCGCGACGACCTTGTTCTCGTCGATCAGGCGCTGCATGTTCTGCTGCGAGACCTGGGGATTGGGTTCGTCGAGCCACACCAGTTCGATCGGCCGACCGAGCACCTTGCCGCCGGCCTGTTCGACCGCGAGGGCGCTGCCGCGCTGGAGAAACTCGCCGATCGCCGCGCCGGGGCCCTGCTTGGAATAGATCAGGCCGATGCGGATCGGGCCGGTCTCCTCGGCCGCCACGGCGGAGGCCCAACCGATCGTCGCCATCGTGGCGGCGCCGGTCACGAGGCGCAGGAAGGAACGTTTGTCACGCTGGATTCCGATCATGGCGTAGTCCTCCGTCGGGTTCTTGTCGTTGTTTTCAGTCGATGCGATGCGGCTTGCCGAAGGTCGGCTCGTTGAAGGGGATCGGCGGCAGCGACCAGGTTCCGGTCGATGGCGGGCGCACGTCGGCGTCGACGTGCAGATCGATCACGCAGGGACGGCGGTTGCGCAGCGCGGCCTCGACCGCGCCGGCGAGGTCCTCGCTGCGGGTGACGGTGACGCCGTCGGCGCCGCAGGCCCGCGCCCAGGCGGCGAAGTCGGGGTTGTAGCGTTCGCCGCCCGGACCCTGATTGCCCTTGTAGAAGGCGGTGCCGATCTCACGGCCCTCGAAGAGCCCGTATTGGAGATCGCGGATCGCGCCCCAGGCGAAGTTGTTCCAGACGATCCAGATGCAGGGCAGGTCGTATTCGACCGCGGTCGCGACGACATGAGGAGCCATCATGAAGCCGCCGTCGCCGACGACCGCCACGCAGGGGCGATTCGGGGCGGCGAGCTGCGCGCCGAGAACGCCGCAGACGCCGAAGCCCATCGACGAATAGCCCCAGCTGTTGAGCATGCTCTGCGCCCGCTTCGGCTTCCAGAACTGCATGAACCAGTTGTGGTGGACGCCGGAATCGAGCGACAGGATCACGTCGTCGGGCAGCACCTCCTGGAGCACGCCGACCACCCATTCCGGCCGGATCGGCGTGGTGATCGCCGAGAAGTTCGGGCGAATGTAGGCCTCCCACTCCGCCCGCCAGCCGGCGACCTCCGCCCGCCATTCGGCGAAGCGCTCGGCGGTGACGTCGGCGCGCTTCGAGAGCGCCTCGGCGAGTTGGCCGGCGAAGGTCTTGGCGTCGGCGACGATGCCGAGCGTCGGGGGATAGTTGCGGCCGAGCTCGGCCGGGTCGATGTCGACCTGGAGCAGCGCGGTCGCGGGGAAGTTCCACGAATAGCCGGGATGCCAGCTCGACGACGAACGGTCGTCGAAACGGGTGCCGATACAGATCACCAGATCGGCGAAACGGCCGGCCTGATTGGCGGGATAGGCGCCGTTGCGGCCGATGAAGCCGAGCGTCAGCGGGTCGTCGGCGGGAACCAGCCCCATGCCGTTCGGCGAGGTGATGACCGGAATGCCCCAGCGGCTCTGGAGCGCGGTGATCTCGGGGCCCGCCTCCGACAGGGTGGTGCCGTGGCCGACGAAGAAGACCGGCCGCTTCGCCTTGGCGATCAGGGCGACCGCGGCGGCGAGATCGTCGGCGTTGGCACTCGGTCGATGGGTGCCGTGACGGTGCGAAGGGGCGGGCGTCGAGACCTCGGCCTCTTCCTGGAAGACGTTGTAGGGGATGTCGAGATTGACCGGCCCCGGCCGCCCGGTCACCATCGTGTCGAAGGCCTGACGCAGGGCGAGCGGCAACATCTCGACCCGGCTCGGCTGGAACGACCGCTTGACCACCGGCCGCAGCACCTGGGCGAAATCGGCCTGATTGTGGGCGTAGAGTTCCTGGAACGGCCCACGATTGGCCTGGGAGGTCGGCACGTTGGCGGTGATCGCCAGGAAGGCCGAGGAATCCGACAGCGCGGTGACGAGCGGCATCACGATGTTGGCCGAGCCGGGCCCGGTCGAGGTGAGCGTCGCGACCGGGCTGTGCTTCACGCGGAAATAGGCGTCCGCCATGTGGCCGGCGCATTGTTCGTGGCGCGGCGAGATCAGCCGCACGCGGTCGCGGACGGCATGGAGCGCATCGAGGATGCCCACGTTGCCGTGCCCGCACACGCCGAAGACGAACGGCACCTTCTGTTCGACCAGGTACTCGGCGATGACCTCGCCACCCTTCATTCTGCTCATGACGTCCGTCTCCAACTCATCCCGCCTCACGCGATGATGGTGATCATGCGTTCCTCACTCATTTCGCGAACGGCGTAGCGCGGACCCTCGCGGCCGAAGCCGCTGTCCTTGGAGCCACCGTAGGGCATGAGATCGACGCGCGAACTCGGGGTGTCGTTGATGTGCACGCCGCCGACCTCGAGCCGGCGGGCCGCGCGGAAGGCGGCGTCGAGGCGCATGGTGAAGAGCCCGGTCGCGAGCCCGTAGGGGGTCGCGTTGACCCGGTCGATCGCCTCCTCGAGCCGGTCGAAGGGCGCGATGCACAGAACCGGGCCGAACACCTCGCGGCAGCCGAGCGGCGTGCCCGGCGCCACGTCGGCGAGCAGGGTCGGAGCGACGACCGAGCCGTCGCGGCCTCCCCCGGCCAGCAGGCGCGCGCCCGCGCGGACCGCCTCGTCGATCCAGCTCTCGATCCGTCGTGCCGCCTCTTCGCTGATCACCGGGCCAACCACCGTCTCCTCGGCCCCCGGATCTCCGTGAGGCAGTGCCGCGACCAACGTCGCGAGACGCCGCTCGACATCTTCGACCAGAGAACGATGCACGAGAAGCACCTGGATGGAGGTGCAGACCTGTCCTGCCTTGCGATAGCTGGCGTTGACGACCTTCGGCAGGGCGACGTCGAGGTCGGCGTCGTCGGCGAGGATGCAATGGGCGATCGAGCCCAGTTCCATCTGGGTGCGGCGCAGCCCGGCGGCATTCTGAATGAGACGGCCGACCTCGGTGCTCCCCGTGAAGGCGAAGAAGCGCACGCTCGGCTCGTCGAGCAGCCAGCGCGCCACCTCGCCGTCACCGTGCAGCACCGAGATCATCGCCGGCGGCAGGCCCGCCTCGAGCAGGCATTCGGCCATGACGCAGGCGCTCATCGGCGTGTGCAGCGACGGCTTGACGATCACCGCGTTGCCGGCGGCGAGCGCCGGCCCGACCTTGTGCGCCACCGTGTTGAGCGGCGCGTTGAAGGGCGTGATCGCGCAGATCGTGCCGAGCGGCACCCGGAGCGTGAAGCCGAGCCGGCCGTTCTGCCCGGCCGCCCCCTCGAGCGGCACGAGTTCTCCGGCGAAGCGGCGCGCCTCCTCGGCGGAGAGGCGGAAGGTCACGACGCAGCGCTGGATCTCGCCGGCGGCGTCGCGGCGGGTGAAGCCCGCCTCCCGGGTCAGAAGCTCCACGAGTTCGCCGGTGCGCGCCTCGAGGAGATCGGCGGTCCGGTCGAGGATGACGCCGCGCTCGTAGGGGCCGAGCCGGTCGTCCCGGAAGGCGGCATCGCTCGCCGCGACCGCTTGCGCCACCTGTTCGCGCGAGGGCAGATGCGTCCGCATGAAGGGGTGGAGGCGGTACTTGTCGGGAACCTCGACGGTGCTCGCCCCGTCGGTCCACACGCCGCCGATCAGGAGTCGGCAGACGAGACCTTCCTCGAGCGGCGAGCTCTGCGCGACCATCTGCGCCATTCCGATCGCCTCCCTGGCGGCTGTTTGTCTCTGCCTCCTCTTTAGGGGGGATTTGACATAAGGAAAAATATCGAATGAGACTGATCGTCATAAGGCTGGCATATGGCCCGCCACGAGCGAGGGTCTCGTCATGGATCTGCGCCAACTGCGCTACTTCGCCCAGATCGTCGAGAGCGGCAGCCTGTCGAAGGCCTCGCGCTGCCTCTTCGTCGCGCAGCCGGCACTCAGCCAGCAGATCGCCAAGCTCGAGGACGAGGTCGGCAAACCCTTGCTGAACCGCTCCTCGAAGGGCGTGACGCCGACCGAGAACGGTCTCGCGCTCTATCATCACGCCCGCTTCATGCTGCGCCAGCTCGATCAGGCCCTGTCGATCGCCCGCCAGGAGGAGGGCGAGATCCAGGGCATGGTCTCGGTCGGCCTGCCCGCCACCACGGTCCTGGCGATCGGCCTTCCGCTGATGAAGCGGATCCGCGAGAAATATCCGGGCATCCTTCTCAACGTCGTCGAGGGGATGAGTGGGCACATCGCCCACATGATGCGTCTCGGGCAGCTCGATCTGGCGATCCTCTTCACCAACGACGTGTCGTCGCAACTCGATTCGATCCCCCTTCTCGAGGAGGAGTTGTTCGTCCTCTTCCCGACCGGCAGCGCCTATCTGCCGCCCGACCGGACCGAGATCACCATCGCCGAAGTCGCCGAGATCCCGTTGATCCTGCCGACCAATTCGCACGGTCTGCGCCGGCGAGTCGTCGCCGAGTTCGATCGGCGCATGCTGAGCCCGCTCATCGTCGCGGAGATCGATTCCCTGTCGCTCCTCATGAGCTGCGTCTTCGACGGCATGGGCGCGACCATCAAGCCGATGTCGGCGCTTCAACTGGAGAGCGAGCGCGGCCGGGACTGGCGGGCCCTCAGGATCGCCGACGCCACCATCACGCGGCGGAACTACCTCTATTCGATCGCCCCGAGCCTGATGTCGCCGGCCGCCCTCTCGGTCGCCCGCGAGATCCGCGAGACCGCCGCCGCCCTCGTCGCCGACGGGCGCTGGCAGGGCGTCTGGCCGATCTGATCCGGCGCGCGCGCTCGCGGCGGTATCCCGGCACCGCTGAAAAAAGCGGGCTCCGTCGATCGCCCCGGACGCGGCGCGCCGAGTGATCGCCTCGACGATCTCCGTCGATCGCCTCGTTCGAGCGAAGAGGGCGCGCCGGAAGACACGGGCCCATTCCGACGATCTCTCTCGTTCCCCGGGTTCGTCTTCGCCGCCGTCGACATGACGCAAGGGAAGTATTGGCCGAATTCAAGGAAAGCCATTTCAGTGTAACTAATATTTCTATGGAATCGATTTTTTCTTGGCTATCCCGAATTCCGACCTACCGGAGGTCGCGACTTCTTGTAGAATGGCCGCAGAGCCACCTCTTTTGGGTTGGGATGACGCGCGTGACCGATCTGCCGACTCTCGAACCGACCGACGTCGAGGTCTCGACGAAACCCTCCGAAACGGACGTCCGCGCGCCTGCGCGGGCGCGGATCCTCGCCGCCGTCTCCCGGTCGCCCGGGGGGCAGCCGATCACCGAAGCCCTGCCGCTCGAGCTCACCTTCCCGGTCGCCAGCTACCGCGAGCTCGAGGTGCGGATGGACGTGGAGGAGCGGATCCTCTGGTATTTCATGAAGCCGCGCGGCGCCCCGAGCTACACGCCCGCGCTTCTGGCCGAACTGAGCGAGCTGCGCGGCAACATCCAGAAGCTGTGCCGGCGCAATCTCGAGGCTCCGCCGATCCGCTGGCTCGTCAACGGATCGCGGATGCCGCACATCTTCAATCTCGGCGGCGATCTCGGCCTCTTCGCCGACCACATCCGTCGTGGCGATCGCGAGGGCCTCAGGCGCTACGCCTACGACTGCATCGACCTCGTCTACACCTCGTCGATCAGTTTCGGCATGCCGATCCTGTTGATCTCGCTGGTCCAGGGCGACGCGCTCGGCGGCGGCTTCGAGGCGGCGATGGCCTCCGACGTGATCATCGCCGAGAAGAGCGCCAAGTTCGGCCTGCCCGAGATCCTGTTCAATCTCTTCCCGGGCATGGGCGCCTACAGCTTCCTGTCGCGGCGCCTCGACCCGGTGCGCGCCGAGCGGATGATCATGAGCGGCCGCATCTACACCGCCGCCGAACTGCACGAGATGGGCCTCGTCGATCTCGTCGTCGAGGACGGCACCGGCGAGGCGGCGGTGCGCGACTACATCGCCCGCAACGCCCGGCGTCACGCGATCCACCGCACGCTGCGCGAGGTCGGCCGCCGAGTCCATCCCGTGCCCTACGAGGAGCTGCGCGAGATCACCGACCTCTGGGTCGACGCGGCGATGAAGCTCGAGGACGCCGATCTCCGGCGCATCGACCGCCTGTGCGGCGCTCAGGCGCGGCGCTTCGCTGCCGGCTCGTCCGACGACCGTTCCTCCGATCCGCTCGCCGGCCCGTCGCGCTGAGCGATGGCGGCGCGCACCTCGGAGAATTCCCGCTCGAGGTCGCGCAGATGGCGCTCGCCCTCGACCGCCAGTTCGCGCGCGTCGATCTCGCGCCAGTCGAGGCACATGCGATAGACCCGCAGCGCGCCGACGTTGGCCGCGCCGCTGCGCAAGGCATGCGCATGGTTGCGGAAGGCGGTGACGTCCTCGTTCGCCACCGCCGCGCCGAGCGCGCGGAGCGCGCGAGCCGCCTCGTCGGTGAAGGTCGCGATCAACTCGTCGACGAAGGCGCTGCCGCCGAGCGCCTCGAGGTCGGCGAGCTTGCCGTCGTCCATCGCCGGCGTCGTCGTCTCGGCTTCGGCCCCGGCCGGCCCGGTCGCGGCCTCCGTCGCGTCGTCGTCCGGCAGGCTTCGCGGCGCGGCATCGCCGACCAGGGTCTCGATCGCCGCGATCAGTTCGGCCGGCTCGATCGGCTTGGTCAGGCAGGCGGCCATGCCCGCCTCCTTGCAGCGGCTCTCGGCTTCCGCCGTCGCGTCCGCGGTGAGCGCGACGATCGGCACCGCGCGGGTGCCGAGGGCGGCGAAGCGATAGAACTTGGTCGCCTCGATGCCGTTCATCACGGGCATGTTGACGTCCATCAGAACGAGATCGTAGGCGACGGCGAGCATGCGCTCGACCGCGGCCTCGCCGTCGCCGACCGTCTCGACGCGATGCCCGGCCCGTTCCAGGATCTTGCCGATCACCATCTGGTTCGACTTGTTGTCGTCGGCGACCAGGATCGACAGGCGGCGCTTGACGACGATCGGGGCGCGTTCCGCGCCGTCGCGGTCACAGCCGAGCGAGGCGACGAGGGCGACCGTCTCGATCGCCGGCCGGCGCGCCGGATCCATCTCGGTGGTGTAGAGCCGCCGCAGCGGCGCCGCCAGCGACGCGTCGACCGCCTCGCGGCACACGAGGACGAGGCAGGGCTCGTCCGGCGTCGCGTCGGCGAGCAACGCCTCGGCGATCGCGTCGAGTTCGCCCGGCGCGTCGTCCGCGTCGACCAGCACGATCGGCCGGCGGGATCCGCCCCGCACGAGATCGGCGACGTGAGCGCGCGCTTCGGCGACGTCGCGGCCGTGGAGGAGGGGGGCGTCGAGCCCGTCGACGCGCTCGCCCAGGCGCGACAAGAGGACCATCGGCGGCATCGGCACCGCCTCGGCGGCGGTGGTCGCCGCGCCGACCGGGAAACGGAACGAGAAGGTGCTGCCGGCGCCGGGCGTGCTGACCACGCCGATCTCGCCGCCGTGCAGATCGACCAGTTGCTTGACGATCGCCAGCCCCAGCCCGGTGCCGCCGAAACGGTCGATGATCGTGCCGTCGGCCTGGGTGAAGCTCTCGAAGATCCGCGCCTGCGATTCCGGCGCGATGCCGATGCCGGTGTCGGTGACGGCGACGGCGAGGCGCGGCCCGTCCTCGCCCGGTTCGACGTCGACCTGGATGAGGACCAGCCCGGACGAGGTGAACTTCACCGCGTTGCCGGCGAGATTGATCAGGATCTCCTCGAGATGGCGGCGGTCGGTGACGATCCGGCGCGGTGCGCGGGCGTCGATGTGGAGCGCCACCCGGAGCCCCTTGCTGCGCGCCATGACGCCGACGATGTCGCGCACCTGCCGCAACACGAGCGCCAGATCGACCTCTTCGGCCTTCGCCTCGACCTTGCCGGCCTCGATCCGCGAGAAGTCGAGCAGCGCGTTGATCAGCGTCAGCAGCGACCGCCCGGAACGGCCGATCGTGTCGATCATCTCGCGGTCTTCGCCGGTCCGATGGGATCCGGCGAGGAGGTCGCTCAGCCCGATGATGGCGTTGAGCGGGGTCCGCAGTTCGTGGCTGATGCTGGCCAGGAACAGGCTCTTGGCGCGGCTCGCCTCCTCCGCCTGACGCTTGGCCTCCGACAGTTTGCGGATCAGCACGGCGGTATAGGCCGGGATCACCACCAGCGCGCCGAGGAGGCCGGCGGCGAGCGGGATCTGCGACTGCCAGAACGGCGTCGTCACCACCACGATCGAGAACCCGACCACCGCCGCCGCCGCCGCGAGCGCCAGATATCGCACGCCGAAGCGGAAGCCGTTGCCGAGCACCGCCCAGAAATAGATCAGGAACAGCGCCGATCCCGCCTGACCGCTGAGGTGGAGGCCGTAGGAGAAGATGCCGATGTCCGAGACGATGCCGACGATCCGGCGCGGATGCGAGATCCCCGGCACGCACAGGATGTGGATGAAGAGGCCGGCCGCCATCAGCTCGAAGGTGAGGAAGGGCAGCGCCGCCGCGTCCAACGCCGCCGCCGCCGCGACCGAACCGCCTTCGCGCGCGATCAGGAGATAGATCAGGATCGCCGAGGAGAGCAGAAGCCGGTTGAAGGTCAGCTCGTGCTCGCTGTCCGGCCGACGCCGGAGCTTGGCCGCGACCCGACCGAGCCCGAGGCGACGCAGCAGCGTCGGCATGCGCGCGCTCGAGATCATAGGCTCTCTCTCACCGGAGGAAGCCGATGGCTCTGCGCGAGGGCGAAGCCGACGAACCGTTCGGCCGGCATCGCCCGGCCGTAGAGATGTCCTTGAACCTCGTCGCAGCCGGCCGCGCGCAGGAACTCCGCCTGCCGTTCCGTCTCCACGCCCTCGGCCGTGACCGTGAGCTCGAGGGAGTGCCCGAGATTGATGATCGCCCGCACGATCGCCGCGTCGCTCGGATCGTCCGACATGTTGCGCACGAAGCACTGATCGATCTTCAGCCGGTCGACCGGGAACTTCTTGACGTAGTTCAGCGACGAATAGCCCGTGCCGAAATCGTCGATCGAGATGCTGACGCCGAGCCGGTGGATCTGCTTGAGATGGTCGATCACCGCCTCGGTGTCGCTCATCACGATGTTCTCGGTGATCTCGAGATCGAGGCAGTGCGGGTCGAGGCCGGTGTCGGCGAGCGCCTTGACCACCAGCAGTGGCACGTTCAGGCGGCGGAACTGGATCGGCGACAGATTGACCGCGATGCGCATCCCCTCGAGCCCGCGCCGATGCCAGGACTTCGCCTCCCGGCAGGCCTCGCGCAGGACCCATTCGTTGATCGGCACGATCAGCCCGTTCTCCTCGGCGCGCGCCAGAAACTCGCCGGGCGAGAGGAGCCCGCGTTCAGGGTGGTTCCAGCGCAGCAGCGCCTCCGCGCCGACCACGCGGCCGGTGCCGAACTCGAGCTGCGGCTGATAGTGGAGAACGAACTGCTCGTGGGCGATCGCGTCGCGCAATTCGCCGTCGAGAAGCAGCGCGTGACGATGGCGCCGGTCCATGTCGGAGACATAGAGGCAGAACTGGTTACCGCCCTCGGATTTCGCGCGATACATCGCCAGATCGGCGTTCTTGAGGAGCTCGGTCGCGTCCTCGCCGTCGCCGGGATGGAAGGTGATGCCGACGCTGGCCCCCGAGGCGAGACGGCGTCCGGCGACGACATAGGGTTCGCCGATCGTCTCGACCATGCGCGTCGCCAGATCGGTCGCGTCCGCCTCGCGCGTCACGCCGGTCTGCAGCACCGCGAATTCGTCGCCGCCGACGCGCGCCACCGTGTCTTCCGGGCCGACCACCCCGCGCAGCCGCCGCGCCACCTCGATCAGGAAGCGATCGCCGGCGGCATGGCCGAGCAGGTCGTTGACGCTCTTGAACTCGTCGAGATCGACCAGATGGAGCGCGAAGGGACGATCGCCGCGGCGGGCCCGGGCGACCTCGCGCCGCAGCCGGTCCGACAGCAGCACCCGATTGGGCAGATCCGTCAGCGGGTCGTGATGGGCGAGATGGGTGAGATGCGCCTCGGCCTGTTTGCGCTCGGTGATGTCGAGCGAACTGGTGAGGACCGCCACCACCACGTCGTTGCCGTCGCGCAGCGGCGACTTGGTGGTCAGGAAGACGTGCCGCTTCCCCGAAACGGCGACGAGTTCCTCCTCGAAACTCGCGAGCGCCTGGCCGGTCTCGAACACTTTGCGATCGAGGCCACGGTTGCGGGTCGGGCTGCCGCGACCGTTGAGGAGGTCGAGCGACAGGCCGACCACCGCCGTCGGATCCTTGCCGACGAACCGGCCGAGAAAGGCGTT
Organism: Pinisolibacter aquiterrae; assembly: GCF_019160155.1. GTDB lineage: Bacteria > Pseudomonadota > Alphaproteobacteria > Rhizobiales > Ancalomicrobiaceae > Pinisolibacter > Pinisolibacter aquiterrae. Next base: position 450,997 of record NZ_JAFNIH010000041.1, read on the forward strand.
GGCGAAGAGGATGCGTCCCTCGGCATCCGACGCGCTGACCATCGCCGGAATGGTGTCGATGACCTGCGCGAGCCGCTCGGTCGAATCCCGCAGCACCGCCTCGCGCGACTGTTCGCTGGAGGCGAGTTCCTTCGCCAGCGTCCGCGCCCGGCATTCGAGCAGCAACTGCTGCTTGCGCAGCTTGAGGAGGTTGCGCGCGCGGGTGACGAATTCCTGATGGTTGACCGGGCTCTGGAGAAAATCGGTGGCGCCCGCCTCGAGCGCCTGCATGCGGAAGTCGCGTTCCTCGTAGACGGTGATGACGATGATCGGGATCTCGACGAACTCGGGCCGCTCGCGGAAGGCGCGAATGAATTCGGCGCCGTTCATGTAGGGCATCTTGTAGTCGGTGACGATCAGGTCGGGGGTTTCTCCGTCCTTCAGCCATTCGAACGCCGCCCGGGGATCGGCGAACGAGCGCACGGTCACGCCGGCCTCGATCGAAGCGGCGAGCTTCTCGAAGATCCGGCGGTTCGTCACTTGATCGTCCAGAATCACGATCAGCGGCATGGTCCACTCCGATGACGAGCGGCGATCGGATCCGCTCCACGTGCACACGGTGGACTTTCGGGCCCCGAGACGAGCGTCGAGGGATCGCATACGCCGATTTCCACATGTGGAACTCTATGTCGCTCGTCTTAACAACCGGCAAAGAACGACGATGTCCGGCGAATTCGAAAGACGAATCTCCGGAAGGGGCGCAAGTCTTCGTTCCCGAGTTTCACGATGTCGGAAACTCTCGCAATAAGTGTGAAATATAAGAAAGGCATCCGAGCGGCGACGTCTTCGCGGCGGGCGTGTCCCGCGAGGTCGACGGCTCGCGCCGGTCGTCGCGGTCGTCGACGTCCCGTCAGGCCGGCGTCCGCTCGGCGATCGCCTCGATCTCCACCAGCGCCTCCGGCGCGACGAGCGCGGAATTCTCCGGCGGTCAACGCCAACGGCTCGGCATCGCGCGCGCCCTGGCGCTCTCGCCGAAACTGATCGTCTGTGACGAACCCGTCTCCGCCCTCGACGTCTCGGTCCAGGCGCAGGTGGTCAACCTTCTGACCGATCTCCAGGCCGAGTTCGGCATCTCCTATCTCTTCGTCGCCCACGACCTCGCGGTGGTGCGCCACATCAGCCACCGGGTGGCGGTGATGTATCTCGGCCGGATCGTCGAGATCGCCGATCGCGACACGCTCTTCGCCGATCCGCGACGCCCCTATACGCGGATGTTGCTGGCGGCGGCGCCGATCCCGAACCCGCGCGCGCGGCGGGTCCGGCAATTGCCGATCGGCGATCCGCCGAGCCCGATCGACCCGCCCGCCGGTTGCCGTTTCCACCCGCGCTGCCCGTCGGCGACGGACCTCTGCCGGGTGAGCGCGCCGTCGCTCGACCCCGCCCCGGGCGATCGGGACCACCGCGTCGCTTGCCACGTGGCGGCGTGATGCCGAGCGCCGGGAATCCCCTCCGACCGGCCGCTCACGCCCCCACCACGGGGCGGCGCAAGGGCGCGGTGACCTCGATCAGGTGATCCATCACCGCCCGGACCCGAGCCGAGCGCCGCAGGTCCGGGTGCACCACCAGCCAGATCGGACGCGTCGCCGCCTCCGCCTCCTCGAGACACACGAGGCCGTCGTCGGCGGCGGCGAGGACATGGGGCAGCGCCGCGAGACCCATCCCGGCCCGGACCGCCGTCAGCAGCGTGACGAGGTCGTTGGTCACGAGCGCGATGCGGCGGTCTCGCGCGCGCGCTCTCAGCCAGAGTTGTTGCGGCACCCCGTCGAGCCGCTCGTCGTAGCCGAGAAAATCGAGATCCTCGCCCGCCGTCGCCTCGACGAGGCCGCGAGCGCCGTAGAGCCCGTATCGAAGATCGCCGATCCGGCGCCCGATCAGACCGGAATCGCTCGGTTGGCGCAGGCGCAGCGCGACGTCCGCCTCGCGCCGGACCAGACTGGCGTCGGCGACGTCGCCGATCAGATCGAGCGTCAGCCCGGGGTGAGCCCGCGTCAGCGGCGCCAACCGGGGCGCGAGCCAGAGGCTGGCGAGGGCGGGCGGCGCGCTGATCGAGACGCGGCCGTCGATCGTCTCGCTGCGCCCGTCGGCGAACCGCGCGACCGCGTGGATCGCCGCCTCGACGTCGGCGGCGCGTTCGGCGAGCGCCGCTCCCTCGGCGGTCGGGACCCAACCGCGCGGCATGCGATCGAAGAGTTTCAACCCGAGCGCCTGCTCGAGCTCGCCCACCCGCCGGGCGACGGTGGTGTGATCGGCCGCGAGCCGGCGCGCCGCCTCCGACAGACTGCCCGCGCGCGCCAGCGCGACGAAGAAGCGCAGATCGTCCCAGTTCATCGCCGTCCACCCGGTTCGCGCCGTCGCGATATGTGGAAATTCGCGCAGATGATGCGCGAATCTGGGGAATTCTACCAGAGACTCTGCCGCGCCAGTCTGGGGCTCCGAAGAAGGAGTGAACCATGACCTCGGCCATATGCATGACCACCACGGGTGGCCCCGATGTTCTCGAACCGGCGATCCTCGATCTGCCCGCGCCCGGGCCCGGCGAGGTGCGCCTCCGCCACGGCGCGGTCGGCGTCAACTTCGTCGACGTCTATCACCGCACCGGCCTCTATCCCCTGCCCCGGCTTCCCGCCGTCCTCGGCGTCGAGGGGGCCGGCACGGTGACGGCGGTCGGCGACGGCGTCGCGGATTTCGCGCCCGGCGATCGCGTCGCCTGGGCGGGCCTACCGGCCGGCGGCTACACCGAGGAGCGCAACATCGACGCAGAGCGCCTGATCCGGTTGCCCGAGACCATCGACGATCGCACCGCCGCCGCGATCATGTTGCGCGGCATCACCGCCCACATGTTGCTGGAGCGCGTGGTCCGGGTCGGACCGGACACGACCGTGCTCGTCCATGCCGCCGCCGGCGGCCTCGGCCTGATCCTGACCCGTTGGGCCAAGGCGCTCGGGGCGCGCGTCGTCGGCACCGTCGGGTCCGAGGAGAAGGCGGAAACCGCGCTCGCCGCCGGTCTCGATCACGCGATCCTCCATCGCCGCGCCGATTTCGTCGCCGAAGTGCGGCGGCTGACCGACGGGCGCGGCGTCGACGTCGCCTATGACGGGATCGGCGGCGACACGCTTCCGCGGACCTTCGATGCCGTCCGCCCCTTCGGTACGGTGGCGAGCATCGGTCAGGTGAGTGGCCCGATCGCCCCCGTCGCGGTCACGGAGATCGGCCCGGGGCGGTCCCTCTCGTTCGCCCGGCCGAGCGTCTTCGCCCACGCCCGCGATCTCGTGAGCTATCGCGCCGCCGCCGCCGCGCTCTTCGCGCGGATCGCCGATGGATTGACCGTCGCCGTCGGGCTCGAGTTGCCGCTCGCCGAGGCGGCGGAGGCCCATCGCCGGCTCGAGGCCGGGACGACCTCGGGCTCGATCGTCCTCGTGCCTTGACCGCGCGCCGTCGGGTCCTGGCGCCCGGCGGCGGCTCAGGACGCGACGGCGCCCGTCGTCGCCGACAGGATCCGGCGGCCGTCCGAGGCGCGCGCCTCGAGCCGGCCGTCGCGATCGCCGTCGAGCGCCGCGAGGGTCAGCACGTCGCCGCAAGCGGCGGGGGCATGCGCGTGAAACGAGATCGTCCCCGCCGCCCCGTCCCGTCGGCGCGCCCAGGCGAGGCCGAGCAGGGTCGCGGTCAGGGTGCCCTGTATCAAGGGCGCCGGGAACCCTTCGGTGTCGCGGGCATAGGCGACGTCCCAATGGATGCGATGGGCATTGAAGGTCAGGGCGGAGAAGCGGAAGACCGCGAGCGGGTCGATCGCGAACGTGCCCAGCACATCGCCGGGGGCGGGCGCGGCCGCCTCGGGGCGCGGGGCGGTGGCGATCGGCCGCGCCGTTCGGAAGACGTAGCGTTGCACGTCGACGATCCGATCCTCGCCCTCGACCGAGAAGATCTGTTCGACGCGGCCGAAGGCGAGCCGGCCCGATCGCCCGACCTTCTCGGTGACGTCGAGGATGCGGGTGCGCCGCCGCACCGTGTCCCCGATCCGGAGCGGGGCATGGACCGTGACGTCGGCTCCGGCCCACATCGTGAAGGAGAAGCCGTCCGGCGGCGGCAGGATCGCCCCGGCCGTCGTCGCCAGCCCGTCGCCGGAGAGATCGCCGAGGGGGGCCGCGTCCGGCGCGAGACACCAGTGGAGCCCGAACGGCACGGCGGCGCCGGGCCTCGGGTCTACGTCCGTGAGACCCAGGGTGACGGCGAAGCGGCGGAGAAGCGCCGGCGAGACGGCGTCGACGTCGAAGGCGGTGGTGTCGTGGTCCATCGTCGTCGTCTCCCTTGCCCCTCTCAGCCCCGACGCGCGCGAAAGAAGCGTTCGATCCTGTCGAGGACCTCCGGACCGCGCCCGGCGATCGCCTGGGCGTCACGCTCTGCGGCGAGGCGATCGGCGAGATCGGCCTCGGCGGCCTCGCCGATCAGCCGTTTGGTCGCGGCGATCGCGGCCGGCGGGAGGACCGCGAGCCGTTCGGCGATCCCCGCGACCGTCGCCTCGAGGTCGGCCGGCGCGCAAGTTCGCCAGACGAGCCCCCAGTCACGCGCCGCCGCCGCGGAGATCCGCTCGCCGAGCAACATCATCGCCGCCGCGCGCCCGCGCCCGAGGAGACGGGTGAGGAACACCGTGTTGCCGGCGTCGGGGACGAGCGCGAGCCCGACGAAGGGTTCGTAGAAATAGGCGTCCTCGGCCGCGATCACGATGTCCGAGGCGAGCGCGAGCCCGACCGAGGCACCGGCGCAGGGCCCGTTCACCGCCGCCACGATCGGCAGCCGCGAGGACCGCATCGCCGCGATCAGCGGATTGAAATGGCGCTCGAGCACGTCGCCGAGCTCCGGCGGCATCGTCGGCGGCGGCACCGACAGGTCGTAGCCCGCCCCGAAGGCCCGGCCCCGGCCGGTGATCACCAGAGACCGCACCTCCGCGCGCGCCTCGGCGACGCGCAGCGCCGCGAGGATCTCGCCCGCCGTCTCGTCGCGCAGCGCGTTGAGCTTGTCCGGCCGGGCGATCTCGAGGCGCGCCACCGGACGGGAGACGTCGAGCGCGACGTCGTGGAAGGGCGGGATCATGCGACCGCCGCCCGTGTCGGTTCGTCGAGGAGGGCGCCGGCCTGGTCGAGGGCCGCGCGATAGTCGCGCGTGAACCGGGCGCAGAGGTCGCCGGCGCTCGGGATGTCGTCGATGCCGCCGACCCCCTGGCCCGCCGCCCAGATGTCCTTCCAGGCCTTGGCCTCTCCGGTGGCGAGGTCGAGCCGGGCCGGCGCGGAGAGATCGTCGGGATCGCGCCCCGCCGCGACGATGCTCGGCCTCAGGAAATTGCCGGGCACGCCGCTGATCGCCGGGGTGTAGACGATGTCGTCCGGTCCGCTGGCGACGAGCATCGCCTCGAGGCCGGTCGCGGCGAGGCTCTCGCGCGTCGCCATGAAGCCGGTGCCGACATAGGCCATGTCGGCGCCGAGGAGCCGGGCGGCGGCGACCTCGGCCCCGTTCGTCACGGTCCCCGCGAGGAGCAGGGTGCCGGCGAAGAACCGGCGGATCTCGGCGATCGCCACCAACGGATTGAGCCGCCCGGCATGACCGCCGGCGCCGTGGCAGACGGCGATCAGCCCGTCGACGCCGGCCTCCGCCGCCTTGCGGGCGTGGGCGATCGTGGTCACGTCGTGGAAGACGAGCCCGCCGGCCTCGTGGACGGCGCGGATGAGATCGCGGTCGAGGCCGAGCGAGGTGACGACGAGCGGCACCCGCGCGGCGAGCGTCGCCGCGAGATCGGCCTCGAGCCGGCGGTTCGACTTGTTGACCACGAGATTGACGCCGAAGGGCGCGGGCGCGACCCCTGTGCGGCTCTCGATCGCCGCGAGCCGTTCGGCGATCTCCGCGAGCCACTCGGCATGGCCCTCGGTGGTGCGCCGGTTGAGCGCCGGGAAGGTGCCGACCACCCCGGCCCGGCAGCATTCCACGACGAGGTCGGGTCCGGAGATCAGGAACATCGGTGCGGCGACGATCGGCACGGTGAGGCGGCCGACGAAACTCTGCGGAAGGGCCATGGCGTCCTCGCTGCGCGCGGGTCGTCCCGGCCGCGCCGTGGGGCGCGACCGGGCGGGTCGTGAGCGGGCTCAGTAGTCGACGAAGTCGGTCAGCGGGGTGAAGGTCTTGGACTTGGCGTCGAGCCGATAGACCGCGACCGCGGTTCCCGCGAGCTGCTTGGCGTTGTCGAAGGAGATCGGGGCGGTGAGGCCGTCGGTGTCGTAGCCCTTGAGCGCCTTCAGCTTGGCGATCGTGCAGGCCCGGGTCAGATCCTTGCCGCAGTCGCCCATCGCCTTGGCGAGCACCTTGACGCCGACATAGGTGATGTAAGTGTAGCGGTTGATCGCGCCGATCTCCTCGGCCGAGGCGTATTTCTTCGCCTTCTCCATGAACCGATCGATCGCCCGGCCCTGGAGGGCGACGTAGTCGCCGACGAGATAGTCGTATCCCGCCGGGGCCGAGAGGTTGACGGAGGGGGGCATGTCCTCGCTCCACACCGAGGCGATCTGCAGATCCATGCCGTTCTTGCGGGCCTCCGCGAGGATGTTGGCGGCGCCGGCGATGATGCCGCCGTTGGCGAGCACGCCGACGCCGGCCTGCTTCATCTGCGCGACCTCCGCCGCGAAGTTGGAGGTGCCCTTCTTGAAGCGCAGACGGATCGCGTCCTTGACGCCGAATTCCTTGACGGCGCGATCGTAGCCGTGCTCGACGGCGACGCCGAAGTCGTCGTCCTGGCGGATCAAGCCGTAGACCGCGTTGGCGGGCTTGGCCTTGTCGTGGATGTATTTGAGCTGGGCGTAGAAGGCGTTCGCGTAGCTCGCGCCGATGGTGAAGACCGAGGGGCGGACCGGCTCGTAGACGAGTTCGTTGGGCGCGGTCGTCACCACGGTCGGAAGATTGGCCTCGGTGATGAGCGGCATCATCGCCAGGACGTTCGCCGTCCCCGACGTGCCGTTGAGGGCGAAGATGCCGTCGACCTGGAGGAGCTTGGTCAGCGCCTGGAAGGACCGCGCCGGCACGTAGCCGTCGTCCTCGGTGACGATGGTGATCTTGCGGCCGTTGACGCCGCCGGTGGCGTTGATCTCCGCCGCCGCGATCTTGGAGCCGACCGAGACCGCGCGTCCGATGAAGGAGGCGGGACCCGTCATGATGTTCACGTCGCCGATCTTGATCTCGGTGTCGGTGACCCCGGGATCGGCGGCGAGCGCGGACGTCGCCGTCATCAATGCGAATCCGATCACGATCAGAGACTTCATGACTTCCTCCCTTGTCGATTGTCTTGTCGTTGGGATTCCTTGCGTCCCATCGCGGGGCCGCCTCGAGGGCATGGCTCCGGCGACGTCGTCTCAGTAGGCGAGGGGCCAGTTGCTCCAATAGGTTCGGATGTCCCGCCACAGTCCGATCAGTCCGTCCGGCACCCAGCGCAGGAACACGACGATCACCACGCCGTAGGCCATGCCGCGGATCTCGAAGAGGTAGTTGCCGAGGAGCGAGGCGGTCGATCCCCCGAGCATCGCGAAGGCGAGCCGGATCATCTCCGGCAGGAACGAGAGAAAGATCGCCCCGAGGATCGCCCCGCCGATCGACCCGAGACCGCCGAGGATCAGGAAGGCGATCGCCTCGATCGACAGGATGAGCGCGAAGACGTCGATGTTGATGAAGCGGATCTGCAGCGAGATCAGCGCCCCGGCCACCCCGACGATGAAGGACGAGACCATGAAGGCGAGGAGCTTGTAGCGGACGAGATCGATGCCCATGACGCGCGCCGCGACGTCGTGATCGCGGATCGCCATCCAGGCCCGCCCGATCCGCGTCCGCGCCAGATTGAGCGCCGTCAGGACCGAGAGCACGGCGACGCCGAGCACCAGGTAATAGAGCGGGGCGCCGCGCTGGACGTCGAAACCGAGGATCTTCGCGCCGTTCACGAAGATGCCGTTCGGACCGTGGGTCACGCTCTCGGTATAGAGGATCACGTGATTGATGATGAAGGAGAAGGCGAGCGTGGTGATCGCCAGATAGAGCCCCTTGAGGCGGAGCGAGGGGATCCCGACCACGAGCGAGACAGCCGCCGCGACCACGCCGGAGGCGGGAAGCGTCGCCCAGACCGGCCAATGGTGATCGACCAGCAGCACCCCGTTGGTATAGGCGCCGACCGCGAGGAACCCGGCCTGACCGAGCGAAATGAGGCCGGTGGTTCCGGTGAGCACGTTGAGCCCGACCGCGCCGACGACCGCGATGAGCGCGGAGACGAGCAAGGTCGTCGAGTAGCCGTCGAGCACGACGGGGGCGATCAGAAGCGCCGCGAGCAGGGCCGCGACCCAGGCCCAGACCGTCGGGTTGTCGGACAGCGCGACATACTGGCTCCAGCGTTCCTTGTAGTGACCCGTCCGCATGGCTCAGACCCTCTCGATCTCACGGCTGCCGAAGAGGCCGTAGGGACGGACCATCAGCACGACGACGATGACGATGAAGCCGGAGATCTCGCGCATCCCCTGGCCGACGTATCCTTGGAAGAGGTTTTCGACGACGCCGATCACGAGGCCGGCGACCGAGGCGCCGATCACCGAGTCGAGCCCGCCGAGGATCACCGCCGGAAACGACTTCATCCCCTGGAACCACATGTCCGGCGCGAGCTTGAAGTTGGCGGCGAAGAGCACCCCGGCGATCGAGGCGATGGCGGAGGAGAACATCCAGGCGAAGGCGTGGATGCGGCTGACCGAGATCCCCGAGAGCCGCGCCGCCGTCTCGTTGGCCGCGACCGCGCGCATGGCGATGCCGATGCGGCTGAAGCGCAGGAAGATCCAGGCGATCGTCGTCACGCCCGCCATCGCCGCGACCAGCACCAGCTGCGCCGGATAGAAGGGCACCGGCCCGAGCCGGATCACCGTGTCGGGCAGGCCGACGTCGAAGACCGCCGGATCCGGCCCCCAGACCAGGATGACGAGGCCGCGCAGGATGACCGCGAGGCCGATCGTCACCATGACGATGGAGAAGACGGGTTCGCCGAGCATCGGCCGGATGAAGATCCGCTCGAGCAGGAGCCCGATCGCCATCGAGATCGGGATCGTCAGCGCCATCAGCATCAGGAACGACAGCCCGGTGCGGTCGGCGACGGAGAAGGAGACGTAGGCGGTGAGCATCATCAACTCGCCCTGAGCGAAGTTGACGACGCCGGTCGCCTTGTAGACGAGGGCGAACCCCATGGCGATCAGCCCATAGGCGGCACCCGTCACCAGACCCGTCGAGACGAGGAGGAGCAGAAAGTCCATCAGGCGGTCCTCCCGTAGATCTCGGTGATCTCGTCCTTGAACTTGGTTTCGATGATGCGCCGGCGAACCTTCATGGTCGCCGTGAGTTCGCCGTCGTCATGATCGAGTTCCTTGGCGAGGATCAGGAACTTGCGGATGTTCTCCACCCGGGCGAAACGGTCGTTGACCCGGTTGACCTCGCCGGCGACCAGCTCGCGGACGGAGGCGTTTTCCGCCAGCGTGCGATAGGTCGTGTAGGCGATCCGGCGTTCCTGAGCCCATTTGCCGGTCGCCTCGAAATCGACCTGGATCAGCGCCGACAGGAAGTTGCGGCCGTCGCCGAGAAGGATCGCCTCGCGGATGTAGGGACTGTCCTTGAGCGCGTTCTCGATCAGCGACGGCGTGATGTTCTTGCCGCCGGAGGTGATCAGGATGTCCTTCTTGCGGTCGAGAACCCGGATTTCGCCGTCGCCCTCGACCTCGACGATGTCGCCGGTGTGGAGCCAGCCGCCGGCGAGCGCCCGCGCCGAGGCCTCCTCGTCGAAGAGGTAGCCGACGAAGATGCTCGCCCCCCGGATGAGCAACTCGCCGTCCGCGGCGATCTTCTGGTCGAGGCCGGCGATCGGCAGGCCGGAACAACCGTAGGTGACGGCGCCCGGCTGCTGCATGTGCGAGACGCCGGCGCATTCGGTCATGCCGTAGATCTGGTAGAGCGGAACCCCGAGGATCCAGAAGAACAGCAGCACTTCCGGCGAGACCGGCGCCCCGCCGCAGAAGCCGTTCCGCACCCGGTCGAGCCCGAGGAAACGGCGCAGTGCCCGGAAACAGGCGACCCGGAGGAGGAAGAACATCGCTCGATCGGCGAACGAGGCGAAGGCCCCGCCGTTCGCCAGCCGCCGCTCGGCGATGGGACGGCCGAGGCGCAGGCAGCGGGCGAGGACCCATTGTTGGAAGCGGGTCGCGTCCTTCGAGCGATTGACGACCGACTGCTGCATCTTCTCCCAGATGCGCGGCACGCCGAGGAAGCCCGCCGGGGCGATCTCCCTGAGGTTCACGACGACCGTGTCGACGGATTCGGCGAAGTTCACCGTGCAGCCGGTGAGGAGCTGCATCACCATGGAGAAGCTGCGCTCGGCGACGTGGCAGAGCGGCAGATAACAGAGGACCGAATAGGTCTCCGCGTCGAGCCCGAGGGTGCGCACCACCTCGGCGGCGGAGGAGAGCATGTTGCGATGGCTGAGCATCGCCCCCTTCGGCATGCCGGTGGTGCCGGAGGTATAGACGATGATCGCGACGTCGCCCGGCTTGCCGGCCGCGAGCAACTCGTCGACGCGGCCGCCGAGCCGCGCCTCCTCGCGCCGCCCCAGCGCCTCGACGTCGGCGAAGGAATGGAGACCGTCCTCGGCATATTGCCGCATCCCCTTCATGTCGACGCAGACGAGGGTCAGCAGATCCGGCAGGCCGCCGGCGTTGCGCCGCGCGTCGAGGACCTTGTCGGTCTGTTCCTGGTCGCCGCAGACCACGAAACGCGTCTTGGAATGGCGGAGGATGTACTGCATCTCCGGCCAGGGGTTGGTCGGATAGATGCCGAGACAGGCGCCGCCGATCATCTGCGAGGCGAGATCGGCAATGAACCATTCGGGACTGTCGTCACCGGCGACGGCGAGCCGCTCGCCCGGTTCGAATCCGAGCGCCATCAGGCCGATGGCGAAATGGCGCACCCGGTCGAAATATTGCCGCCAGGTGGTGCGACGCCAGAGGCCGCGATCCTTGTCGCGCAGAGCGAGCGCCGAGCCGCGCGTCCGCGCGTGATGCGCGAGGATCTGCGGCATGGTGAGCGTATGGGGGTCGAAGCCGATCATGCCGCGCCTCGCTTGGAACCGAGATAGGCCTCGATGACGGCGGGATCGACCGACACCTCGTCGGGGGTGCCCTCGGCGATCCTGCGGCCGTGGTTGACGACGCAGACCCGGTCGGAGATGTCCATGACGATGCCCATGTCGTGCTCGACCATGAGGACGGTCATCCCGAGCTCGTCCTTGAGGTCGAGGATGAAGCGGGCGATGTCCTCCCGTTCCTCCTGGTTCATGCCCGAGACCATCTCGTCGAGGAGCAGGAGCCGCGGCTGGACGGCGAGGGCGCGCCCGAGTTCGACCTTCTTCTGCTGGCCGTAGGAGAGCGTGCCGACGACATGGTCGCGGATGTCCGCGATCTCGAGGAAGTCGATGATCTCCTCGACCCGTTCGCGCGCGCGGATCTCCTCGCGCCGTGCCCGGCCGAAGAACAGCGCCGCGGAGATCGGATCGGTCCGCAGATGGGCGTGCATGCCGACCAGCAGATTGTTCACGACCGTCTCGTGCTTGAAGACCGCGAGGTTCTGAAAGGTGCGGGCGATGCCGAGATGGGCGAGCGTATGGGTCGGCACCTTGGTGAGGTCGCGACCGTCGAAGAGGATGCGCCCGTTGGTCGGACGCAGCACCGCGCTGATCAGGTTGAAGATCGTCGTCTTGCCGGCGCCGTTGGGGCCGATGAGACTGTAGATCTGGCCTTCCTGGACCGCGAATTCGACACCGTTCACGGCGGTGAGGCCACCGAAGCGCATGGTGACGTCGTGGAGGGAGAGGAGCGCGCTCACGACAGCCACCTCTTGCGACGCTTGTAGTGCTTCACGTCGCGCATGCTCTTGCGCGCGCCGCCGGACATGCCGAGGTAGAACTCCTGAACGTCGTCGTTGGCGCGGAGCTTCTCGGCGGCGCCGTCGAGGACGATGCGGCCGTTCTCGATGATGTAGCCGAACGAGGCCACCTCGAGCGCCAGCTGGGCGTTCTGCTCGATGAGCAGGACCGTCAGCTTCTCCTCGCGATTGAGGGTGACGATGGTCTCGAAGATGCCGTCGATGATCTGCGGCGCGAGCCCGAGCGAGGGCTCGTCGAGCATGACGAGGCGCGGCCGCCCCATCAGGGCGCGGCCGATCGCCACCATCTGCTGCTCGCCGCCGGAGAGATAGCCCGAGATCTCGTGGCGCCGCTCGTGGACGCGAGGAAAGAGCGCGTAGACACGGTCGAGCCCCTCGGCGACCTCCGAACGGCGGCGAGTGAAGCCGCCCATGAGCAGGTTCTCCTCGACGGTCAGCGTGGCGAACAGCGCCCGCCCCTCGGGAACCTGGATGAGGCCGCGCCGGACGATGTCGTCCGGCGTCGCCCTGCCGATCTCCTCGCCGAGGAAGGTGACCGTGCCGCCGACGATCTCGCCGCCCTCCGGATGGAGGACGCCGGAAATCGCCTTCAGCAGGGTCGACTTGCCCGCGCCGTTCGAGCCCAGCAGGGCGACGATCGCGCCCGCCTCGACCTCGAGCGACACGTCGCGGACCGCCTCGATGGCGCGTCCGTAGACCACCTGGACGTTGGCGAGGCTCAGCACGGCGACACCCGCCGTTCGAGACGCTCCGCGAAGCGGCCTTCGACGAAATGAGCCGCGTTCGCAACGCACCCGGGCGAACGCCTCTCTCGGAGGACCGCGCGAGCCGCTCGACGTCGGGCGCGAATGGTGCAGTGCATCAGAATTCCTCCCGTTCTTCTTGTCGTTCACCGATCGAGCGGCGACGTCTCATCATGCCGAATTTCGCTCTTGCATTGGCCGTCGCATTGATGAATTGTCTTCATTAGGGAGGCTTCGAAAGGGTTTGTCAATCCCCTCGGACGCCGACCCGAAGCCGCCGCGAGAGGCCGGGGCGAGGAGGGGAGGAGAGCCATGTCGGAATTGGAAACGGTGGCCGTCGATCGGCCGATGCCGGGCATCCTGCGCATCGCGCTGGCGCGGGGAACGGCGTTCAACACCTTGACCTTCGATCTCCTCGCCGATCTCGCCGCCGCGCTCGAGACGGCGCGTCGCGAAGGCGCGCGGGTGGTCGTGGTGACCGGCTCCGACGGCGTCTTCTGCGGCGGCGCGCATGTGAAGTACTTCACCCCCGCCGACGGCCGGCTCCGCTCGTCGCGCGCGGTGACCGAGGATTACGTCCGCCCGATTCTCGAGGTTTTCGGTCGGCTTCAGACCATGCCCTTCGCGACCATCGCGGCGATCGAGGGGCCCGCGCTCGGCGGCGGGCTCGAGCTGGCGCTCGCCTGCGATTTCCGCGTCGTCGCGGAGGACGCGACGATCGGTCTGCCCGAGGCGCGTCTCGGCGCCATCCCCGCCGGCGGGGGTCTGCAACTGCTCGCCAAGATCGTCGGCCGCGCCAAGGCGTTGGAGATGATCCTTCTCGGCGACCGGATGACCGGGCGGGCGGCGGCCGAGATCGGGCTCGCGATCGCCGCGGTCCCGGCCACCGATCTCGCGGACGCGGCGCTGAAACTCGCGGCGCGGCTGCTGAAGTGCAGCCCGATCGCCGTCGCGGCGGCGAAGAGAGCGATCTTCATTTGCGAGACCGCCGGCCATCGCGACGCCGACGAGGCGGCTCTGAACGAACTCGCCGAGGTGGCGAGCGGCCCGGAGTGGGCGGAAGGCATGACCGCCTTCGTCGAGAAGCGGCGCGCCGCCTTCGTCCCGGCCTGATGCCGGATTGACGCCGACCCGGAAATGGGATCGCCTCGGCGAAAAAGGACAAGGGAGGAAGCGCCGTCGATGACGACCACCACCACCGCAGCCGACATCGCCCGCGCCGGCAAGACCGACGTCTATCGTCAGTTCGCCGGCATCGTCGAACGCCGACCCGACGCGCTCGCGCTCACCGAGGGCGCGCGCACCCGGACCTACGGCGAGCTCCACGACCGGGTCCTTCGCCTCGCCGAGGGGCTCGCCCGCTCCGGCATCGGTCGCGGCGACCGCATCGCCCTCCTGTCGGAGAACCGGGGCGAATATGTCGAGACCGAACTCGCCGCCGCTTGGCTCGGCGCCATCGTCGCCTGCCAGAACTGGCGGCAGGCACCGGCCGAGATGCAGCACTGCATCGATCTCGTCGCGCCGAAACTGATCATCGTCTCCGCGCGCCACGCCGCCCTCGTCGAGGCCGTCGACCTGCGCGGCGTGCCGGTGATCACCATCGAGGCGGCGTGGGAGGGGCTTCTCGCCAGCGGACGCGCCGACCCGGCCCACCGGCCCGACGTCGATCCGGAGGACGGCCTCGTCATTCTCTACACCAGCGGCACCACCGGCATGCCGAAGGGCGCCCTGATCAGCCATCGCGCCGAGATCGCCCGCAACGCGGCGCTCCGGATGGACCTCCGCGTCACCGAGGCGGACGGCTTTCTCGCCTGGGCGCCGATGTTCCACATGGGCTCGACCGATCAGGTGCTCGGATCTCTCATGTCGGGCTCGACCGTCCACCTCTGCGACGGGTTCGACGCCGAGCGCATCGTCTCGATCATGGAGGAGAACCTGCTCGGCTGGATGCTGCTGATGCCCGGATCGATCGAGCCGGTGGTCGAGCTGCTCGAGACCGGACGGCGGGTCAAGGGTATCCGCGCCGTCGGCGCCATGGCCGATCTCGTCCCGCTGGAACTGATCGCTCGGCTCTCCGGCCTCACCGGCGCGCCCTATCTCAACAGTTTCGGCTCGACCGAGACCGGGCTGCCGCCGGGCTCGGCGGTGCTCATACCGCCGGGCGAGCGGCCGACCTCGCTCTCCAAGCGCAAGAGCACGCTCTGCGAGTTCCGTCTGGTCGATCCGGACGACCGGGAGGTCGCGGTCGGCGAGCCGGGCGAGGCCGCCGTGCGCGGTCCGACCGTCTTCTCCGGCTATTGGAACGCGCCGGAGACCAACGCCTGGGACTTTCGCGGCGGCTGGTTCCACATGGGCGACCTCTTCCGCGCCAATCCCGACGGCTCCTTCGATTTCGTCGATCGCTCGAAGTACATGATCAAATCGGGCGGCGAGAACATCTATCCGGCCGAGATCGAACGCGTCCTTCTCGCCGATCCACGCGTCAGCGACGCGGTGGTGGTGAAGAAGATCGATCCGAGATGGGGCGAAGTGCCTGTCGCCTTCGTGTCGCGCAAGGACGAGACGCTCGATTCCGCCACCATCGACGCGATGTGCAGATCCGCGCTCGCGGGGTATAAGCGGCCGCGCGAAGTCCATTTCATCGCGTTCGACGCCTTCCCCCGCTCGACCACCGGCAAGATCCAGCGCCACGAGATGGAGCGCTGGTTGAAGGCCGGAACGTCGTGAGCCGACGGGACGGGAAAGCGGACGCGCGGGACAGGTTCAGGGACGATCAATGGCCAAGTCGACGAACGGAGCGACGACGAGACCCCGGCGACAGGTGAACCGGCTGCCGCCGGAACAGCGCATCGCCGACATCATGCGAGCCGCCCGCGAGGTCTTCACCGAGCGCGGCTATTCCGAGGCGTTGATTTCGGAGATCGCCGAGCGCGCCGGCGTCGTCGAGGGCAGCATCTATCGCTTCTTCACCAACAAGCACGATCTCTTGGTACGTGTCGTGGAGAATTGGTACGAGAGCATGCTCCAGCGCGACGCCGAGCAGTTCGCGGCGATCCGCGGGACCTGGAACCGGATCCGCTACATCGTCCACCACCATCTCGCCTCGATCCGCGAGGAGCCGGCCCTGTCGCGCCTCGTCTTCCAGGAACTGAGGCCCGACCCCGGCTATCGCCAGACCCGGCTGTTCCAGCTCAATCAGGCCTATACGCATCGGATCATCGACGTCGTGCGCGAGGCGATGGCCTCCGGCGAGTTCCGCTCCGACACCTCGCCGACCCTGGTGCGCGCCGTCCTCTACGGCTCGATCGAGCACGTGACCTGGGCCTATCTGCGCAAAGAGGGCGAATTCGACCTCGCCGCGACCACCGACGGGATCGCCGACATCATCTACCGCTCGCTCGCCGCCGTCCCTCAGGCGCGCGGCGACGCGCTCACCGAGGCGATCGATCGCCTGGAGCGGGTCGCCACGCGCCTCGAGGGGGTGGAGACGACCGGGGCCGCCCCGCGCGCCCCCCGATCGACCCGTGCTCGCGCGCCTCAGACGTCGAAATAATCGGGCTTGCCGATCGTCCAGGTCTCGCCCCAGAGCTGGCTCCCGCCGGCGACGTTCAGAACCTCGCCGGTGACGAAGCGCCCGGCGGGCCCGCCGAGATAGGCGCAGGCCTCGGCGACGTCCCAGGTCGTGCCGACCCGCATCATCGGGTTGGTCTTCGGATAGGTGGCGACCGCCTCGGGCGAATAGACGTTCCACCCCTCGGTCTCGATGACGCCGGGCGCGACGCAGTTGATGCGGATGCCGAGCGGCGCCCATTCGACCGCCTGCGTCCGCGTCAAGCCGACGACGCCGGAGCGCGCCGCGATCGTGTGGGCGACGCCGTAGAGCCCGTGCTCGACCACCACCACGATGTTGACGATCGCCCCGCCGCGCCCGGCCTCGCGCCAGCGCCGCGCCGCTGCCTGCATCATGAACCAGGTGCCGTCGAGATTGGTGGAAACCACCGAGTGCCAGCCCTTGACCGAGAAGTCGATCGCCGCCTGGGGGAACTGGCCGCCGGCCGAGTTGATCAGAAGATCGAACCCGCCGGTCTCCGCGACGACCGTGGTCATCGTCTCGTCGACCGCCTCCGGCCGGCGGATGTCGACGGCATGGCCCGAGGCCTCGATCCCGGCCTCGCGCATCGCCGCGACGGCGGCGGCGAGCTTCTCCTCGCTGCGGCCGGCGAGGACGACCCGCGCCCCGAGCCGGCCGAAGAGCCACCCGCAAGCCCGTCCGATGCCGCCGGCTCCGCCGGAGATCAGCACCGTCCGTCCGGCGAAGGCGCCCGGCCCGAAGACCGTCGGCAGGGTGGCGAGATCGCGATCGGCGAGGCCGAACGCCCGTTTCTCCACGATGTCCGTCATCTCACTTCAGATCCCCGAGGAGTTCGCGGGCGATGATCATCTTCCGGACCTCGGTGGTGCCGGCGCCGATCTCGAGCAGTTTGATCGAGCGATAGAGCCGGTTGATCTCCGATTCCCAGATGTAGCCCGAGCCGCCGTGGATCTGCAGCGCCTTGTCGAGCACCGTGTGGCACGCCTCGGCCGCGTACATCACCGAGGCGGCGGTCAGCTTGTGGATGTCGCCCCGCCCACCGCCGCCGATCTCGAGCGGAGCGGCCGCGGTCAGCGTCCGATAGGTGAAGGTGCGCATCGTCTCGACCGCCACATACATGTCGGCGAGCATCGACTGCACCATCTGGAAACTGCCGATCGCCCGGCCGAACTGCCGGCGCGTCTTGGCGTAGTCGACCGAGAGATCGAGCGCGCGCTCGGCGATGCCGAGGCAGATCGGCGAGATCATCGCCCGCTCGAGATCGAGGCCGCTCATGACGATCGAGACGCCGGCGTTCTCGCGGCCGACGAGGTTTTCCGCGGGAATGCGGCATTCGTCGAAGACCAGCTCGCCGGTCTGGCTGCCGCGATAGCCCATCTTCTCGAGCTTCTGGGCGACCGCGAAGCCGGGGGTGCCCTTCTCCACCACGAAGGCGGAAATGCCGTGCGCGCCCTTGTCCCGATCGGTCTTGGCATAGACCAGGATCACGTCGGCGACGGGCCCGTTGGTGATGTAGATCTTGGAGCCGTTGAGCACCCACTCGTCGCCCTCGCGCCGCGCGGTGGTGCGCATCGAGCCGAGCGCGTCGGAGCCGGCGCCGGGCTCGGTGAGGCCGAGGCAGCCGATCTTGCGCCCCGAACAGAGGTCGGGCAGCCACTTGCGCCGCTGCGCCTCCGAGCCGTTCCGGTAGAGGTTGTTGGCGCAGAGATTGTCGTGCGCCACCCAGCTCAGCGCCAGGGCATGGTTCCAACGCGAGAAGCCCTGGAGGACGAGGCCGGCGGCGGTCAGATCCAGACCGGCGCCGCCGTAGGCCTCGGGGATGGTGATGCCGAAGAGGCCGACGTCGCCGATCTTCGGGAAGACGTCCTCGGGCCACCATTCCTCCCGGTCCATCCGCTCCGAGAGGGCGTGGAGCTCCTGGCGCCCGAAACGATCCGCCTGATGGAGAATGGCCCGTTGTTCTTCGGTCAGGTCGAAGGCGGCTTCGACGGGTTCGTTCTCCAGGCGGTGGTCTTCCGCTGCCGACATGCTCTTCCTCCCGCGTTTCTTCTTGCGCTCGATCCTACACGTCCGGGCCCGCTCGTCATGCGACGCAAATGAGCCAGATTGCCCTGTGGAACGGCGTTACTGAATTATCTTCATATTATTTGCAGAGATCCCCGGGAGCGTCAAGCGTCGCGCCGATCTGTACGAGAAGCATCTGAATATGGGGAATTTCCAGGGGTGTCACGGGGCTGCTCAGGGCGATCGAAACATTCGTCGGGGAGGCCTGTTGACAGAATTGATGAATTGTCATCATTTAAATGGAGGCGCGGCGGAGTTCGCGTGTGGAGAGGTTCGGGAGGCGGAAGTGACGGACGTGGTGCGAACCGAGCGGGCGGGTGGGGTCCTGACGATCACCATCGACCGCGAAGAGCGGCGGAATGCGCTGAACGAGGCCGTGGCCATCGGGATCGGCACCGCCCTCGACGCGGCGGAGGCGGATCGCGAGATGCGCGCGGTCGTGCTGACCGGCGCGGGTGACAAGGCCTTCTGCGCCGGTGGCGATCTGAAGCCGGGGGCCGACGGCACGCCCTTCGTCCTCGACGCCGCCGATCCCCGCCACTACGTCGCGACGCTCCTGCGGCGCATGGAGGCCTGTCGGTTGCCGATCGTCGGGCGGGTCAACGGTCACGCCCTCGGCGGCGGCTTCGGCCTCGCCGCCGCCTGCGATCTGGTGGTGGCGCGGGAGGACGCGCTGCTCGGCACCACCGAGGTGCGGGTCGGTCTCTTCCCGATGATGATCCTGCCGGTGCTCCTGCGCACCGTGCCGATCCGACCGCTGATGGAATTCTGCCTCACCGGCGAGCCGATCACGGCGGCGGAGGCGCTCGCCTCCGGCATCGTCAACTATGCCGTGCCTGCCGCCGACCTCGACGCCAAGACGGCGTGGCTCCTCGACCGCGTCACCTCCAAGTCGCCGACCGGCATCCGCCTCGGCAAGCAGGCGCTGTCCAAGATCCGTGAGATGTCGGTGGATCAGGCGCTCGAATACGCCCAGTTCATGCTCGCCAACATGGCCCGCACGGCGGACGCCCGCGAGGGCTTCGCGGCCTTCGCCGCGAAGCGGCCGCCGATCTGGACGGCGGAGTGAGCGATGGAAAAGATCGTTCGCATAGGCTGTGGCGCCGGCTTCTGGGGAGATACGCCGGAAGGTCCGCGCCAACTCGTCCGGAGCGGCGGCATCGACTATCTGGTGCTCGACTATCTCGCCGAGATCACCATGTCGATCCTCGCGCGCATGAAGGCGAAGAAACCGGATCTCGGTTACGCCTCCGATTTCGTGTCGCTGGTGATGAAGCCGCTCGCCACCGAGATCGCGGCCAAGAAGATCCGCGTCGTCACCAATGCCGGCGGCGTCAATCTCGCCGCCGCGCGCGAGGCGCTGGAGGCGGTGTTCCGCGAGGCCGGCGTCTCGCTGAAGGTCGCGACCGTGGTCGGCGACGACCTCGCCGGCCGGGCCGACACGTTCCGCGCGGGCGGCGTCACCGAGATGTTCTCCGGCGCCGCCTTCCCGGCGACGATCTCGAGCATCAACGCCTATCTCGGGGCCTTCCCGATCGCCGCCGCGCTCGCCGCCGGCGCCGACGTGGTGCTGACCGGCCGCTGCGTCGACAGCGCGCTGGTGCTCGGCCCCCTCGTCCACGAATTCGGATGGCGGCCGGAGGATCTCGATCTCCTGTCCGCCGGCAGCCTCGCCGGGCATCTGCTCGAATGCGGCACCCAGGTGACCGGCGGCGTCTTCACCGATTGGCGCGACGTCGAGGGCTGGGACCGGATGGGCTTTCCGATCGCCGAATGCGTGGCGGACGGATCCTTCGTCGTGACCAAACCGGCCGGCACCGGCGGGCTGGTGACGCCGATGACCGTCGCCGAGCAGGTCGTCTACGAGGTCGGCGATCCCGCCGCCTACGTCCTGCCCGACGTCGTCTGCGACTGGTCCGGGGTGCGGCTCGACCGGGCCGGGGCGGACCGCGTCCGCGTCACCGGCGCCCGAGGCCACCCGTCGACGCCCCACTACAAGGTGAGCGCGACCCATCCGGACGGCTGGCGCGCCACCACCACGATGATGATCGCGGGGCGCGAGGCGGTCGCCAAGGCGGAGGCCGTCGGCGCCGCGATCCTGGCGCGCAGCCGGCGGCTGATGGCGGAGGCGGGGCACGCCGATTTCACCGAGGTCTCGGTCGAGGTCCTCGGCGGGGAGGCGAGTTACGGTGCCGCGAGCACCGCGCGGAACGCCCGCGAGGTGGTGCTCAAGATCGGGGTGCGGCATCCCGCCAAGGAGGCGCTGGCGATCTTCGCGCGCGAGATCTATCCCGCCGCCACGGCCATGGCCCAGGGGATCACGGGCTTCGCCGGCGGGCGCCCCGAACCGCAGCCGGTGATCCGCCTGTTCTCGTTCCTGGTGCCGAAGACGGAGGTGGCGGTCGCGGTCGAATGCGACGGCGCGCTCCGGCCGCAGGCGATCGCGCCGGGCGAGCCGCCCGCGCCTCGCGTCTCGACGCCGATCGCGGTCGAGCCCTTCGACGGCCCGTCGGTGTCGGTGCCGCTCGTCGTGCTCGCCCATGGGCGCAGCGGCGACAAGGGCGACGTCGCCAACATCGGCCTTCTCGCGCGGCGGCCGGACTTCGTTCCGCTCCTGCGCGCCCGGTTGACCCCCGAGGTGGTCGCGAACTGGTTCCGGCACGTCGTCGCCGGCCCGGTCGAGCGCTTCGAATGGCCGGGGCTGGCCGGGTTCAACTTCGTCCTGCACCGCGCTCTCGGCGGCGGCGGCGTCGCCTCGCTGCGCCACGACCCGCAGGGCAAGACCTTCGCGCAGATCCTCCTCGACCTGCCCGTCGCCGTGCCGGCCGGATGGCTCGAGGCGGGCGGCCCCCTGGCGGCCGGGACCACGGCCGCTCGCAACGGAGCTTCGTCATGACCACCGTCAGTTGTCCGTCCGTCCGGTCGGTCGCGGAGGCCGAACCGCCCTTCGCGAAGGTCCTCGTCGCCAATCGCGGCGAGATCGCGGTGCGCGTGATGCGCACCCTCGCCGAGATGGGGATCGCCTCGGTCGCCGTCCATCACGCGGTCGAGCGGAGCGCCGCCCACGTCCTCCTCGCCGACGAGGTGGTCGAGCTCGAGGGTGCGACGCCGATCGCCGCCCATCTCGACGGCGCCCAGATCGTGCGCGCCGCCCGCGCCGTCGGCGCCGACGCGATCCACCCCGGTTACGGCTTCCTCTCCGAGAACGCCGACTTCGCCCGCGCCGTCGGCGAGGCGGGACTGGTCTTCATCGGCCCGCGTCCGGAGACCATTCGCCTGATGGGCGACAAGATCTCGGCGATCGAATTCGCCCGAGCGAACGGCGTGCCCGTCGCCCCCTCGGTGATGCCGACCGGCGATCTCGACGCCTTTCTCGCCGAAGCCGAGGCGATCGGCTTTCCCCTGTTGATCAAGGCCGCGGCCGGCGGCGGCGGCAAGGGGATGAACATCGTGCGCTCGGCCGCCGATCTCGCCGAGGCCGCCCGCCTCGCCGCGAGCGAGGCGAGCCGCTATTTCGGCGACGGGCGGATCTATGCCGAACGTTGGGTCGAGCGGCCTCGCCACATCGAGGTGCAGATCCTCGGCGACGGCCGGGGTGGCGCGATCCATCTCTACGAACGCGAATGCTCGGTGCAGCGCCGCTTCCAGAAGATCATCGAGGAGGCCCCGGCAGCCGCCCTGCCGATCGCGCTGCGCGACGAGATCTGCGCCGCCGCGGTGCGTCTCGCCCGCGCCGCCGACTACGCCAATGCCGGCACCGTCGAATTCATCCTCGACGCCGACGGCCGGTTCCACTTCCTCGAGATGAACACCCGCCTCCAGGTCGAGCATCCCGTCACCGAGATGGTCACCGGGATCGACCTCGTCCGCGCCCAGATCGAGATCGCCGCCGGGCGCGACCTCCGCCTCGCCCAGGACGAGATCAGCCTGCGCGGGCACGCCGTCGAATGCCGCATCTGCGCCGAGGACACCGAGAACGGCTATCTCCCGGCGACCGGGACGATCCGCCTCCTCGAACACCCGCAAGGGCGCAACATCCGCTTCGAGAACGCCCTGTCGCGCGGCCAGAAGGTGACGACGGACTTCGATCCGATGTTGGCGAAACTCGTCGTCCACGGCCGCGATCGTGGCGAGGCCATCGATCGGGCGATCGAGGCGCTCGGCGATCTCGCCATTCTCGGCGTCACAGTGAACGTCGATCACCTCGCCCGCATCCTCGGTCACGAGGCCTTTCGCGCCGGCGCGCTGCACACCGGCTTCCTGGTCGAACACGCCGCGACGCTCGCCCCGCCCGCCACGAGCGAGGCCGAACGCGACCGCGCCCTGATCGCCGCCCTGCTCGGCTTCCACGAATTCCGCGAACTCATGGCCGGCGTGTCGGAGCCCCACGCTTCGATCGGCTTCTGGAGGAATTGACATGGGTCCGACCCTGATCCTCGAGGGCAATGCCCACACGGTCGAGGTCCTGCGCTGGCGCCCGCGCCTCGTCGTTCTCGTCGACGGTCGGCGCCACGAGGTCACCGACGTCGACGACGGCCGCGACGGTCATCGCTCGGCGGTGGTCGACGGCGCCGTCGTGGAGTTCATGCGCGCGGCCGATGACGGCCGCTGCCATCTGCGCATCGACGGCCGCACCTTCGAGATCGACCGCATCGATCCGCGCGACGCCGCCGGCGGCGACGACCATTCCCACGACGTGGTGCGCGCGCCGATGCCGGGCGTCGTCGTCGACGTCCATCGATCCGCCGGCGAGGCGGTTCTGCGCGGCGAGAAGATCGTGACCATCGAGAGCATGAAGCTCCAGACGGCGCTGGTGGCCCCGCGCGACGGCGTCGTCGCCGCCCTGAGGCGCGCCGCCGGCGACACCTTCGACAAGGACGCCGTCATCATCGAACTCGAACCGCTTTCCGGAGAGGCGTGATCCCCATGCGCAGGCTCGTTTCGATGATCGACACGCGGAGCGCCGATTTCCGCCGCCACGACGCCCACAACCGCGCCCTTCTCGCGAGCTTCCGTGAAAAGCAGGATCAGGCCCGCCACGCCCGCCCGCTCCGCGACCTCGAACGTCTGGCCAAACAGGGCAAGATGCGGCCGCGCGAGCGCATCGAGAAGCTGCTCGACCCCGGCACGCCCTTCCTCGAGCTCTCCTCGCTGGCCGCCAACATGGCCTATGACGGGGAATCGCCCTCGGCGAGCTGCATCACCGGCATCGGCATCGTCGCGGGCCGCGAGGTGGTGATCCATGCCGACGATTCGACGGTGAAGGGCGGCGCCTGGTATCCGCTCACCGCCAAGAAGATCGTGCGCGCCCTCGACATCGCCATCGAGAACCGGCTGCCGGTCGTCCATCTCTCCGATTCCGCCGGCGGTTTCCTCCAGCTCCAGTCGCAGGTCTTCCCCGACCGGCACATGGCCGGGCGCATCTTCCGCAACCAGTCGATCCTGTCGAAACTCGGGGTGAAGCAGCTCGCCCTCGTCTTCGGTCAGTGCACGGCCGGTGGCGCCTATATCCCGGCGCTCTCAGACTACAACGTCATCGTTCGCGGCACCGGCGCCGTGTTCCTCGGCGGGCCGCCGCTGGTGCGCGCCGCGACCGGCGAGATCGTCGGCGTGGAGGAACTCGGCGGCGCCGACATGCACACCTCGATCTCCGGCACCTGCGACTATCCGGCGGCGACCGAGGAGGAGGCGATCCACATCGGCCGGGAGATCGTCGCGCAATGGGAGGGTCCGAAGAAATGGGACTGCCGCCGCGACGCGCCGGAAGATCCCGCCTACGATCCGGCCGAGCTCTACGGGATCCTGCCCGACGACATCAAGACCTCGTTCGACATGCGCGAGGTCATCGCGCGGATCGTCGACGGCAGCCGCTTCCACGAATATCAGCCCGCCTACGGCACGACGCTGGTCTGCGGTTTCGCCAACATCTGGGGCTTCCGCGTCGGTATCCTCGCCAACAACGGCGTGCTGTTCAACGATTCCTCGTTGAAGGGCGCCCATTTCATCGAACTCTGCAATCAGAACAACACGCCTCTGGTGTTCCTGCAGAACATCACCGGCTACATGATCGGCCGCGACTACGAGCGCCGTGGCATCACCAAGGACGGCGCCAAGATGATCATGGCGCAGAGCTGCTCGCACGTGCCGAAGTTCACCGTGATGTGCAACGGCTCCTTCGGCGCCGGCAACTACGGCATGTGCGGCCGGGCTTTCGACGGGCGCCTGCTCTTCACCTGGCCCAACCACCAGATCGGCGTCATGGGCGGCGATCAGGCCGCGAACACGCTCGCCGAGGTCAAGCTCAACCAGATGAAGCGCAACGGCGAGGAAGTCGACGAGGCGGCGCTCCGGGACCTGTGGGCGGAGACCCGCAGCGCCTATCAGGATCAGCTCTCGGCCTATTACTCGACCTCGGAATTGTGGGACGACGGCATCCTCGATCCGGTCGACACGCGCAACGCGCTCGGCATCGCGCTCTCCGCCTCCCTCAACGCGCCGCTCGGGGTTCCGGGTTAC
Source organism: Pinisolibacter aquiterrae (assembly GCF_019160155.1). Taxonomy (GTDB): domain Bacteria; phylum Pseudomonadota; class Alphaproteobacteria; order Rhizobiales; family Ancalomicrobiaceae; genus Pinisolibacter; species Pinisolibacter aquiterrae. The sequence goes on from NZ_JAFNIH010000041.1 coordinate 475,936, forward strand.
GGCGTCTTCCGGTTCTGAGCCATGGCCGCGCCGATCCGCTTCTATCTCGATTTCGCCTCGCCCTACGCCTATTTCGCGGCGGGCCGCCTGCGCGCCCTCGCCGAGGCGCACGGGCGGGCGCTCGACATCCGCCCGGTGATCCTCTGGGCGGTCCTGAAGGCGCAAGGGATCGGCGACCCGATGGGCAGCGACGCGCGCAAGGCCTACATGCTCGCGGACATGGAACGATCGGCCGACTTCTTCGGCGTGCCCTTCCGTTTTCCCGACGCCTTCCGCATCTCCACCCACCGCGCCGCTCGCCTCTTCCACGCGGTCGCGGCGGATCGGCCGGAGATCGCCGAGGCGCTCGCCACGACCCTGCTCGAGAGTTTCTTCGTCCGGGGCGAGAACATCGCCGCCCCCGAGGAGGTCGCCGCCGTCCGCGCGGTCACCGGACTGGACGGCGCGGCGATCACCGCCCTGATCGAGGGGCCGGTCGGTCGCGACCGGCTCGAGGCGACCGTGCGCGCGGCAATCGACGATGGTGTCGTCGGATCCCCTTTCATCCTGGTCGAAGGTGAGGGATTCTTCGGAGCCGATCGCCTGCCGCAGATCGAATGGCGATTGGGGCGCATCGAGGATCCGAGGGGAAGACGATCATGACGAAGACCGAGTTCGAGGCGACGCTCAAGCCGACCCGCTTCATCGACAGCGACAGTCCGGTGGCGGCGGCCTTCGTCGAGGAACACGCCGGCACCGGCGAGCCGATCGAGCGCGCCGTGCGGCTCTATCTCGCGGTGCGCGACCGGATCCGCTACGACTTCTTCGCCTTCGAACTCACACCCGAGGTCTTCGTCGGGTCGAACGCCCTCCAGGCGGATGCAGGCGTCTGCATCCCCAAGGCGGTGGCGCTCGCCACGGCGGCGCGCGCGGCCGGCATTCCGGCGCGGATCGGCTTCGCCGACGTGAAGAACCATCTCGCCTCGCCGCGCATCCTCGCGCTGATGGAGACCGACCTCTTCCGCTGGCATGCCTTCACCGAGATGCACCTCGAGGGCCGATGGGTGAAGGCGACGCCCGCCTTCGACGCCGAGCTCTGTCGCCGCTTCGGCGTCGTGCCGCTCGCCTTCGACGGCCGGAGCGATTCCGTCTTCCACGAGTTCACGTCCGGCGGCGCGCGCCACATGGAATACGTCATGCAACGCGGCAGCTTCGACGACGTGCCCTACGACACCCTCGCCACCGATCTCCAGGCCTATTATCCGCGCCTGCTCGAGGCGATGGCGGCGGACCGAGCCACGCGCACGAGAGCCTGAACCCGAACGCCCTGGGGGGAGACCATCCGATGACGAGGGAAGTCTATGTGATCGCCGGCGCCCGGACCGCGATCGGAACCTTCGGCGGCGCGCTCGCCGGCGAGACGCCGGCCGGGCTCGGCGCCGTGGTCGCGCGCGAGGCGATGCGCCGGGCCGGGGTCGCGGCCGAGCGGATCGAGCACGTCGTCTTCGGCAACGTCATTCCGACGACGCCGAGGGACGCCTATCTCTCCCGCGTCGCGGCGATGGAGGCGGGCATCCCCAAGGAGACCCCGGCGATGACCCTCAACCGGCTGTGCGGCTCGGGCGTGCAGGCGATCGTCTCGGCGGCGCAGTCGATCCTGCTCGGCGACGCCGAGATCGCGCTGGCCGGCGGCGCCGAGGTGATGAGCCGCGCGCCGCATTACCTGACGACGAGCCGCTTCGGCGTGAAGATGGGGCCGACCACCGCCCTCGACGGACTGACCGGCATCCTCACCGATCCCTTCGGCCACGGCATCATGGGGATCACCGCCGAGAACGTCGCCGAGAAATGGGGCATCTCGCGCCGGGACCAGGACGCCTTCGCCGTGGAGAGCCAGCGACGGGTCGCGACGGCGGTCGCCGAGGGCCGTTTCGCCGACCAGATCGTCGGCGTCGAGGTCGCGCGGGGACGCCAGACGGGCGTGTTCGCCTCGGACGAACATCCCAAACCCGGAACGACGCTCGAGAGCCTCGCCGAGCTTCCGGCGATCTTCAAGAAGGGCGGAACCGTCACCGCCGGCAACGCCTCCGGGATCAACGACGGCGCGGCGGCGGTCGTGCTCGCCTCGGCCGCCGAGGCGAAGACCTCGGGGCTGACGCCGGCGGCGCGCATCGTCGGCTATGCCCACGCCGGCGTCGAGCCGGAACTGATGGGCATCGGCCCGGTCCCGGCGGTGCGCCGGCTCCTCGCCCGCACGGGTCTCTCGATCGACGATTTCGACGTGGTCGAATCGAACGAGGCCTTCGCCTCGCAGGCCCTCGCCGTCTCGCGCGAACTCGGCCTCGACCCCGCCAGGGTCAATCCCGACGGCGGGGCGATCGCCCTCGGCCATCCGGTCGGGGCGACCGGCGTCATCCTGGTGGTGAAGGCGCTCTCCGCGCTGAAACGCACCGGCGGCCGCCGCGCCCTCGTCACGATGTGCATCGGCGGCGGCCAGGGCATCGCATTGGCGCTCGAGACGCCGTGACGCATCGCCGGGCGGCGTCACCCCGCCCGGCGCGGCCTCAATCCGCGAGGGTCAGCGACGCCCCCAGCAGCGCGCGCCGTCTGAGCCACGGGCTCGTGCGATAGCGAGGATCGGCGCAGGCCGCGTGGATCGCCGCGAGGATCGCGGCGATCCGGGCCGGCCCGAGCCGGTCGCCGAGCGCCAGCGGGCCGGCGGGATAGCCGAGCCCGAGCTCGACGGCGCGATCGACGTCCTCGGGCGTGGCGACGCGCTGTTGGGCGATGTCGCAGCCGACGTTGACGATCGCCGCGAGGATGCGTTGGGCGACGAAGCCGGCGCTGTCGCGCACGACGGTCACCGGGGTGCCGTCGGCGGCGAGGAGCGCATGCGCGGCGGCGCGGACCTCGGCCCGCGTCACCGGCGTCGGCATCATCGTGCGACGGCGGTCGAGCGGCGTCAGCGTCTCGACCGCCACCACGCGGGTCGCGTCGACGCCGAGCGCGACGGCGGCGGTCGTCGCGTCCTCGCCGAGCGGTGCGAGGAGGATCAGTGCCTCGGCGCTCGGCACCGCGCCGGTCGCCACCGTCGCGCCCGCCCCGGCGACGAGGCCGGCGAGGGCGTCGCGCGCGTCGGCGCGGCGCGGATCGATCCACACCGTGAGGCCGGCGAGGTCGACCTGGGGCACCGGCGTCTCCGCCGGTGTCGCCTGCCGGCCGCCGGTGTGGTCGTAGAAGCCGCGCCCGCTCTTGCGGCCGAACAGGCCGGCGGTGCGGCGCTGGGCGCCGATCGGCGAGGGCCGGTAGCGCGGCTCCTCGTAATATTGGTGATAGATCGACTCCATCACCGTCTGCGACACGTCGAGGCCGGTGAGATCGAAGAGCTCGAACGGCCCCATCCGAAAGCCCGCCGCCTCGGTCATCACCCGGTCGACGTCGGCGAAGGTCGCCACCCCCTCCTGGACGATGCGCAGCGCCTCGGTGCCGTAGGCGCGTCCCGCATGGTTGACCAGGAAGCCCGGCGTGTCGGAGGCGACCACCGGGTGATGCCCGAGCCGCCGGGCGATCGCCACGAGCCGCAGGGTCACCTCGGGATCGGTGAGGATCCCGCCGATCACCTCGACCACCTTCATCAGCGGCACCGGATTGAAGAAGTGGAAGCCGGCCACGCGCTCGGGCCGCCGTGCCGCCGCCGCGAAGCCGGTGACGGACAGCGACGAGGTGTTGGTGGCGAGGATGCAATGATCGCCGACCACCGCCTCCAGCCCGCCGAGCACCGCGTGCTTGACCTCCATCCGCTCGACCACCGCCTCCACCACCAGATCGCAGTCGGCGAAGGCCGCCCAGCCGCGATCGGCGCCGGCATCGGTGGCGATCAGCCGCGCGCAGGCCGCCTCGGCCGCCGCCGGCGTCGTCCGGCCCTTCTCGGCGCCGCGACGGATCATCGCGCGGACGGCGGCGATCGCCTCGTCGACCGCCTCCTGCCGCGCGTCGGCGAGGCACACCCGCAGGCCCGCCTCGGCGGCGATCTGGGCGATGCCGCGCCCCATGATCCCGGCACCGACGATGCCGAGGGTGAAGTCGGGGGACGAGGGATCGCGCATGGGGGTTCTCCGTGGTCGAGACGCGCCGATCCGGCGGTCGAGGCGTCGAGCGCCGACCGATCGCGCGGGGATCGTCGAGGGATCCGCCGTCAGGTCCGGGGCCAGCGCCCGGTGAAACTGCCGGAGGCGAGGACCTCGGCGGGGTCGTCGGGGTCGTAGGCGACGACGAGGTGGTAGGTGCCGGTGGTGCCCTTGTGGGTCACCTCGCGCGCCTGCGCGTAGACCGTGCCGCCCGACCGCGCCGGGCGGAAGAACGAGAGGTCGGACCCCGTCGTCATGATGTAGCCGCGATGCCAGGCGGCGGCGCCGAAGGCGAGATCGGCGAGCGTCCAGATGGCGCCGCCGTGGCCGGTGCCGTGGGCATTGAGATGCTCGTGGCGGATCGGCATGGAGAGCAGCGCGGTGCCGGCGCCGATCTCCACCACCTCGATGCCGAGCGCGGCCGAGAACGGGTTGCGGGCGAAGAGGTCGGTGACCGCCGCGACGAGCGCGGGGTCGCTCGGCGCGATCGGCCGGCGAAGGGGGCGGTGGGTCGTCATGGCGTCGCTCCGGTCCGGCGTGCCGCCTCGATCTCGTGCCAACGCTCGGCGCCGGCCGGCGTGGTGAGACCGACCATGACGACGTCGAGGTTGGCCGCCACATAGGCCTCGAGGTCGGTCCGGCCCTTGAAGTACCAGCTCTTCAGCGCCCAGCCGTGGGCGATCATGACGATCTGATGGGTGACCACGTCGACGTCGAGCTTGCGGACCAATCCGGCCTTCATGCAGCCGACGAGCGTCTCGACGACGATGTCGTCGACCTCGCGCTCGCGGTCCTCGACGAGCAGGCGCCGGTCCGGGGCGAGGAGATGGGCCGAGCGATAGGCGATGACGGTCGCGGCGCGATGGCGGTCGACGATCCGGGTGAAGGCGTCGATCAGGCGCACCAGCCGCTCCAGCGGATCGCTGACCCCCTCGACCGCCGCCGGCAGTTCGGCGCGATGTTCCTCGAGCACCCGGAGGAGGACCAGCAGCAGAACGTCCTCCTTCTCGCGCACGTAGAGATAGACGAGCCCGGGGGAGAAGCCGGCGCGCTTGGCGATGTCCTTGATCGTGGTGCGATGGAACCCCTGCTCGGCGAAGAGCTCGGTCGCGGCGGAGACGATCTGCGATCGCCGCTTCTCGACGAGGTCGGGATCTTCGACGACGGAAGTGACGTCGGGCTTCATGCGGCGGGTCCATCGGTTGGCGAGGTTCGCGGGTGGCTCGAGACGATCGAACGACTGCGAATCCCGATCGTGGGATCGACGATCCCGAGACGGCAGGATGCACTGGTTCTGCCGGTCGGGTCGAGAGGCGGGCGCCTTCGCGCTCGCCCCTCGACGGGTCGTGCCCGTGCCGCGCCCACGATCGGCCCGCCCGGCCCCGCGAGGGGCCGCCGGACCGTCGGGGCCGGCGTGTGGGTGACGGGGCGAAGGGGAGCGCGGACACGAGACACGGCGCGGCCTCACAGCTTGCAGGCGGGGTTCGGGCCCGGCGTCGCGGTCTTGGCGTCGAAGGTGCGTTCGACCACGATGACGTGCGCGCCGTCCTTCTCGACCACGCGGCCCAGATAGTTCGGTTCCTCGAGCTGGTGGTCGGCCGCCCGCATCGTCACCTGCCCGAAGGGGGTGGTGGCGGAGAGGCCTTCCATCGCCTTGGAGACGTCGGCGGGGGCGACGCTCTTCGCCGTCTTCACCGCGGCGAAGATCACCTGCATGCCGGCATAGGTCTCGCCCTCGTAGTCGGTCGGCTCGGCGCCGTATTTGGCCTTCCAGGCGGCGACGAAGGCCTTGTTGGCCGGCGTGTCGATCGCGGCGGCATAGCCCATGTTGCCCCAGATGCCGACCATCTCCTTGGCCACCGCCTTGGCGGTCGACGGGCTGACGACGTTGTGGCCGAAGATCAGCATCTTGTCGGTGAGGCCGAACTGCTTGGCCTGCTTGATGAAGTTGATGGCGTCGGCGCCGGCGAGCGCCACCCACAGGCCCTCGACGCCGCCGTCGCGCAGCTGGGTGATGTAGGGGGCGTAGTCGGTGGTGCCGACCGGCGGGAAGACCTCGGTCTCGACCTTGCGGCCGAGGCTCTGCGCGGTCGCCTTGAAGGCGGCCCCCGACCCACGGCCCCACAGATAGTCGGCGGCGATGATGCCCCAGGTCTTCTGCGGCTGGTCCTTCAGCCACGGGCCGACGATGGCGATGTCCATGTCGTCGGAGTGGTTGGTGCGGAACATGCGCGGATGGCAGGAATCGCCGGTGATCTTGGGGCTCTTGTTGATGGTCGAGACATACATCGCGTCCCAGCGATTGAGCTGGGTCGACATCGCCAGACCGACCGACGAGGAGACCGTGGCGGTGAGGATGCGATAGCCCTCGGAGGCGAGCTTCTCGCCGGCGCGGCGTCCCGCGTCCGGGCTCGCCTCGTCGTCGACCACCTTGAACTCGACCTTGCGGCCGTCGACGCCACCGGCGGCGTTGGCTTCGCCGACCGCGAACTCGACCGCGCGCACCGCCTGATCGCCGAGCAGCGTGTAGGGCCCGGAGCGCGTGGTCGGCACGCCGATGCGCAGCGCTTCCGGCTCCGCCGAGGCGACGGCGGGCGCCATGAGGCCGACGGCGAGGCCGAGAAGCGCGGATGTCGTGAGTTTCATGGATTCCTCCCTGGTTTTTTTCTCAGTGCATGATGCTCGACTGGAGCTGTTCCTGATCGACCTCGGCCATCCGCCCGGCGGCGGAGACGGCGCCCTTGGAGAGCACCGCGTAGCGTTCGGCGATGTCGCGGACGAGCCGGAGATGCTGCTCGATCAGGAGGATCGCGACGCCGGTGGCGGCGAGGTCGCGAAGGATGACCCCGAGTTCGTCGACGATGACGGGGGCGAGGCCCTCGCTCGGTTCGTCGAGGATCAGGAGCTCGGGGTTGAGCATCAGCGCCCGGCCGATCGCCAGCATCTGCTGCTGGCCGCCGGAGAGCGCCGTGCCGGGGGTGTGGCGGCGTTCCCTGAGGATCGGGAAGAGGCCGTAGACCGCGTCGAGCGTCCACGGGCCCTTGCGGCGCAGCGCCGCCGCGAGCTTCAGGTTTTCCTGGATCGAGAGGTTGGGCAGGATCTTGCGCCCCTGCGGCACCACGGCGATGCCGAGGGTCGCGGCGGTGTGGCCGGCGAGCCGGTCGATCCGCTCGCCCCTGACCCGGATCTCGCCGCCGCATTTGACCGCCGTGGCCAGCAGCGTGTTGACCACGGTCGTCTTGCCGACGCCGTTGCGTCCGAGCAGCGCCACCCGCTCGCCGGGCGCGATCGCCAGATCGACGCCGTTGAGGATGCGCGCGGCGCCGTAACGCGCCTCGACGCGTTCGAGTTCGAGGAGAGCGGTCATGCGGTGCTCCCGAAATAGGCGCGGATCACCGCAGGGTCCGTTCGAACCTCGGAAGGCGGCCCCGAGACGAGGAAGCGGCCGGAGGCGAGCACGGTGAGCACGTGGCAGATGCGGAAGACGACGTCCATGTCGTGCTCCACCAGGAGCACCGCCACGTTCCACTGCGCCGAGATCTCCTCGAGATGCGTCGCCAGAACCTCCGATTCGGCGACCGACAGTCCTGCCGCCGGCTCGTCGAGCAGCAGCACCTTGGGGGCGCCGACCAGCGCCAGCGCCAGATCGACGAGCCGCTGTTGGCCGTAGCTCACCTCCTCGGCGCGGCGATCGAGCACCCGGTCGAGACCGAGCATGGCGGCGAGAGCCTCGACGTCGCCGCCGCCGGCGCCGTGGGCGGCGAGGTCGAGCTGGTCGCGGATGGTCAGGGCTGGGAAGATCGAGGTGCGTTGGAAGGAGCGCGAGACGCCCATCCGCCGCCGTTCACCGGGCGCCACGGCGGTGATGTCGCGCCCCTGGAAGTGGACCCGTCCGAAGCCCGCGGTCCGCCCCGAGGCGACGTCGATGAAGGTCGACTTGCCCGCCCCGTTGGGGCCGATGAGGCCGTGCACCTTGCCGACCTCGAGTTCGAGATCGACCCCCTGCAGCGCCACGACGCCGCCGTACTGCTTGCCGAGCCCCTCGCAACGGAAGATCGCGCTCATGCCGGGTCTCCTTTCGCGACGGTGCCGGTGAGACGACGGCCGAGCGCGCCGAAGGCTCCGGCGAGGCCGGTCGGCCAGGTGACGGTGACGACGATCAGGGTGGTGCCGAGGATGGCGAGCCAATGGCTGGTGAGCCCGCCGAGTTCCTCGCGCAGGACGAAGAAGGCGAGCGCGCCGGCGATCGGTCCCCAGAGCGCGACCGAGCCGCCGAGGATCGCCATGATCAAGGCCTGTCCGGAGAAGCCCCAGGTGAGGATCTCCGGGCTGACGAAGCCCTGATAGAGGGTGAAGAGCACGCCGCCGAGCGCCGGAATCGCCGCGGAGAGGGCGAGCACCACGGCCTTCGGCGCCCGCGTCCGATAGCCGAGGAAGCGGACGCGCTCCTCGTTCTCGCGGATCGCGACGGCGAGGCGGCCGGCGCGGGTGCGCTCGAAGACGGCGAGGGCGAGGAGGACCGCCATCAGCGCCGCCACCGCGACGATCAACATGCCCGACGCGGTCTGCAGCGCCTCGGTCCGGAAGCCCCAGAGCCGGCGCGGCACGTCGACGATGAGACCGTCCGATCCGCCCGAGAGCGTGCGGAACTTGTTGGCGGCGACATGGACCGACTGGCCGAGCGCCAGCGTGAGCATGCCGAAGGCGATGCCCTCGATGCGGCTGACCACCAGCCCGATCAGGAAGAAGGCCGCGCCGATCGCCGGGGCGATCAGCAGCAGGCCGATCTCGGGAGCGATCGGCGCGGCCGGCGACAGGGCCCAGGCGGCGCCATAGGCGCCGAGGCCGAAGGGGGCCGCATGACCGAAGCTGACGAGACCGGAGATGCGGATCAGAAGTCCGACGCCGAGGGCCAGGAAGGCCACGATCACGCTCTGGGTGAGGAGCGAGGCGAGAACCCGGGGCGCCGAGGAGGCGGCGACGACGGCGACGCCGATCACCACCAGACCGACGAGGAGCGTCCCGGGCTTCGGCAGCAGGCGCGTGACGGCGGGCGCGGCGAGAGTGTGCTCGGTCATGGCGCTCATCCCTTCGTCCCGGCGATGCCCTGCGGCCGGAAGATCAGCACGCCCGCCATCAGCAGGAAGGGGAGGAGGGCCGCGAGTTCGGGCAGCAGCACTGTTCCGAAGGACTGCACCTGCCCGAGCAGCATCGCCGCGACGAAGGCGCCGGCGAAGCTACCGAGGCCGCCGATCACCGAGACGACGAAGGACAGCACCAGGATTTCGCTGCCCATCGAGGGATGGATCGACAGGAACGGCGCCGCGACGATCCCGGAGAGGCCGGCGAAGGCGGCGCCGAGACCGACCACCATCGGCCCGATCGCGGCGGTCCTGACGCCGCACATGGCGGCGACCGAGGCATCGTGGCTGGCGGCGCGCACGAAGAGTCCCGTGCGCCCCCACCGCAGCCACGCGGCGAGACCGCCGGCCATGGCGGCGCTCGCCGCGACGATGAACAGGCGGTAGACCGGGAACGGCGCGCCGAAGATCTCGACGACGCCGTCGAGTGCGGCCGGCGGATCGAGCGCGCGGTTGCCGGTGCCCCACACCGAGCGGACGACGTCCTCGAGGATGAGCAGCACGCCGAAGGTGACGATCACCGTGATCAACGGCTGGCGCCCGGCGAGCCGGCGGAAGAGGACGAGGTCGAGCACGACGCCGACCGCCGCCAAGGCCACCCCGGCCGCGACGACGCCGGCCGCGAAGCCGTAGAGGGTGGCGACCGACCAGCCGATGTAGGCGCCGAGCATGTAGAGCGCACCATGGGCGAAGTTGACGACGCGGCGCAGCCCGTAGACCAGCACCAGACCGGCCGAGAGGACGAAGAGCAGGCTGCCGTAGACGAGCCCGTTGAGGGCGTTGATCAGCATCGCGGCGCCCCCGTCGCTCCAGCGCCGCATCGGCGGCGGACCCGGTTTCTTCGCATCGTCACATGCCCCTCCCGGCGGATCGCGGGCTCGGTCGCGAAGGCGGATTCCGTCGGGCCTGCCGATGGAGACGCGTCTTCCCCGTCGCCGCCGGACCGGGCCGGTCCGGCGGGCGATCCGGCCCGTCGTTTTGAGTTGACTGAACATTCATTCATTCGTATTCCGATGTCAAGCGCAGCCGCGACGGACCGGGAAGGGGCGATCGCGAGAGGACGAAGACAGGCTCCTGCGCAGCCGCAGGACCGCCATCACGGAGGGATCCCATGGCCCCGAAGACCATCGCCGCCTTCAAATGGGAGGATCCGTTCCTCCTCACCGATCAACTGACCGAAGACGAGCGGCTGATCGCCGACACCGCCCGCGCCTATTGCCAGGAGAAGCTCGCGCCCCGCGTGGTCGAGGCCTATCTCGCGGAGAAGACCGACCGCGCCATCTTCGAGGAGATGGGCTCGCTCGGCCTCCTCGGTGTGACCGTCTCCGACGACTACGGCGGGGCCGGCGCCGGCTACGTCTCCT
>NZ_JAFNIH010000028.1 GCF_019160155.1 Pinisolibacter aquiterrae
TCCTCGAGCGTGCGCAGGCGCGCCGTCTCAGGAACCGTCATCCCGCCGAACTTGGCCTTCCACTTGTAGAGAGTCGTCTCGCTGATCCCGTGCTTCCGGCAGAGGTCCGACGGCTTCATGCCGGCCTGCGTGCCACGCGCGTCGACCTCTCCGGTGAGGTTTTCGCCGGGGCGGTCGTCGCGCGCCTTCGGGATCGTCATCGACGTGCGGATCGACCGTGCCGCCTTCCCGGCCCCGGCCCCGGCCGCCGTCGACGATCAGGCCGCGCCCGGAACCGCTCGACTCGGGCGGTCGATCGGAAGACACCGCGTCGATCGTCCGTCTCGGCGCGGATCCGGACGTAGGCGACGCGGGTGAGTTCGACGATGTCTCTCGGGGAGCCGAGGGCCTTCGTCGAGTTCCGCGCCCTGCGGAGGGGGATGAGCGGTGGCCGGACGTGCGGTGGCACTCGGAGTGACGCCGCGAACGAGCGCGGGAAAGGCGTCGCCTGTGATCGTCGGGGATGAGTGGGCGCGCGTGTCGGCGATGGTCGGCTCATGCGCCGAGGCCGTCCGTCGAATCGCCCGTTGCAGAGCGTCGCGTCCGTCATCGACTCGACGGAAGAAGGCTGCCGTGTCCGGAAGCGGCTTCCATGATCCGAAATCACGTCGGCTGCGGCGAAGCCACGTCAGGACTGCTCGAAAGTCTGGATGATCGAACGTGCGTCGAGCACGTGAGGAGAATTGGTGGACCAAGCAGGAGACCGCCTCTCGTCTCCGCGGCCGCATCGAGAAGGTCCTGGACGCCGCCAAGGCGCGAGGCTGGCGCACCGGCGAGAACCCGGCTCGATGGCGGGGTCACCTCGACCACCTGTTACCTCGCCGTCAGAAGCTCCGGCGCGGCCATCAGCCGGCCATGCCCTACGAAGAGGTCCCGGCCCTTCGTCGGGCGCCTACGAGCCCGTGACGCCGTTGCGGCACGAGCACTCGAATTCCTGATCCTGACCGCCGCCCGCTCCGGCGAGGTGACCGGCGCCACATGGAGCGAGATCGATCTCGCCTCGAAGGTTTGGACGGTTCCCGCCGGTCGGATGAAGGCCGGCCGGGAGCATCGCGTGCCCTTGTCCACCCGGGCGGGCGAGATCCTGAAAGAGGCGGCGAAGCTCCGCGAAAGCGATGAGCCGACCGCCCACCTGTTCCCGAGCAGCCGACGAGGGCAACCGCTGTCGAACATGGCGTTCAAGCAGTTGCTGGTGCGAATGGGTGAGACCGGCTTCGTCCCCCACGGGTTCCGATCGTCTTTCCGCGACTGGTGCGGCGAATGTACTCCGTTCCCTTGAGAAGTCGCCGAAGCGGCGATCGCCCATATCGTCGGGAATTCGGTCGAGCAGGCCTACCGCCGAGGCGACGCGCTGGAAAAGCGAAGGTCTATTATGAACGCCTGGACGGCTTTCACCGAGCCGCACGAAACATGAACTCAATTGCGTCGGTGGAGCTCCTGACCTCGGGATCCTATCGAGGGTGGCCGGTCGTTGTCTGACGACCCGTGCGAGTGATCTTCGCCCCCTACCCGCGCTTCATACCGTCGAACACCGCGGCCGAGGCATGGAGCCGTCGGCTCTGTTCGGCGTTCTTCGACGTGAAGGCTCGGTCGCTACGCTCGGACGATCCATCGCGAGCCGAAGGTTCGCTGTTGCGCCGACGAGAGAGACGATCAGAACAACCCCTCTTCCTTCGCGATGATCGCGGCATGGGTTCGATTGCGGGCGCCGATCTTCCGGCAGAGCGTCTTCACGTGCAATTTGACCGTCACTTCCTGCAGGTCCAAGGCGAGCGCGATCTCCTTGTTTGAGTGCCCTTCGACGAGACCACCGAGGACCTCCAACTCCCGCTTGGTGAGTTTGGTCGCGAGCGGATTTTCCGGCACGTCCTCCTTCTCGGTCATGAAGCGGATCGGCGCATATTGCTCGCCCGCCGCCATGAAGCGGACGGCATGCACCAGCGATTTCGCCGGCAGGCTCTTCGGAACGAAGCCGGCGGCGCCCGCCGCCAAGGCCTTTTCCGCGATGGTGCGATTGGCGGTCCCTGAAATGATGCCGACCGGACTGCCGTAGTTGAGCGTCTTGGCGCGGGCGAGACCGTCGAACCCGTCCATGCCGGGCATGCCCCAATCGAGCAGGACGAGATCGAACGGGCCTTCCTTGGTGATGCGCTCGGCCGCCTCGGCGAAGTCGGCGACGACGACGATCTGCATGCCGGGTTCGCGCGACAGAAAGGCCGCGATCGTGTCTCGGACGAGTTCATGATCGTCGGCGAGCAGAATCTTCATCGCTTCCTCTCGATCGAGCCGCCCATTTCCAATCCGATCCCTCGGTTCCGGTCGATCCGACGAAGGCTCGCCCACGGCGCGCATCGTCCGGACGACTCGCAGATCCGCTCGGAGAGCATCGTTTCTATGCCCGAGAAAACCGTCGGTACCACCGCCTCGATGCTCCGGTGACACCTCGCTACGGAAGAGACACTACCATCCCTTCTTCGCAACTTCACCGCGATTTGGGATGCCGCGCCTATCCGAATGGATGGGGGCGGGGCGATTTCGCGATCTCATGCCCCGAAAGGCGTCCGAACATCGCCTTCCGAAAGCAAAACGTCTCGTCGAAATCGGGTATCCCTCGGTCATCGAACCGCCGGGAGGCCGAAAAGATGATCAACGCCGCGACGATCGAGGTCATGAACCTTCCGATCCTGAATACGACGAGCAGAGAAGCGATCGAACTCCTCAACAGTTCCGCCGCAAAGACGGGCTTTTTCGTCAACGCGCACTGCGTCAACGTCGCCTCGAAAGATCCCGTCTATCGTTGGGCACTCGGAAAGGCCGATCATCTTCTGCCCGATGGGATCGGGATGAAGATCGCGGCGCGGGCCGGTGGTGATCGGCTCGTCGAAAACCTCAACGGCACGGACCTTTTCGTGCCGCTCGTCCGCGACGCCGCCGCGCGCCACCGCTCGATCTTCTTCTTCGGCGCGGCGCCCGGCATCGCCGAGGCCGCCGCCGCCAAGGCGACCGAACTGGCTCCCGGCCTGCGCATCGCCGGATGCCGCGACGGCTATTTCTCGCCGAACGAGGAAGACGGGGTCATCCGCGCCATCAACGCGAGCGGCGCCGACATCGTGCTGGTGGCGCTCGGGGTTCCGCGTCAGGAGATCTGGATCGCCCGCAATCGCCCTCGCCTGAACGCCGGCCTGGTGATGGGCGTCGGCGCCCAATTCGACTTCTGGTCGGGCCGGGTGCGACGGGCGCCGGCGATCGTGCGGCGTCTGTCCTGCGAATGGGCGTGGCGCCTCGCCCTGGAGCCGCGCCGCCTCGCCCGGCGGTATCTCGTCGGCAATCCGCTGTTCCTGGCTCGTGTCGCCGCCCGCAAGACGGCCGAAGCCGTCGCCTCCGAACCCGGCCGTCTCGGAAAGCGACTTCTCGACGTCGCTCTCGCCGGATCGGCCGTGGTGGCTCTCTCCCCGGTCCTGCTCGCCATCGCGGCGGCGATCCGGACGACCTCGCCCGGACCGGTGCTGTTTCGCCAGGAACGCGTCGGGGAAGGCGGTCGCCGCTTCACCATGTTGAAGTTCCGCTCGATGTGCAACGACGCCGAGCGTCGCCTCGACGATCTGCGGCGGGTCAACACGCGCGCCGGCGTCTGCCTCAAGGCGGCGGTGGATCCGCGCATCACGCCCGTCGGCCGCTTCCTCCGGCGCTTCTCGCTCGACGAGCTGCCTCAGCTCTTCAACGTGCTGCGCGGCGAGATGTCGATCGTCGGCCCCCGTCCGGCCCTGCCGCGCGAAGTCGCCGCCTACCCGCCCGAAGCCATGGAGCGCCTCGTCGCGCGTCCCGGACTGACCGGCGTGTGGCAGGTGTCGGGTCGCGCCGACGTCGCCTTCGACAAGATGGTCGGCATGGACGTCGCCTATGGACGGTCCCGTTCGCTCCTGCTCGACGTCGCCCTGATCGGGCTCACCGTTCGAGCCGTGTTCGGTGGTCGCGGCGCCTATTGAAACGAGTGCCGCATCACCGCAACAGACCGGTGGAGCGATCGTCGCGAAACACCGGCATCCCCTGTGCCTCGCCGGCTCCTCGGCCGCCCCGGACCCGCCCCCGGGGACGGCCGTCGAGCCGGCCTTTTTTCGTATCCGTCGGGCTTTCCGCAGGGCGCGGTCGAAGGGGGCCGTCGACGACGACCCCACGCGACGACGCCGGAAGATCCCGGCCGGTTCCCGGCGCGAGGTGGGGCGGTGGCGTTCGCCGCCGCGAGGCTTCGGCCCGGCCTGGCCTCGTGGCCGCGCGAGAGCTGCGACGACCGGGGTTTCGCGGCACGTGGCGGTCGTGCCGCCGCTCGGCGCGGCTCGCATTGGTCCTGCGTCCGAGCGCGAGGGATTTCCCCGGGGCGCCGACGGATCGGACGGCGATCTCGCCCGTCGGCGTCGTATCGAACGACGACGGACGGGCCGACTATGCCAGCCGCAACAGCGCCCCGATCAGACGCGCGTCGTCGCTGGGCACGTCGAGGACGACGTCGTTCGAGGCGTGGCCTCGCCCGTGCGGAAACAGCGCGACGTCCATCGTCTGCTCGGCGTGCAGATCGCGCGTCGGGCGACCCGCCAGCGCCCCAGCCAGGGCTTCGGCGAGGTCGACGCCGATGCGGTCGCCGAGGTGGCTGATCTGGATCGGACGCGGATTGCACTCGAGCAGGATCGCCCGTCCGGTCGCGCACTCGATCATGAAATCGAACCCGACGAAGCCGGTGATCCCCAGGGCGGCGATCATCCGTCGCGACGCCGCCTCCATCGCCGGATGCGCGGTGATCTCGACGACGCTGCTCGGCCCGTTCGGCGTGAGGGTCCGGACGACCGTGCCGGAGAAGGCGGCGAGCATCCGCCCTTCGATCGCGACCGCCGCGACCATCGCCGGCGCCCCGTCGACCGCCGCTTGGACGTCGACCGCCGTCGCGACCGGATACCAGTCGCGATCGAGCAGGCGCCGCGCCAGGCGACGCGCGGACGACGGCCGTTGGTCCAACATGCGTTCCATCGCGGCGGCGAGCGCCTCGGCGTCGTCGCAGGCGACGACGCCGAGCCCCGCCCAACCGAACGATTGCTTCAGATAGACCGGCCAACCGAGGCGATCGGCGGCGCCGAGCGCCGCAGCGACCGTGCCGACGGTGGCGCCGTCGGGGGTGGCGACGCCGATCCGGCGCGCCAAGACCTGGGTCTCGCTCTTCATCAGCATCGCGTCGAAACGATCGGGGTGCCCGAGGGAGGCGATCAGCGTGCGTATTTGACGCGAGGCCAGACGGCGGCAGCCACCCGCGCGCTCGGCGCGACGCACCAGCGCCTGTAGGCAGGCCACCGCGCGCTCGTCGCACGCCACGACCAGATCGGGCAGGCAGGCGTCCATCGCCCGCGCCAGCGACCGCTCGAACCGATGCAGAGCGGTCACGGCGTCGAGCGGAAAGACACGCTCGAGAAATCGCGTGGCGGCGAGCGGGTCGTCCGGACGGCACAGGGCGTAGACGCGAAAGCCCGCCTTCACCAAGGCGCGGGGCAAGCGCGACGGACCGCATCGCTCGACTTCGAACGAGATCATCAGGATCGAGGGACGGCCGGTGGTGTTCCGCTGGGACATGATGAAAACCTCACGACGGAGGATGACCTGAAATTCCGCGCATGTCCGGTCGGACGGCGCACCGTCGGCAACTTCGACGGCGAGACCTCCCGCTTTCCACACGGGGTCGGCACGTCTTTCGACGGCGTCGGATCGGGCTGCGCCGCGCGCGCGGTCACGCCGGTTCGCCGAGCCCACCAGATGCCTCGACGGCGGGCGCAGCCAGCGGGCGCCCACCCGTCACCAGGGCCTTCAGTCGACGCCGCCAGACCACCGGAAGGCACCGCCGCAACCGATCACGACCGCGCGTCAGCGCGTCGAGGCCGGCGCGGGTGAACAGCACGACCCGTCCCCGCGCGCCGTTGGCGATCTCCCAGCGCGTGACGGTCTCGCCGTCGGTCGCCCAGACCTGCTTGTAGGGCTCGTCGCCGATGCGGAAGTCATAGTCGAGACCCTCGGCGATGCACTCGGCGAAGCACTCGGCGAGCAACAGATTGCCCGGCGCCAGGGTGTGGAAGGCGGGATCGTAGACGGTCACGAACCCTTCGAAACGGCGGCGGTCGACGGTGCCGATCTTGACCGCGACGAAGCGGTCGTCGAGCGCGCAGGCCATCACCACGAGCCGCCCGCAGGCGCCGGCGCGACCGGCGAGGGCGTGCAGGAAGGCACGATATTCGGCGGTGGCCAGAAAGGCGTTCGCCTCGCCACGACGTCGCAACCAATCGGACTTCCGGGCGATCGCCCAATCGATCGCGCGGCGCGCTTCGCCGACGTCGTCGACGATGCCGCTGGTGAAGGTGCCGCGCGCCTCGAAATGACGCCGCCGACGGCCGAGTTCGGTGCGCAGCTTCCCCGGCAGAGCGGCGAGATGCGCTTCGGTGGAAGGGAACGGGCGCAGCGCGCGCATGAAGGCCGGGATCGGATGGGCGCGACGCGGCAGCCCGTCCTCGGCGATCGCGCGCGCCCGGGCCGAGGCCGCGCGGACGAAGCCGATCTCGATCACGTCGGCGGGGCAGCTATCGCGGACGAAGCGATGGGCGGCGGCGAGATCGTCGCTCTCCGTCGCGCCCGGGGCGACCAGGATCTGGTCGTATTCGGTGCTCTCCGAGCCGAGACCCAGGGCGACCGTATGGCCGCGACGCGAGGCGAGCACGAGCGGCCACACCAGGCGGAGCTCGTCCCCCTCGCGCAGGACGACGACCCAGAGGCGACGTCCGCGCGGTCGGGCGGTTCTCTCCCAGCCGGTGCGGCACCAGTCGAAGCCCTGCGAGACGCGGGCCTCGGGCACGCGCGCCCACAACGCTTCCCACTGCGGCCGGAGCGCATCGAGGCCGGCCTCGTCGGTCACCACCTCGAAGCGACGTGTCGCTCCGGCCTCGCTCGTCGGCGGGGCGACCGGCGGCAGCACCGTCGGCGGCACGATCACGCAGAAGGCGGCGAGGACGACGATCTGGACCACCAGCACGGCGACGGCCACCGCGAAGATGCCGATCTGCGTCGCGGCGAGGAGGGCGACCACCAGCACGGCCGTCAGGGCCGTCTGCCAGCGCAGCTCGATCTCCGGCCGGCCGACCGCCTTGAGCAGCTGCGAGGTGGCCGAGGCGAAGGGGCGCGGCAGGGCCGACAGGCAGATCACCATCAGCACCGGGATCGCCGGTTCCCAGCGATCGCCGAAGACCAGCGGAACGTAGATCGGCGCCAGGAGAACCTGCGCCAGGACGAGCGGCACCACCAAGAGGGCGAGGGTGCGCAGGGTCGAGCGGAAGCGCCGGCGCAATTCGCCGCCGTCGCCGCCGGCGGCGCACAGATGCGGAAACACGGCGATCCCGAAGGCGTTGACGAGACCGAGCGAGATGCCGAGGCCCGCGTTGAAGGCGAAATAGTAGATGCCGAGCGCCTCGGCGCCGAGGAACCAACCGACCAGCAGATTGTCGACGTTGGCCTGCAGCGTCGTCATCAGCTCGACGCCGAGGACCGAACGGCCGAAGCGCAGGATGTCGGCGGCGCCGGTGAGGCCGCGGCCGAGGCCGAACGGGCGTTGCGGCCGCCAGGCGTGTCCCCAGCGCAGGAAGCCGACCCAGATCGGCGCGACCAGGAGTTTCGGCAGGACGATCGCCCACAGGCCGAGACCGGCGAGCGCCAGGATCGTGGTGAGTATGTTGTCGACGACGACCTGGACGGCCCCGGCCAGCGCGATGCGGCGCACCCGCCCCTCGCGCTGCAGGAAGGCGGATTGGATGTTGCTGAGCGGGCTCGCCAGATAGATCGGCGCCATCGCGGCGATCGGCAGGGCGAGGCTCTCGTCGCCGAAGGCCGCCGCCACCGGCACCGCGAGGGCGATCTGCAGCACCATCAGCCCGGTGCAGACGATCCAGGTCAGCGCCTGCGCCGTCTCCGCGACCGCCTCGACGCGGTCGGGCGCGGCCTGCACCACCTTGGCGGCGATGCCGTTGCGGGTCATCAGGGCGACGAGTTCGTAGACGGTGAGCACCACGGCGGCGCGCCCGAGATCCTCCGGCATCAGCAGGCGGGCGAGGGCGATCGTCGCGGCGAGCCGCGACAGACGGATCACGATCTGCGCCGAACCCATCGCCAGCAGATCGGCGGCGAAGCCGCGCGTGCCGATGCGGCGGAGGGCGGCGATGATCCGGGTGGAGAGCGCGACGTCGGTGGAGGCGATGGAAGCGGTCACGGACGATGATCCCCTCGAGAGCGCGGTCGCGCCGCGCGTGGAACGCACGATCCGTTTGCGACACGGCGGCGCGTTTTCCGTTTCCTAGGCGCGAAGGGGCGCGATCGGATCGGTCCTTGCGGTCAGGGGACGACGCAGACGATGAGGGGTCCTATCCGTTCGGAGAGGTCGGCGGGACGGAGCGGCCGCGCCGTCCCATGGATCGCGCCGCGGCGTTTCTATCCTTTCGGATAGGCGCCCCCCTTCCAATGCGACGTTGCTCGCTTCGCGTATTCGTCTATCTCTGATGGAAGAACACCTCAGGGATGGAGGCGCAGATCATGAGACTTCTCGCCATGGCGCTCACCGTGCTGCTCGTCGGCTGGATCGCTACGAGCCGCGCTCCGTCGGTCGAGGCCGCGGAAGCCACGCCCGAGACGAAGATCCTTCTCACGGTCACCGGGCGCATCGCCGCGCCGCACGGGCCGAAGGGCGCGACCTTCGACCTCGCCGCGCTGCGCGCGCTGCCCCAGACCACATTCCAGACCGCGACGATCTGGACGGAAGGTCGCCCGACCTTCACCGGCGTGTCGCTGCGCAAGCTTCTCGACGCGGTCGGGGCCTCCGGACGATCGATCCATGCGGTGGCGCTCAACGACTACGCCGTCGACATTCCGGCGGCCGACGCCGTCGAGGGCGGGCCGATCGTCGCCTACGAGATCGACGGCAAGGCCCTGCCGGTTCGCAACCGCGGTCCGTTGTGGATCGTCTACCCCTACGACGCCCGGGCCGACTATCGCTCCGAAGTGATCTATGCCCGCAGCATCTGGCAGCTCGATCGGATCGAGATCCGAGATTGACGCGGCGTCCAGAGGCGACGCGCCGTTCCGATGAACGCCGGCAGCGACCCGCGAGGACGCGGTTGCGAGGAGGCGATGAATGCCTTGGCGGGAGGACGAGAAGACGCGTCGCCGGGCGCTGTCGCTGCGACAATTCGCGCTGGTGCTCGGTCTGCTCGTCGTCGTCGGCGCGGTGCTCGGCCTGCTGGGGACACGCATCGCGCGCGAACTCGAAGCGCTGACCGCGGCTCCCTCCGACAATCAGCAATGGGAGATGGCACAGGTCGAGGTCGAAGCCCTGGTGCTCCTGGATGCGATCAAGTCGGTGGAACTGGGGCTCGCTACCGGCCTCGACGAAGTTCGCAAGCGCTTCGACATCTTCTACAGCCGCATCTCGGCCACGCAGACCCGTCGGGGTCGCGCCGCCGACGCCTCCGTCGACGAGGCGACAGCCGCCTTGGGCCGCATTCGGACGGGGCTCGACCGCCTCGCTCCCCTGATCGACGGGGCCGACACGGACCTGCGGGCCCATCTCGGCGATCTGCGCGAGGAGGTCGCTCGCCTGCGCGTCCAAGCGCGGAGCATCGCTCTCGCCTATGTCCGCTTCTTCGCACAGAAATCGGATGCGGAACGCAAGTCCCTCGCGGACCTGATCGAGCAGACGTCGATCGTCGGGGCGGTGTTCTTCGTCTTTCTGTCGTTGTCTCTGATCGTCCTCGTCAGGTTGTTCCAGCTCTCCGACGATCGGGCCCGCGCCCTGACCGAGAGTCGCGATCGCTTCGAGAAGACGATCTCGGCTTCGCTGGACGCCATCGTCGTGGTCGACGACGCGGGGCTGGTGCTCGACGTCAATCCGGCGGCCGAGCAGATGTTCGGCTACTCGCGCAATGCCTTCGTCGGTTCGTCTCTCGTCTCGATGGTCATACCGGAGCGTCTGCGTGAATCGCACGCGGCCGGGTTCGCCCGCTACGTCGCGACCGGCCGGCGGCGAACGGGTGAGACAGGTCGTCTCATCTCCACGGCACGCCGGGCGGACGGAACGGAGTTTCCCGTCGAGCTGTCGCTCGGTGCCTCGGTGCGCGGGGATCAACGCATCGTCATCGGCTTCGTGCGCGACATTTCCGAGCGCGTGCGGATCGAGCAGGAACTGATCGGCGCCCGCGACGACGCTCTGGCGGCGGCGCGCGCGCGCTCCGATCTCCTCGCCTTCATGAGCCACGAGATGCGCACGCCGCTGAACGGCGTCCTCGCCATTCTCGATCTGTTGCGAGAGACGCCGCTCGACGAGCGCCAGACGGGATACATCGACACCGCGATGCGCTCCGGCGAGATCCTGTTGCATCTCATAGCCGACGCGCTCGACGTGACCCGCCTGCAGTCGGGGGTACCGATGCTGCGTGAGGAGGTCTTCGACCTCGCCGAGCTGATCGAAGAGGTCGCCGCGATCAATCGCCCCGCCGCCGCCGCCAAGGGCGACGGCATCGTCGTCGACTCCGATCTGCCTCCGGGCGGTACGCTCGGCGATCGCAATCGCCTCCGCCAGATCCTGATGAATCTCGTCGGCAACGCGATCAAGTTCACTCGGGACGGCACCATCCGGCTCGAGGTGCGGATCGAGCGCGCACTCCCGGAATCCCCGACCGTGGAGATCGCCGTCGTCGACACCGGCATCGGCATCGCGCAAGAGGAGATCGATCACGTCTTCGAGGAATTCGTGGCGCTCGAGCCCACGGACGCCCGGATTCCTCGAGGTAGCGGCCTGGGGCTCGCGATCGCGCGGCGTCTGGTCGAATTGATGGGCGGAACCCTGACGGCGACCAGCCGCGTCGGGGCCGGGAGCCGCTTCGTCCTGACGCTGCCGTACACGACGGCGGCGGTCGAGACGAGCGCAGCCTCGCCCGACGACGTCGAGGATGTCGCGCGCCCAAGATCGGGGCTTCGTGTCCTGCTGGTCGAAGACAACCCGACCAACCGACTGGTGACGCACGAGATGCTGACGATGCTCGGGGCGAGCGTCGAGGAAGCCGAGGACGGCGAGGTCGGCGTCGCCGAAGCGACGGTCGGTCGTTACGACCTCGTGCTGATGGACCTCGGTCTGCCGAAGCTCGACGGGCGCGCCGCCACGCGCGCGATCCGCGCCGACCCGCGAGCCGCGTCACGGGACGCGCCGATCGTCGGCCTCACCGCGCATGCGTTGCCCGGGGTCGAGGCCGATCTCGTCGCGGCCGGAATGAACCGATGTCTCTACAAGCCACTGCGGCTCGCCGATCTCAGAGCCCTGTTGGTCGACCTCTTCGGCACCGACCCGCAAGCCGGCGCCGAGGCCCCGAGCGATGGGGACGAGGGGGCCGAGGCGACGATCCTCGACGTCTCCGAACTCGCCGAACTCGCCGAGGTTCTCGGGCAAGACCGGCTCGTCGCACGCCTCGAGGCCTTTCGCGGCGAGATCGACGCGGCGGTGTCGTCCCTCTCGGCGCTGCCTCTCGCCGAGCGGGGGGCCGCCGCCCATCGCTTGGCCGGGTCGGCCGCCGTCTTCGGCGCGGTCGGACTGCGCGCCGCCTCGACCGCGCTCGAGACGGCCTGCGCCGGCGGCGACGCCGCGGAGGCCGATCGATGTTCGGCGGCGCTCGAAAAGGACGCGAAGGCGACGATCGTCGCGCTCGCCGACCTCGTCGCCGATCTTCGCGCGTGACGGCCGTCGTCAGTTGGTCTTGACCGTCGACAGGACCACGCCCAGCTGCCGGGCGACGTCGAAGACGTTGGTCGATCCGCTGTCGTAACAGGCGAGCGCATCCTCGGGCAGGATCCAGGGATCGTATTCGTCGCGATCGGCGCGCCGCAGAAGGCTCTCGAGGTTGCGTTCGACCACGATCGACGACCCGGTGATCGGATTTCGCGTGAACAGGACCACCGTCCTGTCCGCATTGGTCAACCGGGTCCCGCCGACGCAGTTCATCCCGACCGCCGCCTGAAGGAAGCGGGTGCCCCAGCGCAGCTCCCGCGCCTCTTTTCCGTTGAGCGATTGGGCATTGGAGGTCGCGGGAACCGTCAGGTTCGACAGGAACACCTTCACACCCGGCGGCGAGATCGGCGAAGGCTTCATCAGCGCCTCCTGGAAACAGCCGCGCGAGGGGACGTCGATCTGGTCGCCGGCGAGCAGGATCGCGTCCGTGTGGGCGCGGCCGAGAACGGCCGGGCGCAGATCGAAGGTGAGGCGGCGCTCGCCCCTGAGCACGGTGACGCGCGACAGATCGGCGTCGGGGCGGACGCCGCCGGCGGCGCGGAGCGCGCGCGACAGCCGTCGTTCGTCGCCGGCGGCGCCGATCGCCGCCAGCCGGTCGGCTTCGGTCCGCGTCGCGGTCGGTCCTCCGATCTCGTGGGCGCCGGGCTCGAAGACGGCGCCGCTCACGAACACCCGCGCCGCCGCGTAGCCCATCAGACGGACCGAGACCTGCGGCGCGGTCGGGTAGTTGCCGGCGGCGACGAGCGCGCGCGCCAGATCCGCCTGGACCGCGTCGACGGTTCGGCCGAGCGCGCGAACCGGCGGCAGATGGACCACGCGCAGGGTCCCGTCCTGCGACACCCGGTACTTGCCGCTGAAGGTGGCGTCTTCCGACAGCGAGACGTCGAGAAGGTCGCCGATCGACAGAATCTCGACGTCGCGCGGAACCGCGCGGAGCGCCGCCGTCTCGCTCACCGCGCCGGCCGGGCTGGTGCAGCGTTCGGCATTGGCCCCGGCGGAGGTGCCGGTCGCGATCGGCGCGGCGCCGACGGACATCAGCCGATACTGCGCCTGATAACTCTCGCCGGTGGTCACCGGCTCGACGTTGGCGATCTCCTGGGTGACGGAGCAACCGGAAAACAGCAGAAGGGCCGCGAGGGCGGCGCTCCGGCGCCGACCTCGACGCATCCGATCGAGGCATCCGGCGTTCGGATCGGATCGATCGCACATGCGTCCCGTCGCTATGGTCATGCACCCTTCCAAACGCACCGAGGCGCGGCACCCGAATCGTTTCGAGATCCTACGTCGCATCGCGGTTCCGAACAGCCTCGACGATACGCGTAATCCACTTTGAACGGTGGCGGCCCTCGATTGCAACCCGCCCCCGTCTCTTCGTCGTGGACGGGATCCGACGAAGGGGGTGGCCCTATCCCTCGGCATAGGTCCCGGAGCGACCGCGCCTCCGGTCTCTGCCGAGGAGCGACACGCGAGGCGCTCGAGCGGCGCTATCGATTTCCCACAGACGTCGGCGCCGAGCCCTTCCCCCCACGCACCGACAACCGATGGGACCTTCGCCATGCCGCTCTTCTCCGTGATCATCCCCGCCCACGATGCCGAGGCGACCCTCGTCGCCACGCTGGTGTCCGTGACCCGTCAGACCTGCGACGACTGGGAGGCGATCGTTCTCGACGACGGGTCGACCGATCGCACCGCCAAGATCGCGAATGCCCTCGCCTGCGTCGACAAGCGGGTCCGGGTCGTCTCCCTGCCCGGAGTCGGGCCGAGCACCGCGCGCAACATCGGCGCGCTCGCCGCTCGTGGGCAGTTCCTCGCCTTTCTCGACAGCGACGATCTCTGGGTGCCGGAAAAGCTCGCCGTCTGCGCCGCCACGCTGCGCGCGTCTCCCGGCGTCGACGGTCTCTTCGGCCGCGTCTCCTTCTTCGAGGGCGAGCCCGCCCGCGCCCGCACCGAATCGCGCGTGCGTCCGGGATCTCTCGTCCTGCGGGACCTGATCGGCGAGAACCCGGTCTGCACCATGTCGAACCTGGTCGTACGGGCATCGTCTTTCCGCGCCGTCGGTGGCTTCGACGAGACGCTGCGGCACGCCGAGGATCTCGAATGCCTGATCCGGCTCGTGGCGTCCGGCGCGGTCGTCACCGGTCTCGATCGTCGCCTCGTCTTCTATCGCACCAGCCCGTCGGGCCTCTCCGCCGATCTCTCGGCCATGCACACCGGGTGGCGCAGGGCGGTGGAGACCGCGATGAAGGCCGACGCGGATCTGCGCGCCGGCGAGGTCCGCGCCGCCGAGGCCGCCCACCTGCGCTATCTGGCGCGCCGTGCTCTGCGCGTGAACACGCCGAGCGGAACCGCGCTTCGCCTGTCGATGCAGGGGCTCGTCGCGAGCCCCGCCGCTTTCTTCTCCCCGCTCCACCGCGGCGTGCCGACGCTGGCCGCCGCGCTCGTCGAACCGCTGATGCCGACGGCCCTTCGCCGCCGCCTCGCCCGCCTCTGACCCCGATCGAAGGAGACCGACCATGTCCCTCGCCGCCATCGCCCCCACCTGTGTCGCCCCGATCGCCTCGATCGTCGTGCCGGCCTACGACGCCGCCGCGACCATCGGCGAGACGCTGCGGTCGCTGCTCGCCCAGACCTTCGCCGACTTCGAGGTGATCGTCGTCGACGACGGGTCGTCCGATCGCACCGCCGAGATCGTCGAGGGCTTCGAGGATCCCCGGATCCGGCTCGTCCGCCAGCGCAACCGCGGTCTCGCCGGCGCCCACAACACCGGCATCGCCGCCTCGCGCGGCGAGTTCGTCGGCTTCTGCGACGCCGACGATCTGTGGATGCCGGAGAAGCTCGAGCTGCACGTCGACCACCTGCGGCGCGAACCGGAGGTCGGCATCTCCTTCGCCGGATCCTCGATGATCGACATCGAAGGGCGGCCGCTCCGGGTGGCGCAGCGTCCGAAGCTCACCGGCCTCACCGCCGCCGACGTCTTCCTGCGCAATCCGATCGGCAACGGCTCGGCGGCGGTGGTGCGCCGGGTCGCCTTCGACGCCATCGCCTGGCGCCCGCCGCAGGAGAGCGAGCGCGACTGGTGGTTCGACGAGACCTTCCGGCAGTCGGACGACATCGAGGGTTGGCTGCGCTTCGCGGTCACCACCGACTGGCGCATCGAGGGCATTCCCGGCCTGCTCACCGCCTATCGCATCCACACCGGGGCTCTCTCCGCCGACATCGACCGGCAGTTCAAGACCTGGGTGCGGATGCGCGACAAGATCGCCGCTCTCGCCCCCGATCTCGTCGAGCGCCACGGCGCGGCGGCGACCGCCTATCAGATGCGCTACCTAGCCCGCCGGGCGGTGTCGCTGCATCAGGGCCGCGAGGCGGCGCGCCTGTCGCGTGCCTCCCTCGCCGCCTCGCGCGTGCCCTTGTGGCGCGAGCCGGTGAAGACGGTGGTGACGGCGCTCGCCGCCGAAGTCCTGAACCTTCTCGGCGGCGCCGGCGGCCGCCTCGTCGAAGCCCGGCTGCGCTCGGTCGCCGCCCACTGATCTCTCGTCATGAGGATGCCAGCCATGATCCCTTCCGTCGTGCATCTCGTCGACGACACCTCGCCCGGTGGCGTCACCCGTCTCATCGATCACATCGCCCGCTCTCCCGCCTGCGCCCGCTTCGGCGTGCATCGGGTGGAGACGGTGAAACGGGGTCGGCTGACGCCGCCGCCGCTCGCCGCCGACGTCGTCGTCTCCCATCTCAGCATCTGCTGGTCGAACCTGCCGATGCTGACGGCCCTCCGGGCGAATTTCCCCGCCTCGCCGCTGATCCACGTCGAGCACAGCTACTCGGAACGGTTCCACGCGCTGAAGGTCGAGAACCACGAGCGCTTCGCCGGACTGTTGCGCACCGCCTATTCGTTGTTCGATCGGGTCGTCGCGGTCTCCGACGAACAGGCCGGTTGGCTCGCCCGGCGTCGGTTCGTGGCGCCGGCAGCGCTCGCCGTCGTCCCCCCCTGCGTCGATCTCGAGCCGTTCTTCGCGGTGCCGCAGCGCCGTCCGGGGGCGGTGACGAAGTTGGCGGCGATCGGGCGCTTCGATCGCCAGAAGGGCTTCGACATCGTCGTCGACGGCTTCCGTCTCGCCGACGTGCCCGGCCTCGAGCTTCATCTCTTCGGCGACGGCCCCGAACGCGAGAGCCTCTATCGGCGCGCCGGCGGCGATCGGCGGATCGTGTTCCACGGCTTCACCGCCGACGTCGCCGGCGCGATGGCGCGTTGCGACGCCGTGGTGATGCCGTCGCGCTGGGAGCCCTATGGTCTGGTCGCGCTCGAGGCCTTCGCCGCCGGTCGGACGCTGATCGCGTCGACCGCCGACGCCCTCGCCGGTCACGCGCGGGCCGGCGGGATCGCGGTCGGCGACGGATCGCACTTCGGCTGGGCCGACGTCCTCTCCCGTCTGCCGACGATGGACCTCGACGCCGGGGTGACGCGCGCGCGCCTGCACGCGGCGGCGGCGGAAGCCCGCTTCGCGAAGAACTGGCAGGCTCTGCTCGCCTCGCTCGGGGCGACGCCCGCGCTGCCCGAGACCCTTGCGGCCTGAGCCGCGGCCCCCTCCGGGGCCACGGGCGCCGAGACGCGGCCGTGATCCCCCTCCGCCCGTTCCATCGCGACGAGCCGGATCTCTCCGAGGTCCGGCTCGTCGGCGTTTCCGGGAAGGTTCGGTTGCGGTGTCGGGGGAGAGGCGTCGCCCCGGCGTCTCGCGACCCGTCACCATGGTCCTGCCCGCGAGCGAAGACGGCTCCGGCGCCGAGATCGACGGCAACGGCTCGGCGTCGCCCCGGCGACGGATCAGCGGCCGTCGGGCGAAGCGGGCGGGGACGCCATCTCGCGCAGGTGGATGCCGAGGAGAAGGAACGCGGGCCAGAACAGATAGATCTCGATTTCCAGGTTCTCGCCGAAGGTCAGGATGGTCAAGAGCAGCATGAGCCCGAACGGCAGGCGGCCGCGAGCCCCGCGCACCGCGTCGCTCAGCGTCACGGTGAAGTGCCAGATCATCGGCACGGCGAGAGCGGCGACGCCGAAGACGCCCTTGACGAAGAGCAGGCCGTACCAGGTGTGGTGGCTGCCGATCGGCATGAATTCGACCATGTGCGGCCCGCGCTCCACCGTGCCGTGTCCGAACCACACCGCCTCCGACTGCCAGCGGTTCCAGGCGATCTGTTGCAGCAGCGATCGCACCCGGGAACTGCTGGCGCGCGCGCCGTTGAAGGAGCGGATCGCGTCGTCGACGAGGGTCGCGACCAGCGGACCGGCCACCGCCAGGGCACCGGCGGCCACCGCCGCGGCGAACCACGTTCCGGCACGACCGGCGAAGGGAGCGAGGCGCGGCAGGGCGAAACAGACGAGCAGCGCCACGAGGCTCATGCGCGAGGCCGAGAGGAAGATCATCGCGAGCCCGGCGAGAACGCCCGTGACGAGCCACCCGCGTCGCCGCTCCTCGAGCGCGAAGAGGATGATCGCCACGCCGAGCATGCCCGCGAAGGGCGACCACGGCGCATAGAACTGCCAGCGTGCCGATCCGACCTCGGGATCGAGCGTGTAGAGATAGACGGAGAAATATTCCGGCCCCGGTCCACCGACGACCTCGAGCGGCGAGGTGAAGAGCTTGGACGGCAACCCGAGCACGGGCGCGGCCAGCAGAGCCGGCACCAGCAGCAGCGTGACCGCCGACAGGATGCACTGGGCGCGGACGAGGACGCCTCGGCGGAGCGGCAGCACCGCGCCGGCGGTGACGAGGACGGCGATCATCGCCCAGCCCTTGGCCCAGCCGATCGACGACTTGATCAGCATCGGCGCCCCGAGATCCCACTGGAGATGGCCGATCCACAGCGCGACGAGCATCACCGCCATGCCGACGATCCAGGCCCAGGCGAGCGGAGGGACCGGCCCGGCGGCGCGCAGGGTGGGGCCGAGCGCCGGGCCGAGAAAGAGCGAGAGCACGGTCAGCCCGCCCAGGACCCACACGACGACGGGGCCGGCGACATAGAGGCCGCCGACCGCGTAGAAGAGCCAGGTGAGGACGATCGTCCAATGGACGAGGGCCTCGGGTGTGGTGCGATCGGGCATGGGCCTCACGCTGTGGCGAGACCGCCGTCGCCGACGAGGTCTCGAGACGAACCGTCCGGTCGACGGCGCAGGTCGACCAATCGCTCGATGATCCCATGTCGCATCCAGGCGAGGAAGAGGCCGAGGCCGAAACATCCCGTCGCCGCGAGGCCGCCGACGACGGCGAGGAGCTGGCGCAGACGCGACGGCGCTTCCGGCATCGTCGGCGGCTCCAGGATCTGGGTCATCGGATAGGAGGCGAAGACGTCGGCCTTGACCGTGTCGATCCGCGCCAGCGCGGAGGCGAAGACGGCCTCGGCGATCTTGTAGTCGCGATCGAGGCTGCCGAGCCGGGTCGCCGGCTCGAGCAACGACCGCACGCGGGCCTCGGCCCGCTCGTAGTCGGCCTTCAGCGACAGCATCTGCGACGCTCTGCCGTCGCGGTCGGCGGCGAGGGTGATGAGCTTCGACAGGAGTTCGCCGCGATTGCCGCTGGCGGAGCGGTCGATCTCGCGCGTCAGCGCCGCCTCGGAGAGGCCGGTGAGGAGGACCGCGCGTCGCAGGGCCTGCGCCGTCGCGCCCGCGAGACGGGTCCGCGCCGCGCTCATCACCGGATGGTTCGGACCGAACCGGGCCCCGAACTCGGCCGTCTCTGCCGCCGCCTTGCCGACCGAGGTCATCAGGGCGTTGAATTCGGGATCGGCGTGCAGCCGGATCGTCTTGGCCGCGACGTCGGGGGTGATACCCAGCGAGGCGACCAGCGCGTCGACCGCGCCGGAGGCCTCTTCGGCGGAGGCGCGCGCTTCGACCAGCCGCGCTCGGAGGGTCTCGGCGGCTGCGACCATGCCGTCGTATTGCGCGGTCGAATTGAGGCCGGCGGAGACCTGGAGGTCGCCGATCCGGCTGCGGATCGCCCGGACGCTCTCGGCGTATTGGCCGATGGCGTCGGTGGTGGAGTGTTGCCGGCGCCGGATCTCGTCGTCGCGCAGCGTGTCGAGGGCGCTCTGGAAGGCCTCCAGCACCGCCCGCGCGCGATCGAAGGCTTCGGCGGGGGTGCGTCCCTTCATGGTGAAACGGATGAGGCTGGTCTCGTCGACGAGCTTGATCACCGGCTTGCCGATCGACGGCGCATGCGTCTGCAACGCCGTCGCCGCCCGGTCCAGGACGACGTCGGACAGCAGCAGGTTCTTGTAGGTGACGGTCGGGCTGAGGGAAGCGCTCGCGTAGGCCGGTGGCGCCGAAGACGTCGCCTGCCCGATCTCCGACAGGTTGATCGAGGTCGAGGCGCCGGCGCCCGGCAGGATGAGACCGACCCGCGATTCGAAGCTCGGCGGCGCCGTCAGGAGGAAGGTCGCGACCGGCACCCAGATCACGCCGAGCGCGATCGAAAAGGCGGTCACATAGCGGCGGCGACGCCCGTCGCGCGGCCGCGCCGATCGCCCCGAACGCCGAAGCAAGCCGGACGAGAGCCTCGACGGCCAGGAGAAGAACGCCCCACTACGGCCGATCGCCGTCGTCGTCCGATCGGCGCCGCCCGCGAGAACCTCGCCGTCGATCGGCGGCGGTTCGAATCCTCCCGTGAGAGTTTCGTTGGGTGAAGACGGTGTGTGGCCCGACATGTGCGGCATCCTCTCGTTGGGATGACAGTTAGTCGCACGCGTGCCGACCGGGGCGGCTCATCGGGCTGTGAAGATGGTCGAGAAGGCGCGTCGCGCTATTCGAAAGGATGGTCCGGCGATCGCGACGACCAGCATCCCGAATGTCACCCGAACCATAGGTTCGGAGCCGACCGACGGAGGAGATGCCGGATGGCTGGTCGGATCGCGGTGCGGGTGCCGAAAGCGCGCGGCGCCACGGTTGGGTCTCCCGATTTCTGGCGAGCCTGCGGTTGCGGTCGAACCACGAGAAGGTGCGTTCGCTCCTCCAGAGCGCGTCAGCACGCCGAAGCCGAACGGATCGTCGGTTCGCTTCACGATCTCCAGGCGCAAGGCCGGAATGGCGGCGACCGTGTCCACCGGGATATGACCGTAAGTCACCGAGACCTGGAGTCGGTTTGACCGAACTGCAGAGATCACAACGCGCGCGATCTATTCGCATCAATAGGGAATAGTGAAGATTGTCACACTCTGAGAACATCACCGAAGCGGCAAGCTTCCGAGCCTCGCCGATCACCCGAAATGCGTCTGCGGCGCGAGACCGCCGGAAATGAACCCGGTTGCACGCCGAGTAGAATTGCCTCTCGTGGCCGAGAGACCGATCTCGTTCAGTCACCAGCTACGGTGCGAACGCAATGTTCGGCCAGCCGGCGACGAACAGTGGCGACGCCGATGCCGAGTTCCCTCGCAATAGCAGTCGGGCCTCGGCCTTCCGCGGCGAGGTGAGCGACATCGTCGGATATGGGGAGTCGCCGCCGCCCCTTGTACTTGCCCTCGCGCTTCGCCTTCGCCTACGCCCCGGGCGGCGAACGGCTCACCAAATCGGTGACCCACCCCGGCACCGGATGTTCCGGCACCAAGACCGATGTCTCTCTGACCCTCACCCCCGACATCGAGCGGGGCACGCGTTGGACCTGCGCGAACGGGCAGTGGTCGTCGGCGACCACCTGGACCAAATACCCTCATGCCGATGCCTCGATCGTCGGCACTGGCGCGGCGGCGGCGAAACGCTATCTCCACCGCGACCATCTCGCGACCGTGTCGCAGGTGACCGACGGCACCGGCGCGACGGCGGAGACCGACACCTACGACGCCTACGGCACCCGCACCCCGACGGTGCTCGTCCCCGGCGCCGCCCCCGAGGCCAAGGGCTTCACCGGCGAACGCGACGATCCGGAGGCAGGGCTCCTCTATCTCCACGCCCGGTATTATGACCCGAAGCTCGGGTTGTTCGTCTCGCCGGACACATGGGATCCGCTGAAGCCGGGCGTCGGGACCAACCGCTACGCCTATGCGGACAGCGATCCGGTGAACAAGGCGGATCGCAATGGGCATTTCGTCGGTGTCGACGATGCTGCCGTCTTTCTCACGGCACTCGCGATCACTTCCGTGATCGTTGCGTGGGATACTCATC
Organism: Pinisolibacter aquiterrae; assembly: GCF_019160155.1. GTDB lineage: Bacteria > Pseudomonadota > Alphaproteobacteria > Rhizobiales > Ancalomicrobiaceae > Pinisolibacter > Pinisolibacter aquiterrae. The sequence continues at coordinate 21,033 of NZ_JAFNIH010000028.1, forward strand.
TGAAGCTCGAGGAACAGACCTCCTCGAAGCATCATGCGTCGATGCCGGATTCGATCAGTCCGGCAACGCTGGGGAAAGGAAGCGACAAGAGTTCACCGGCTGCCGCAGTCACAACGTCGGGGGTAACACCCTTCGGCGGGACGGTGATTGGCACTTACGCACAGGTCAAAGAATACAATCAAGCCTTGACCCAAATCGATGGCATCAAGCGTGATGCGCATCACATTGTTCAGGAAGCCGCAGTCAAAGATTTTCCCGGATACAACTCCGCACGGGCGCCGGCTATTTCCATGACAAAAGAGCAGCATGTTGCGGCCACAGCCTTTCAACATTCTTATCCAAAAGATGGTAGAAAAGTATTAAATGATGAATACGCAGTTGGATACGGCTCGATGATTTTTTCTGGAACCACTACCCCTCCAGCTGCAAAGGGTCTAATACAACAAAATGCAAGGGGATATTTTGAAGGAACATTGGGTCTTAGTCCGAACACTCCAACCAACACGCCATGGGGTGAAAAGCGAGACCCAAAAGGTCCGCAAGAAGAAGATAGATCTCAACCATGAAATGGAGGAAGCTATGAAAATTGAAGAGCATGGAAATTCAGTTCCAGATGTCGTTCTTGATAGAATTCCACGAATAATATCAGACATTATTCGTTTTGATAAGAGAGATCTTCCGAATTCTGTGGATATTGCTATTGCAAATGCAGATGTGTTTTGGGAGACAGCTTCCGCTGTTTACAATGATATTGATTATGAAGGAGAAAATTTGCGCCCATACATCAGACATGTTTTGGCAACGAAGAAAAATCCAGGATCTATATCAATATTCCTTAAAAGCAAAGAAACCGGAACCAGAGACATTATGTTGTTCATTGTCATATATCAGGCCAACAAATCACCTTTGATACAGCTAGGCTCTATATTAAACGTAGCAAAAAATATGCCAGCAATTACTTGTCCGAAATTATTATGATTTTCAAAAATAGGATTGTTGTATCTTAAAAGGAAATACAAAATAAATCAACAATAATTTATCGAATAGTATTGATCTAATTATATAATCTGAAAACAAATGGCGCATAGATAAATAAATCCGTATAAAACTAAAGTTCTTTCAAATACAGATTGAACAGCTTATCGTCTCGCGATCAACGTCGACACCACCGCTCGGTCTCAGACCTTCGCCTACGACCTCGGCTCGCGCTTCACCAGCGTGACCGGCAACGGCACCTACACCTACGGGACCACGCGACCCCACCCGCCGACGACCGTCGGCGGCGGCGCCTACACCTGGGACGTCGCCGGCAACATGGCGACCGGCCTCGGTCGGACCTTCACGTGGGATGGGGAGAACCGTCCGTCGACCATCGTCGCAGGAGCGGCCACGCTCGCCTTCGCCTACGCCCCGGGCGGCGAGCGGCTCACCAAGTCGGTGACCCACCCCGGCACCGGATGTTCCGGCACCGAGACCGACGTCTCTCTGACCCTCACCCCCGACATCGAGCGGGGCACGCGTTGGACCTGCGCGAACGGGCAGTGGTCGTCGGCGACCACCTGGACCAAATACCCTCATGCCGATGCATCGATCGTCGGCACCGGCGCGGCGGCGGCGAAACGCTATCTCCACCGCGACCATCTGGCGACGGTCGGCCGGGTGACCGATGGCACCGGCACGACGGCGGAGACCGACACCTACGCCCCCTACGGCACCCGCACCCCGACGGTCCTCATCCCCGGCGCCGCACCGGAAGCCAAGGGCTTCACCGGCGAACGCGATGATCCCGAAGCGGGGCTCCTCTACCTCCACGCTCGGTATTACGACCCGAAACTCGGTCTCTTCGTCTCGCCGAACACGTGGGACCCGTTGATGCCGGGTGTCGGGACCAACCGCTACACCTATGCGGACAGCGATCCGGTGAACAGGGCAGATCGGAATGGGCATCTCGTCGGCGTCGACGACGCGGCGCTGATCGCGAGTGCGTTTGCTCTGACAGCCGCCATTGCCGCTTGGGACGCACACCTCAAAGCCGAGCAGCAGCATGGGCCGACACTTGGAGCGTTCCCGAATGCGTCGGCACCGACTGCAATCAATCCAGCTGCTGCACCGAAGGATCCCGTCGCGACTCTCGAAGCCGCGCTTGCGAACGGGTCGATACCGGGCGCCCCTCACGGCCTCGCGGGTTCCTTCGCGATGTCGAACGTCCGGTCCGGACAGGGTGCTTTCCGCGACGCACTGACCGCGAATGGCGATCTGTCCAAGAACCAGCAGGCGCATCACATTGTCGCGGTGGCGGCCGGCAACAGATGGGCCGCAGCATCCCGTGACAAGCTGAAAGATGTTTGAATCCAGGTCAATGACCCCGTGAACGGAGTCGGCCTCACAAACCATCGTGGACCGCATACGCACAAATACGACCAAGCGGTATATGGAAGACTTGAACGCGCTACTACACTTCCGGAAGTGATTGCGGGTCTTCGTGGAATAGCAGCAGAATTGAAGGCGGCCGATCTCTTCGGATTTTCCCCGAACGACTGGGGCGTGGCACAAGGCCGCTCCGATAAGACGTCGCCGAATCCGAACTCCGACGACAGATGAGGTGTGCCATGTATTGGTGGATGTGCATCGATGAAACGGGGCACCCGGAGCCGAAGACCGTGCCTACAATCAGCTATCAACTCGAAGAACTGTCTGACCCATGCTTCGTACCTGATTTTTCGAATTGCCGCTTCGAGTTCGAGCGAGAGGAATGTGTCGATGACGCGATCATGGATTTCGCCACTTTCCTGCACCCCGCATTTTTCATCAGCGAGAAAGCATTCGATATAGTGGGAAAATTCATTTCCCCAGTATCGAGACCATTACCCTTATCATGCGAAGGATATATATATTATTTCATCAAGATCGACGTCGAGCTCGACCTCTTCGACTATGAAGCGAGCAAATTTTCTCGTTGGGGGATGTACGAGAGGGTCGAAGACGAGGTGAACATGGTGACCCGCGTGATCATCAAGCATCCTCCGCCGGATAGTCCCGACATCTTCCGACTGAAGGGACGCAGTGGCGTCCGAATGAACATCATCGTCTCCGACCGCTTCAAGAAGACCTACGAAGAGAATGGGCTGACGGGACTGTACTTCAAACCGGCCGAACCATTGCCCAACTGAAGACGGACCCGAAATCCGACGACCAGAGCGCCGCCCTCCGGGCGGCGCTTCTTTCTCGGCGGATAGAAATATATTCCCATCTTTCCCGCCCAAACGCGCCGATTGCCCCTCCCCTCCGCAGGCGCGCCTTCCACGTCTCCTGCGCGAAAAGGTAGAAATACAAAGCAAATACATTAAAAATGACGTTGCCCCCCGAGTTTTATCCAGTTCCGAGTTGGCTCTGGCGGTTGGGATTGCCCTTCGGGGCGGGGTGAACGGCGGGAGGCGGCGCGGAGCTGCTCGAGTTGCGCAGCGCCGTCTCTCGACGCGGGAAGGTGCGGGCGAACTCGGCGGGTGTCTGCCAGCCGAGCCGCGAATGCGGACGGGCGTCGTTGTAGTCGACACGCCAGCGACCCAGCAGCACGCGAGCCTGGGCGAGCGTGGTGAACAACGTCTCGTTCAGGAGTTCGCCGCGCAGGTGCCCATTGAACGACTCGATGAACGCGTTCTGGATAGGCTTTCCCGGCGCGATGTAGTGCCACTCGACCCGGGACTGGTCGGCGCAGCTCAGGATCGCGTTGCTGGTGAACTCTGTGCCGTTGTCGCTGACGATCATCCTCGGCTTGCCGCGTGTCGCGACCAACCGATCGAGTTCGTTTGCCACGCGCAGCAGGCCCGAGAGCGACGTGTCGGCAATCAGGGCGATGTTCTCGCGGGTACAATCGTCGACGATCGTCAGAATGCGGAAGCGGCGGCCATCGGTCAGCTGATACGATACGAAGTCGAGGCTCCAGCGATCGTTCGGCCGCAGGGCGACCTGCATCGGCGCTCGCGTGCCGAGAGCGCGCTTTCGGCCGCCGCGCCGGCGCACGCCGAGCCTCTCCTCGCGATAGAGCCGGAACAGCTTCTTGTGGTTGACGACGATCCCTTCGCGCCGGAGCAACACATGCAGGCGCCGATAGCCGAACCGCCTGCGCTCGCGGGCGAGTTCCGTCAGCCGCTCGCGAAGCACACGGTCATCCGGCCGCGTGGTCTCGTAGCGAATGGTCATGCGGCAGAAGCCGGTGGCTTTACACGCCCGCCGTTCGCTCATCCCGTGGGCAGCCACGAGATGAGAGACGGCGTTCCGCTTCTCGGCGGGCGTCACCACTTCTTTCCCAACAGGTCCTTCAGGGCGACGTTGTCGAGCATGGCGTCGGCCAGCATCCGCTTCATCTTGGCGTTCTCGTCTTCCAGCGCCCGCAGGCGCTTCGCCTCGGAAGCGTCCATGCCGCCGAACTTGGCTTTCCACTTGTAGATGCTCGCATCGCTGACGCCGTGTTTGCGGCACAGGTCCGAGACCGCAACGCCGGCCTCGTGTTCCTTCAGGATGCCGATAATCTGCTCTTCGGAAAAACGGCTACGCCTCATGCTCTGGTCCTCGAGTTGGGCCAGAGCGAACTTCAAACTGGATTAGGTCCTGTTGACGAATAAGCGTATCCATAGGCGGACGGCGGCGATGAGGACGAAGCCGAGATAGCTGTCGGCGGTCTTGTCGTAGCGGGTGGCGAGGCGGCGCCAGTTCTTCAACCTGTTGAAGC
>NZ_JAFNIH010000056.1 GCF_019160155.1 Pinisolibacter aquiterrae
GTCGAAGCTCGGCACCATCCTCGGCGTCTCGCTCGGCGGCCTCGACATGTGGACCAACGAGCTCTTCGGCTTCTCGGTCTTCGGCACGCTGAAGCACGGCAAGTCCGACGCCAAGTCGCTCAAACCCGCGGCGGAATGCAAGCCGATCGTCTATCCGAAGCCCGACGGCAAGATCTCGTTCGATCGCCTCTCCTCGGTGTTCCTGTCGAACACCAACCACGAGGAGGATCAGCCGATCCACCTGAAGCTCGCCGATCCGGCCTTGCAGAAGACCTCGGAACTGGGCGTCTACGGCGGTCCCTCGACCCGCTATTGCCCGGCCGGCGTCTACGAGTGGATGGAGAAGGACGGCGAGGACACGTTCGTGATCAACGCGCAGAACTGCGTCCACTGCAAGACCTGCGACATCAAGGATCCGAACGGCAACATCACCTGGACGACCCCGGAAGGCTCCGGCGGGCCGAACTATCCCAACATGTGAGACCCGCACCTCCCACGCAGAGCTCCCGCGAGGCCCGGACGGCGACGTCCGGGCCTTCGTCGTCGGATCCGACCCTCACCCGTCGCGCCGCAGCCAGGACGGCAGGCCCCGGCGCCAGACGTAGAGGGCGAGGCCGAGGGCGACCACGAGGCCGGCCCCGATCAGCCCCGCCGAGGCGCGATCGCCGGCGACGAAGCGATCCCAGGCGAGCATGCCGATCGACCCCGGCGCGATCAGCACCGGGATCCACAGGATCGCCGAACCGACGTTGGCCGCCTGGAAGAGGCCCCAGCCCATCGGGCTCATGCCGGCGACCGTCGGCACGCTGGCGCGCAGGGGGCCGATGAAACGGCCGATCACGACCGCCGCCCAGCCCCAGCGGGCGAAGGCGTTGCGGGCGGCGGCGAGCATCTCGGGATGGCGCGAGAACGGCCAGAGGCGGTGGACGTGCGGGCCGAGGCGGCGACCGACCCAGAAGGAGACGCTGTCGCCGAGGGCCGCGCCCAGGGCACCGCCGATCCACAGATCGATCAGCGGCAGCGTGCCCGCGCCGACCAGCGCGCCGGCTGCCATCAATACCCCGGTGGCCGGCACCAGGACACCGATCACCACCAGCGATTCGCCGAAGGCGAGCAGCGCGAACACCGGCCCGGCATAGGCGCGATGGCTTTCGATGAAGCCGAGCAGATCGGTGAAGGTCGCGGCGAGATCCATGGCGCCATGATCGCCGATCCGCGCCCCGGCGTCGATGCCGTCGACCGCCGAGCGGATGCTCGTCGAGGGGGGGGCCGACCCCGCGCCGGACCGCCCCGGAACGTCCGTCGAGACCTCAGATGCCCGAATCGGCCGGCGGCAGGCCGACCGCGCCGGCGGCGATGCGGACGAGACCGGCGAGCGAGGGCACGGCGGAGGCGCCGCCGCCCGGCGGCAGGACGACCGCGTCGGCGCGCAGGACATGGCGCCGGGAGCGCGCGAGCCGGCGCAACAGGGCGGCGTGGCCCGCGTTCGGCCCGGCGGCGAGAGCGGCGGCCTCGAGCGGCGCGCGCGCGACCAGGAGGCCCTGCTCGGCGCCGGGCAGGCCCATCAGCCCCTGCGCGAAGCCGGCGAGCCGCTCGGCAACCCGCGCCCTCCAACCGAATTCGTCATAGGCGAGACGGAAGGCGGCGATCGAGGTCTCGCCACGACCCATCCGCTCGACGCGATCGACGAAACTCGCCGCCTCGCGAAACCACTCGCCCTCGAGGAAGACATTGGGCGGCAGCACCAGGAACCACGGCGCGCGACGCGCCGCCCCGAGGCCGGTCGCGATCTTGCCGCACCATCCGCCCCGGCCCTCGACCAGCGTGCAACCGGCGGCGTCGGCGACGATGCGCGTCCCGTCGGTGGAGGCCTCGTCGACCACGACGACCTCGCGCACCACACCCTCCGCCGCGCCGGAGACGAGCGACGACAGGGTGCGCGCCAGACCTTCCTCCGAATTTCGCGTCGGTACGACGACGGACAGCATGTCGGCGGGCCCCCCCGAAGACTGGAAACATCCGCGACGGCACGGCCGCACGCCGTGCTCTTCCCTCTCGTCTCATACACGCCCCCGCCGGAACCGACCAGCACGACGCTTTGCGAAAGTCGCGGAAATTGAAGGCATGTTCTTGTCTTGTTCCTCGCCTTGGCCCATGATCGAACCATGAACACGGCGACTCCCTCTCTCTCTCCCGCCTCCGGCGAGGCTCCGACCCCGACCCCGGAGGGGACGGTCGCGAGCGAGCGCCGGCGTGGGCGCGGCGCCACGGCCAATGCTTCCGGGCGCTACGAAAGCGAGCGGCGGGAGGTCTTCGACGACGGTTGGAGCGAGGTCGATCCGTTGCCGGCCTTCGCGACCACAGTCACGGTGGAAAAGCCGAAGACGATCATCACCCGCAACGCCTCGCCCGACATCGGCTTCGATCGCTCGATCAACCCCTATCGCGGCTGCGAGCACGGCTGTTCCTACTGCTACGCCCGGCCGACGCACGCCTATATGGGCCTGTCGCCGGGGCTCGACTTCGAGGCACGGCTCTTCGCCAAGCCCGATGCGGCGCGCCTGCTCGAGCGGGAATTGGCGGCTCCCGGCTATCAGGTCCGCCCGATCGCCCTCGGCACCAACACCGATCCCTATCAGCCGATCGAGCGGCGCTGGCGGATCACCCGCGAAGTTCTCGAAGTGCTGGCGCGCACGCGGCATCCGGTGACGATCGTCACCAAATCGGCGCTGGTCGCGCGCGACCTCGACATTCTCGCGCCGATGGCCGCCGAGGGTCTGGCGCGGGTGGCGCTGTCGATCACCACGCTCGACCGTCGTCTCGCCCGGGCGATGGAGCCGCGCGCGTCGAGCCCGGAGCGACGGCTCGCCGCCCTCCAGGCGTTGAGCGCGGCGGGGGTTCCGACCGGCGTCCTGGTGGCGCCGATCATCCCGGCGCTCAACGATCCGGAGATCGAGCGCATCCTCGAGGCGGCGCATGCGGCGGGCGCGCGCGAGGCGGGTTACGTGCTGTTGCGCCTGCCGCTCGAGGTTTCGGAAATCTTCAAGGGCTGGCTCGTCGAACATCAGCCGGACCGCTATCGTCACGTCCTCTCGATCCTGCGCTCGATGCGCGACGGCAAGGATTACGACGCGACCTGGGGGCGACGGATGAAGGGGTCCGGCCCCTATGCCGAGACGATCAAGCGCCGGTTCGAATTGGCGACGAAGCGGATCGGCTTCGCTCGGCCACGCCGGGACGCGCTCGATTGCACCCGTTTCACGCCGCCGCTCGCCGCCGGGGTTCAACTGTCGCTGTTCTGATCGTGGAGTGCGCCATGTCTCTTCGTCTCTCCCTGGTCACGCTGGGCGTCGCCGACGTCGCCCGCGCGACCGCCTTCTACGGCGCGCTCGGGCTGACGCCGGGGGCGTCCAGCAACGCGGCCGTCACCTTCTTCGACATGGACGGGGTGATCCTGGCGCTCTACGGCCGCGAGGCGCTCGCCGAGGATGCGCGGATCAGCGCGGCCGGAACCGGATTTTCCGGGGTGACGCTCGCCTGGAACCTTCGCGACAGAGCGGCGGTCGACGACGCGCTCGCCCTGGCGGCGCGGTCCGGAGGGCGCCTCGTCAAGGCCGCGGAGGAGGTGTTCTGGGGCGGCTATTCCGGCTATTTCGCCGATCCGGACGGGCATCTGTGGGAGGTCGCCCACAATCCGTTCTTCCCCATCGACGCCTCCGGCGTCACGCGGCTCCCGGGAGACGATCATGACCAGGCCTGAGAAGACGAAGCGCCCGCGCGCCTCGACCCCGACGAGCCGGCCGGACGATGCGCTCGAACGCGGGCTCGGGGCGCCGCGCCTCAGGATCGCCGGGGTCGACGAGGCCGGACGCGGGCCGATCGCGGGGCCGGTGGTCGCCGCCGCCGTGGTGCTCGACTGGACGTGCGTGCCGGAGGGGCTGAACGATTCCAAGAAGCTCGACGAAGCGACGCGCGAGCGTCTCTTCGAGGAGATCCTGGCGCATCACGGCGTGGCGGTCGCACTCGGCTCGGTCGGGCGCATCGATGCGACCGACATTCGCGCCGCGACGCTCGACGCGATGCTCCGCGCCGTGCGGGGGCTCGCGGTTCGGCCGGACCATGTTCTGATCGACGGGCTCGACGTGCCGCCGGGCCTGCCCGCGCCCGGGACGGCGGTCACCAAGGGCGACGCGCGGTCGCTCTCGATCGCCGCCGCCTCGATCGTCGCCAAGGTTCTGCGCGACCGGCTGATGGTTCAGGCGGCCGGGGACTATCCCGACTGGAGCCTGGAGGTGCACAAGGGCTACGGCACCCCGAAGCACATGGAGGCACTCGCCCGCGCCGGCGCCTCCCCACTCCATCGACGCAGTTTCGCGCCGGTCGCGCTCGCCCTCGGCGAGGAACCGAAGGCGCGGCGGGCTCCCGCGCGCAAGCCGCGAAAGGCGAAGGCCGAGGGGCCGGACCTCTTCGGCTGAAGCACGCCCCGGCGTCCCCGGCGGAGGCCGCTGACGGTGGAGTTCAGGCGTCGTCGAGCCGATCGAGCCGGCCGGCGAGACGCAACGCCTCGCGCGCGGCGACGTAACTCGGGCGGTCCGGATCGGGGTCGCGCGCGAAGGCGACCGCGGCGAGCCGGGCGACGGCCTCGGGCGGCAAGGCTGCTTCGAGCGCCCCGGCGAGCGCGAGCGCTCGATACCAGTGCCAGGGATGTCCCGGCTCGGGCGGACGATGCGGGAGCCAACTCGCCACCGCCTCCCGGCGTCCGTCGGCGAGCCGCACCGGGAAATCGGTGATCTCGCGGTAGTTCGTCCCTTCGGCCCGCGCCAGTCCGTCGCGGTCGGCTTCGTCGATCCGCCACAGGAGCCCGTGCGCGACGTCACCGAGGACGGGACGAAGGCCGAGTTTGACCGAGCCGTCGGCGGCGCGCACGTCATAGGCGACGCGGTGATCCTCGGCGATCGCCGGGCCGAGGCGGACGGCGCTCGGGCAACGGGCGCCGAGCCGAGCCGCCAAGAGATTGGAGCCATAGGCGAAATAGACGAAGGATGCCATGCGGCCGTCTCCTCCCGGCCCCCTCGGAAACGCGAAGACCCGCGCCTCCATCGGGAGGCGCGGGTCTCGCAGTCCGTTCGATCGACGGCCGTGGCTCAGTTGAGCTTGGCGCCGACTTCGGCGATGCCCTTGGCGACCAGATCCGCGCCGGCGACACCGGCGGTGCGGTTCACCAGGATCTTCTCGGCGGCGGCGACCGCGAGGTCGGCGGCGCGCGAGCGAACCTCGGCCACGGCCTGAGCCTCGGCCTGGGCGATCTTGGATTCGGCGGACTTGGTGCGACGCTCGATCAGTTCGGAGAGCGCCTTTTCGGCCTCGACCGTGGCGAGCTCCGCCTGGGTCTTGGCTTCGGCGACGATCGACTGAGCTTCGAGCTCGGCGTCGGCGGCCTTCTTCTTGTAGGCGGCCAGCAACTCGGCCGCTTCCTCGCGAAGACGCTTGGCCTCGTCGAGTTCCGCCTTGATCGCGTCGACCTTGCCGTCGAGCGCGGCGCCGATCTTGGCCGGCACCTTGAGATAGACGATCACGCCGAAGAAGATCAGCAGTGAGACGAAGGCCCACAAAGAGGCGAGAGACGTCGCGTCCATGGGGTTCTCCTCACTTGGCCGACTGGACGGCGGCGACGATCTCGTCGCGGCCGACACCGTCGCCGATCAGCGACGACACCAGGGCTTCGGTGGTCTCCACGGCGATGCCGTCGACCTCACCCAGAGCCTTGGCTTTGATCTCCGAAATCCGGGTCTCGGCATCGGCGATCTTGGCGGAGAGAGCAGTCTCGGCCTCGTGACGCTTGGCGTCGACCGAAGCCGCCAGGGTCGCGCGGGTCTGAGACGCGATGTCCTGAGCCTTCTTGCGCGCCTCGGCGAGGGACGCCGCGTAGGCCGCACCGGCGGCTTCCGATTCGGCCTTCAGCCGGTTCGCTTCTTCGAGGTCGCGGCCGATCTTCTCGTGACGCGTCTCGAGGATGCCGCCGATCCGCGGCAAAGCGACCTTGGCCATCAACACGTAGAAGAGGCCGAAGGTGATCGCCAGCCAGAGGATCTGCGACGCGAAGGTGGAGCTGTCGAACGGGGGGAAGACCCCGCTGTGCCCACCTTGGTGTTGCACCTCGGCCGTGGTGTGGACGTTTTCTGCCATCGTGCCCGCCCCGGTATGATCCGGTTCCCCATCGCCGACCAGCCGACGACGGGATCAGTCGCATGCGTCACCGACCGCCACGAGGACGGCCGGTGATCGAAGAGGCTCGCTCGTCGCCGATCAGGCGAAGAGGAGGATCAGCGCGACGAGCAGCGAGAAGATGCCGAGCGCTTCGGTCACGGCGAAGCCGAAGATCAGGCGGCCGAACTGGCCATCGGCGGCGGCCGGGTTGCGCAGGGCGCCGGCGAGGTAGTTGCCGAAGATGGTGCCGAGACCGATGCCCGCACCGGCCATGCCGAGGGTGGCGATACCGGCGCCGAGGTACTTCGCAGCTTGCGGATCCATCAGAATGCTCCTTCGGGGTGTCGTCTGTTGAAGGGTACTGCCCGCGTCCGTCCGGCTCAGTGGCCGGGATGGATCGCGTCGTTGAGGTACATGCAGGTCAGAACGGTGAAGACGTAGGCCTGCAGGAAGGCGACCAGGAATTCGAGCGCGGTCAGCGCCACGGCCATCGCCAGCGGCAGGATCGAGCCCACCGTGCCGACGGCGCCGGCGGCGGAGAGCGTCACCACGAAGCCCGCGAAGACCTTCAGGGTGATGTGACCGGCCAGCATGTTGGCGAAGAGACGAACCGAGAGGCTGATCGGGCGGGACAGGAACGAGATGATCTCGATCAGCGTCACCAGCGGGATCAGCGCCGCAGGAACCCCCTTCGGCACGAACAGATTGAAGAAATGGAAGCCGTGCTTCCAGATACCGAAGCCGATCACGATGCCGATGACCAGAATCGCCAGCGAGAAGGTGACGATGATGTGCGACGTGACCGTGAAGAAGTAGGGCACCAAGCCGATCAGGTTCGCGACCAGCACGAACATGAACAGCGAGAACACCAGCGGGAAGAACTGCATCCCGGCCTTGCCGGCGGCGTCGCGCAGGGTATCGGCGACGAAGGAATAGGCCATCTCGGCGACGACCTGCCAACGGCTCGGCACCATCGCGCGGCTCGAGGAGGCCATGACCAGGAAGCCGGTCGCCAGGATCACCACCACCGCCATGAACAGCGACGAGTTGGTGAAGGAGACGTCCCAGTGCCCGACCTGGATCGGGAGAATCTTGGTGATCTGGAACTGATGGATCGGATCGACCTTGTCGGCTGCCACCTGTCAGTCTCCACTCTCTCGTCGTCGGTGCCGATCGGCCACCGAACCCCACCGCGCGGCTCGAAGCCCCGCCCCACACCCACATGCCGCTGCGGCACGCGAGCCCTCGATTCTCGTTTCGGCCCCTCGCATAGCACGGACGCGACGCGCGCGCTCTACGCCGTTGGGCCAGGACCCTCGTCGGAACGACCCGACGCGGACCCCGAATTCTTTCCCGCCTCGCGCAGCCGGGTGCCGGCACCGGCCACCACCCCTTCGGCTCTGAGGACGTTGAGAACGCCCGCCGCGAAACCGAGAAGCACGAAGACGATCAACGCCCAGGGAGTGGTGCCGAGCGCCCGATCGATCACCCAGCCGAGGCCGCCGCCGACGATCACGCCGGCCACGAATTCGGAAGCGATCTTGGTCGCCTGAGCGAAACCGGCCGGCCTCGCCTTGGCATTCTCCGCCTCTTCCGCCGCCCGTCGTGCCTCGAGGGTTCCCCCGAGACGCTCCAGGCGCGCGGCGAGCGCCGCTTCGTCGGTCGGTGTCCTCGCCGCCGCGGAGAGGTCGGCCTCGGATGTCTCGGGATCTCTTCCCGGCGATCGTTCGATCATGGTCGGGACCCCTCGTTCCGGGCATCATCTCACGCAGGCGCGGCAACGGCCGATCCCACCTTCGAAACCGGGCGCACCATAGTGGCGGCGGAATTTCGTGTCAAGGACACCAGACTTTAGTTTATTCCCATGAAAACAATGAGATAACCGTCTTCCGGTGAAAGTTTGAAAGCGACGGCGACTTCAGCCCGCCCGGGCGGGCTCGACGATGCGGGCGGCGCGCTCCAGATCGACCGACACCAGTTGCGAGACGCCGCGCTCCGACATGGTGACGCCGAACAGGCGATTCATCCGCGCCATGGTGATCGGATTGTGGGTGATCACCACGAAACGGGTGTCGGTGAGCCGGGTCATGCGCTCGAGCAGGTCGCAGTAACGCTCGACGTTGGCGTCGTCGAGAGGGGCGTCGACCTCGTCGAGGACGCAGATCGGCGCCGGGTTGGTGAGAAACACCGCGAAGATCAGGGCGAGTGCGGTCAGCGCCTGTTCGCCGCCGGAGAGGAGCGTCAGCGTCGCCGGCTTCTTGCCCGGGGGGCGGGCGAGGATCTCGAGGCCAGCCTCGAGCGGATCGTCGGATTCGACCAGTTGCAGCTCCGCCTCGCCACCGCCGAAGAGATGGGTGAAGAGTTCGCGGAAATGGCCGTTCACCCGGTCGAAGGCGGCCATCAGGCGCTCGCGCGCCTCGCGGTTCAGCGTCTGGATCGAGGCGCGCAGGCGGCGGATCGCCTCGACCAGGGCGTCGCGCTCGGCGAGGAGTTCCCCGCGGCGGGTCTCGATTTCGCTCAGCTCGTCCTCGGCGCGCAGATTGACCGCGCCGAGCTTCTCGCGCTCGACGCGCAGACGCTCGAGGCGCCGCTCGGTCGCGGTCTCGTCGGGCAGCGGCGCCTCGTCGGCGAGGCCGAGACGGGCGGCGAGCGCGGCCGGCGCGATCTCGTAGGCCTCCTCGATCGCCTCGGCGATCTCGGCGCGGCGCGCGGCGGCGGCGACGAGGCGTTCCTCGCAGCGGCCCTTGGCCTCGCGCGCGGTCGAGAGCGCCTCGAGGGCGTTGCGGGCGATCGCGTCGGCCTCGGCCTGGGCGCGTTCGCCGAGCGTCAGCGCGTCGGCGGCGGCGACGCGGGCGGCCTCGGCGGCGACGATCTCGCGAGTGAGGCGCAGGCGTGCGTCCTCGAGGTCGGCGGGGCGCTCGAGCAGCTCCGCGCGTTCGGCCTCGGCCTCGGCGCGGCGTTCGGCGAGGACGGCGACCTGACGTTCGGCGGCGGCGGCGCGGCCGACCCAGGAGCCGCGTTCGGCCTGGATGGCGGTGCGGCGGCGGGCGCGCAGCTCGGCCTCGCGCAGGCGGGTCTGGCGGGCGGCGCGCGCCTCGGCGACGGCGGCGCGCTCGATCGCCACCAGGGCGCGCGATTCGGCCAGCGCCAATTCGAGCGCCCGCGTCTCCGGCAGATCGGCGGCGGCGGCGGTCGCCGCCTCGACCCCGGCGGCGATCTCCTCGCGCTCGGCGGCGAGGCGGGCGGCGGTCTCGGCGAGGGCGGCGCGGCGCTGCGCGCGCCGCTCGGCCTCGCGCTCGAGCCGGGCGAGGGTCTCGCGCGCGGTCGCCTCGGCGCGGCGGGAGAGACGCAGGGTCTCGCGCGCGGCGGTCTCGGCGGCGGCGGCCTCGGTCGCCGTGCGCGCGGCGGCTTCGGCCGTGCCTCGCGCCAGATCGCGACGATCGCGAGCGGGCGGGACGGCGGCCTCGAGTTCGGCGAGACGGTTGCGGGCGGCGAGACGGCGGGCGCCGGCGGTCGGGGCCTCGGCGGCGGCGACCAGTCCGTCCCAGCGCCAGAGGTCGCCCTCGCGCGAGACCAGACGTTGGCCGGGCCTCAGGGCGAGGCGCAGGCGCGCGCCCTCGGCCCGCTCGACGAGGCCGATCTGGGCGAGGCGGCGATCGAGCAGGGCGGGGGCGCGGACGTATTTCGCGAGCGGCTCGACGCCGGGGGGCAGCGCCGGATCGCCGGAGCCCGGGCCCGGATCGCGCCAATGAACCGGGGCGCCCTCGTCGGCGGAGACCTCGAGATCCTCGCCGAGGGCGGCGGCGAAGGCCGCCTCGAGGCCGGGGGCGACGGTGAGGCGCTCGACGATCGGCGGCCACAATTGTTCGGCGGCGACGTCGAGCATGCGGGCGAGCGTCTTCGCCTCGGTCTCGAGCCTCGACAGCGCGGCCTCGCTCTCGGCGAGCGCGGCGCGGGCCGCCTCGGCCTCGGCGCGGGCATCGGCGACGGCGCCTTCCGCCTCGACGGCGCGGTCCTCGGCCTCGACCACGCTCGCGGTGGCGGTCTCGCAATCGAATCGCGCCGCCTCCAGGGCTTCTTCCTCGACGTCGTCGGCGAGGGCCTCGCGCTCGCGGGCGCAGGCGTCGATCTCGGCGGCGAGCCGGCGCAGGCGGTCCTCGGCGGCGCGGCGGGTCTCGTCGAGGGTGCGGCGGCGGGCCTCGACCTCGGCGAGCGCGGTCTGGTGCTCGGCGAGCGTCGCCTCGGCCTCGGTGAGGCGCGATTCGGTCTCGGCGAGGGCGTCCTCGGCGTCGGCGAGGATCGCGGCGCTCTCCTCGTCGAGGGCGGCGAGGTCCTCCTCCTCCTCGGCGAGGCGGGCGAGCGCGGCGGACATGTCCTCGGCCAGCGTCGCCTCGCGGGCGGCGTCCTCGGTCAGTTGGGCGAGGCGGCGATCGAGATCGGCGAGGCGATCGCGGATGCGGCGTTCCTCGGCGTCGATCTCCGAGGCCGCGACCCGGAGGCGCTGGAGCGCGGCGGCGGCCTCGACCTCGGCGCGACGCAGGTCGGGAAGATCGTGGGCGGCGACGGCGCCGTCGCGGGCGGCGCGGGCCTGGGCGAGCTGACGTTCGTCGACGAGGCGGACGGCCTCGGCGAGCTCGCCCGCCGCCTCCTCCTCGCGGGCGAAGGCCTCGCGCCAGCGCAGATGGGCGATGGTCGCCTCGGCCTCGCGGATCTCGGCTGAGAGATTGCGGTAGCGCACCGCCTGCCGGGTCTGGCGCTTGAGGCTCTCGACGCGGCTTTCGAACTCGGTCAGCACGTCCTCGACGCGCTCGAGATTGGCCTCCGCCGCCTTCAGGCGGATCTCGGCCTCGTTGCGGCGCGAATGGAGGCCGGAGATGCCGGCGGCCTCCTCCAGCACGGCGCGGCGAGCGGTCGGCTTGGCGGCGATCAACTCGCCGATCTGGCCCTGGCGGACCATGGCGGGCGAGCGCGAGCCGGTCGAGGCATCGGCGAAGAGGAGCTGGACGTCGCGGGCGCGGACGTCGCGGCCGTTGATGCGGTAGTTGGAACCGGCTTCGCGCTCGATGCGGCGGGTGACCTCGAGGGTGTCGGCATCGGCGACGGCGAGGGCGACGGTGCGCTCGGAATTGTCGAGCGTCAGTGTCACCTCGGCGGCGTTGCGCCCCGGTCGCCGGCCGGAGCCGGCGAAGATCACGTCGTCCATGCCCGAGGCGCGCATGGACTTCCACGAGTTCTCGCCCATGACCCAGCGCAGGGCCTCGACGAGATTGGACTTGCCGCAACCATTGGGGCCGACGACGCCGGTCAGCCCCGGTTCGATCCGGAACTCGGTCGGCTCGACGAAGGTCTTGAAGCCCGAGAGCCTCAGTCGCGTGAACCGCACGTGCCCCTCCTGCGACCCGGCCGGCCGCGGCCTCAGCCCTTGAGGAAGGGCGCCAGCGCCTCGTCCATCTCGGCGGTCGTCGAGATGCCGACGATCTTGGTGCCGTTGACGAAGAAGGTGGGCGTGCCGTCGATCTTGAAGGCCTCGGAGCCGCGGGTGCGGCCGGCGGTGATGCCGTCGAGGAGCTTCTGATCGGTCAGGCAGGTCTTGAAGGTCTCGCGCGTGAAACCGGACTGCTTCGACAGAGCGAACAGCGCCTCGACCGGGTTGTCGGAGCGGACCCAGTCCTTCTGCTTGTCGAAGAAGAGGCCGGTCATCTCGAAATAGCGGTCGCCGGGGGCGCAGCGCGCCAGCATCGAGACCGCCGCGGCGAGCGGGTCGAGCGGGAACTCGCGATAGATGAAGCGCACCTTGCCGGTGTCGATGTACTTCTCCTTGAGGTGGGGGAAGACCGCCTCGTGGAAATGGGCGCAGTGGCCGCAGGTCATCGAGGCATATTCGATGACGGTGACCGGGGCGTCGGCCTTGCCGAGGGTCATGTCCGGCAGAACGCCCGGCTTCAGGAGCTCGGCCATGTCGAACGTGCCCTGCGCGAGCGCGGGCAGCGCCGAGAGGCCGGTGGCGAGAAGGGCGAGAGCGGAGGATTCGAGCAGGCGGCGACGGCTGAGCATCGTGGGACGGGTCCTCGACAACGATAAGGGCTCCGTCGCGAAGGGCGCCGGATTTCCTCTTTCAATAGCTCGATTGTGGCGAGACGTCGCCCCCCGGAGCGGGCTTCACGCACTCGTCATCGGGGAAAACCGCCCTCAACGCCGCGAACTGGCGACGATCGCTCGCCCCAGGCGCGAAAGGGCGGCGCGCAGGCCCTCGTCGTCGATACCGGCGGTGGCGTCGCGGACGAAGGCCTCCTCGCTCGCCGACAGCGCCCTGAGGCGCGGAGCCGGGGCGATCCGGGGGCGGTCGATCGGCTTCTGGACGATCTTCAGCCGGGCCACGGCCGGGAAGCCGAAATGGGCGTTGATGCGCTCGAGGATGCGCGGGGCGTCGTGCTGGAAGAGGAGCGCGCGGGCACCCTCGCAGCGCACCGTCAGGGTCGCCGGCTCGAACCCGTCCTCGCCGCCGTCCTCGAGACGGCGCGGCCAGGAGAGGCGCTCGGGCTGGGTCACGTCGCGATAGGCGGCGCCGACGATCTCGCCCCAATGGGTGAAGAGATCGGTCGAGGCGAAGCCACGCTTGCGGGCGGCGGGGCCGATGAGGCCTGCGAGCAGATCGGCGACCGGCGCAGGGCCGCGCCGGCGTCCGGGCTTCGACGAGGAGTACGGTGCGGTCGCCATGGCGACACCATGACGGGGCTCGGCGTCGGAAACAAGGCGACGGTGCTTTTCTCCCCACCGCTCTCGCGCTACCTCTCGCCGATGAGCGCGTCCTTCCCTCCCCTCCCCCCGCCCCGTCCGGCCGACCTCCTCGCCTGGTACGACCTGAACCACCGCCGGCTGCCGTGGCGGGTGGCGCCGTCCGACCGGGACGACGGCGTCGTCGCCGATCCCTATCGGGTGTGGCTCTCCGAGGTGATGTTGCAGCAGACCACGGTGGCGGCGGTGAAGAGCTATTTCGAGGCCTTCACGAATCGTTGGCCGAGCGTGCGCGATCTCGCCGCCGCGCCCGAGGAGGAGGTGATGAAGGCCTGGGCCGGGCTCGGCTATTATTCACGCGCCCGCAATCTCAAGGCCTGCGCCGAGGCGGTGGCGCGCGATCACGGCGGACGCTTTCCCGAGACCGAGGCGGCGCTCGTCCGCCTCCCCGGCGTCGGGCCCTATACGGCGGCGGCGATCGCGGCGATCGCCTTCGACCGCCCGGCGACGGTGGTCGACGGCAACGTCGAGCGGGTGATCGCCCGCATCTTCGCGGTCGAGGACCCGATGCCCACCGCCAAGCCGGAGATCCGCCGCCTCGCTGCGACGCTGACGCCGGAGGCGCGCCCCGGCGACTATGCCCAGGCGATGATGGATCTCGGCGCGACGCTCTGCACGCCGAAGAAGCCGGCCTGCGCGCTCTGTCCCTGGATCGCGTCCTGCCGGGCCCGGGCGGGCGGGGCGCCGGAGACGTTCCCGCGTCGAAGCCCGAAGGCGGCGCGGCCGACGCGGGTCGGCACGGTTCACGTGGCGGTGCGCGCCGATGGGGCGGTGCTCCTGCGGCGGCGGCCGCCGAAGGGGTTGCTCGGCGGCATGAGCGAGGTGCCGGGCGGCGAATGGCGCGAGGCCTCGCTCGGCGCGGGGGCGGCCGCACCGCCGCTCGCGGGGGCGTGGCGGCGGGTGGCGGGCGTGGTCGAGCACACGTTCACCCACTTCCATCTGGAACTCACGGTGATGCGCGGCGACGTCGCGCATGGGGTGGCGGCGCCGGCGGGGTTCTGGTGGTCGGCCCCGAGCGATCTTCCCGGCGAGGCGCTGCCGACGGTGTTCCGCAAGGCGATCGCGGCAGGGCTCGGCCGGGTGATCTGAGACCATCCCCGACATCGCGACGGACCGTCATGGAACCGTCGCGACCTTTGAGGAGGATGCGCGCCGTCAGATCTCGGAGGGCCCTCGCCGGGCCCCGCCCCAGGAGTCCCACATGCGCCGTCTCGCTCTTCTCGCCGCGCTTCTCGCCGGCATCGCCACGCCCGCCGCCGCCTTCGACGTCGGTTCCGACAAGGCCTTCGCCTTCGTCGCGCTGGGCGACATGCCCTACAAGCTCCCCGACGACTACGCCCGCTTCGAGACGCTGATCGGCAAGATCAACGCGCTGAAGCCGTCGGTGTCGATCCACATGGGCGACATCAAGTCGGGCTCGACCGTCTGCTCCGACGAGATCTTCCAGAAGGTGAAAGACGAATTCGCCCTGTTCGAGGGCCCGTTCGTCTACACCGTCGGCGACAACGAATGGACCGACTGCCATCGCGAGAAGGCCGGCGGCTACGACCCGAACGAGCGCCTGAACAAGGTGCGAGAGATGTTCTTCGCCACGCCGAAGTCCTTCGGCAAGACCAGCATCGCCCTCGAGCGTCAGTCCGAACTGATGCCGGACGCCAAGACCTGGGACGGCAAGACCTTCGTCGAGAACACTCGCTTCGTGATGAACGGCACGATGTTCGTCCAGGCCAACATCATCGGCTCCAACAACAACCTCGAGGCTCGCAGCCTCGACAACGCCAAGGAATTCTTCGCCCGCGACGCCGCCAACCAGAAGTGGATCGTCGCCGCCTTCGAGAAGGCCAAGGCCGAGAACCTCGGCGCGCTGGTGCTGTCGATCCAGGCGGACATGTGGGACATCAAGCAGACCGAGCCCGACGTGCCGCGCGCCTCCGGCTTCGTCAACACGCTGAAGACGATCGAGAAGCAGGCCAAGGAATTCGGCAAGCCGGTGCTGGTGATCAACGGCGACGCCCACTTCTTCGAAGTCACGCCGTTCTACGGCACCGACACCAAGGCCCTGCCGAACGTCACCCGTCTGCAGGTGCCGGGCGAGAAGATCGTCGGCGCGGTGCGCGTGATCGTCGATCCGGCCAACCCCGAAATGCCCTTCGCCTTCCAGGAGATCGGGCAGGTGCCGGCCGCCAAGAAGTGACGACGGGACGCCTTCGCCGCGACCATCACGAACGCCCCCGGAGCGATCCGGGGGCGTTTCGCGTTCAGGCCGTCAGCGCAGGATCTCCGGGCGATATTCGAAATGCATGGTGTCGTAGTGATACCATTTGGCGCCCCAGACGAAGCCGTGGCGCTCGAACACCTCGGCGATCTCGCCGGGGATCCGGTTCTTGTAGGCGACCTTACGGCCGGTCGGATCCGACCAGTACCAATAGTCGGACTTGTCGGTCGCCACGTCGATGGCGATGCCCCAGCCGTGGGCGGAGACCCGGTTCGTCCCGGCGATGACGCGGCAATTGTAGGTGCCGGCGGAGGGGACGAGGAATTTCTTCCAGGCGGGCGGGCCGGCCTCCAGCTCCTTCGACACGGCGGCGAGCGCTTCCGCCGCGCCGGCGCGCGAGGAGAACCGCACGGTGCCGCCGCCCCATTTCGGCACCCAGGGCACCGCGACGAGATTTTTCGTCACCTCGCCCTTGCGGCAGTCGCCATAGACGGCGTCGAAGAAGGCACCGTTGCGATAGCGGCCGGGGTCGGCGTCCTTCGCCGGCGGGGTGACCTTCGCGCCCCTCGGATAGGGATCGGCGAACATGTCCTCGAGGTCGGGGTCGGCGAGGCGCTGATCGAAGCTCTTGGCGCGGCCGTCGTCGATGGTCAGGCGCCGGCCCGACGTCATCACCAGCGTGTTGCCGTCGACCCGATCGACGAAGTCGGGATAGGCGGCGCGCAGCTTCTCGCCCGCCCCCTCGGCCCGGGCGGCGAAGGGCGCGACGAGGAGAAGAGAGACGGCGGAGATCCGGAGGGCGAGGCGAGCCGGCATGATCGATCCTCCCGTGCGGCCAGCGCCTCGATCGCGGCCGGCGCCACCATCAGATCGACCGTATTCCGGCGATGTCCATCGCGACTTTCGCCGAGCGCGACGCCGGGTCGCGGGATCGGTCCCGCGACCCGGCTCGGGCCTTACGACCTGGGCATCGGGGCTCAGACGACGTCGCCGTGGCGGGTGCGATATTCCTTGCGCAGGTCGTCGAGCACGACGGCGCGGCCGTCGCGGGAGGCGTACCAATAGGTCCAGCCGTTGCAGGCCTCCGCCCCCTGCACCAGGGCGCCGACGCGGTGGATCGAGCCGGTGTGGCCGAGCGCCTCGAGGCTGCCGTCGATGCGGACGCGGGCGAGATGGCGGCCCTTGCCGTCGAACAGGATCTCCCCCGCCTCGATCAGGCCGGTCTCGATCAGCGCCCCGAAGGGGATGCGTGGCTCGGCGCGCTTGCCCTTGACCAGTTCGAGCGCTTCCGCGCCGAGGGGGACGACCGCGTCGATGCGCGCGCGCGCCGCCTCGGCATAGCCGGCGTCGCGCTCGATGCCGACGAAGCGGCGGCCGAGACGCTTGGCGACGGCGCCGGTGGTGCCGGTGCCGAAGAAGGGATCGAGCACGACGTCGCCGGGGTTCGAGGAGGCGAGCAGCACCCGGTGCAGCAGGCCCTCCGGCTTCTGGGTCGGGTGGATCTTGTCGCCGGCCTCGTCCTTCAGCCGTTCGCCGCCGGTGCAGATCGGGATGGTCCAATCCGACCGCATCTGCGTGTCTTCGTTGAAGGCCTTCAGGGCGTCGTAGTTGAAGGTGTATTTCTTGGCGTCCTTGTCGCGCCCGGCCCAGATCAGGGTCTCGTGGGCGTTCTGGAAGCGCTTGCCCTTGAAGTTGGGCATCGGGTTGGTCTTGCGCCACACCACGTCGTTGAGGATCCAGAAGCCGAGATCCTGGAGGATCGAGCCGACCCGGAAGATGTTGTGATAGGAGCCGATCACCCACAGCGTGCCGTTGGGCTTCAGAACGCGACGCACCGCGAGCAGCCAAGCGCGGGTGAAGGCGTCGTAGGCCTCGAAACTGTCGAACTGGTCCCAGGCGTCGTCGACCGCGTCGACCAGGCTCTGATCGGGGCGATGGAGCGTGCCGGCCAACTGCAGATTGTAGGGCGGATCGGCGAAGACGAGATCGACCGATTTCGAGGGGAGCTTCTCCAGTTCGGCGACGCAGTCACCGAGATAGATGCGATCGAAAGGGTCGGCGGCGGGAGACGTGGAGAGGGGGGCAGGCGAGCCCGTTCGGGCCGTCCGGATACGCGACTGGGACATGAACGCACTCGCCTGTTACGCAGCTCACTCGATGCCTCCATGGTTACCGATCGAGGTAAAGGGGGGGTAAAGGCGCCGCCGACACGCCCGCCCCGCGCCGGGCACTCTTCCCGTCGCCGCCGCGCCCCCCTACAAAGGGACGAGATCCCATTCCCCGACTCGGGAGCCTTCATGCTGATCATCTTCGACTGCGACGGCGTGCTCATCGACAGCGAGATCGTCGCCGCCCGCCTCGAGGCGGAAGCCATCACCGCGCTCGGCCTGCCGATGACCGCCCAGGAGATCTGCACCCGCTTCGCCGGTACCACCACCCGCGAGGTCTGGGCGACGCTGGAGCGCGAACTCGGACGCCCCCTGCCGGCGGGCTTCTTCGAGACCCACCTCGCCCATGTGCGCGACGTGTTCTCGCGCGAGATCGAGGCCATTCCCGGCGTGCACACGGTGATCGAGCGGCTCGAGGTGCCCTATTGCGTCGCCTCCTCGACGCAACTGCCGTCGCTGATCACCAATCTCGGCACCGCCGGCCTCGCCCATCTCTTCGACGGCCATCTCTATTCGGCGAGCCAGGTGAAGCGGCCGAAGCCGGCGCCGGACGTGTTCCTGTTCGCCGCGTCGCAGATGGGGTCGGATCCGGCAGACTGTCTGGTGATCGAGGATTCGCTCGCCGGCGTCACGGCGGCGCGGCGGGCCGGCATGCCGGTGATCGGCTTCACCGGCGGCAGCCACGTCGGCCCCGGCCATGCCGAACGGCTGATCGAGGTCGGCGCCGCCTCGACCTTCGAGCGCATGACCGATCTGCCCGCGATCCTGGCCGCGCGCGGCTTCCGCCGGGCGGCGTGACCCTCGTTCCACCGGAGGACGACCCGATGCAGGCCGTGCCGATCGAGACCCCGACGCCGACGGAATTCGTCCGCCACGACGACGCGACCGCCGCCGTCGTCCGCCTGATCGCCCTCTACGAGGAGGCGATCGCCTTCCTCCAGCGGCGGTTTCGCGAGGTCGCCGAGACCGGCCGGGTCGAGGGGCGGATCCGCGCCTTCTATCCGGAGATCCGAATCTCGATCGCCACCCATGCCCGGCTCGATTCGCGCCTCGCCTTCGGCTACGTGCAGGGGCCCGGCACCTATGCCACCACGGTGACGCGGCCGGATCTCTTCCGCCGCTATCTCACCATCCAGATCGAGCAGCTCCTCGCCAATCACGGCGTGCCGGTGGAGATCGGCTCGTCCGACCAGCCGATCCCGCTCCATTTCGCGCTGACCTCGGACGTGTCGGTGACCTACGACGTCGCCGAGACGATCGGCCGGCCGATCCGCGACGTCTTCGACGTGCCCGATCTCGCCGTCACCGACGACGCCATCGTCAACGGAACCTGGATGCCGCGAAACGGCGAGGCGGCGCCGCTCGCCCCCTTCACCGCGCCGCGCATCGACTATTCTCTGGCGCGCCTCCAGCACTACACCGCCACCCGCGCCGAGCACTTCCAGAACTACGTGCTCTTCACCAACTATCAGTTCTACATCGACGAATTCGTCACCTTCGCGCGCGCCGCGCTGAACGATCCGGCCGGCGGCTGGGAGGCCTTCGTCGAACCCGGCAACGTGGTGTGGTTGCCCGGCGCGAGCGCGCCCAGCGAGGGCGCGGCACCGCCCCGGCTGCCGCAGATGCCGGGCTACCATCTGGTGCGCAAGGGCCACGCCGGCATCACCATGGTCAACATCGGCGTCGGCCCGTCCAACGCCAAGACCATCACCGACCACGTCGCGGTGCTGAGGCCCCACGCCTGGGTGATGCTCGGCCACTGCGCCGGGCTCCGCAACACGCAGAAGCTCGGCGATTACGTCCTCGCCCACGCCTATGTGCGCGACGACCACGTGCTCGACGCCGATCTGCCGCTGTGGGCGCCGATCCCGGCGCTGGCGGAGATCCAGGTGGCGCTCGAGCAGGCGGTCGCGGAAGTGACGGGCCTCGCCGGTTTCGAATTGAAGACGGTGATGCGGACCGGGACCGTGGCGACGATCGACAATCGCAATTGGGAACTGCGCGATCAGCAGGAGCTGGTCGAGCGCTTCTCGCAGTCGCGCGCCGTCGCCCTCGACATGGAATCGGCGACGATCGCCGCCAACGGCTTCCGCTTCCGCGTGCCCTACGGGACGCTTCTCTGCGTCTCCGACAAGCCGCTGCACGGGGAGCTGAAACTGCCGGGCATGGCGAGCGAATTCTATCGCCGTCAGGTCGGCCAGCATCTCCAGATCGGCATCCGCGCCATGGAGAAGCTCCGCAATCAGCCGGCGGAGAAGATCCATTCGCGCAAGCTGCGGTCCTTCGAGGAAGTGGCGTTCCAGTGAGGGCTCGAACGGGGTCCGCGTCTCCCGTCCCCGTCCGCCGTCATGGCCGGGCTCGACCCGGCCATCCACGGGCGTTCGCGCCTGTGGTCGAGCCGTATGGATCCCCGGGGCGAGCCCGGGGATGACGAGGAGGAAGGCGGGAAGCGAGCCTCGAAGGCCCGCCGCCGGTCCTCACATCTTGCTCGGCGGGCGCACGATCAGGACGTCGAGGTCCTGTTTCGGGGTGAAGTTCTCGTAGACCACCTCGAAGCGCGTCGGGGCGATCTTCTTCACGCCGGTGGCGCAGAAGCTCACCAGATTTTTCGGATCGCCCTTGTCGACCACCAGCCGGAAGTGCCGGATCGGGCCGCTCCAATTGGCGCCCGACGTCAGCACGTAGCCGATCCAGAGATCGCTCTGGAGCGCGTCCTCGTCCTTGCCACGCGCCGCGTCGAAACCCTTCACGAAGGCGTCGTCGATGCAGAACTTGGCGCGATAGGCGGCGACTTCCTTGGCGAGATCCGGCTGATTGCGCAGATCGGGCTTGAGGATCGAACCGACCGAGCCGCCGACGAAGGGCTTGTAGGCATGCGAGACCCGGATCGACTTGCCCGCCGGAAAGACCTGCGTGCGGGTGACGGTGGTCTTGGTGGTCCAGTGGGCGTTCCAATAGGGATTGGCGTCGTCGCCGTCGTTCTTCAACGCACCGGCGGCGACCAGCCCGTTGCGGACGTCGGGCGCGAGCGCCTTCACCTTCGCCTCGAACTCCGGGTCCATGCTCAGCGGCAGGCCGGCGGCGCGCACCTGCGCGGTCACGTCGGTGCCGTTCACCAGCGCGGCCTGCACGAGGGTCAACTCCGCCGGGCGGCCGTCGATGGTGGTCTTGAACTCGAGCTCCTTGGCGAAGTCGGGCCGGTGGACGTCCTCGGGGCCGTTGACGACGTCGGGCAGCGGGAAGGCGACCAGCGTCTCGAGGTCCTTCGACGACGTGTTGGTGAAGACGTAGTCGACGGTGACCTTCTCCTCGGAGACGAAGAGATCCTCGCTCTCCATCACCACGTCGGCCGATTTGGTGAGCGTCAGACCGCCGATGGCGGTTTCCGCCATGCTGTCGTTGGCGTCGGCGGGCACGGCGGCGACGGCGAGGGCCGAGGCCAGCAGAACGGTATCGAAGCGCAGGGTCACGACGGCTCTCTCCCAGGACGACCGTCGTGCATCCTCCCCGACGGCAGGGTCAAGAGATCATATTTAAGGCGGGGCCGCGAGAGGGGCGCGCTCGAACGCCGGCGCGAACGGACATGGTCCGTCGCGCCCCTCGGCGGCTTGCGGTCACGATCGGTGCAATGCGGTCGGTGACGGCCTACGACCCGAAGCGGACGTCTATCTCGTCCAATTGGAACGGCAACTATGCGCCCCAACTCAGTCATTCGCCGACTGGGCGCGCGACGCTAAGAGCTGCCGCTCGTTGATCGCGCATGGACGGTCCATACTGGCGAAAAGCTTACGGCGGAGAACTGACGCCAACTCCCCTTCTTGGGATCTTGCGAGGCTCTGCGTGATGACGTCTAGACATCGGCCAGCCTTACCCCCAGCTTATGGTCATGAAGCAAAAGCCGCTAAAGACTGAATTGCACCATTGGTGGCCGCGAACCCTCTCCGATCATTGGTCGGCGGCCGACGGTATGGTCTCGGTTATCCGACCGAATGGAACCATGCACCGCGCGCCGCCGGGCGCGTTCGGGGCAATTACCAACGCCCATCATATCAAGACGGGCGGACATTGGGATTCGACCTTCGAACCGATCTTCAATGAGCCCGACAGCGAAATGGCCGCGTTCGTGCAATGGCTAGGAACACTCGAGACTTCGCTGGCGTCGCCCGATCAGCCGATGATCGAGCGGATCCTGCCGCAGCCGCTGCCCGATGAACGCGCGACGCAAACCACCCGCGTTACCGCCTCGCTGCTCGCTCGCAGCCCAAGCATTCGCGCGTCGATCAAACAGACCACCGAATATTACCGGCGCCGCTTCGGCTTGGCCGATCCAATCGCGGACAAGACACTAATCGCGGCGAACCAGCGCGGGCTCTACGATGCCTATCGCAAGCGCATGATGCGCGGCCGCTGGGCGGTTCTCTTCAGCGACGAAAGGGAATTCATCGCAGGTGACGGCTTCCTGCACAATTTCCCCGCGTCGCGGGACGCGCTCAACGCCGGGCTCAAGCTGGTGCTGCCGATCCTGCCGACGGCAACGATCGTTTATATGTCGCCGATGCAATATCCGACCGAGCCGCGCCTCGTCACGCTGCGGCTCGGCGCTGAAGAAGTGGATCGGTTGAACGCAATCACGCAGGTCTATGCCAGCGAATTCCTCTTCTATCGCGACGAAAAGCCGGAGCTGAGCGACGCCTTCCAGTGCGGCGAGCATCGCCAGTTCCAATATCATGGCCACCACTGGCTCGATCCGCTGCTCGATAAGCTGTCGCAATATAATCGCTGGGGGAAGGACGGCGCCGCCGGCATCTCCAGCAGGCGTCCGTACAGTGAATCGCTCGAAGGCAATCGCTGGCTCGACCGTTTCGTGACCCGAGGCGACTAGCTCAGGGTCCGCAATTGCGGATACTCGTCCCCGGCACCGGCAGCTAGGCACGCGTCGCCTCGAAATGGCGAGGCGCCTAGGCAGCGGATTGGTCTGGGGCTGGGCCGCTATTTGTGGTCAGCTCTAGGTATGATGGAAAACTGGCTTGATCAAAATAGTTCGTCATTGCGAGTGTCCACTTCGCGCGCCACTGGTCTCGTGACCTGCCAGTCGGCAATCGGCCCCATTTCAGTCGCCCAAGCACAGCACGCTCAGCTTCTGCTTTCGGCGGATTCCGTTGAAAAACTCGCCGGCGGCGCGGCATGCATTCGGCGACGATGGGCCCCACGCTCGAGTTTGAGAGGGCCCTCCCTCCTCAAGTCGCCCCGACCGGCTCGTTCATCGGGATCAGCTTGGC
>NZ_JAFNIH010000013.1 GCF_019160155.1 Pinisolibacter aquiterrae
GCGCTCCACCGGCGAAAGAGAAGAAGGACAGGAAGAAGCTCGAGGCGGCGAAGGCGATCGACAGGCCGAAGACGATCTGGATCAGCCGGCGGAAGCCGCCGGAGGTGTCGCCGAAGGCCAGCGTCAGACCGGTCACCACGATGATGATCACCGCCATGATCTTGGCGACCGGCCCTTCGACCGACTGCAGGATCTTCTCCAGCGGCTGCTCCCACGGCATGCTCGAGCCGGAAGCCCAGGCCGAAGGCACAAGCACGATGTTGAAGGCGACGAGGGCGGTGCCGACGGCGAGGTGGCGGCGCAGAGCGGTGACACGACGGATCATGCGGGGTCTCCGTTGACGGGCATGGGAGGAGGCAAGGAGGACGGCTCGGCAGCGCCCGCGACGACGCGGTAGTCGCCGGTCACAGGATCGAGGCCGGTGACCACGCCGAGTTCGACGAGGCGGCGCGCGGCACCACGGCCGGCGAGCACCGCGACGAGATCGATGGTCTCGGCGATGAGGGCGCGGGGGACGGTGACGACGGCTTCCTGGATCAACTGCTCCAACCGCCGGAGCGCGCCGAGTGCCGATCCGGCATGAATGGTGCCGATGCCACCGGGGTGGCCGGTGCCCCAGGCCTTGAGGAGATCGAGAGCCTCGGCGCCGCGGACTTCGCCGATCGGGATGCGGTCGGGGCGCAGGCGCAATGACGAGCGGACGAGGTCGGAGAGGGAGGCAACGCCGTCCTTGGTCCTGAGCGCCACCAGATTGGGCGTCCGGCACTGGAGCTCGCGGGTGTCTTCGATCAGCACGACACGATCGTTGGTGCCGGCGATCTCGGCGAGGAGCGCATTGGTCAGCGTCGTCTTGCCGGTCGAGGTGCCCCCGGCGACCAGGATGTTCTTCCTGGAAACGACCGCCGCGCGGAGCACCTCGGCCTGAGGGACCGTCACGATGCCGGCGGTGATGTAGTCGTCGAGGGTGAAGACGGCGACGGCCGGTTTGCGGATGGCGAAGGTCGGTGCCGCGACCACCGGCGGCAGCAGCCCCTCGAAGCGCTCGCCGCTTCCCGGCAGTTCCGCCGACACCCGCGGCGCCCCGGCATGAACCTCGGCACCGACGTGATGGGCGACGAGCCGGACGATGCGCTCGCCGTCGGCAGCGGCGAGCCGCTCACCGGTATCGGCGAGACCGGTCGAGAGCCGGTCGATCCAGAGCCGCCCGTCGGGGTTGAGCATCACCTCGACGATCGACGGGTCGTCCAGGAACCCGGAAATGGCTGCCCCCAGCGCCGTGCGCAACATGCGCACGCCGCGTTCCGCCGTCTCGGATCGTCGCTGGATGAGTGCCATGTCGTCCCCGTTCTTCGTCGGCCGCAACGAGCGGCCCTGGATCGGGGATGATTAGAAGAGGCAGAAAATAGGGCAGCGCAACAACCGAAATGAGGTCGGGGGCCATGGCGTAGGAATGGCGGGGAACGCCTCACCCCGGAGAAACCACGTCCGTAGGAGGGCCCGGCGCAAGCGTCTCCCGACGACCGATTCCGTTGAAAAACTCGTCGGCCCTGCGGTACCCACGCGGCGACGGTAGGCCCCTCGTTCGAGTTTGAGAGGGGCCTCCCTTCTCAAGCCGCCATGATCGGCTCGTTCATCGGGATCAGCTTGGCCAGCTTCCACAGGTTCTGGGCCGTGGCCGCGAGCAGGAACTCATCCTTCGCCCCATTCGACGAATCGATTGATCGACCGGAGCAGATGGCCCGTCGGAACGTGCGTCTCGATGGAAAACTCGTAGAACAGGGGGCCTTGAACGACTTGCCGATCACCCATCATCGACTTCACTCCTGCCGCCGTGACATGAGTGGATTAGTGGTCGACGCTCGGCGCAACGCCTCAGTTTTTCGACAGAATCGACCCAAAGCAGACACTCGGTCCGTTGAGTCTCCGACGAATCCGAAGTCCGAAGCCGGTGGCCGACTGAGTTTCATACTCTCCAATCAGATTGTAATCTTGGGACCAATGTAGGAAACCAGGATCTTCTCGTGGTGCACTTGCAGTGGCCATCGGATATGGATGCGGTATGCCGGGTTGTTGATCTTGCCGTGGAACGGACAGAATAACTTTTTGCCCGGCTCGTCGGGATCCGCGAAGGTCATCGCCTCCCGATATTTGCTCTTGTTAGTTGACGACTCATCGGTAAATCTGGCTGTTTTGCCTGAGAAATAGTTAGCAATAATGCAGTTTGATACGTCCGTGAATTGACGATTCTCGTCGCGACTCTTGACCAATCGATCGAGAACCCCAAGCAGTTCCAACGTACGTTCAGATACGTTAGAGCTGTAGGGGTATGGGCGCAGGACCCTCTCGATCTCGGGAGACAGCAACACAGCGTCATACAGTAGCGCAGCCCTCGCGAGTAGCTCCACCCAATTCTTCGGTTTAGCCAAAGCGCCCTCGGCCGCACTTTTCATGCTCTCGATGGAAAGATGATTTGGCACTTCGATTTCGGCAATCTTGGCCTCAGGTAGCCCTTGAGCGACTATGAGCGAGGTGTTATCGCAACCGTTGCCAGAGTTAGGCAGGCTGTAGGTCGCGGCATTCGTGCCGTTGAGACAACGGCGAGCTGCCTCGCCGAGACCTTGAAGAGTGACGTCTTCGTCCGCAAAATAAAACAAGTTGTCGGCGACGTTCGCTGGCTCGTCCTCCCAAAATGGCCCGGCTTGGCCAACCCATCGCAGGATGCGTCGCTTCAGGTCATTATTGCCATGAGTCTGCACCGCTGCCTGAAATGTCTGGGTCGCCGTTGCGGGCCTACCTTTAAGCAACCGAGAGCAAAGTATACTGTTTCGGAGCAAGGCTGACTGATCGCGGGCATCAAGCAACCGGCGTAGCGCGCTCAGAAACGCCTCGGAACTGGCGAACTGCCCATTGATGGAAAGGTCGTTGACCAGGAACATCATTGGTCGACCCAACCCGCAAGCGACGCAAGGTCGATGTCCGCCTGGTCAAAAAAGCCACTGGGCCAATTGTCCAGCGATCCGGAACCATCAACAGCGATCGTGGTTACGCGGGCTTCCTCAGTTTTGCCTTGGATCGACCTAAAGAAGTGGATGCCGACGTCGCGGGCTTGAACGATGCCGGAAGAAGCTGCGCGCCGCACTCCATTTAGGAGGTGATCGCTGTGGGTTTCGACTACTATTTGAACGCCAACAGCAGAAAATGCAGCAAGAATTCTGCCCAATGCGGACTGTCCACTAGGATGCAAGTGAGCTTCCGGACTGTCAACTACAATCGTTTGCCCATCCTTTGCCAGCAAGAGTGCCACCAGCACAGGGAATACGTAGGTTAGACCATAGCCGATGTTAGCGGGGCGGCGATAATCCTCGGTCGTACGCGTGCGAAGCTCAAGTCGCAGCTGCGATGTTCGTGCGATCCGCTGCGCATTGGCATCGATTCCAGGGAAAAGTTCCGATGCCCAGGCGTTGAATTGCCGTCGTAAGGTCGGTGCCGCCTCGCCCGGGTGCCTCCGGGCAGGCGCGATGTCGTCGTCGAGATGGCGCTGGAACCACCACGTGGCATACTGACCCTCCACCCCGACATCAGCCTGAATTGGGTTGGTTTCATCGATGCTGGGATATGTTTCGGGAGTACCGGTACGGACTGCGCTCAGAAAAACCACCTCTCGTACGCACTCCAACAGCATCTTATGCTGATCCGGGACTGCAGCGGGGTTCGGCCAGCCATTTGTCGTCAGGTCTCCCCCCGGGGCGCCAGTGAGTTTGACCTCCTCCAAAGTGAGCGCAGATCCGATATTCCGGTCCTCGGCGCCGAGGCGCCACCATGCGTCTGACGGGCCCGATCCAACGCCGATCAAAAGGTTTCGCGAGCCTCCACTAGGGAACTCGTTAAACACCTCGCTTGGCGTACCGAGCCGCACGAGTGATCCGTTGAGAGCTATACTGGTGCTTTGCGAGCCGCCCCTCAGGGCCTGCGACATGAGCAACATCGGCTGCAATGCGGTTGACTTCCCCGACGCATTAAAACCCGTCAGAAGTGTAAGATTAGGCAGCGGCAGCGTCAGTTGCTCGAAACACTTGAAATCCCGAAGATGAATCCTGTCCAACATCAAAGCAGTCCCTCTATCGCGGCTGTGGCCTGTTCGAAGCGGGACCGGACCTGTCGCGTGCTGTTCGTCGAGTACGTGATTGCGTGGCTGAACTCATCGTTCGCGATTAGTTCGGCGAAGCGCCCCCGGATGGCTTGTGCGTTATCCGCAACTCTTTGTTCGCTTGCATCGGCAAAAAGAACAGAACACACGTCGAACAGGGCGATGTTGATCACTGTGCGGAACGTGTCGTCTCCGGGTTCGGCAAGCGACTTGCGGAAAGCGTGCTTTCCGAACAGATAGAGATTCACCCTCATCGACTTGGAAAAGGCCTCGGAAAGCGCGCAGAGTTCGTCATCACCAGCCCCGTTCATGTGCTCGAGCGCTTGCGCCAAGAAACCGTCCATGTCGCCGGTTCGATAGTTCGTCCATCTTAGAAGGCGGAACGCACAGAACCGGTTGATCGCCTCGCGATCCCGCATGGTCTTCGGATCGAGAGATTTTCCGGATGCGCTCAGAAACACAGAGCTTTGTCCTGCCTCCCTTAGCCATTTGGTAGCAGGGCCATTGAAGAGGCAATTCCTCATCTGCTGTCGGCTAAGCGGAACGCCGCTGTTGACCCGTTCGAAGATGTCAAGTTTAGCCCTCTCGGGAGCCTTGGCGTCGAGCACGTAGAGGGTCAACTGCGTATCTTCGATCCGCTCCGCCAGCGAAAGCGGCAAATCCGAGAAACGGAGCCCGGACAGTGGATGGGACAGGTTGCGCTCAGGATCGTCCAGGCCTGTTAGCGCGAATTCGTTGTCGAGGTAGCGGGTAAACGTCGTAAGACGTTGGAGACCATCAACGACGACAATGCTGCCGTCCTTGGCTTCGGCGACATAGAAGACCGGCAGAGGGATACGCATCGTGCAGGACTCGATCAAACGGCTCTGCTTAGCCTGCGACCAAACGAAATCGCGCTGGAAATCGGGATCGAGTTGGTAGCGCCCAGCCCGTATGCGCTTGACCACCTCTGAGACCGTTCGCGTCTCAGTCCTGACGAAAACCGCGTCGAGCGGATAATCAGCCAAGCCAAAGCCTACCGTTGGCTGTGGGGCATCCAGCCCTTCAAGCTCCTCGCTCGGTCGATAGGAGGGATCAGCGATCGGCTGCACGCGCTCTTGCTCGACGAGCCCACCGGCGGTCGCATCAACGTCTGATCCCTCCCGAAAATAGGCAGCCATCCCTTCCCAGCCGCTTTCGGTCCGTACGCATATTGCGATCGCCTGGAAAAGGCCGCCTTGGACGAGACGCTGGGCGGGCTTCTCATAAGCCTCCAGGTTTCTGCCCTCCGGCACAAGCGCCACACCCAAGACTGGCTGATTGCGTAGCACGCCTGGTTGTCGGAATCGGACGTCGAAATTTCCGGGTTTACTGACCCAATAAACAGCGACGCGCAACGGCTCCAGCCCAGTTCGGGAGGCGATCCAAGCTCGGGTCTGGTCGAATTTAGTCGCGCTTGGCGCGCTCAGGTCAACTGCGTCGAGCAGGTTCCCCAGCTCAAGGAGAGCCGGGTGATTGTGATCCCGTCCCTTTTGGGTTTGCTCGGACACCATTCCCTCACAGATTGTACTTTGGCTCGTTGCCGGATTTCACCCTCAATTTCCCACAATTTCTCAGCGACCGGAAGTCTTGGCGGCAACCGGCGCCGGGGTCTCTAGACGGGTGCCCCGTCCATATACAGTGGCGGCGTCCACGGGCTTCTCGGCGTTCATTCCGCCGCCATTGCAGACGCGTGGGCACCAGCTCGCTCGATACAGTCGAGATGCGCCCTGACGCGTTCGCGAAAGCCCGGCACGAACCGCAGCAGGCTTCGCTCCGTCCTTGAAAGGAAACCGCGTGTGGCTCTTACAGAAAGGGGCTTACCCGAAAATTTGAGGAATTCCGCTAGTGGTTCGCGGTCGCACCAGACCGGGTACGCACCAATTTCGATACGGTGGCGGTGCGTCCCGTCGAATCGAGCCGATCGAGGCCAGCGCCCGTCTGAAGGAAGGTCACGATCCCGGCCTTGGTCGTATTCTCCAGGGGAGTGCAGCCGCGCACCGAGCCATGCTGCTACCGGTCGGGTAACTGCGTTGCCTACCAGCGACCAACGGATTGAACGCCGAGCTACCGCCTCTGCTGGCTCTGTCCAGTCCGATTCGAGTCCTTGAAGTCTTTCAGCGTCCCGAATGTCGGGTGTCACCACGGCGCCATTGGGAAGGAGGATTGCCGGCGGCGACGCTATACCCACGGTAGAACCGTTCTTGAGAGTCGGGATAGCATCTGAAGCCCATCCGAGTCCCCGAATGCCCTCAGTCCAATAAAAACCATGTGCATGGGTGTCGAGCGAGGTAGGTATCTCCGGTGCCGGAACATCATCGACGCATAGCACCGAGGCAGGATCTACATCCTCCAGAGTGGCGATGACAACGACGCGCTCGCGACGCTGGGGCACGAAGGCACGCGAATTTACAACACGGTAAGCCCAACGGTAGCCTCGCTCCTCGAACGCTTCCACCAAGGTCCGCATGCCACGTCCCTTGTCCAGCTGGAGCATGAAAGATACGTTTTCAAGAATGACCCAAGGCACACTTTGGCGATCCAGCAGGCGGAAAACGTGCCCGACGAGGCCGGAACGCCGGCCGACAATGCCTGCCGTTAGACCTGCTTGGCTGAGATCTTGGCACGGGAAGCCCGCGACAAGCACCTCGGTCGTCCCAGGCAGGTCGGGCAGATCTCTGACATCGCGCCACAGATCCACGTCGGAGAACCTCGTCGAGAGGACCGCCCTTGCAGGATCCCAAATTTCGCAAAGCAGATCGGCCTTATGGCCCGCGTCTGCCAAACCGGCTTCCAATCCCCCAATGCCCGCGAATAATCCAGTGATGCGCATCTCGTCTCCTCGGACTGCGTCGGGCTGACTGAGTCCTTCTCCCGATTCTTCCCGGCGGAGCGTCAAAAGACAACCGGTTAGATGCGCACCTCATTTCGCTATTGACCCTCACCAGTCATTTGCAGGCGGGCGGCATGTGGGGTCACAACAACTCAAGGCTGAGCAACGGCCCGTTAGAGCTATCGACTGCGCCCGCAATCGGCCTGTATTCTGCTTCAAACGGAGCGCCTAAAATGACTTTTCGGGTAGTCGGGAATGATGGACTTCCCTTGGACGCACATCTCGATATCGAGGGGGACGAGATCATATTCCATAGTCGCGGCGGCATCCGCGGTCGAACGGGCGCGCGAAACTTGGACTACGGACCCGGACTTCGCCTCCTACTCCAACGTGTCAGAGCATCGGGGTGCAGCCTCAGCGGCGTCTGGCTTGATAGCGATGACGTCCGTCTTATTGACCTCGATCGCCGGCAAATCCTCCAGGGACCGGAATTGACGTCGGAGCCGAACGAACAGTTTCGGATCATGTCCAACCGCATGCAGTTGTTCGGGCGCCCTCCCGGAGCGCCATATGGCGGCAGTCGGGTCAAGAAAGTGCGCCTGCGGATCGCGAACCCGAACGACAACATTTCGCTTGAAGTGAAGCTTGCCCTTGAGTGGGTTCCAAGCGACGCACCGAGGCGGCGGCGCGTGGCAACTGTCGACTTAAAGTATGTAACCGCTGAACATGTTTGGAACGCTGTACAGCATCTAATCGAATATCCCCACGAATTGCTTCCAAATGATGTAAGCGAATTCAACGCCATCATCAATTCCAACGTTCGGTTGCCACCGAGATCGATCGTGAGCTTGGCAGTTAGCGAGGCATTGGGGTTGAAGGTCGGAACATATGACGTCCCTTGTGATACCGAAATGCTTTGCCATAAAATCCTGAAAGATGCGGGGTTTACTATTTTACAACGCGGCGATTCAGTTCCCTCGGAGCCAATCCCAATATCAGATGATGATCGAGTCTGGGTAGAAGGAGGTCAGGCTCTCTTAGTCCATCTCCAACGCGAGCGTGCTGCCGGCTTGTCACGAGCCAAGAAGCAGAGTTTCGTGCGCCTGCACGGCGCCTTGAGGTGCGAGAACTGTGGACTGGATCCTGTCGCCATATTTGGACCTGAAGTCGGACACGCCTGCATCGAGGTCCATCATAGTCGAACCCGAATCCGCGAAATGGCGGAGGGGCATCGAACAATGCTATCTGACCTCCAATGCCTTTGTGCAAACTGCCATCGCATCGTCCATGCGCGCCTTCGTCGGGAGTTGAGCTAAGGATAGGGCTTCCGCTTCCGGCGCGATGTTGTCACCCGTTGGCGCTCGCCCCTGCTCGGTGACAACAATCAGAGAAGTTAGAATGCCCCGCCACGCCCTTCCCCGTTCTCTTGTGATTCCGCCACACTCACCCCACCGATGTCGCGCGCCAACTCCTTGATGAACTGATCACCCGTGGCGAGCCGCCGCCCCAACGCCTCCACGAAGCCCTCGAAACGCTCCAGCCCCTTCGCGCGGGCCGAAGCCTGCGCACTCTCAGGCAACGGTGGCGTGATCGTCAGCCAGAAGCGGATGAACAGCGAGACGGTCTCTCCTAGGATGGCCTGATCCCGGTCGAGCGCCTCGATCTGGCGCGAGAGCCGATCCAGACGCCGCCCAAAGGCGGCTTCACGACGATCCGCAGAATCGACTGACAGGAAAGACGCCACAGCGGCTTCGATCACTGCCGATTTCGAGACGTTGCGGCGGAGCGCCAGAGCCTCGACCCGCTTCAGGAGATCCGGCTCGAAGTAGACGTTCATGCGGGTCTTGGTCTGCATGGGGGCGCCTCTCACAGGTCGATGCCGTCGGCGGGATCGAGCGCCGCCTGTCGCGCGACGAAGCGCATGCCCTGTCGCATCTGCCGCGCTCTCGCCGCATCGACATCGGGCTCGTCGTCGAGCACGTCGAACTCGCGCTCTGACGGCGGTTCCAGAGGCACGATCTCCTCGTGCTCGGGGAGTTCTGGCTCGCGGCGAATGCCGCCGTTGGCCGTGTCGACGTCAGTGGTGGTTCCACTCGCATTCGCTTGCGCGCTCCCTGCCATGGGGATGACCCTGCCGTTCCAA
The DNA here is from genome assembly GCF_019160155.1 of Pinisolibacter aquiterrae. GTDB lineage: Bacteria > Pseudomonadota > Alphaproteobacteria > Rhizobiales > Ancalomicrobiaceae > Pinisolibacter > Pinisolibacter aquiterrae. Next base: position 9,142 of record NZ_JAFNIH010000013.1, read on the forward strand.
TCGTCTTCTGCCGGTGCCGTGAGTGCTGCCGCCCGTGCCGGCGGTGGCGCGATGCGCTCCATGAGACGCGGATCCTCGAAGTAGCGAACCTTCTTCGCCCTGACCGGATGGATGCCGGATACGAGCAGCAACTCGTCAGCAGGTGGAAGCTGCATCACCTCGCCGGGTGTCAGCAGCGGCCGCGCCGTCTCCTGACGCGACACCATCAGGTGGCCGAGCCACGGCGCGAGGCGGTGTCCAGCGTAGTTGGTGGAGTCGCGCATTTCAGTGGCGGTGCCAAGGGCGTCGGACACACGCTTCGCTGTTCGTTCGTCGTTGGTGGCGAAGGCGACGCGGACGTGGCAGTTGTCGAGAATGGCATTGTTCGGGCCGTAGGCCTTTTCGATCTGGTTGAGCGACTGGGCGATCAGGAAGCTCTTGATGCCGTAGCCCGCCATGAAGGCGAGCGCACTCTCGAAGAAGTCGAGCCGCCCGAGCGCCGGGAACTCGTCGAGCATGAGCAGCAGGCGATGCCGGTCGGCCACGGCGGTCAGTTCCTCGGTCAATCGACGCCCGACCTGGTTGAGGATCAGGCGGATCAGCGGCTTGGTGCGGTTGATGTCGGACGGGGGAACGACGAGGTAGAGGCTGACGGGGCGATCTTCCGCCACCAGATCGGCGATACGCCAATCGCAGCGTGCCGTGACAGTGGCCACGACCGGATCACGATAGAGGCCGAGGAAGGACATGGCCGTCGACAGCACGCCGGAGCGCTCGTTCTCCGACTTGTTGAGCAACTCGCGCGCCGCCGAGGCGACGACCGGATGGACACCACCGTCACCCAGATGCCGGGTCGTCATCAGCGCGCGCAGGGTCGCCTCGACCGGACGTCTCGGATCGGACAGGAAATTGGCGACGCCGGCGAGCGTCTTGTCGGGTTCGGCATAGAGAACGTGCAGGATCGCGCCGACGAGCAGCGAGTGGCTGGTCTTCTCCCAGTGATTTCGGCGATCGAGCGCTCCTTCCGGGTCGACCAGGATGTCGGCGATGTTCTGGACGTCGCGGACTTCCTTCTCACCACGGCGAACTTCCAGCAACGGATTGTAGGCGGTCGAGCCGGCATCGGTCGGATCGAACTTCAGAGCCCGGCCGAAGCGCGCGCGGAAGCCCGCCGTCAGCCCCCAGTTCTCACCCTTGATGTCGTGGACGATCACCGAGCCGGGCCAGGTCACCAGGGTCGGTACGACGAGGCCGACGCCCTTGCCGGAGCGGGTCGGCGCAAAGCACAGGACATGCTCCGGGCCGTCGTGACGGAGGTAGCTCTCCTCCAACCGGCCGAGCACCACGCCGTCGGGCGCAAGCAGACCGGCGGCCTCGATCTCTTCACGCCCGGCCCAACGCGCCGAGCCGTAGGTCTCGATGTTGCGCGCCTCCCGCGCCCGCAGGATCGACAGGGTGATGGCGGCGGCGATCGAGATGAAGCCGCCAGAGGTCGCGATCGCCGCGCCTTCGAGGAAAACCGTCGGCGCATAGGCGTCATAGAAGTACCACCACCAGAAGAAAGCCGGCGGCAGATAGAACGGCAGCCCTCCGAGCGTGAACCAGGGAGATCCGAGCTGCGGCTGGAAGCCGAGCCGCCACGCCGTCCATTCGGTCGCCCCCCAGGTCATCACCGACACGATGACGAAGACGACGGTGATCTGTCCCCAGAGGACGCGGGTTCCCGACATGGTGGCTCCGACCGGCGAGAGGCGTGGAGCCGATCAGAGAATGGGCCGACCGAGGAAGAGCAATGGGAAAGCTGCGCGATCGTGCCAGTGGATATCACGGCGCGCAAATCGGCCGGGAGACGAGGAAATCAGGACCGGCCCTTCGCAACGACACTCTGTTCCAAGAGGCGGCGATAGCATTGCTTCCTGATCCAGTGGCTCACCCTGCGAGATCGTTGCCGCATGGTGGAAAAGACGCCCTCAGATCCCCAGCCCTCGCGTCTTGCCCAACTGCCACGAGATCGACGTCCCCTGGACGATGCCCATCACCTCGCGACCGAGACGGTCGCCGATCACCGGTCGCCAAGGCACCAGCGTGAACTCCTTGGCGTTCTCGACGAGAGCATATCGACCGCTTGCCAGCGGGACGGTCCGCTGAAAGGTCCCCTGCACCGTTTCCCCATCCACAGATGCCCGGAACGGCACCGGTCGTTCGAGGGCGAGTTCGCTCCCCACTCGTGCGACCTCACGGGTCTCCAATGTCGTGAGCAGGTCGCGTCGATAGGCAATCCGGCCATCCGAGCGACGCACGGCATCGCCCTGCTCGATCAGTCGCTCGCGTCGATGCCCCATCGCCCGGTCGACCACATGCCCGAAACCGGAAGGCACGAGATCGGAAGGATTACGCCCAATCAGGCGGCGGTCGAGCCAGGTCGCGCCGTCCGCCGAGATCTGAGCTTCCAGATCAAGGGTCGAGAGCGTGCGGATCGTCGCCTGCCGGCTCCGGCCGGCATCATGGGCGGCAGCCCGGCTCTCGAAGTCCTGCGGAATGCGCCAGTGATCGGCATCGATCCGCTCGACGATGCCGGCGCGACGCAGGGCCTCGAGCCGGCGGACATGGGCTTCGACGAAACCCTCGGGATCGCCGCGAGGAACAGCCCCTTCGAAACGAGCCTGTTCGAGATGACGGCTCGGTCGATAGGTCCCGTCTTCCACCGACGCGGCGATGGTGCGATCGGCCGGTCGAGGACCGGCCTCTCGTGGCCCGACTTCGATGATCGCATCGATGGCGACCTCCTCGAGGCGTGCCGGATCGAAGCCGGAGACATGATGGAGGCGGCCGTCGATGCCGTCGACGATCACGGCGACGCCGTCGCCGAGCTCGTCGGGAAGATGTTTGCCGAGAAGGCGACCGACGATCGGCGAGGCTGGCACGCCGTCGTGGATCTGGAAGCTCGCCGGATCGCGCTCCATCCCTTCGGCGCTCAACGCTCGCTGCAGCGTCGCGACGATGTCGCCGCGCTCGCCGAGTTGGCGAAGGGTCGGCTCCAGGCGGTCGCTCAGGGACCAGGTCCCGGGCGCCGCTTCGGTCGCGAGCCCCATGCGCTCCAGTTTTTTCAGCCGCCCGAGACGCGAAGCGCGATCGGCGATCTCCCGTTGGTCGGCCGGCGCGTGGCGAAGGTCGAGAAGCCCCTCTTGCGACTCTTCGATCAGGGCGCGATCGATCCGGGTGAAGCGATCCTGGTCGAGCTCAGCCGCCAGTCTCTGCTGTCGTTCGATCTCGGTGACCGGCCCGAGTTCCAGGGTCACCAACTCGCTCGCCCGCTCGCGAACACCGTGCGCGATGTAGTCGCCGTTGATGATCAGGTCCTCGCCCCATTCGTCGCGTCCGTTGACGACGACATGGACGTGGGGATGGCCGGTGTTGAAATGGTTGACCGCTACCCAGTCGAGCCGGGTGCCGAGATCATTCTCGACCTCGGCCATCAGGTCGCGGGTGAAGCCCGAGAGATCGCCGAGGGCAGCCCCGTCCTCGGGCGCGACGATGAAGCGGAACTGGTGGCGATCATCGTGGCCACGCGCGAGGAAGGCTTCGCCGTCGGCGCGATCCTCGCCCGCCGCGTAGAGCTGCCCGCGCTCGCCGTCCCGTGAGGTGCCGTCGCGCTGGAGGTAACGCAGATGCGCCGCCGTGCGACCGCCCTGCCCGGCCGCCCGGACGAAGCGCGCCTTGACCACCACCCGACGGGCACCGGGCCGGCGATGGCTCCAGCCGCGACCGAGATCACAGGCCCGGACGAAGGCCGCCCCACGCCCACGGGCCACTCCGCGACCGGCCGCACCACCGAGCCTCGACGCAGGCGAGGTAACTCCCGGGCCGATCGAGGACCCGGACGATCCACCCATCCCATGTTGCCGGGCGACCTTGCCGACCTTGGTGAAGAAGCTGGCCGTGGCCTTGCCATCACCACCGCGCCCCACCCGACCGGGCTTCGGCCGAAGCCGATGTTCGTCGTCACGGTTCACGGTCGCCCCTCCCACCTGCACACGCAGAACCGGTGGAACCCACGGGGTAGTGCCGCCGAAAAGGCTGCATTCGGCGGAGTTTCGGGAAGGAACGGCACCATGGCTCGTTGCCGGCAGTGCCACTCCCTTCCTTCCAACCCATGTGCAGACAACGGTAATTCGCCGCGATGGGCCGGAACGGTGCCGCCGGCTTTTATCTTGCCCTCCCCCACCTGCCCTTCCTCCTCCACCTCTCGCGCGCTTTTCCTGCGGTCCGAGCTTTCGGTCTGCCCTCTGAGTGGACGGCTCGCGCTCAACGTCCAGGACCGACCGGCGCGCGGGAAACGAAGAGCGAGGCCCTGGTCTCCGTCGCACTCGATCGTCGTCCCTCCGACGGTTCGGCGATCACGGCCCCCGCAGCGGATCGCTCGGCCGATCGATCCTCGACCTTCGGCCGATCGGCGGTCGATCCGGTGTCGAGACGTCCGATGAACAACGGCGCCGTCGTCCAGGTCGGCTCGTCGGAACGGTTCGTGGTCGCGGCATCGGTCGACGTCGTGCCGATCAGCGGCAGGAGGTGGGCGACGCGGATCTGCACCTCCGGCGGCAGCGGCCGACCGGTCTTCAGATGGTCGTTGTAGCGTCGAGGACCGGCGATATAGGCGGCGAGAAACCCCTCCGCCCCGTAGCGATCGTAGAGCTCGCGCAGTCGAGCCGCCCCCGCCACGATGTTGTCGTCGGGTGCGTAGGGATCGTCGCCCAGATGGTAACGGGTGCGCAGTTCGGCCCAGGTCTCCGGCGGGATCTGCATCAGCCCGATCGCCCCCTGCGGTGAGATTGCACGGGCATCTCCACCGCTCGCGACCTCGATCACCGCCCGAATCCAAACAGCGGGGATTTCGAAGCGTTGAGCGGCGTCGCGGATCGCACCTGCCAGAGGATCTGTTGCCGAGGATGTCGCGATCGACCGGTCGACCACCTGCGCCAAGGCGACGACCGGAAGAACGGTTGGCGACATCAACAGCGACGTCATCACGACGCCGCCGCGCAATGCGGCCAGGGCACCACGGGCGCAGATGCAACCAGCGCTCCGCCCTGCGATGGGGCGCCATCGATCGGAATGGGGGGCAGACGGAGAGCCGTGTCGCATCATCTGTCGCGCCCATCGCCGTGTTCGGCGATCCACAGCGGATCGGCACGGCCGAGGATCGCGCTCGTCGGCACCGGGCCGAAATAACGCCCGTCCAGACTGTCGGCGACCCCCACATTCATCACGAAGATCTCGTCTTCGGCGAGGACCCGGCATCCGCTCCAGACCGGGAGGTCGCGACCATCATCGTCGTGCGACCGGGCGACGCCGACCGAGACGCCGTCGACGGTGAGGTCGGCGCCGTCGCGGCACACGGTCTGCGGCGCGAGCGCCTGAACATGTTTGAGGAGCGGCACGCCCAACGGCAGACGGCCGCTCTCGGCGAGGAAGCGCGCAACCCGATCGGGCGGCGTCACCGCGACCAGATCGCCGACACGCAGTCGGTCGGCCGACCGCAGCGCGTAGAGGCCGATCGGCGTACTGGCCGTGGCGTTCCACAGCAGCCGCGGCGCCGGCGGCGAGGCGATCGAGGCGCCGATCCCGAGCACCACGGCATGGGTCACCATCACGAAGCCGAAGCGCGTCACGGAACGATCCTCCGGCGCTTCAGCCACGCCGCGTGCTGCTCGCGGGTGTAGATCCTCGGCTCCTCGCCGGCGACGATGCGATTGTGGACGTGACGCCAATAGTCCGGCGTCACCTCGACCGCATCGATGCCGAGGGCTTCCACCGCATCGATCACGCCGAGCACCCGCTCGACCTTGGGCCAGGTAGTGATCCGCAGCAGGATCTCGCCGCCCGGCCGCACGAAGGGCAGCGTCTGATGATCTTCGCTCGCCGTGACCGTGCGCAGGATGTCGATGCGCGACAGGATGGTGCCGAAGTCGTTCGATGCCCAGCGGACGAAGGCGAAGACGGTGCCCGCGGCGAAGCTGACGATGCGCCGGCGCCGGTCGAGTCTCAGGCTCTCGACCGGATCGCCGAAGCGGATCCAGTGTTCGATACGGCCTTCGACCCAGGTCAGTTCGACATGGGTCAGATGTTCACCGGCGCGATCGGGCGACGGTCGATCGGCTTTCGGGGAACGGGTGTCGTTGTCGTTCATCGAGGCTCTCCTTCGATGTCGGGAAACTCCCGCGCGAGCAGATCGCGCAGCATGTCGGCGACGGTGACGCCACACCGGAACGCCGTGACCTTGATGCGACCACGCAGTTCGGGCGTGACGTCGATGGTAAGACGAGCGGTGAAACCCGTCGGCCGAACCGGCTCGACCGGAGGCGCCGGCTCGGTGGTGCGGATCCAGGCATCGGCATCCCCCGGGCGGGCGGCGAAGCCGCGACCACGGCCACGATCGGTCATGGCACGAGCCTCCCGATCTCCACGGCGAGTGCGGCGATCTCGCGCGCCGCTGGACCCGCCTCGTCGATCTCGAAGACGAGGCGTCCGGACTGTGCGGCATCGGCATAGGCGACGCGTTGGCCGATGCGGGTGGCGAGCCGTGGCGGATCATGATCGGCCAGCGTCTCGGCCGTCTCGCGCGCGATGATCGTCCGCGCACCGCAGCGGTTCAGCAGGAAGCGGGTGCGCAACTCGGAGCGGAACACCCGCGCCTCTTCGACAAGCTTCAGCATCTCCGCCGAGGCCCAGCCGTCGAACGGCGACGGCGTCGCCGGGATGACCACCAGGTCGGCGGCGAGCAGGGCCGAGCGCATCAGCCCGGCGACGCGCGGCGGCCCATCGATGACGACGTGATCGACGGCGCGTGCGAGCTCGGGAGCTTCACGGTGGAGCGTGTCGCGGGCGAGCCCGACGACACCGAAGAGCCGTGGCAGCCCTTCCCTCACCCGTTGCTCCGACCAGTCGAGCGACGATCCCTGCGGATCGGCGTCGATCAGGGTGACCCGTCGGCCCTGCCGAGCCCAGGCACCGGCGAGATGGAGCGCCAACGTCGTCTTGCCGACCCCGCCCTTCTGATTGAGGAACGCTACGATCATGGCGCACCTCCGAGGATCAAGGGGGCGGCGTCGACGAGGTCTATCGATCGAGACCCAGAGGCGACACGACCACTGCCCGGCCGAGTGATCCGAAGGGGATGCGGAGACAACTTCAACCCAGCCGAAGCCGCGTTCCCACCGGCTCGCCCAGAGGCGACCCGCGTTAGAGAGAATCCGAAGGATTCTCCGTTAGAAGAGTTAGCAGCGGAGATTTCTCTTATACCGCAAGCGCTTGTACGGAGTTCCGGTCCCCGATGGCACGAGGATCGGGTCCTCGATGGCACGTCATCCGAGGTCCCTGATGGCACGAAGGGATTCACAGCTTTTCCCCAGAGAGAACGCCGACCACTTGCGCGCCCTGAGATCGAGCGTCGCGAACGAAGGTGACGGGTGTGAAGACGAGACGAACGCGCGCGCCGAGATCGACCTCGAAGGCAAGGCGGTAACCCGGCAGCGGTTGGCGGCGGACGATGTCGCGTAAGTCGTAGGCGAAGTGCTTCAGCGGCGAGAGGCTGCCGGACTTCAGGTGAAGATGGGCGACCTCGAAGCTCCAGCCGGACTCTTGGCGACCGCCGTGTTTGCGTACGAGCCGATAGAGCCACCGTTCGAGACCGCCCCTCAGGTCGAAATAGGCCCGATCGATGGTGAGAACGAAGGCGTCGTCGAGGACGCCGGCGTAGAACCAGTCGGGGAGGACCAGTTGAAGGCCGAGAGGACGACCGGACGTGTCCGCCCGCTCCTTCCATTCGTTGATCCACGAGAAGCGATGGCGCCGCCGCTCGTGGGGTTGGCGGATCGACGTCGCGACGGTGGTCGACTGCAGCCGATCGAGGGCTGCTTTCAGGCGGTCATAGTCGCGCACGCCGACACCACGGCCGATGAAGGTCAGTATCTCGTAGGGCGTCGCCGCCATGAAACGCGAGGTCGCGAGCCCTTTGTCGCGAGCTTCGACGATTTGGGAGGCCGCCCAGATCAGGACATCCGCATCCCAGATGGTCGCCATTCCGTGCTCGGGCGTGGCCTCGACCCGGATGAAGACGTCACCGAGCCGAAAATCGATCGGACGGATGCGGCGCGACTTCGCCAGCGAAAAGAACGGCCAGGACATCAGATCTTGTGCATCGCGCGGCGCGAAGTCGCCAGGTAGGGCGTGAAAGAGATCGAGTTGGCGACGATCGACCGGAGGGCGAATAGCCATCGGCGTTTGCCTCGATCAGCGGCGATGAAACATGTCGGACCCGCTCGGCACGACGAAGCGTTTCGCCGGAAGCACCGTGCCGACTCCCGGATCCGACGTGGAGGCCTTGGTCCCTCGGGCAGCCCAGGCTTGGAGATCTTCGAGCGCATAGACGACGCGCCCACCGAGCTTGCGGTAGGCGGGGCCCGTGCCGTAGGTGCGATGCTTCTCCAGGGTCCGGCCGGAGAGACCGAGAAAGCGCGCGGCCTCGGGGGTTCTCAGAAAGCGTGGCGGTAGAGCGTTGGCTGTGGCGGACATCGTCGTGTCTCCGAGATCGACTGCGCATCACCGAAGATCGGCGGTGCATGACGGTCACGGTGGCGGAGAGCGGCAGCATGGGGGGAGGCCGATCTGCAGAAGAGAAAAACGGCCCCACACCACGACACATCATCGGTGTCGCGATATCTCCCCACCGGCGCCCATTCACCAGATCCAGGGGCAGGGTCCTCCGTCAGGAAACCGCAAGGTCAACGAACACCGCTCGAACGATCCCTGTGTCTGTAGGGGCGAAGAAGCCTCCGGTAGCCCCCGTTGACCAGTTCCATGGCATCGGCGAAAGCCCGGCGAACCTGGTTGCGCAGGCTGTGGCTCTTCCACTCCCGAGCCGGCATCGGATCGGCATCGAACAAGAGCTCGGCGATCGCATGATGGCTCGCACCGACGAGCCGGGCGTCGAACGTGCGCAGCATCAATCCCAGGCGCCGCCGCTGAAACTGCGAAAGAGGATCAGCCGGAGGGGCTCCCACGGTGATGCCCAATGCAGCCCCATGTCGTTCGATTTCGGCCATGCGCTCCGGCAACCGCTCGTCCAAGGCCAGAACCACGGCCAACGACGGTGCACCGATCCCTGCCGGCAATATGACCGCCCGGAAACATCCGCCCACGCTCCGTGCAAAGACATACCGGCCTTCCGCTCCGTCGACCTCGATCGCATGCGGCGCACTGAAATATTCCGCGGAAAGCAGGCTCGGATCTCCATCGACGGCCGCCGTCAGCCAAAGAACCGAAGGAGTGTCATCGGGATGCCAGAAGACAGGAGTCTCGGTCGCAGCGAGCGCCGGATCGATCGGGAAATCGCAACCCCCAACACCGGACGAGCAGGTCGGCTCGAGCCCCAACAGGCTGTCCTGCGCGGCAGAGTTCTGCGTGCTCTCGCCGATACGCCGGATTGCGTCGCAGGAATTCCCACGCCATATCGAACGGGTCCAAGGCCTTCAAATAGTCATAGGCAGCGTCAGACCGCCGATCGTGTCCCCGGGCGTGGTGTAGCTGGGTGTTGAAGGTGGTCATCGGCGGAACGTCGATATGGTTGGAGTTGCGAAAGCCAACCTGACCGAGGAACCACCGATGACCGACGTGATGATGAGCCTG
>NZ_JAFNIH010000052.1 GCF_019160155.1 Pinisolibacter aquiterrae
CGCAGCGCATAGTCGGTGCCGTAGGTCCCGGTCGGCGCGGCGGAAGCCGACGAACCATACATACCGGCGAGCATGGTCGGCGCGACCTTGGCCCAGAGCGTGTCGCCACCTCCCGATCCCCAGAGCGCCACCTGGATGACGAGGAGTTGGACAACCGAGAGGCCGCTCGAGACGGGGAGGGCGAGGATGGCGCCGAGCCCGACGCGGAGAAGCGTGTAGCGGGTCTCGATCGACCGGCCGAAGATCTGGCCGTCGTTGGCCGTGTCGGCGACCATCGAATAGAGCAGGTAGCAGGCGACGAGCGTCGCGACGATCAGGCATGCGACATTGAAATACGCCAGCGCCGTCGTCAGCGGCCGCGTCTCGCTGCAGGTCGTCGAGTTCCAGAGCGCGTCGACCGTGCAGCCAAGCAGCTTCTTCAGGTTGGCGAGCGCCAGATCGTCGGTGGTCGGGGTGAAGATCTGCTTCGACGTGGTCTGAGCCGCTGCAGGGGAGGGGAGGGCGGCGAGGACGAGAAGGATGCCGAGACGGCGGAGACGGTCCATCAGAGATCGCCTCCGGCCTGAACGGCGACCATCGTCGCGAAGAGGGCGGCGAGGCGCGCCTGCTGCTCGGTCTGCGTCTGCCGCAGTGTCAGAGAGATCGAACGGAGCCGAGCCAGTTCGACGAGAAGACCGTGCTCGGATTGACCGGCCAATCCCGCCGACCAGGCCTCGAAGCCGTCGCCGCCACCATATTGCGCGATGAGCTGGTCGAGGGCGACGAAGGCGCCGACATCGGTGGTGCCGGTCTCGTGGGCGGAGGACGACGACATCGCCCGGACGGCATTGAGCGAGACGAGGGCAGGGGAGCGCAGGGCCTCGACGCGACGCGCGCGCATCAGCATGAGGTCGGCCGAGGCCTGCGGCATCGAAGCGTCCGAAAGGGGGAGGGGGAGACCCGCGAGATGCTGGATGACGGCCTTGCGGGCGTCGTCGGAGGCGGAGGGATCGAACAGCGGTTCTGCATCGGTGAGGGAAGTCGTCGCCAACCTCGTCGCCGTCGCCGAAGCGACCGTGGTCGCCTTGCCGGGCGAGACGTCGACGTCGGTGTAGAGCTTGCGGCCGGTCTCACCGATGGTGGAGAGCGACTGGGTGACCGTCGCCGTGAGATTGACCGCCGTGCAGGTGTTCACGCCCTGGCCGGTCTCGAAGGAATATTGCTCCTGAGCGTCGACGATCGCCTCGCGGCGCGTCTGCTCGCCAAGGGTGGTGGCGAGCGCCTCCTGCGACGACTTCACCATGGTCGCCTCGCGGCCGCCGTTGGTCGCGCCCTGGGCGGTGTTCACCTTGGCGGCCGAGAGCAGCATTTCGAGGGTGATGGCGCGCTGAGCCGACAGATCCGTCCCCATCAGGGTGACGCGCGCCTCGAGCGCGGCCTCGGCGGCCTGATGACCGGCGCGCCAGATCGCGTCGTTGACGCCGCACCACCAGGCATGGGCCGGCAACGGCACGGCGACGATCGTGACCACGAATAAGGCGGATCGCAGAAGATGGGGCATCATGGAAGAGATCGTCACTTCGGACCTCCGGCTTCAGGCGAGGGCAGGGGGGCGCCGACCTTGGCGTTGACCATTGCGAGGAGAAGGGTCGCCGCCGCCGTCTCGGTCCGGGCCCCTTTCTTCACCTGCAGGGCGAGGAGCGAGAGGTTGGCGGCTTCCATCCGGACGGCGTCCTGGAGGATGCCGCGCTGATGATCGCCGGCGATGGAGGCAGCCCAGGTCTCGCCACCGTCGTCGCCGACCCAATGTTTGCCGAGCGCCTTCGCCTGTTCGACGGGTCCACCGGTGGCGTTGTCGGCGGCGATGTCGGAGAGCACGACCGTGCCGACCGACTTCATCGCGTCGCGCTCGGCCTTGCCGAGACGATCGGCGTCGCCTCTCGCGGTTCCGCTCGGTCGGGTCGGATCCTGCTTCTCCGGGGGACCGACGACAGCATTGATGAAGGCGGCGGCGGCCGCCGTGTCGCCGGAGAAGAGCGACGTCCCGTCGGTGACGGTTCCCGAACGAACGGCAGCCGTCCAGGACGCGGGATCGCCGTATTTGCCGGGCTGGGAGACGACGCTCGCCGCGATCGACTTGCGGGCGGCAGGCGCCGCGGCGATCGCCTGATAGAGGGTCGCCGCCTTGGCGTTCGACCCGCAGGGATCGTAACCGACCGACTGATAGCGGTGGGACGCCGCGGCGACGGCGAGATTGTTCGCCTGGGTGACGGCGGTCGAAGCGGTGGCGCTCGCCGCCTGTTTGTGGGCGGTCGTGACCTGATCGCTCGCCGTCGCCGATTGAGCCGTCATCACCTTGAAGGCGGAGAGGAGCTGGTTGCGCTGCAGGAGTTCCTGGGCGATCAGCGCGCTCTCGGTCGTGTCGATGACGCCTTCGACCGCGGCCTGCAATTGCCCGGTGCGGACGTTGACGCGGGCCTCGACGCCGGCGCAGGATTGAGCGAAGGCGGAAGTCGTACCAGCGAGTACGGTCGCGAAGGCGACGGCGGAGACGCGGCAGAGCATCAGTTGGTTCCTCTCTCGTCACCGGCGGTGCCGGCGGCGATTACCGTCATCAGGGCAGCGCGGGCACCGCTCAGAAGGGCGCCACCGCGACGGTTCTCGACGAGCCTGGTCTGGTCGACGGCTGTCGATGCAGCGGGTTCGATGGTCGGGAGGGGCGCGATCACGTCGAGGAAATCCCCGGCGGTCGTGATCTCCTCGGCGCCGTAGTTGCGCGAATAGAGCCAGGGGCTCGCGTCGGAATCGCCGGCGCCATAGCCGCCGGTGCCCGAACAGACACCGGCCGTCCGCTCCGCCTCGGAGCAATAGAGGGTCTTCCTGAGATCGAGCGAGGCCCTGAGACGGGCGGCGCCGTCGCCCCCCGATTGCAACCAGGACCGATCGGCGGCCCCGAAGGCCGCGATCACCGTGGTGGCGGAGGCGCCGGCATCCCGCTCGTCGGTGAGCCCGAGCGACACCGTGCAGGCGGCATAGCCGGTGCCGGTCTCATAGGAATAGTTGTGCCGGGCCTTGGCGACGAGGAGCCCCTGACGGGTCGCCGCGACGGTCGAAGCCGCGGCGCTCGCACTCGATTTCACGGCCGTCGACGTCTGATCGGCCGTGGTCGTCGCCTGCGACGCATCGACCCTCAATCCCGACAGCAGCCGGACGAGCGAAGCGTACCAGACGGCGGTGATCGGCGAGGTCTGGGCGGTCGCCGGCAACGTCGGACAGACGAGCATTCCGGCGAGGAGAAGGGAGGCACGTTTCATGGGGCGGAGGCCGAAGAGGGGAGGGCGGTGACGAGGACCAGTTCGGCGAGCGAAGCATCGAGCGCCGATTGGTGATCGAGGGTGCCGGCGACGAGAGACGTCGCCGACTGCTTGGCGAGGCTGATCCAGAGCGAGCGGATCGGTTGCTCGGCCGACTTGAAGGCGTAGTCCTCGGTCCCGGCGATCGTGGCGTCGCCGGCGACCGCGCTCTCGCGCGAGCGCGTCTCACCGGCGCTCTGCGGATTGACGGTGACGGCGGAGGAGGAATCGGCGGTGCAGGATTGGGGGAGGGTGGTCGTGTGCACGCCGCCCGGCATGTCGGGGTAGGTGTGGACGATCGGAATGCGGCGCGACAGGAAGGTCTCGGGATTGACGTAGTACCAATCGCGCGGCGCCGCCGAGCGGATCGCCTCCGAGGTCATGGGCGCCGCATGTTTGCCGGCAAAGTCGTGCCACATTCGGCCGGCGTAGCCGCTCGCCGCCAGCTCCGAACCACGCAGCATCGCATAGAGATGCAGGTGCGGGCTGCAGGACTTCATGCCGGCACAGCCCATCGTGCCGACTTGCGTTCCGGCGGCGATTTCGCGCGTCTCGCCGTTCGTCGCGTGATTGCGCATGTGGAGGTAACGGAACATCGTGTCGCCCGAGGGCACGGTGACCTCGGCGACGAGGCCCGAAGCGTCGGCGCCGCCGGTGAAGGTGCGATAACGGACGGTGCCGCCGGAGCCGGAATAGATCGGCGTGCCGGCACCCTCGCCATTCACCATGTCGAGGCCCTGGTGATAACCGGCCGAAGCGCCGGAATGTCCGGTGCGATCGACACCGTAGGGCGAGGTCACAACCCAGCCCGAGACGTTCATCAGGTCGACCGACAGGCAAGTGCCGGCGTTCGCCGATGATGCGACCGGAAAGAGAAGAAGTGCTCCAACGAGAGCGCGGAGCCTGATCGGCAAGACGCTCTTCATGGACAACGCCCGAAGATCGCGGCCGCGTCGTATTCGATGCGGTCGGCGGAGAGGACGCGGATGACGAAGGTCGAGGCGCCGCCGGCATCGTCGCCGTCGCCCATCTCGGCCGGCGACGGCGTCGTGCCCGTCCAGGAACACGCATGGCGACCCTCGATCCGATCGCCCTTCTTTTTCCATGCGGTGACGTGGCAGGTGTTGGTGCCCTCGGGCATGTAGGCGTCCGGACCGAAGTCGGCGGCGTGCCAGCGCTCGATGATCCGGTCGGCGGAGATCTCGACCCTCGTGGCGATCGCGCAGGAGAACGGTCGCGCCGGAGACCGGGGATCGGGCGCGAGAACGAACGTGCCGGTGACCGGCAGAGGGCCGGCGGCGAGAGCATCGCCGGTCATGACGAACAGAGCGGCGGCGAGAAGGATCGACGAGCGGGGCATTGCCACCTCAATTGTTGTTGAAGATCGTCGAATAGTTCGACGTCGTGCCGGAGCCCGTCGTCGACGACCCGGACGAAGTGTCCGTCGTGATCGTCGTCGTGGTTGCGGCACTGCCGACACCGAGGACCGACCCGAGCGAAGAGGACGAGGCGTTGAAGGTGTAGGTGCCGATCCCGGTGACGTTCGGCAGCGTGATGGTGCTGGTGCTACCGTTCAGGAGCTTCGAGAGGTCGGCGCTCAGCGTCGAGCGGAAGGCATAGAGTTTCGAGTTGATCTGGTTGATCACGTTCTGGAGCTGGCTGTTGAGGATCGAGCAGACCTGCTGCTTGGCCGTGTTCAGAGCCTGGTTGATGAGGTTCTGCGCCGCCGAGGTCAGAAACCCGGACAGGTCGGGAATGAGGTTCGAGAGGTCGAACTGCTGCAGGAGGTTGGTGGCGATGCAGGAGTTCGCCCCGTCGAAGAAGTCGGACGGATTGACCTTGGCGGCGTCGATCAGGGTGATCTGACGTTGCACGGCGGCGTCGGCCGCCGCCTTGACCGAACAGGTCGAGGCGGCCGACGCCGGGAGCGGCACGGCGAGCACGGCGACGACGGTGGCGACCCGCGCGAGGGCTGGGGAGGGGACAGGCATCGGCATCATCTCTCAGAAGGCGGGCCAACGGCCACGGCGGACCCAGCGGGTGTCGAGGCTCGCGATCATCGCGAGCGGCGTCCGCCCGGCACGCCGACACCACCAGAGGAAGGCGACGTAGAGCGCGAGTGCGACGAAGGCCCAGCGCGAGAGGCCGGTGACCACGAGAAAGGGGCCGAAGGCGAGAACGCTCGCATGGAGCCCGGCGATACGGAGGGGTTGGGCGGTCCAGCGCCACTGAAGATCGGTCACGACGGATTTCCTTTTCCGGAGGAGGGGCGGGGGGCTGCCGGCAGGGCGGCGCCGACGTCGATCTTCGGGTCGACCCAGAAGCGGCGACGCCAGACGTCGATGTGGACGTGGTTCGGATAGAGGCCGACGCCGCCGGCGCCGCACATGGCGGCCGCCAGCGCGACGATCCTCGGCTCGAGGCCGGGAATCCGGACGTCGCCGGCGAGCCCGTCGATGTGCGTCGACCGGAGCGCCGCGCCCTCCGTTGCGCCATTGTGGGCGGGCGATCGGCAGCCGCTGGTCAGCACCAGAGGGAGAAGCGCGCCGTTGGCGCGGCCGATCCCGGTCTGAATGGCGGCGAGCGCGTCGAAGAGGCGCGGCTCGATCCAGATGGCGCGACCGTCCTCGTTGTCCCGCCAGAGCCAGGAGAGTTCGAGGATGGCGTCGCGATCGTAGCCGCCGGCATTGCGGAACGTCGTCACGATCTCGGTGCCGTCGTGATCATGGACCAGCCAGAGTCGGGACGGCGTCTCCGCCGGCGCCGGCATCGCCGCGGCGACGCTGCTCGACCAGGAGCCGAGGCCGACGAACGGGAGGAGCCCCGCGAGGAGTTCACGCCGCGAGAGGGTCATTGCGGTAGCCATAGCGATAGAGGACGCGCCGCGCGGTCTCGGCATCGATGGTGCCGGCGGCATGGGCGAGATGAACGGTGGAGCGCATCGACCGACCGTCGACGTCGCGATCGACGATGTCGCGGGTGACGACGGTGGCATGCTCGGGGCCGGCCTCCGAGATCTCCCGGCGCACCGGGTCGGTCACCACCTGCCATTCCCTGAGACAGGTCCGGCCACCGCCGACGCGAGGGACCAGCACCTGACTGATCAGCAGGCGCACAGTGCTCAACACGTCGTGGAAGGCCTGGAACTGCATTTCGGCGGGAAACTTCAGCGTCAGACGGCGAATGATCGAGGCGACGTCGTTGGCATGCGTCGTCGTGTAGATCGGATGGCCGGTGTTCGAGGCCTCGACCATCGCCGCGATCGTCTCCCTGTCGCGGACCTCGCCGACGACGATCAACGCCGGCTTGCGGCGCATGGCGCCGCGCACACCGTCGGCGAAGGAGCCGAGATGGACGCCGATCTCGTGCTGGGAGATCGTGCAGGTGGCGCTCGAGATCCCCTCGAAGACGAACTCGATCGGCGCCTCGAAGGTCAGCACATTGCCGACGATCGGCGTCGACTCCTCGAGGACGCGGCGGATCAGGGCGGCGAAGGTGGTGGTCTTGCCCGATCCGGTCTCCCCGGCGATGACGACCGCGCCTTGCGCCGGGGTGCTCTCGGCGACGATCCCCGGCTCTATGCCGATCTCGGTGACCGTCGGCGGCATGAACGGAATGTGCCGGCAGACCAGTTGGACGCCGATGTCACCCTCGTAGTGATTGGGCGTCAGGTTGACGCGGAAGCGATGGCGCAGCGGCTCGCCGGTAGCGTCGACGGCCGAGCGATCCTCGATCGGCACCGCCCGGTCGGCATCGCGCCCGGAATAGAGCTTCGACATCATGCTGTCCGTGCCGGTGAGATCGACACTGATGCGCGAGATCGTCGCCGGCTGCAGCCATTGCCGGGTGAGCGCCAGCAATCGTCCGTGGATCTGCGCCAGCACCGGGCGCCCGGTCTGGAAGATCACCTCCGAGGCTTCGAGCGCGACGGCGCGCACCAGCAGACGGGTCACGTCGTCACGGCCGACGATCGAGCGGTCGACGATGTCCGAGACGTCGAGAGGGCCGGTCCAGGCGGGCATCGGCCGATCCTCACCTGAACGCGGCGGGCGAGGCCGCCTTGAAGCTCGGGGTCACCTTCAACTCGACGACCCGCTCATCGACGTCGGCGCGCCGGCCGTTCTTCGAGATCCTCAGCTTGGTCTTGCCGGTAGTCACGATCGGCAGGCTCAAAGCGCCACGGGCGGCGAGTTCGTGGTACCGGCGCATGCCGGCGAGGTCGCGATCGAGACGATCGAGGTTCTCGGTGAAGGTCGCCCGTGCCTCGCGGACGCCGATCTCCTTTGCCGAGCCGTAGGCCTCGTCCCAGGCGGACTGTTCGGCGGCGTTTCGGGGACCGACGGCGGTCGGCGCTGGCGCCGAATAGGCCTCGACGAGGAGATAGTCGCGCCAGGTCGGCGGCCGGGTCGTGAGGCGCGCCGGTCGGACGATCTCGAAGCTTCCGAGCGTCAGGATCAGCCGGCGGTCGGAGGCGACCTCGGCGACGTCGTGGATCTCGGCGACGACCGGCGGCACGATCCCGTCGGTGACTTCGGACGCAAAATCGTAGCGGCGATCGAGATCGGCGACGAGCTCGCCGTCGCGTAGTGAAGCGGCGATCCGCTCCATCTCTTCCGCGAACCCGGCCCGAATGCCGGCGCCGTGCGCCGCCTTGGTGACGAGATCGAGCCGGGCCTTGTCGCCATAGGAGGTCGGTGAATAGCGCGAGAGATCGGGATTGCGCGGATCGGTGACGACGACGGTCGGGGTCGTGCCGGACTGACCCGCCGTTCCGGCAGCCTGTGCCTGAGCCGTTCCGGCCTGTTGGGCGGCCAGCGCCTGTTGCTGGGCGAGCTGGGCCTGCTGAAGCTGAAGGAGTTGTGCCTGCTCGGCGGCGACGAGCGGTGCGATCGTCGGATTGATCTGCGCGCCGGCATAGCCGGGACCGAGATAGGCGCCCTGGTTCAGAAGGTAGGCGTTCGGATTGTAGGCGACCTGGGCCGCGGCCGTCAGCGAGGACGTCCCGAGCAGCGCGACGGCGAGGACGATCGAGTGAAACGATCTCATACGAATACCCTCAGTTTCCGTGCTTTTGAAGTTCCGATCGAACGAATTCGTTCGTGGACACGGAACATCCAGAAGTCGCACAGCCCGAAACAACAGACAGCAAAAGCAACACGGACACGATCCGCGACGACAACTTCATTTGTTGTTTTCCTTCAATTGACACGACGTTTTCTCGATTATAGGTGTTCGATACATTCAACATCGAGGCATCGTCGGCCATGGCCCTGTTTGGAAAGCTTCTCCCTCGCGTCGGTGGCGCGGAGACCCGGACGTTTCGGGCGGCGGTCGCCGACGTGCTCGGCCCGCGCCGGGCGCCTTGTCCGGACTGTGACGGTGGCACGCTCGTGCCTTCGACGACCGATCTCGGGGCGCGCATCTGCGAGGCCTGCGGTTCGTCCTTCCCGCTCGAGGTGCTGCGGCAGACGATCGTGGCCGACGACGAGACGATCGCCCGTGTCGCAGCGGCGAGCCGCCGCGAAGCGCTGATCGCCTTCCTCGCCGCCGATGGGGTCGCCGTCGGATCGGCCATATGGGCGGTCGCAGCCGGCGGTCTGCCGACCCTCGTCGGCGGCACGACGCTGGCGCTGCTGCTCCTCGCCTTCGCGGCGACCGCGCGCTATCGCGCCTGGCAGGTCGAGCACCGGCGTCTCTTCGAGGCGCGGCCGCCGATCGGTGCGTGGCTGCGCGCCGAGATGAAGGGCGACTGACATCAGCTCCCTCCCATGATCGTGCAGACGTTGGAGAGAGTGACGTTCATGCCGGTCGTGTTGGAGACGAGCTGGGCGACGTCGTTGACGAAGAAGGCGAGGGTGCCGCCGATCACGTAGAGGACGGCCGATCCGGTGCGGCCCTGCGCACCGCCGGCCGCGTCGTAGAGCTGAACCGCGGCAAAGCCCCAGGCGATGGCGCCGAGCGCCATGAAGAAGGTGGAGACCGCGTAGTAGATCTCCATGCAGTAGTTCGACGACGATCCGCCGTAGCCGAAGAGGCCCTGCGTGGTCGATCCGCCGGCGACGAAGGTGTCGGCCGAGATCCAGAGCAGCACCGGCGCGACGATCAGCGCGCCGCCGAGCGCGATCCGGGCGAAGGCGCCCTCGTAGGAGACCGAGCGGTTGGCGAATTTGAACTCGCCGGAGACGATGTTGTAGAGCGCGTAGAGACCGCTCCCCGTCGCCCACAGGCCGAACACGCCGAGCCCGACGAAGACGAGCTGGACGATCCGGGGAAAAACCTCGGTCAGCGAGATCAGGAAGTTGCCGAGGTCGGGAACCGTCATCGGGCACTCCCGGCCGGTGCGCTCGCTCCGAGGCGCCGCTCGAGCGCTTCGATCCGGTCCTCGAGTTCCGTCTGACGCCGGCGCAGCTGCTCGACGGCGAGTTCGATCTCCTCACGCCCCTCATTGCCCGGCCGCGCGTAGCCGGCGTCCGGTGCCTTCTGTCCGTCGACATAGCGGAACGGCGAGTTCCCGGCGCCGGCCGAGGCCGTCGCCACGACAGAGCGATCGGATGACACCGGAACAGATAAAAAGGTTGTAGTGCTGTTCACGCCAGATTCCTGAGCCGGCGACGGAGACACTCCGAGGCAGGTGACAACCGAAGACAGAGAAATCGCCGCGACGACCCCGCGCACGAATCTGACGCAATCCATGCGAAGGTTCGCGCTCATGGAAGAACACATCGGGTTTCCGGACACTTTCCGAATTACAAAAACCGTCATCACCGAGCCAAGATCGAAGTTCATCACACACGTGTACCGGCTCTCTGTTCGCATTCGATTTACTTTTTGCCGGTACACGACGAACCATAACGAAGCTTATTCGCTCGGTATAGGGCTTTTCGATCAAAACAAACGTCGATATGGTCCGGCCTTGCTTTGATTCGAACCGAGGCGATCACGAGAAATGTCGGACATTCTGAACAAGCACGTCGTCTGGGCCTCGGCCGCGGTTCTCCTCGGCATCACCGCGACGACCGGGTTCGTACTCGGCGGACGAACGCCCGTCCCAGTCGGCACTGTTGCCGTCGATCCGCGTCGGCCGTCCGAGTCAGAGATAAACAGATTGTCGTCGCAGGTCGAAGCTCTCGGTGCGCAGGTGGCGCAGCTCACGGCCAACCGGACGCCGGCCGTGCAGCCGGCCTCCGAAGAAGAACGACTGCGGCAGGAGGTTGCGCGCCTGCAGGCTCGGCAGGCGACGACGAAGACGGCACCGGGAGCACCGACCACGATCAACGCGACACCGGGGGTCAATACCGCCGCCATCGACAACCCGGCGATCGGCGGTCAGGTGCTCGACTCGCTCGCCCAACTCGAAGGTGCCCTCGACGCACCGGCCGGCACCGAGGCTCGCAAGACGATCACCGTCTTCTTCGATCCGCGCTGCCCCTACTGCCATCAGGCCTTCACCGAGCTGCACGGCAAAATGGCCGTGCGCTGGGTGCCGGTGCTGGCGCTCGGCAATCCCGGCGAAGGCACGCCGCTCGCTCTCTCGGTGCTCGCCGCCGACGACCGCGTCGACGCGCTGGCCCGAGTCTTCGCGACGAAGAAGGCCGCCGTCGGCCCCGCCGCACCGGCGGAACTCGGCGCCAAGCTCACCGAGAACCTCGAAGCCTTCTCCACCGTCTTCGCCGCAGCCGGTCGCGGTCTGAAGCCGGGTGTTCCTACCCTCTTCGTGCCGCGTCCGGACGGGCGCGTCGTCATCATGGTCGGCTACGAGAAGGGCGACGACGCCCGGATCCGCTCGATCCTCGAGGGCGCGTGATGGCGAATACCGTTTCCCTCGGGCGGTTCGGCGCGCCGTCGCCGCATCTCATGGTGCCGCCGAGCGTGCGCAGCGAAGAAATCGCAAGACTGATGCACCGCGCCTCCGTCCTCTCCGGCATCCTCGCCGCCTCGATCGGCGCCAGTGCCCTGCTCGTTCCGCTGGCGCTCGCCCGCGCCGACGTGAAGCCCTTCGTCGTCGACGGCGGCCTCTTCGGTTGTGAAGCGACGGTCCTTCGGGAGGAGCGCCCGTGAAGACCCCCGATCAGATCGCCGCGGAGACGGCTTCGGCCGTCGCCATGGCCAATCGGCTGTGGATCTGGATCGCCTTCCTGAGCCTCTTCCTGGCGCTGTCGCTCCTCTCCAACGCGACGCTGATCTACAACGCCTTCTGGCGAATGCCGATCAAGGCGTTCCTCTGGACCAGCGACGGCGCAGCGGTCTGCGAAGCGATCCCCCTCACCGAACCATCGGTGTCGCAGGCCCGCCTCAAGGACCTCGCCGCCTCGGCCGCCGTCGGCCTCAACTCCTACGACTATGCCAACTGGCGCAAGCTCATCGACAACCAACTGACGCAGTATTTCACCGCGCGCGGCCGCGAGCAGTACAAGCAGGCCCTCTTCACCTCCGGCATCATCGAGAAGGTGGTCCAGAACTACCAGACCGTCTCGGCGGTCACCTCCGACGCGGTCAACATCGCCGAGGAAGGCCGAATTCGCGGTCGCTACTACTGGAAGATCGAGGTCCCTCTCCAGGTCTTCTACAAGACCAACGCCGAAACCAAGCGCGAGAACCGTCTCCTGACGATGACGGTCGTCCGCGTCGACCCGAGCCCGATCAATCCCAACGGCATCGCCATCGACGGTCTCGTCTCCACCCAACTCCTCGTGACCCAGGGGGTCTCCCCGTGACCATTCTTCGCGTATCCGCGTCCGTGATCGCCTTTGCGTGGTCCTCGGCTGCCGCCGTCGCCCAGACCGTGACGCCGGAGGCGCCTCCGACCGCCGTGGTGCCGCCGCCGATCGTCGCTCCACAGCCCGTCGTCGCACCGCCGGTCGCGCAGAACGGGCGGCCACCGGTGCGCGAGCTGACCGCCGGCGAACTCGCCGAACTGCGCGATCGCATGGTGCGCCAGTCCGGGGCCCAGATCCTCTCGCCGGGCGACATCGGCGTCATCCGCGATCGGGTCGTCGCCGCCGACGGGGCCGCGCGGCTCGGCACCGGCGCGCCGCCGCAGCCTCGTGCCCGCGTTCTCACCATCACCCCGGCCGCCGCGACCGCCGCACCCGATCAGCTGAACCTCGCCTTCGGCGTCGTGACGCCGATCACCTTCACCGACGCGACGAACCGGCCCTGGCCGGTCGCCTCCGTCGCCTACGATCCGCGGATGTTTGCTCAGGACGGGGCCGGATGCGGCGGCGGCACCGGCGGCGGCGGATCGGGCGGCCTCACCGACCGTCCTTCGACCGTCAACCTGATGCCCTGTCGGGTCGACACCTGGGGCAACGTCTCGATCCAGCTCGAAGGCTACCCCTGGCCGATCGTGCTGATGGTGCGCTCCGGCGCTCGCGAGCCGATCGTCGACGTGCCCGTCACCGTGCGCATCACCAAGTCCGGCGCGTCACCGCTCGCAGCCTCCGGCGTCGCCGGCGTTGCAACACCAACCACCACGGCCAGTCTTCCGAAAATGCCCCTGGCCGGTGTCCCGAAATCTCCCGCCGGCATCGACGATTCCCTGGTCGCCTTCGCAACCGGAACGCCGCCTGCCGGGGCCTACCGCATCCGCGTCGCCGGCGACGGCGATGTGCAGGCCTGGCTCTTCCGGGATCGGCTCTACCTGCGCGGTCGCGTCACGTTGATCAACCCGGTTCACGAGGCGACCGCCGATCGCGACGACATCCACGTCTGGCGCCTCACCCCGACCGCGCGCGTTCTCGTCGCCCACGAGGACGGGACCGAGGTCGCCCTGACGCTCGCCTACTGATCCGAGGACGTTCCATGAACAAATATCTCGTCATCGGCGGCCTCGTCGGCACCTTGTCGGTCGGGACGGCCGGCATTCTGCTCATACCGAAGAAGAGCACCGATCTCGGCGGCACCACCAACTCCGAGCTGAGGGGAACACCCCCAAATCCGCAGAACGAGCCGATGAAGGCGGTCGGACCCAAGGAGGCCGATCGGCGCGCCGCCGTCAACGGTGAGCAGGCTCGGGCCGCAGCCGACAAGGGCCAATCCTATGTCTCAAAACCCGTGATCTCGCGGTCGTCGAATGCCGAGCTCGGCGAGATGCCCGAACGTCCGGTCGCTCCCGTCCCGGCACCGTTACCCCCACCTCAGCCGCAGATCGTCTACGTCCAGGTGCCGGTCCAACCCGAACCGAAGCCCGACCAGTCACAGGTCGCCGCGATCAACAGCCAGATCCAGGCGCTACTGACGCCGCCGACCGGGCAGTTCACCGTGCGTACCTACCAGAAGGGCGAACGGCCGAAGCCGACGGCCGCAGTTCAGCCGGTGCGTGTCCGCATGGTCGCCCGCGCCGGCGACGTCGCCACCGCGACCCTCGATCGAGGCTTCAATTCCGACGATCCTGCCGCGCCGATCTTCGCCACCATCCAGGACATCGACGAATACGGTCGGCCCGGGCCGCTCCACGACGTCCGCATGATGGGCAAGATCACCTACACCAACGAACAGGGCGCGATCGAGTTCGATCAGGCGGTCCTGCAGGACGGTCGATCGCTGAAGCTGAAGGCGGTCGCCATCACTTCTGGGACGGGGCGCACCGGCATCGCCACCGACGTCGACCACCACTATCTCGAACGCTACGGCAGCCTCGCCTTCGGCGGTCTCGTCCAAGGAGTCGGGCAGGTCGGACAGATGTTGGTGGCGCAGAACTCCACCACCACTTCGACCGCATCGTCGACCACCACCTCCGGCAACTCGGTCAACTGGGGGCAGGCCGCGATGGGCGCCACCCTGCCGCTCGGTCAGGCGCTGACGGCGGCGGCGAGCCAGAACTTCAGCCGCAAGAACACGATGTCGGCGGACGGCCAGACGATGATCGGCGTCCTCTTCCTCGAACCCGTCACCGTCCAATGAGCACGATCCAGTCGGTCCTCGACGGGATCATCGGCTACGGCGAAGGCGCGGCCGCGGTCTTCGCCGGCGGGCTCGGCGTCGTCGGCATCGCGCTCGCGGGACATGCCGGCATCGCCCTCTATCGGGCGATCGACGAAGGCCGGCCGGTCCTCGGCCACCTCGTCGGCCTTCTCGTCGGTGCGACCATGACCATCGCCGCGATCGTCGCCGGATGGGTCAGCCTCCAGATCGTGGAGTGAGCATGCACACCGCCGATCGCTTCTGCGACCTCACCGGCTTCCACCCCGACCGGCTCGAACCCGTCGTCTATGCCCACGACGGCTCCTGCTGCACCCTGATCGAGGTCGACGGCACCCGCACCATCGTCTCCGACGAGGAGTTCGAGGAAGCCGCGATCCTGCGCATCGCCGGATCGCTCGCGCAGATCCTGAAGAGGCCCGGGCACAATCTCTCGATCTCCTTCGAGAGCTCGCTCAACACCCACGCCGACATCGAGACCCTCGCCACGGCCCAACTCCGGTCGGCCGACCAGAAGGGGCTCTCACTCGAGGCGATCGTCGAAGAGGGGCGCGTCGTCCTCGAACGCCGTGCCCGGCGGGAGCGCATCCTCGTCGCGGTCTGGACCCGGCCGGACGCCGCGATCTCCGAGGAACTCGCCGAGGAGATCCGGCAGACCCGCGCGCTCTGGCGATCGCTGCCGCCGGCGAGCGAAGCCCAGAACCCGTTCCTGAAGCTCGATGCCCTCGAAGGCCCGCACGCCGCCTTCGTGAAGAGGGTGGTCGAGGCCCTGACCGATGCGCGTCTTCAGGTCCGCGTCCTCGGTCCCGAGGACGACGGATCCCGACGCGACCTCACCGAGATCCGCCGGGCGATCCTCTTCCACGAGACCCCGACGGTCTGGCGGCCCTTCGGCCCCGGCACCCGCGCCCATCCGGCGGCGAAGGAGCGGATCGACGACGACGTCGGCGCCTTCTTCGCCCCGACGGTCGCTCGCCAGATCATGACCGCCAACGCCGAGGCGTCCTCGGACCTGCGCACGATCGCCGTCGGCGGCCGCCGCTACGCGCTCGCCGTCATGCGCATGTTCCCGGCGACGATCCTCGCTTTCGACCGATTGCTCGAGGCCCTTCTCCAGCGCACGTCGCGATCCGCCGACCTGCCGTTCCGTATCTGCCTCCATATCGAGGCACCGAACGACGGCGGCATGGCGATGAAACTGCGCAAGGTCGCGGCCGGTCTCATCGCCTGGGCGAGCCCCTCGAACCGCAATCTCTTCGAATCCCTGCGCACCCTCGAGGAGATCATCGGCCGCGACAGTGAGGCGATCGTCAAATGCCGCCTCACCGCCTGCACCTGGGTGGAGCCCGGCGAGGAGCCGGGACGGCTCGATCAGCGCCGCTCCACCTTGAAGAATGCGTTGATGACCTGGGGCGACGCGCTGATCGCCGACGCGCCGCACAATCCCCTCCGCGCCCTGTGCGAGACGATCGCCGGCATGAACTACCGGGCGAGCATCGCCCCGGCCTCGCTCGCGCCCCTCGGCGATCTCGCCGTCATGTTCCCGTTCCACCGCACCGCGGAGATCTTCCGGCAGGGGCAGACCATGCTCCTCAACCCCGACGGGCGGATGATGCCCTACGAAGCGTTGAGCCCGGAGCAGCTCTTCTGGCTGACGCTGATCTTCGCCACACCGGGGTCCGGCAAGTCGGTTCTGATGAACCGCCTCAACGTCGAGTTCGCCGCCTTCCAGCCGAGCCGCGTCTTGCCCTTCCTCGGCGTGATCGACGTCGGCGTCTCCTCCTCCGGCCTCATCGAACTCATCCGCAACGCCCTCCCGCCGGAGCGCCGGCACGAGGCCTATTACGTCCGCCTCCTCAACGACCATGCCCACGCGATCAATCCGCTCGGCCTCGGGCTCGGCCGGCGGCGGCCGTTGCCGCGCGAGCGAGTGTTCGTCGAGAACTTCCTCGCCACGCTTCTCGACCTGAGGCAGGACGGGTCGGAGCAGCTGATCTCTCGCCTCGTCACCCGGCTCTATCAGCTGAAGTCCGATCTCGAGTTCGGATCCTCGCCGGCGATCTACCAGCCCGGCATCGACGTCGAGGTCGATCGCGCCATCCGAGACGCCGCCATCGTCGTCGGCGAGCGCACCCGCTGGTGGCGGATCGTCGACGAGTTCGTCGCGCTCGGCCGCATCCTGCCGGCGATGCGGGCCCAACGTTACGCCGAGCCGATCCTCGAGGACCTCGCCCGCGTCCTCGGCGAGCGGATCATGACCGAGGATTTCGGCGAAACCCTCGTGAAGTCGGCGCAGCGCGCGCTCGAATCCGCGATCGAACGCTTCCCCGTCTTCGCCCGGCCGACCCGCCTCGATCTCGGCGAGGCGCGCGTCATCGCCATCGACCTCAACGACGTGGCGCTGCGCCACAAGGCGCCCGACGCCGAGCGCAACAACGCGCTGATGTTCATGATCAGCCGTCATGCCTTCCTGTCGAAGATCTCCGGCCATGCCGAGGAGATCGGCTCGATGGATCTGCCGACCGAGCCCGACGTCCGCGCCAAATACGTCGCCTTCTGGGAGAACCGTTACGCCGAGATCGCCGAGACACCGAAGCGCCTCTGCATGGACGAGTACCACCTGACCGGTGGCGTCGCGACCATCGCCAAGCAGGTGCTCTCCGACGTGCGCGAGGGCCGCAAATGGGGGCTCGAGGTGATCCTCGCCTCGCAGCTTCTCGCCGACTTCGAGGTCCTCGCCGACATGGCCTCGACGGTGATGATCCTCAATGCCGACAGCAACGAATTGCGCGAGGCCGCGAGGAAAACCTTCGGCTTCTCCGACGCGGTGAAACGAGCGCTCGAGCGGCAGGTTCACGGCCCCCGCGGATCGCGGGGCGCCAACTTCCTCGCCCGCTTCAAGCTGCGCGACGAGGAACGTTGGGTCGTCCTCAACAACTCGCTCGGGCCACGCATGCTCTGGGCTCTCACCACCCGCGCCGAGGACCGGCAGGTGCGCGACGAGCTCTATCGCCGGATGGACGTCAACGAGGCGCTCCGCGTCCTCGCCGCCCGCTTTCCCGAAGGCACCGCCCACGACACCTGGAAGAAGGTCGCCGGCCGCCACCACGACGCCGACGA
>NZ_JAFNIH010000004.1 GCF_019160155.1 Pinisolibacter aquiterrae
GCCGACGAAGCCGAGTTCCAGGCGAAGGTGCTGGAGAATGCCGAGCACCAGCGCGAGAAGCGCCGGCTCGGCCGGGTCGGGATGGGTTCTTCGGCGAGCACACCGTGGGGCGGGGCGCAGAGTGCCATCCTCTACGCCGAGGGGATCGTCGAATATGCGACGGCGAGCCACGGTGGCTTCCATCTCTCGCCCGAGCGGAATGCCGCCGTCCACCCGACACTGCGTTCCGAAGGCGGTTGGTACGAAGAGGACTGCGGTTGGGCGGCGGTCGCGATCACCTTTCCCGACCTCTTCACCGCCTTCGAGCGGCGCTGCGCCGAGACGACGTTGAAGGACTGGTTCCCGGATGCCTGGGAGGCGATCTCCGATACGGTTCTCGGCCCGGGAGCCTCTTATCAGAGAGACCGCCGCGCCTTCGCCGCAGCGCATGTGGCCGACTGGGTGGTGATCTCGGCAATCCGCTCGGTCGATCACGCGCGCATGGTCGAGGTCGTCGCCACGCTCGGAGGGCGTCGCGATCCGCGTGCCGAGGAAC
Source organism: Pinisolibacter aquiterrae (assembly GCF_019160155.1). GTDB lineage: Bacteria > Pseudomonadota > Alphaproteobacteria > Rhizobiales > Ancalomicrobiaceae > Pinisolibacter > Pinisolibacter aquiterrae. The sequence goes on from NZ_JAFNIH010000004.1 coordinate 536, forward strand.
GGCGCTTCCTGGTGTCCGCGGCCGAATACGAGGTCGACCGACCGTTCGGCTTCGTCGTCGATCCGGCCCGTCACGCCATCTGTAACGGGGGATGTGATGCCGCCCGTGACGGGGTTGCAAGCTTCGTCGGCCGTTCCATCGAGGGGAGGGGACCATGACCTCCCTCGAACGGTTGCTGCTTCTCGCCCGGATGGAGGCAGCCTGTCGCGAGACCCGTCGGCATCTCGGACTGATCGAGTGTCAGATCGCCCGCCGGGCGGAGAGCCGGACGATCACCGATCGGCGAAAGATCCGCTGCCACGGACGTGGTCGTTCGACCTGGACGCCGGTCGACGAGCGGTTGTTTCGGGAGCATGCCGATCGCCTCGCCTTCGAGCGGCGCGGTGAGATCGAAGCGCTGTCGCGCAAGCTCGCACGGCAGGAGCAGGCGATCACGGATCTCCGACGGATCGACCGGTGACCGGTCGCAGCATCGGCGGGATGCGTCGTGAGCGCCGGAGGGTGTGGAGACTTCGGCCATGTGCTCCTGTCTCGATCGCTCGAAGGTGGGTCTCGTCCTGCCGGTCGGTCCCTCGGGTTTGCGTGCGGTCTGAACCGGCGGCCGTCCGCTTCAAGGCCGCTGGCGCGCCGCGTGGCGGCCGCTCCCCGCTTCCTCGCAAGATCCGGCCCGCGTCCCGCGTCGGGGGCGTTGCGCCCCACGCGTCCGCAGACCGGCTCCGCTCGTCGGGCGGAGAGCGGACCCTGAAGCGTCCGGCTGGCGCCGGCTCTCTTCGACCGCACCCGAGGGACGGCCGGCAGGGGCCGGTCCGATCCCAAGGGCGAACCCGAGAAAGGATCACCACCATGGCCAAGACCGCCACCGTTTCCCGTGCCCCCGCCCGCGTCGTGCCGCTGCGCAAGGGCACCACCCTCGAAATGGTCCGTCTCGCCTGTCCCGATGCCGCCCAGGCGGCGCGCATCTCCGAGAGCTTCGGTTCGCCGGTTCTCGACGGCGACGGCATCCGCGAGGCTCATCTCCGCCTCGTCATCGAGACGGCGGACGTGCTCGGCGACGGCCTCGGCGAGCGGGCGATGCAGATCCACCTGCAGCGCATCGTCGGCGCCTTCGTCGGTTCGGCTCACGGCGCCGGACAGTTCTACAGCCGGGCGGTTTCCGAGGCGCGCGACGCGACCGCCAAGGCGTCCTGCGACGCCCGCGACGAGGATGTCGACGGTCCCGTCGGTTTCGACGGACCGGCCCAGCGCAAGCGCGAGTTTGCCGCCGACATGGGGCTTCAGGCTCATGCCCTGCGCATGGCCGCCGAGGGCGCCGTGGCCGCCTACGAGCGGGTGGTCGGCGAGACCTGGAAGCCGTTCGAGCGCCAGGTCGACCAGCCCGGTCAGAGCCTCGACCGCAAGGCGGCCGCGCTGCAGATGGCGGCCTTCGGCTGAGCCCTTCGGGCGGGGCTGCGGCCCCGCCCGTTCTCATGACCTCTCAGGGCCGGCTCCGGGGCGGAGCCGGCCTTTTCTCATGGGGGAAAGGGGAAAGGCAGAGGAATGGGCGGAAGCCGACGCCACCCCGCCGCGGCCGCGGTCTTACCGGGGCTGGGGATCGCCGCAACGGCTGCGCCGTCCTTCTCTTCGTTCCGGTCCTTCGGATGCGGCACCCCCTTCGATCCCCGGCGGAGGGACCGCCGTGACGGGGTCGCGATCGGCGCGACCTGCGAAGCGGAGGGTCGGAGAATGACCAGGAAGACCGAAGGATCGCGCGTCGACATCTACACCCGCATCACCGAGAAGATCGTCGCCGAACTCGAGAAGGGCGTCCGGCCGTGGATGCGGCCCTGGAGCGCCGGGAATGCGGCCGGCCGGGTGACGCGGCCTCTGCGCCACAATGGCGAGCCCTATTCGGGCATGAACGTGCTGCTGCTCTGGTCGGAGGCGACGGCGCGTGGCTATACCTCGCCGTTCTGGATGACCTTCAAACAGGCGATCCAGCTCGGAGCCGCCGTCCGCAAGGGGGAAACCGGTACGATGGTGGTGTTCGCCAGCCGCTTGACGAAGACCGAGAGAGACGCGGGCGGTGGCGAGGTCGAGCGCGACATTCCGTTTCTGAAGGCGTACACGGTCTTCAACGTCGCGCAGATCGACGGGCTGCCGGATCACTACCATGCCCCGGCCGAGCCCATCGTCGACCCGGTCGAGCGGATCGAACGGGCCGATCGGTTTTTCACTGAGACCGGTGCGGTGATCCGGCACGGCGGCGATCGAGCGTTCTATTCACCGTCGACCGACCACATCCAGATGCCGCCCTTCGCGGCGTTCCGCGACGCCGCGTCTCACGCCGCCACCCTGAGCCATGAGCTGACCCATTGGACGGCCGCTCCCCACCGCGTTGCTCGCGACCTGTCCCGCTACGGCAAGGATCGAACCGAGAGGGCGAGGGAGGAGCTGATCGCCGAGCTCGGGTCGTGCTTCCTCTGCGCCGACCTCGGGATCGCGCCGGAGCTGGAACCGCGGCCCGATCATGCGTCCTATCTCGATTCGTGGCTGAAGGTGCTCGCCGACGACCGGCGGGCGATCTTCTCGGCTGCCGCGCGTGCACAGCGGGCCGTGACCTATCTGCATGGTCTCCAGCCGCTCGCGAAGATCGACGACACGCGAGAGGCGGCGTGACGCTCCGAGTTCCGATCGGGTCGAAGGAGGGCGGTCTGCTCTCCTTCGGCAGAGACCGGGTCTTCACGGTCCCTGGGGCCTGACGAAGGCAAGGCAGAGGAGGTGTCCGGTCGCTGGGAGCGTCGGTTGTCCGAGAGAGGTGATACCAACGGGCTCCGAGGCTGACTCTTTCGGACCTTTCGGCGGTTCCGATCGCTGATTCCATGGCGTGGGGAGGATTCGCGCCATGGCCGCTGCGGTGAAGCTTCGGACGGACTACTCGGCTTCGGACCTGCGTCGGCTCGCCGCCGCCTCGAAGCACGCCAACCAGAGCCGACGGTTGTTGTCGCTGGCGGCCGTGCTCGACGGGATGGACCGCGAGCAGGCGGCGCGGATCGGCGGCATGGATCGTCAGACCCTGCGCGACTGGGTTCACCGCTTCAACGAACACGGTCCCGACGGCCTGCGTGACATCCGCTCGAAAGGGCACCCGCCGCGGCTGTCGAAAGAGCAGTTGGCCGAGTTCGCCGAACTCGTCGAGACCGGTCCCGACCGCGCCGTCCACGGCGTCGTTCGGTGGCGGCGTATCGATCTGAAGAAGCTCGTCTTTGAGCGCTTCGGTGTCGACTACCACGAGCGCACCGTCGGCAAGATCCTGAAGGCGCTGGGTTTCTCCCACATCAGCGCACGACCCCGACATCCGGGACAGGATCCCGAGGTCATGGAGGCGTTCAAAAAAACTTCGCCCGAACCCTGAACGCCCACGTTGGACATCTGCCGAAGGGCAAACGGATCGAGATCTGGTTCCAGGACGAGGCTCGGATCGGGCAAAAGAACGGGATCGTTCGACAATGGGCGCGGCGAGGGACGAGACCCCGCCAACCGGCCGATCAGCGCTACGAGAATGCCTATCTCTTCGGCGCGATCTGCCCGGCGCGCGGCGTCGGCGCCGCCTTGACGCTGCCGTTTATCGGCACGGACGCGATGCAGATGCATCTCGACGAGATCTCGACCATGGTCGCTCGTGGATCGCACGCCGTGCTGCTGCTCGATCGCGCCGGATGGCACACCACGGGAATGCTCGCCGTGCCGAAGAACGTGACGCTGATCTTCCTGCCGTCGCGATCACCGGAGTTGAACCCGGTCGAGCAGATCTGGCAGTACCTGCGCTCGAACTGGCTCTCCAACCGGGTCTTCGAGACCTACGCCGGCATCGTCGACGCCGCCTGCGATGCCTGGCGCAGGCTCGTCGATGATCCCAAGGTCATCACCTCGATCGGGATGCGCGACTGGGCGCATATCGGTCAGAGATGAGGGCCGTTGGTATGAGCCGATGGGCGAGGCCAGGATCGAACCTTTCCCGTTCGGCAACCAGCCGACCCACCTGCGGGCTCGATGGGGCATGTCCGACCGGGGTCGGCTCCGCCTCGATCGTCCTCCCGCAACGGTCCGACGCGACTTTCTTCCCCTGCGAACAGGTTCGCATTCCTCGCGGAACAACAAAGTCGCGTCGGGCCGTCCTCCACTTCGTTTCGGCCTCTTCGAGGTGCGGTCCGATCGTCCCCGGTCCTTGCGACAGCCATCGAGGCCGCGGTGGGCGCGGCTCGAACCAGACGAAAGGATCATCATCATGGCGACCATCGGCTCCTTCACCTCGACCGGCAACGGCTTCAGCGGCTCGATCCGCACCCTCGCCCTCAACGTCAAGGCCCAGTTCCGGCGCATCGACAGCCCGTCCGACAAGGGTCCGCACTTCCGCATCTTCGCCCAGGGTGGCGTCGAACTCGGTGCCGCCTGGCAACGCGTCGCCGAGGGCTCCGGCCGGGACTACCTCTCGGTCAAGCTCGACGACCCGAGTTTCCCGGCTCCGATCTATGCCACGCTGGCGGAGGTCGACGGCGAGGAAGGCCTGCAGCTGATCTGGTCCCGGCCGAACCGGGACTGAGGCTCCCACCTCCGGCCCCGTCCACCGGCGGGGCCGGTCCTCTCCGCTCGGAAGGAGTGAGCCGTCGGATGGGGGTGCTCCTTCGCGAACCTCTGAAATCCGAGGGTCTGCGCGGGTCGTTCCAGTCTGCCATGGCGAGCCGGATGCCTCGAGGACGGGCGGTGCCCCCGGTTTTCAGTCACCACCCTCCGGGCGGCGCCGGAAAATCGGCTCCCCCACCCACCGGCTCCGCCGGTCGCTTCCGCGATCCTCGACCCGTCCGTCTCGCCATGTCCGCTGGCGTCGTCCTTCACCAACGTCGAGGAGACGACGATGACGATTTCCATCCACGAGCACATCGAAGAACTGCGGGCCGAGTTGCGGGGCTGCCTGGACCGGGCCGAGCGCCAACAGATCATCGCGGAACTGGGGGCGGCCCTCGCCGAGCGCGACCGGCACCGGGAGACGCCGCCCCGATGGGGCCGGCTTGCGGCGGATTGCGATCTCGACCGTTCGGAAGGACTTCTTCAGAGCGATCCCGGCCTGTCGCGCTTCGGCCGAGGTTGATGCAGCCGGCGCTTCACGTTCGCTTTCAGGGCATTGCGGACGTCCTTGTCGACGATCGCGAGGTCGAACCATTCCGGATCGAAATGACCGCCACACCAGCGTTTGGTGTCGGCATGCTCGGGATCGGTCTCATCCGACATGATGTCCAGGAAACGCTCGTATCCGGGTATGCCACCGACGTCTTCCGGTGGCCGAGCCCGCGCGCCATCGACGCAGGTGCCATGCTTCGGAGCGGGGTCGAGAGTGAGAAACCGCTCGATCTCGATCGTGTGGTGCCAATTGTCACCGAAGTCGTAGGCGTAGTCGAACACGGCCCCGTTCGCGAAGTCGCGGAGACGAACCTCACGGAAGTCGAAAACACGAGGATCATCCTCGAACGCGTCCTCGGTCAGGAGGTCGACATCGCCGTAGCGCAAGCCGCCGATCCGAAATTCGTGGAGGTGGTAGTTCCACCAGTTGAAGGCTGCCTGAAGGGCGAGATGCAGGTGTTCGAGGGTCCAGGCCGACGGCAGGACGAGCCGCCGCCAGATCTCCGGCTCGACCTCATCGAGAGAAACGCGAAGCTGCACGGCGTTCATGGTTTCGAACATGCGATGAATGAACAGGACGACCCGGGAGCGGTCAAGACGGTACGGATCGGGCCGAGCGCAAGCAGATTTCGATGTGCTTGTGCGATTCCCTCACCAGGCGTGACCAGCGCTGGAAGGCGCCACCCCGACGAGGGCAACCGCCGCAAAAGCCTCGTCCATGTCGCGGGCAACCGATCTGTCGGGATCGTCGTCACGCCAGCGGGAGAGACCCTTCGCCGAACTTCGTCCACACCGGCGGACGCGCCTTCTTCAGTTCGGTTTGAACGGGAGGACATTCGCAGCCCGTGGCGGGGTGTCTCCGGCCTGAGTCCGCGCTTCCACCCGCGCCATGTCGAGAAGGTAGGCGAGCATCGGGAGCCCGCCGCTTTCGGCGATGCCGATCAGCTCGGTCAGTGCGACACTGATCTCCCGCGCCGCCGACTCGGACTTCTCGGCCATGATTCCGCTCTCCACGTTCGGTCGTCTCAGCATGCCACACTTCACCCGGGTTCGAACCCCGTTCCATGGTTTCCTTCTGTTGGCCCTGGTGGCGGCCGTCGCATCGGCGCCCGTGATGGCCGCCGAACCGATCGAGATCCACCACTCTCCGATCGAGAACCTCGAGCGCCTCGATGTCGCTTTGATCGACGAAGCCGAGACCTCTCTTGACGTCGCGGCCTACATCCTGACCGATCGGCCGGTGATCGACGCTCTGATCCTGGCGAAGGAGCGGGGTGTCACCCTGCGGATCCTGCTCGATCCCTCTCAGAAGTCGGACTTCGCCAGGCTCGCACCGCTCGAGGAGGAGATCCGGCTGAAGAAGAAGGGGCCAATCATGCACCTCAAAGCCTACGTGGTCGACGGCGAGCGGCTCCGAACCGGTTCGGCGAACCTGACGGCGTCCGGACTGAAACAGCAGGACAACGACCGTCTGGTGATCGCGGTGCCGTCGGTGGTCGCGGCCTTTCGCGATGATTTCGAGCGAATGTGGGGTAAGGGTGTCCCGATCGCTCGGGCGCGATCCGGAGACGCTACACCGTGAACCGAGCACGGGCTTTGTCCGGCGTGGGCTCAAGAAAAAACCGCCGATGCGAGGCACCGGCGGTGAAAGTGGGATCAGGGAGGAAACGCCCGAGAAGGGCCATCGCTCGAAAGCGATACGACCAAGGGAGTAAGGATGAACCCTCGCGGCAAGATGCTGCGATGCAGCATCTTCACATGTCCGCCGTGCATTCGCCGATGGCCTCTCGTGAGCGCTCTTCAGGGAAGTGCCGCCTGGGTCGCGTCGCGATAGCCGCGTCGGCGCTTCGTCCGTTCGAGACGGGCGAAGGCTGCTGTCGTGTCGATCGGGTGGTCGAAGGTTTCGACCAGCGACTGACCGGCGGTGCCGATGCGGCCCCACGTGCGGACGAGCGAGGTGCCACCGAAGAGGGTCGGCTGCACGGAGATCTCATAGAAGCGCCGCATGTTCCGGTCGAGGTCGATACGGTGAAGGTGGATCGGGTCGGGTACGAGCGTCGTCATGAAGAGAGTCTCGCGCGGCAGCGGCCACGCGTCCAACGACATCGGTGAATCGGTGCGGGTTCATCGATTCACGTTGGTTATGAATGGATATTGTGCGAGAAAAGGCTGCATTGTCCTGCCATCACGAAACGTATTTTAAAATTATTCCATAATCCGTCCTATGCGATTCTGAGTTTTAGGTGGGGTGAATTCTATCCTGAAATGCGAAAGATCCCTGTTTCTGGATTAAACTTCAGCGATCTGGAGCCTGCCCGTTCCGCACGAAAAGGTCGAAAACATCATTCTCCTCCTCTTCCGCCTGAAAGCGTGGGCTGTCCGCCTCAAATTGCAGCACAGTTATTTCCTGATCGTAGCGGTCGGAGCGAAGACATATCTCGTGCACGGGCTCGGGAAACCAGACCCCTGCTTGCTGCACAACGCCGGTCAGCGCCGCGTCAGAGTAATCGCGCCTTGCGGCAAAGGCCTGCGAGGGTAACTCGTAGACTGTGTTCTTCGTCCTGATGAATCGCCCCGACTTCAATGCAGGATCACTCGGTTTTGCCCAATGGGCAAAACCCTCGTTCGAGACCACCATCATCGCGCGTGTCTCGGTGTATTCGAGCCAACGTAGAACCGCCGCAGTCAGAGACACGCCGTAGCGCTTCGCTAGGAGGCTGAGCTTGTCAAAATCTACACGTGCCTTAGCCGGCTGCTGCCGGCGAAAATCGTGAAGCGGCATCAGCAGAGCCGCAGTGAACTCGTCGGCCTCTTGCTCAATGCCGACTCCAGCGCGACGATCTACTGAATTTTCGTCACAGTAGATGCCGCTGTCAAAACATCTATCCTGCTCGATTAGTTGGCGATGCAAGAGGTAGTGGGCGAATTCGTGCCCCACCGTGAACGAGCGACGTCCGTCGGACTGACCGGCATGGTACATGATCGCCCATTGGCGCGGCCGCGCCTCACCATAGACCAATGCGCCGACGCAGCCCGGTATGTTGCGCTCGACGACCTCGTGGATGGGGCTGTCGGGCGCGATTTGGCGAGAGTATTCTAGAGCAAGGCGGATCACATCGACCGGCGCACGATCAAACCGATTCGCTCCAAGGACCAGGTCGAGCATCTGGGTGATGCGAGCCGCCTCCTTCAGCGGCCGGAGGCGGGTCGGCTCGCTCATTTGCGGGTCTTCGTGTCGAGGATGCGAGCCATCTCGCGAAGCTGCCGGCGCGTTTCCTCCGGGAGGCCGCTGTATTGCCGGAAGAAGGCGGTGTCCTCCGCTTCGCTGAGGGTCTGCGTGTCAGCCCCGATCAGGTAGTCGACGGTCACCCCCAACGCGCCCGCGATCGCGGACAGCTTTTCGGCCGATGGCCTGGGTGGATTCTTGTTCTCGAGCTCCCAGATATAGCTCTTCGACGAGCCGGTCTCTTGCGCCAGCTGATCGAGCGTCAGGCCTTTTTTCGTTCGTAAGTCCTTGATCCGCTCGCCAAATTTCATGGCCGGCCCTTCTGATCGTTCCGCCCCAACATTGTGTTCGGAGTAGCTATAATCTACGTCCCTTGACAGGCGCATTCAAGCTCCCCATCTTGTTCGGAGTAGACGCACTTTATCTGATATCATCCCGAACATCGCGCGGGCGGTGGCGAGATGCGCAAACGCAGCCCGCCACGGAGATCGATATGAACATCCAGCTTACGCCGACGGGCCTCAATCCCTTCGACGACCCTCTCGACCGCATCCTCGCGGAGATCGCACTCAGCATTCAGCTGCCGCCCTCGCTGCACGACAAGGCGAAGTCGCGGTACGAGGCTGTGCGCCGTCATCTCGAAACCACGGCCGCCTTCTTCGACCAGATCGAGCACTTCTACCCGCAGGGTTCCATGGCGATCGATGCTACGATTTCGACGCGCGGCACCGACGACGAGTATGATCTCGATATCGTCTCGCAACTCGGCGGTCGCTTTCGTGGAATGGCGCCCCTTGAAATCCTGACCGAGCTCGAAGCCGCGCTCGCCGACTATCCCGTGCAGCGGGTGCTGCGGCAGACGCGCTGCGTCACCCTGTTCTACGCCGACAAGATGCACCTCGACGTTACGCCGTCGCTGCGCGTCTACGCCACGCTCGATCGCGAAAGCCTGATCACCCACGCCAGGGGCCCGCGCCGGTCGGCCGACGACCGGTTCGTCGGCATGAACGCCTATGGCTTCGTGCAGTGGTATGCGAGTAGGACACCGCTCGAGTTGCGCATGGCGAAGGAGTTCCATCACCGGTGGCTCGACCATGCCGGCCTTGCCGCTCGCGCCGACGCCGATGTGGATGATGTTCCGGATCAGTGCGACTTCATCGTCAAGAACACCGCGACGCTTGCCCTCCAGCTCCTCAAGCGCTTTCGCAACATTCGCTACTCGAGCTACACCGGCCGCATCCCACCGTCGGTGATGCTCTCCTACTACGCCGGGCTCGCGGCACAGCCGAACATGTCGCTCAGCGCCATGCTCGTTCGCCTTGCGAGCTGGATCATCCGCGACATCGAGCAGGCTTCGCTCTACCGGCGGCTTCTGCATGTCGCCAATCCGATCTGCGAGACCGATGTCTTCACGGACCGCTGGCCCGAATCCATCGCTCAGCAGGACGAGTTCGCCGGGCATCTGCGCGAGCTCATCCGTTCGCTGGAGGCGATGCGCAAAGGGGAGATGTACCCCGACACGATGATGGACACGCTGCGCCGGAGCTTCGGAGAGCGCGTCGTGACCCGGGCCGCCGACCAGATTGCCACCGAAATCGGTGGCGGCATCCAGCAGTCCCGTCAGCTTTACACGCGGCGGGGCGGCCTCCTGTTGCCCTCTGCCACCGCGGTCGCAGCGCCGATCGTCAATCCGGCGGTTTCGGTGGCACGGCCTCACACCTTCTTCGGGCGCAAGATCTGATGACGGCGGCGATCCTCTCCATCGACGAGCAGGTCGCCGCGATGAGGGCGGCTTGGCCGCAGTTCTCGGCACGCCGGATCGATCGCCGTGCGCAGTCTGCGCGGTGGGTGGGAAGCGTGAGGCCGCAATATGCGAGCTACTCGCTGGAGATCCGTTATGAGGTCGGGTCGCTCCCTGAGGTGCGGGTGCTCTCACCTGATCTGGTTCGGTTGCCCGGCAATTCCGAGGGACAACTGCCCCATGTCTATCCGCCGGCCGAGGATCCGACCCTTTGCCTGTTCGACCCCCGTGAAAGGGAGTGGACAGCGGCCATGACAATCGCGAGCACGACCGTCCCTTGGGCGCTCGACTGGCTCGCTTGCTACGAACTTTGGGTGATGACCGGGCGCTGGACCGGCGGCGGGCGCCACGCCGGACAGGACATCGGCGAGGCAAGGGAGACAACATGATGAGCTATGTACCGCCGCGGCGATCGGAAGGCACCATCCAGCACGCGCGTCTGAAGCAGCCATGGCCGCAAGGTCGCCCGTTCCGGATCCTATCGATCGACGGTGGCGGAATTCGCGGCGTGTTTCCTGCGGCCGTCCTGGCCGAACTCGAAAGCCGCTTCCTGGGCGGCGCCTCCATCTCCAATCACTTCGACATGATTGCCGGCACCTCGACGGGCGGCATTATCGCGCTCGCCCTTGCCCACGGGATGACGGCCAGACAGGCCTTGAACATCTATCTCGATCGCGGTGAGCGCATCTTTCCGCCGGCGGCTGGGCTCGGCAGGGTGTCGAGAGCGCTACGATGGCTGTTCAAACCGAAGCATGACCAAGCCGCCCTCAAGGAAGAGCTGCTACGGATCTTTGGCGACAAGGTACTCGACGATGCCGTCACCCGGCTAGTGATCCCGAGCTTCGAAGGACGCCACGGCGAGCCGTTCCTCTATAAAACGCCGCACCACCCGGACTACCAGAAGGACCGCCACAAGAAGTTTGCACATGTGGCCCTCCACACGACGGCAGCCCCCTCCTATTACCCCGGTGTCGAGGACGACGGTTACGTCATGATCGATGGCGGTATCTGGGCCAACAATCCGGTGATGAACGCCCTGGTCGACGCCCTTGCCTGCTTCGACATTGCGCGTGAGGACGTGCGTATCCTCAGCCTGGGAACGGGTGAATCCACCTTCACGGTCGATGAGCGGGCGCGCAACGGCGGCATCAAGGATTGGGCGTTCATGCGCTCCTTCAATGCGGCCGCCCGCGCGCAATCCCGCAATGCCCTCGGCCAAGCCTATCTGCTGGTCGGCAAGAACAACGTCACACGGATCGATGTGCCGGAAAGCGATGCGCCGATCGCGATGGATGACGTGCAGCGCTCGGTCCGGGAACTGCCGATGGTGGCGCGCAGCCTCGTTGAAGGCGCAGGGCATCATATCGAGCGGGTATTTCTCGACGGGCTGGTCGAGCAGTTCATTCGTTGCCCGATCACGTAGGCGTCTATCTGGCGCTCGACCCTACCGGGTCGTGAGCAACCGACAGGCGAGCTCGCGCTCGCCCCAGCGGGTCGAGAAGGCATCAGAGACCTCGAACCAGCTTCCGTCACTGCCCATGCCATGATTGGCGCCCATGCAGGAGCACTGGCATTCGTGCCCCTGTGCTTCCTGGCATGCCCGTGCGCAGATCTCCTGCTCGCGATAGGGTTGGATGATGTAGACCTTACCGTAGCGCTGTAGCGCCCGATCAACGAAGTCGTTGAACCAGGACTTCGGCAGCTCCCAGTAGGCATCTTTCCCGCCGGCCCATTCAATCGCCGTACGTCGACCGTTCTGCAGCCATTGCCGATTGTCGTCGGCAAACGGCAGTCGCACGCGAAGCTTCTCACCACGTCCCGTCCGGCGCAGCACGACCGGCGTTGGCTTCTGCTTCCATACATAGTTGAGCGTGAGCCGCTCCATTGGAACTCCCTCCTTGGTTAGGAAGGCGAATTCGGCACGACTCCGACGACTGTGGGTGCCAATTAGATTATGAATTTCAGCGGGCAATACACGTAGAGAATATGTTTATCTTGCGCTGTTTTGATTTTCAACCTGGGCGAATATCCCCTTCAGTTCGTCGATCGCCGCTCCATCACCCGCGTTTCTCGACCAGGAAGTCGACGAGCGCGCGGAGCTTCGCGGGCATGTGGTCGCGGGCCGGGGCACAGCTCTCCGAAGGGGTCGATGCGGCCGATTGGACCTGTTCGGGCGGCCGGCTTTTCCGAAAGGTGAGAGTCGCCTGCCCTCGCCTCACGCGGTCGGGCGCAAGAGCTCCCTCGGATCGATCCCCAGCGTTTCGGCCAGTCGACTGAGAATCGTGATGCTGATGGACACACGGGTACGCTCGATCGAGCCGACATAGCGTGGGCTGAGACCCGCGCGATGTGCCAGCTCTTCTTGCGTCAGTTGCCGTTCGTGGCGAATGCGACGCAAATTTGCAGCCACGATCTCATTGAGATTCATGACTCCAGAAGATCATTTGGGAACCATCGTTCCAGGAATGATCGTTCCTATTCCTGCCCGTCACTGCTACTTTGTCGTGAGGAGTGAATCGGCTTCTCTTCGCCGAGCGGCCAGATCGAACGAGTGACCCAACCGTCCATGGACTCCAAAGAGCTCGACAGGTGGCGACAAGGCGCATCGGCGGCCGAGGCAGCCATCACGACTGCCCGTCGTTCGCGCGACTGGGAGCCGCTCGACGTCCTCGCTTCGGCTCTGGGTATCGGAGATGACCCCGAGGACCGCGGTGCATGGGAGGCCATCTGCGAGGAACTCTGCCGACCCGGACTTCCATCGATCGGTCCGAGGTCACAGAGCGCGATTGTGTCAGGCCCTCGTGCGGAATGGCTGGAACAGATCGAGCAACTCTCCATTGGCGACCTCGAACGGATTACCCGCGAGGCGCTCGATGACAACCGTCGCCGGAGCGCCGACGATCAGTCGGTCTTTGAAGCTTGGCAGCAAGCCGATCGGGATCTGATCGAAGCTGCCGCGAAAGCCCGAGCTCACCAGCTTGAGTATCTGCGGCGCCAAATGGCGGCGGCGCTCGCTCACGAACGCCTCGCCTTTCTGATCGATCGGCTCGGCTTCATACCCGGGGAGGCGCCGAGGTTCGAGCAGCCGTAAAGGCTGGGCGAGAATGATCGCACGGCGGTCGTCGCCGACCCGCCGCGCGCTCAACTGCGCTCTGAGGAACCGGGTCGACCGGTCTGTGTCGCGGGTCTCACGGTGTCCATTCGGGCGCCGATCGATCGCAGGGCTCGTTCGACACTTCCGCGGCCAATGCATCGAGTGCGAGGACGAGAAGATGCGAGGTCCGAGGATATCGCCCCCGCGTCGTGGCTTCGACGGCGGAAATCTCGTCGGCGATCCAATCGGCGAGGCTCCCTCGCGGAAAGGCGGCGGCCGTTCTCGTTATTTGACGGCCGCTCATGCGGCCGCCTCCCGGCGTTCCGTCGTCCGGCGATGTCCGACGAGGGCGAGACGGCGACGCGTCGTCGCCGATCGGAGGCACTCTTCGAAGAGTTCGACCTCGGCACGGCAACGCGCCCTCGCCTCTTCGGTTGCTCGCAACAGCCGTCGCGTGGCCGAGAGGGCGATCGGCGGCTTCCGCGCCAGACGGATCGCGCGTTCGCGGGCGGTCGCCAGCAACTCGTTTCTGCCGACATGCTCGCCGACGAGACCGATAGACATGGCCTCGGCGGCGTCGATCTCCCCTCCCCCGCAGAAGAGATCGAAGGCACGGAGATAGCCGAACCTCCTCACCGCCAGCAGCGTCGAGGCGGCCTCCGGCACGAGCCCGAGTTCCACGAACGGCGCCGAGAACCGTGCCGCATCGGTCGCCAGAACCGCATCGAAATGCAGTAGCATCGTCATGCCGAGACCGGTGCAGGGACCGTCGACCGCGGCGATCAAGATCTTGTCGCATCCGATCAGCGCTTCGAAGAAGCGTGTGACCGTCGCCGAAAGTCCGGCCAGGTCGTCGATCGAAGCGAGCTCCACAGGATCGGCTCCGGACGAGAAGACGTCGGCGGCGCTGCGAACGACGAGAACGCGGAGCGCCTCGTCGTCATTGGCGCGTTCGAGCCGATCGGCCAGGCAATCGAGATCGTCGATCGCCAGTACTCCTGTCGCCGGCAGGATGATTTCGGCGATCGAGGTGCTCGAGCGAGCGAAAGACACGTTCGTCATCATGGGTCTCCAGCCACTCCGTTCCATCTCCGGCTCAGACGGCCAAGGCCTGCGGCGTCGCTTCGCCGAGCCGGCCCCAGAGTTCCAGAACGGGTGCATGAGCTCCACGGAACGCGCGGATCGCGTCGATCGTGCGCTGGCCGAAGGAAACCTGGGTCGCGACGATCTGCTGGTTGCCGATCTTTCGCTGGAAGCCGAGCGGACGGGCGAAGAACTGGAGCTGCATGGCGCGCAGGACCCACATCGGCTCGAACTCGATGATGACGTTGTCGATGCCGGAACTCATGCCCCACTCGACGAAACCGGCGATCAGTTCGGAGCCGGCCGTCGACACGCCGCGCCGCCCGTCACGATGTTCGGGCGCGACGCAGTATCGGGTGAGTTCCCAGATGCGATCGGAGGACGGCGGCGTTCCTTCGCAGAGCTCGGGAAAGACCGACGAGAGCAGGTTCGGACGCGTCGTCGGCAGCATCCGCTGATAGCCGACGACGGCACCGTCGCGAACGCAGAAGTGATGGACGGCATGTTCGTCGTCGAACTGGTCGAACTCGCGGCCGTCGGCGCGGCGCAGGTCCTCCCATCCCATCTCCTCGACGAATACCTGGTGGCGCAACCGCGACGACTGTTCGAAGAGGTGGGGGAACTCGGCCTGATCGGCTCCGGAAACTGCGATGATCATGATGACCTCCTGTATCGAGAGGCCGGGACCATCGTTCAAACCCGCGCGGTCGCCAATTGCGGGATCCGGGTATTGATTTCGTCAGCGCACGATGCCGGCGCGGATCGCTTCTGCGACGGCATGAGCACGATTGGCGGCGCCGAGCTTGCGTTTCGCGTTGGCGAGATGGCGCGCTGCGGTGTGCTCGGAGATCG
>NZ_JAFNIH010000060.1 GCF_019160155.1 Pinisolibacter aquiterrae
TAGCTAATCTGTTCTTTCGCGGGGCGCTGGCGGCGCTCGCACCGGACGGCCCAGGCACCATCATCGTCGGACTCGGCGGTCTCGTCGTCTACTCGGGGCTTCTCTTCACGCTCCTCACCTTCAGTTCCGCCTTCATCGGCCAGGTGCCGGAACTCGTCATGAGTTGGGTCGACACGCATCTCGTCCACCGACGTGACGGCGCGGCTCACGTCGCATCAGGGTTCGGTGGTTGGTTGCCGACGCGGACGTCCGCCGTGACGGGTGCGACAGGGAGAGCGATCGAGGGGGCTGGGTCCGAGATGTCGAAGAGGCGGCAGTTGTTGTTGCGGCAGCGAGGTGAGCGGCCCCCGCGGCAGGGAGGCAATGCATGACCCGTGGCAATCACTCACTCGGCCTGTTCGCTGGCCAGACCTTCCACCAGTTGGAGGATCAGCGCTCGCTTGGTCGAGCTGGCGATGCGGTTGAAGGCTCGGTTGAGCTCCCACCCCTCGGGGGTTTCGAGGAAGCGCCGAAGGGTTGTCGCCTCGTCGTTTGTCGCCGGATCGAAGATGACGAATGCCTCCTCGTCGACGTCGGCGCAGAACCAAGCGATCGGGATCTCCAGCGCCCGGGCGAGGTCGACCAGCTTGCGCGCCGAGACGCGTGTCGTCGCCCGCTCGTAGAACGAGATGGCTCGCTCGGTGTCGCTCGTGAGCGCTGCAAGGCCCCTCTGAGTGAGCCCGCGTGCTTGGCGATGGTGCCGGAGGCGGGCCGCGACGGCGCGGTCGGCGTCTGTGATGCGGTGCGGGGTGTCGGGCATGGGGCCGTGGGCTCGCGGCGGTGCTGGTTCGGGACGAAGGTATCTGTGGGTGAAAGAGCGCTCTGGGCAAGGGATAGCAGTTCTTGCGGGCGTTTGGTCCATTGCAGGAGGTCGACTGAGGATTTCTATAGCGCGATGGGAGGAGGCAGATGGCGCACGTATTGGAACCCCCAAATTGTTCGTGATCGGGAAGTCGGCCATTCTCACCTAGCAAATTCGCTGGGGGGCGTTTGCGATCGCCCATATTCATTCTTGCCGCCGACTCTGGAGGCGAAGTCTTCGATTCGGGAATTGCTGAGGATTGATCTGTGATGGGCTCGTTGGCAGGTAAGGAACCGTTAACCAATAAGTTCTTGCCAGAATCGCGCATTTCCGTATCGTCACGACAAAGAGGCCGAAACGGCGATTTTTTCGTGACGAGAGATGCGAACGTGAACACGCTCCGAATGCCCCCCGCAGATGGTGGTGCGACCGTCGACATGATGATCGGCGAACAGGCGCGCCTGCTGAGTTCCCAGCTCCAGGCGATGAGCGAAGCGCTCTTCCCACCGACGTCCCAGAAGACGCTTCGGCGTTTCACCTCCGGCGAGGCCGCTCGCCTGATGGGCATTTCCGACTCGACCCTCCGTAAGATGACACTTGCTGGAGAAGGCCCGCAACCCGATCTCACCCATTCTGGACGGCGTCTCTACACGCTATCTCAGATCAACGAGATCCGTGCCCTGCTCGCCGCGTCAGCGCGCGGGCGGGATGCGCGTGAATTCGTTCCACATCGTTCCGGCGGCGAGCATCTCCAGGTCATCGCCGTGACCAATTTCAAGGGTGGATCGGGAAAGACGACGACCTCGGCCCACCTCGCGCAGTACCTCGCTCTGCAGGGATATCGGGTTCTCGCCGTGGACCTCGATCCGCAGGCCAGCTTGTCGGCGCTCCTCGGCGTGCTGCCGGAGACGGATGTCGGTGCCAATCAGACGCTCTATGCGGCGATCCGCTACGACGAAGAGCAGAAGGCGCTCCGAGAGGTGGTCCGGAAGACCTATTTCGATGGCCTGGATCTGGTGCCGGGCAATCTCGAACTGATGGAGTTCGAGCACACGACGCCGCGTGCGCTCGTGCGCGGTGGCCAGGGCGAGAGTTCGGTCTTTTACCTCCGGATCGCCGAGGCGCTCGCCGACGTCGCCGATCGATACGATGTTGTGGTGATCGACTGCCCCCCCCAGCTCGGATACCTCACGCTGAGTGGACTGTGCGCGGCGACAGCGATGACGATCACAATCCACCCGCAGATGCTGGATCTCGCATCGATGAGCCAGTTCTTGCTCATGACGCACGACCTGCTCTCAGTCGTTCGCGAGGCCGGCGGGCGCCTGCAATACGACTTCATCCGGTATTTGGTGACCCGCTACGAAGCTCAGGATGGTCCGCAGACGAAGGTTGTCGCCTTCCTTCGCAATCTTTTCGGCGACCATGTCCTCACCAACCCGATGGTGAAAAGCACCGCGATTTCGGACGCGGGTCTGACCAAGCAGACGCTCTACGAGATTGGCCGAGAAAACATGACGCGGTCCACGTATGACCGCGCGATGGAGGCGCTCGACGGAGTGAATGGCGAGATCGAGGGCCTGATCAAGGCAGCTTGGGGGCGGGGCGCATGATCTCGATCGTTTATAGCCGTAGCTTTCCGGCAATCGTGCTCGGCCGTTCTGTTGCCTTGTTGGGAGCTCCCAACGGCTCGAAAAATCGAATGGTCGGCGTTTCGCATGAAAACGATGTCCGAGAGGTCGATCTGCCATGAGCCGCAAGGACACTGTGAACTCGCTGTTCATGACCAAGTTGGGAGCTCCCAACCCGTCGCCCGCTCAGGACAAGGAGCGAGTCCGAAGTGGTGCCATCTCTGCGATGGGAAGTTCGCTGCAGCAGCTCGCGGACGATGCGAAGGCTGCGTCTCGGCTGCAGGAGCAGTTGGCCGCCGGCCAAGTCGTGATCGAACTCGACCCCGCTCTGGTCGATGGATCGATGGTTCGTGATCGACTGACGCTCGAGGTCGATCCGAGCTTCGACGCTCTCGTCGAGAGTATCGAGGTCAGCGGGCAGCAGGTCCCCATTCTCGTTCGACCTCATCCGAAGGAGGCTGGGCGATACCAGGTCGCTTACGGTCATAGACGCCTGCGGGCCGTGGCTCGCCTTGGCCGATCAGTTCGGGCCGTCGTTCAAAAAATGACGGATGACGAGTTGGTCGTTGCCCAGGGCAAAGAGAACCTTGAGCGCAAGGATCTCTCCTTCATCGAGAAGGCTCTCTTTGCCCGTCGCCTGGAAGACATGGGGTTCGAGCGGGCCGTGATCGTCGCTGCCTTGTCGACCGACAAGGGCGATCTCAGCCGTTACATTTCGGTCGCGAGGATGATCCCCGAGGATCTCCTGATCGATATCGGTCCAGCCGGAAAAGCCGGCCGCGCACGATGGCTCGCCGTCGCAGAAAGGCTCGAGCACCCCGGCGTCGCCGAGAGGCTCGCCGAACTCCGCATCTCCGAGCAGTTCCGCGCCAGCGATTCCGACGGACGCTTCGCTCTGGTCTTCGGTAGTCTCACCTCAAGCGCCCCGCGTCCCGAGCGTTCGGTGACCGAGTGGTCTACTCCCGGTGGCCTGAAGGCGGCGCGGGTCGAATACGGCCGGGGCAAGACCACTCTCACCATCGATGAGCGCTTCGCGCCCAAGTTCGGAGCTTTCGTCGCCTCACGGCTCGACGAACTTCATCGGCGGTTCTTGGAAGAAGGAGGCCAAACTCAGGGTGAGGGGTGACTAGGAGCAGCCCTATCGGTTTCGAACGTGTCAATGAAGAGGTAGTCCGCAAAGAAGAAAGGCCCCCGAAACGACGTTCCGGAAGCCCATCTCTCTAGTTTGGCGACTGAGAGAATCACACTTCCGCGAATCGCTGTCAAGGTTTTAGAACCCGTCGGCTTGTCGTTGACGGCGAGCAGATTTTCTTTGCCCGAACGAAGGCAAAGGCATCATGCAGCCCTATCAGTCCAGAACGCCCTTCGGAGGGCGATCGCTGACGCTCGCCCATGTGGCGGCGCAATCCAAGGCGGAGGCGCGAGCCCCCGAGAAGGTCGTCCACAAGTGGGAGGTCTTCCGTTCGATCTGCACTGCCAAAGTCAGACTCGGGGTCTCCGAGCGGGCGCTGGCGGTTCTCGACGCGCTCTTGAGTTTCCATCCGGAGACGACGCTCTCGGGCGATAAGCTCGTGGTGTGGCCGTCGAACCGGCAGTTGGCGCTCAGGGCCCACGGAATGGCGCCGGCGACGTTGCGTCGTCATATCGCCGGCCTCGTCGACGCCGGCCTCGTCGTGCGCCGCGACAGCCCCAACGGTAAGCGGTACGCCCGCAAGGGGGAGGGGGGCGAGATCGATCAGGCCTTCGGCTTCGATCTGACGCCGCTCGTCGCCCGCGCCGAAGAGATCGAGAGCCTCGCCGAGGACGTCCGCGCCGCCGATCGGGCGCTGCGGCTGGCGCGCGAGCGCATCACCATCTGTCGCCGCGACATCGCCAAGATGATCGCCGCCGGCCTCGAGGAAGGCGTCGCGACGCGCCGAGAGGGCAGGGGACCGGCCGACTGGAGCGAGGTTCACGCCCATTTCCGCTCGATCGTCGAGGGCATTCCGCGCAATGCCGGCCTCGCCGAGCTCGAAGGGATCGCGGAAGACCTCTCGATGCTTGCCGACGATGTGTTCATGCTGTTGGAAACGCATGAAAAAGACGAAAATGCGAGCGCCGATGAGTCTCAAATTGAGCGCCACATACAGAATTCAAATCCACACCTCTCTACTGAACTTGAACCTCGCTTCCGAGAAGTGAGGGCGGCGAGGGTGCAAATCGAACCACGAGCGCCTAAGCTCGCGGATGGCGCCTTCCCCTTGGGGATGGTGTTGCAAGCCTGCCCCGACATCGTCGACTATGCGAAAGACGGTATCTCCAACTGGCGCGACTTCCTGGCGACGGCCGCCGTGGTGCGGCCGATGCTCGGGATTTCCCCGAGCGCTTGGGAGGAGGCGAGGGGGATCCTCGGCGAAGTCCCGGCATCGGTCGTCGTCGCGGCGATCCTGCAGCGTCACGCCATGATCGCGTCGGCTGGCGGCTACCTGCGCAGCCTGACCCGCAAGGCGGAGGAGGGCGGCTTCAGCCTCGGCCCGATGCTGATGGCGCTGATCGGCAGCAGGAAGCGGGAAAAGGCGAGAGCATGATGGGGCCGATCGGGTAGGACGCGGCCTTGGTTCGCCGGCTCATGAACAGAGTTTGGACGTCTGAAAGGGCAGGGGGGCAAGCCCCTCGTCGAGCGAGACGAGGTCGCTAGGTGAGGTTGGATTCGGACCAAACTCATGACCGGCAGGAACGTGAGGAGCGGGTCAGCCGAATTGGTGTCTCTCACGGCTCGAGGGGCACGGTGCCGCCATGGTGGGCGAGGCGGTCGATCGGCGCTCGGTTCTGGGGAAGGGCGGCAGTTCCGAGAGACCCCGCCCGCCCCGGATGAGGTCGAACAGGTGGCCGAGGCGTTCGAGAGCTTCTCGGCTCTCCGGCAGCAGTGATCCGGCGCCCTGGAATTCGTGGATCATCGAGGGCCACACATCCAACATCACCTCGCATCTCTGCCGCTCCAGCTCTCCAGCGAAGTCGCGGATCATGTCGATCAGGATTTCGTGCCCGCCCCCTTGCAGATAGACCGGCGCCAGGCCTTGATAATCCTGATGAATCGGCGACAGCGCCTCGCGGGTGGCGTCGCATCCCGCCATGAGCCATTCTCTGAAGAGCTGCGTCTGCCAGCCTTGAACGAGATCGAAGCGTTCATTGGCGTAGAGGCTCGTTCCTCGCGGGCCCACATCGGTCCAGGGACAGAGCCCGATGGCGAGCGCAGGCTGGGGAAGCCCCGCCGCACGCAGGGCCGGCAGCAACATCAGAGCGAGATGTCCGCCGGCCGAATCTCCGGCGACGACGATCCGGTGTGGATCCACACCGCGCTCCAGAAGAAGACGGTAGGCTGCGAGCGCATCCTCGATCTGGGCAGGGTGAGGATGTTCCGGTGTCAACCGATAGTCGACGGCGAAGGTCTCCGATCGTGTCGCCTCGGCGATCAACGCCACCATGTGCCGTGTGATCTCGGCGGAGAGCGCATACCCGCCGCCGTGAAAATAGAGCAGACTGACGCCGCCGAGATGCGCATCGGGCAGGATCCTGTCTCCCCTCGCGCCGGCCCCTGAAAAGGGCTCGATCGACACGGCCGGCACATCGTTTCCCAGCAGCATGATGCTGTCGAAAAAATCGCGCCCCTCCCGCATGTCCGCGAAGGAGAGTGCCCGGTTCATGTGCCGCCGCCAAAAAAGGATCGAGGTTTCGAAGCGCCAGTCCCAAGCGGGATCCAGCTTCCGGCCGAAGAGACGGCGTACCCCTACGACAGCAGAATACCAACAGAGAACGGTTGCATTCTCGATATTGTACGAGAGGCGACCGTTGTAAATGACACGAGGCATTTTCACTCCTTGTTCAACCGGTCGCAACGGCGCAATTCGAGCCTCGGATACATTTGTTGTGAGCCAGGGCATTGCGGTCACATCGGAAATTGCTTCGAGCGCCTTGGGGTGATGATTTATTTGTTTTCGAGTTTGCCGTATTGAATGTTGTCGACATCGCCATGAAGGCGAGGGATCAGGAGGGGCGATGGCCGCCCAGCGAACCGGCCCGGCAGACAGAGACGACGGATGCGGCCTGCTGTTGCCGCGCCGATCGCTGTCGGGGTGCATCTTCGCCGCCATCGTGCGCGACACGCGCGGCACTCCTCTCGCTCCAGAGGAACGGGTCAACTATTTTCCCGCAGCTCCCTTCTGTGCGGTCTGCCTGTTCTTCGAAGGGCAGAGCTTCATGGCGACGGATTGGAGCCCTGCCGGCATCGGCGAGGCCATGACGGAGCCTCTGCCGGCCTTGGTGTTTTCCGGACCACAGGGCGGACCCACCGTCAGCATCAATCCGGGGCCGGTCCACGCAATGTTCGTCGGTCTCTATCCCGAAGCCCTCCAGGCGCTGCTGGGCATCGACATCGGCCACCATCGCGATCGCATCGTGCCGGCCGACGCCGTATTCGACCGGTCCATGCTCGCGCTGTTGGAATTCGCCCGCAGGGCCGACAGCGCCACCGATGCCTTCGAACGGTTTCAGGATGGGCTCGATCCGTTGTGGCAGTCGATCCGGTCCCGAAGGAACGCCACGCCCCACTGGTTGGCCGATTGGACACATCACCTGCTGCAGCAGGCCGCGATCTCGGGCGTCGGCCGCAGTCTGCGTCAGGTCGAACGACGAATGAAGACCTGGACCGGCCAGTCCTACCGTGACCTCGCCAAGCTCGTCCGACTCGA
Source organism: Pinisolibacter aquiterrae (assembly GCF_019160155.1). Taxonomy (GTDB): domain Bacteria; phylum Pseudomonadota; class Alphaproteobacteria; order Rhizobiales; family Ancalomicrobiaceae; genus Pinisolibacter; species Pinisolibacter aquiterrae. The sequence goes on from NZ_JAFNIH010000060.1 coordinate 7,200, forward strand.
AGTCGCCTTCGCCGACGCGATGCAGCGGATGACCGACGACAAGGAGGACTGGGCGCAACTCGCCGCCGCGAACCGCTTTTCCGACCAGCCCCACCTCGTCCGCGAAGTCCGGCGCAATACCGGTTTCCCGCCAGCACAATTGCGCGAGCGCATCAAGACGGAACGAGCCTTCTGGTATTACCGTCTCATCGGGGAGCTCTATTGAGAACCGGAGCTGATTATGAGCGGGGATCGGCCGGGAGCGACGTCATGCGGCTCGGCGCGCAGACGAATGCAGGATCCGCCGGCGAGCCAGAGCCGGCCGCGTTTCGGTTATTTGGACGGGACCTTCAGCCCCTCGCGTCGCCAGATCCGTTCGACCCGCTTGTCATTGACCACCCAGCCGGCCGTCGAATGCAGGAGTTCGGCGATCTTACGGTAGCCGTAGCGCCCGTACCGGCGAACGAGTTCGACGATATCGGCGGTCAGCCTCTCTTCGTCGTCTCGCCCGCGCGGGACTTGGCGCTGGGTCGAACGGTGTTGTCCGAGCACGCGGCAAACCCGGCGCTCGAACAACTTTATCACCGATCGCACATGATTGATGCAGGCGCGGCGACGCGCGGGGCTCAGAAGTTTAGCTTCGCAGGCCTTCGGCTCCCTTTGCGGCCTCGGCCAAGATGGGCTTGTCGAGCGTCAAAACGGCGACGGCCTTCCGAAGGCGGGTGTTCTCGGCCTCCAGATCCTTCAGACGTCGAACCTGGTCAGACTTCAGCCCACCGAACTCTCGGCGCCAACGATAGTAGGTGAGCGAGGTCACCCCGATCGCCCGCACGGCATCTGCGACGGGGCTTCCTTGGCTGATCAGCACGTCGGCTTGACGCAGCTTGGTGATGATCTCTTCCGGCTTGTGGCGCTTTCTCGGCATCGGATCGTCCTTCCTCTCTGTCCGAAGACATACATCGGGATGGACCAATTGGAGGGGGGTAGATCAGGTGCTTTTGGCCAATGTCTCTGGTCCATCGCTTGTTCGCTTTGCACAGACGGCATGGACGAGAGCCCTGAACCAGCGATGGGCGGGATCGGCGTCGAGGCGGGGATGCCAGAGCAGAGAGATCGTGATCTCCGGTACGACAATGGGAAGTGGGACGACGACCGTGCCTCGGCGCAGGTCTCGGGTGTGGATCTCGGGAACGGTTGCGATGAGATCCGAGGTGCGGGTGAGGGCGAGAGCGGCGGAAAAGCTCCCGACGATCACCGTGATTTCCCGCGTCAGCCCTTGCTCGGCGAGAAGATCGTCGATCCGACTTTGTGGTCTGGCGCGGCGCGAGACGAGGACATGGTCGCCCGCAGCATAGCGCGCCGAGGTGACCTCGCCTCGGGTGAGGGGGTGGCCTTCGCGAACCACGGTGACGAAACGATCGTGGAAGAGCGCCTTGGCTCGGATTTCCGGACCGATGTCCTCTCCGAGCACACCGGTTTCGAGATCGATCGTCCCGTCGCGGAGCGGGGTGCTGTCCTTGTCGGGCTTTTCGACGAAGTGGATGCGCACATGCGGCGCCTCTTCGGTGAGGCGGGTGAGGAGCGCTGGACCGAGAGTTTCGATGAAGCCGTCACGGGTGCGTAGCGTGAAGGCGCGCGTCAGGGTCTTCGGATCGGTCGCCGCCACGGGGCGCAGCACAGCCTCGGCCTCCTCGACGAGAGTGCCCACTCGTCGGCGGAGTTCCAACGCACGCGGAGTGGCGACGAGGCCCCGACCAGCTCGGACGAGAATCGGATCGCCGGTTGTCTCCCTTAGACGTGCCAGGGTCCGGCTCATGGCCGAGGGACTTAGCTTCAACCGCTCGGCAGCACGAGCGACGCTGCCCTCGGTGAGGAGCACGTCCAGAGCAACGAGGAGGTTCAGATCGGGCATCGGCATGACGTTGTCTTAGCACATGGCGTTTGATGCAGGAATAACCTGTAAATGCTGCGTCTTCCGCCATGTGTAACTAGCGGCTACATCGTCCTCGTCCCTCGCGGAGGGACATCGAGCAAGGAGGCGATGATGCGAACGAGCAAAGCCAGACGAAGCCGAGCGGGCACCGAGGTGGAACCCGTCCGTCCCATGATCACGTGGGCCCTGATGGGGCTCGCACTGTCTATCCTTTTGGCTTCCCTGGGCACCAGCGTGACCAACATTGGTCTGCCTACACTCGCCTCGGTGTTCGAGGCCTCCTTCCGAGAGGTCCAGTGGGTGATCCTCGCCTATCTCCTCTCGATCACGACACTGATCGTGGGAGCGGGCCGATTGGGCGACATGTTTGGTCGTCGACGGCTGCTTCTGTTCGGGTTCGCTGTCTTCACTCTCGCCTCGGCCGCCTGCGGTGCGGCGCCGACCTTGGCGATGCTGATCGTGGCGCGGGCGGTTCAAGGGCTGGGCGCCGCCTTCATGTTGGCGCTCGCCATGGCTTTCGTCGGCGACATCGTGCCCAAGGCGAGGATCGGCAGCGCCATGGGACTACTCGGCACCATGTCGGCGATCGGAACCGCGATCGGCCCGTCGCTCGGCGGCATGCTGATCGCTACGGTGGGATGGCGAGCGATGTTCCTCGTCAACGTGCCCTTGGGGATTGCCGCCATCGCCTTCATCTGGTCCGATCTGCCGGCAGATCGTCCCTCCACCGCTCTCGAGCGCGGTCGCTTCGATGTGATCGGCACGACTCTGCTCGCCCTGGTGCTCGCCGCCTATGCCCTCGCGGTGACTGCCGATCGCAACGGTTCGGCCGACCAAATTTGGGCGCTCTTCGCCACGGCCGCCATCGGTGCGTTCGCCTTCGTCTTCGTCGAATTGCGCAGAGCTACGCCTCTCGTCCGCCTCTCGCTCTTTCGAGATCCCATGCTGTCGTCCGGCCTCTTCGCCAATACCCTGGTCTCCACCGTGATGATGGCGACACTCGTGATAGGGCCTTTCCATCTCACGCGAGGCCTGGGGCTCGACGCCGCCCGGGCGGGCCTGATCATGTCGATCGGCCCGATCGTCTCGGCGCTGACGGGGATTCCTGCCGGCCGTCTGGTGGATCGCTTCGGCGGCGGGCGTATGGCCCTGGTCGGGCTGATGAATATGATGGTGGGATGCGCTCTTCTCGCCCTCACGCCGGCGAGGCTCGGCATCGTGGGATATGCCGCGCCCCTCGTGGTGCTCACTTCCGGCTACGCCATCTTCCAGGCGGCCAACAACACGATGGTCATGGCCGACCTGCCGGCGGAGCGACGCGGCCTCGTCTCGGGTGTGCTCAATCTCTCGCGCAATTTCGGTCTGATGACCGGTGCTTCGGTCTTGGGGGCGGTCTTCGCCTGGGCTTCTGGTGCGGACCCGCGCTCGGCGGCGCCGGACGATGTCGTCGTCGGTACGCACGCGACCTTCGCTGTTGCTCTCGTGCTGGTCGTTCTTGCAATGACGGCGACCGCGACCAGCCTGCGCTGTTCGGACACAGCCAGCTGTGCCTCGTGTTTGATCTGAATCACGGCACTGCTCCTATGGACGGTGCCTACGTTCCCGGCGCCGGTGAGCGGAAATGTCGAATTCCGCAGCCGATAGGCGTAGTGCGACCGGATATCCAGGGAAAGCGGGTCGACGATCGTGTCCTATGAGCCCGGGCTGATCGAAATGGGCATGATCGAGGGCGATCACGCGCGGTTGCTCGACCTTCTGACGAAGATCGAGACGGCTCAAGCGCGTGGTCACCGACGCGCCGTTTCACGTTTGTTGCGCTCGTTCCTCACGGCTTTCGATCGTCATTTCGAGATGGAGGCCCGCGTCCTGCGCGAATTGGGATGCGCCGATCTCGATCGTCGACATTCCGAGTTCATAACGTCGCGCTGCTGGTTGGTGTCGCATCCGGTCGACCTCAGCGATAGCGAACAGACGGGACGGATCATCGCCTTCGTGCGGGCGTGGCTGTTCGACCACGTTGGACGACAGGACGGCGCCCTCGTCCTTGGGGAAGATCATGGTTCGCGGCCCGGGGGGGGCCTGCGGCGTGTGAGCCTCGATTTCATTCCGCTGCGCTGGCGTCTGATGCTCATCGGCGTGATCCCGCTGGCGATCATGCTGGGTCTAACCTCGATGTTCTTCCTCGGGCTGTTGGACGGCCTTCGTTCGGCGGATCGGCTGCGCGACGTGGTGGCAATCGATGCACGCGTCGACGATCTCGTCTTCGAACTCCAGGAAGAGGGAAATCAGGCGATCATGATCGTCGGTTCGCCGCGTCGCGAGCGGGTGCTCTTCGAGGAGCAATTGTTGCGAACCGATGCCGCGCTCTCCCGCTTTCGAGAAGCGGTCGGTCGGATTCGGGCGGCTATCCCCGACCGCTCCGTCGTCGATGCGATCGACAATGCCGAAGCCTCGTTGGCGCTGCTCCCCCGGTCGCGGTCCGACGTGCAGATCGGGAGTTACGATGTCTACAGCACGATCGAATATTACGAGACGATCGTGGCTGATCTGATGGAGATCTCGCCTGCGACGACGCGGCAGTTGACGCCCTCCGACGTCGCCCACCGGGTGAGCGCTTGGATCTTCCTGTCGAAGGCGCGGGAGCGAGCCGGTGCCGAGCGGCTTCTCGGCACGTCTCTGCTCTCCGGCGTCATGATCAGCGTGATGTCGCACGATTCCCGGTTCGTCTCCCAGTTCGCCACGGAACAGGAGACGTTGGCGCGCACCTTCCTCGGCCTTACCGAAGGACGGATCGCCTCGCTCTTCACCGCGGCGCTGACCGTGTCGCCGATGATGGACAACATGCGGCGGAGCTTCGAGGCGGAGGCCGCGAGCCGTCCCACCGCGCTCGACTGGTCGGACACGGCCGGTCTGCGTCTCCAGCGGATGCGCACGGTGGAGACGAAACTGGCCGCCGAGATCGAAGAACAGGCGACGGCCTTCTACGAGCGATCGGAGCGCCATGTCACTCTGGTCGGAGGGGGAATTCTCCTCGTCGTCTTGATTTCGTCGGCGCTGATCTCGCTTCTCGGCTTGAGCGTCCTGCCGTCGTTGCATCGGTTGGGAACGGCCCTGCGTCGGCTGGCCGACGGTGAGAGGCTGGTCGCGGTGCCCGACACCAGCGGGCGCGACGAGGTGGCCGAGTTGGCGCGCGACGTCGTCGCGCTACGCGATCGTCTCATCGTGGGCGACCTGCTCGAAGCGCGACGGGGAACGGAGACCGTCGATCGCCTGCGCGCCACGCTCGACAATCTGCCGGGGATCGTCTTCCGTGTCGCGCAGATGCATGGAGAGGGTGCACGCGTGGTGGCGGTGAGCCGCAAGCTCCAGCACCTCGTCGGGCTGCGCGACAAGGAGGCTCTCGATCGACCACTCGGAACGGTCCTGCGGGCGTGTATCGAGCCGAGTGATCGTCTGGCGTTGCTGCACCTCCTGCGCCGGATCGGGGCTGGGCCCTTCGATTTCGAATGTCGCCTGCGGCGGGGGACGGACAAGCGTCAGGTCTGGGTCCGAATTCTCGCCTCTTCGGTGGAGACCGGTAACGGACGCCTCTGGGACGGTGTGGCTCTCGACGTGACGGCGACCAAACTCGCCGAGGCGGAGCGGCGATGCCTCCAAGAGGAGCTCGATCGCCGTCATCTCTCGCAGGCGACCAACCGCCTCGCCTCTGGAATCGGGACGGAACTGTCGCAACTGTGGTCACCGTTGCGCGACAATGCCGAGCGGATTCTCCGGGAGCTTCCCTCCGGAACCCCCATATGGCGGGCTGCTCGGACAATCCACGACATCGCTCTGCGCACGCAGCGGCTCGCGGAGCAATTGCATCTCACGCTCGACGGCGGTCGGACGGACGGTGTCGTCGATGTCGTCGATCGACTGGCGGCGGTACTGGCGGCGCAGGAACTGCAGGTTCCCCAGGGCGTGTTGCTCGAGACCCACTTCGACGGGCGCGAGGCGCGGGTGTCGTGTGATGGGGAAGCGCTCGACCACATGATCACGAATCTGGTGAGCTACGTCGGAGAGACGCTCGGGTCCGACCCCGGAATCGTCTCGATCCGCACGGATGTGCGCGAGGTCGAGGGAGGTGCACACCTCTGCATCTCGATCAGAGACGATCGGTCCGTGCAGACGCCTCGCACGCTCTCCAGGGTGCTGCGCATGCAGACCAGCCGCGTCACCGCAGGGCGGGGCGAGGAACTCTCGCTCGCCATCGTCCGGCTGGTGGTCGACGGCGCTCGTGGTTGGATTCAATCGCGTGTCACCGCGCACGGCGGCAGTACGCTCGAAATATTCCTACCCGTCGCGGCCGCGTCGGCGGGCAATGTCATTCGTCTCGAGAGGTCGTCCCGATGGTCGAAGCGCGATCACTGAGTTCAGGAGTTCGGACTTCGCACGGTGATGCCCTCGTGGACGTCATCCGTCGCCTGTTTCCGCAAGAGAGTGCGGCGACGATCCACTATCGACCGCGGTCCTATGTCTTCCATCAGGGCACGCCGGTCGATGCCGTCCATCTGGTGATGAAGGGCACGTTCGTGCTCGAACGCATCGATGAAGACGGTCGGATGGCGATGTTCGGAACCCAGCCGGTCGGCGCGCTGCTCGGTTGGCAAGATCTGTTGGACGGTCGGGTTCATCGCAGCAGCTGCCAGTCGATCTGCTCCAGCGATCTCATCGCGATCCCGACGGAGCGCTTCGAAACCGTTCTGCGCGAAAGTGAAGAGCTTCTGCTCAGGCTCATGCAACAGGCCGCGGCCCAGACGAATTTCTACGAGGAACATATTTTCCGTCTCTCCACTCTCGATGTTCCCGAGCGGCTCTACCGGACCCTTTGGACCATCGCCGGCTCGCCCGAGATGGAAGACGAAGTGATCGAAGTCGAGACGCCCCTGATGAAGCGAGACATCGCAGCACTCGTCGGAACGTCTCCAGAGAGTGTCTCTCGCGGCTTGCGGCAACTGTCAAAATTGAAGATCGCCGAATTCACCGAGAGAAACACATTCAGACTTCTGCCGAACAAGAAGATAGATTTCAAGTGAGATGACGTCCATGCTGCGGCGCGGGTGGATTTCTACGCCCCTCACGAAAAGTAGATGCTCGCTCACATGGTCGCAATGCGTCTGCTGTGCCCCCCGTCTCTCATCCAGCTGACGCCAGAGTCCTCGGGTATTCAGCGGATTTAGCGGGGCAGCACGAAATACTTGGACCGCACTCCTCCGAAACGGCGTCGTCGTGTGACGGTGGCCGTTCGCTTCGGTGGGGCGAGCCCACTGGCCAAGATAGTCGCCTGTGAAGAAGGCGATTTGAGCGCGATCGGCGTTCATACGGCGGCGTGACGCTCGCTTTGTAGCGAGGCGGCGATTGCGAAGAGCAGGGCGACGAGGGCACAAAGAAGCTTCCTCAGCCA
>NZ_JAFNIH010000034.1 GCF_019160155.1 Pinisolibacter aquiterrae
AAGTGCTCCGAGCTTCAACTTGGTCATGGCGTCTGCCCTCCGTAAGGCGCCAACACGAGATCACGATTGACGATGACCCGGACCGGGAACCCCGGCCGGATCGTCAGGGTCGGCTGGATGTTGAGTTGACGCTGCACGACCTGCTGGCCGGTGTTGTTGATGCTGTCGGCGGCTCCGTTGCGCACGGCCCGCACCAGATCACTCTCGGTGCCCGACGAGCCGAGCTGGGTTCCGACCCCGAGCAGGGTCGAGAGCGCCGCGGCCTTGGCGAGATCCCACCAGTGATAGTCGACCTCGTCCTGGAGCCCGGAGAGGCCGGCTGCATCCGCTCCCTGCTGGCGCTCCAGCACGATCGACTGACCGTCTGGGAGAAGCAGCCGGGTCCAGACCAGGAGGACACGGCTCTGCCCGAAGGCGACCTGGCTGTCGTATTGACCGACGAGACGAGAGCCCTGGGGGATCAGGAGGAACCGGCCCGTCGGCGTGTCGTGGACGTTCTCGCTCACCTGGGCGGTGATCTGGCCGGGGAGGTCGGAGCGAATGCCGGTGATCAGCGCCGCCGGGATCACGGTCCCGGCCTGAACAACGTAGGGCGAGGCCGCTGAGGCGAGCCGGTCGGCCGAGACGGTGCGGCGATCGACGGTGCCGTTGACGAAGGCGAGCTGCCGATCGGCCGCACTCGGCGTCGCCGGCTGTGGCGCGAGACCGAGGGCCGCGAGATCCGGCGTCACCGGCTTCACCTCCCCGGTCGGACCGGTGGAAGCCGAGCCGGCTGCCGGCTCGCGCATGACGTTGCGGGTCTCGGTCTGGGTGAAGAGCCGACTGATGCGGGCCGCCTCACTCTCCTGCGTGCGGCGCTGCTCGTCCTGGCTGATGCCAGGCACCGGCATCGGGTTGGGCAGCGGCTGTCCCCGACCCTGAGCCTCGAGGATCGGTCGCCCGAGATCCCCCGGCAGCGCCGGGCCGAGCTTCGGGATGCCGGCATAGTCCTTGGGCAAGGTCGCGAGCCCGTCGGCCGGGGCATGGTTGCCGGTGGCATAGAGCTCTTCGCCGCCCGAGCGACCGCTGCGGCTCTGCAGCGCGTAGACCAGCGCGCCGGCGATCGCCAAGGCCGAGATGCCGCCGAGCCCGATCAACACCTTGCGCGACAGACGCGTCACCCGCGGCCGTTCCCCGCGAAGCCGCAGGTCCGGTGTGACAATGCCACCCCTGCCCTTGTCGTTGCTCCCCGTCATGACCGCGGTCTCCCGTCGGTGCGGACGATGCGGACGCGCCGCTCGCTGTCCTTGTCGCCGAGGCGGAGTTCGGCGGCAGCGAAGAGCCGATCGACGACATAGTAGTTCTGGCGGGTACGGTAGTTGACCAGCTCCGAGCCACCGCTGGCGCCGATCACGAAGAGCGGCGGCATCTCGCCCTGGCCGATGCCGGAGGGGAACTCGATGAAGACCTTGGAGCCGTCGTCGAAGGCCCGCAGCGGCCGCCACGGCGGCGTGTCGCCCTCGATCTGGTAGCGGAAGTTCAGCTTCGAGACGTCGATCCCGGCCGCGACCGGCTGGACCGCCTGCGCCTCGGCGTTCTGGCCGCGCAAGGCGATGAGCTGATCCTGTGGATAGGCCCAGGAAACCGAGGCCATGTAGGCCTTCTCGGTCGAGCGGAGTTCGAGGTGATAGGTGCGTCGGTCGGTGTTGACCACGAGGTTGGTGGTGAGATCCGGCCGTGTCGGCTTCACCAGGATGTGGATCTGCTTCGACGTCCCCGTCCCGCTCTCGGTGTCGCCGATGATCCAGCGCACCGTGTCGCCGGCGGCGACCGGTCCCGAGCCGACCAGCTGCTCGCCCGCCTGAAGCGCGATGTCGGTGATCTGGCCGGTGGCGGTATAGACCTGATAGAGGGCGCCTGCGGTGAAGGGATAGACCTGGATCGCGTTGATGAAGCCGTTGCGAACCGGCTCGACCCGCGCCGCCGCATTGGCCTCGCTGACCCGGCTGGTCGGATCGGCCGCCTCCGGCGGGCTCTTGCCGCCTTTGACCGGCTTCATCTGACCGGGAAGCGGCAGCGGTTTGGGAAGCACCACCACCTCGACCGGCAGCGGCGGATCGGCGGCGACGACCGCGGGTGCGGCATCGTCATAGTCGATGTCGGGCGGGATGAACTTGTCGGAGGCACACCCGGCGAGCACGGATACGGACAGCAAGAGAACCGGCAATACGGCTCTGCGCCGATCCGTGGAACCGGATCTCCGGTTCTGCGGATCGACGACGATCAGGCGAGCCGGAAGGCCGGCTCTGTGGGATTGCGGCCGGGTCATTGTCCGAGCTCCTTCGACCAGTCGATGGCATTGACGTAGATGCCGAGGGGGTTCTTGCGCAGCCGATCGGCGTCGCGTGGCGGTTGGATCACGATCGACAGGATGGCGGTCCAGCGAGAGGTCTCGGCCAGCGCCCCGTCGGCGTAGCGCCGCTCGACCCACGCGACCCGGAAACTCTCCGGCGAGGCACGAATGACGCTGGAGACGTCGACGGCGATCTGCGCCTTGCCGACCTTGGCGAAAGGATCACCGGCACGGGCCTGATCGTTGAGAGCGAGGGCGCCGCGATCGGTGGTGAAGTCGTAGGCGCGCAGCCAGTTCTGGCGCAGGATCACCGGGTCGGCGGGGATCGAGCGGACCTCCTCGACGAAGTGGGCGAGGTGCCAGGCAATTTGAGGATCGCTCGGACGGAAGTCGGCGGTGGCGGCCGCGACACCGCGTGCCTCGCCGAGCCGATCGACCTCGACCACCCAGGGGACGACGGTGCCACGCGCCGACTGCCAGACGAGGACGCTCGCGAAGCCGGCGGCAAGTGCCAGACAGCCGAAGGCCATCAGCCGCCAGTTCTTCGCCTGGACCCGGGCCGAGCCGATGCGCTCGTCCCAGACCTGGGCGGCCTTCTGATAGGGGGTCTCCGGCACCGGCGTGGTGGCGTAGCGGACGGAGGGGCGTCGGAAGACGGACATCACGGCTCCTTCTGTGAGAGATCGACGGAGGCGCCGCCGCCATGGGCGTCACCGGAGCGAACGGCATGGGTGACGGTGGCGGCGCCATGGTTCAGCGTCTGGGCGCGTTTCATGCGCTTTGCCCAATCCGGCGTGCCGGTGGCCCCGGACGAAGAGGAAGACGAGGCCGCGCCGCCGTCGGCGCCCGCCCCCTCCCCGCTCACCGCGTGGTGACCGGCCTCGAAGCTCGAGTGCAGACTGGCGGCGGCACGCCGCAGCGGCGCGGAGACGGCGGTCGCTCCCTGAGCGGCAGCGGTGGCGAGCACCCCGGCGGTGCCATCCGAGCGATAGGCGGCGGTCGCACCACCGGCGAGCGTCGCACCGGTTTGCGCCGCTGCCGTAGTGCCGGCGCCGAGCCCCCGCGCCGCCATGCCGGTGGCGGCACCTCCGGCGAGCGCCATGCCGCCGGCGGCGAGACCAGTGCCGACGGCGGCTCCCGCCCCGAGCTGCGGGCCACCGGAGATCAGTCCGTTGGCGATGCCGGGTCCGAAGATGCCGAGGCCGAGGAGGGACAGCGCGGCAAGGACGATCGCCATGGCGTCTTCGATCGTCGGCTGGCTGCCGCCGAAGCCGGCGGTGAACTCGGAGAACAGGGTCGAGCCGATGCCGACCACGACGGCGAGCACCAGCACCTTGACGCCGGAGGCGACGACATTGCCGAGCACCCGCTCGGCGAGGAAGGCGGTCTTGCCGAAGAGGCCGAAGGGGATGAGGACGAAGCCGGCGAGTGTCGTCAGCTTGAACTCGATCAGGGTGACGAAGAGCTGGATGGCGAGAATGAAGAAGGCGAGGAGGACGAGCGCCCAGGCGAAGAGCAGCACGGTGATCTGCAGGAAGTTCTCGAAGAAGGCGACATAGCCCATGAGGCCGGAGATCGCCTCGAGGATCGGCCGACCGGCATCGAGCCCGACCCGCGCCACCTTGCCCGGCCGCAGCAGATCGGCGGTCGAAAACCCGGTTCCCGACGCCTTCAGGCCGAGGCCGGCGAAGCTCTCGAAGACAATGCGGGCGAGACTGTTCCAGTTGCCGATCAACCAGGCGAAGACCCCGACGAAGAGGGTCTTGCGGACGAGGCGAGCGACGATGTCCTCGCCCTCGCCCCACGACCAGAACAGGGCGGCGAGCGTCACGTCGATGACCACCAGGGTCGAAGCGAGGAAGGCGACCTCGCTGCCGAGGAGACCGAAGCCGCTGTCGATGTAGCGAGTGAAGACCTCGAGGAAACGATCGATGACGCCGGTGCCGCCCATGGCCTGCCCTCACTTCGATCCGAGGAAGTGACGACGGCTCTCGCCCCAGACGTCGAGGCAGGCGGCATCACGCGCGCCGGCCTCACCGAGATCGCGGCAGCGGGCGAGTTCTGCCTCGAACCGGTCGGAGGAGAGGCGCGCCGCGGGCGATCCCCTGCCCTCGCCGACCACTCGATCGGACCGGCCGCCGAACTCGATCGCCGCGACCGCGAGCGCCGAGACGACAAAGGCGAGAGCCGCAGCGCGGACGACGATCTTCGGATTCATCGCCGGCGTCTCACTGATGGAACATCTGGGCGCTGCCGGCCCGGTAGCCGGTGCCGGGGACGAGGAAGCGGCTGCGCTGCTCGCGCGCCTGATCGGCGGCGGCGGCGCGCTCGGCCGCCTCGAGGCTCTGGGCCCGGGCCTGCGCCGTGACGACCGCAGTCAGATCGGTCAACTGCTGGGTCTGGAGCGCCAGGATCTGGTTGCCGGCCTGTGCCGCCTGGAGCGCGCCGGTCGCCCCCTGGCTCGCGGTCACCAGCGACGACATCTGCGTCTTGGTGCTGTCGAGATTGCCGACGACACCGGCCTGCACCCGCATGGCGTCCTGGAGGCCGGCGACCGTCGTCTGCCAGCGCGCCTTGGCCGCATCGATCAAGGCCTGGTCGGAGGCCGAGGTCGACGCCGGGCCGTAAGTGGTGGAGAACGCTCTGTCGATGTCCTGGACGCTGTAGGCGATCTTCTGCGCCTGGGTCAGGAGCTGCTGGGTGCGCTGCACCGACTGCTGGATCTGGGCGAGCGACGATGTCGGCAGGCTCGCCAGATTGCGGGCCTGGTTGATCAGCATCTGCGCCTCGTTCTGCAGCGAGGTGATCTGGTTGTTGACCTCCTCGAGGGACCGCGCGGCGGTCAGGATGTTCTGGCTGTAGTTCCAGGGGTCGAACACCGTGACGGCCTGGGCCGGCACCGACACTGACAACGACACCGCGATCGGAGCGGCGAGTGCGGTGGCGGCGAGGAGTGCGACGCGCGCGCGGGATTGAATGCGGGTCATGACCGGACCTCCGTCGTGACGATGGGTTCGAGATTGGTGAGATCGGGGATGAGGTCGGCCGCCCAGGCGACGTCCTTCGACCTGAGCCAAGCGTCGACGAAACCGTCGCGGCCGTGCTCGGCGAGGATGCGGGCGATCGCCGTCTGATCGGTCTTCGACGAGGCCGCGGTGAAGGCCAGCGCCACCTCGCCCAGGCCGAGTTCGAACAGGCGATTGCCGCGTCGCGACTGGCAGTAGTAGTCACGCTTCGGCGTCGCCCGGGCGAGGATCTCGATCTGACGGTCGTTGAGGCCGAAGCGGCGATAGATCGCGGTGATCTGCGGCTCGATCGCCCGCTCGTTCGGCAGCAACAACCGGGTCGGGCAGCTCTCGATGATGGCGGGAGCGATGGCGCTGGCGTCGATGTCGGAGAGCGACTGGGTGGCGAAGACGACGGAGGCGTTCTTCTTGCGCAGCGTCTTCAGCCATTCGCGGATCTGGCCGGCGAAGCCCTCGTCGTCGAGGGCGAGCCAGCCTTCGTCGATGACGAGCAGTGTCGGCCGCCCGTCGAGGAGAGCTTCGATGCGGTGGAAGAGATAGGCGAGCACCGCCGGCGCCGCCCCGGTGCCGATCAGACCTTCGGTCTCGAAGGCCTGGACCGAGGCATCGCCCAACCGCTCGGCCTCGGCATCGAGCAGCCGGCCGTAGGACCCACCGAGACAATAGGGTTGCAGGGCTCGCTTCAACGCCGTCGACTGCAGCAGCACCGACAGGCCGGTGAGCGTGCGCTCGGCGATCGGCGCCGAGGCGAGCGAAGTCAGCGCCGACCACAGGTGATCCTTCACCTCGGGCGTGATGGTCGTGCTCTCACGCGCCAAGATCGCCCCGACCCACTCGGCCGCCCAGCCGCGCTCGGCGACGTCGTCGATATGGGCGAGCGGTTGCAGCGCGACCGGCTCGGCGCCGTCCTCCGACAGAGCGCCGCCGAGATCGTGCCAGTCGCCGCCGCAGGCGAGCGCCGTCGCCCGGATCGATCCGCCGAAGTCGAAGGCGAAGATCTGGTTGCGGCGATAGCGCCGGAACTGCAACGCCATCAGCGCGAGGAGCACCGATTTGCCGGCGCCGGTCGGCCCGACCACCAGGGTGTGGCCGACGTCGCCGACATGAAGCGAGAAGCGGAACGGCGTCGCGCCCTCTGTGCGACCGAAGAACAACGGCGGGGCAGCAAAATGTGTGTCGCTCTCCGGACCGGCCCACACCGCCGAAAGCGGGATCATGTGGGCGAGGTTGAGGGTCGAGACCGGCGGCTGGCGGACGTTGGCGTAAGGGTGACCCGGGAGCGACCCGAGCCAGGCCTCGACCGCATTGACCGTCTCGGCCATGCAGGTGAAGTCGCGGCCCTGGATCACCTTCTCGACGAGCCGGAGCTTCTCGTCGGCGACACGCGGGTCGTCGTCGAAGACCGTCACCGTGGCGGTGACATAGGCCGCGCCGACCTGATCGGCGCCGAGCTCCTGCAGCGCCGCATCGGCATCCGACGCCTTGTTGGCGGCGTCGGTGTCGACGAGGACCGAGGCCTCGTTGGTCATCACCTCCTTGAGGATCGCCGTGATCGACTTGCGCTTGGCGAACCACTGGCGGCGGATGCGGGTCATCAGCCGCACCGCGTCGGTCTTGTCCAGCATGATCGCCCGCGTCGACCAGCGATAGGAAAAGGCTAGCCGATTGAGTTCGTCGAGGATGCCGGGCGTGGTCGCGGTCGGGAAGCCGACGATGGTGAGGACGCGCAGATGTACCGATCCGAGCCGAGGCTCCAGCCCGCCGATCAGCGGCTCGTCGGCGAGCAGCGCGTCGAGATGCATCGGGATCTCGGGGACGCGGACGCTCTGGCGCTTGGTCGAGACGCAGGCGTGCAAGTAGGTGAGCGTCTCGCCGTCGTCGAGCCAGCCGACCTCGGGCATGAAGCCTTCGACCAGCTGCAGCACGCGCGCGGTGCGGTCGACGAAGCCGTGCAGCACCGCCTGCGCGTCGGCCCCGCTCGTGCGGTCGCGCCCCTCGTAGAGGAAGCGTTCGGCCCGCGCCGCCTCTTCCGCCGGCGGCAGGAACAGGAAGGTCAGGTAGTAGCTCGACTCGTAATGTGCCCCCTCCTCCTCGAACTCGGCCTTGCGCTCGGCCTCGACCAGCGCCGAGGCGACATCGGGAAAGCGGCTTGCCGGATAGCTGCCGGCCGGATGACGTTCGGCCTCGACGAAGATCGCCCAACCGGAGCCGAGGCGACGCAGGGCATTGTTGAGACGGCCGGCGACGCCGACCAGTTCGGCAGGAACCGCACTGTCGAGATCAGGGCCGCGAAAGCGGGCGGTGCGCTGGAACGAACCGTCCTTGTTGAGCACCACTCCGGGGGCAACCAGCGCCGCCCAGGGCAGAAAATCGGCGAGCATGGTGCTGCGACGGCGATACTCGGCGAGGTTCATCATGGTGATCGTCCCTCAGATCCCGAGGTGGGTGGGGATGCGCAGATGGCGGCGCACCACATCGACGAAGGCCGGGTCGCGCTTCGCCGCCCAGACCGCGGCGGCGTGACCGACGGCCCACAGAACGAGACCGACCAGCCACAGCCGCAGGCCGAGGGAGACGGCAGCGGCGAGCGTCCCGAGCAGGATCGCGACCGAGCGCGGCGCGCCACCGAGCAGGATCGGTTCGGTCAGCGAGCGGTGAACCGGCACCATGAAGCCCGCGACCGACATCTCGTTGGGATCGGCCATCAGACCAGCGCTCCACCGGCGAAAGAGAAGAAGGACAGGAAGAAGCTCGAGGCGGCGAAGGCGATCGACAGGCCGAAGACGATCTGGATCAGCCGGCGGAAGCCGCCGGAGGTGTCGCCGAAGGCCAGCGTCAG
>NZ_JAFNIH010000050.1 GCF_019160155.1 Pinisolibacter aquiterrae
GGACACGTTCGTGATCAACGCGCAGAACTGCGTCCACTGCAAGACCTGCGACATCAAGGATCCGAACGGCAACATCACCTGGACGACCCCGGAAGGCTCCGGCGGGCCGAACTATCCCAACATGTGATCACCCGCACTTCGGCGCGATGCTCCATGAGACACGACGCGAGGCCCGGACGGCGACGTCCGGGCCTTCGTCGTGGAGTTCGCCCCTCGCGAGCGGCGCGATCTCGGCTCAGGCGGACGGCTTGCGCCGCGCGGCGAAGAAGGCTTCGCGCTCGGCGGCGGCGCGCGGACTGTCGCGCAGCGCGACGAAGGCGGCGCGCTCGGCCGCGAGCCCGGCGTCGAAACCGCGTTCGAGACCGATCGTCATCACCTCGATCGCCGCGAGCCCGGCGACTTCGTGGGGGTCGGCGGCGGCGAGCGCGGCGCGGCGCTCGGCGAGGAGCGCGCGCGCCGCCTCGCGCGGCGGCATCGCCTCGCGGTCGCGGGTCCGTGTCGGCCGAGCCCCCGCCGCGATCGCCGCGCGGGCATGGGCGAGGGCGGCGGCGCGCAGGTCGTCGCCTTCCGCCACGATCTCGTCGACCGCGCCCCAGGCCGCCGCGACCTCCGCCCCGATCGGTTCGCCGCTCAGGATCGTCTCGAGCGCCCGCTCGACCCCGACGAGACGCGGCAGGCGCTGGGTGCCGCCGCCGCCGGGGATCACCCCGAGGCGGATCTCCGGCAGACCGACGCGGGCGCCGGCCTGGGCGACACGGCGGTGGCAGGCGAGCGCCAGCTCGAAGCCGCCGCCGAGCGCCGTGCCGTGAAGGGCGGCAACGACCGGCTTTACGGCGTTCTCGATCGCCGCGAGCACCACCGGCAGGGCCGGATCGATCGGTGGCCGACCGAATTCGCGAATGTCGGCGCCGGCGACGAAGGTCCGTCCGGCGCAGACGATCACCGTCGCGGCGATGGCAGGATCGGCCTCGGCGCGGCGGATGCCGTCGAGGAGCCCGCCGCGCACGGTGGCGGAGAGGGCGTTGACCGGCGGATTGTCGATCGTGAGGATCGCCACCGCCCCGTCCCGGGCGAGGCTCACCGTCGGTCGCGGGGCGTCGCCGTCGCTCATCGTCCCCGTCACCGGCTCAGGAAGTCCGCCACGCGCCTCTCGGTGCTGGGCTTCATCATCAACGAGCCGATCCCGCCGATCTCCGCCTCCGCGCCCTCCGACGACATGCGGTCGGCGATGCGGATGCAGGACTTGGCGACGGCGATCGCGTCGGCCGAGAGGCCGGCGGCGCGGCTCGCCACGCCGCTCGCCACCTCGGCGAAGTCGACCGCATGGGCGGACCATTGGACGAGCCCGACCCGCTCGGCCTCGCGGCCGTCGAGGAGGTCGCCGGAGAGGATGATCCGCGCCGCGAGGCCGGCGCCGCAGAGGGCGGTGAGTCGCTGGGTGCCGCCGGCACCGGGCAGGAGCCCGACCTTGGCCTCCGGCAGGCCGAGCTTGGCGTGATGGGCGGCGATGCGCAGGTCGCAGGCGAGCGCCAGCTCCAGGCCGCCGCCGAGCGCGTGGCCCTCGATCTCGGCGATGGTCACCTTGGGCAGGGCGGCGAGACGGTCGAAGGTCCGGTGGAACGAACGCACCGTCTCGACCATCGCCGAGGCGCCTTCCTGATGGCCGACGCGGCTGCCGACGAGGCGCAGATCCGCCCCGGCGCAGAAGACGCGTTGATCCGAGCGGATGCGCAGCACCGCGACGTCGGCATCCGCCTCGACCACGGCGAAGGCGTCGTTGAGCGCCGCCAACATGGCGTCGTCGATGGCGTTCATCGGCGGACGGCAGAGCGTCACCGTGGCGATCGGACCGGCGACGTCGAGCGTGACGCGTCGGGATTGGGGATCACGGGGGGCGGAAGTCATTCCTGGCAACCTCATGGAGAGCGGAGCGGAGGCCCCTGTCACGGATCCTGGTCGACGACGATCTTGCCGAACTGCCGTCCGGCCTCGAGCCGATCGAGCGCGGCATGCACGTCGGCGAAGGCGAAGCGGCGATCGATCGGCGGGCGGAAGAGGCCGCGCTCGCAGACCGCGAGGAGGGCCCGGAACTCCTCGAAACTGCCGTGGGTCGAGCCGAAGACCTGGAGCTGGCGAATGAACAGCCGGCGCAGATCGGCCGGTGGCATGTCGCCCGAGGTCGCGCCGCAGGTGACGATGCGCCCGCCCCGCACCAGCGACTTCAAGGCCTCGCCCCAGACCGCCGCGCCGACGTTCTCGATCACCACGTCGACGCCGCGTCCGCCGGTGAGTTCCATCACCCGCCGCGAGATCGGCTCGCGCGCGCCGTCGATGCCGGCATCGGCGCCGAGCGTCTCGGCCCAGGCGAGTTTCTCCGGGTCGCGCGAGGTGACGATGGCGCGGGCACCGATCATCTTGGCGAAGAGCAACGCCGAGGCGGAGACCGCGCCGCCGATGCCGAAGATCAGAGCCGTCTCGTGCGACTTCAACGCCGCCTTGCCGAAGACCATGCGCCACGCGGTGAGCGGCGCCGTCGACAGCGCCGCCGCCTCGGCCCAGTCGAGCGTCGCCGGTTTCGCGAAGACGTTCTCGACCGGCACGCAGACGAATTCGGCGAGCGTGCCGTCGCGGTGCTCGCCGAGGAACTTCATCGAGGTGCAGAGCACGTGTTCGCCGGCGAGACAGAACTCGCAGCGGCCGCAACCGATGCCGGGATGGATCACCACGGCGTCGCCGACCTTCAGACGGGTCTCGTCGGCGTCGACCTCCACCACCTCTCCGGCGCCGTCGAGGCCCATGATCTGCGGCAGCTCGTGCGTGATGCCGGCACCGCTGTCGCGCATGTAGAGATCGACGCGGTTGAGGCCGGCGGCGCGCACGCGCACGAGCGCCTGCCCCCGGCCGCGAACCGGGATCGGCCGCTCTCCGATTTCGACCACTTCGTTGCCGCCGTGACCGACGATCGTCACCGCCCGCATGGACGTCATGTCCCCTCCACTCGTCTCGCGGACGGTCGACACCCGGCGCCCGTCCCTCCCTGGGATCGCGTCGGCTCGACGCGGATCGCGTTCGGCCGTCTCGGTAGGCTTGATCGCCCCGGCGGCTCGTGTCATTGCGGGGCCGGCTCTCGCGCCACAAGGCGCTCGTCTTCCGGCCCCGATCATGTGCGCACCGATCCTCGTCCCTCGGTTCCGACGACCCGCGATCCTCCGATCGCCGGACCCCGTTTCGCCGAGAGGAGCCGATCGGAGATCAGCCGACCATCGACAGGCCGCCGGAGACCGAGATCACCTGGCCGGTGACGTAGGAGGCGGCGTCCGAGGCGAAGAACAGGATGGCGCCCGGCAGATCCTCGGGCTGGCCGATGCGGCCGAGCGGGATCGAGCGGCGGAAGGCCTCGGCGAGCTTCTCCGGATTGCCGGCGCCCTTCTTGTAGTCCTCGAAGAGCGCGGTCTCGGTCGGCCCCGGGCAGACCACGTTGAAGGTGATCTGGTCGCGGGCGTGTTCGCGGGCGAGCGTCTTGGTGAAGGCGACGAGCGCGGCCTTGCAGGCGGCGTAGACGGCCTCGCCGGACGAGCCGACCCGCGCCGCGTCGGACGCGATGTTGACCACGCGCCCGGCCTTGCGCGCGACCATGCCCGGCAGCACCACGTGGTGCATGTTGAGCGCGCCGACGAGATTGATGGCGATCAGCCGATCCCAGTCGCCGGCGTTCGTCTGCAGGAAGGGCTTGAAGACGTCCCAGCCGGCGTTGTTGACGAGCACGTCGATCGGGCCGAGCTCGGCCTCGGTCGCGGCCACCGCCGCCTCGACCGCGGCGCGATCGGTGATGTCGCAGGCATAGGCGCGCGCGATGCCGCCGGCGGCGCCGATCTCGGCGACGGTGCGTTCGGCGGCGGCGAGATCACGGTCGTAGACGGCCACCTTGCCCCCCGCGGCCGCGAAACGCCGGCAGGTCGCCCCGCCGATACCCCCACCGCCGCCGGTGACGACGATCGTCTTTCCTTCGAATTCCGCCATGTGCATTTCTTCCCTGTGAGGTCGATATATCAATGCTATGATACATCTCTTATAATGTCAATGCATTGATATATTCACTCGTAATCCGCCCTTCGGGTCGCTCCCGACGCCAGAGACAGAGAGTCCCACCGATGACGAGCCCCGCGCCCCGTGCCGAACGAATCCGCTTCGAAGTGGCCAACCGCTTGTTCTTTCGGCTCTATCAATGCTCCAACCTGATGCACAAGAACGGCACCCGGCACATGGGCGACTTCGGCGCGACGACCCAGCAATGGGCCGTCCTCGGCGCGCTGGCGCGGCCGCTGGTGCACGAGAAGGGCATGTCGGTGAAGGATCTGATCGAGTTTCTGCTGCTCAGCCGGCAGAACCTCACCGCCGTCCTCGATCGGCTCGAGGCGCGGGAGTGGATCGAGCGGGTCAAGGATCCGGAGGACGGCCGCTCCCGCCTCATTCGCCTGTCGGCCGAGGGCAACCGAGTGTGGACCTCGATGCAGGTGCCGATCGAGGCCTTCTACGCCGGCGCCCTGACGGAGCTGAGCGACGCCGAACAGGTCCAGCTCTATCAGTTGCTCGACCGGCTGAAGACGGGGTTGGAGGCGGTGTGAGGCCGGGCGCCGAGGGGCGCCCGCCGATCCGTTCGACGCGATGCGTTCGACGCCGCGCCCCGGGGCGCAGCGCACCTCAGGCGGCGCCGACCAGTCCGTCGGTGGCGGCGAGCCAGTCGAGATGATGGTCGAGATCGCCGAAGCGCTTGTCGATCATCGTCAGGCGCTTGAAGAGGTGGCCGACCTTGTATTCCCAGGTCATGGCGATGCCGCCGTGCAGCTGGATCGCCTGCTGTCCCACGAAACGGGCCGATTTGGCGACCTGGATCTTCGCCGCCGCCATCGCCTTGCGGCGGGTGACGACGTCCTCCTCGCCGACCGACATGGTCGCCCACAGCGCCATCGACCGCGCCTGTTCCACCGCCACGAACATGTCGGCGGCGCGGTGCTGCAACACCTGGAAAGAGCCGATCGCCCGGCCGAACTGGACGCGGGTCTTCAGATACTCGACCGTCGTCTTCAGCGCCTCGTCCATGATCCCGACCGCCTCGGCCGAGATGGCGGCGATCGTCTCGTCGGTGGCCCGTTCGAGGATCGGCAGGCCGCGCGCGGGATCGCCGATCACCGCCTCGGCCGCGACCGTCACCTCGTCGAGACGCACGTCGGCGACGCGTCCCCCGTCGTGGGTCTCGTGGGAGACGACCGAGACGCCGGGCGCGGTGCGATCGACGAGGAAGAGGCCGATGCCGATCGGCGAGGTGCGGTCGCCGCCGGTGCGCGCCGAGACGACGAAACGGTCGGCCGCCGCGCCGTGGGGGACGAGGGTCTTGACGCCGTCGAGCCGCCAGCCGCCGGCGATCGGCGTCGCCCGCGTCGCGACGTCGGCGAGGGTCCAACGGGCCTGCGGCTCGCCGATCGCCGCGACCAGCAGGAGCTCGCCGGCGGCGATCGCCGGGACGAGCGCGGCGCGTCGTTCGGAGTCGGCGCCGTGACGCAGCAGCGCGCCGGTGAAGACCACGGCGTCGAGCCACGGCTCGGTGACCAGCGCGCGGCCGATCGCCTCCATCACGATCATGGTCTCGACCGGCCCGCCGCCATAGCCCCCGTCCGCCTCGGCGAAGGGGAGGCCGGTGAGGCCGAGATCGGCGAGTTCGGCCCAGACCGCCGGCGAGCGACCCTCGGGGGTCGCGCAGATCTTCTGGCGGCGGTCGAAGTCGTAGGACCGCGCCGCCCATTTGGCGAGGCTGTCGGCGAGCAGGCGCTGCTCTTCGGAGAGATCGAAGTTCATGGCGTCTAGAGCCCCAGGATGGCCTTGGCGATGATCGAGCGTTGGATCTCGTTGGATCCGCCGTAGATCGACAGCTTGCGCAGGTTGAAGTAGGTGGCCGCGCCGCCGCGCGTCCAGTCGACGCCGTCGTCGCCGTCGTCGCCGTGGGCGATCGCCGCCGCCGGCCCCATCACGTCCATCAGCAGCTCGCTCGAGGCCTGCATCAGCTCGGAGCCGCGGATCTTGAGGATCGACGAGGCCGGGTCGGGCTTGCCGTCGCCGCGTTCGGCGGCGATGACGCGCAACTGCGTCATCTCGAGCGCCCGCATCTCCACTTCGAGTTCGACCAGCCGGCGCCGGAAGGCGGGATTGCGCAAGGGCGCCACGGCCCCGTCGGGCGGGAAGTCGGCGAGTTCGCGGATCCGCTTCAGGCGGGCCTTGGAGATGCCGACGCGGGCCTGGCCGTTGCGCTCGTTGGTGAGCAGGAACTTGGCGTAGTCCCAGCCCTTGTTCTCCTCGCCGACGAGGTTTTCGGCGGGCACGCGGACGTCGTCGAAGAAGACCTCGTTGATCTCCCATCCGCCGTCGATGGTGCGGGTCGGCACCAGCGTCACGCCCGGGCTCTTCATGTCGACGAGCAGGAAGGAGATGCCCTCCTGCGGCTTCGCCTTGGGATCGGTGCGGGCGAGGACGAAGATCCAGTCGGCGTGTTGCCCGAGGGTGGTCCATGCCTTCTGACCGTTCACGACCCAATGGTCGCCGTCGCGCACCGCGCGGGTCTTCAGGCTCGCGAGGTCCGAACCGGCGCCGGGCTCGGAGAAGCCCTGGCACCACCAGTCGGTGAGATCGGCGATGCGCGGCAGGAAGCGTTGCTTCTGCGCCTGCGAGCCGAAGGTGTAGATCACCGGCCCGACCATCGCCGTGCCGAAGGAGAGCGTCTCCGGCGCGGGAAAGCTCTGGATCTCGTCGCGGAAGATCATCCGGCGGATCGGATCCCAGCCTGTGCCGCCCCATTCGACCGGCCAATGCGGCACGGCCCAGCCGCGCGCGTGCAGGGTCCGCGTCCAGGCGGTCAGTTCGTCGCGATCGATCTTCCGACCCTCGATCATCTTGGCGCGGATCGCCGCCGGCACCGAGGCGCGCAGGAAGTCGCGAACCTCGCGGCGAAAGGCGATCTCGTCGTCGGTGAAGCGCAGATCCATCGGCCGTCTCCCTCGGGTGGTCGCGGGGCTCAACGCCCGATCTTGGCGAGTTCCTCGGCCATTTCGGGCAGGGCGGTGAAGATGTCGGCGACGAGTCCGTAGTCGGCGACCTGGAAGATCGGCGCCTCCTCGTCCTTGTTGATCGCCACGATCACCTTCGAGTCCTTCATGCCCGCCAGATGCTGGATCGCCCCGGAAATGCCGCAGGCGATGTAGAGCTCGG
>NZ_JAFNIH010000053.1 GCF_019160155.1 Pinisolibacter aquiterrae
CTGTTCGACAGTCGCCACGCCGGCACCCGCCTGCCCGGCCTTGAACTCTGCCGAGCCAAAGGCCGGCGCAGCTGATACCGCTTCGGCTTCCCCGTCATCGGGATCGTCCTTCTCTCAGGTCGACCCAAGTTGATCGAGCAGCCCGCCCGACGGGGACCGCCTCACTACGAGGCGGCGCGCGTCGAACGGACCCGCAAGATGGTGCTCGGCGCCCGCGACAACACCGATCGCTTCCACGGCAGGGAACTGCGCATCGAGAAAGAGGCCCGGCGCTACCTCGAGCGCGAGTGGAGCAAGGCCCCGATCCGCGACCGCTACCACTGGCTCTACACCTACGAGGCCGACGAGGTCGCCGTGTGACCGATCGATCGGGAGCTGGCCCACGGCTGCTCGTTTCATCAGTCGGAACGTCGATCCGACCTTCGGCATCTGGATCGCCTTCCGCCGGTGGACGGCGGAGCCACGCCAGATCTTCTGTGGTCTTCCATCCTCCGATGGTGCGATCGGAGGGTGTAAGCCGTCTCGTCGCGATGGATCCGCGCGCGAATCTTGGATATGAGTGAGTGGCAGGAAACCCGCGATCGGATCCACGTCCCATGAAAGATGCGAGCGAACCCTCGGAAGGAGTGGCGGCGGTCAATCGCGCCCTCTCCATCCTCGATGCGTTCCGACAGTCCAACGGAACTCTCTCGCTCAAGGACATCGCGGCGAAGACGGGCCTCTACAAGAGTACCATCCTGCGTCTGATCTGCTCGCTCGAGCAATTCAACTACATTCGGCGCCTCGACGACGGCTCCTACCATCTCGGGCCGAAACTCGCCGAGCTCGCGGCGGTCTACCGAGAATCCTTCGATCTCGAAGCCTATGTCGTGCCGGTTCTGGACACGATCGTCGCCGAGACCAACGAAAGCGCGACGTTCTACGTGGCCGAAGGGCGGTCCCGTGTCTGCCTGTTCCGGGTGGCGACGTCGCAGGTCATTCGCGACCACATTCGCGTCGGTGACGCCCTGCCGATCGACCGGGGCGCGAGCGGCAAGGCGCTCCTGACCTGGGAACGAGGATTGCTGGCGCCGGTCAACATCGACGATCTCGTCTTCACCTCGGTCGGCGAGCGTCATCCGGACATGGCGGCGGTGGCCGCGCCGGTGTTCGGTCTCGACGGACGGTTGATCGGCGCCCTGAACGCCAGCGGACCGAAGACGCGGTTCCATGCCAAGGCACTCAAGTCGTTCGGCCGGATCATTCGGCACGAGGCCGTCTCCCTGTCGCTCCGACTGGGGGCACCCGAGAACCGCTTTCTGAAATCGATCACCTGATCACGCAGTCCGAAGGCGTCCTCGGCTGCTCGACGTCTCGTGTGCCGGACCGTCGCCGACTTCTTCTCTTCCGCGGTGCGCGATGGGAGGGCTCCCGGCGGCGACGGCTTCGAGCGGCCGGGCATCCTCAATCGCTGAGCGCGAGCATGTCCTCGATCTCGTCCCATCGCGCCAGCAGCTCGGCGCGGTCGCCGGCGAGGCGGACGCGGCCGCGTTCGAGCACGATCCCCCGCTCGGCGAGATCGACGGCCAGACGCGCGTGCTGTTCGACCACCACCATCGACATCCGATGTTCGCTGCGTAGACGATGCAGCGCCTCCAGCAGATTGTCGACGACGACCGGCGCCAAGCCCTCGAAGGGTTCGTCGAGCAACAGACACCGCGGCGCGCTCATCAGGGCGCGGCCGATCGCCAGCATCTGCTGCTCGCCGCCCGACAACTGGCGGCCACCGTTGGCGCGGCGGGCGGCCAGACGCGGAAAGAGG
Organism: Pinisolibacter aquiterrae; assembly: GCF_019160155.1. Classification (GTDB taxonomy): domain Bacteria; phylum Pseudomonadota; class Alphaproteobacteria; order Rhizobiales; family Ancalomicrobiaceae; genus Pinisolibacter; species Pinisolibacter aquiterrae. The sequence continues at coordinate 1,802 of NZ_JAFNIH010000053.1, forward strand.
TCGTAGACGGCCTCGACGGTCCAGCCCCGCTTCAGATCGGCGACGGTGAGATTCTCCTCGACGCTCAGCGTTCCGAAGATCTGACGGCTCTGCGGCACCAGCCCGATGCCGGCGCGACAGCGCGCGCTCGGCGACATCCGGCCGAGGTCGGCGTCGCCGAGCCGGATCGCGCCGCCCTGCAGCCGAACGCGGCCGGCGACGGTTTCGATCAGGGTCGTCTTGCCGGCGCCGTTGCGGCCGAGGAGCGCGAGCCCCTCGCCGGCCGGCAGGATCAGGTCGACCCCGTCGACGATCACCGTCGGACCGTAGCCGCTGGTCACGCCCGAGAGGCGGAGTTCGTCCTTCGTCATGAGCGCGTCCCCAGATAGGCGGTGCGCACCCGCTCGTCACCGCGGATCGCCTCCGGCGCCCCCCGCGCGATCACCATGCCCTCGGCGAGGACGGTGATCTCGCGGGCGAAGCGGAAGACCAGTGGCATGTCGTGCTCGATCAGGAGCACCGCGACATGGATCGGCAGGCGGTCGAGGGCGTCCAGGATCATCGCGTGGTCGCCGGCCGGCAGGCCGGCCGCGGGTTCGTCGAGGATCATCACCTTGGGGCGAAGGGCGAGCGCGATGGCCAGTTCCACCAGCCGCTGCTGACCGTAGGCGAGATCGCTGACCCGACGGTGGCCGACCTCGGCCAGATGCATGCGGCGGGCGATGTCCTCGGCCTGATCGGCCACATCCGAGGGAAAGCCCCGCATCGAGGTGAGCGACAGGCCTCGCCCTTCCCGCTCGGCCACGGCCAGGGCGATGTTCTCGAAGGCCGAAAAGGAGGAGAACAGATTGGTGACCTGGAAATTGCGCGCGAGCCCGAGGCGAGTGCGCCGATGTTGCGGCAGTCGCGTGACGTCGACGCCGGCGAGCCGGATCGTCCCACGCAACGGCCGCAGCCGGCCGGTGATCTGGTCGACGAGCGTGGTCTTGCCGGCGCCGTTCGGTCCGATCAGCGCATGACGAGCACCGATCGCGAGCGACAGCGAAACGTCGTTGGTGACGACGAGGCCGCCGAAGCTCATGTGGAGATTGCTCAGCTCCAGAACGGGCTCGGTCATCGCTTTCCCCTCCCGCGAAAGACGTCGGCGAGAGAGGAGAGCCCCCCCGGCACGAACAGGACGGTGGCGACGATCAACAGGCCGAGCCAGAGCTGCCACATCGCCGGATTGATCTTGGCGAGGAGATCCTGGGCGATCAGATAGACCGCCGGCCCGGCCATGGCGCCGTAGAGCCGGCCGGTGCCGCCGAGCGCCAGCATGACCAGAATGGTCGCCGAAATCTCGAAACCGACGTTCTTCAGCCCGGCGAACTGATCGATCTCGGCCTGCAGAGCTCCCGCCGTGCCGGCGATCGCGGCGGAGACGGTGTAGACGATCAGCAGGCGTGGGCGCACCGCCATGCCGATCGCCTCGGCGCGGCCGGGATTGTCGCGAATCGCCATGATCGACTGGCCGAAGGGCGCGTGGACGAGGCCGCGCAATCCGATCCACACGAGGACGAAGACGGTGGCGGAGAAGAGATAGCCGGTGCGACCGTCGAGATCGAAGGTCCAGACGCCGAGGAGCGGACCCGTCATGACGCCGGTCAGACCGTCGGCGCCGCCGGTCAGCCAGCCGGCCTTGTTGGCCACTTCCGACACCAGAAAGACCGAACACAGGGTGAGCATCAGCAGCGTGAAGCGTGCCGTGCGCAGCACCACGAATCCCTGCACCACCCCGACGACCGCCGCCGCCGCCGCCCCGATGAAGAGCCCGCTCACCGGGTCGCCCCAGCCGTGGACCGAGGCGATGCCGCTGGCATAGGCGCCGACACCGAAGAAGATGCCGTGGCCGAGCGTCACGATGCCCGCGTAACCGACCAGGAGATCGAGCGACAGACCGAAGATCACGGTGATCGCGATCTGGGTCGCGAGCGGATAGTAGCCGGAGCCGAGCAGCGGGACGATCGCCACCGCCACCAGCGGCAGCAGCTCGGCAGGCCGTAGTCGGTGTTTCGATCGCAGGGACGCGGCGAAGGGAACCCGCCGTTCGGCGGTGGAGACGTCGTCGCTCATGAAATCCGTCCGAACAGTCCGCGCGGCCGCGCCAGAAGCAGCAGGAACACGGCGGAGAAGAGGATGATCGTGCCGAAGGCCGGCAGGTAGTAGGCCGACACCGTCTGGAGCGTGGCGATCAGCAGCGACGCCAGGAACGAACCTCGCAGCGTCCCCAATCCGGCGACCGCAACCACGGTCTGGACGTAGACCAGGATCTCGAAGGCGTAGGTCGGACCGAGACTGAAGACGTCGGCGCCGAGGATGCCGCCGACCGCTCCGAGGGCCCCGCCCAGCGCGAAGGTCGCGGTGAACAGGCGGGAGGTGTCGAGACCGATCGATTCCGCCATTCCCCGGTTTTCGACCGCGGCGCGGACCATCGCGCCGAGCCGCGTCCGTTCGATGCCGAGATGGATGCCGATCGCCACCGCGAGCCCCGCCGCGACGACCACGAGCTTGTAGAGAAAGAAGGAGAACGGGCCGACCTCCAGAGACTGCAGCAGCGCCTCCGGCAATCGCAGCTGTTGCGGCAAGGGACCGAACGTCAGCCGGACGACGGCCCCCGCCACGAAGATCAGGCCGATCGAGAACAGCACCTGATCGAGCTCTCCGCGACCGTAGAGCCGCGAATAGAGCAGCCGTTCGAGCACCGCCGCGCCGAGGGCGACCACGACCGGCGCGGCGATCACCATCACCCACCACGGAGCGCCGGCGGCGGAGATCGCCGTCGCCACCACGTATCCCCCCGCCATGGCGAATATGCCGTGGGCGAGATTGACGAAACCCATCAACCCCAGCGTCACCGACAGACCGACGGAGACGAGATAGAGCACGCTCGCGTAGGCCAGCGACTGAAACGCGATCTCGACCAAGGTGACCATCGTCATCATCCCGGATTGGCGGCCTTCCAGGGATCTTTGACCTGCGGCACGACGTCGAATTCGACATTGCCGTAGTGATCGCCGAAGGCGTTGTCGATCGGACGGACCTCGCGGAGGTAGACGTTCTGCACGATGTCGCGAGTCGCCGGGTCGATCGAGATCGGGCCGCGCGGACTCTCGGCGGAGAAGTTCGAGAGGACGCGCATGGCGGCAGCGGAATCGGCGCCGCCGTCGGTGGCGGCGATGGCCGCGCAGATCGCCCGCATGCCGTCCCAGGCGCCGACCGCGTTGTAGGTCGGGCGCAGGGGCGAGTCCGGATAGGCCTTGCGCCAGGCCTCGACGAAGCGCCGGTTGGCCGGGCGATCGGCGACCAGCGAATACTGACCGGCGGTGATCACACCTTCGGCGAGCTTGCCGGTGTGGTGCAGTTCGTCCTCGCTGGTGAGGTCACTGGTGCCGATCAGCTGGACCCCGGCCTCGCGCAGGCCGCTCTGGACGTAGGCCCTGAGGAAGGCCGAGCCCTCGACGCCGCCGGGATGGAAGACGAAGAGCACGTCGGGCTTGGCCTCCTTGGCGCGGAGGAGGAAGGGGACGAAGTCGGGCCGCTGGATCGGCATGCGCACGGCGCCGAGGATTTCGCCGCCCTGGCTGGTGAAGCCCTTGGTGAAGGCCTCCTGCGCCTCGTGACCGGGCGCGAAGTCGGCGACCAGCACGTAGGCACGGCGCCAGCCGCGCTTGGTGGCGGCCCATTCGCCGAGCGGCTGGTTGATCTGCCACTGGGTGAAGGCGGTGCGCACGAACCACGGCGAGCGCGGCGTGATCGCCGAAGCCGAAGCATTGAAGAGCAGGCAGGGCACTTTGGCCTGATTGAGCAGCGGCGCCACGGCGTTGGCATTGGGGGTGAACCCGAAACCGCCGAGGAACCGCACGCGGTCGCGGGTGACGAGTTCCTGCACCAGGCGCTTGGCCAACTCCGGATTGTTGCCACCGTCGTCACGCAGGACCAGTTCGACCGACCGTCCCCCCAGCATTTCCCGCCCCTCGGTCTCGAGGAACAGCCGGGCGGCGTCGACCATCAGCTGACCGCTCGAGGCGAAGGCTCCGGACAGACTGACGATCAGCCCGACCTTGACGGGTTCCGTCGCGGCCACGGCAGGGCGCAGGGACATCGCCAGCGGCGCGGCCCCCAAGAGGCCGAGCGCCCGGCGGCGCGAAACAGGGGTCGACGTCTTCATTCTTCGCTTCCTCCCCGGGGGACTCATCCCCCCCTCGCTTGGTCGACGCCGAGTGCCCCCACGGGGCGGCCTCGGTGCGCCTTTCTTCGGTGCCGCATTCCGGGATCTCTTCGATTTCACCGGGCGTCCGTCTTTATTTGTTCTATTATGCAGAATGATGTTCTTTTATCATGGCATGATCGGTTGTCAAGGCGGCTCCGGTTCGATGGTGTCGACGTCGCCGGCGCGACACGTGGGGCGGCGAGATGGTCACGAACGTCGTCCGCACCGGGTCGTCGAGAGGTGAAGCCGGCTGAAAACCGCCTCGAAAGGCTTCGTCTCGAGAGGGTCGGATGTTCGATTCCCCGATCGGCACGGTCGACGAGAGCGACGCCGGCACCCTCTCCTCTTCGCCAGAGAGGCTATCGATAATCGGCATCGTCTTCATAATTTAGAATTATGTTCTATCTAGCGGAATAGGCTTCCGGATGAAATGGCCACGATCTGCGCCTCTCCTCCCGTCGACGCGCGCCGCCTCGTAGTGAGGCGGTCCCCGTCGGGCGGGCTGCTCGATCAACTTGGGTCGACCTGAGAGAAGGACGATCCCGATGACGGGGAAGCGGAAGCGGTATCAGCTGCGCCGGCCTTTGGCTCGGCAGAGTTCAAGGCCGGGCAGGCGGGTGCCGGCGTGGCGACTGTCGAACAC
>NZ_JAFNIH010000007.1 GCF_019160155.1 Pinisolibacter aquiterrae
TCGGACCTGCTCGCGGTATTCGCTCTCGATGAAGCTGCGCGCCTCGACGAACAGCGCGCCGATCTTCGCAAGCCGCGACACGGCGAGCTGTGCGGCCTTTCGTGGTTCGTCGATCTTGCCGAACCAACCGGTGGCGCCGTTCAGCCCGCCTGCGAGCTCCGGCGCTGCCGCAGTCCTGTCGAGTTCCGGCTGAACATCGTCGAAACGCCGGCGCGCGACGAGATCGTCGATCCTCGCCTGCAACGCCTGCGGATCGCGATAGGCGAGCACCAGATCCCGAGCGACGTGGTTTCGCACACGATCGATCGCCGCCGTCCAGGCTACGGGGACCTCTCTCCGATCGAACCTGCCGAACATGTCGTTCATGGTTGCCTCCTTCGCCGGCGCCGCCGGCACGAGTTCCCCGACCGGGGCTGCTTCGGCCATTGCCTTCGGTGCCCCCTTGGAAATGACGATCTCGCTGACGATACCGAGACGCGTGGCGATCCCACGCCGGTCGGCGAAATCCCGGCCGTAGTCGAGGGTGTTCTCCTTGGCGCCGGACCGCGACAACCGATCGACGAGACGGTCGAACCGAAGCGCCTCGGCGCGGTGCACCTTCCAACCGTTGCGCTCGGCCGTCGCCCCATCGGGCAGCGTGACCGGCACCTTGCCGAGGTGCTCCAGCCGAATGCGCTCGCCCGTTTCGGGCTTTGCCTCTCGGATCGCCCGGGCGAGATCGGAGCCCCAGATCGTATGACGCTCGCCGTTCGGGTTCTCCAGCGTCACGAAATAGCTGTCCCGGTTCGTCGGGTCGTTTTCGAACGGCGCCCTGCCGTGTTCGACGAGAACACCGACGCGCCGGTCGGCGAACTCTTCTGCGCCGGCATAGACCCGCACGTCAGACCGGTGCCGGGTCATCGCCACATAGGTCAGATGCCGATCCATGGTGCCGGACGCCAGAACGAAAGCCCGATCGACGGTGGCGCCCTGCAGCTTGTGAATGGTGGTGGCATAGCCGTGATCAATCGCGCTATAGGTGTCGACGGACACCGACACGGCGCGCGTAAAATTCCCTGAACCAGCAACACGCGCCGATCCGTCGAGCCGGGCCACCAGCCTGCCCGGCTCGACGGTCTCCACCGTCCCCAGCATGCCGTTCTTCACCCCGAGATCGCGGTCGTTCTCGAGGAACACGATCCGGTCGCCCACGGCGAACTCCCGCTCACCGTCATTGGTCTGGTAGATGAACGCCTGCGGCCGCTCCTGCACCGCAGTGGGCGACGGCTTGTCCTCGGTCAGCCCAGACTGCCGAGAGCGCGCCAATTCACCTCGCTCCTGCAACGCCGCTCGGATCTCCTCATTGATCGCGCGAACGTCGACGCGCCGGTGCGCCATTGCCACACGGCTCGCGTTTGGATCGGCGTCACGATCGGCGAGATAGTCGGTGACGAGCGTGCTCCGGGCGCTCTCGCGCGTGTCGTCGAACCGCACCGCACCCTGCTGCGCATAGGCGCGAAGACCTTCCGCCGTGCGGTGGGTGGCGAAGGCGACGGACGCCTGCCTCTGCCAGTCTTCCCGCTGCCGGCGAATCTCCTGAAGCTCGATGTGCCCGACCTGCTCGGCAATGGCGCGGAACGGCGCGCCGGCGGCGATCGCCTGAAGCTGCTCGTGATCACCGACCAGCACCAGCTTCGCCCCCCGCCGGTCGACCTCTTCGACGAAACCGGCGAGCTGACGCGAACCAACCATTCCGGCCTCGTCGACGACGAGAACATCACCCTTTTCCAGAAGATCGGTTTCCTGCGCCCAACGCCGTTCCCAAGATGCCAGCGTCCGGCTGCGGATGCCGGCGGATTCCTCGAGCCCTTCGGCGGCCTTGCCGGCGAGCGCCGCGCCGAAGACACGGCGGCCTTCCGCCTCCCATGCTTCGCGCGCCGCCGCGAGCATGGTCGACTTGCCGGCACCGGCGAACCCGACGACCGCCGCGATGCGCCGTGGCCCGGTGACGTGCTCGATCGCTTGTTGTTGCTCGGCCGACAATCCGGCCCGCGCGACACGACGGTCGCGCTCAGCGATCGTCATCTCGCCGCGCGTGACCTTGCCGGAGCAATCCGACGCGACCGCCTTACGGATCGCCTCGTCCTGATGCTCGATCGCCCGTGCCACACGCCGCGCGGCAACGCGATGCGACGTGTCCGCCGACAGGCGCTCGGCCGCATCGGCGAGCCGCCCTTCGAGATCGACCATCTCGCGCGTCGAATAACGCGCCGGCTCGATCTTGCCCTGCTCGGTCTTTCTCTCGGCCTTCAGTTCAACCAGGAGCGGCGACGCCATCACGGCCGCGAAGGCGTTCTGGAACCCCTGTACGTCGTCGACGTAGCGATGAAGGACGCGGGCAACGTCGCGCCGATCGAACACGCTCTTCTCGTTGGTGAGAAGCGCCAGAACCTCGTCCGGCTTCTGCCGGATCAGCTCGGCGTTTCGCTGAAACGCCTCCGCGTCGAGCCGCGCCCGCGAAACCTCCCGACCAGCCCTGGCAAGCTGGGTCGCATGGACACCGACGTGCCGTGTAGGCTCGATCCCGAGCCCCAGTGCTTCGTGCGACCGGTGATCGATCCGCACGTCGAGGCCGGCAGCCGCCAGTTTCGCATTCGCCAGGGTCTCCCAGCTCTGCCGAAGCTCCTTCACCTGCATCTGCGTCGGCGCTCGCCCTTGCGACCGCAACCATTTGTTCTGTCGCTCGAGATCGGTCTTCGCGCCGAGCCCTTCCGACGAGACGACCCGCGTCGTCATCAGCAGGTGGGCGTGGTGGTTGCGCTCGTCCATCTCGTCGTGCGGGACATGGATCGCCACGTCGACGGCGACGCCGTACCGATCGGCGATGTGCTGCGCGAACTCCTGCGCGAGCTCTTTGCGCGCATCGGCCGCCAGTTCGTACGGCAGCGACACCTCCACCTCACGGGCCACCCGCGCATCCTTGCGCGTCTCCTTCCGTTCGGCCTCGTTCCACAGGAGCGACCGGTCGCGCGCCCAGGCCGCATCGCTTCCTTTCGGCAGCACGATCTCGCAGTGGGAAACACCGCGCTTGCCGGTGTAGTCGTGAACGACACCGTCCCGCTCGTTGACGAGGCGCGTCGCCGCACGATAGGCGGCGGCGGCCACGGCGCTCCGCCCGGAGCTCCGAGAAATCGGCTTCATCGAGGCGTGGAAAATCGCCAAGAACAGTCTCCATCGTCAAAATGAAGCTATCTACGATCCGTGTTGCCTGCAACACGTAAGTGCGCCCTTGTGTCCTTCCTCTCTTCGTTCGGTCGTAACGGTGTGTCTCCTTTGCATAGGTTTCCGCACGACTGTCTCGATTGCAATACTGTTCTTCTTTCCATATGCCATTTCCACGGATGAACCGTGTCCATGGCACCGAGGCTCTGCCTCGGCATATTCGACCGGAAAGGAAAGAACCAATGGCGCGCAAGAGCATCGAGCAACGACTGGTCGAACTCGAAGCCAAGAAGGCGACGCTCAAGGCGCGACTGACGAAGCAGTCCCGCACCGAGGACACGCGGCGCAAGGTCCTGCTCGGTGCCTTCGTCCTGCATCGCCTCGAGAACCGCGCCGACGACGAGACCGTCAAACTCGTCTCGACCTGGCTGCGGCGTGAACTGCCCGGTTTCCTCGTCCGCGATGCCGATCGTCCACTCTTCGCGACCTTCGTCGCCGGCGGGGCGATGGCAGGCGCCGAGGTGACCGACACCGTGGCATCGGTCGATGCCTGAGATCGACGAGCTCGTCGCCGCGATCTGGCGCGCCGCCGTCGCCTTCCTCGTCGTCGCGGTTCTGGTGACGCTGGGCCCCTGGGCCGCAGATGCGCTTCGTAACGGCGATCCTCGGCTCGCTGCCCTCTTGGATCGCAGCACTCGGCTCAGCGTCGCGGCGTTCCTGTCTCTCTGGTTCTTCGTCACGACGATCGGCATCCGCGTGCCGCGCATCGCAGCCTTTACCGGGACCGCTTCCGCAGTCGCGATCGTCTCACTCGCCCTGTGGGCTTACGGTCCGACGATCGTGAGGCTCTACGCCGTCTCCGGTTTCGATCTCCCGATCACGGATCGCGCGATCGTCGCCGGCTGCATGCTCTGGCTGATCGGCTGGGCTCTCCTCGTCCGAGTGGCCGCCGGATTGGCGGGACGAACGCACGATCCGGTCGAACGGCATCGCGCCGTGTCGTCGGTCTACGGCGATGCACGTTGGGCAACGATGGAACAGGCCGCGGCCGCGCTGCCGGCCGCCGGATCGATCGTCGTCGGGGAGCGCTTTCGGGTCGATCTCGAACCCGATCTTGCGGTGAGCTTCGATCCTCGCCGCGCCGACACCTGGGGACGGGGAGGGGCGGCACCGCTCCTCGCCTTCGACCTCGAACGCGGCATCGGCAGCGGCCATGGCCTGGTGATCTCCGGATCGGGCGGCGGCAAGACCACGGCCAATGTCGTTCCGACCTTGCTGCGTTGGCCGGGCAACGCGGTCGTGTTCGATCCGTCGATCGAGGTTCTGCCGATGGTGCGCGACGCGCGGGCCACCCTCGGTGACGAGCCGCGCCACATCTTCACGATCGATCCGAGTGATCCGGCCGGGTCGGTCGATCTGCTCGACTGGATCGGCAGCGGCACCAAGACCGCCGAAGAGGATATTGCGACGGTCGCGAGTTGGTTCGCCGGCTCTAAGACAGAAAGCCGCGATCCGTTCTTCGCCCAGATGGCCGAAGCGCTGATCCGCGGTCTCCTAGACCATCTCACCCTGTCGAAAGCGGAAACCGACCGCACCCTTCGGCGCCTGCGTATCCTGATGTCGGAGAGCCACGACCACTTCCAGACGACGACGCTGGAGGCGATCCTGAAGGAGTGGGCGGTCGACAGCTACGTGCATCGCCAGCTCGGGCCGTTTCGCGGCATGCACGGCGCCACCTTCTCCGGCATCTACTCCAACGCCGGCGACATGACGAACTGGCTCGCCTTCCCGCGCTTCGCCGACATGGTGAGCACCGCGACCGGCTGGAAGACCACCGACCTCGCGACGAAGCACGTCGACGTCTTCATCAACCTGCCGCTCGCCACCGTGCAAGAACATCCTGGGCTCGGCCGCGTCGTGCTCGGTGCCCTGCTCAACAGCGTGCACCATCACGACAGCGTTCGTCTCGCCGGCGGCGACGAAGCGGCTGTGCCGATCGCGAAGCGGGTTCTCTTTCTCGTCGACGAGGCCGCACGCCTGCAGAACATGCAGGTGCTGACGCTCGTGCGCGATGCCGGTCGCAAGTACCGGGCGACCCTCGTCATGATCTACCAATCGCTCGGTCAGATGGACGCGATCTGGACCGAGGACGGCCGCGTCGCCTGGATGGACTCGGCATCGTGGATTTCGTTCTCGGCGATCAACTCCAACGAGACCGCGAAATACGTCTCCGACCGCTGCGGCACGATGACTATCGAGGCGACGTCGCGCACGATCGGCGCGAACGCGCGAGGCGCGACGAGTTCGGCCAACGTCTCCGTCCAACGGCGAAACCTGATCAATCCCGACGAGGTCATGCGGCTGCGCGGCGACGAGCAGATCGTCTTCGTTCTCGCGCAGCCACCGATCCGATGTGGCCGGGCGTTCTGGTTCAGGCGACCGGAGATGCGCGCCGTCGCGGCCCAGAACCGATTTCACGCCGGATGACACCGCACCGATTCCGACGATCCTCATGAAACCTCTATTTCTGGGAGGCCGCCATCCTGCCGCCGTAGGTTGAGCCTAGCGAATCGAGTTGCGGTTCGACTCAAGGTCGTAGCCGGTCCGAGGGTCGCCGCCGGCTTCCCTTGGGCACGACCGCGTCGCATCGCCGTTCGTGCCGAAGCTTCGATCGTCATGATCGGTCGGCACCGATCAGAACCGGAAGACCCGTCGCGTGGCCGATTATGACGAAACCCTGGCGTTCATCGCGTCCATCGACGACGCCCCGACAGCGGATGAGGTCTGCCGTCGTTTGCTCGGGTTAAGCAGCCGCTTCGGCCTCACCGGCGTGATCGCCGGCACGATGCCGGGATCCGGCACACCGCCCTCCGACCAACAACGCCACATCCTGCTCGATGGGTGGCCCGACGGTTGGATCGACCGCTACCTCCAACGCGACTATGTCCACATCGACCCCGTCATCGAGAGAATCCGCAAGGACCGCAATCCGTTCATGTGGGACGAAGCGCCGATCCCGCCGATGCTTCGGCGAGAAGCGGCGACGATGAACGGGGAGGCCCAAGAATTCGGGCTCGCGGGCGGAATGGCCGTTCCGCTCGTCACGCTCGAAGGAAAGATCGCCTCGGTCTCCTTCGGCGGCCATCACATCGAATTGTCCCCGGACGATCGCAGCATGCTCGCGCTCGTGTCCGTCTATGCCATCGGCCGAGCGTTTCGCCTGAGCCGGCCGACGTCGCCGGTTCCGACCTGCCTTTCTCCTCGCGAAACCGAAGCCATCCGATGGGCCGCCATCGGCAAGACCGACTGGGAGATTTCCATGATCATGGCGATCTCCGAGCACACCGCAGCGCGCCATCTCGCCAACGCGAAACGCAAGCTCGGCGCCGCCAATCGTGCTCATGCCGTCGCAGAAGCGATCCGCGCCGGCATCGTGCGCTGACGAAATCAATACCC
>NZ_JAFNIH010000023.1 GCF_019160155.1 Pinisolibacter aquiterrae
CATGCCGGCCTCGTGCTCCCTCAACACGCCGATGATCTGCTCTTCACTGAAACGGCTGCGCCGCATGGTCCTGCTCCTGGTGAAGGACCAAACTTATCCGTGGCCGGAATGACGGGGAGCACGTCATGACGTTTCGATCCACGCCCCGTGAGGGGGCGACCCCGCGCCGGCTAAGTGGGGAGGTGCATCATGCATGTTTCGATCCACGCCCCCGTGAGGGGGCGACCTTCTCGGACCATTCGGCGAGCGCGATCTCGAGGACGTTTCGATCCACGCCCCCGTGAGGGGGCGACGCCACCTCCGCCGACTTCTGCCGGCCGAGCATGAGGTTTCGATCCACGCCCCCGTGAGGGGGCGACGCGGTCGCTATAGGACTGCGCCAATCGTTGACGCATGTTTCGATCCACGCCCCCGTGAGGGGGCGACGCCGTGATCGGCGGCGAGGCGACGACCGAAGGCGACGTTTCGATCCACGCCCCCGTGAGGGGGCGACGCCGACGTCCGCCGTCCTCCCGGTCGCGCTCGACGAGTTTCGATCCACGCCCCCGTGAGGGGGCGACGTGGATCATCCTCGACTATAAGCGCGACGGATACTTGTTTCGATCCACGCCCCCGTGAGGGGGCGACGGTCAGCGGCACAGTCGACACGGGGGGGAACGGTGGAGTTTCGATCCACGCCCCCGTGAGGGGGCGACGCGGCCGGCGTCGCCATCGTCGCGCTGGTGCTGTCGTTTCGATCCACGCCCCCGTGAGGGGGCGACGACCGGCGGCGAGATCTGGGTCTCTCCGGCTGCCGTTTCGATCCACGCCCCCGTGAGGGGGCGACGTGGCGAACCGCACGAGACCGACCCGATGGATCTCATGTTTCGATCCACGCCCCCGTGAGGGGGCGACATCGTCGCCGGCATCAACGCGGTCGCGGGCGCGGGTTTCGATCCACGCCCCCGTGAGGGGGCGACACGACTGGACCGACGAAACGACCTGGGCGAAGGCGTTTCGATCCACGCCCCCGTGAGGGGGCGACGGCGCGTCGTACGTCATCAAGCCTGTCGACGAGGCCGTTTCGATCCACGCCCCCGTGAGGGGGCGACGCGCGGCGTCAAGATGCTGCTGGCACACGATCCGGAGTTTCGATCCACGCCCCCGTGAGGGGGCGACCAGTCCGGCCCAGGCATCCACCTCAAAGGGTCCGGTTTCGATCCACGCCCCCGTGAGGGGGCGACATCGGAGCTTCGCCACACGCCAAATCGTACGTGAGTTTCGATCCACGCCCCCGTGAGGGGGCGACCCTCGGTAGCCAGCTTCGCGACACTGCGCAGCCGTGTTTCGATCCACGCCCCCGTGAGGGGGCGACCGGGCGATGCGCGAGACGGTCGATCGGATGCGGTCGTTTCGATCCACGCCCCCGTGAGGGGGCGACCCGACCTCCTGGGGCGGATCTCCGACCGGACGGTCGTTTCGATCCACGCCCCCGTGAGGGGGCGACGAGGCGGAGCGTCTCGTCGCCGTCGCCGACGTGTTCGTTTCGATCCACGCCCCCGTGAGGGGGCGACCTCGGTAGCCAGCTTCGCGACACTGCGCAACCGTGTTTCGATCCACGCCCCCGTGAGGGGGCGACGTGTCACCTCCGCGAATGTCCCATCGGATGGCAAGGTTTCGATCCACGCCCCCGTGAGGGGGCGACGAGAACCGGGAACCACTCTCCCCATTGCTTCAAAAAGTTTCGATCCACGCCCCCGTGAGGGGGCGACGCGATCAAGTCGAACTCGGCCTCGACGACCACGTTGTTTCGATCCACGCCCCCGTGAGGGGGCGACGCGGCGGAACGGGCGATGATGCGGGGGATGGGCAGTTTCGATCCACGCCCCCGTGAGGGGGCGACGGTCGACGTCGATCGAGCGGGTGGTGTTGGCGATCGAGTTTCGATCCACGCCCCCGTGAGGGGGCGACCTCCAGCCTGCGGTTCATTCATCGGATCGAGGTCGTTTCGATCCACGCCCCCGTGAGGGGGCGACGTGTCACCTCCGCGAATGTCCCATCGGATGGCAAGGTTTCGATCCACGCCCCCGTGAGGGGGCGACCCGATGCCCCGAGGTCGGCGGCCTCGCCTCTGGCCGTTTCGATCCACGCCCCCGTGAGGGGGCGACCTGCATTGATGCCGGCGATGATCCGCGACGCGGTGTTTCGATCCACGCCCCCGTGAGGGGGCGACCGCCGTCGAGGCGGCGACCGCGACCAAGCGGACGGCGTTTCGATCCACGCCCCCGTGAGGGGGCGACTGCCGACGACGGTGCGGGCGGAACCGAAAATTCCTGTTTCGATCCACGCCCCCGTGAGGGGGCGACGGCGCTCCAGCGCCTCCTCGCCGGCGAGATGGACGTTTCGATCCACGCCCCCGTGAGGGGGCGACCGATTTTGATGGACATGGTGGTTGCTCCGGCAGGTGTTTCGATCCACGCCCCCGTGAGGGGGCGACAATCATCGGCGAGCGCATCCTGCATCTGGTAGGGGTTTCGATCCACGCCCCCGTGAGGGGGCGACGCGCGGCGTCGAGCGGTGCATGTTCACCCACGGATGTTTCGATCCACGCCCCCGTGAGGGGGCGACGATCCACTGCCCCGAGCATCGGCTCGACCGACACGTTTCGATCCACGCCCCCGTGAGGGCGCGACACGACCTCGAGCTGGATCGTCGTCGTCGACAGGCCGTTTCGATCCACGCCCCCGTGAGGGGGCGACCCCTGGCGAGTGCGAAGGCGACGTCGGCGGCGGTGTTTCGATCCACGCCCCCGTGAGGGGGCGACCATGGGCGTCGGGGTGGTGTGCGTGACAGGGAGAGGGTTTCGATCCACGCCCCCGTGAGGGGGCGACCATCACGATCAAGGCGGTCGGACGGATCGCCGCGTTTCGATCCACGCCCCCGTGAGGGGGCGACTGGAGTGCCAGAGCGGCGCGGCATTGGGCGATGATGTTTCGATCCACGCCCCCGTGAGGGGGCGACTGAACCTCGTGGGTGGGGTGGGTGGGCGAGCCCTGGTTTCGATCCACGCCCCCGTGAGGGGGCGACGCCGGTGAGCAGCTTGTGCCATCCCTCCGTGCAAGGTTTCGATCCACGCCCCCGTGAGGGGGCGACGGGACGCCGCCAGGGCCGCTGCCAGGGACGCCCAGTTTCGATCCACGCCCCCGTGAGGGGGCGACGCCCCGGGTCCGCCGGGATGATCTTGACGACCTCGTTTCGATCCACGCCCCCGTGAGGGGGCGACGTCTGGCGGCGGCGGCTTCGGCGCCCGGTGGCGTGGTTTCGATCCACGCCCCCGTGAGGGGGCGACAGACGGACCAGAGAGCGTCCGGGAGTAGCCGAGGGTTTCGATCCACGCCCCCGTGAGGGGGCGACCGGCGGCGATGGCTTCGTAGCGGTCGCGATCACGCAGTTTCGATCCACGCCCCCGTGAGGGGGCGACCGTCGATGCGTCAGAAAGACGTTCGCGCCTGCCTGTTTCGATCCACGCCCCCGTGAGGGGGCGACAAAGTCACGCTCCCCCTGTGGGGCGTGTTGGGTCGTTTCGATCCACGCCCCCGTGAGGGGGCGACCATCGCCGACGCCTGTTCGATGGCGGCGGCGAGGGAGTTTCGATCCACGCCCCCGTGAGGGGGCGACGCGGACCTACCCGAAGAACCCCGACGGATTCCGTGTGTTTCGATCCACGCCCCCGTGAGGGGGCGACGCCGGCCGCCGCACGCCGTTCGCAATCCAGGGCCTGTTTCGATCCACGCCCCCGTGAGGGGGCGACCCGGGAAATCACCCTCGGGCAGGGCGAGCAACTCGTTTCGATCCACGCCCCCGTGAGGGGGCGACGCCCCGCGATCATAGATGAGATCGAGACAGATCGTTTCGATCCACGCCCCCGTGAGGGGGCGACGTCGTCGGCGAGGGCCTCGTGAAAATCGGCGATGATCGTTTCGATCCACGCCCCCGTGAGGGGGCGACATGTCCACGGGCCCGGCCCGGTGAGAACGACGTCGTTTCGATCCACGCCCCCGTGAGGGGGCGACGGGCAGGGCAATCGCTCGGTCGATCTCGCCGCATGGTTTCGATCCACGCCCCCGTGAGGGGGCGACGTTCGAGGACGAATTCGACCTTGTTGGTGGCATCGTTTCGATCCACGCCCCCGTGAGGGGGCGACCCGTCGTTCGCGGCGGCGTCCGTGTCGACGACCCGTTTCGATCCACGCCCCCGTGAGGGGGCGACGGGAGTGGCCGGAGAGCGCCACCGAGTTGACCCGGTTTCGATCCACGCCCCCGTGAGGGGGCGACAGGGCGGATGGACCGGGGCACTGCGCCACGCTCCGGTTTCGATCCACGCCCCCGTGAGGGGGCGACCAAGCTCTTTGTATGGCCCCTTGACACCGGACATGTTTCGATCCACGCCCCCGTGAGGGGGCGACTGGGAGCGGTGGCAGGCGGCGCAGGGCGATACGACGTTTCGATCCACGCCCCCGTGAGGGGGCGACCTTCAGCGTATTCGAGTTGACCGTATCTCCCGAGAAGTTTCGATCCACGCCCCCGTGAGGGGGCGACATTGTTGTAGCGGACGACGGTCGACAGGTACTTGCGCGTTTCGATCCACGCCCCCGTGAGGGGGCGACGATCGTGCAAGGAGGCCATGATGGCGAATGAACTGTTTCGATCCACGCCCCCGTGAGGGGGCGACCGTCGTCACCGGCCATGTCTCGCCGCGCGCCTCGGCGTTTCGATCCACGCCCCCGTGAGGGGGCGACGCGATCTCGGCGAGATCCTCGCCCGCCTTCGGCCGGTTTCGATCCACGCCCCCGTGAGGGGGCGACGACGGCGACCGGAGAGGTCTTCGTCATCGCCGAGTTTCGATCCACGCCCCCGTGAGGGGGCGACATGGCGACGGTTCGGTCCGCCGCCCCCACAAGAGTGTTTCGATCCACGCCCCCGTGAGGGGGCGACACCGCGTCACCGCGTCGCAACCCGGTATAGCGCAGTTTCGATCCACGCCCCCGTGAGGGGGCGACGAGCGGCCGCCGCGCCCAACGACGTCGCATGCTGGTTTCGATCCACGCCCCCGTGAGGGGGCGACCTCGAGACGATCATGCAAGGAGGCCCCATGATGGCGTTTCGATCCACGCCCCCGTGAGGGGGCGACACGTCATCAAGATCAAGCCCGGCAAATGGACCCCGTTTCGATCCACGCCCCCGTGAGGGGGCGACGATCATGAGATCTCTGCGCCGTCCGGCGTCGATGTGTTTCGATCCACGCCCCCGTGAGGGGGCGACCGCTGACGCTCATGCGGCTGATCGCCGTCGCGACCGTTTCGATCCACGCCCCCGTGAGGGGGCGACAGCTTCCCAACGGGATCATCGTCGAGACCAAAGGGTTTCGATCCACGCCCCCGTGAGGGGGCGACGGTAGTTCTCGTCGAGCCACTCTCGGGTGTACTTGTTTCGATCCACGCCCCCGTGAGGGGGCGACGGCGCTTCTCGGAGGAGACGCGCACCGCTTCCGTGTTTCGATCCACGCCCCCGTGAGGGGGCGACGATCGCCAAGGAGATCGGCCTCGCGCTCGAACACGTTTCGATCCACGCCCCCGTGAGGGGGCGACCATTCCGACCGCCCTCTAGCTCGGTGGTGATGGGGTTTCGATCCACGCCCCCGTGAGGGGGCGACTCATGCGGGAGGAGCTGGAGTGGCGCGACTGGTCGGTTTCGATCCACGCCCCCGTGAGGGGGCGACCGTTTCATCGTAGAGCGTTCGTCCGTCGGCGGAAACCGCGCCGATCGCGCGAGGCGACGGCGTAGGAGGCCGGGCACATGGCGTCGCAGGGGTGAAACGGCGTCGCGAGCGCGGAAAAGCGCCGGTGCGAACCTGCCGGGATAGGCATGCCTGCTTGCGGTGCGCGCAATGTCATACGATCAGGGCGCCGCTCAGGTCGAGGCTCGCCTTGGCGCCCACGTGCTCCACCCGACGGCGCCAATTCGCGCCGAGGTGATAGTAGCGCAGGCTGTCCGCCCGCGGGTCGATGATCTCTTCGAGCCGCGCCTTCAACGCCGTCCAACGGGCGGGATCGACCTCGATCTCGAAGACGGAGAACTGCACGCGCTGGCCATGATCGCGGCAGATCTTGGCGACCCGGCGCAGCCGACCGGCGCCACCGGAATCGGACGTCTTCACGTCGTAGGTCACGAGAACCATCATCGCGTCTTCCCCCTCGTCGCATGGCCCGGTCCGCTCATTTCCACAGCCAAGGCGGATAGGCGTCGAGATCCCCCCGCAGATGGCGGGCGAGCAGTTGCGCCTGGAGATGCGGCACGAGGCCCAGCGGCGCGACTTCGTCGAGGAACGGGTGCCGGCGCTCCTCCTTCTTGCGCTCCACCCAGGCGGTCAACACCGTCTTGCGGCCTTCGTCACCGAGCAGAACCGCGCCGCCGTCGCGCCGCTCGAAGTCGCGCGCGCGCAACTGGCGCCGATTGAGCAGCGACAGAGCGAGACGATCGGCGAGAACCGGCCGCAGCTCCTCCATCAGATCGAGCGCGAGGCCGGGACGGCCCGGGCGATCGCGATGGAGAAATCCGACCGCCGGATCGAGGCCGACGCCTTCCGCCGCCGAGCGGCAATCATGCGCGAGGAGCGTATAGAGGAAAGAAAGCAACGCGTTGACGGGGTCGAGCGGCGGGCGCCTCGATCGCCCCTCGAAGCGGATCTCCGCGTCGGGGGAGCGCAACAGGCGGTCGAACACCGAGAAATAGGCGCGCGCCGCATCGCCCTCGTGGCCGCGCAATTCGTCGAGCGTCGCCGGCGCGAGCGCGACCCGGCGCAGGAGGCGGGCGAGTTTCTCCACGGTCGCCTCGAGATCGGCACGGTGCTCGGGCGCCGTGTCGTCGCCGTGATCGCGCAAGGCGCGTTGCAGAACGGCGCGCTGGTTGGCGATCTTGCCGCAGACGACGCCACGGACGATCGCCTCCGGCGCCTCCGCCGCCCGATATTGCGCCCGTCGCAGCAGCACGTTGCCGCTCACCGGGCCTTCGATACGCGCCTGGAAGCGTCCGGCGCGGTCGAGGAGAACCATCGTGATCCCGGCCGCCGCGCAGGCTTGAATCAACGGCGGCGACAGGACGATCGCCCCGAAGACGACGAGCGAGGCGAGCATGTGGAGCGGCACCCGCATCCGCTCCGCGCCCTCGATCGACACCACCACGTTCTCACCGTCCTTGGTGAGGGCCGCCCCCTCGGTGGTGACGTAGAGCGTGTTGAGCAGCTTCTTCACGGCCTCTCCTCCCCCACTCCCGGCGCGGGATCGAGCGTTTCGGCGATCCGATCGCGCAGCCACGCTGCGGCCGAGCGGGCGCCGGCCTTCGGGCGGCAGAGCTCGAGGAGCGAACAGGCACGGCAGCGATCGGCGCGCCAAACGGCCGCCGGCGTCCGCCCCGAGGCCACCATGGCGGCGAGCGCCTCGGCGGTCGCGATCGTCTCGCGGCGGAGGCCGTCGTCGATCGGCACGACGAGACGACGGCGGGTTTCGGCATAGAACAGGGCGCCCTCGGGCACGGGCCGCCCGAGCGCCTCCTCGAGGGCCATCGCCTGGGCACAGAGTTGCACCTCGTCGGCCCGATGGAGCTTCGGGCGCCCACGCTTGAACTCGACCGGCAAGGCCGTCTCCGGCTCGCCCTTCGCGGCGCGATGAAACTCGACGAGATCGGCCACACCGGCGACACCGAGGCGGCGACTGCGCAAGGGCAGCGCCGTCACGCGGCGAATGCCGGCGCGGCGCTTCGCGCCGGGCTCGTCGGCATTGGTGTGCAGGATGCGCCCCTCGGCCGTGAGGCGGTTCTCCTCCCACAGCCTCTCGACATGGATCAAGGCCGCCTGACGCGGGCAATAGACCATGTGTTGCAGGGCGGAGAGCGGGAGAGGATCGCCGTCGTCGTCCATGGCTCGCTCTCCCGCTCGGCCTCACAGGCGCTTCAGGATCTCGACACCCTCGGGAAGGTCGGATTCGTCGATGGTGATGCGATAATCGGCGAAGGAGCGCGCCGGAGGCAGATTGTCGAGGCGCGGATCGCCGATCGGCCAGACGTCGTCGCCGGAGACTCGGCCGACCCGGATGCGCTCGAAGAGATCGTGCGCGGCCGCTCGTCCGAGGGCGGTGTCGTGGCGGAAGACGACGAGGCGGCGCGCCGCCATCTCGCCACGCGCGGCGGATCGATCGTGTTCGAACAGGCTCGCCACCGCCTCGAGGAGAAGATCGAGGTCTTCCTCCGAGAAGCCGGTTCGCTCGGCGAGCTTGGCGGAGACGAAGCCGTGCACCCGGTAGAGAGCGTAGGGCACGATGTATTTGCGGCCCATGGTGCGATTGTCGGTGCGCTCGTCGCCGTCGGACCCGTCCGCGCGTTTCTCCTTCTCCTCGGCCGAGGTCGCAGCCATGCGGGTGATCGAGATCTCGAGCGGGACGATCGGCTCGATCGAGCGGGCAAAGGCCAATTGCACCGGCCCGCGGACCTGACCGCAGTTGATGCCGGTCGACATCACCGCGCCGAAGGTGCGCACGTCGAAGAAGTTGGCGCACATGAAGGCGGTGAGCGCGCGGGCCTCGTCGTCGCTCTTCGGATTGAGCTTCTTGTCGGTCGCCACCTTCGCGTCGCCGGACCGTATTGCCGCGTAGGCCTCGCGATGCTTCTCGTTGAGGATGGCGCCTTCCGAGACGTAGATGTGGAAGCCGGGCACGTCGCCGCGCGCCAGTTCGACGTAGTTGCGGACCTTGCGCTTCAGGCTGACGTCGGAGACGAGGCCGAGATTGGTCTCCGGATCGAGGCGCGGCAGATTGCCCGCGTCGGGATCACCGTTGGGATTGCCGTTCTGGACGTCGAAGAAGAAGACGAAGTCGTGGCGTCGGGTGAGCGCGGTCATCAGAGCGTCTCCTGGGCAGCGGGGGCGGCGGACGCATCGGAGCGCGGCCGATAGAAGTCGTTCTTCTGGTGGTAGTAGCCGACGGCGAACATCGACTGACGCGCTGCGTTGAGCGTCGGCACGAACAGGGCGCGCGGATCGGCCACGTCGAAGATCTCGCCGATGCGGCGATCGAGCACGGTGGCCAACCCCGGTTTTTCCTTGCGCAGCTTGGCGAGGTGATGGGTCGCCGAACGCTGCAGGAGCGGGAAGACCGCGCGCGGACTGGCGGAGGCCGTACCGTAATACTTGTCGCGGATCGTCGCGTTCAGGCTCGGCAGCGCCTGGGTCTGGGCATACTCGTAAGCCGCGAAGAGCCGACCGAGCAGATAGCCGGAATCGCGCTCGTTGATGTCGAGGGCCACCGGAACCTCCTTTCCGAAGTTCTCGAGGAGAACGGATTTCAGAATGCCGACGCGATGGGCGTCGACGTCGTGATCGGCGCGCATCCGTGTGATGAGCGACGACATCAAGGTCAGCGGATAGTGGGTGCCGGAGAGGATGGCGCGCAGCCATTCCCCCGCGAGATTGGGAGCGATGTTCTCGCTCTTGCGCAGCGCCGCCGTCTCGATCAGGAGACGCCACATGGACGGCAGCGGATCCTTCGGCGGCGGCTCGATCCGCATGCGTTCGAGATGGGCGAGCCAACGACTGCCGATCACACCGAAGTCGTCCTCGAGATAGAACCGCACCGAAAGACGGGCCGCGTTGGGGGCGAGGCCGAGGACGTGGAAGCGGACGCCTTCGGGGAGCGCGGGGCGGATGTCGGCGAGCGGCCGTCCCGCGCGGAGCGCCTTCAGGATCGCCCCGACCTTCTTCGCCTCGGTCTTCTCGTCGATCCTGGTCTCGCCGAGCATCTCGGCGAAGAGATCCTCCGCCTCCGTGGCCGCCTCCGCGTCGCGCGCGTCGGCCCAGAAGACCGTCGAGGCATCGCCGATCTGGATGCGATGGCCACTGTCCCTTTCCAGAAAGCGATTGAGCGCGCTCGTATAGGCGAAGGCCGCGGCTTCCGAGACCGGCGCGTTGTCGCCCTGCTCGTGGCCGTAGGAGGTGAAGGCGTCGAGATTGAACGAGACCAGCGAGGCACCCGAAGACTGCGCGCCCCACACACCCTTGATCGCCGGATGGAGGCGGGCCACCGGCCCGTGTTCGCCGGTGACCAGACAGGCGGAGAAGGTCTTCTCGCCCTCCGTCGCGATCCGAGCCCAGAGAGCCTTGGCGGCCGGGCGGTCGTGCACGCAGATCGTCGTGCTCTTCGGCCCGATCCGCTCGGACTCCAGCGCGAAGACGACGTTCTGGTCCTTCATCTCCTCCGGCCATCCGAGCCGGGCGAAATCCTCCGGTCGCCAGGCCTCGAGGAACCGGCGCAGGGCGAGAAGGCCCGCGTCGTCCGTCTCCGCGAAGAGGGCCAGATGCCGCCCGCGAAACGCGGCGTGTTCCTCCGCCGTCCGACGCCCCTCCCCGGCGGTGACGCCGAGGGCGTAGGACGTCTTGTCCCAGAAGGTAGTGGGAGCGACGCCGGAGGTGCGCTTGGAAGGCTGCGGCACCCGCATCGTCGGCGCCTGCCTCTTCTTGCCTTCGCCGACACGCAGATCGATCGGCGGGCACGGGGTGCCGTCCTCGCGCAGCGGGATCAGGAATCCGATCTTCTCACTCGAGAAGCCGTAGGGGGGCACCTCGTCGCGCGTCTCCAGGCGCTCGTAGGCGTCGACCAGGGAGGCCAGCACACTCATCGGCGGATCTCCTCGGAGTTCGGCGCAGGTACGCGAACGATGCCGTTCTCGAGCCGCGCCCGGAAGAACAGCGAGGCTCGATCGCCGGCGTGATCGATGTCCCAGAGCATGAAGCCGAGGTCGCGCGTCTCCGCGATCGCGGGCGGCAGCGGCTCGTCCGGCGGGATCGGCGAAAAGCGTGCGGGGAACTCGCGCGTGCCGAGGCAGGGCTGATGGAAACACTGGCCACGCGCGGCGCGCCGATTGAACGTGTCGAGGTGCTTGCCCGCGTTGTCCTCGGGACCGGCGCGTTTCGTCATCTCGAAATGCGCCTCGATCACATAGTCGACCCCGACGAGGACGGTCGCCGCGCGCTGTTGGCGATCCTCGTCGACGCGCAGGACCAGACCCTCGACGCTGCCGGCGTTCATCGCCTTGCGGATCGAGGCGACCGGCGCCTTGTGGCCGACCTCGTTGCGGCGGATCGATTGGAAGCGGATCGGCTTCAACACATGGATCGCATCGACCACCCAGCGGATCGCCGGCTTCCAATGGATCGCCTCGAGAATCCCGCGCGCCGCCGACGGCGTCATCACGTCGTAGGAGACGCGCTCGACCTTCATCTCCGGCCGGGTGAAACAGGCGTGATCGCCCGAAACCCGCAGTCTGACGCCGAAAGGCATGGTGGCCCGCCCCCATCTTGCGCGAATCAAGATCGCGTTCAAGTAGAGTTTCGTTACTTATTTCTATCCACACTAGCACCAAGATACTAGCGACCGGGAGCGAGCCAGCACCTCATTACCACCCGAACATTGAGGCCACCACACCGCGAAGCGCCTGGCCGATAGCGACCACACTGACCGCGAGGGCCACCACTCTCTCAATCTCAGTCAAGGTAGGTGCACGCATCAGAATCCCCTGGAGCTCACCATACTCCGAGAGATAGCTCTGACACTTATAAACTTCAAGTACCTTATTCTACATGAACAGTCATATGATCGCCCGATCGAGGCCCAGGTCGCCGGCCTCCTCCCACAGAAGGCCACAATCCGGATCATAGAGGCGCGACGTGATCAGCTCCGCGAACTGCTGCTCCCAGCGGTCCTCCCGCACGAAACGGACGTGACCGAGCGCGACCAGTTCGCCGAAGGCCTTGCGCGGCACCTGGACCAGCCAGGGCTGAAGGCGACGCGCGCCGACACCCGGCGGGATCGGATTCTCGGCGGCGAGCGCCCGGATCACCGCGCGCGCGGCCTCGTCGGTCGGCACGATCACCGGCGACATCTCGCTCTCGACGAGACGGAACCTCTCCCCCACCGTGCGGTAGCAGAAATCCGGCTCGCGGCCGGAGAGGCGAAAGGCCTCGAGCACGTGATCGCGGTCGAGATCGGCACCCTTGCGCCAATAGACCTCGCCGAAATAGTCGGCGATCGCCGCCGGTGCCGTCAGATCGTCGTGGCGATCCGCGATCCGGCCGAGATCGGCGGCGAAGCTCCGGATCTCGCGCGGCGACGGATGATCGGGCGCGCGGAAGACGGTGACGATGCTCTCCTCGACCGGGTTCTTGCCCTCGCGATTGCAGCGGCCGGCGGCCTGGACGATCTGGTCGAGCCCGGCCTCCGCCCGCCAGACGCGCGGGAAGTCGATGTCGACCCCGGCCTCCACCAGCGAGGTGGCGATCAGACGGCAGGGAGCCCCGGTCTTCAAGGCCACGCGGATCGCGGCGAGGGCCGTCTGGCGGTCTCGGGCGTGGCGACGGGTGGAGAGATGAACGACGCCGGTGAGCCCGCGCGCCCGCGCCGCCCGCCACAGCGCCAGCGCATGAGCACGACTGTTGACCACCACCAGTCCCTGCGCCACACCCTCGAGAGCATCGAGCAGCGCCTCGTCGTCGAGATCGCCGACGCGCTCGAGCCGGACGCGAACGAGGGCGCGGTGCAGCCGCGCCGGATCGGGCGCCAGTTCCCGCCCCGGCCCCAGCGCGAGCCCCCCCTCGAACCGCTCCGCGTCGAGCGCCGGCTGGGTCGCGGTGCACAGGACCACGCTCGACCCGTACCGCGCCGCCAATTCGCGGATCGCCGCGACGCAGGGGCGCAGCACGTGCAACGGAATGGTCTGAGCCTCGTCGAGCACGATCACCGCTCGGGCGAGATTGTGGAGGCGGCGGCAGCGCGACGGCTTGTGCGACCAGAGGCTCTCGAAGAGCTGGACGTTGGTGGTCACCACCACCGGCGCCGCCCAATCCTCCATGGCGAGACGCAACTTGTCGCGGGATTCCGGATCGACGAACTTCGTCTCGTCGAGCGACGAATGGTGCTCCAGCACCATGTCGTCGCCGAGCACGTCTCGGAAGACGGCGGCGGTCTGCTCGATGATCGAGGTGAAGGGGATGGCGTAGACGATCCGGTCGAGGCCGAGGCGCCTGGCGTGCTCCAACGCGAAGGCGAGCGAGGCGAGCGTCTTGCCGCCGCCGGTCGGCACCGTCAGCGTGAAGAGGCCCGGCTCCCTTCCCGCGCCGGCGCGGACATGGGCGAGGATTTCCGCTCGCAGCATATTCAGCGGCGTCCCCGACTCCGGGCCGGCGAGGCTGCCCATGTGCGCGTCGAAGCGGGCGAGAAGCCCATCGACCACGGTCCCGAGCTTCGGCCAATCGCGATCGATCGCCCGCCCTTCGGCCCGGGCATAGAAGGCTTCGGTATCGCGCCAATCCGCATCGACCAGCGCCGAGAAGACCATGCGACCGAAGAAGGCGAGCGCGCCGTCGCGCACACCGGGGTCGCGGAAATCGAGATCGGGCCAGAGCCGTGGCGGCTCCGTTGCGATCTCCTCGCGCCACACCGGATCGAGCGCTGCGAGATCGTTCGTCATCCGCTCCGCGAGCGCGCCCGCCGTTCCCAGACTATCGGGAAGTCCGGTGTGGTGACCGGCGATCGCATGGGCGACGATCCGCGCCACGAGCCGGTCGAGTTCCGCCGTCCGGGTCGTGGCGGCGGTCGCGAGTTCCACCAGCATGCGCGCGCCGGCGGACGCGTGATCGACCTTGGGGCCGGTGCCTCGGATCCGTCGCTGATAGGCCTCGGTGTATTTGCCGAGATCGTGGAGGCGTCCGGCCCAGGCGCCGGCGCCGGCGGCTCCGAATTTGCCCGCGGCGTCCGCGGCGAGCTCCGACACGGCCGTCAGATGGTCCGAGAGCGGCTGCCACTCGGACTCCGGGCGCCCCGGTAGCGAATGGGCGTGGAACATGATGCCGACCCCCTCCCACCACCATTAGGAATGAGTCAGGCAGATTCCACAACCCCGGCAGAGTGGAACTCGTGGATCTCTCGAACCGGCCCGAGCCCGATCCACTCCTGGGCGACCGCCGTCGCGAAGGGAGCCACCCGGCGCAGAAGACCGTCGGCAATCGCGACCGCGCCACGAAGCGCAGCGACCGAAGTCGGAACATCCACGGATTTCATTGACGAATGGTGGGCGGTGAGGGGATCGAACCCCCGACCAACGGCGTGTAAAACCGTCGCTCTACCGCTGAGCTAACCGCCCATCGCCTCCGTCCGGGCGGGCGGAGGTCGGACCCGGGGTCTGATGATCCCGATCCGTCGCGAACCGGGCCGGTCTCGGTCGTATCCCGCAGGAGGCCGAGAGCCGGGGCGGCTCGTCACCGTCCCTTCGGCGAGGGCGCGACCCGCCAGGAGCCGCCGCCTTCGGGACGAAAACGGCCTCGCCGAGGTCGGGCGAGGCCGAAGTCTCGTCGATCCGCCGGATCAGGCGTTGACCGAATCCTTCAGAGCCTTGCCGGCGCGGAACTTCGGCGCCTTCTGCTCCGGAATGGCGATGGTCTCGCCGGTGCGCGGGTTGCGGCCTTCGGACGCGGCGCGGGTCGCGACGACGAAGTTGCCGAAGCCGGCGATCTTCACGTCGTCGCCCTTCGCGAGGGCGGCCGTGATCGCGTCGAAGACGGCCTCGACGGCCTCGCCGGCGGCAACCTTGGTCTGGCCGGTCTTGCTGGCGACTTCCGCGATCAGGTCGTTCTTGTTCATCGTCTCAAGTCCTTCGTTCATCGTTGGTGGACGGCACGAGCCGTCGGTCGCCGATCTCTGGTGCCGCCTCGATCCCCGGCCACCCGGCCGGGTCGACCTCGACGACCTCTTCCCGCGCGTCGCCGACCGGGGTCGGTCTCGGTTCGAGCGGGACACGCGCCACAAGCCCCGAAAAACGGCGCTTCGCAAGGGGTTTTTCGCAGAAGGGCGCGAATTTTCGACCGAAATCGCAGAAGCGACCATCCGAGCCCCACCGCCGATCCGCGACCGCCTACGCAAAACCCCGCGGGAGCGTCTCCCGCGGGGTTTTCTGAGAAGAGCTCGAATCGTCGGCTCAGTGCGCCGTGATCGCCGAGGCGTCGTCCTCGGCGGTCTTGGCCGGGGTGGTCGGCTCCTCCCACTCGATGCGCTCGGGCATCCGAGTCAGAGCGTGGCCGAGCACCTCGTCCATGCGCGAGACGGGCACGATCTCGAGACCCGACTTCACGTTCTCCGGGATCTCGGCGAGATCCTTGGCGTTCTCGGCCGGGATCAGCACCTTCTTGATGCCGCCGCGCAACGCCGCCAGCAGCTTCTCCTTGAGGCCGCCGATCGGCAGGACGCGACCGCGCAGGGTCACCTCGCCGGTCATCGCGACGTCGTGGTGGACCGGGATGCCGGTCAGCACCGAGACGATGCAGGTGGCCATCGCGGTGCCCGCCGAGGGGCCGTCCTTCGGGGTGGCGCCCTCCGGCACGTGAACGTGCACGTCGCGCTTCTCGAACAACGGCGGCTCGATGCCGAAATCGAGCGCGCGCGAGCGGACGTAGGACGCCGCCGCCGAGATCGATTCCTTCATCACGTCGCGCAGATTGCCGGTCACCGTCATGCGGCCCTTGCCGGGCATGGTGACCGCCTCGATCGTCAGCAATTCGCCGCCGACCTCGGTCCAGGCGAGACCCGTGACCACGCCGACCTGATCGTCGACCTCGGCCTCGCCGTGGCGGAAGCGCGGCACGCCGAGATAGGCCTCGAGCTTCACCTTGTCGACGTCGACCTTGATCACCGTGCCCATCACCAGATCCTTGGTGACCTTGCGGCAGAGGGTGGCCAGCTCACGCTCGAGATTGCGCACGCCGGCTTCCCGCGTATAGGTGCGGATGGTCTCGCGCAGCGCCTCGTCGGAGATGGTGAACTCGCCCTCCTTCAGACCGTGATCCTTCATGGTCTTCGGCAGCAGGTGCTTGCGGGCGATCTCGACCTTCTCGTCCTCGGTGTAGCCGGCGATGCGGATGATCTCCATGCGGTCCATCAGCGGCGCCGGGATGTTCAGCGTGTTCGCCGTGGTCACGAACATCACGTCCGAGAGGTCGTATTCGACCTCGAGGTAATGGTCCATGAAGGTGGAGTTCTGTTCCGGATCGAGCACCTCGAGCAGGGCCGACGACGGATCGCCGCGGAAGTCCTGGCCCATCTTGTCGATCTCGTCGAGCAGGAAGAGCGGGTTGGACTTCTTCGCCTTGCGCATCGACTGGATGACCTTGCCGGGCATCGAGCCGATGTAGGTGCGGCGGTGCCCCCGGATCTCGGCCTCGTCGCGCACGCCGCCGAGCGACACGCGCACGAACTCGCGGCCGGTCGCCTTGGCGATCGACTTGCCGAGCGAGGTCTTGCCGACGCCCGGAGGGCCGACGAGGCAGAGGATCGGTCCCTTCAGCTTGGTGCCGCGCGACTGAACCGCGAGATACTCGACGATGCGCTCCTTGACCTTGTCGAGGCCATAGTGGTCGTCGTCGAGGATCGCCTGGGCGAAGGCGAGATCCTGCTTCAGCTTCGACTTCTTGGCCCAGGGGATGCCGAGCAGCCAGTCGAGATAGTTGCGCACCACGGTGGCTTCCGCCGACATGGGCGACATCTGGCGCAGCTTCTTGACCTCGCCGGTGGCCTTTTCACGGGCCTCCTTGTTGAGCTTGGTCTTGGCGATGCGCTCCTCGAGCTCGGCGATCTCGTCGCGGCCGTCCTCGCCGTCGCCGAGTTCCTTCTGGATCGCCTTGATCTGCTCGTTGAGATAGTACTCGCGCTGGGTCTTCTCCATCTGGCGCTTAACGCGCGAGCGGATTCGCTTCTCCACCTGGAGCACGGAGATCTCGCTCTCCATGAAGCCGAGCACCTTCTCGAGGCGTTCGGCGACGGAGAGGACGCCGAGCAGCTCCTGCTTCTCGGGGATCTTCACCGCGAGGTGCGAGGCGATGGTGTCGGCGAGTTTGGAGTGATCCGTGATCTGGGTCACGGTGCCGAGCACTTCCGGCGACACCTTCTTGTTCAGCTTCACGTAGTTCTCGAACTCGGCGACGACCGAGCGGCCGAGCGCCTCGAGTTCGACCGGGTCGGCCGCGATCTCGTCGACGACGCGCACGGACGCCTCGAAGATGTCGGCGCGATCACCGAAGGCGACGATCTCGGCGCGCGAGGCGCCCTCGACCAGAACCTTGACGGTGCCGTCGGGCAGCTTCAGGAGTTGGAGCACACTCGCCAGGGTGCCGATGCGATAGATGTCGTCGGTCGACGGATCGTCGTCGGCGGCGTTCTTCTGCGTGGCGAGCAGGATCTGCTTGTCGGCCTTCATCACCTGTTCGAGGGCGCGGATCGACTTCTCGCGGCCGACGAACAACGGCACGATCATGTGGGGGAACACCACGATGTCGCGCAGCGGCAGGACCGCATAGACGTCGGCGCCGGCCGGGGCCGGTGCGGAAGTGGTGGTTTCGTCGGTCATCGTCTCGTCCTCTCTCGCCTCGGCGTCGCGCCATCGGTCGCGTCCTCGCGCCCCGATTCCGACACCGGATCGGCACCCGCCGTTCGCGACCCGTCGGATGGGCATTTTCCTGAAGCAGGATCCGCGCCATCCGCCGTTCCGATCGGACGAACCGGCCCTCCCCGCTCCTCGAGCGCCAGAGGGCCAGTACTCCTGCGACCGCACCGTTCCTCCATTAGGTGGCTACCCGCCCGCCCTTAGTCAAGGCTCGCTCCCCGCAGTGCCGAAGACCTCCCCGACATGGTGAATTCCTCAATGACGTCAATGGTCCGAGCAGGGTCCTACGGCATCGCGCCCCCGTGGAAGGAGGGTGGAACGGTCGCGCGTGCCGGCGCATCGGCGCGAGTCGGGACCGCTCACAGACGAAGTGGCGCGCGCTCGGGCCGGGTCTCGCAATGTGTCGGCGACGTTTCCATCCGCGCCGTGCGTGCTTGAAGCGCGCCCCACCCCATGCGATCGTCGCTCCCGTCTCGAAGGCTCCGCGGGGGCGATCCCGCGTGGCCATGCGTCCACGGTGGGGCGGGAGGCGAAGGTCGAAAGGGCGGCAATGGATTCGGCGACGACGGAGAAATACCGGATGTCAGTCTCCAGGTTCGCGCAGTTCCAGACCTGGTTCTCACATTTCGTCTTTTCCAACACCTTCGGCCGCCTCCCCTATTTCCGGACCCACGCGCCGGGCATCGACATTCTCGGCGACAGCGGGCGTCTGATCGGCGAGATCCTGGCGCGCGAGGCGGCGGAGAAACGCGCCGCGGGCCTGCCGGCGCCGTCGTTCCTCGACGTCGGGGCGCGGCGGTCGGAGCGCGCCGGCTTCGCCGAGGGCTACGACTATCACGCGATGGACATCGCACCGCGCGCCGGCACCGTGCTCGTCGGCGACATCTGCGCCTGTCCGCAGATCCCGGACGACAGTTTCGACGTCGTGTTCTCGATGGACGTGTTCGAGCACGTGCGCGAGCCCTGGGAAGCGGCGAGGGAATGCATCCGCATCACCAAGCCGGGCGGGCTGATGATCCATCGCACGCTCTTCGCCTATCGCTATCATCCGAGCCCGGTCGACTACTGGCGCTATTCGGCGCAGGGGCTCGAATATCTCTTCACCCGGACCGGGCGCGCGACGACGGTGGTGAAGGGCTACGACCTCACCCGCCGCCGGGCCGACCATCGCGGCAGCCATGCCTCCAACAAACCACCGATCGATCACCTCGGCGGGTTCCGGGAGAACTGGCGGGTGCTGTGGATCGGGCGGAAGTCGCTCGACGGCTGATCGGGGCGACGGGCGGGCCGCGGCACTCGCCGGGTCGCGACCTCGCCGAAACGCGAACGGCCCGCGCGAGCGCGGGCCGTCGGTGGGTTCGATGCCGTACGGAGGAGGCGGCGATCAGGCCGACGCCTCTTCCTCGGTCTCGTCCTCGTAGGTGTAGAGCGGACGGGCATTGCCGGTGACGACTTCCGGAGAGATCACGATCTCCTTGACGCCCTTCAGGCCCGGCAGCTCGAACATGGTCTCGAGCAGGATGCCCTCGAGGATCGAGCGCAGGCCGCGCGCGCCGGTCTTGCGTTCGATCGCCTTGCGGGCGATCGCCTTCATCGCCTCGTCGGTGAAGACCAGCTCGACGCCTTCCATCTCGAACAGACGCTGATACTGGCGGGCGAGCGCGTTCTTCGGCGCGGTCAGGATCTCGACCAGGGCGGCCTCGTCGAGGTCCTCCAGCGTCGCGATGATCGGCAGACGGCCGATGAACTCGGGGATCAGGCCGAATTTGACCAGATCCTCGGGCTCGACCTCACGGAAGATGGCGCCGGTGCGGCGGTCTTCCGGGGCCTGGACCTTGGCCTTGAAGCCGATCGAGGTGCCACGGCCGCGATCGGAGATGATCCGGTCGAGGCCGGCGAAGGCGCCGCCGACGATGAACAGGATGTTGGTCGTGTCGACCTGGAGGAACTCCTGCTGCGGATGCTTGCGGCCGCCCTGGGGCGGCACGGAGGCGACCGTGCCTTCCATGATCTTCAGCAGGGCCTGCTGCACGCCCTCACCCGAGACGTCACGGGTGATCGAGGGGTTGTCGGACTTGCGGGAGATCTTGTCGACCTCGTCGATGTAGACGATGCCGCGCTGGGCCCGCTCGACGTTGTAGTCGGCCGACTGCAGCAGCTTCAGGATGATGTTCTCGACGTCCTCGCCGACATAGCCGGCTTCCGTCAGCGTCGTCGCGTCCGACATGGTGAAGGGCACGTCGAGGATGCGGGCGAGGGTCTGGGCGAGCAGCGTCTTGCCGGTGCCGGTCGGGCCGATCAGCAGGACGTTCGACTTCGCCAGCTCCACGTCGTTGTTCTTGGAGGCGTGGTTCAACCGCTTGTAGTGGTTGTGAACCGCGACCGACAGGACCTTCTTGGCGTGTTCCTGACCGATGACGTAGTCGTCGAGCACCTTGCGGATCTCGCGCGGCGTCGGGATCCCGTCACGCGACTTCACCAGCGAGGACTTGTTCTCCTCACGGATGATGTCCATGCACAATTCGACGCATTCGTCGCAGATGAACACCGTGGGCCCGGCGATCAGCTTGCGCACTTCGTGTTGCGACTTGCCGCAGAACGAGCAGTAGAGGGTGTTCTTGGTGTCGCTTCCGGTGACCTTGCTCATCGCCAACCCCGTCTCGCGGTCGTTCGTTCGTTCGATCCGAGGGACAGTCGCCTCGAATCCTCCAGGGGATCTCGCATCGCAGGGGCGAGGGATCTCCGGGTTCGACCTTCGTCATGCGAACATGTTAGCCGGGTCGAGATCAAGACCGTCTTAACGACGCCCCCGCCCTTTCCCCGTCTGCATTGCTCACCGCCCCTCGCCTCTCGATCGAGACCGGGGCCGGACGAGGCCTTCACGACGACGATTACCGCGCCTTTCTTCTCTCGTGTACGTCCTGTCGGACCACCGACAATTCCGATCGGACTTCATGCATCGGGGGTTCCCGATGCGATGATCGTGCCAGGAACGGGATCTGCCGGGATCCCGCGTCGGCACTCGCGCGCGGGCCTGGGCCCGCGCGGAACGGGATCAACCGGCCGCGGCCTCGAGGACGGCACGGCTGGTGATCACGTCGTCGACCAGACCGAAGGCCTTGGCGCCGTCGGCGGTCATGAAGTTGTCGCGCTCCAGCGCCTCGTGGATGGCGTCGAGCGTCTGGCCGGTATGGGTCACGTAGATCTCGTTCAGACGCGCCTTCAGCGACAGGATCTCCTGGGCGCGGATGGCGATGTCGGAGGCCTGACCACGGAAGCCGGCCGAGGGCTGATGCACCATGACCCGCGAGTTGGGCAGACAGAAGCGCTGGCCCTTCTCGCCGGCGGCGAGCAGGAGCGAGCCCATCGAGGCGGCCTGACCGATGCACAGCGTGGAGACCGCCGGTTTGATGAACTGCATCGTGTCGTAGATCGCCAGACCCGCCGTGACGGAACCGCCCGGCGAGTTGATGTACATGGCGATTTCCTTGGTCGGGTTCTCCGCCTCCAGGAACAGGAGCTGGGCGCAGATCAGCGTCGCCATGTAGTCCTCGATCGGACCCGTGACGAAGATGATGCGCTCCTTGAGGAGACGCGAATAGATGTCGTAGGCGCGCTCGCCGCGGTTGGTGGTCTCGACCACCATCGGCACCAGCATGTTCATCTCGACGTCGACGGCATCCATCATCGTCTCACCAGACCTTTCGACTTCACTGCGGCGCCACCCCGATCGTCACGGGGTGAAGGCCGGACCCTCAACCATGGTCGCGGGACGTGGGAACGCGCGACGTCGGAGGCTTCCGCCCCCCTTTTCTCGATACATATAGCCTCGAGGCCCCGTCGGGAAGGGGCGCGGACGACGCGTCCCCGAAGCCGGGGAAATATCGTCAACGCCGACCCAAGCCTCTGACCCTCAACTCGTTTCATGGCGAGACGAAGGCTCGGGCGCATCCCGAAAACGAAAGACCCGCCCCAGGGGGGCGGGTCTCGTGACGGTTCGGCGAGACGTAGCCGCTCGCGAATCGGGGCCGATCAGGCCTCCTCGGTCTCCGCGAGAAGCTCCTCGGCGGTCACTTCCTTGTCGGTCACCTTGACCTCGGCGAGGATGAGGTCGATCACCTTCTCCTCGAAGATCGGGGCGCGCAGCGAGGCGAGCGCCATGGCGTTCGAACGGTAGTAGTCGAACACCTGCTTCTCCTGGCCGGGGAACTGGCGCACGCGCTCGATGAGGGCGCGCTGGACTTCCTCGTCCGTCACCTTCACCTCGCGCTTCTCGCCCACTTCCGACAAGACCAGGCCGAGACGGACGCGACGGGTCGCGATCTTGCGATAGTCGGCCTTGGCCTCGTCCTCGGTGGTGCCCTCGTCGGCGAAGGTCTTGCCGGTCTGCTGGAGTTCGGCCTGGGCCTGGTTCCAGATGTTCTCGAACTCGCCCTCGACCAGCTTCTCCGGCAGGTCGAAGGTGTACTGCTCGTCGAGCTTGTCGAGGAGCGCGCGCTTGACCTTGGCGCGGGTGGCGCCGGCGTACTGGGCGCCGATCTGCTCCTTGATGATCTCGCGCAGCTTGTCGAGGCTGTCGATGCCGAGCTTGGAGGCCCACTCGTCGTCGATCACCAGTTCGCCCGGAGCGGCGATCGCGGTCACCTTGCAGGCGAATTCGGCCGGCTTGCCGGCGAGATGAGCGGCGGCGTAGTCCTCGGGGAAGGAGACCTTCACCACGACCTCGTCACCGACCTTGGCGCCGACGAGCTGGTCCTCGAAGCCGGGGATGAACTGGTTGGAGCCGAGCACGAGGTCGACGCCCTCGGCCGAGCCGCCGTCGAAGGGCACGCCCTCGATCGTGCCGACGAAGTCGATCTTGACGCGGTCGCCGGTCGCGGCGGCCTCGCCCTCGGCCTTGTCGGCGAAGGGACGGTTGCCCTCGGCGATCTGCTTCAGCCGCTCCTCGACCTCCTCGTCCTTGACCGGGACGACGGCGCGCTCGACCTCGATCGCCGACCAGTCGGCGATCTCGAAGTTCGGCAGCAGCTCGTAGGCGGCGGTGAAGACGAGATCGGCGTCGCCGGCGACGACCGCCTCGGCGGCGCAGCCCTCGGCCAGCGCGACGTCGGGGTTCAGCGCCGGACGCTCGCCGCGGCCCTCGACCACTTCGCGGATCGATTCGCCGATCACCTCGTCGACGATGCGCGCCATCTCCTGGGCGCCGACGAGGCGCTTGAGGTGAGCGGTCGGAACCTTGCCGGGACGGAAGCCGTTGATGCGGACGGTGTCCTTGATCTCGGCGAGGCGCTTGTCGAGGCGACCGACGAGATCGGCGGCCGGGACCGTGATGGAGAGTTCGCGCTTCAGGCCCTCGGAGAGGGTTTCGGTCACCTGCATGGGGGTCGACGTCCTGGTTTCGTGATCGATCATCGGGGTGGGGCGGGAGAGCGAACGCGCGTGAGCGCGGCCCGGGCCCGAACCCGCCGTGGTGGCGCTTCTTAAGCGCGGGAGGCCCGAAGAACAAGCGCAAAAAGCGGAAGACGGGCCGATTCTCCCGCCCGAACCGCCCTCACCGACCGCTTGCATCGCGGCGGCGCGAGCCTCAGCATGCGTCTCCCGCGCGACCGGCGCCGTCGGCACGCGCCCTCGGCCGCTCGCGACCACCTCCGCCTTCGACCCTTCGAGACGCCGATGACCGACGCACCCTCCCCCTCCCGCCTCTCCCCGGCCGGGCTTCTCGCCCTCCTCGCCGCCTTCGCCGCCGTCCAGGCGCTGGTGCTCCATCTCATGGGCCAGCCGTGGATCTGCACCTGCGGCGTCGTCCGGTTCTGGACCGGGGTGGTGCTGGGGCCGGAGAATTCGCAGCAGCTGACCGACTGGTACACGTTCAGCCACGTGCTGCACGGGATGATCTTCTACGGCGCCACGCGCCTCGTCCTGCCGCGCCTCCCCCTCCTCGCGGCCCTGGCGATCGCGCTCGGGCTCGAGGTCTCCTGGGAGCTCCTCGAGAACTCGCCGCCGGTGATCGCGCGCTACCGCGAGCAGGCCCTGGCGCAGGGCTATTCCGGCGACAGCGTGCTCAACTCGGTGTCGGACACGGTGGCGATGACGATCGGCTTCGTCGCGGCGCGGCTGCTGCCGGTCCGCGCGACGGTCGCGATCGGTCTCGCCTTCGAGATCTTCACCGCCGTCATGATCCGCGACAATCTGACCCTCAACGTGATCCAGCTGATCCATCCGGTCGAGGCGATCGCGGCGTGGCAGGGGGGCGTCACCGCCTCGCCGCATCCGTGATCCCGGCCGAATCGATCGAGACCCCGAGCGAGGAGCCTCCATGTCGCGCCTCACCGTCTTCCTGGCGACCGTGGTGACGATGATCGCCTTCGCCGGCAACGCGCTGATCGGCCGCGCGGCGCTGCGCGACACGGCGATCGACGCGATGAGCTACACCTCGATCCGGCTCGCCGCCGGGGCGGTCGTGCTGGTGGTGATCGCGCGTCTCGTCCGGCGGGGGCGCGAGCGCGGTTCGGCACGGCTCGGCGGCACCTGGACCTCGGCGCTGGCGCTCTTCGCCTATGCGATCCTCTTCTCATTCGCCTATCGCGGCATGGCGGCGGGCAGCGGCGCGCTGGTGCTGTTCGCCGCCGTCCAGGCGACGATGATCGGCTGGGGCCTCGTCCAGGGCGAGCGGTTCCGGCCGATCCAGATCGCCGGTCTCGCGATCGCCGGGGCGGGCCTCGTGTGGCTGGTGGCGCCGGGGCTCGACGCCCCGCCCCTCGGCGCGGCGAGCGCGATGGCGGCCTCCGGCGTCGCCTGGGGGGTCTATTCGCTGCGCGGGCGCGGGGCCGGCGATCCGCTCGCCGCCAGCGCCGGCAACTTCGCGCGCGCCCTGCCCTTCGCCGGCCTCGGCAGTCTCGTCGCGGCGACCTCGGCCACGCTCGATCCGGCCGGCGTGGCGCTCGCGATCGCCTCCGGGGCGATCACCTCGGGCATCGGCTACGCGATCTGGTACACGGTGGTGCCCCGGCTCGCCGCCACCACCGCCGCGACGGTGCAACTGACGGTGCCGGCGATCGCTTCGGGGATGGCGGTGGTCTTCCTCGGCGAGGCGCTGACGCTCAGGCTGGTGCTCGCCTCGATCGCCATTCTCGGCGGCATCGCCGTGGTGATCGTGTGGCGGCGGAAGCCGCCGGCGATCGCCACGCCCCGCTGAAGTCGACTTCAGGCGGCGAGATCGGCCACCACCGCGTCGAGGACGGCGGCGCCGGAAGCGGTGGCGCGGACGCGGCGGCGATTGCCCTCGCGCACCGTCTCGACCATGCCGTGGGCCTCGAGATCGGCGAGACGGGCGGGGTCGAGCACGCGGCCGGAGATCTCCTCCCAGCGATCGAGGTCGATGCCCTCGGTGAGGCGCAGGCCCATCAGCAGATATTCGTCGCCCTGTTCCTCCCGGGTGAGGAACTCGTCGTCGACGAGGCCGTGGCCATGGGCCTCGACGAGACGCAGCCACTTCTCCGGGTTCTTCTCGGTGGCGGTGGCGCGGCGCTCGCCCTTCTCGACGAGGCGGCCATGGGCGCCGGCGCCGACGCCGACATATTCGCCGTAGCGCCAATAGACGAGGTTGTGGCGGCTCTCGGCGCCGGGGGCGGCGTGGTTGGAGGTCTCGTAGGCGGGGAGCCCGGCGGCGTCCAACACCTCGTGGGTCGCGTCCCAGAGATCGGCGGCGAGGTCGTGATCGGGCAGAACGAGCTTGCCGGCCTTCCACAGGTCCTCGAACCGGGTCTCCGCCTCGATCGTCAGCTGATAGACCGAGAGATGATCGGCGGCGAGGTCGACCGCCGCCTTCAGCTCGTCGCGCCACTCGGCGACGGTCTGATCGGGCCGGGCATAGATCATGTCGAAGGACATGCGGTCGAAGGTCCGCCGCGCCAGCGCGATGGCGTCGAGGGCCTCGGCGACGTCGTGGAGGCGGCCGAGACGCTTCAGGTCACGGTCGTTGAGGGCCTGGACGCCGAGCGACAGGCGATTGACCCCGGCCGCGCGATAGGCGGTGAAGTTCGCGGCATCGGCGCTCGACGGGTTGGCCTCGAGGGTGATCTCGACGCCCTCGTCGATCGACCAGTGTTTCGCGATCGCCTCGAGCACGGTCTCGACCGACTTCGGCGCCATCAGCGAGGGCGTGCCGCCGCCGAAGAAGATCGAGCCGACGGTGCGGCCGGGCACGCGGGCGGCGAAATGGGCGAGCTCCTTCGCCAGCCCCGCCGCGAAGCGGGCCTGATCGACGCCGTTCGGCCGGACGTGGCTGTTGAAGTCGCAATAGGGGCATTTGGAGGCGCAGAACGGCCAGTGGACGTAGATCCCGAACCCCGGTTCGCCTGTGATCATCGCGCCTTCCCCCCTCGACGGAGACCCGCCCTCCGCGACGAATCACCCTCGCCGGCCGTTCCGATCCAATCAGATCTCGGCGACATCCGTCACAGGCAGCGCGCCGCGAAGGCGGAAAAAGCCCGCGCGCGGTGCGACAGCCCTTCGGCCTCGCCGCGACGCCAGCCGTGTTTCTCGTCGGCCGACATCTCGCCGAAGGTGCGCGTCTCGCCGTCGGGCAGGAACATCGGGTCGTAACCGAAGCCCCGGTCCCCGCGCGGCGGCCACACCAAGTGCCCATGCACCTCGCCGCGCACCGTCTCGGTGTGGCCGTCGGGCCAGGCGAGGCAGAGGGCGGCGACGAAATGGGCGCGGCGGTCGTCGCTGCCGGACTGGGCCAGCAGTTCCTCGACGTTGCGCATGGCGCGAGTGAAGTCCTTGTCCTCGCCGGCCCACCGGGCGGAATAGATGCCGGGCTGGCCGCCGAGCGCGGCGACGCAGAGACCCGAGTCGTCGGCGAGCGCCGGCAGGCCCGAGGCTTGGGCGGCGGCGAGCGCCTTCAGGGCGGCATTGGCCTCGAAGGTCTCCCCGGACTCCTCCGGCTCCGGCAATTCGAGTTCGCCGGCAGAGACCGCCTCGAGCCCATAGGGCGCGATGAGGTCGCGGATCTCGGCGAGCTTGCCGGCATTGTGGGTGGCGACGACGAGCCTGCCACCCTCGAGACGACGCGCGGTCATGAGCGTTCCTCCCTCATGGGCGACCCGATCGGCGATCAGGTCACCACCAGCTTCTGCAACTCGACCAGACCGGCGATGCCGCCCTTGGCGAGGCGGAGCAGTTCGGCCAACTGTTCCTCGGTGAAGGGGCGCCCCTCCGCCGTGCCCTGGATCTCGACGATGCCGCCCGATCCGGTGACGACGAAATTGGCGTCGGTCTCGGCGACGGAATCCTCGGCATAGTCGAGGTCGAGCACCGGAATGCCCTTCCAGATGCCGCAGGAGACGGCGGCGATGTGGTCCTTGAGGACCTCGCCCTTGAGCATGTCGCGCGCCTTCATCCAGGCGAGACAGTCGTGCAGCGCGATCCAGGCGCCGGTGATCGAGGCGGTGCGGGTGCCGCCGTCGGCCTGGATCACGTCGCAGTCGACGGTGATCTGGCGCTCGCCGAGGGCCTGGAGGTCGACCACCGCGCGAAGCGACCGGCCGATCAGGCGCTGGATCTCCTGGGTGCGGCCGGAGGGCTTGCCGGCGGTCGATTCCCGGCGCATGCGGTCGTGGGTGGCGCGCGGCAGCATGCCGTATTCGGCCGTCACCCATCCGCGACGCTGGCCGCGCAGCCAGCCGGGGACGTTCTCCTCGAGGCTCGCGGTGCAGAGCACGTGGGTATCGCCGAATTTGACGAGGCACGAGCCCTCGGCGTGCTTGGCGACGCCGCGCTCGAGGGCGACGGGGCGCATTTCGTCGGCGGCGCGTTTGGACGGACGCATGGACATTCTTTCGCGTGGACCTTCGGATCGGTCTGACTAGCCCCTCGAGGGAGGTGCGTAAAGGCCGAAGCGGCCGTGTGCGGCGCGAAAGCGGGCAGGAAGACGGTGCCCTCGGCACGGGAGCCCTTCATGGTGAGGCGCCGCGTGAGCCTCCTCGAACCGCGAAGAGATGTGGAACCGAGGTCGTCCCCCGCTCGCCCTTCGAGGCCCGCGCGAGCGCGGGCACCTCAGGACGAAGCCGTTCCGTGGGTGGGGCCGACGCGGCGGATCGACATCGGCGAACGCACCCGGCGACCACGCGACCGTCGGCGCGATTGTCTCGGACGCTCGCGCATGCTTCCATCGGCCGTCCCCTCCCGGAGCTGAAGTCGCATCCCATGGCCCTCCCCCCGCCCCTCTTCGGAACCCTCGGCACGCCCGGGTCCGGCAGTCTCGCGGCTCTCGACGAGCGCTCGCGCGAGATCTTCCGGCGCATCGTCGAGAGCTATCTCGACACCGGCGAGCCGGTCGGGTCGCGCAATCTGTCGCGGGTGCTGCCGATGGCGCTGTCGCCGGCCTCGGTCCGCAACGTCATGGCGGATCTCGAACAGGCCGGGCTGATCTTCGCCCCCCACACCTCGGCCGGGCGGCTGCCGACCGAGACGGGCCTGCGCTTCTTCGTCGACGCACTGCTCGAGATCGGCGATCTCGGCGAGGACGAGCGCCGCCGCATCGAGGCGGAGGTGCGCGCCGCCGGACGCAAGCCGGAGGAGGTGCTGACCGAGGCGAGCCGGATGCTGTCGGGCCTGACGCGCGGCGCCGGCGTGGTCCTCGCCCACAAGGCGGATCTGCGCCTCAAACACATCGAATTCGTCCGGCTCGAGCCGACCAAGGGGCTGGTCGTGCTGGTCGGCGAGGACGGATCGGTCGAGAACCGGATCATCGATCTGCCGCTCGATCTGCCGCCCTCGGCGTTGACCGAAGCGGCCAACTACATCAACCGCACCCTGCGCGGCCGTACTCTCACCGAGGCGCGGGCGGAGCTGGAGCGGCTGCAACTGGACCGCCAAGCCGAGCTCGACCGTCTCACCGCGCGGGTGGTCGACGACGGGCTCGCCACCTGGGCCGGCGCGACCGAGGGGCGGCCGCAGCAGCTGATCGTGCGCGGCCGCGCCAATCTGCTCGAGGATCTGAAGGCGGCCGAGGATCTCGAGCGGATCCGCTCACTCTTCGACGATCTCGAGAAGAACCGCGACCTGATCGAACTGCTCGGCGACGCCGAGACCGGCGACGGCGTGCGCATCTTCATCGGCTCGGAGGCGAAGCTCTTCTCGCTGTCGGGCTCGTCGCTGGTGGTCTCGCCCTACCGGGACGCGGAATCGCGCATCGTCGGCGTGCTCGGCGTGATCGGCCCGACCCGGCTCAACTACGGCCGCATCGTGCCGATGGTCGACTACACGGCCAAGCTGGTGAGCCGGCTGATCGGGTGACGGCGGGTCGTCGCGCGCCGGCCCCGACCGTCGGCCGCGCCACGATCGACCTTTGCATCGCGATCCACGCTCCCTACATGTGAGCGACAATCCGGCCGGACGGCCAAGCTCGGAGCCTCGCCCATGTCCTCCTCCCCGACCGCATCCGGTGCCGAAAGCTGGCACGGCACCACCATTCTCGCCGTCCGCAAGGGCGGGCGCGTGGTGGTGGCCGGCGACGGACAGGTGACGCTCGGCGCCACCGTGATCAAACATTCCGCCCGCAAGGTGCGCCGGCTCGGGCGCGGCGACGTGATCGGCGGTTTCGCCGGCGCCACCGCCGACGCCTTCACGCTGTTCGAACGGCTCGAGAAGAAGCTCGAGCAATTTCCCGGGCAGCTCACCCGCGCCTGCGTCGAGCTCGCCAAGGACTGGCGCACCGATCGCTATCTGCGCCGCCTCGAGGCGATGATGATCGTCGCCGACGCGACCACGACCCTGGTGCTGACCGGCAACGGCGACGTGCTGGAGCCGGAGGGCGGGGTCGCGGGGATCGGCTCGGGCGGCACCTATGCGCTCGCCGCCGCCCGCGCGCTGATCGATCAGGACCTCGATCCGGAGGCGATCGCCCGCAAGTCGATGGCGATCGCGGCGGAGATCTGCGTCTACACCAACACCAACGTCGTCGTGGAGGCGATCGGGGCATGAGCGATCCGGGAACGGCCCGGGACGGAGACCCGATCGGGCTCGATCCGTCCGATCTCGCCGCGGCGGTCGCGGCCGGCGTCGTCACGCCGACCCAGGCCGAGGCGCTCAGGGCCTTCGCCCGCAAGCGTCACGCGCTGCCCTCGGCCACCGTCGACGAGGAGGACGTGCGCTTCGTCACCTCGTTCAACGACATCTTCGTCACGCTCGGCATCGCGCTGGTGACCTCGGCGATCGTCGCCTTCGGCATGGAGTCCCGGCCGCTGGCGGTCGCGCCGGCGGTGGCGGTGCTCGCCTGGGCGCTCTCGGAGATCTTCGCGCTGCGGCGGCGGATGGCCTTTCCCAGCATCGTGCTGGTCGGCCTCTTCGTCGTCGCCTGCGGCATGAGCGTCGCCTCCTTCCTCTCCGACCATTCGCGCGTCGTCGCGCTCGCCTCGGGGGCGGCCGCCTTCGTCGGCGCCTATGCCCATTGGCGGCGGTTCGGCGTGCCTATCGCCATGGCGGCGATGATCGGCGGCGGCGTGGCGATCGTGCTGGGGCTGATCATCGCGGCCTCGCCGGACGTCTTCGAGGCGAACATCGATCTGCTGTTGCTGGCGGCGGGGCTCGTCGTCTTCGCCTTCGCGATGCGTTGGGACGCCTCCGACCGGCAGCGGCGCACGCGGCGCACCGACACCGCCTTCTGGCTCCACATCCTGGCGGCGCCGCTGATCGTCCATCCGCTGGCGGCGATGATCGGCGCCGGGCTCGGCACCGGCCGCATCGAGGCGCCGACCTTCGTGCTGGCGATGTTCGCCCTGCTGGCGGTCGTCGCGCTGGTGGTCGACCGGCGCGCGCTGCTGGTCTCGGCGCTGATCTATTTCGGCGGTTCGATCCTGATGCTGCTGGAGCGCTCCGGCTGGGTCGGCTCGTCGAGCGCCTCGGCGACGATCGGTCTGGTCGGCGCGGTCGTGCTGCTCCTCTCGATCGCCTGGGCGCCGATGCGCGCCGTCGTGCTTCGTTTCGTTCCCGCGCGCGTGCGAGCCCTGGTGCCGGCGCCGCGCCACTTCGAGGGCTCCGTCACATGACCAACTTCTCCCCGCGCGAGATCGTCTCCGAGCTCGACCGCTACATCGTCGGCCAGAAGGACGCCAAGCGCGCCGTGGCGATCGCGCTGCGCAATCGCTGGCGCCGCCAGCAGTTGACCGGGCACCTGCGCGACGAGGTGCTGCCCAAGAACATCCTGATGATCGGCCCGACCGGCGTCGGCAAGACCGAGATCTCGCGGCGTCTGGCCAAACTCGCCGACGCGCCCTTCCTCAAGGTCGAGGCGACCAAGTTCACCGAGGTCGGCTACGTCGGCCGCGACGTCGACAGCATCGTCCGCGATCTGGTCGAGGTCGGCATCGGGCTGGTCAAGGCGAGGAAGCGCGCCGAGGTGAAGGCCAAGGCGGAACTGGCGGCGGAGGAGCGGGTGCTCGACGCGCTGGTCGGCAAATCCGCCTCGCCCGCCACCCGCGACAGCTTCCGCCAGAAGCTGCGGCGCGGCGAGTTGAACGACA
The DNA here is from genome assembly GCF_019160155.1 of Pinisolibacter aquiterrae. Classification (GTDB taxonomy): domain Bacteria; phylum Pseudomonadota; class Alphaproteobacteria; order Rhizobiales; family Ancalomicrobiaceae; genus Pinisolibacter; species Pinisolibacter aquiterrae. The sequence continues at coordinate 31,034 of NZ_JAFNIH010000023.1, forward strand.
AGGAGATCGAGATCGAGGTGTCGTCGGCGCCGTCGATGCCGAACTTCGACATTCCCGGCATGCCCGGCGGCTCGGTCGGGGTGATGAACCTCGGCGAGATGTTCGGCAAGGCCTTCGGCGGGGCCAAGAAGAGCCGCAGGGTCACGGTCGCCGACGCTCACGTGCCCCTGGTGGCCGAGGAGAGCGACAAGCTGCTCGACCAGGATCAGGTGACGGCGGAGGCGGTGCGCGCGGTCGAGGAGAACGGCATCGTCTTCCTCGACGAGATCGACAAGATCTGCGCCCGCGACGGCCGCGCCGGCGCCGACGTCTCCCGCGAGGGCGTGCAGCGCGATCTCCTGCCGCTGATCGAGGGCACCACCGTCTCGACCAAATACGGGCCGGTGAAGACCGACCACGTCCTCTTCATCGCCTCCGGCGCCTTCCACGTGGCCACCCCGGCCGATCTCCTGCCCGAACTCCAGGGCCGTCTGCCGATCCGGGTCGAGCTGAAGCCGCTGGTCAAGGAGGACTTCGAACGGATCCTGACGGAGACCGAGGCGAGCCTGATCAAGCAATACGTGGCGCTGATGGCGACCGAGGGCGTGACGCTCGAGGTGACGGCGGACGCGATCGCCGAGATCGCCTCGGTCGCGGTCGACATCAACTCCTCGGTCGAGAACATCGGCGCGCGGCGCCTGCAGACGGTGATGGAGCGGATCCTCGACGAGATCTCCTTCACCGCGCCGGACCGTTCCGGCGAGACGATCGTGATCGACGCGAGCCATGTCCGCGAGAACGTCGGCGAACTCGCCAAGAACGCCGATCTGAGCCGCTTCATCCTGTGAGCGGCCTCGTCCGGTGACCGGCGGGCGGCGGCGAACCCGTCGCCCCGCCCGGTCATTCGGTCGCGCGCGGCTCCGCCTTCAGAAGATCGGCGCCGGCGGCGCGCGGCAGGCGGGCGAAGACGAGCGCCGCCGCCATCGACACCGAGCCGACCAGGGTCAGGGCGATCGAGAAGTCGGTCGAGGAGAGCGGACCGGACGAGCGCGCCTCCAGCACGTGGAGCGTCAACGCGCCGAGGGCCACGCCGGCCGACAGCGACAATTGCTGCATCATCGAGGAGAAGGCGGTGGCGCGGCTCGTCTCCTCGGCGGTGATGTCGGAATAGGCGACGACGTTGATCGCGGTGAACTCGAGGCTGCGGAAGAAGCCGCCGACGAGCAGGATCCCCATCACCACCGCCAGGGGCGTCGTGTCGGTGACGAAGCCGATCGCCGCCAGAAAGGCCCCGGCGATCACCGCGTCGGCGGTCAGAGTGGCGCGGAAGCCGTAGCGGGTCAGCACGCGCTTGGCCGCCACCTTCATGCCGATGGCGCCGATCGCCGCGACGAAGGTGGTCAGGCCCGACTGGAGCGCCGAGCGACCGAAGCCGAGCTGGAGCTGCAACGGCAACAGGAACGGCAGCGCGCCGACACCGATGCGAAACAGCGACCCGCCCCAGATCGCCGCCGCGAAGGTCGGCCGGCGCAGGAGTTTCAGGTCGATCAGCGGATGCTCGGCGGTGCGGGCGTGGCGGACGTAGAGGGCGAGCGTGACGAGGCCGAGGAGCGCGACCAGCGCGTCGACCGCCAGCGGAACGATGTCGCGGCCGACCGTCTCGAAGGCGAAGACCGCCGCCGTGAGGCCGACGGTGGAGAGGGCGAAACCGAGGCCGTCGAAGGGCGGCCGGCGATCCTCACGCACCTCCGGCAGCATCGCCAACGCGGCGACCATGCCGATCAGGCCGATCGGCAGATTGATCCAGAAGATCCAGCGCCACGACGCCCAGGTGGTCAGCATGCCGCCGAGCGGTGGGCCGACCACCGGGCCGATCAGCGCCGGGATGGTCAGCCAGGCCATCGCCGACACCAGTTCGGCCCGCGGCACGGTGCGCAACATGACGAGGCGTCCGACCGGGGTCATCAGCGCGCCGCCGAGACCCTGGACGAGGCGGCCGAGGATCAGGATCTCCATCGAGGGCGCGGCGCCGCAGGTGAGCGATCCCGTCAGGAACAGGCCCATCGCGCCGACGAAGACGCGGCGGGCGCCGAGCCGGTCGGCGATCCAGCCGGAGGCGGGGATGAACACCGCCATCGCCACCAGATAGGTGGTGATCGCCAGATTGAGCCGAACCGGCGCGACGCCGAGATCCTCCGCCATGCGCGGCAGCGCCGTGGCGATGATGGTCGAATCGAGATGTTCCATGAACAGGCCGACCGCGACGATCAGCGGCACGGAGCGAGACGTTCCGAGAGGCATTCGGGGTTCCGGGGGGATCGAGGGGCGCCGCCGGTGGGCACCGCCGGACGAGAGAGGCGAGAAGACATCGAACGGGAGGAAAATTCCAGTACCGGGGCGGGGCGGTGGCGAACACGTCGTCGCGAGCGGGACGCGTCTTCGCTCGCCCCGGCGATCGGCGCCGCCCAGCCCCGGCATTTCACACCCGAAGGTGAGGTGACGGCGTATACTCCCTCATGAGGTGTGGTCGTGAGGGAGGGTGACCATGACGAGGGAGATGGCGACGGGGTGGAGACGGCCGGCGGCGGTCCGCCTCGGCGGGTTCGTGGCGGCGGCGGCGGTTCTCGCCGGCGCCGCCGCCCAGGCGGCGGAGGCGGCGGCGCCCGCGACCCCACCGGCGGAGGTGGCGCGGCTGGCGAGCGAGCTCGTCGGGCTGTTCGTGGTGGCGACAGTGATGGAGTCGGCGCTGACGACGCTCTTCAACTGGCGGCTCTATCTCGAGTTCTTCAACGGGCGCGCGGTCAAGACGCTGGTGATGTTCGGCTTCGGCTGGGCGGTGGTGACGACCTTCGACTACGACGTCTTCCACCGGATCCTCGTCTCGCTCGGCGCGAGCGGCGAGACGGGGCCGCTCTCGCGCAGCCTTTCGGCGCTGGTTCTGTCGGGCGGCAGCGTGACGGTCTACCAGCTCTTCAAGATGCTCGGCCTGCGGCCTCCGGCCGAACCCGCGGCGGCGGTGGCGAACCCCCCGGCGGACAAGGCGTGGATCTCGGTGCGGGTCGTCCGCTCGCGCGCGGTCGGCGACGTCGCGATCCTGGTCGAGGCGGTGAAGGACCCGACGCCGGAGATGCTCGCGGCGGTCCCGCTCGCCGGGATCGTCAGGGATCGCTCGCTCGGGCAGCGCCTGCGCGCGGTGTTCCTCGCCGAACCCTTGCGTTGGCCTCCGAGCGGCGGTCACGCGGTGCCGATCGACACGGTCCACCGCGTCGCCGTCCGCGCGAGCCTGCGCAACGAGGGCGACGGCGGGGCGACCACCACGGTCGAGCGCACGCTCCACCTCGGCCGCTTCGCCGGCGGCGCGGTGCTGGATTTCGTCGAGACGCTGTGACGGCCCCGCCCGGAGAGGCCGCGCGACGGGGCCTCGGGGCCGTCGATCGGGGCGCTGTATCCAGCATCGTTCGTATTACGAACATTCGTTCGATTTCAAACGATTTCGTTTGTCCGACGGGCGGCTCTCGGATCAGTATGTATACATAGAAGAGCCGAAGAGCCCGAGGAAACGCCATGACCGAGGACAGCAAATCGCAATGGCCGCGCGAGGCCTGGTACGCCGCCGCCTGGGATCACGAAATCGGCCGCAAGCTGACGGCCCGCAAGATCTGCGACCACGACGTCGTCATGTATCGCCGGCTCGACGGCCGGGTGTGCACGCTCGAGAACGCCTGTTGGCACCGGCTGCTGCCCTTGTCGATGGGCCGGCTCGACGGCGACGAGGTGACCTGCGGCTATCACGGCCTCGTCTTCGACGCCTCCGGCCGTTGCACCCACATGCCCTCGCAGGACACGATCAACCCTTCCGCCTGCGTGCGGACCTATCCGACCGTCGAGCGGCATCGGTTCGTGTGGATCTGGACCGGCGATCCCGCCCGCGCCGATCCCGCCCTGGTGCCCGATCTCCATTGGAACGACGACCCGGACTGGGCGGGCGACGGCAAGGTCATCCACGTGAAGTGCGACTACCGGCTGGTGCTCGACAATCTGATGGATCTCACCCACGAGACCTTCGTCCATTCCTCCTCGATCGGCGATCGGGCGGTGGCGGAGGCGCCGTTCGAGGTGACCCACGGCGACCGCACCGCCACCGTGACCCGGTGGATGGAGGGCATCACCCCACCGCCGTTCTGGGCCGCGCAATACGGTCGGCCCGGTCTGGTCGACCGCTGGCAGATCATCCGCTTCGAGGCGCCGGCGACGATCGCCATCGACGTCGGCGTGGCCGAGGCCGGAACCGGCGCCAAGGAGGGGGATCGCTCCAAGGGCGTCAACGGCTACGTGCTCAACACGATCACCCCGGAGAGCGACGGCACCTGCCATTACTTCTGGGCCTTCGCGCGCAACTACGATCTGCGCAATCAGAAGCGCACCACGGATCTGCGCGAGGGCGTCTCGCGCGTCTTCGGCGAGGACGAGCTGGTGCTCGAGGCGCAGCAGCGGGCGATCGACGCGCGGCCCGACAAGCACTTCTTCAACCTCAACATCGACGCCGGATCGATGTGGGCGCGGCGCCTGATCGATCGGATGATCGAGAGGGAGCGCGCGCCCGTCACCCTGAAGGCGGCGGAGTGAGACCCTCATGACCTCCGCCACCGAGACCTCCCAGACCCGGCGCGCCGAACTCTCCTTACGCGAGGCGATCGCCGACGGCTCGCTCGGCGCCGGCGAGCGCCTGTCGGAACTGACGCTGACCGAGCGCTTCGGCGTGTCGCGCACGCCGCTCAGAACCGCGCTGGTGCGGCTCGCCAGCGAGGGCGTGATCGAGGCCGCCCCCAACGGCGGCTATCTGGTCCGGGCCTTCTCGACGGAGGATCTGATCGACGCGATCGACCTGCGCGGGGTGCTCGAGGGCCATGCGGCGCGGCGGGCGGCGGAACGGGGGGCGAGCCCCCGCGACCTCGGCGCGATCGAGGCGCTCCTGGTGGCGATCGACGATCTCCTGGTCGCCGAGACCCTGGGCGAGGAGGCCTTCGCGGCCTATGTCGACCTCAACGCCCGCTTCCACGCGGCATTGATCGGGCTCGCCGGCAATCCGACGCTGGCGCGCGAGATCGAGCGCGTCCAGGCCCTGCCCTTCGCCGGTCCGAGCGCCTTCGTCGGCGTCCAGGCGCGGCTGCCGCGGGCGCGGTCGATCCTGATCGAGGCGCAATCGCACCACCGCGCCGTCGTCGAGGCGATCCGGGAACGCGAGGGCGGGCGGGCGGATGCCTTGATGCGCGAACACGCCCGGCTCGCCCGGCGCAATCTCCAGGCGGCGATCACCGATCGCGAGCGGCTCGACGGGCTGCCCGGCGTCGCCTTCATAAGAGACGCCGGCAAACGGCGCGCCTGATCGAACGACGAAAAGACGGTCCAGGGAGGACACCATGACCCGCAGCCCCCGGCTTCGCGACGCGATCCTGCGCGACGTCCGCGACGTCGCCGCCGACGTCCGCCGTTTCGAATTCGAACCGCTCGACGGCGAGGCCCGCCGGGAGGCGGGCGACCATGTCGACGTGGTCGTGACGGTCGACGGCCGCCCCGTCACCCGCTCTTATTCGCTGATCCCGGCGACGCCCGGCCGGTTCGCGATCGCGGTCAAGCACGAGCCTCGGGGTCGCGGCGGCTCGGCGGCGATGATGCGGCTCGCGGCCGGCGACCGGATCACCTTCGAGGGGCCGTCCAACGACTTCCCCGCGCTTCTCGACGAGCGCGAGGCGCTGCTCATCGCCGGCGGCATCGGCGTCACCGCGCTGATCGGCCATGCGGAGGCGCTGGCGCGGCGCGGGCGGCGGTTCCGCTTCCTCCATGCCGGCCGGTCGCGCGCGGCGATGGCCTTCGGCGACGAGCTGACGGCCCTGCTCGGCGGGACTTACGAGACCTTCCCCTCCGACGAGGGGCGGCGGATCGATCTCGCCGCCGAGATCGCGCGGCTTCCCGCCGACGGACGGGTGTGGTTCTGCGGGCCGGAGCGGCTGCGCGAGGGGATCGAGGCGGCGTGGAGCGCGGCGGGGCGGCCGATGCACGACCTGCGCTTCGAGAATTTCGGCGGCAGCGAGGGGGCGGCCGAATTCCGCGTCGCGGTGCCGCGCCACGGGGTCGAGATCACGGTGCCCGCCGGGACGACGCTGCTCGACGCGCTCGAGGGCGCCGGGCTCGACCTGATGAGCGACTGCCGGCGCGGCGAATGCGGGCTCTGCGCGCTCGACGTGCTCGAGGTCGAGGGCGCGATCGAGCATCACGACGTCTTCTTCTCGGCGCACCAGAAGGCCGAAGGCACCAAGATGTGCCCCTGCGTGTCGCGAGTCGGCGCCGGCGGACGGGTCGTCCTCGACACGCGCTGGCGGCCGGACGCGATCTGACGGGAAGATCCGGGAATCCCGCGAAATTCGGCTCCGCCGGGCGCCTTTCCACCCCCATCCCGACCATCTGGACCCGGATCACGCCCATCTCGTTCGTTATGCGTACAAACTTCAAGAATGCGTACAAATGAGCCGCCGCCCGGCTTGATGCCGGGGGGCGCTTGCGGGTTCAATCCGTCAACCGCGCGGCCCGAACCGCCGGTCGATGGCTTCAACGGATCCCCTCGAGAGGATCCCGCCATATCGGGAGGAAATCACATGAATCGTCGCAACGCGCTCGCGCGTCTCGCCACCGTCGCGCTCCTCGGCGCCCTGCCCGTCTCCGCCTTCGCGGCGGACACGATCAAGATCGGCCTGATCCTGCCGATGACCGGCCCCTCCGCCTCGACCGGCCGCCAAGTGAGCGCCGCCGTCGCGCTCTATCAGGCGATGAACGGCAAGACCGTCGCCGGCAAGACCGTCGAGGTGATCGTCAAGGACGACACCGGCGCCGCCGATCAGACCAAGCGTCTCGCCCAGGAACTCGTCGTCAACGACCATGTCGCGATCCTCGCCGGCTTCGGCCTGACGCCGCTCGCGCTCGCCGCGGCCCCGATCGCCACGCAGGCCAAGGTGCCGGAGATCGTCATGGCGGCCGGCACCGCGATCATCACCGAGGCCTCGCCCTTCATCGTGCGCACCTCCTTCACGCTGCCGCAGGTGACCGTGCCGGCGGCGGAATTCACCGCCAAGTCGGGCGCCAAGAAGGTGGTGACGCTGGTCACCGACTACGCGCCGGGCATCGACGCGGAGAAGGCCTTCAAGGAGAAGTTCACGGCGGAAGGCGGCACCGTCGCCGCCGAGCTGCGCGTGCCCCTGAAGAACCCTGACTTCGCGCCCTTCCTCCAGCGCGTCGCCGACGAGAAGCCCGACGCGGTCTTCGTCTTCGTGCCGTCGGGCTTCGGCGGGCTCTTCGTCAAGCAGTTCGTCGAGCGCGGCCTCGACAAGTCGGGCATCAAGCTGATCGCCACCGGCGACGTGCTCGACGACGACCTCATCGACCAGATGGGCGACGTGGTGCTCGGCGTCACCTCGACCCACCACTATTCCGCCGCCCATCCCTCGCCGGAGAACAAGGCCTTCGTCGCCGCCTTCGAGAAGGCCAACGGCGGCCAGCGGCCGAACTTCATGGCGGTCGGCGGCTTCGACGGCATGGCGCTGATCTATGCCGCGCTGAAGAAGACCAACGGCGACACCGACGGCGTCAAGCTGGTCGACGCCATGAAGGGCATGGCCTGGACGAGCCCGCGCGGGCCGATCTCGATCGACCCGGAGACGCGCGACATCGTCCAGAACGTCTATGTGCGGACCGTCGAGAAGGTCGACGGTCATCTCTACAACGTCGAAAAGTCGGCCTTCGAGGCGGTCAAGGACCCGGTCAAGGCCGCCAAGGCCAAGAAGTGATCGCTTCCGACTTCGATCCGATCTCCCCGCGCGGCGTTCGTCCGCGCGGGAACGGCCGCGCCGTCGCCCCTCGAAAGGGATCTCCGGAATGCTGACCATTCTCTTCGACGGCATCTCCACGGGCATGCTCTTGTTCGTGCTCGCCGTCGGCCTCTCGGTGACGCTGGGGTTGATGAACTTCGTCAATCTGGCGCACGGCGCCTTCGCCATGCTCGGCGGCTACGTCACGGTGATCGCGATGCAGCGTTTCGGCGTGCCGTTCCTGGCGACGCTGCCGCTCGCCTTCCTCATCGCCGCCGTGGTCGGGGTGATCCTCGAGCGCACGCTCTATGTCCGGCTCTACGGGCGGCCCCATCTCGATCAGGTGCTGTTCTCGATCGGCCTCGTCTTCATGGCGATCGCCGCCGCCTCCTGGGCGATGGGCTCGAGCCCGCAGAACATCCGCCTGCCCGAGGAACTGAAGGGGCGCTTCGACGTCTTCGGCGTCGGCATCGGGCGCTATCGGCTGTTCCTGACGGTGGTCTGCGGCGTGCTGGCGGTCGCCCTGCAACTCGTCCTCTCCGAGACCCGCTTCGGCAGCCGTCTGCGCGCCGCCGTCGACGACGCGCGGGTGGCGCGCGGGCTCGGCATCGACGTGCAGACGGTGTTCGCGCTGACCTTCGCGGTCGGCTCCGGGCTCGCCGGTCTCGGCGGGGCGCTGGGGGCGGAGATCCTCGGCCTCGATCCCGGCTTTCCGGTCAAATACATGATCTTCTTCCTGATCGTCGTCACCGTCGGCGGGTCCTCGTCGATCGTCGGGCCGTTCCTCGCCGCCCTGATGCTCGGCATCGCCGACGTCGGCGGCAAATACTTCGTGCCGGAGATCGGCTCCTTCGTGATCTACGCCTTGATGATCGCGGTTCTGATCGTGCGTCCGAACGGGCTCTTCGCCCGTCCCGGCCGGTGAGGGGGACGCCATGACGATGCCCCTCCTCCCCACCTCGCGCGCCGACGCCGTCGCCTCGGCCAAGGCCTTCCTCGGGGCGCAGTCGCGGGTGCGGCCGCTCGAGATCGCCTTCTGGCTCCTCGCCTTCGCCGCGCTCTTCGTCGGCCGTTCGCATCATCTGCTCCTGGCCGAGATCACCATTCTCGCCCTCTTCGCGGTGTCGCTCGACCTGATCCTCGGCTATGCCGGCATCGTCTCGCTGGGACATGCCGCCTTCTTCGGCCTCGGCGCCTATGCCGCCGGTATCCTGGCGCAATCGGGCCACGGCGATCCCCTCTCCGGGCTCGTGGTGGCGGCGGGCGTCGCGGCGGTGGCGGGCTTCGTCTCGAGCTTCCTGGTGTTGCGCGGGGCCGATCTGACGCGACTGATGATCACGCTCGGCGTCGCCTCGCTCCTCTACGAGGCCGCCAACAAGATGGATTGGCTCACCGGCGGCGCCGACGGGCTCCAGGGCATCCTGATCGGCCCGCTCCTCGGGCGGTTCGACTTCGATCTCTACGGCACGACCGCCTTCGCCTATGCGCTCGGCGTGTTGTTCGTGGTGATGCTGGCGCTCCGCGTCGTGGTGCATTCGCCCTTCGGCCATGCGTTGCGGGCCATTCGCGACAATCGCCTCAGGGCGCGGGCGGTCGGCATTCCGGTCGAGCGGCGACTGGTCGCGGTCTACACGCTCTCGGCGGCGATCGCCGGGCTCGCCGGCGCGCTCTCGTGCCAGACGACCGCCTTCGTGTCGCTCGACGTGCTCGACTTCCACCGTTCGGCCGAGGTGCTGCTGGTGCTCGTCATCGGCGGATCGGGCCGGCTCTACGGCGCCATCGTCGGCGCGGTGGTGTTCCGCTTCGCCCAGGACGTGCTCTCGGCGATGACCCCGCAATATTGGCAGTTCTGGGTCGGACTCGGGCTGGTGATCCTGGTGCTGATCGGCCGCGATCGGCTCGACGACCTCGGCCGGGCGATCGTCGCCCGCATCCTGCCCGCTCGCCGTTCGCCGGAGGGCACGCCGTGACGCTCGCGCTCGAAACCATCGGTCTGAAGAAGACCTTCGGCGGCCTCACCGCCACCAACGACGTCCATCTGCGCCTGGAGAAAGGTGCCCGCCATGCCCTGATCGGGCCGAACGGCGCCGGCAAGACGACGCTGATCAATCTCTTGACCGGCGTGCTCGCGCCCTCGGCCGGCCAGATCCGGCTCGACGGGGTCGAGATCGGCGGCATGGGGGTCGAGGCGCGGGTCCGGCGCGGGCTCGGGCGGACCTTCCAGATCAACCAGCTCTTCCCCGACCTCACCCCGATCGAGACGGTGGCGCTCGCCGTCTCGGAACGCTCGGGACGCGGCGGCGACTGGTGGCGGCGGGTCGGCACGCGCGGCGCGGTGCTCGACGAAGTGGTCGACGTGCTCGAGCGTTTCGGCCTCACCGAACGGATGCGCGAGCCGACGCGGACGCTGCCCTACGGCAAGCAGCGGCTGCTCGAGATCGCGGTGGCGCTCGCCACCAAACCACGCGTGCTGCTGCTCGACGAGCCGGCAGCCGGCGTGCCGGAAGGCGAGCGCCACGAGATCCTGGAGGCGGTCGAAGCACTTCCGAAGGACGTCACGGTGGTTCTGATCGAGCACGACATGGACATGGTGTTCCGCTTCGCCGAGCGCATCACGGTGCTGGTCGCCGGCGCGGTGCTGACGGAGGGCACCGTCGCGGAGATTTCCGACGACCCGCGCGTGCGCGCCGTCTATCTCGGAGAAGGCTGATGAGCGCGCTTCTGGAGATCATCGATCTCACCGCCGGCTACGGCGAGGCGGTGGTGCTCGACCGGCTGTCGCTCACTCTCGAGCGCGGGCGCTCGCTCGCCCTGCTCGGCCGCAACGGCACCGGCAAGACCACCACGATCGATTCCATCGTCGGCGTCACCCGCCGCTTTTCCGGCCGCATCCTCCTCGACGGGGTCGACGTGAGCGGCTTCGCGCCCGAAAAGCGCGCGGCGGCGGGCATCGGCTGGGTGCCGCAGGAGCGCAACATCTTCCGCTCGCTGACGGTGGAGGAGAACATCACCTCGGTGGCGCGCAAGGGGCCGTGGGATCTGGCGCGGCTCTACGCCATGTTCCCGCGCCTTCAGGAGCGGCGCGCCAACATGGGCAACCAGCTCTCCGGCGGCGAGCAACAGATGCTGGCGGTGGCACGCGCGCTCGCCCTCAATCCGAAGATCCTGCTCGCCGACGAGCCGCTCGAAGGTCTCGCGCCGATCATCGTCGACGAACTCTTGGCTGCGTTCCGCCGGATCTCGCGCGAGGAAGGGCTGTCGGTGATCCTGGTCGAGCAGCAGCCGCGCAAGATCCTCGCGGTGACGGACGACGCGGTGGTGCTGGAGCGCGGCACGGTGGTTCTGGCGGCGACCAGCGCCGAGCTGATCGCCGATCCGAGCCGGCTCGAACGGCATCTCGCCGTGTCGCACGGGTGAGCACCGGCGTCGTCGCGCGCACCGTCGACCCCCGGTCGATCAGCGCTCGGCGTCTCCACCTCGACGGAAGATCACGACGAGATTGTTCGCGGGCATGTCGACGATCTCGGGCGCGTCGAACCCGGCGGCGCCGGCGAGATCGGCCACACGCTCGAGATCGCGCACACCCCATTCGCGGTTCTGGTCGCGCAGCCACGCGTCGAAGGTCTCGTTGCTCGGCGCGGTATGGCGTCCGTCCCGCCTATAAGGGCCGTAGAGGCAGAGCGGCGCACCGGCCGGCAGGATCGCCGAGGCGCCGGCGAACAGTCCCTCGGTGGCCGCCCAGGGCGAAATATGGATCATGTTGATGCAGACGATCGCGTCGGCGTGGTCGATCGGCCAGGGTGGGCAGGCGGCATCGAGCGCCAGCGGGGCGACGACGTTGCCGACCCCGGTCTCGGCGACCCAGGCGGCGATGCTGGCGCGTGCCTCGGCGTTCGGATCCGACGGAACGAAGGTCGCCTCGGGCAGAGCGGCCGCGAAATGGACGACGTGCTCGCCCGATCCGCTGGCGATCTCCAAGACGCGCCCGCTTGCGGGCAGGACCGGGCGCAGCGCTTCCAAGATGGGGTCGCGATTGCGGACGGTGGCGGGAGCGTGGAGACGGGCGTCGGTCATGCTGAGCATCTCGGCGACGTGGCGGTCGGGTGGTCCTCCGAGCCGGAGGGTCGGCGCGGCGGTCGGTATCGCGGCCCCGCCGATCGGCGGGGAGACCACGACGCCTGCGGGCGCCCCTTTCCTCGCCCTTCCACGGGTTCGGCGAAAGCCGGCCGGCGCGGACGAGGCATGGTGCGGGTGAAGGGACTCGAACCCCCAAGGCTTGCGCCGACGGAACCTAAATCCGTTGTGTCTACCAGTTCCACCACACCCGCAGCCGGACGGGGTTAGCGCGAAGGATCGCGCGACGCAAGGTCGACGCGACGCGGTCGGTCCCGACGGTCGGCGATCGCGGTGCTCAATCGCTGCCGCCGCGATCGTCGTCCTCCTCCTCGTCCTCGCCGTCGCTCCACGACCGCCGGAGCTCGGCCTCGTGGAACGCGGCCAGGATCGGGCGCAACTCGGCGGCGAGGTCCTCGGCGATGAGGCCGGGACCGGCCTTGCGGCCGCATTCGCCGTGCAGCCACACCGCGCAGGCCGCCGCCTCGAACCCCGGCAGGCGCCGCGCCAGGAGGCCGCCGACGAGGCCGGCGAGGACGTCGCCCGAACCGGCGGTGGCGAGATCGGCAGGGGCATTGTCGGCGATGGCGACGCGGCCGTCGGGCGCGGCGACGACGGTGTCGGCGCCCTTCAGGAGGACGATCGCGCCGGAGCGTTCGGCGGCGCGGCGAGCGCGCTCGGTCTTCGGCAGGTCCGAGACGGCGGCGGCGAGATCGGGGAAGAGCCGGGCGAATTCGCCCTCGTGCGGGGTCAGGACCACCGGCGCGGCGCGCGCGGCGATCGCCGCGAAGATCGGATCGGGCGCCTCGGCGATCGTGGTCAGGGCGTCGGCGTCGAGCACCACGGCGGGCGCGGCGACGAGCGCGGTCTCGACCAGCGCGCGGGTCCCCTCGCCCACCCCGCAGGCGGGGCCGAGCACGAGCGCGTTGCGGCGGGTGTCGGCGAGGATCTCGGCGAGGCCCTCGGCGCCGTTCATCCGCGTGAGCATGACGGCGGTCAGATGCGACGCATTGACCACCAGCGCGTCGGGCGGCGAGGCGAGCGTCACCAGCCCGGCGCCGACCCGGAGGGCCGCCTCCGCCGCCAGCCGCGCCGCGCCGGTGCGGGTGAGCGGGCCGGAGACCACGACGGCGTGACCACGCGAATACTTGTGATCGGCGAGGCCGGGCGGCCGCAGGTGATCGCGCCAGAGTTCCGGCAGGTCGCGGGTCGTCCTCGAGCCGATCGCGGCGAGGACGCTCGCGGGGATGCCGATGTCGGCGACGAGCGTCTTGCCGCAGGCGATGCGCCCCGGCAGCAGCAGGTGACCCGGCTTCATGCGGAAGAAGGTGACGGTCCATTCCGCCCGGATCGCCGGGCCGAGGATGCGGCCGGTGGCGCCGTCGACGCCGGACGGCAGATCGACCGCCACGACCGGGCGGCCGGAGGCGACGACCGCCTCGACCACGGCGGCGGCGGCGCCCCCGAGCGGGCGGGCGAGCCCGGCCCCGAACAGCGCGTCGACCACCACCCGGCAATCACGCAGCGCGCTCGCCACCCCGGCCGGTTCGGCCGGCTCGACGCCGCCACGCCAGCGCTCGGCCGCCTCGGCGGCGTCGCCGGTGAGGCGGGTGCGATCGCCGAGCAGCATCAGGCGGACGACGAGGCCGCGCTCGCGCAGGATGCGGGCGCAGACGAAACCGTCGCCGCCGTTGTTGCCGGGACCGCACAGGACCAGCACGCGGGTTCCCGCCGGCCAACGATGGACGATCATGTCGGCGACGGCGCGGCCGGCGTTCTCCATGAGCACGCGTCCGGGCACGCCGCGCGCGATCGCGGCGGCATCGGCGCGGGCCATCTCGGATGGGGTCAGAAGTTCGAGCAAGGATCACCTCTCGGTTCGAACGTTAACCGGGTGCATCGGCGATGACCAGACGCGACGAGAGGGGGAAGAAGGCGCCCGCGCGGCCCGCCGCGGCCCCGGACGGCGCCCGATCACGAGGCAGACCGGCGGCGGCGTGGGGCGGATCGGATGTCCCCCGAAACCGCATATGCCCAAAATTTTTTCATTTGCCCATGAAATGCACTGCGATCTATTCTCGCACCGCCACAAGACGTTGCAAACTTCGCGCATTTTCCCGATCGCCGGGGCATGTCGCTTCCCGTCGCCACATGGCACGAGGCTTGCCAAGGTCCGACGCGGGCCGGTCTCCCAGGCCGGTTCCCCCATGTTTCTTCGGAGTATCGGAAGCCGATGAAGAAGATCGAGGCCATCATCAAGCCCTTCAAGCTCGACGAGGTGAAGGAAGCCCTCCAGGAGGTCGGCCTCCAGGGCATCACCGTGACCGAGGCGAAGGGCTTCGGCCGTCAGAAGGGTCATACCGAGCTGTACCGCGGTGCAGAATACGTGGTGGACTTTCTGCCGAAGGTGAAAGTCGAGATCGTCCTGCCGGACGAGACGGTGGAGAAAGCCGTCGACGCGATCCGCAAGGCCGCCCAGACCGGACGGATCGGCGACGGCAAGATCTTCGTCTCCAACGTCGAAGAGGCGGTAAGAATCCGGACCGGCGAGACGGGACTCGACGCGATCTGAGCGACCCGCTAGATCCCTCGGCCGTCTCCCCCTTCCTCACGCCCGCGACGCTCACCGTCGACGGCGTCGGACCAGAGCACACTCAGCGAAAGGGAAAGTTCCCATGACGAAGACTGCGAACGACGTTCTCGCCCTCATCAAGGAGCAGGACGTCAAGTACGTCGATTTCCGCTTCACCGATCCGCGTGGCAAGTGGCAGCACGTCACGTTCGACGTCTCGCTGGTCGACGAAGACATCTTCTCCGAGGGCACCATGTTCGACGGTTCGTCGATCGCCGGCTGGAAGGCGATCAACGAGTCCGACATGGTCCTGATCCCGGACCCCGAGACCGCCTTCATCGACCCCTTCTTCGCCCAGACCACCCTGGTCCTCGTCTGCGACATCCTCGAGCCGTCGGGCGACCGCTACGGCCGTGACCCGCGCGGCATCGCCAAGAAGGCCGAGATCTATCTGCAGTCGACCGGCATCGGCGACGCCGTCTACTTCGGCCCGGAAGCCGAGTTCTTCATCTTCTCGGACGTCAAGTACAAGGCCGACCCCTACAACACCGGCTTCAAGGTCGACGATCCGGAACTGCCGATCAACACCGACACCGACTACGAGGGCGGCAACCTCGGCCATCACGTCAAGACCAAGGGCGGCTACTTCCCCGTCCCGCCGATCGACAGCTGCCAGGACATCCGTGGTGAGATGCTCGCCATGATGGCCAAGATGGGCGTCGCCGTCGAGAAGCACCATCACGAGGTCGCCTCGGCCCAGCACGAGCTCGGCATCAAGTTCGCGCCGCTGACCAAGGTCGCCGACCACCTGCAGATCTACAAGTACGCGATCCATCAGGTCGCGGCCGCCTACGGCAAGACCGCCACCTTCATGCCGAAGCCGGTCTTCGGCGACAACGGCTCGGGCATGCACGTGCACCAGTCGATCTGGAAGGAAGGCAAGCCGACCTTCGCCGGCAACCAGTACGCCGATCTCTCCGAGACCTGCCTCTACTACATCGGCGGCATCCTGAAGCACGCCAAGGCGCTCAACGCCTTCACCAACCCGTCGACCAACTCCTACAAGCGTCTGGTCCCGGGTTACGAGGCTCCGGTTCTGCTCGCCTACTCGGCCCGCAACCGCTCGGCGTCCTGCCGTATTCCGTGGGGCAACTCGCCGAAGGCCAAGCGCATCGAGGTCCGCTTCCCGGATCCGACCGCGAACCCCTATCTCGCCTTCGCGGCGATGCTGATGGCCGGCATCGACGGCATCGTGAACAAGATCCATCCCGGCGCGGCGATGGACAAGAACCTCTACGATCTGCCGCCGAAGGAGCTCAAGAAGATCCCGACCGTGTGCGGCTCGCTCCGCGAGGCTCTCGAGTCCCTCAAGAAGGACAACGCGTTCCTCACCGCCGGCGGCGTCTTCGAGCCCGACTTCATCGAGAGCTACATCGAGCTGAAGTGGGAAGAGCTGATGCGCTACGAGATGACCCCGCATCCGGTCGAGTATGAGATGTACTACTCCTGCTGATCGGCTCGTCCGACACCGGCAGACGTTTCGGGGCGCCTTCGGGCGCCCCGTTTCGTTTCGGCCCCCGCGGCGCCCGGCGTGCCGCCCCGTCGCGCTGTCCCGAGGCCCCTGCCCTCGGGACCCGACGTCGCGGCGCAAACGGAAAAACGGCCCCGGATCGCCGCGATCCGGAGCCGTTTCTCAATCTGCTTCCGCCGTGGCCTCCGGCGGAAGCGAAGGGGGGCGCCTCAGTTGGAGGCGAGATAGGGCTTGGGGTCGACCGCCTTCTGGCCGTTGCGCAGCTCGAAGTGGAGCTGGGGCTGACTGACCGAGCCGGTGGCGCCGGCGCGGGCGATGATCTGGCCACGGGTGACCTTGTCGCCGCGATTGACCAGAAGCTCGCTCGCATGGGCATAGGCCGAGACGAAGCCGTTCGGGTGGCGGACCAGGACGAGGTTGCCGTAGCCCTTCAGCTCGTTGCCCGAATAGATGACCTCACCGCCGTCGGCGGCCTTGATCGAGGTTCCCTCCGGCACCGCCAGATTGATTCCCTCGTTCTTCTCGCCGTTCGACTTGGCACCGTATTCGGAGATGATGCGGCCACGCACCGGCCAGCGGAAGCTGCCGCCGCCCGACGACGCCTTCTCGACCTCGGCCGGCGAGGCCTCGCGCGCCACGGCGATGGTCTCGGCCGCGTGCTGGTCGATCTTCGACGTGTCCTTCGGCGGTTTGGCCGGGGTCGTGGCGGTGGTCGCGGGAGCCTTCACCGCCGGGGTCTTGACCTCGGCGACGACGACCGGAGCGGCCGGCTTGGTGGTCGGCACCTCGGTGGCGGCGGCGGGCGCCTTGGAGGTCTTCAGCATCAGCTTGGTGCCGGCCGGCAGCAGCAGCTGCTGACCGGGCGAGATCGACGCGCTGCGCAGATTGTTGCGATCGCGCAGGGCCTGCTCGGAGACGCCGTAGGTGCGGGCGATCGATCCGAGCGTATCGCCGCTGCGCACCGTGTAGGCGCCGACCAGCTTGACGCCACCGTTCGGGGGCGTCGTGGCCGCGGCCGTGGTGGTCGGGCGGGGCGTCGCCGGCGGCATCGGCGCGGGCGCGGCCGCCCGGGCGATCACGGCCGGAGCGGGCGCGGCGACCGGCGGGCGCGGCGCGGCGGCGGGCGCCGGGATCGAGCCGGTGGCGAAGCGCTGCGGCGCGGCGGTCGGCGCCGGGGCAGGCGCGGGAGTGGGCCGGCTCATCGAGATCTGACGGACCTGCGGCGCGGGCGCGGACGCCGGCGCGGCGGCCGCGGTCGGGCGATGATAGACGGGGATCAGCACGCGATCGCCGGGGCTGGGAGTGCGGCCGGCGGGGATGGCGTTGGCCTGACGGATCGCCGCGATCGGCACGCCGTAGCGGTTCGACAGCGTATCGATGGTCTCGCCCTGACGCATGGTGACCCAGGTTCCGCCCTGGGGGCTCCAGCCGCCGGCGGCGGCGACCTGGGGATAGGCGGGCGCCGGTTCGGCCGGACGGGCGGCGTCGGCGAGCGGGCTCGCGACGGTGTCGGCATAGGCACCCGAGGGCGGCGGGGTGAGATCGGAGCGGCTGACGGCGGCCGAACCGGGCTCGATCGAGCCGGTGGTGTCGACGTTCGACCAGCTGCGCTCGGGAACGCGGCCGTAGGAGGGCGAGGCGCTGTAGGCGTTGCCGCCGTAGCGGGCCGCCTCGCCGCCGCTCGGGCCGAGGATGGCGCGCTGGTTGGGGGTCGAGCCGGTGTAGATCGGATCCGATCCGAAGCGCCCGACATCACTGGAGCAGCCGCCGAGAACGGCGGCGGCAGCGACGAGGATCGCCGCGCGGGACACGTTGCTGGAACGCAGTTTCTGGGTCGTCGGACGCATCGCAACACTCACGCCGTTTTGACGAAAATCTCGTCGTTCACGTGCATCCATTCAAAACATCGTAACGTTGACGAAGGCTTAAGCGCGCGACGAATTCACCATGTTTCGATACCCGCACGGCGGGCGAAACGGACCGGCGCGGCGGGCGAAACGGGGGTGTCAGAGGGCGGTGGCGCGGCCGGAAATCAAGGCGACGCGGCGGGTCGGGCCGATCTTCTCGACGTCGAAACCCTTCTCGCGGCGGATCCATCGCATCGAGGTCTGCGGGCCGCGCGCCGGCCCGATCGCCGCCACCAGGATGCCCTGCGGGGCGAGTTGCTCGAGCAGCCCGCGGGGCACCTCCTCCACCGCCCCGGCGAGCAGGATCCGGTGGAACGGCGCGTGGCGGGCGAAGCCCTCGAGGCCGTCGTGAACGGAGGGGACGACATTGTCGATGGCGAGCGCGGAGAAGCGCTCGAAGGCGAGATCGGCCAGGGTGCGGAAGCGTTCGACCGTGTAGACCTTGGTGCAGAGGCCGGCGAGGAGCGCGGTGCCCCAGCCCGACCCGGTGCCGATCTCCAACACCCGGTGCTCCGGCAGAAGCTCGGCCGCCTGGAGCGCGAGCGCGATCACCGAGGGCGCATCGGCGGTCTGGCCGCATTCGATCGGGATCGGGCGATCCTCCAGCGAGCGGAGGCGATGGGCGCTCGCCACGAACAGGCTGCGCGGCAGGGTCTCGACGGCGCCGAGGATGCGGCGGTCGTGCAGCCCCTTGGTGGAGAGCGTCAGGGCCAGGCGGGCCAGAGCCATCCGTTCGTCGTCGTCGATGTGGCAATCGGCATGGCGCAGAAGAGTGGCGTGGCGGCCGGCCATGGGCGAAGACTCCGAGAACGACGAGACGACTCGCTCGCATATCCGGAATTGGTTGATTTTTCCGTACCGGCCGGTGTGCGGTGCAAAATCAGGCCGAGAATCGTTCCCTCAGCCGCTCCTGCGCGGCGTGATCGGTCAGATCGAGCCGGAGCGGGGTCACCGAGACGGCGCCGCGCGCCAGAGCCTCGAGGTCGGTGCCGTTGCCGGGGGTCGTCGTCTGCGGCCGGTAGTGGATCCAGAAATAGGGATTGCCGCGCCCGTCGATGCGCGGGTCGATGCCGATGGTGGCATCGTTGCGCGCGCCCTGGGAGGTGATCGCGACGCCGGAGACGTCCGCGGGCGCGCGGGCGGGGAAGTTGACGTTGATCAGCGTGCCCGGGGCGATCCCGGCCTCGATCAGGCGCGCCAGCACGGCGGGGCCGTGGACCTCGGCGCAGGACCAGTCGGGTTGGGCGTCGGTCGCCCAGGCATAGGCCTGCGACAGGGCGACGGAGGGAATGCCGAGGAGCGTCCCTTCCATGGCGGCGGCGATGGTGCCGGAATAGGTCACGTCGTCGGCGACGTTGGCGCCGCGATTGACGCCGGACAGCACGAGCGTCGGCTTGGCGGGCAGGATGTGGCGGACCCCCATGATGACACAGTCGGTCGGGGTGCCGCGAACCGCGAAATGGCGGTCGGAGATCTTGCGCAGACGCAGCGGATCGGACAGCGACAGCGAATGCGCCTTGCCCGACTGATCGGTCTCGGGGGCGACCACCCAGACGTCGTCGGAGAGTTCGCGGGCGATGCGCTCGAGGACGCGCAGGCCCGTGGCATGGATGCCGTCGTCGTTGGTGATGAGGATTCGCATCGGGGGCCTCCGGCGGGCCTCCGGGTTACCATGGCGCCGGAAGACTGGGCAAGCCGAATGGATGGTCATCCACGCGTTCGGCGGGCCCCGGGCGGCGGCACGGGATCAGTGGCAGCGCATCCACTCGCGGGCCTGACGCTGCGCCTCGGCGACCTCGGCGGCGGTCATCTCGGCGGCCACTTCCTGGCGACGGCGGGCGGCGTCGCGATTGCCGCGGGCGGCGGCGAGGTTGAACCACATGTGGGCGGCGACCATGTCGACGGCACCACTGCGGCCGATCGAATGATCGAGACCCATCTGGAAGAACACGTCGGCGGTGACGGCCTGGGCGCCCATGCCGGCGATTTCGGCGGAGTTCATTTCGAAGCGAGCCATGATGCGATCCCCATTTCGCTTTGTCTTCTGCGGCGATGATCGATCTACTTTCTCGATCACCGTTCTTGGGGAAATACTCGCGTGTTCGATTAAAACTCGAGTTAAATGGATTGCTTAATCAGGACCGAACAGAATCGAAACGAAAGGTATATTTCACCGACGATTCACGATTTCGCGGCGATTTCCGCTTTCGAATCAAGGATGCTTCCGTGGGGTGAGCGGAACCGCGGAAAGATTCGATTCACCGCGATTCCGCCCGATCCGAGAGAAGCGCGAATTCTTCAGCGCGCGCGCTGACCGAAGAGAACCTTCTTGGCTGCGTCGTCGGTGGCGACGTCGCGGCGCAGCTCGCCGGCCACCGCCAAGCCGCGCGCGACGGCGGGCCGGGCCAGCATGCGATCGAGCCAGGCGGCGAAGGCCGGGAACTCGGCGATGTCCATGCCCTGCCCCTCCCAGAGCTTGGCCCAGCCGACGATCGCCATGTCGGCGATCGAATAGTCGCCGGCGACGAAGTCGCGATCCTTCAGGCGCTTGTCGAGCACCCCGTAGAGACGGTGGGTCTCGTTGCGATAGCGATCGATGGCGTAGGGGATCTTCTCGGGCGCGTATTTCGAGAAGTGGTGGTTCTGGCCGAGCATCGGGCCGAAGCCGCCCATCTGCCACATCAGCCACTGCTCGACCTCGACGCGGGCGCGCTCGCTCCGCGGATAGAACTTCCCGAACTTGCGGCCGAGATACATCAGGATGGCCCCGCTCTCGAAGACCGAGATCGGGGCGCCGTCGGGACCGTTCGGATCGACCAGCGCCGGCATCTTGTTGTTGGGCGAGATCTCCAGGAAGGCCGGGTCGAACTGGGCGCCCTTGCCGATGTCGACCGGGATCACCTCGTAGGGAACGCCCAGCTCCTCGAGCATGATCGTGATCTTCCAGCCGTTCGGGGTCGGCCAGTAATAGAGGCGAAGCGGTGCGGGATCGGTCATGGGGATCATCCGTCGTGTGAGGGGCGCCCGCCTTCGCGGGTCATACGAAGGTAGGGGCGAAGGTAGGGGGCTGCGCCCCTCTTTTCCAGATCACGCGGTGGCGACGAGAAGCGCGGCCGGCGGCGCCCAGCCCGGCAGCGCCTCGAGGCGGGCGATCCAGGCGGTGATCGCCGGGCGCGTCGAGAGGTCGATCTGGGCCTCGCCGCAGTAGCGGACGGAGCCGTAGACGTCGATGTCGGCGATGGTCGGAGCGTCGCCGACGATCCAGTCGCGGCCGGTGAGACGCCCCTCGAGCAGGTCGAGCGCCATCGCCGCGAGGCCCTCGTAATGGGTGACGACCGCCGGATCCATCGGGCGGATGCCGAGGCGGGCGGTGCGGACCCGGTAGACCGAGGAGGCGAGCCGGTCGAAGTCCCAATACATCCACGCACGGACGTCGGCCCGGTCGGCCTCGCCGACGGCGCCGAAGCGGCCGGTCACGGAGGCGACGTATTCCAGGATCGACGCGGACTGGGCGAGCGAGCGCCCGGCGTGTTCCAACACCGGCACCTGGCCGAAGGGGGTCTTGGCGAGAAACTCGGACGTGCGCTGTTCGCCGGCCCTGAGATCGACGATGTGGCAGGACGGCGTGATGCCGCAGAGCGCCAGCATCAGGCCGACCTTGTAGGACGGGCCCGAGAGCGGATTGACGTGGATCAGCCATTCGGCGGCGGCAGATGAGGTCATCGATGCGTCTCCCCGAGGAGGGATCGTTCGGGCCGTGCGCCGATCGCCGCCGCCTCGGTTCGTCCCTCGTCGCGCCCGAGACGATCACGCCGGCGCGAGCCTGTCCATCGCGGCCCCGGCGCCGGTCCCCTCACATCGCCGTGACCGTGGCGCGCCCGTCCCGCGCACCCGCGAAACGCGAACACCCCCGTGGGGTCGCACGGGGGTGTCGGGGGACGACCGCTCCCTCGCGGGATCAGTCGAACGGTTTGGGGGGCATCGGCGGGGCTTCGTGGACGAGCAGGATGTCGATGCGTCGGTTGGCGGCGAGCATCGGCTCGTTGGGGAAGAGCGGGTCGGTGTCGGCCTTGCCCACCACCGAATCGAAGCGATCCGTGGGCACGCCGTAGCCCGCCAGGATCTCCTCCACCGCCACGGCGCGGCCCGAGGAGAGATCCCAGGCGGAGGGGCCGCGGCCCGACCAGCGGGTGCCGCCGGCGGTGTGGCCGGTGATGCGGATGCGATGGGGCAGACGCGCCAGCGGCGGCGCCAGTTTGGCGAGGATGGTGCGGGTGAATTCGTAGGGCTGTTTCGCCCCTTCGGCGAACATCGAGCGGCCGTCCTGGTCGACCAGACGGATGTTGAGGCCCTCGTCGGTCTCCTCGAACAGGACGTGTTTGGAGACCTCGGTGATCTCGGGCATGTCCTGGAGCGCCTGGCGCAGCGAGGCGGCGGCGGTGAGGAACTGGCGCGGCTTCTCCTGTTTCGCCTGTTCGAAGTCGTGGGTGTTGTTCTCCGGCCCCTGGAGGGCATGCTTGTCGTTGGAGAGCGCGGAGGTTTCCGCGTCGAGCTTCTGATCGACCGGGGCGCTCTGCTTGATGAAGCGGCGCACCGGCAGGCCGTCGCGCTCGATCATGCCGGCGGTGCGCGGGATCGGCTGGACGCCGAAGGCCTCCTTGAGCGAGCCGGAGGCGTCGGCGAGCTTCTGCTTGTCCTGGTTGGCGGAGGCCAGCATCATCACGAAGAAGGCCATCAACAGCGCCATCAGATCGGCGAAGGTGATGACCCAGGCTCCGCCGTGCCCGCCGCCGCCGCCGTGTCCCTTCTTCTTCGACATGGCCGATCCCCTCGCCTCCGATGCCTCAGGCCGCTTCCTGGAAGGAGGCGCGATGCTTGTTGGGCAGGTAGGAGATCAGCATGTCGCGGATCACCGCCGGGCTCTTGTTCTCGCGGATCATCATCACGCCGTCGATGACGAGCGTGTAGTTGATGTTCTCCTCGAGCGACTTCATCTGCAGCTTGTCGGCGATCGGCAGCGCCACGACGTTGGCCATGATTGCGCCGTAGAGGGTGGTGAGCAGCGCCACCGCCATGCCGGGGCCGATCTTCTTGGGGTCGTCCATGTGGGCGAACATCGAGATGAGACCGATGATCGTGCCGACCATGCCCATGCCGGGGGCGGCGTTGCCCATGAAGTTGAAGAGCTTGTTGGCGTCGTCGAGACGCTCGATGTGGAGATCGCGCTCGCGCTCGAGCGTCTCGCGGATGATGTGGAGATCGAAGCCGTCGGCGATCATCCGCATGCCCTTGGCGAGGAACTCGTCCTCGATCTCGACCGCCTCGAGGCCGAGCGGACCCTGCTTGCGGACGATGTCGGCGAGTTCGGCGATCTTCTCGATCGTGTCGCGGGCGGAGACGTGATGGTTGAAGGCGACGGCCTTGAGGCCCGTGGTCAGCGCGGCGACGAAGCCGCCCATGGTGAAGCGAGCCATGGTGGTGGTGAGCGCCCCGCCGATGACGACGTTGGTGGCGAGCAGATCCATGAACATGGAGAGCTTGGAGCCCTCCAGGAACACGGCGAACACCAGAACGCCGAAGCCGCCGCCGATACCGAGGAAGGTCGCAATGTCCATGGTCACTCACACACACGCGTCGACCCCGAGCGGGGTCTTCTCGGCCGAGAGTGTCGTGGAACAAAGGTAAGGAAGGGTTACCGAGGGGGCGGCGACGTTGACCATGTTCGCCGTCCGGCCCACGAAAAAGGCCGCGCCCCGAGGGGGCGCGGCCGATCGCGATCGACGAAAACCTCGGGTCGGATCACTCCAACCCCAGCTTCGCCTTCAGGATTTCGTTGACGGCCTGGGGGTTCGCCTTGCCGCCGGTCTGCTTCATCACCTGACCGACGAACCAGCCCGCCATGGTCGGCTTCGCCTTGATCTGCTCGACCTTGTCGGGGTTGGCCGCGATCACCGCGTCGACCGCCGCCTCGATGGCGCCGGTGTCGGTGACCTGCTTCAGGCCGCGCGTCTCGACCAGCGTCTTCGGGTCGCCGCCCTCGGTCCAGACGATCTCGAAGAGGTCCTTGGCGATCTTGCCGGAGATGGTGCCGTCGACGATCAGATCGACGATGCCGCCGAGCTGCGCCGCCGAGACCGGGCTCTCCTCGATGCTCTTGCCTTCCTTGTTGAGGCGGCCGAACAGCTCGTTGATCACCCAGTTGGCGGCGATCTTGGCGTCGCGGCCCTTCGCGACGTCCTCGTAGAAGTCGGCCGAGGCCTTCTCCAGCGTCAACACCATCGCGTCGTAGGGCGTGACGCCGTACTGGGCGATGAAGCGCGCCTTCTTGGCGTCGGGGAGCTCGGGCAGGCCCGCCTTCAGCTCGTCGACCCAGGCCTGCGTGAACTCGAGCGGCAGCAGGTCGGGATCGGGGAAGTAGCGATAGTCGTGCGCCTCCTCCTTCGACCGCATCGAGCGGGTCTCGCCCTTGCCGGGGTCGAACAGGCGGGTCTCCTGCTTGATCGTGCCGCCGTCCTCGATGATGCCGATCTGGCGGCGCGCCTCGTAGTCGATCGCCTGACCGACGAAGCGAATCGAGTTGACGTTCTTGATCTCGCAGCGCGTGCCGAGCTCGCCGCCGGGCTTGCGCACGGAGACGTTGACGTCGGCGCGCATGTTGCCCTTGTCCATGTCGCCGTCGCAGGTGCCGAGATAGCGCAGGATCGTCCTGAGCTTCGACAGATAGGCCTTGGCCTCGTCGCCGGAGCGCATGTCGGGCTTCGACACGATCTCCATCAACGCCACGCCGGAGCGGTTGAGGTCGACGAAGGTGTGGTTCGGCGACTGGTCGTGGATCGACTTGCCGGCGTCCTGCTCGAGGTGCAGACGCTCGACGCCGACCTCGACCACCTCGCCGTCGGGCATGTCGAGACGGACCGTGCCCTCGCCGACGATCGGGCTCTTGTACTGGGAGATCTGATAGCCCTGGGGCAGGTCGGGGTAGAAATAGTTCTTCCGATCGAACACCGACTTCAGGTTGATCTCGGCCTCGAGGCCGAGGCCGGTGCGCACCGCCTGGGCGACGCATTCCTCGTTGATCACGGGCAGCATGCCGGGCATGGCCGCGTCGACCAGGGAGACGTGATCGTTGGGCGCGCCGCCGAAGGCGGTCGAGGCGCCGGAGAAGAGCTTGGCGTTCGAGGCGACCTGAGCATGCACCTCCAGACCGATGATGACTTCCCAATCGCCGGTCGCGCCCTTGAGGTACTGCGACGGCTTGGCGGTGCGGAACGCGGTGAACATGCGATGCCTCGAACTTGCGACGGATAGCCTGCTCCCTGGGTAGAGCGGATCGCGCGAGGGTTCAAGACACCCCCCGCGCGATCGGGCGGCGGGAGGCCGCCTCAGCGCGCCTTCTTCAGGTTCGGCAGGAACACGGTCAGGATGCCGATCGCCGGCAGGAAGGCGCAGACCTCGTAGACGAAGCGGATCGAGGTGCGGTCGGCGAGTTCGCCGAGCGCCGCCGCGCCGAGACCGCCGAAGCCGAAGGCCATGCCGAAGAAGAGACCGGCGATCATGCCGATCCGGCCCGGCACCAGTTCCTGGGCGAACACGAGAATGGCCGAGAAGGCCGAGGACAAGATCAGGCCGATCACCACCGACAGGACCGCCGTCATGCCGAGCCCGACGTGGGGCAACATCAGCGAGAACGGCAGCACGCCGAGGATCGACACCCAGATCACCGCCTTGCGGCCGATGCGGTCGCCGATCGGGCCGCCGACGAGAGTGCCGAGCGCCGCCGCGCCGAGGAACAGGAACAGGTAGACCTGCGCCTCCTTCACCGACACGTGGAACGTGTCGATCAGGTAGAACGTGTAGTAGCTCGACACGCTGGCGAGATAGACCTGCTTGGAAAAGACCAGCGCCATCAGCACGGTCACGGCACGGATCACCACCGCGCGCGGCAATTCGGCGGTCGGGCGGACCTTCGGCGCCGGCCGGGTGCGTCGATGCTCGCGGCCCCACAGTCCGACCTTGGTCAGGAGCGTCATGCCGATCAGGGCGAGCACCGCGAACCACGCCACCGACGTGCGCCCGTTGGGCAGCACCACGAAGGCGGCGAGGAGCGGGCCGATCGCCGTGCCGGAATTGCCGCCGACCTGGAACAGCGACTGGGCGAGGCCGTGGCGCCCGCCGGAGGCGAGGCGCGCCATGCGCGACGATTCGGGATGGAAGATCGAGGAGCCCGTGCCGATCAGGCCGACCGAGATCAGGAGGACCGCATAGGTCGGGGCCGAGGCGAGGAGCAGCAGGCCGATCAGCGTCGAGGCCATGCCGGCGGCGAGGCTGAAGGGCATCGGGTGGCGATCGGTGACGATGCCGACCACCGGCTGGAGCACCGAGGCCGTCACCTGGAAACACAGGGTGATCAGGCCGATCTGTCCGAAGTCGAGGGAGAAGCCCTCCTTCAGGATCGGATAGCTCGCCGCCACCAGCGACTGCATCGTGTCGTTCAGCATGTGCGACAGCGACAGCATGACGAGGATCGACCACGCGGTCCCCTCGGATGCGGAGGGGCGAACGGCGGCGGTATCCGTCACGGCGGTCATGGGTGTCTCCTCGATGCGGTCGCGCCGTCGGTCTCGGGCCGAGGTTGCGGCGAAGCTCGTCACTCTGCGGGGCGCCGGGCGATCCGTAAAGATACGGTGACCGCAGGGGAGATCGGCGAAAGGCGCAGAGGACGGGCGGTTTCGGGTCATCGCGCGTCGGACATCGCGGCGAGCCGGATCGTCGGCTCACCGCGGCAGGTCGTCGCCCGCGCTGCCCTGCCAGCGCTTCACGATCTCGGCGTCGCTCGCCTCGGCGACGCATTGGCCGGTGACGAAGAGCGCCTTCTCGATCAGGGCGTGACGGTCCTTGTCGCGACCGCCGGTCAGGATCTGGACCGGACGTCCACCGGCCTTCTCGAGCGCCGCCACGAAGGGAGCCTGGAACTTCGCCGGCACCGCCCGATCCTGCGGATCGGTCAGCACGAAGAGGCGCGAGCCACCGTCGCCGGCGATCTTCGGGGCGATGCGGTCGACGTCGGCCATCGGGTCGTAATGGGCGCGGGCGCCGCCGGTCCGGAAGGTGATGCCGTAGGCGCGGGTGAAGGCGCGGAAATCGAGCGGGCCGGAGGCGATCACGGCGCAGCCGACGTCGTCGCGGGCGGCGAGCAGCGCCGGCACCAGCATCGCCCCGCCGGACTGGCCGACGAGGTGATAGCCGGTCGCGCCCTCCTTGGCGGCGATGGCGTCGAGCGCCTTCCGCGTCACCTCGACCTCGAGCGCGGTGCGGCGGTCGCCGTGCCAGCCGGAGGAGCCGTTGAGCCCCATGCGGCCGAAGAAGATCATCGGCGCCTTCAGGCGCTCCGACCAGATCTTCGAGGCGATGTCGATATATTCGGGCGCCTGGGTGAGATAGCCGGGCTCGACCTCGCGCCGGCCCTTCTCGTCGAGACCCAGCACGTCGCCGGTGAAGAAGACGATCGGCGCCTGTCCGCGCAAAGACCCGGAGGCATAGTAGCGGATGCAGATCCCCTGCCCGTAGGCCTCGACGAAGACGGTCCTCGGGGTCCGCGCGCAGACCTCGCGCGAGACCTTCGTTCCCTCGATCACGTCCTTGGCGGAAAAGGTCTTCACGCCCTGCGGCGCGCCTTGCGCGAAAGCCGCGCCGACGCCCGCGAGGGCGGCGGCGAGGCCGAGGACGAGGGCGCGCACGCGGCTCACCACCACTTCGCCGGGGTGAAGCGGCCGGCGGCCTGCTCGATCACCTCGCCGACCTGGAACAGCGTCTCCTCCTCGAAGGGACGACCGATCAGCTGGAGGCCGAGCGGCAGGCCCTTGGCGTCGAGGCCGCCGGGCACCACCATGCCGGGGAGACCGGCCATGTTCACCGTCACGGTGAAGATGTCGTTCAGGTACATCTCGACCGGATCGCCGCCCGACTTCTCGCCGATGCCGAAGGCCGACGACGGGGTCGCCGGCGTCAGCACCGCGTCGACGCCCGCCTGGAAGGCGAGGTCGAAGTCGCGCTTGATGAGGGTGCGGACCTTCTGGGCACGGACGTAATAGGCGTCGTAATAGCCGGCCGACAGCACATAGGTGCCGATCATGATGCGGCGACGCACTTCCGAGCCGAAGCCGGCGGCGCGGGTCAGCTCGTAGGTGTCGGTGATGTCGTCGCCGGTGACGCGCAGGCCGTAGCGGATGCCGTCGTAGCGAGCGAGATTCGAGGAGGCCTCGGCGGGCGCCACGATGTAATAGGCCGGCAGGGCGTATTTCGTGTGCGGCAGCGAGATCTCGCGGATCTCGGCGCCGGCGGCGCGCAGCCAGTCGATGCCTTGGCTCCACAGCGTCTCGATCTCGGCCGGCATGCCGTCGACCCGGTATTCCCTAGGGATACCGATGACCTTGCCCTTGATCGACGTGCCGACCGCCGCCTCGTAGTCCGGCACCGGCAGATCGACCGAGGTGGTGTCCTTGGGGTCGACCGAGGCGAAGGACTTCAGGAGGATCGCGGCGTCGCGGACGGTGCGGGCGAAGGGGCCGGCCTGATCGAGCGAGGAGGCGAAGGCGACGATGCCCCAGCGCGAGCAGCGGCCGTAGGTCGGCTTGATGCCGACGGTGCCGGTGAAGGCGGCGGGCTGGCGGATCGAGCCGCCGGTATCGGTGCCGGTGGCCCCGAGCGCGATATGGGCGGCGACCGCCGCCGAGGAGCCGCCGGACGAACCGCCGGGCACCAGCGGGGTCGGGTCGATCGAGCCGTCGGCGGCCTTCCGGCGCCACGGGTTGACGACCGGGCCGAAGCAGGAGGTCTCGTTGGACGAGCCCATGGCGAATTCGTCGTTGTTGAGCTTGCCCAACATCACCGCGCCGTCGGCCCAGAGGTTCGAGGTCACGGTCGATTCGTAGGGCGGGACGAAGTCGTCGAGGATCTTCGAGCAGGCGGTCGTGCGCACGCCCTCGGTGCAATAGAGGTCCTTGACGCCCAGCGGGATGCCCTCGAGCGGCCCGACACGGCCCTCCGCGCGGCGGGCGTCGGAGGCGGCGGCCATGGCGCGGGCCTTCTCCGGCGTCTCCAGGACATAGGCGTTGAGCGCGCGCGCCTTCTCCATGGCGCCGAGATAGGCGTCGGTCAGTTCGAGGGCGGTGAAGTCCTTCTTCGCGAGGGCATCACGAGCCTCGGCGATGGTGAGGGCGGTCAGATCGGTCACTGTCGAAATCCATCAATTCGAGAACGCGGGAGGATCGAGGGCGCGGGCGCCCGATCACTCGACCACTTTGGGAACCACGAAGAAATCGTCCTCGGAGAGCGGTGCGTTGGCGGTCACCTTCTTCGGAATGCCGCCGTCGTTCACGACGTCGGCACGCTTCTTCATGGAGATCGGAACGACCGAGGTCAGCGGCTCGACGTCGGTCACGTCCAGCTCGGCGAGTTGCTCGACGAAGCCGAGGATCGAATTGAGTTCGCCCTGGAGCTTGTCCACCTCCTCTTCGGCGACACGGATGCGCGCGAGATGGGCGACGCGGACGACGGTCGAACGATCGACGGACATGGAAACCTCGGGTGGCCTTCGGGAGACGCGACGAATGCGAAAACGGGCGATCGGCGGCTCGACGTCCGCCGACCGCGATCACCCGTTTCTAGCACTCGGTCGAAAGGCTGCGCAATCGCGCCGGGGAGCGCGAGTGCGGCGACCCCGCCCCGTCCGACCGCGCGGCGACGGCGCGCCCCTCTCGCTCACTCGAAATCGGCGGAGGTGGTGTCGGTCTTGCGACTGTAGCGGATGGTGATCCTGCCGACGGCGCACAGGTCGATCGCCGGCCACACCGCTTCGGAATCGTCGTCCTCGTAGACGACCTTCAGATCCCATTTGCAGGTCTTGGCGGCGCGGTGGAAGCGGATCTCCCAGGCCTCGCCGTCGGCGAGCGTATCGCGCCCGAGAACGTCCTCCTCCCAGTCGTCCGACTTGGCCGGCGAGACGTAGACCTCGGAGATGGCGTAGCCCGTCTTGTTGACGAGGACGAAATCCTGCTTGGCCTCTGCGGCCCGGGCGCCGCCTACGGCACCCCAGGTCACGGCGAGGAAAAGGAGAAGGGCGGAGACGATCGACTTGACCATATGTGACCTCGAAGCGGCGGAAGAACCGACCCCGAGGGGGCAAGGACGATCGGTTTCAGGCCGACGGATGTCCATTTTCTCCTGGGAGGCACCCTGCCCCGGCGTCGATTTCGGCACTAGACGTCTGGTTCGACCTTGCGTCAATCATCTCGCCGCCGATTTCTTCGCCGTTCGACCTGAAACGAAGAAGAACGTCGGCGCGGATACTCCTTCACGGCGTCAATCCCTCAGCCAATCCCACAGCGCCGCGCTCACCGCCTCGGGCGCCTCGATCGGCGACAGGTGGCCGGCGCCGGGTATCTCGACGAGGCGCGCGCCCGGCACGAGCCCGGCCATCTCGGCCGCCATGTCGGGCGGCGTCAGCTGATCGTCGGCGCCGACCACGACCGTGGTCGGGCAGCGAATCGCGCCGAGCGAGGGGCGGCTGTCGATCCGCGTCAGGATCGCCTTCTGCTGGCGGACGAAGGCGTCGGCGCCGGTGGCGTCGGCCATGGCGCGCACCACCCGTTGCAGATCGGCGTCGTCGGCGCGAGAGGGGGCGACGAGCCTCGGATATTGCAGGGCGGCGATCTTGGCGAAGCCGCCGCGCTCGGTGATCTCGATCAGTTGCCGGCGCACCTCGGCGGCCTCGGGCGTGTCGGCGCGGGCCTGGGTGTCGACCAGACAGAGCCGCGCGACCCGCTCCGGCGCGACGCGCAGGATCTCCATCGCCACGTAACCGCCCATCGAGAGGCCGGCGAGCGCGAAGCGCGGCGGCGCCTCGGCGAGGATCGCGGCGGCGATCGCGGCGATGGTCTCGGCGCCGGCGTGATCGACGACCATGACCGCGCGACCGGCGCCGAGATCGCCGACCTGGCCCGCCCACAGGCGCGCCGTGCAGTTGAGGCCGGGGATCAGCAAAACCGGAATGGACGTCATCACGTTTACTCCAGGGATGGCCCCCGCCCGGATCGCAGGAGCGGGGTGTAGAGGGCCGGGCCGGCGCGTAGGACGCATCGGCCCCACCGCGACGCCGCCACTATATTGGACGAATCCACTTGGCAAATCTCGGAGCCGTAATGACACGGCGGCGAATCACGTTGACTTTTTCCGCTTCTCGTCTACTTTGCCGGGCGAGATCTCGCATTGCACAAAAGATTCTGCCCGCCGGACCTCCCCACCCGTCGAGGCGTCCCGAAACGAGGACGTCGCGGGTCGCGAGCCTTCCGTTCCCGGGCCCGATGGGAAACATGACCTTCGCAAACCTCGGACTCTCCGACAAAGTCCTCGCGGCCGTCGAAGCGGCCGGCTATTCCCAGCCCACGCCGATCCAGGAACAGGCGATCCCGGTCGTCCTCGATTTCAAGGACGTCTGCGGCATCGCCCAGACCGGCACCGGCAAGACCGCCGCCTTCGTGTTGCCGATGCTGACCCGGCTCGAAAACGGCCGGGCGCGAGCGCGGATGCCGCGCACCCTGATCCTCGAACCGACGCGCGAACTCGCCGCTCAGGTCGAGGAGAACTTCGACAAGTACGGCATCAATCACAAACTCAACGTCGCGCTGCTGATCGGCGGCGTCTCGTTCGACGAACAGCTCAAGAAGCTCGATCGCGGCGTCGACGTGCTGATCGCGACGCCGGGGCGTCTGCTCGATCTCTTCGGCCGTGGCCGTCTCCTGATGTCGGGCGTCGAGATCCTCGTCATCGACGAGGCCGACCGCATGCTCGACATGGGCTTCATCCCGGACATCGAGAAGATCTGCAAGCTGATCCCGCCGTCGCGCCAGACCATGATGTTCTCGGCGACGATGCCGCCGGAAATCCAGCGCCTGGCCGACCTGTTCCTGCGCAATCCGGTCCGCATCGAGGTGGCCAAGCCCGCTTCGACCGCCAAGACGGTGAGCCAGTTCCTGATCGCCTCGGGACGCGAGGCACCGGACAAGCGCGAGGTGCTGCGCAAGCTGTTGCGCTCGGCCGAGGACCTGAAGAACGGCATCATCTTCTGCAACCGCAAGCGCGACGTGCAGGTGGTGTTCCGCAGCCTCGAGAAGCACGGCTTCTCGGTCGGCGCGCTCCACGGCGACATGGAACAGCGGGCGCGCATGGCGATGCTCGACGGGTTCCGCGCCAACAAGCTGACGCTGCTGGTCGCCTCCGACGTGGCGGCGCGCGGCCTCGACATTCCCGACGTGTCCCACGTCTACAACTATGACGTGCCGGTTCATTCGGAAGACTATGTCCACCGGATCGGCCGCACCGGCCGCGCCGGCCGCTCGGGCGTCGCGGTCACCATCGTCACCGATCTCGACGTCAAGCATCTCGCCGCCATCGAGAAGCTGACCGGCGACGACATCTCGTGGATCGGGCCGCACATTTCCGAGCTGCCGCACGAGGATCGCCCGGCGCGGGCGCATTCCGGCGAAGGCCGCGAGCGCGGCGGCCGGGGTTCCGACCGTCGTCGCGGCTCCGGTCGCGACGGGCGCCGTCCCGAGGCGGCGGCGCCGGCCGAGCGAGAGGCCGCCGCTCCGCGTCCCGCTCCCGCCGAGAAGCGGCGCGACGAGAGCCGGCCCGCCGATGCGCGCAAGGATCGCGGGCGCCGTCCGGCGCGCGCGGGCGAGGATCTGGCGCCGGTGCGCGCCGGCGATCGTCCGCCGCCGCGTCCGCGCCACGAGGAGGCCGAGGAATCCTTCGTCGGTCTCGGCGATCACGTTCCCGCCTTCCTGCTGCGCCCGGTGCGCAGTGGACGCACCACCGGCTGAAGATCGATCGCGACGCGATCGATCACACGAGGCGAGCGATCTCGATCGATTGCTCACATCAGGTGAGCAGCGGCGGGCGCGCCGGGTGCCGCCGCGAAGTCCGTGACGAACCACGAGATTCTCGATTTCGGCAAAGGTCCTTTACCCGAGGTTAAGTCATTCCTGCGATTCTCCGACCATCCGGGAGGGAGACCGGCAGCGCGGATCGCGAGGTCCGCGTCGTGGGGTGGGGGACAGAGCGAGATGAGCGACAGGGACGATTTCAAGCGGACGATCGTCTACGGCGAGAACGCCGTCGGCCACCTCCGCAAGAACGAGATTCCCGCGTATCCGCGCAACTATGAGCTGTGGTACACCTACGCCGCCGGCTTCAACCATGCCTTGAACAAGTCGATCAACGACGTGATCCGTGCCCGTGGCAAGATCTCGCCGAACGAACTCGACAGGGTCTATGAGCAATACATCGCCCCGACGCGGATCGGCGAACGCATCGACGAAGTCGGCGGGCGTCTGAGCCAAGAGATCAACGGCGTCGCCGGTCTGATCGAGACGCAGATGGCGTCGACCTCGATCTATTCGTCGTCGCTGGGCGACGCCAAGACGGCGCTCGCCGGGGCAAAGGACGCGGTCGCGATCGAATCGATCGTCTCCGGCCTGATGTCCGCGACCCATGAGACCGAGCGGGTCAATCACCAGCTCGAGCGCCAGCTCACGGAATCGCGCCGCCAGATCGCCGAGCTTCAGGAGAGCCTCGAGGCGATCCGCTACGAGAGCCTCGTCGACGATCTGACCACGCTCGCCAACCGCAAGCATTTCGACCAGTCGCTCGACCGCATTCTCGCCGAGACCGACCAGTCCGAGACACCGTTCTCGCTGCTCTTCACCGACATCGACCATTTCAAGAAGTTCAACGACACGTTCGGTCACCAGACCGGCGATCAGGTGCTGCGCCTGGTGGCACTGGCGGTGAAGCAGAACATCAAGGGCCAGGACATCGCCTTCCGCTACGGCGGCGAGGAGTTCGCGGTGATCCTGCCGCGCACCGCGCTGGAGCAGTCGGTGGTGGTGGCCGAGCACATCCGCGAGGCGGTGTTTTCCAAGGAGCTGGTGAAGCGGTCGACCGGAGAGAACCTCGGCCGGATCACCATTTCGATCGGCGTCTCCGAGTGGCGCCCCGGCGACACCGCGCAGTCGATCATCGAACGCGCCGACACCTGCCTCTACGCCGCCAAGAACGGCGGGCGCAATCAGGTGCGCTGGACGGTCGAGACGCCGACGAACGAGCACGGCTCCAAGGTCGCCTGAGCGCCCTCGCCGCCTTCGAAACACGAAACGCCCGGCCTCACGGCCGGGCGTTCTTCGTTTCCGCACCCTGGCGGGCGGTCACTTCACGTCGGCGGCGACCTGCAGCTTCACGATCACATCGGGATCGTCGACCATGCCGTTGGCCTCCTTCGGCCCCTTCTTGATCTGGTCGACGAATTCCATGCCGGAGACGACCTGACCGAAGGCGGTGTAGTTGCCGTTCAGGAAGGCACCGTCGGCGAACATGATGAAGAACTGCGAGTTGGCCGAGTTCGGGTTCGACGAGCGGGCCATGCCGAGCGTGCCGCGCTCGAATGGCATCGGATTGAACTCGGCGCGCAGATCGGGCAGGTCGGAGCCGCCGGTGCCGTCGCCCTTGGGGTCGCCGGTCTGGGCCATGAAGCCGGCGATGACGCGGTGGAACTTGAGCCCGTCGTAGAAGCCGCGACGCGCCAGCGTCTTGATGCGCTCGACGTGCTTGGGGGCGACGTCGGGGCGCAGGCGGATCGTCACCGTCCCGGACTTCAGGGTGAGGATCAGCATGTTCTCGCGATCGTTGGCGGCGGGCGGCACGGCCTCGGCCACGGCGATCAGCGGCAGGGAGGCGATGGCGGCGAGCACGGTTCTGCGAAGCAAGGGATGTCCTCCCGTTGGGGCCTTCTCGGCCGGACCTCAGGTTCGGGCGGCGCGGCGCGCGGCCAGTCGTTCGGCGACGGCGGCGGGCACGAAGGAGCCGACCGCCCCGCCCATCACCGCGATCTGGCGCACCAGCGTGGCGGTGATGTGGCGCACGCCGGGCGAAGCCGGCAGAAACAGCGTGCGGATCTCCGGCGCCATGGCGCCGTTCATGCCGGCCATCTGCATTTCGTAGTCGAGGTCGGTGCCGTCGCGCAGGCCGCGCACGATGGCGACCGCGCCGGCGCGCCGGGCCGCCTCGACCACGAGATCGTCGAAGGCGACGACCTCGACGCGGGCCTGATCGACGCCGAGGGCCGCGACCGTCTCGCGGATCATCTCGACGCGCTCCTCGAAGGTGAACATCGGCTTCTTGCCGGGATGGACACCGATGCCGATCACCAGCCGGTCGGCGAGATCGAGCGCCTGGGCGATCACGTCGACATGGCCGTTGGTGACCGGGTCGAAGGAGCCCGAATAGAGCAGCGTCCTCGGGGTCTCACCGGATGTCGCGCGTGTCGTGGACGTCATGGGCGTCACGGCCCTCCCTGGCCTTCGCGGCGATTCGCCGAGGGTCGACGCGCCGTCTCGTTCCCGTCTTATACCAATCTCACGCAATCCGAACTCGTCCGAATTTCATGAGCCTCACGGCCGGCCGGCCGACGCCCGGTCGCGCTCGACGGCTGCGCGCCCTCCCCGCGCGCCGCGCGCCTCGGCGTCGCGAGATTTCGCCGGCTTTGTTGCTTCGTCGGCGATCCACGAAACACGATTTCGCTGCGGCGCAAAACTATACACATGTCCCGACGTTACTTTCACTCTCGTCCGAAGGGACCGCCCATCCGCACCGACCGCCATCGGCCGGAGATGCGGAGAGTTCCGGGTTCTCCCGACCCGGAATTCTCATCGGACCAGCGTCGCCCGTTCCCTCCTGGGGCGACGTCCTCCTTCCGCCAGGCCCGCCGCGGAAGACGGCATTCGAAGCCGTTCGACCCGACGGCTTCTCACGGTCAGCGGCCTGCCATCCGGCCGCCACCTCGGAGGGCGTGTTCTCCCGACGAACACGCCCTCTCTTTTGTCTCAGGCCGCAAGGCCGTCCGAGACTGCGCAGCGCCTCCCACCGGCGACGCGCAGAGGGAGGGCGTGTTCTCCCGACACGACACGCCCTCCCGCCCTTCCTTCCCCCTCCCCCTCGCCGACCCCGACGACGTCTCCCCCCGGACGTCGCGCGGGGTCCCGGCGCCGTCCCGAGGCCACGAACGAAAGAGCCCGCTCCTCGGCAGGAGCGGGCTCTTTCCATTCGGGATGCCGTCACATGGCGATCAGACCTCGTCGGTCGCCTCGGCCTCGTCGCTCTCGTCCTCGCGGATGCGCTCGACCGAGACCACGCGCTCGTCGGCGGCGGTGTCGAAGACGATCACGCCCTGCGTCGAGCGTCCGGCGATGCGGATGCCCTCGACCGGGCAGCGGATGAGCTGGCCGGCGTCGGTCACGAGCATGATCTGGTCGGTGTGCTCGACGGGGAAGGAGGCGACCAGCTTGCCGTTGCGCGGGCCGGTCGACATGGCGACGATGCCCTTGCCGCCGCGCCCCGTGGTCCGGTACTCGAAGGACGAGGTGCGCTTGCCGTAGCCGTTTTCCGAGACGGTCAGCACGAACTGCTCGGAGGCCGACATCAGAGCGTAGCGCTCCATGTCGAGCTGGCCGGCGGCCGGCTCCTCGTCGCCGCCCTCGATCACCGCCTCGGCGTCGGACTCGATCTCGCCGCGCATCAGACGCGACTGCTTGAGATAGAGCGAACGTTCCTCGGCTTCCGATTCGAAGTGGCGCAGGATCGCCATGGAGATGACGGTGTCGCCCTCGGCGAGCGCGATGCCGCGCACGCCCATGGAATCGCGGCCCTTGAAGACGCGCACGTCGGGCACGGGGAAGCGGATGCACTGGCCGAGCGCGGTCGTCAGCAACACGTCGTCGTCGACGGTGCAGGTGTCGACCCCCACGATGCCCTCGCCCTCCTCCAGCTTCATCGCGATCTTGCCGTTGCGATTGACCTGGGTGAAGTCGGAGAGCGCGTTGCGCCGGACGTTGCCGCCGGTGGTGGCGAACATCACGTCGAGCGCCGCCCACTCGCCCTCGTCCTCGGGCAACGGCAGGATCGAGGTGATGCGCTCGTCCTTCTCCAGCGGGAACATGTTGACCAGCGCCTTGCCGCGCGCCTGCGGCGCGGCCAAGGGAAGCCGCCAGACCTTGGTCTTGTAGACTTGGCCGCGCGAGGAGAAGAACAGGATCGGCGCGTGGGTCGAGGCGACGAAGAGCCGGACCACGAAATCCTCGTCCTTGGTCGCCATGCCGGAGCGGCCCTTGCCGCCGCGCCGCTGGGCGCGATAGGTCGAGAGCGGCACCCGCTTGATCCAGCCGGCGTGGGTCACGGTGACGACCATGTCCTCGCGGGCGATCAGGTCCTCGTCGTCGACTTCTCCGTCGAAATCGAGGATCTCGGTCTTGCGCGGGGTGGCGAATTCGTCGCGAACCTCGATGAGTTCGGTGACGATGATCGCCATGATCCGTTCGCGCGAGGCGAGGATCTCGAGATAGTCGGCGATCTCGAGGGCGAGTTTCTCCAACTCGCCGGCGATCTCGTCGCGACCCAGTGCCGTCAGGCGTTGCAGGCGCAGATCGAGGATGGCGCGGGCCTGTTCCTCGGAGAGCGTATAGGATCCGTCCTCGGCGAGCACGTGACGCGGATCGGCGATCAGCTCGATCAACGGCGCCATGTCCTTGGCCGGCCAGCGGCGCTCCATCAACTGGGCGCGGGCGGTGGCGGGATCCGGCGCGGCGCGGATCAGGCGGATGACCTCGTCGATGTTGGCGACCGCGATGGCGAGACCGACCAACACATGGGCGCGATCGCGCGCCTTGGCGAGCAGGAAGCGCGTGCGCCGGCCGATCACCTCCTCGCGGAAGGCGACGAAGGCGGTCAGCATCTCCTTCAGGTTCATCAGCTGCGGGCGGCCGGCGTTGAGCGCCACCATGTTGGCGCCGAAGGTCGATTGCAGCTGGGTGAAGCGATAGAGCTGGTTCAGCACCACGTCCGACATGGCGTCGCGCTTCAGCTCGATCACGACGCGGTAGCCGTCGCGATCGGACTCGTCGCGGACCTCGGCGATGCCCTCGATCTTCTTCTCGCGCACCAGTTCGCCGATGCGTTCCACCATCGAGGCCTTGTTCACCTGATAGGGGATGTCGGAGATGATCAGCGCCTCGCGGCCGCCGCGCACCACCTCGGTCCGGACGCGACCGCGCATGGTGATCGAGCCGCGCCCGGTCGCGTAGGCCGAGCGGATGCCGGAGCGGCCGAGGATGATGCCGCCGGTCGGGAAGTCCGGGCCGGGGACGATCTCGGTCAGATCCTCGACGGTCATCTCGGGGCGGGCGATGAGGGCGATCGTCGCGTCGACGACCTCGCCGAGATTGTGCGGCGGGATGTTGGTCGCCATGCCGACGGCGATGCCGCCGGCGCCGTTGACCAGAAGGTTCGGGAAGCGCGCCGGCAGGACGACCGGCTCGCGCTCGGTGTTGTCGTAGTTCGACTGGAAGTCGACCGTGTCCTCGTCGATGTTCTCGAGGAGCTTGTGGGCGGGCTTGGCGAGGCGGACCTCGGTGTATCGCATGGCGGCGGCGCTGTCGCCGTCGACCGAGCCGAAGTTGCCCTGGCCGTCGACCAGCGGCAGGCGCATCGAGAAGTCCTGCGCCATGCGCACCAGCGCGTCGTAGACCGCCTGATCGCCGTGGGGATGGTACTTACCGATGACGTCGCCGACGACGCGGGCCGACTTGCGATAGGCCTTGTTCCAATCGTAGCCGTTCTCGCTCATGGAGAAGAGAATGCGCCGGTGCACGGGCTTGAGACCGTCGCGAACGTCCGGAAGCGCGCGGGAGACGATCACGCTCATGGCGTAATCGAGATAGCTGCGCTTCATCTCGTCGGCGATGGAAATCGGCTTGATGTCGAAGGGGCCTTCGCCCCCACGGATGGTATCGTCTCGGCCGGACAAAGGCGTCTCTTTCTTTCCACGAAACCGCTTTCGGCGTGATCCGTCTCCTTAGACGATTCCGTCCGCGAAAGCCAATCGCAGGGCCGATTTTCCAAGGAAATCATGCCCGCGCGGGGGGCCGAGACCGCCCCTTCCGCGAGCTTCGGCGAGGAACGAGGCGACCCGGTGGCCGAGGCGTGATAGAGATCGCCGATCCAGGCGCGGGACCCTTCCGATCATGCTCGATTTTCTGCTCGAAGCCTTCGTGACCCTGTTCGTGACCGTCGATCCGCTGGGTCTGGCGCCGCTCTTCATCGGGCTGACCGCCGGGATGAGCGCGGCCGACCGGCGGCACGTCGCGTTGCGCGCCACCGCGATCGCCACCGTGGTCCTGGTCCTGTTCGCCCTCGTCGGCGCCAAGCTCCTGTCGCTGCTCGGTATTTCTCTGCCGGCCTTCCGCATCGCCGGCGGCCTTCTGCTCTTCTACACCGCCTTCCAGATGGTGTTCTCGCAGAAGGAGCCGCGCGACAAGTCCGACGCCGACCGGGCGGTGACGCTCGACCACATCCGCGACATCGCCGCCTTCCCGCTGGCGATCCCGCTGCTCGCCGGCCCGGGCGCGATCTCGGCGACCATCCTCGCGGCCTCCAAGGCACCGACGCTGACCGCCTACGGCGCCTTCATCGGCCTGATCGTCGCCGTGATGGGGCTCGGTCTTCTCGTCTTCCTCGCCGCCGATCCGATCGATCGCCGCATCGGCGAGACCGGCCGCGTGGTGATCGGCCGACTGCTCGGCCTCCTGCTCGCCGCGCTCGCGGTTCAGTTCGTCGCCGACGGCATCAAGGCGATCCTGATCGGCTGAAGTCGACCGGGCAGGCGCTCCCCCGAGTTCGGTCATACGGCCCCGACCCGGCGAGACCGGCGGCCGTCCGGCCCGTCTCGCAAAGCCCGGCCCGAGGCCGCGCGACCGGCGTCCGATCGCGCCGGCAGGCCCGCCGTCGAGCACGCGCTTCGCTTCGTCGAGAGCACTCCGCCCCGAAGTCCCGACGGCCGTCCGCCGGCCGCTCGTCGGCTCAGAACGGAATCTCGTCGTCCATGTCGGAGGCCGGAGGCGGCGCATAGCCGCCCGAACGGCCTCCGCCCGTCGACGAACCGCCGCGCGACGCACCACCCGAGCCGGCACGCGGCGCGGCCGACCGGCCGCCGCCGTAGCCACCCGAACCGCCGCCGAAGTCGGAGCCGCCGCCGAAGTCGTCCGACGGCATGCCGCCACCGGCCCCGCCGCGACCGCCGGGGCCGTCGAGCATGGTGAGGGTCGAATTGAAGCCCTGGAGGACGATCTCGGTGGAGTAGCGCTTCTGGCCCTGCTGGTCTTCCCATTCGCGGGTCTGGAGCTGGCCCTCGATATAGACCTTGGCGCCCTTCTTCAGATACTGCTCGGCGACCTTGGCGAGGCCCTCGGAGAAGATCACCACGCGGTGCCATTCGGTGCGCTCGCGCCGTTCGCCGGAATTGCGATCGCGCCAGCTCTCGGAGGTGGCGATGCGCAGGTTGACGATCGGACGGCCGTCCTGGGTGCGGCGGATCTCCGGATCGGCGCCGAGATTGCCGACGAGAATGACCTTGTTGACGCTTCCGGACATGACACCCTCCTCGGCGGCCGCGACGGCGCACCCTCTCCGAGCCACGCCGATCCAGCGGCGGACGCGCCCGGCGACCTCATCCCTACCCTCTAGACCTTCCGGACGGTCGCGGCGACCACCCGCACGGCCGGGAGGGGTACCGGCAGGCGGTTTTCCACAAGCGGTCCTCTCCCGGAGCCGGAAACGATGCCCCCTCGACGGGGACGGTGGCGCCGTGCTCTAAAATGCCGCCGCTCGATCCGGGCGAGACCTCTTGTCTTCGTTCTCATTCTGTTCTATCGATTTCCCGGAGCGAGCGCAAGGCGGAATCGACGAGGCGGCATGCCGGAGCCGGGCGCGGATTGCCCCCGGACGAGGGCGGCGGGATCGAGCGAGCCCGCGCGGGAGACGACATGAGCGAGCGGACCAGCAAGCAGCGATCGGCGAAGCGGAGCGGGAGCGAGGCGGCGCCGACCGGCGCGGCGGCGGAGCGCGAGGCGGCGGCGATCGCCACGAAACAGTTGTTCGATCACGCCCGCAAGACGATCTCGATCCGCGGCGCGCGCGAGCACAATCTGAAGAACGTCGATCTCGACCTGCCGCGCGACAGCCTGGTGGTGATGACCGGGCTCTCCGGGTCGGGCAAGTCGTCGCTCGCCTTCGACACGATCTATGCCGAGGGTCAGCGCCGCTACGTCGAGAGCCTCTCGGCCTATGCCCGCCAGTTCCTCGAGATGATGCAGAAGCCGGACGTCGATCAGATCGACGGCCTTTCGCCGGCGATCTCGATCGAGCAGAAGACGACGTCGAAGAACCCGCGTTCGACGGTGGGGACCGTCACCGAGATCTACGACTACATGCGCCTTCTCTTCGCGCGCATCGGCGTGCCCTATTCGCCGGCGACCGGCCTGCCGATCGAGAGCCAGACCATCAGCCAGATGGTCGACCGGGTGCTGGCGTTGCCGGAGGGATCGCGGCTCCTGCTGCTGGCGCCGGTGGTGCGCGGGCGCAAGGGCGAGTATCGCAAGGAGTTGCTCGACTTCCAGAAGAAGGGCTTCCAGCGCGTCAAGATCGACGGTCGGTTGCTCGAGATCGGCGAGGCGCCGGCGCTCGACAAGAAGCTGAAGCACGACATCGAGGTGGTGGTCGACCGGATCGTCGTCCGGCCGGACATGGCGACCCGGCTCGCCGACAGTTTCCAGACCGCGCTGGCGCTCGCCGACGGCATCGCCTTCGTCGAATTCGCCGACCAGACGGACGACGCGGGCCAGCCGAAGCGGCTGGTCTTCTCCGAGAAGTTCGCCTGTCCGGTCTCCGGCTTCACCATCGCCGAGATCGAGCCGCGGCTCTTCTCCTTCAACAATCCGTTCGGGGCGTGCCCGACCTGCGGCGGCCTCGGCACGGAGCAGAAGATCGATCCGGATCTCGTCGTGCCGGATCCCTCGCTGTCGCTCGCCAAGGGGGCGATCGCGCCCTGGGCGAAGTCGGCCTCGCCCTTCTACGGCCAGACGCTCGAGGCGCTCGCGGCGCATTACGGGTTCTCGATGACGGCACCGTGGCGCGACCTGCCGGAGGCGGCGCATCGCGCCATCCTCTACGGCACCGGGCGCGAGGCGGTGGAATTCGCCTATGACGACGGGCTGCGTCACCACAAGACGCGCAAGACCTTCGAAGGGCTGATCCCGAATTTCGAACGGCGGTGGCGCGAGACCGAGTCGGAATGGTCGCGCGAGGAGATCGAGCGCTATTTCGCGACGACGCCGTGCCGCGATTGCGGGGGCCATCGGCTGAAGCCCGAGGCGCTCGCGGTGAAGATCGACGGGATCCACATCGGCGAGGTCTCGGCGATGTCGATCCGGGGCGCGCTGCCGTGGTTCCTCGGCCTGCCCGAGCGGCTGACGCCCAAGCAGAACGAGATCGCGGCGCGCATTCTCAAGGAGATCCGCGAGCGTCTGCAGTTCCTCGACGACGTCGGCCTCGACTATCTCACCCTCGCCCGCAATTCCGGCACGCTGTCGGGCGGCGAGAGCCAGCGCATCCGGCTCGCCTCGCAGATCGGTTCGGGGCTGACCGGCGTGCTCTACGTGCTCGACGAGCCGTCGATCGGCCTGCATCAGCGCGACAACGAGCGCCTGCTCGAGACGCTCAAGCACCTGCGCGACCTCGGCAACACGGTGATCGTGGTCGAGCACGACGAGGACGCCATTCTCGCCGCCGACTATGTGGTCGACGTCGGGCCCGGCGCGGGCGTGCACGGCGGCGAGATCGTCGCGCGCGGCACGCCGGCGGAGATCATGGCCGACCCGAAGTCGCTGACCGGGCGCTATCTCTCCGGCGACCTGATGGTGCCGGTGCCGAAGAAGCGGCGGCGGATCGATCCGGGGCGAGCGATCAAGGTCGTCGGCGCGCGCGGCAACAATCTGAAGTCGGTCACGGCCGAGATTCCGATGGGGGTCTTCACCTGCGTCACCGGCGTCTCGGGCGGCGGCAAGTCGACCTTCCTGATCGACACGCTGTTCCGGGCGGTGGCGCGCAAGCTCAACGGCGCCAAGGACAATCCGGCGCCGCACGATCGCATCGAGGGGCTCGAGCTGCTCGACAAGGTGATCGACATCGACCAGTCGCCGATCGGGCGGACGCCGCGCTCCAATCCGGCCACCTATACCGGCGCCTTTACGCCGATCCGCGAATGGTTCGCCGGCCTGCCGGAGGCCAAGGCGCGCGGCTACGAGCCGGGGCGGTTCTCGTTCAACGTCAAGGGCGGGCGCTGCGAGGCGTGCCAGGGCGACGGCGTCATCAAGATCGAGATGCACTTCCTCCCGGACGTCTACGTGACCTGCGACACCTGCAAGGGC
This sequence comes from Pinisolibacter aquiterrae, assembly GCF_019160155.1. GTDB lineage: Bacteria > Pseudomonadota > Alphaproteobacteria > Rhizobiales > Ancalomicrobiaceae > Pinisolibacter > Pinisolibacter aquiterrae. Next base: position 74,362 of record NZ_JAFNIH010000023.1, read on the forward strand.
AAGCGCTACAATCGCGAGACGCTGGAGGTGGTCTACAAGGGCAAGTCGATCGCCGACGTGCTCGACATGACGGTCGACGAGGGCGTCGCCTTCTTCGCGGCGATGCCGGGGATCCGCGACAAGCTCGAGACCCTGTCGCGGGTCGGGCTCGGCTACGTCCACATCGGCCAGCAGGCGACGACGCTGTCGGGCGGCGAGGCGCAGCGCGTCAAGCTCTCCAAGGAGCTGGCGCGCAAGTCGACCGGGCGCACGCTCTACATCCTCGACGAGCCGACCACCGGCCTTCATTTCCACGACGTCGCCAAGCTGCTCGAGGTGCTGCACGAACTGGTCGATCAGGGCAACACGGTGGTGGTGATCGAGCACAATCTCGAGGTGATCAAGACCGCCGACTGGATCGTCGATCTGGGGCCGGAAGGCGGCGACGGCGGCGGCGAGATCGTCGCGGTCGGGCGCCCCGAGGACGTCGCGGCGGAACCACGCAGCCATACCGGACATTTCCTCGCGGAATTGCTCGAACGACGTCCGCCACGCCGGACTCGCGCCTGAGGCGCGGCCTCGGACGAGACGGACGTCAACGGAAGACCGCTCGAGCGCGGCGGCGGGATCGCGAGGCGCAGCCGGTTCCGCTTTCGCGGCCGGCCGGCGGCGCTGGGGACATTTATGCCTGTGGCCCTTCGAGCCTGCGGCGCGGAGCCCAATGTCGGGACCGCGTGAGCCGACGGCGCCGGGCAACCGAACGACGGAGCACGGCCGCAGTCGTCCCCCTCGTCTCCCCCCCTCGCCGTTTCGGATCGGGCTGCGCGGGCCCCGACGATTTCGTCTCCAAGAGCCGGTCGCGCCGACGCGACCGACCTCGGTCTCACGTGTCGCGTCCGGTCGTGTGACCTCGCCTCCCCCGGGCGCGCACGTCGATCCCTTCCCGCCGGCGCCGTCCCGACCGTCCCGACCGTCCCGACCGTCCCGACCGTCCCGACCGTCCCGACCGTCCCGATTGAAACATGTCTATGAAGTAGAGCTATGCGTATTCGCATGATCGACATGCGAACTCCGCTCTTATTGGGACAGGGAATCTGTCCTATCAAAGTGGGGACGAAACGTTCCGCCGGTCTCTTCCTCCCAGCCGACCGTCGCCTCGTTTCCGGACGCCTCGCGGCGTCACGTCTCCGGATCGACGCGTCCTCCTCCCTCGCGCGATCCGTCGACCCGAACGAGCGCTCCTCCCTGCTCGGATCGGTGTATCGAGCGCCCGCCGGTTTCTCCTCCCTCCGGCGGGCGCCTCGATTCTCACGCCCCTCTTCCACTCCGCCCGACGCGCCCACCTACGGTTCCACCGTGGCCACGCCTTTGCGCGCGTCATGAAAAAAGGGCGGGGTCCGTCGGCCCCGCCTCGTCGCGTCCTTCGCGTGCGGCCTCGCTCAGGAGACCGGGTCGACATAGGCGAGCGAGAACCAGGTCTCGAGCGGCATCACGTCGATCGGGTCGCCGCTGTCGCGCATCCAGCTGTCGGCGATCCAGTCGATGCCGGTGGTCTTGTCGGTCATCACCGCGGTGGCGTGGGCGTAGAGGAAGGCGCCGCGCGATTCCGGGCGCTGGACGTGATGGTATTTGAGAAGCCCGTTGCGCTCGAGCCAGACCATCAGCGTCGTCGTGTTGGTGGCTTCGTCGAGACAATCGGTCTGGCCGAGCTTGTGGGCGTCGCCGAGCTCGGACCCACGCTTGTCGGGCGGGCCGCCGAGCTGCGGCGCGGCGAGCTTCTCCCACCATTGATCGGCGAGATCGATGGCGTGGCGCTCGGCTTCGGGCGATCCGCCGTTGCGGGCGAAGAGGCCGGCGACGGTCGCCAACTCCTCGGGACCCATGGCGATCGCCGTCTTGAACTCGCAACCGAAGCCGTGACAGTAGGGCAGTCGATTGCCGATCGGCAGGGCGGCGCCGCGCTCGCCGTACCATTGGCGGACGCCGGGCTCGATCCGGAAGTCGCCGCGCGGCAGCGAGCCGGTGGCGATGTCGTCGGCCTCCTCGACGAGAGCGGTCTTGGCCGGGGCCTCGTCGCCGCCGGTCTTGCAGCCCACCAGACCCGTGGCGAGGGCCAGCATCAGGGACAATCGGACGGCGCGCATCGGAACCCCTCATTCGAATCGATCGACGAATCAGCGAATTACGACGTCCAATTAGGCGGGTTTTCCACAGGTCCGAAACAGGCAATATTTGCCCGGTGGCGGCCGGACTCTTCGGCTCTGGGCAGGCTCGTCGAGAGATGCTAGGTCGTCGTCATGATCAAAGATGAAGATGCTCTTCGCGCGGTCCATGTGATCGGTGGTGGACTGGCCGGTTCGGAAGCGGCCTGGGCGCTGGCGGTGCGCGGCGTGCCGGTCGTTCTGCACGAGATGCGGCCGGTGCGCGGCACCGAGGCGCACCAGACCGACCGTCTCGGCGAGTTGGTCTGTTCCAATTCGCTGCGCTCCGACGATCCCGAGACCAATGCGGTCGGCGTGCTCCACGCGGAGTTGCGCGCCTGCGGCTCGCTGATCATGCAGGCGGCCGACGCTCATCAGGTGCCGGCCGGCGGCGCGCTCGCGGTCGACCGCGAGGCCTTCGCCGCCGCCGTCACGCAGGCGCTCGCGAGCCATCCGCTGATCGAGATCCGCCGCGAGGAGGTCGCCGGCCTGCCCGACCCCTCTTGGGACAGCGTGATCGTCGCGACCGGCCCCCTCACCTCGCCGGATCTGGCGGCGGCGGTCGGCGCGCTCACCGGCGAGGACCAGCTCGCCTTCTTCGACGCGATCGCGCCGATCGTCCATTTCGACAGCATCGACATGAGCCGCGCCTGGATGCAGTCGCGCTACGACAAGGCCGGCCCCGGCGGTACCGGCGCGGACTATCTCAACTGTCCCATGGACAAGGCGCAGTACGAGGCCTTCGTCGACGCGCTGATCACCGGCGAGAAGGTGTCGTTCAAGGACTGGGAGGCGTCGACGCCCTATTTCGACGGCTGCCTGCCTGTCGAGGTGATGGCGGAGCGCGGGCGCGAGACGCTCCGGCACGGGCCGATGAAGCCCGTCGGCCTCACCAACCCGCACCAGCCGGACATCAAGGCGCATGCCATCGTCCAGCTGCGGCAGGACAACGCCTTCGGCACGCTGTGGAACCTCGTGGGCTTCCAGACCAAGCTCAAACATGCCGAGCAGGTGCGGGTGTTCCGGATGATCCCCGGGCTCGAGAAGGCCGAATTCGCCCGTCTCGGCGGGCTCCATCGCAACACCTATCTGAATTCGCCGCGCCTCCTCGACGCGACGCTGCGGCTGAAGAGCGAGACGCGGCTGCGCTTCGCCGGTCAGATCACCGGCTGCGAGGGCTATGTGGAGAGCGCGGCGATCGGCCATCTCGCCGGGCGCTTCGCCGCCGCCGAGCGGCTCGGGCGCGTGGCCGTGCCGCCGCCGCCGACCACCGCCATGGGGGCGCTCCTCGGCCACATCACCGGCGGGCACATCGCCGAGAGCGAAGCCGAGGCGGCCTCGGGCAAGCCGCGCGCCTTCCAGCCGATGAACGTCAATTTCGGCCTGTTCCCGCCGATCGTCGCCCCCAAGGTCGACAAGGACGGGCGCCGGTTCAAGGGCACCGAGAAGACGGTGGAGAAGAAGCGCGCCATGGCCCACCGGGCGCGGGCCGATCTCGCCGCTTGGAACGCGGCCGAAGCCGGAACGGACTGAGGCGGAGGCCTTTCCGGCCTCGAAACGCGGCGCGCCGAGATCCACGGATCCGCGCGCCCGTTCCTCACATCAACTCGCCGCGCCGCCTCGCGGCGCGCCTGTTCTTCACATCAACTCGCCGCGCCGCCTCGCGGCGCGGCGGGCCCGGCGCGCGGAGCGCCACAGCCGCCAGTGCCGATGCCAGGGCGCCAGTTCGGTCGAGGTGTGGAAGGGATCGAAGTCGGGACGATCCATCCGGTCGAGCCAGGGGTCGACCAGCGCGAGCGGCAGGAAGGCCGGCGCGGCGACGATCGGGATATGGGCGATGCGGCGGCGGGTCTCGGCGAGCGCGTCGCGGGCATGGGCGCGCAGCGCCGCGTGGAGGGCGCGCAGCGCCGGTGTGGCGCGGCCGGCGAAGAGATCGGCGCGATCGACCCCGTGCGCCTCGACGAGGTCGACGGGCAGGAAGATCTGCCCGCGCGAGGCGTGAAACGGCAAGGCTCGCAACAGGCCGGTGACGCCCCAGGCGCGGCCGGCGGCGGTGATCGCGGCCTCGATCGCGGGGCCGTCGCAGGCGCCGTCGAGGATGCGGCAGGCGAGCCCGACCACGGAGCCGACGGTATCGTCGCAATAGGTGTCGAGATCGGCGAGCGTCGGCATGGGATCGTCGTAGAGGTCGAAGATCCGCGCCTCGATCAGGCGCTCGAAGGGCTCCGGCGGCAGATCGAAGCGACGGATCGTGTCGAGGAGCGCGGCGGCGATCGGATGGCCGGCGCCCTCGCCGCCGCGCGTGCCCGCCAGCATGTCGGCCCACCAGCGCGCCCTCACCTCGCCCGGCAGCGGGTCGGAGACGACGTCGCGAATGCGGGCGATCTCGTCGGAGAAGGCATAGAGCGCGTAGAGATGGCGGCGACGGTCCTCGGGTGCCCACAGGCCCGCGAGCCAACGATCATGATCATGCGCCCGGACGCGCTCGGCGGCGACGGCGTAGGCCGCGCTCGGCTCGAAGGGCGCGGCGGCCGGGACGGAGGGAGCGGCGGAATCGGAGACGCGATCGGACATGGACGCGGACATAGGGCGAAGCTCGTTCGATACCAGTCTCGAGGGCATCCCGGGGCCGGGAATTTTCGTCGGCCCGCGCGCGGTCGGGTCGCCCGAGACGGCGGATCACTCGACGGCGAGAAGCGCGGCGGCGACGCGGCGGCCCTCGGCGAGCAACACGTTCCAGGTGCGGAGCGCGTTGCCGGTCGCCATCGGATCGGCGGAGATCCTGAGATCCCGGAACCGCCAGCGCAGGGCCTCGGAGATCGGCACGAGATCGCGGCCGGTGCCGAGGAGGCAGATGTCGATGTCGGCGGCCTCGGCGAAGACCGGCGCCAGGGTGGCGGCATCGAAGACAGGGGGCGTGCCGGGCTCCCAGGCGCGCATGCCCGAGGGCAGGCACAGCAGCGAGCCGCGATGGCTCATGCCGGCGAAGCGAAACCCACCGAGGCCGTAGCCGTCGATCGGCGCCGTCCGCGGCAGCCGGCGCACGCCGTCTCCTTCGCTCTCCACCCCGGGCTCCTTCTTCGTCTTCCGTCAGGCGGTGGCGGTCGCCGCGCCTTCGGTCTTCTCCGCGCCCTTGCCACCGCCGGTGCGCAGGTTGAGGAAGATCAGGAGCGGCGCGGAGACGACGATCGACGAATAGGTGCCGATGACGATGCCGGCCAGCATGGTGAAGTTGAAGCCGCGCAGCGCCTCGCCGCCGAAGACATACATCGCCGCCATCGCCAGGAAGGTCGTGGTCGAGGTGCGGATGGTGCGGGTCAGGGTCTGGTTGATCGACAGATCGATCAGCGACGCCAGATCCATCTTCTTGTATTTACGTAAGTTTTCGCGAATTCGATCGTAGATGACGACGGTGTCGTTGAGCGAATAGCCGACCAGCGTCAAGATCGCCGCGATGGCCGTCAGATCGAACGAGATCTGCAGCACCGCCAAGAGGCCGAGCGTCAGCACGACGTCGTGGATCGTCGTCAGCACCGCGCCGACGGCGAACTGCCATTCGAAGCGGAACCACAGATAGATCAGGATGACGAACAGCGAGACCACGACGGCGATCGCGCCGTCGCGGCGCAGGTCGGCGGAGACGCGCGGTCCCACCACCTCGACGCGGCGATAGTCGTAGCCGTTGCCGAGTGTCGCCTTGACCTTGGCCACACCCGCCTGCTGGGCGAGTTCGTCGCCCTCCTGCTGGGCGAGCCGGATCAGCACGTCCTCGGCCTGGCCGAAGCCCTGGACCTGAACCTCGCCGATGTTCAGAGCCGAGAGATCGGTTCGGATCTTGTGCAGATCGGCCGGCGTCTGGTGCGCACGCACCTCGATCACCGTGCCACCGGCAAAGTCGATGCCGTAGTTGAGGCCGAAGACGGCGACCGCCAGGATCGAGAGGGTGACCAGCACCATCGAGATCGGGAAGGTGATCAACCGCGCCCCCATGAAGGGGATCTTGGTGTCTTCCGGGATCAGTTTGATCAGGCGCATCGTGACTTCCTGCCTAGAACGGATGCTTCGGACGGGCCGGCGAGACGCCGGCCGGCGCTCGCGAAACTCAGATGGGGACCCGGGTCGGACGCACCTTCTTCACCCACAGCGCCACCATCAGGCGCGTGACGGTGACGGCCGTGAAGAGCGTCGTCAGGATGCCGATGCCGAGCGTCACCGCAAACCCCTTGATCGGCCCGGTGCCGAGGAAGAACATCACGATGGCGGCGATCAGCGTCGTCAGGTTGGAATCGACGATGGTGCCGAGCGCGCGCGAGAAGCCCGCGTCGATCGCCGAGATCGCCGAGCGGCCGAGCTTCTGCTCCTCGCGGATGCGCTCGTAGATCAGCACGTTGGCGTCGACCGCCATGCCGATGGTGAGCACGATGCCCGCGATGCCGGGCAGCGTCAGCGTTGCCTGCAACAGCGACAGGATCGCCATCAGCATCACCACGTTGATGACCACCGCGACGTCGGCGAAGACGCCGAGCAGCCCGTAGTTGCCGATCATGTAGAGCACGACCAGGACGGTGCCGACGGTGGCGGCGAGCTTGCCCGCCTCGATCGAGTCGGCGCCGAGGCCGGGGCCGACGGTGCGTTCCTCGACCACGGTGAGGTCGGCCGGAAGCGCGCCGGCGCGCAGGAGCAGCGCCAGATCGTTGGCGCCCTGGACGGTGAAGTTGCCCGAGATCTGGCCGGAGCCGCCGAGGATCGGCTCGCGGATCACCGGATAGGAGATCACGTCCTTGTCGAGCACGATGGCGAAGGGGCGGCCGACGTTCTGCTGGCTGATCTGCGCGAACTTCTGGGCGCCGGAGGTGTTGAAGCGGAAGGAGACGACCGGCTCGCTCGACTGCGAGGAGAAGGACGCCTGAGCGTCGACCAGTTCCTCGCCGGTCAGCATGGCCCGCTTCTGCACCAGCACCGGCACCGGCGGGTCGTCGCGGGTCATCAGCACTTCGGTGTCGGGGGCGCGGGCGCCGTCGACGGCGGCCTGACCGACGCCCTCCACCATGTGGAAGGTGAGGCGCGCGGTCTGGCGCAGGAGGTCCTTGAGGCGCTCGATGTCCTGCAGGCCGGGGACCTGGACGAGCAGGCGATTGGCGCCCTGGCGGGCGATCACCGGCTCGGTGGTGCCGAGCTGGTCGACGCGGCGGCGGACGACTTCCATCGACTGCTCGACCACCTTGCGGGAGCGGAACTCGAGGCCGGCCGGGGTCAACGTCAGGCGGAAGAGGCCGTTCTCGCCCTTGGTGATCTCCGTGTCGACCACGGTGTTGCCGGTGAAGACGGTGTCGGAAAGCGTCTGGACGAGGCCCTGGAGCTTCTTGCCGGCCGCGTCGACCTTGGCGAGATCGGAGATGCGGACCTGGACGCCGGCGCCCTGAATGCCGAGGCCGGAATAGCCGATCCTATCCTCGCGCAGCACGCGGCGGACGTCGTCGCGCAGCACGTCGAGGCGGTCCTTGACCATCGCCTGGGTGTCGACCTCGAGCAACAGATGGGCGCCGCCCTGGAGATCGAGACCGAGGGTGAGCTGGCGATGCGGCAGCCAATCGGGCAGGCCCGACAGGGTCGACCGGCTCACGAAGTTCGGAGCCACCAGCAGCAGCGACAGGACACAGGACGCGACGATCGCCCAGATCTTCCAGCGCGAGAAATGAAGCATCGAAACGTCCCCAGTCTCGGGAAGGGCGACGGCGTCAGGCGACGCCGTCGTGAAACGCCCGCCGCGCAGGAAGCGCGGGCGGGCGCAGGGTCATCACTCGTTGGCGGCCTTGACGGGCTCGCCCTTGGCGCGGACCTCGACGATGGTGGAGCGCACCACGCGGGCCTTGACGCCCTCGGCGATCTCGACCTCGATCTCGGCGTCGTTGACGACCTTGAGCACCTTGCCGATGAAACCGCCGCCGGTCACGACGACGTCACCGCGGCGCAGATTCTTGATCAGCTCCTCGTGCGCCTTCTGACGCTGGCGCTGCGGCCGGATGATCATCACCCACATGATGACCAGGATGAAGACGAAGGGCACCAGGGACATCACGATGTCCTGGATGCCGCCGGCGGAACCTGCAGCGCCCTGGGCGAAGGCGGGGGTCACGAACATGCGATACTCCTCGGAGTGTCTCGAGCACACCCGACGGGCGGCTGGGATACGTCTGGCGCGCGCGCCGGGCGGCGGGATCGGAAACCGACCTCGAACCGCCCTCAAGTGGGCACGGCAAATCGGCGCGACAAGGGGGGATTCCCCGAGCCGCGCGGACTATAGCCATCGATGTGGGGAATGCAAACCACGGACCCCGCCCCGAGGCGCCCGTGGCGACGCGCCTCTCGTAGCCGAGAGATCCGTGGTTCGGCCGTTGCCGGCTCTCCTTCGCGGACGCCGCGGCGATGCGGTCCGTCACGGGAACGCCCGGTGATCGGGACGCGGCCGGCCGCTCCCGGTCGATATGGGTCGGGCCGGCCGGGTCCCGGCCGGCGCCGCTCACCGCACGGCTTCGACGACCTGACAGTCCGTGCCGGCGGCCGACATGCAGGAACCGACCGCCTCGACCTTCGCGGCTTCGAATTCCGCGTCGGTGGACTTCTTTCGCCAGGCCCGTCCGCAACAGCCGTTCGCGCTGGTCGCGAAGGCTCTCGGCCCGGCCTTCGCCTCACACCTCTCGTACATCTCGGCACGCGTCGTTCGGACAGCTCGGCGCGGCGACGGCCGCCGTCGAGACGACGGCGCAGAGACCCAGAGCAGCCCCTCGAATAGCCCACATGACCATGACGACGTCCTCGTTCTCGTCACGCCTCGCTCGCGTTTTCCGCGATGCGACGCCGGGACCTCCCTCCCGGATACCGGATTACCCGTACATCCCCTGAGATCAACACGGGCAGCCCCGCGCCTCATGGCGCGAGATCGCGCAAGAGGCAGGCCGCGCTCGCCGGGCAGAGGCCGACGAACTGGGGATGGGCGAGGATCTCGGCGGGCGCCTCGGCGCGCGCCACGCGCCGATAGCCGAGCGCCTCGAACACGTCCGCCGCCGTCGTCGTCAGGAGCCAGAAGCGGCGGGCGCCGTCGTCCGCGCCGGCTCGCTCGAGCGCCCGGACGAGCGTTCGGGCGAGGCCGCGCCCACGCTTCGAGGGCGCCACCACGACCGAGCGCAACAGCCGGTCCGGCCCCTCCCCCTCCCACGCGCCCCAAGCGCAGGGCCCGTCCGCGTCGACGAGCGCGAAGACGCGTTGGCCGGCGTGGCCGAGATCCTCGGTCGGGAGATCGGCGGTGCGCAGGGCGTCGAGGAAGGCGGGGTCGGTCGCGGCGACGGGGTGGAGGGCAAAGGACATGGCGTCTCTCACGGGTGGCGAGGGGGAGATCCGTTCTCCCGACTTGCGACCCATGCTACACCGATCGCCCATCCGTGACCCCGGAGTGTCCGCCTTGACGACCGCCACCGATCTCGCCCCCCTCCTCGATCGCCTCGACGCGCTGCTCGCCCTCGTCGCCCGCTCGGCGCCGCCGGCCCCCGCCGCGCCCGACTTCGCGGCGGCCGAGGCCTTCGTGTGGTCGGCGAAGGATCTGCGGTTTTCGCCGGTGAAGCGGGTCAATCGGGTCGAGATGACCCTGCTCAAGGGCATCGATCTGGCGCGCGACCAGTTGATCGGCAACACCGAGCGCTTCGCGCGCGGTCTGCCCGCCAACAACGCGCTTCTCTGGGGCGCGCGCGGCATGGGCAAGTCGTCGCTGGTCAAGGCCGCGCACGCGACGGTCAACGCGCGTCTCGCCGGCGAGGGGCGGACGCCGCTGAAGCTCGTCGAGATCCACCGCGAGGACATCGAGAGCCTGCCGGTGCTGCTGTCGCTGACCGCACCGGCGCCGTTCCGCTTCCTGGTGTTCTGCGACGACCTCTCCTTCGACACGGGCGACGCGAGCTACAAGTCGTTGAAGGCGGTGCTCGAGGGCGGGATCGAGGGGCGGCCCGACAACGTCCTCTTCTACGCCACCTCCAACCGCCGCCATCTGATGCCGCGCGAGATGATCGACAACGAGCGCTCCACGGCGATCAATCCGAGCGAAGCGACCGAGGAGAAGGTCTCGCTCTCCGACCGTTTCGGCCTGTGGCTCGGCTTCCACAAGTGCAGCCAGGACGACTATCTCGCGATGGTGCGCGGCTACGTCGCCCATTTCGGCCTCGACATCGCCGACGACCGGCTGGTGGCGGAATGTCTGGAATGGTCGACGACGCGCGGCAGCCGCTCCGGCCGCACGGCGTGGCAATATGTCCAGGATCTCGCCGGACGGCTCGAAAAGACGATGTGAGGCCCCCCATGTCCCGGACCACGCAACTGCGGCTGATGGCCGAATACAACGGCTGGATGAACACCAAGGTCTACGACGCCGCCGCGACGCTCCCCGACGCCGCCGTGGCACTCGATCGCGGGGCCTTCTTCGGCTCGATCCTCGGCACGCTCGAACATCTGGTGGTCGGCGACACGCTGTGGCTGAAGCGCTTCGCCGAACATCCCGCGGGGACCGGGCTCGCGCCGATCCGCGAGTTGCCGGCGCCGACGAGCCTCGCTCAGATCCAGTTCGGCGCGCTCGCCCCTCTGCGCGAGCGGCGCGTCTGGCTCGACGGGCTGATCGACGGCTGGATCGGCGGTCTCGACGAGCCGGCGCTCGACGTCCCGCTCGTCTATCGCAACTCGCGCGGCCAGCCCTTCACCCGGCCGCTCGGGCTCCTGCTCGTCCATTTCTTCAATCACCAGACCCATCATCGCGGCCAGGCGACGACGCTCCTCGCGCAGGCCGGCGTCGACGTCGGGGTGACCGATCTGCTGGCGCTGATTCCCGAGGTCACCGGCAATCCGGCGTGACGATCGGCCGCTCCCTCCTCCTCTTCCCTCCTCCTCCCTTCCTCGAACTCGATCGCGTGCCATGGCTCATCCCGACCCGACCGTTCCCCTCCTCGATCTCGTCCCGCGTCTGCCGACCTCGGCGCGGTTGATCGGGCTCGACCTCGGCACCAAGACCATCGGTCTGGCGCTGTCGGATCTCGGCCGGCGCATCGCCTCACCGATGGAGACGATCCGGCGGCGGAAGTTCACGCTCGACGTGGCGGAGCTGCTGGCGCTCTGCGCCAAGCACGAGGTGGCGGCGATGGTCGTCGGCCTGCCGCTCAACATGGATGGATCGGAGGGGCCGCGCGCGCAGGCGACCCGCGCCTTCGTGCGCACGCTGGCGCCGCTGACGAGCCTCCCGATCACCCTCTGGGACGAGCGGCTCTCCACCACCGCCGTCACCCGCACCCTGCTCGAGGCCGACACCTCGCGCGCCAAGCGCGCCGAGGTGGTCGACAAGATGGCGGCGAGCTTCATCCTCCAGGGCGCGCTCGACCGGATGCAGGCGACCGCGCGGGCGGCACGCGAGGCGGCCGACGAGGCGGCGGCGCGGGCCGATCTCAATCGCCCGGCGGGGCGCTGACCGACCGCCGAGTCGCGCCGGGCGACGCCCACGGACGGGGACATCCGCCGTCTCGCCCTCCCCCACCCCGACCCGATCGATACTCCTCGGGCGCGCAACTCCCGCGCGCGGATCCGGCCGGCAGTCCGGCGAGGAGGTCTCAGTCCATGTCGATCGTTTCGATTTCGCGCTCGCTGATCCGAGCCCTGGCGCCCGACGCGCGCTCGGTCTATCTCGCCGCCTTCGACGGCGCCGACGCCGATCTCGCGCCCTCGGGCATCAATGCCGGACGGCGGCGCGTGGCGCATTTCCTGGCGCAGGTGTGCCACGAGACCGACGGTCTCACCATTCGCGTCGAGAACATGAACTACTCGGCGGCGCGTCTGCCCCAGGTGTGGCCGAGCCGCTTCAAGGATCCGGCGGTGGCGCGCGCCTACGCCCACGATCCGGAGAAGCTGGCGAATTTCGTCTATGCCGACCGCATGGGCAACGGACCGGCCGCCTCCGGCGACGGCTGGGCCTTCATCGGCCGCGGCCTGCTGCAGATCACCGGACGCGAGGCCTACGAGACCTACGGCCGTGCGCTCGGCATCGATCTCGCGGGGCACCCCGATCTCGCCTATTCGGCCGAATGGTCGTTGAAGATCGCGGCGGCGGAATGGGCCGCCTCGAGCCGGCGCGGCCGGAGTTGCAACGAAATGGCCGACGACGACGACGTCGAGGGCGTCACGCGGGCGATCAACGGCGGCCTGATCGGCTTTTCCAGCCGCAAGGAGTGGCTGCGCAAGGTCGAGCGTCTCCTCGGCGTGTGAGTGCGTCGGCGCTCACATGACGAGGCCGACCCGCCCGCCGCCGTGGCGCTCGAGGCGGCCGGCGATCGCCAGTTCCATCAGGATCAGGTGCAGTTCGCCGGGACGCACGCCGGTGGCGCGCAGGATCTCGTCGATCGCCACGGGCGTCGGGCCCAGCGCCTCGACCACCCGGCGGCGGGCGCTCTCGGGCACGTCGAGGGGGCGATCGAGCTCGTCGTCGCCGGTCTCGGCCATGGTCGCCGGCTCGAAACGGCGGCCGACGATCGGGCTCAGAGCCTCGATCACGTGCGCGGCGCAGGTGACGAGGGTGGCGCCGTTGCGCAGGAGGTCGTTGGTACCCTCGGCGCGCGGGTCGAGCGGGCTTCCCGGTACGGCGAAGACCTCGCGGCCCTGTTCGGCGGCGAAGCGGGCGGTGTGGAGCGAGCCCGAGCGCAGCGCCGCCTCGACCACCGCGACGCCGAGCGAGACGCCGGAGATCAGCCGGTTGCGGCGGGGAAAGTCGCGGGCGCGCGGCTCCCAGCCGAAGGGCATCTCGGAGATCAGCGCGCCGCCCGCCTCGACGATGCGATCGGCGAGGCCGGCGTTCTCGGGGGGATAGAGCCGGTCGAGGCCGCCGGCGAAGACGGCGATGGTGCCGGTGTCGAGGCTCGCCTCGTGGGCGCTCGCGTCGATGCCTCGCGCCAGCCCCGACACGACCACGAAGGCCGCCTCGCCGAGGCCGCGCGCCAGGATCGCCGCCATCTTGCGCCCCGCCAGCGAGGCGTTGCGGGCGCCGACGATCGCCACCGCCGGGCGGCGGCAGACGCCGGAGCCGCCCTTGATCGCCAGGAGTGGCGGCGGACCTTCGACCGCGACGAGACGGGCGGGATAATCCTCCTCGCCGAGCGCCACGAAACGGGCGCCGAAGGCGCGGGCGATCGCCATCTCGCGCTCGACCTCGTCGAGGCCGGCGATGCGGATGCGGGCGCGGGCGCCGCCGCGCCGGGCGAGCTCGGGAAGCGCGTCCAGTGCATTCGCGGCCGAGCCGAAGTGATTGACCAATTGGCGGAAGGTGACGGGGCCGACGTTGTCGGAGCGGATCAGGCGCAGCCAGGCGAGACGGCTCGCATCGGTCATCGGCGGGGTCGACGGGCGGGTGTCGTGCGCGTCGCTGTCGTCGAAGGCGTAGAACTGCACGAGCCGGCTCCCAGTAGTTTCCGGCACTATCGGAGGGAGGGCCGGGAATTACAACCTGGAATGTGTCCGCCCCGCCGCTCGGTGGTGTCGCGGCCCGGCCGCTCGCTCACCCCTTCGCGGCGAGATGGGGCTCGACCACCGCGCGGGTGTCACGAGAGGGGACCACCGGCACGATCTCGAAGGAGACCCCGAGGCCGCGCCAATGCAGCACCCATTGCTGGATGAGGCTCGCGTCGTCGCATTCCATCAGTTGGAAACAGCGAGCGAAATTGGGCTCGACCCAACTGTCGACGTAAACGAGCCCCTCCGGCAGACCGCGCCCGGCGTCGCGGACGCGCTCGTAGACGGGGATCATGTCGGCGTCGCGGAAGGTCTCGATCACCATGAAGAGCATGTGGGGGTCCCTTCCTCCAAGGCGCCGTGCCTTCACCCGCCCGACTTCTTGCCCTTGATCTTCGGCTCGGTGCCGGCGAGGAGGCGGAGGATGTTCTCCTTGTGGCGGAACCACACCAGGGCGGCCAGCGCCACCAGGACAAGCGTCAGCGGTCCCGAGGCCCAGCCGCCGAGGAAGAGACCGAGGGGCACGACCACCGAGGCGGTCAGCGCCGACAGCGAGGAGATGCGGAAGGTGAAGGCCATGGCGAGCCACACCGCGCAGAAGGCGAGCGCCGCGGGCCAATAGAGGCCGAGCAGGCAGCCGATGTAGGTGGCGACGCCCTTGCCGCCCTTGAACCCGAGCCAGACCGGAAAGACATGCCCGAGGAAGGCACCGACGGCGGCGGCCATCGCCGCGCCCTCGCCGGCGAACCAGCGGGCGGCGAGGATCGCCACGGTGCCCTTCAGCGCGTCGCCGAGAAAAGTGGCGAGCGCCAAGCCCTTGCGGCCGGTTCTCAAGACGTTGGTGGCGCCGATGTTGCCCGAGCCGATCGCGCGGATGTCGCCGAGGCCGGCGGCCCGCGTCAGCACCAGACCGAAGGGGATCGAGCCGAGCAGGTAGCCGAGGACCAGGGCGGCGAGGATCGCAATCATCGGCTCGGGTCCTCAGGCGTCGAGAACGTGGATGGTGCGCCCGCCCACCAGGGTCCGCACGACGCGGCCGATGAAACGCGCGTCCTCGAAGGGCGTGTTCTTCGAGCGCGAGGCGAGCGCCTGACGATCGAGCAGCCAGGGCATGCCCGGATCGATCACGGCGAGATCGGCGGGGCTCCCAGGCGAGAGGCGCCCGGCGCCGAGGCCGAGGCGTTCGGCCGGACGCAGCGACAGCGCCTCGACCAGCCGGGTCCAGGAAAGACGCCCGTCGTGGACGAGGCGCAGGCTCGCGGAGAGCAGCGTCTCGAGCCCGATGGCGCCGTCGGCGGCCTCGGCGAAGGGGTGACGCTTGGTCTCGACGTCCTGCGGGTCGTGCGAGGACACGATCATGTCGATGACGCCCTCGGCGAGCGCCTCGATCACCGCCTGGCGGTCGTCCTCGTGGCGCAGCGGCGGCGAGAACTTCAGGAACGAGCGGTAGGTGCCGATGTCCATCTCGTTGAGGCTGAGATGGTTGATCGACACGCTCGCGGTCACGTCGAGGCCGCGTGCCTTGGCGATCCGGAGGATCTCCACCGACTGGGCGGTGGAGAGCTGGCTCGCGTGATAGCGCCCCTTGGTGAGGTCGACGAGGCGCATGTCGCGCTCGAGCATGATGCTCTCGGCCTCGCGCGGGATGCCGGGCAGGCCCATGCGGGTGGCGAATTCGCCCTCGGTCGCCACACCGGCGCCGGCGAGGCTCGGATCCTCGACGTGATGGACGATCAACGCGTCGAAGTCGCGGGCATAGGTCAGCGCCCGACGCATCACCAGCGACGAGGCGACCGACTTGCGAGCATCGGTGAAGGCGACCGCGCCGGCCTCGCACAGCAACCCGAATTCGGTGGTCTCGAGGCCCTTCTGGCCCTTGGTCAGGGCCGCCATCGGGTGGACGCGCACCTCCGACTGTTCCCGCGCGCGGCGCAGGACGAAGTCGACCAGGGCCGGGTCGTCGATCACCGGATCGGTGTCGGGCATGGTGACGATGGTGGTGACGCCACCGGCGGCAGCGGCGCGGGAGACCGAGGCGAAGGTCTCGCGATGCTCGTGGCCGGGCTCGCCCATGAAGACGCGGGCGTCGACGAGGCCGGGGACGATCACCTTGTCGGTGGCGTCGACGATCTCCCAACCCTCGGGGCTGCCCTGATTGAGCACCTCCGGGCCGGCGGCGAGGATGCGGCCCTCGGCGACGATGACCGAGCCGACGGCGTCGAGCCCACGCGCCGGATCGACGATGCGGGCATGGGAGAAGACGGTCGGGCGTTGTTCGGCGGCGCGACGGTCGGTCTGAACTCGGCTCGTCATGATCGACCTCAAGCGTTCGGAAGGTGTTCGGCGAGCGTCTCGAGCACGGCCATGCGCACGGCGACGCCCATCTCGACCTGCTCGGCGATCAGCGACTGCGGCCCGTCGGCCACTTCCGGGTCGATCTCGACGCCGCGGTTCATCGGGCCGGGATGCATCACCAGCGCGCCGGGCGCGGCCCAGGCGAGCTTCTCGGAATCGAGGCCCCAATAGCGGAAATACTCGCGCACCGACGGCACGAAGGAGCCGTTCATGCGCTCGCGCTGGAGGCGCAGCATCATGACGATGTCGGCGCCCTCGAGACCCTTCTTCATGTCGGTGAAGGTCTCGACGCAGAGACGTTCCGCGCCCGAGGGCAGCAGCGTCGACGGGCCGACCAGCTTCACCCGGGCGCCGAGCGCGTTGAGCAGCAGGATGTTGGAGCGCGCCACGCGGGAATGGACGATGTCGCCGCAGATGGCGACCGTCAGCCCCTCGATGGTCCCCTTGTGGCGCCGGATGGTGAGCGCGTCGAGCAGCGCCTGAGTCGGGTGCTCGTGGGCGCCGTCGCCGGCGTTGATCACCGAGCAGGAGACCTTGCGGGCGAGGAGGTGGACGGCACCGGCGGCGTGATGTCGCACCACCAGGATGTCGGGGCGCATGGCGTTCAGCGTCGCCGCCGTGTCGATCAGCGTCTCGCCCTTCTTCACCGAGGAGGAGGCGACCGACATGTTCATGACGTCGGCGCCGAGGCGCTTGCCGGCAATCTCGAAGGAGGACTGAGTCCGGGTCGAGGCCTCGAAGAAGAGGTTGATCTGCGTGCGGCCACGCAGAACGTTCTTCTTCTTCTCGACCTGCCGGGAGACGAGAACCTCGTCGTCCGCCTTGTCGAGAAGATGCAGGATCTGCAGCGGCGTCAGCCCCTCGATGCCGAGGAGGTGGCGGTGCGGGAAGGCGGGGGCCGGGGTCGATGGTGCGTTCGTCATCGAAGAGGAGGTCTTAGGGCCTCCGGAGGGCGGGAGCAAGGGCGCCGCGTCGATCGGCGAACGTGTCGCACAGGATTCGAACGATCGGCGGCGGGCGATGTCCGTTCCCCGCCGGGCGGCGACCGGCGCCTCAGGCCGACTCGGCCGTGCCGGAGCGCTGCGGCGGCTCCTTGGAGGCCGCGAGCACCTGGGAGGCCGCCTCGAGACGGGCCATGTCGATCAGATAGGCGAGGAAGGGAAGCCCCGCCCTGAGGGCGAGATCCCGCATTTCCCGCGTCGCCTGCTCGATATAGGCGGCGGCTTCGTTCTGTTGAGGAAGGGAACGAACCGATCCGACCATCACATGCCTCATACCAACCCGAAACCCTCCCCCACGACCGTCCGACGACGGCCGAAACGTCCTGGGACGCCGGGGAGCCCCCTCACCCGCGCGGCGGATGGGAACGGCGAGACATGATCGTATAGATCGAATAATCTTAGTCTATCTACTTTAGGTTGTATTTTCGGAATCGAGGACGAAAGACGACGTCCTTCCCCTCTCGCAAAGGTCCAGGACTTGACCCTCGCTCCACGCGGCCCCATTCAAGGAGCCGACGTGGACGGCGACGCCGCATACACCCTCTTTGGTTGTGTATCGGTAGTGTCGTCGTTCCATGCGAGTATCTCACCGTTCGGGCGCGTCGGCAACGGCGGGCGCGAACGTGGCGTCGTCCGCAGGGGCGACGGAGCCCTGCTCGTTCGAGCGGCCGCGGTCCGGACTGGCCGGCGCGGGCGCCTCACTCGCCGAATCGGGAGGCCCGGTTCGGTGAACGGCGGCACGATCCTCGCCGGGGCGACCCCGGCCGGAGCGGCCGCGCCCAGGTCCGGAGTGGCGAGAGCCCATGAACGTCGTCATCGTCGAGTCCCCGGCCAAGGCCAAGACCATCAACAAATATCTCGGCCCCGGGTTCGAGGTCCTGGCCTCCTACGGCCATGTCCGCGACCTCCCCGCCAAGGACGGCTCGGTGCGTCCCGAGGACGACTTCGCGATGGACTGGGAGGCCGACGCCAAGGGCGCCAAGCGGCTCGCCGACATCATCAAGGCGGTCAAGGGCTCCTCCAAAGTCATTCTCGCCACCGACCCGGATCGCGAGGGCGAGGCGATCTCCTGGCACGTGCTCCAGGTGCTGAAGGACAAGAAGGCGCTCAAGGGCCAGCCGGTCGAGCGGGTCGTGTTCAACGCCATCACCAAGAATTCGGTGCTGGAGGCGATGAAGAAGCCCCGCGCCATCGACGAGGCGCTGGTCGACGCCTATCTGGCGCGGCGCGCGCTCGACTATCTGGTCGGGTTCAACCTGTCGCCGGTGCTGTGGCGCAAGCTGCCGGGCGCGCGCTCGGCCGGGCGGGTGCAATCGGTGGCGCTCAGGCTGATCTGCGACCGCGAACACGAGATCGAGACCTTCGTCAAACAGGAATACTGGTCGATCCTCGCCCGTCTCGCCACGCCCAAGGGCGAGGAGTTCGACGCGCGCGTCGTCGGCTACCAGGGCAAGAAGCTCGGCCGGCTCGACGTGAAGACCGGCGACGAGGCCGGCACCATCCGCGCGATGCTCGAGAAGGCGTCGATCTCGGTGGCGGCGATCGAGCGCAAGCCGGTTCGGCGCAACCCGTTCCCGCCCTTCACCACCTCCACGTTGCAGCAATCGGCGAGTTACGCGCTCGGCCTCTCGGCGGCGCGCACGATGCAGCTCGCCCAGCGCCTCTACGAGGGCGCGGAGATCGGCGGCGAGACGGTCGGCCTCATCACCTACATGCGAACCGACGGCGTCGACATCGCGCCCGAGGGCATCGCCTCGATCCGCAAGGTGATCGGCGAGGACTTCGGCGCGACCTATCTGCCCGAGGCGCCGCGCAAATACACCGCCAAGGCCAAGAACGCCCAAGAGGCGCACGAGGCGATCCGTCCGACCGACCTGTCGCGTCGGCCCAAGGACGTCGCCCGCTTCCTGGAGCCGGAACAGGCCAAGCTCTACGATCTGATCTGGAAGCGCACCGTGGCGAGCCAGATGGAATCGGCCGTCCTCGATCGCACCACCGTCGACATCGCCGCCACCCACGGCGCCGAGCGCTGCGACCTGCGCGCCACCGGCTCGGTCGTGAAGTTCGACGGCTTCCTCGCGCTCTACGCCGAGGGCCGCGACGACGAGGAGGACGAGGAGACCAAGCGTCTGCCGGCGATGGCCGAGGCCGATCCCCTCGCCCGCCGCAAGATCACCGTCGACCAGCACTTCACCGAGCCGCCGCCGCGCTTCACCGAGGCGACGCTGGTGAAGAAGATGGAGGAGCTCGGCATCGGCCGGCCCTCGACCTATGCCGCGACCCTCCAGGTGCTGCGCGACCGCGAATACGTGACGCTCGACAAGCGCCGCCTCATCCCCGAGGACAAGGGCCGGCTGGTCATCGCCTTCCTCGAGAGCTTCTTCCGGCGCTACGTCGAATACGACTTCACCGCCGATCTCGAGGAGAGCCTCGACAAGATCTCGGCGGCGGAGATCGACTGGAAGGCGGTTCTGCGCGCCTTCTGGGCGGAGTTCTCGGCGGCGATCGAGCAGACCAAGGAGTTGCGCGTCGCCGACGTGCTCGACGCGCTCAACGATCTCCTCGCCGCCCACGTCTTCCCCGATCGCGGCGACGGCTCCGATCCGCGTTCCTGCCCGACCTGCGGCACCGGCCGCCTGTCGCTGAAGCTCGGCAAGTTCGGCTCCTTCATCGGCTGCTCGAACTATCCCGAATGCCGCTACACCCGCCAGATGCAGGCCTCCGGCGTCGACGGCGACGGCTCCGAGGGTCCCGGCGGCGACGGCACCAAGGTGCTCGGCACCGATCCGGCGACCGGGCTCGAGGTGACGCTGCGCTCGGGCCGGTTCGGACCCTACGTCCAGCTCGGCGAGGGCGAGAAGCCGAAGCGCTCGTCGCTGCCCAAGGGCTGGTCGGCGGCCTCGATCGATCTCGAGAAGGCGTTGAGGCTCCTGTCGCTGCCGCGCGAGGTCGGCATCCATCCGGAGACCGGCAAGCCGATCACCGCCGGTCTCGGCCGGTTCGGGCCCTTCGTCCTGCACGACGGCACCTATGCCAACCTGCCGAGCGCCGACGAGGTCTTCGACGTCGGCATCAATCGCGCGGTGACGCTGATCGCCGAGAAGAAGGCGGGCGGGCGCGGCCGGGCGACGCCGGCGGCGCTGAAGGAGCTGGGCGAGCATCCGACGCTCGGCGGGCCGGTGACCGTGCGCGACGGCCGCTACGGGCCTTACGTCGCCCACGAGAAGGTCTACGCGACCCTGCCCAAGGGCATGGATCCGCAGTCGGTGACGATGGAGATCGCGGTCGCGCTGGTCGCCGAAAAGGCGGCGAAGTCGCCGGCGAAGCCGACCCGGGCCAAGGCGGCGCCGAAGAAGAAGGCGGCGGCGGCCGACGGCGAGGCGGCGTCGGAGACGGCGGCGAAGAAGCCCGCCGCCAAGAAGCCGGCGGCGAAGAAGGCGGCGGCGAAGAAGCCCGCGACCCGGGCGGCGAAGAGCGCCGACGGCGAAGGCTGAGGCGGCCGGCGCGCGGACGATCCCGGCCCGAGGAGGGCCGGGAGTCCGGCGCGAGGCTTCAGACTTCCTCAACCATCCCGCCGGCTTTTTCGTCGAACTTCCCCGACGGAAAGAAGTTCTCCAGGAACTCGAGGCAGTCTCCCCGGCACGGACGACGCCGGAGCGAGGGCGCCCGGTCGTCCGAGGAGACGCGAACAATGACGTTCGTCGAGCGCACCCTGGAGCTGGCATCCCGGCGGAACATTCGTTCCAGTCGCGACCTGTGGCTCTACGTGGGTCGCATGACGATCTACATCGCCACTCTGACCGCGGTGGTCACCGGCGTTCAGGCGCGCGCCCAGGACCCCGCCACGATCGTTCTCAGCATGATCGGCGCGGCCGTGGCCTGCGCCATCCTGGCCATCCCGATCACCTGGGAGTTCGGCCGGATGTATCTGGACCTCTGGCAGGCGACCCAGTCGCTGCACACGCTGGCGCGCACCGACCTGCAGACCGGCCTCCTCAACAACCGCACCTTCGTCGCCCTGATCGAGGAACGGCTGGAGGCGGGCCACGAGGTGGCGCTGCTCCTCGGCGACCTCGATCGGTTCAAGGCGATCAACGACCGTCACGGCCATCCCAAGGGCGACGAGGTGATCGCCGCCGTCGGTGGGGTGATGCGCGACCTCTTCGCCGCGCCGATCCCGATCGGGCGCATGGGCGGCGAGGAATTCGCCGTGGCGATCGACTGCCCCTTCTCCGACCCCGACGCCAACCTGCGCCACTGCGAGGCCTTCGCCGACGAGTTGCGCAAGCGCATCGGCGCGATCCGGATCGAGACCGAGGCCAAGACGATCGCGCCGACGATTTCGATCGGCATCGCCCGGTCGACCGACGTCGAGGGCTTCTCCGAGCTCTATGCGCGGGCCGACAAGGCGCTCTATGTCGCCAAGGCGGCGGGACGCAATCGCGTCGTCGACGAGAGCGCCGTCGACATTGTCGAACCGGCCCGGCGCGACGGCTCGGAGCCGGCCGACGTGCGGGTTCTGCGCGAGGCGATCCAGCGCTTCTGATCCGCGCCGACGGGAAGGCGGCGACAGAGCCGCCGGGACGGTCTATCTTCTCGGTTCGACCCACGATCCGGACGACGCGATTGGCCCGCAGACCGACTTCCGACACCCCCTCCTCTTCCTCGTCGTCGACGCGACCCCGCCTCGGCGACGCGCTGCCGTCGCGCGAGGCGATGCTCGCCTTCCTGGCGGAAAACCCGGGCGCGGCGGGCAAGCGCGAGATCGCGCGCGCCTTCGGCATCACCGGCGGCGCCAAGATCGCGCTGAAGCGGGTCCTCAAGGAACTCGAGATCGAGGGCGTCGTCGAGAAGCGCCACAAGAAGCTCGCGCCGAAGGGGGCGCTCACCCAGGTCTTCGTCGCCGACGTGACCCGGCGCGATCCCGACGGCGAGTTGCTCGCCGTGCCCGACGAATGGGACGAGGAGGCGAACGGCCCGGCGCCACTCGTCCTCGTGCTCGCCGAACCGAAGACCCGGCGTGGGGCGGGACGCGCCCCGGCCGCCGGCATCGGCGATCGCGTGCTGCTGCGCCAAACGGAGGTCACGGACGACCTGCCGGAGGGGGTTTCGAGCGCGGCGCGCATCATCCGCGTCCTCGACAAGAAGCCGCCGGCGGCGCTCGGCATCGTCCGGCTGGAGCCGGGCGGCGCGCGAATCATGCCGATCGACAAGAAGAGCCGCGAGCTGATCGTCGCCGAGACCGATCTCAAAGACGCTCAGGACGGCGATCTCGTCGCGGTCGATCTCCTGCATTCGGGCGGGCGGATCGGCCTGTCGCGGGCCAAGGTGCGCACGGTCATCGGCTCGATGGCGTCGGAGCGCGCGGTTTCGGAAATCGCGCTGCACGTCCACAACATCCCGCACGTCTTCCCGACCACCGTGCTGCTCGAGGCGGAGGGCTGCGAGCCGGTGGCCTTGGGCAAGCGCGAGGATTGGCGCGACCTGCCGCTGATCACCATCGATCCGCCCGACGCCAAGGACCACGACGACGCGGTCCATGCCGCCCCGGACGAGAACCCGGAGAACCCCGGCGGCTTCGTCTGCACCGTCGCCATCGCCGACGTCGCCCATTACGTGCGCCCCGGCACGGCGCTCGATCGCGAGGCGGTCCATCGCGGCAATTCGGTCTATTTCCCCGACCGGGTCGTGCCGATGCTGCCGGAGAAGATCTCCACCGACCTCTGCTCGTTGCGCGAGAAGGAGGACCGGCCGGCGCTGGCGGTCCGGATGGTGTTCTCCTCCGAAGGGCGCAAGCTCTCGCACACGTTCCACCGGATCCTGATGCGCTCGGCGGCGAAGCTCGCCTATCAGCAGGCGCAGGCGGCGATCGACGGACGGGTCGACGAGAAGACCGACGTGTTGCTCGAGGGGGTGTTGAAGCCGCTGTGGGCGGCCTACGAGGTCCTGAAGCGCGGGCGCGACGCGCGCGAGCCGCTCGAACTCGACCTGCCCGAGCGCAAGATCCTCCTGACGCCCGAGGGCACCGTCGACAAGGTGATCGTTCCCGAACGGCTCGATGCGCACAAGCTCATCGAGGAGTTCATGATCCAGGCCAACGTCGCGGCGGCGGAGACGCTCGAGAAGCACAAGGTGCCCCTCCTCTACCGCATCCACGACATGCCGTCGGAGGAGAAGGTCGCCGCGCTCAAGGAGTTCCTCTCCACCCTCGACATCAAGCTCGGCCAGCGCGGCGGGTTGAAGCCCTCGATGTTCAACGGGATCCTGCGCGCCGTGGTCGACAGTCCCAAGGCGGGGCTCGTCAACGAGGTGGTGCTGAGGTCGCAGGCGCAGGCCGAGTACAACCCGAACAACATCGGCCATTTCGGCCTGCATCTCAGGCGTTACGCGCATTTCACCTCGCCGATCCGCCGCTACGCCGACCTCGTCGTGCATCGCGGTCTGATCCGGGCGCTGAAGTTCGGCGCCGATGGGCTGCCGGAGACCTGGGACGACAAGCTCGAGGCGATCGGGGCGGAGATCTCCGCCTGCGAGCGCCGCGCCATGATGGCGGAGCGCGACACGATCGACCGTCTGATCGCGCGCTGGCTGATGGACCGGATCGGCGCGACCTTCAACGCCAAGATCTCCGGCGTCACCAAGTCGGGCCTCTTCGTCCGGCTCGACGGCACCGGCGCCGACGGGTTCGTGCCGGCGGCGACGATCGGCGACGACTATTACGTCTACGATCAGGTGACCCATGCGATGATCGGCCAGCGTTCCGGCGAGACCTTCCGGCTCGGCGACACGGTCGAGGTCAAGCTGGTCGAGGCGCAACCCTTCGCCGGCGCGCTGCGCTTCGAGATGCTGTCGGAGGGCACCTACGACAAGGTTCTCGGCCGCAAGCGGCTGGCGGCGGTGGCGCGCGACAAGGGGCGGGTGCGCGGCGCGCCCTCGCGCGGACGCAAGGGGCCGCCGCGCCGGTGAGACACGGCGACGTGAGCGCCGACGACACGACACGGCCACACTCCGGTACCCCCATCATCGGCTCGACGAACCGGAGCCTCCGCCCATGAGCCGACCCTCTTCGAAAGCCGCCCACCCGACGCCGGCGACGACCGCGCCGCTTCCCGATCTCGTCGCCGCCTACGACCGGGTCGCGCTGCTCCTCCAGGGCGGCGGCGCGCTCGGGGCCTATCACGTCGGGGTGTGGGAGGCGCTCGAGAGCGCGGGGGTCGAGCCGACCTGGATTTCCGGCGTGTCGATCGGCGCGATCAATTCGGCGATCATCGCAGGCAATCCCCCCGACCGGCGGCTGGAGCGCCTGACCCGCTTCTGGGAGACGGTGACGCGGCGGAGCGCGGCCGACCTCCTCGATCCCTTCGACGTGTTCCGCTCGTTCGAGAACCAATGGTCGGGCCTCGCGGCGATGACCATGGGCCAGCCCGGGTTCTTCGCGCCGCGGGTGCCGAGCCCATGGTTCCGCGCGCGCGGCAGCGAGGGGGCGACGAGCTTCTACGACACGGGCGATCTGAAGAGCACCCTCGAGACGCTGATCGACTTCGACCGTCTCGAGGCCGGGCCGATGCGGGTCTCGGTCGGCGCGGTCGAGGTGGAGAGCGGCAATTTCACGTGGTTCGACAACCGCCATCCCGATCCGGCGAAGCGGACGCGGATCGACGTCCGCCACGTGATGGCGAGCGGCGCGCTGCCGCCGGCACTGCCGGCGATCGACATCGACGGGCGCCACTATTGGGACGGCGGCCTCGTCTCCAACACCCCGCTCGAGCATCTGCTCGACCAGGAGGACGACCTCTCCTCGCTGGTGTTCCAGGTCGATCTGTTCCCGGCGCAGGGCGCGATGCCGCAGGACATGGCCGAGGTTCTCGCCCGCCAGAAGGACATCACCTATTCGAGCCGGACCCGCGCCGGCACGACGCGGTTCCGTCAGATGTTCGCGCTGCGCCGGCAGTTGCTGGCCGCGCTCGACCGGATCCCGGAGGACCTGCGCACCGAGGCGGACCGCGCCACGATCCGCGATCTCTGCAAGCCCGGCGTCGTCGACATTCTCCACGTCATCTATCGCATCAAGAGCTGGGAGAGCGACAACAAGGACTACGAGTTCTCGGCGCGGTCGGCGCGCGAGCATCGCGCCGCCGGCCATGCCGACATGACGGCGACGCTGGCGCGGCGCGATTGGTTCGTGCCGCCGAAGGCGGAGGATGCCGTCGCCACCCACGACATTCACGCAGAGGAGCCGTGAACGCGGCGGCGGCGGGGCGCGAGCGATTGCAACGCCCGCGCCGATGACCGAAGCTCGCCGGCCGAAGATCGATTCAGAGGATGCAGCATGTTGAAGATCTGGGGACGAGCCAATTCGTCCAACGTCAAGAAGGTGATGTGGCTCTGCGAGGAACTCGGCGTTCCCTACGAGCGGATCGACGCGGGCGGCGCCTTCGGCGTCACCGGAACGCCGGAATACCGGGCGATGAACCCGAACGGGCTGGTGCCGGTGATCCAGGACGGCGATCTCACCTTGTGGGAATCCAACACCATCCTGCGCTACATCGCCGTCACCCGGGGCGGGGGCCGGTTCTGGCACGACGATCCGGGCCGGCGCGCGCTCGTCGAGATGTGGATGGACTGGCAGCTGTCGCTGGCGCGGACCTTCACCGACGTGATCTGGGGCCTCGTTCGCACGCCGCCGGAGAAGCGCGACATGGTGGCGATCGACAAGGCGGTGAAGATCTGCACCGATCTCCTCGCCATCGCCGACGCGAAACTGGCGGCCCAGCCCTATCTCTCCGGCGACGACTTCGGCCTCGCCGACATCGCGCTCGGGCCGCTGGCCTATGCCTGGATGGAAATCCAGATGGAGCGACCGTCGATGCCGCATCTCGAGGCGTGGTACGCGCGGTTGCAGGCGCGTCCGGCCTGGGCGAAAGTGGTGGCGATCGGGCTCTCCTGAGCCCGTCTCGAGCAACGGCCGGAGCCCACGGCCGAACGGGAGGCGCGCATGAAGGTTCCCTTCGAGGAGGGCGGTGGCGGTGGACGCGCCGATCCGCCGGCGACCCCGCCCGCGCGGCCCCTGTCGCGCGCGCTCTCGCGCGGCGTGCGCGGGCGCTGCCCGCAATGCGGCGAAGGCGCGTTGTTCGAGGGCTATCTCACGGTGCGGCCCGCCTGCGCGGTGTGCGGCGAGGAGCTGCATCACCACCGCGCCGACGACCTGCCGCCTTATCTGACGATCCTGATCGTCGGCCATGTCGTCGTCAGCGGTCTCCTGATCACCGAACGCGCCTGGGCGCCGGAACCATGGATCCAGATGGCGATCTGGCTGCCGGTGACGCTCCTCCTCTCGCTGGCGCTGCTGAGACCGCTCAAGGGCGGCGTGGTGGCGCTGCAATGGGCGCTCGGCATGCACGGTTTCGGCCGCGCGGTGCCCGCCCTCCCCCTCCCGCCGAAAGCTCCCTGATGCGCGCCATCGCCGACATTCTCGACGAACTCAACGCTCTCGATCGTTCCTCCAAGGCCGCCTATTACCGCCCGCGCGACGCGGCGACGCTGCTGATCCTCGATCGCGGATCCGACGGGGCACTGCGCGTGCTCATGGGCAAGCGCCACATGCGCCACAAGTTCATGCCCGGCGCCTGGGTGTTTCCGGGCGGGCGGGTCGATCCGGCCGACAGCCGGGCGCGGCTCGCCGACGATTACGATCCCGCCGTCCTCTCCCGGCTCACCGCCGAGATGAAGGGGCCGAAGACCGCGACGCGGGCGCGCGCCTTCGCCGTCGCGGCGATCCGCGAGACCTATGAGGAGGCCGGTGTCCTGATCGGCCGGCCGACCGAGACCGCCGCCTCCGGCGAGAGCCACGATCCGCACGACGCGATCGCCGCCTTCCGGGCCCATGGCGTGATCCCGGCGATCGGCTCGATGCGCTTCGTCGCCCGCGCCATCACGCCGCCGGGACGACCGCGCCGGTTCGACACGCGCTTCTTCGCGGTGGCGGCGTCGGCGATCGGCGGCCGGCTCGAGAGCGGCGTCGGCCCCTCGGGCGAGCTCGAGGACGTCGCCTGGGTCACCTTCCCGGAGGCGCGCGCGCGGCCGGAGCTGCTGCCGATCACCAGGGCGGTGATGGACGAGCTCGAGACCCGACTCACGATCGATCCCGATCTCGGGCCGGATCATCCGGTGCCGTTCTACTACTGGGAGCGCGATCGCTTCCTGCGCAAGGAGATCTGACCCCATGACCCTCGCCGCCGTCGCCCTCTTCGCCTTCGCGCTCCTGCTCAATGCCGGCACGCCGGGGCCGAGCGTCGCGGCGCTGGTGGCGCAGGTGTTGACGCGGGGGCCGCGCGTGGTGCTGCCGTTCCTGGCGGCGATGTGGATCGGCGAGGCGGCTTGGCTGGCGGCGGCGGTGGCGGGGCTCTCGGTGCTGGCCGAGGAGGTCCATTTCGCCTTCGTCGCGGTGAAATGGGCCGGCGTCGCCTATCTGGCATGGCTGGCGGTGGGGCTGTGGCGGTCGGAGCCCGAGGCGGAGACGGCGGCGAGCGCGCCGCCGACCTCGTCGTGGCGCCTCTTCGCCACGGGTCTCGCCATCACGCTCGGCAATCCGAAGATCATGGTCTTCTACGTCGCCCTGCTGCCGACCCTGATCGACGTCCGCGCGATGGGCTTCGGCGACTGGGCCCTGCTCACGGCGGTGCAGATCGCGGTAATGGCCTTCGTCGATCTCTCCTGGGTCGGCGTCGCCGGGCGGGCGCGGGCCTTCCTCACCTCGCCGCGCGCGCTGCGGCTCACCCGCCGGGCGAGCGCGCTCGCCATGGGCGGGGCGGCGGCGGCGATCGCCGCCCGGGCCTGACCGGCCCCTCGTCCCACCTTACGGCGAGTTAACTGGAAAACTTAGACGTCGCGTCGTACTATTGCAACATCGAACAGGGGATCGGGACACGCGGGAGCGAGGCTCCTCCGAACGGCCCCATCGAACCGCCGACCGACGCGCCGACACCTCCACGCGGAAGGGCCTCCTTCTCGCGACGTGACGAGACGTGCCCGGTCGCACGACGAGGGAGTTTCGTCATGACCTGGAAGACCACCACTTTCGCCATCGTTCTCGCCACCGCCGTCGCCGCCACCGGCGCCGTCACTCTCGCTCAGGCGCAGGGCGGCGGAATGGGTTTCGGCATGGGCATGGGTCAGGGGCGCGGCATGGGCCTGAACCCGAACGCGCCCTGGCGCGAACGCTTCGCCGATCTCGACACGAACAAGGACGGCGCGATCTCCAAGGACGAGATGCGGGCCGCCGCCAAGGACGTCTTCGCGGCGATGGACGCCGATTCGAGCGGCAGCCTCACCAAGGACGAATACATGAGCGTCCGGATGGGCTCGCAGCGCGGCTACAATCAGGCGCGGATGGACGCCATGCAGAAGCAGAAGGCCGACCGCTTCGCGCCGATGGACACGAATCGCGACGGCATCGTCAGCGAAGCCGAATTCCTGGCCGATCACGACGCGATGTTCGCCAAGATGGACCGCAACGGCGACGGTCGCGTGGTGCCGGCCGAATTCCGGGGCCACCGTTGGTGAGATCCGCAAGGACGAAGCTCGGCCGACCTTGACAGGGTCGGCCTCTTCGGCCATTTTGCGCGCAACTTCGAGATCGGAGCCATGGCCCGTGTGGACCTCACGCGGGCCTTCGCTTTGAAGAACACAGAATTCCAGAGGGACTGCGGCCATGGCCAAGGCGACCACCATCAAGATCAAGCTCGTGTCGACCGCGGACACCGGCTACTTCTACGTCACCAAGAAGAACTCCCGTACCATGACCGAGAAGTTCGCGGCCAAGAAGTACGACCCGATCGCGCGCAAGCACGTCGAGTTCAAGGAAGCCAAGATCAAGTGAGGCGCCTCCGGGCGACCACGTCGGTCTCATGAGAAAGCCGCCCATCGGGCGGCTTTTTCTTTGTCCGAACCGTCGCGCGCCGCCGTCGTGCGGAAACGGGGCGGAGCGTCGCCGCTCCGCCCGATCGATCCGATCAGCGTCCGCCCGAGGTCTCGAGCAGCGGCGTGATGCGACGCACGGTGACGCGGCGGTTGATCCGCGAGGGACCGGAGGTCGCCTCCTTGAGGACCTGCTCGCCGTAGCCCTGGGTGGTCAGGTTCTCCGGCGGCACACCGAAATCACGGGTGAGAATCGCCGCGACCGCGGTGGCGCGACGGTCGGAGAGCGACAGGTTGTCGATGTCGGATCCGACCGCGTCGGTGTGGCCCTCGACCAGGAAGATCTCGTCGGGTGAGTTGGCGAGGATCCGCTGGATCGACTTGGCGACGGCGGCGAGACGGGCGACCTGACCCGGCTCGACCTCCCACGACCCGCTGGCGAAGGTGATCGTGTCGACGTCGACCGCCGGCATGTAGGCGCGCAGATCGCGACTGACGCGAATCTCGTCGAGCGAGTAGCGACGCGGCAGCGGCGCCAGCGGCTCGGCGGCGAGCAGATCGTAGATCTCGGTCTCGTCGGCGCGTTCGGTCTCGATGTAGACGCGGCGGTGAGTCGGCGGCGGCGGCGGCAGGATCACGATCTCGTCCGACCAGCGCGCCGGACGCGGCCGCCGGGCGTTGTCGATCAGGATCTCGTCGCGCCCGTCCGGCCAGCGGCGGATGCGCCGCAGCAGACGGCCGTCCTCGTCGGTGACGGTGACGATGCGCACGCCGTCGGGACGACGCCAGACCTGATAGATCTCGCCGCCGCGCCGCTCGGTCGTCATCTCGCCGTCGAGGCCACGGAAACGCTCGCTCTCGTCGTGGCGCAGGTGGAGGCCGCGATCGTCGCGAATGATCACGCGGCCGGGTTCCGAGTAGAAGGTGGAGCCGTCGCGCACCGTCTCGCGGCGCTGGCGATGGACGTCGTCGAGCCCTCGGGCCTCGCCGCCCAGAATCATCCCGCCGACGACACCGACGGCGGCACCGACCGCAGCCGCGCCGACGGCGGCACCGATGCCGCCCCCATGCGGACGAACCTCACCCTGCGGCGGCATCGGGCGGCCGTCGCCGCGCGGCGGCATGGGGTGGCCCGCGCCCATCGGCGGCATCGGCTGGCCCGCGCCCTGCGGAGGCATCGGACGACCGGCGCCCTGCGGAGGCATCGGCTGACCCGCACCTTGCGGAGGCATCGGCTGGCCCGCGCCCTGCGGCGGCATCGGCTGGCCCGCGCCCTGCGGCGGCATCGGCTGGCCCGCGCCCTGCGGCGGCATCGGCTGGCCCGCGCCCTGCGGGGGCATCGGCTGACCCGCGCCCTGCGGAGGCATCGGGCGTACCGCGCCGGGGGGAACCACAGGCTGGCCGATGCCCTGCGGCGGCATCGCCGGAGGCGTCGCGCCGCCGGGCGAGGTGCCCATCGTCGGCGCCTCGCCCTGGGGCGGGCGAACCCCGGCAGGCGGCATGGCCGCGCCGGGGGTGCCGTTCCCGAACAGGCCGGGCTGCACCGGGCGTTGGACCTTGGGGCCGGGCACCGGCGCCTGAGTCGGCGCGGTGCGCGGCGTCTCGGGGCGCGGCGGCTTCGCGATGGCGGGCGCGTGGGCCCCGCCGCCCGGTTGGGGCACGATCGCCGGACGAGCCGGTTGGGGCACGATCGCCGGGCGAGCCGGCTGGGGGGCGATCGCCGGGCGGGCCGGCTGGGGCGGACGTTCGCGCATCACCGGCGCGCCGCCGCCGGGCTGCGGCGCCACCGGCGCGATGTGCTTTTCCGGACGCGGCACGGCCGGACGCTCGGAACGCGGGACGGCGGCGGGCGCGGCCGGGCGGCCGACGGCGGCCGGCGGAGCGGCGGGATGGGTCGGCATCGGCCGGACCTTCTCCGGGCGCGGCGGCGCCGGGGCGTGCGGCGCGGCGGGAGCTCCGGGCTTGGGGCGACGGAAGAGTTCGTCCTGAGGCGCGGCCTGAGCCAGAAGCAGGTCGCCGGACCGCGCGCCCCCCTCGGCGGCGAAGGCCGAACCCGACGGGCCGGTTCCCGACACCACCAGCGCCGGCAGGATGGTGCCGACGGTCAGAAGTTCCCTGAGAGTCCTCATCATTCGTATCTCCCTCGACGCCGCGGCGACGTCTGCCCCCATCGAAGTCCCCGATAGGGGCCGTAAAATGGCCGTTCTTCGGCAACACGAATTCACGTGGGACTAGAAAGTGGCGTCCGCCGCGAACCCGGTCGAACGCACTCTTCCTCATCCTGCGGCAAGGTGTAAACTCGCCGCAGCTTCCTTCCGTTCCTTCAGGGGTTTTCGATGGCCGACGACACGACGGGGTTCCGCTCCCTGGTCGAGCAGATTCAGATGCGCGACAAGACCCCGGTCTCGCCGCGCGAGAGCGCGCGTGATCGCGCCGCCCAGCCGGTGGAGATGCGCACGCCGCGCAAGCCCGCCCGCGCCGCCGAGACTCGCGAGCGCGCGCCGCGCGACGAACGGTGGGACACGTTCCTGTCGCGTCGCTGGTTGTGAGTTCGAAAATTCGTGGGTTCGCCGCTCGGTCGGAGGGTCGGCCGAGCGACCCGATGAGCGAGGAGGCCACTCGCAATCGTCACTCGGCCGACTCGTCCCCTCGACTCGGGGTGTTTGCGGCGATCCCGAGCCGACGGGCTCCGAGGTCCGCGTCCCCTCCCCCCGCCCGGGGCGGCCGGTCGGAAAGAGGCATACTGGGACACGAGACCCGAGGAAACCCTAGCGGCGGGACCTTCGCGCGCCTAGTCGAACGGCTCCGAGAATGCCGAAATTCCTTCGTGTTCGTAAATCGTTAAGTTTAACGATCGCGATCTTCCCCGGGTCCGGCCGCAGCCCTGTGGTCACGCCGCGCGCGAGACGACCCGGTTGCGCCCGCTCTCCTTGGCCTCGTAGAGCCCGCCGTCGGCGCGCTTCATGATGGTCTCGCAGGTGTCGTGGGCGCCCTCGAGCGCGCCGATGCCGATCGAGATGGTGCGCGGCAGCAGGCGGCCGTCGGGCAGGCGGAAGGGTTCGGCGGCGATCCGCTCGCGGATGCGCTCGGCGACGATGCCGGCGGCGGAGAGATCGGTGTCGGGCATGATCACCACGAATTCCTCGCCGCCGTAGCGGCAGGCGAGATCGGCGCCGCGAATCGAGGAGCGGATGCGCTCGGCCAATTCGCGCAGCACCGCGTCGCCGGCGTCGTGGCCGTAGGTGTCGTTGACCGCCTTGAAGTGATCCATGTCGGCGATCATCACCGAGAGCGAACGGCCGTGACGATGGGCCTGTTCCAGGGTCTGCTCCATGTGGGTGGTCATGAAGCGGCGATTGTGGAGGCCGGTGAGACCGTCGGTGACGGCCATCTCCATGGTCTGCTGGACGGTGTCGCGCAGGCGATCGGTATAGTGCTTGCGGCGGATCTGGGTGGCGACGCGAGCGAGCAGTTCCTGGCGATCGATCGGGCGGACCAGATAGTCGTTGACGCCGAGATCGAGGCCGCGCAGCAGGCGGGTGCGGTCCTCCTGCTCGGCGAGGAGCAGGATCGGCAGCATCCGAGTGCGCTCCAGCGAGCGCATCTGCGAGACCAGCCGCAGGGCGTCGAAATTCGCCAGTCCGAGGCTGACGATGACGAGATCGAAATCGCCGTCGGCGACGCGGAACAGCGCCTGCTGCGGATCGGTCTCGACGGTGAGGGTGTGGCGGCCGCCGAGCGAGGCCTGGAGGCGCTCGAAGCTCGAGCGGCGATCGTCGACGAGCAGGATCCGGCCGTGCGGCACCTCGGTGAAGATGCGCGGATCGAAACCGTCGTCGAGGCCGAGATCGCGGCCGGAGGCGGAGCGCAGGCGCAACTCGTCGGTGAGGGCCTTGAGGCGGACGAGGCTCTTCACGCGGGTGACGAGGGCGGTGTCGTTGACCGGCTTGGTGAGGAAGTCGTCGGCGCCCGCCTCGAGCCCCTTGACCCGGTCGGAGATCTGATCGAGCGCGGTGACCATCACCACGGGAATGTGCAGCGTGCGCGGATCGGCCTTCAGCCGCCGGCACACCTCGAACCCGTCCATGCCGGGCATCATCACGTCGAGCAGCACGATGTCCGGCATCGTGCGGAGGCACTGGGCGAGCGCCTCCTCACCCGACAGGGCGGAGACGACGTCGAAATATTCGGCGCCGAGACGCGCCTCGAGCAGTTTGACGTTGGCAGGAATGTCGTCGACGACCAGAACGCGACCCGTCATCTCGTCTCACCCGAACTCACGCATCACCGAGATAGGACTTCACCGTCTCCAGGAACTTGGCGACGGAAATCGGCTTGGAGATATAGGCCTCACAGCCGCCCTGACGGATGCGTTCCTCGTCCCCCTTCATCGCGAAGGCGGTCACGGCGATGACCGGGATCGAGCGCAGATCGTCGTCCTCCTTCAGCCACTTGGTGACTTCGAGGCCGGAGACCTCCGGCAATTGGATGTCCATGAGGATCAGATCGGGACGATCGGCGCGGGCGACGTCCATCGCATCGAAGCCGTTGCGGCTCTGCAATGTGCGGTAGCCGTGCGCTTCCAAGAGATCGTGGAAGAGCTTCATGTTGAGCTCGTTGTCCTCCACGATGAGGACCGTCTTCGCCATCTTCCACTCCCCCGACCGATCCATCGGTCGTCCCCGGACGAACAGGCCGTCGATGCTTTTCCCTGCGAGGGACGCTAACATCGATTCTCTGAACAAAGTGATTAAGGCTGAGATGTGAGACGTACGACAGGGTTTCCGAGTCGTGAAAGGATGTCGCAGGAGGACGCGGTCGAGATCGCCGTCGCCGCCCTGTCGTTCCTGGCGGAGGACGGGGAAGTGCTCGGGCGTTTTCTCGGGGCGACCGGCCTCGGGCCGGAGAACTTGCGCGCGGCGGCGGCCGAGCCGGGGTTCTTCGCGGCCGTGCTCGAGTATCTGATGGGCGACGAGAGCCTGCTCCTCACCTTCGCCGAGCGTCGGCGGATGCGGCCGGTGACGATCGTCGCGGCGCGCCACGCCCTCGACCCCGCGTCGGATCTCTCATGAGCACCATGCGGCTGATCGACGGCGCCGAGGCGCACGCCCCGTCCGGGCGTCCGCTCGCGGTCGTCGACGTCGACGAGGTGGTGTTGCAGTTCATCGCCCCCCTCGCCGCCTTCCTCGAGCGCCACGGCTTCCGGCTCGAACCGCGCTCCTTCGCGATCACCGGCAACGTCACCAAGATCGGCGGCGGACAGGCGATCCCAAGCGCGTTGGTCAAGGAGCTGATCGACGCCTTCTTCCGCGCCGAGGTCGAGAGCCAGCCGCCGGTCGAGGGCGCGGTCGCCGCGCTGACCCGGCTCGCGGCGTACGCCGACGTCGTCCTCCTGACCAACGTACCGGCGGCCCAGGCCGAGCGGCGGGCGGCCCATCTCGGCCGGCTCGGGCTCGCGCTGCCGATGATCGCCAACGAGGGATCGAAGGGGCCGGCGCTCGCCACCCTCGCCACGGCCGCGCGGGCGCGCGCGTCGGGCTGTCCGGTGATCTTCGTCGACGACGGACCCAACCACCTCGCCGCCGCCCGTCAGGCGGTCGAGGCGATCCGGCTCGTCCATTTCGTCGCCGATCCCGCATGGTTCGCGATGGCGCCGGAGGTCGGCGGGACCTGGCTCAGGACGCGCGACTGGGGGACGGTCGAGCGGGCGATCGGCGGCCTGATCGGTGGGGACGAGGCGGGCCTGCCGATTGTCGGCGGCGGAGCGGACGCGTAGACTCATTCTCCCCTCATCCGTCGAGCGAGGCGGATCGATGCGTGACCCGACAGCCCCTGCCCCGGACGTGCCGCGTCCCCTCGCCTTCTGCCGGGTCTGCCTGACGCCGACGCGGGTCGAGGCGACGCGCTGCCCCAAATGCGGCAGCCCGCGCCTCCTCGCCCATCCGGAGCTCGGGGAGCTGGCGATCGCGCACATCGACTGCGACGCCTTCTATGCCTCGATCGAGAAGCGCGACGATCCTTCTCTCCAGGACAAGCCGGTGATCGTCGGTGGCGGCAAACGCGGGGTCGTCTCGACCTGTTGCTACGTGGCGCGGATCTCCGGGGTGCGCTCGGCGATGCCGATGTGGCAGGCACTCGAGAAATGCCCCGAGGCCGTGGTGATCCGGCCGAACATGGAGAAATACACCCGCGTCGGCCACGAGATCCGGCGGATGATGGGCGAACTCACGCCGCTGGTGGAGCCGCTGTCGATCGACGAGGCCTTCCTCGATCTCTCCGGCACCGAATTGCTGCATCACGGCTCGCCGGCGCTGACGCTGGCGCGATTCGCGTCGCGGGTCGAACGCGAGGTGGGGATCACCGTTTCGGTCGGGCTCAGCCACAACAAGTTCCTCGCCAAGATCGCCTCCGATCTCGACAAGCCGCGCGGCTTCTCGGTGATCGGCCGGGCGGAGACGGCGGATTTCCTGGCGCCGCGCCCGGTCACCACGATCTGGGGCGTCGGCAAGGCGACCGCCGAGGCGCTCCACGCGGAGGGGTTCCGCACCATCGCCGACCTGCGACGGGCCGACGAGGCGCAGCTCTTCCGTCGGTTCGGCGTGCTCGGGCGCCGGCTGAAGGAACTGGCCGAGGGGCACGATCGGCGAGTGGTCGACCCCAGCGACGAGATCAAGTCGATCTCCAACGAGATCACGCTCGAGACGGATCTCTCCGACCACGCGGCGCTCGAGACGATCCTGTTCCGGCTGGCGACCAAGGTCTCGGGCCGGCTGAAGGCGCACGGGATCGGCGGTTTCACCATCCAACTCCGGCTGAAGACCCACGATTTCAAGACGCTGACCCGCAATCGCCGGCTCGCCGATCCGACCGCGCTCGGCGATCGCATCTTCCGTACCGGCGCCGAACTTCTGAAGCGGGAGACCGACGGCCGCCGGTTCCGCCTGATCGGCATCGGCGTGGCGGACCTGACGCCGATCGAATTCTGCGATCCGCCGGATCTCGTCGACGAGAGCGCCGGGCGGCGCGCCAAGGCCGAGGCGGCGATCGACGATCTGAAGCGCCGGTTCGGCGCCGACGTCGTGGCGCCCGGCCGGGTGTTCAGCCCGCGCCCGCGCGCCGAGCCGCGCGCGCAGACGCGGGACGAGGCCCCGTCTCAGGGGCAGGCGGCGGACGGCAAGGGGGTCAGCGCCGAGAGATCGCCGCTGAGCGAGAAGGACCCGTAGTCGAAGCGCAGGCGCCGCGAAACGCCGTTGTCGTAGAGCAGAAAGCTCAGCTGATAATCCGGCGTCATCTCGCCCTGATCGACCTTGGAGAGGTCGAAGAAGGAGATCGAGACCGGCCAGCGGCGGTGCCCCTTGAGGAGATCCGCGGCGGCGGCCGGTTCCTTGGCGGTATCGTCGGCGCCGGTCTCCTCGCGGCCGATCACCACCGAGGTGCGATAGGGCTTCTCGCCCGTCTCGGAGCCGTCGTAGAGGTCGATCTCGGTGAGGGTCTTGCCCGCTTCCGCCGCCGCGACGATGGCGCGCAGGTGATCGGTCGGGAAGCGGACGCCGGCGGGCAGGACGACCTCCTTGGCGGCGGGGCGCTCGAGGCGGACCCGGACGGACCCGCCGTCGCGCGCGGCGCTGCCCTTGGTCTCCTCGACCTTGATCCGATCGACCCAATTCTCGTTGAGGAAATCGAAGGCGCGGCCGTCGCCGCTCTCGAAGGACGACGTGCGCAGATCGGTCAGCCGCGAACGGCCCTCGACCGGATCGAGCCGGGTGACGAGGCGGAAACGACTCGCCCAGCCCTCGCATTTCGATCCGCTGAACTCATAGACGAGCCGTCCCTCGACCGCGCCGATCTCGGAACGGTCGGTGCGGCCGTCGAGATGCATCTCGTAGACGGCGCGGTGGCCGGCGAAGTCCGGCGCCGCCGGCTCGGCCGCGACGGTGTCGGCGCCGATCGCGACGGTGGCGAGAAGGGCGGCGGCGGCCGCGCGGCGGGCGAGAACGAAAGGCATCGTGACGGTTTCCTCCGGTCGCACGGGGGCTCGGGGGTACGGAGCCCCAGGCGCTCATCCCTGCTTCATGCCCGGCGACTGTGGCGAATTCAACGCGACCGACGCGGCAGGGTGAACGCGGCCCGCACGGCGCCCCCCCGCGCGGCGTCTCCCGACGCCGATCTCGCATGCGGCGGCGCGATTGCGGCGCCGGGGGGAATCCGACATGAAGGGCCGGCCCACGACCAGACCACGGGAGACGACGCATGAGCTCGATCGAAGCGCGCCTGAAGGATCTCGGCATCGACCTGCCGACGCCTGCCGCCCCCGCCGCCAACTACGTGCCCTTCGTGCGCAGCGGCGATCTCCTGTTCGTCTCCGGCCAGGTGCCGATGGGGCCGAAGGGGCTCGAATTCGTCGGCAAGCTCGGGGCGGACGCCGACGTCGACTTCGGCCGCGCCGCCGCGAAGCTCTGCGCGATCAACCTCATCGCCCAGGTGAAGGCCGCCACCGGCGACCTCGACAAGCTCGTCCGCGTCGTGAAGCTCACGGGGTTCGTCAATTCGACACTGGATTTCGGCGATCATCCCAAGGTGGTCAACGGCGCCTCCGATCTGATGGTCGAGGTGTTCGGCGATCGCGGTCGTCATGCGCGTTCGGCGGTCGGGGTCGCGGCCCTGCCGTTCGGCGTCGCCGTCGAGGTCGAGGGCATCTTCGAGATCGCCTGAGGCCCTCCTCTCCTCACGCCCCTCGGAGGCCCGATGGACTTCTCCTGGCTCACCCGCCGCCCGATCGCCCATCGCGGTCTCCACGACGCCGCCGCCGGCGTGATCGAGAACACGCTTCCCGCCGCCCGCGCGGCGGTCGTGCGCGGCTTCTCGATCGAATGCGACGTGTTGCTGTCGGCCGACGCCGAGGTCGTGGTCTTCCACGACGACACGCTCGAGCGGCTGACGACCGCCGAGGGACGCGTCGCCGACCGAACCTTCGCCGAACTCGCGGCGCTGACGATGCGCGGCACCGACGCGGCGATCCCGAGCCTCGGCCAGTTGCTCGCCACGATCGACGGCCGGGTCGGGCTGGTGATCGAGCTGAAGAGCACGTTCGGGCCCGACGTCGAGACGGGGCTCGTCGAACGGGTGGCGGACGCGCTCCGGGGCTATGCCGGGCCGGTGGTGACCAAGTCGTTCGATCCGCGTCTGGTCGCCGTCGCCCATCGGGTGATGCCGCATCTCGCCCACGGCATCGTCGCGGAACGGGCGCGCGATCCCAAATGGTACGGCGGCATGGGGGCCGCACGGCGCTTCGTCCTCACCCATCTCCTGCACGCGCCGTGGTCGCGGCCGGACTTCGTCTCCTATTCGATCGACGATCTGCCGGCGCTCGGACCGTCGATCGCCCGGCGCCTGTTCGACCGGCCGGTGATCACCTGGACGGTGCGGACGGCGGACCAGAGGGCGAAGGCGGCGCGATGGGCCGATCAGATCGTGTTCGAGGGATTCGACCCCGCGGCCCCGGCGGCCGCCCGTCCGGATCCCGCGAATTGACGTTTCGGCAATTTCATTCGGCTCCCGTTCATCTCCGCCATCGGAGCATCCGACCGCCGTGCCGCACCCTCGTCCGGACGGACCAGAACCGAGGTGAGAGCATGTCGCCGAAAGCGTCGATGCCGGTGGTGGCCTGCGCGGCGAGGCGGCGCGGCCGCCGACTTCGTCGCGTTCGCCGCCGCGATGCGCTCGGCTCCGCCGTATTTCCGCCTGAACCGCATCTGAACATCGCGTTCGGAATTGGTTGAGGCTTTCCGGTTCATCCTTCCCTCGTCATTCGGAGGGCGGATCCGCCCGGGGAACCCGTCAGAGGTCGGAAGCATGGACGTCAAGAAGCTCATCATCGCCGTGGTCGCCGTGGCGACACTGCTCACCGCCAACGCCGGCCTCGTCGCGCCGGCGCACGCCGACGACGGTGCCGCCGTCGCCGCCGGAGCCGCCGGCCTGATCGGCGGCCTGATCCTGGGCGGGGCGCTCGCCGAGAGCGCCCGTCCCGAACCGCTCGACGAGGAGGTGGTCGTGCGCCGCCGTCCGCGTCCGGCGCGGGTCTATCAGGAAGAGGACGACATCCGTCCGCAGCGCTGCTGGCGCG
The DNA here is from genome assembly GCF_019160155.1 of Pinisolibacter aquiterrae. Lineage (GTDB taxonomy): Bacteria > Pseudomonadota > Alphaproteobacteria > Rhizobiales > Ancalomicrobiaceae > Pinisolibacter > Pinisolibacter aquiterrae. The sequence goes on from NZ_JAFNIH010000023.1 coordinate 113,463, forward strand.
AGGAATGGCGCGATCGCTGGGGCGATCTCCACTTCCGCCGCGTCTGCCGCTGAGCCTTCCAGGCGCGACGAAAGAGCCGATCTCCCCCGGGAGGTCGGCTCTTTCGCTTGACGGCCCGGCGATCGGCTTGGCCGGATCCGTGAAATTCCTTATCCTTCCGTCACGACGGACCCCAGACGAGGACGCGATCGGTGACAGGATCGACCACAGAGCGCGACGAGATCACGATCCGCGTGGTCGGCTCGATCGAGGAGATCGGGCGCGCCGACTGGGACCATGCCGCCGGGGGCGCGGGGCGGCTCGCCGACGGGCGGCCGGCCGATCCGTTTCTCTCCCACGCCTTCTTCCATGCCCTGGAGACGTCGGGCTCGATCGGGCCGGAGAGCGGCTGGCATCCGCGCTATCTCGTGGTCGACGGCGACGACGGCCGGCCGGCGGCGATCGCCCCGTCGTTCCTCAAGGCGCACAGCCAGGGCGAATACGTCTTCGATCACGGCTGGGCGCAGGCCTGGACGCGGGCCGGCGGGCGCTACTATCCGAAGCTCCAGGTCTCCGTGCCGTTCACGCCGGTGCCGGGCTCGCGGTTGTGGTCGGCCGACGGGCGCGACGAGGGGCGGCGGGCGCTCGTCGCCGGGCTCGAGGGGTTCGTGGCGGAGGCGCGGCTCTCCTCGGCGCATGCGACCTTTCTCGCTCCCGAGGACGTGGCGGTGTTCGAGGCGGCCGGCTGGGCGATCCGGCAGGATCGCCAGTTCCATTTCCCCAATCGCGGCTACCGAGACTACCAGGACTTCCTGGCGACGCTCCTCGGGCGCAAGCGCAAGCAGTTGGCGCGCGAACGGCGCGAGGCCCAGGCCGGGCTCGACATCGTCGCGCTGACCGGCGACGCGCTCGAGGAGGCGCATTGGGATGCCTTCTTCGCCTTCTATCTCGACACCGGATCGCGCAAATGGGGCCGGCCCTATCTCAACCGCGCCTTCTTCCGGGCGATCGGCGAGACCATGGCCGACCGGCTCCTCCTGGTTCTCGCCTATGACGGCGAACGGCCGATCGCCGGGGCGCTCAACTTCATCGGCGCCGACGCGCTCTACGGGCGCTGGTGGGGCGCGGTCGAGGAACGGCCGTTCCTGCATTTCGAGCTGTGCTACCATCAGGCGATCGACTGGGCGATCGCGCGGGGATTGTCGCGGGTCGAGGCCGGGGCGCAGGGCGAGCACAAGATCGCCCGCGGCTATCTGCCGGTGACCACGACCTCGGCGCATCACATCGCCGATCCCGGATTCCGCGCGGCGGTCGCGCGCTTCCTCGAGGCCGAGCGCGCCGACGTCGCGGAAATCGACGCGGATCTGCTGGCGGCCTCGCCCTATGCCGATCGACCTCGCCAGACGTGACTTCCCCACCTTGACCCGCCGGCCCCCGAGGGGGACAGTCCGGCGGATCATTCCTCGAGAGGACCCCTCCGATGACCGTCGCCTATGACGATTCCAACGTCTTCGCCAAGATCCTGCGTGGCGAGATTCCGGCTCACGTGGTCTACGAGGACGCGCAGACGCTCGCCTTCATGGACATCATGCCGGCGGTGGACGGTCACGTGCTGGTGATTCCCAAGGCCAAGGCGCGCAACATCCTCGACGTGCGCCCCGAGGATCTCCTGGCGGTGATGACCACCGTGCAGAAGATCGCCCGCGCCGCCAAGACCGCCTTCCTCGCCGACGGCATCACCGTGCAGCAGTTCTCGGAGGCGGCCGGCGGGCAGGAGGTGTTCCATCTCCACGTCCACGTGCTGCCGCGCCAGGCGGCGGACAAGGTGCGGCCGCTGCCGCGCCCCTTCGCCGATCAGAAGGTGCTCGCCGCCCATGCCGAGAAGCTGCGCGCGGCGCTCGCGGCGGCCTGAACCGCCGCGCCCCGTTGCGGACGACCCCACGAGGAGACATCCCATGATCGTCGGTTTCATCGCCTGGATCCTGGTGGGCGCCGTCGCCGGCTGGCTCGCCGGCCTCGTGGTCAAGGGCGGCGGCTTCGGCTTCTTCGCCAATGCGGTGCTCGGCATCGTCGGGGCGGCGGTGGCGGGCTACGTGCTGCCGCGCTTCGGCTTCTTCCTCGGCCACGGCCTGATCGGCCAGATCCTCCATGCGGCGATCGGCTCGGTGATCATCCTGGTGATTCTGTCGCTGGTGCCGCGTCTGTCGCGCTGAGCGAAGCGGCCGCCGTCGCGGCTCACCAGCCGAGGAGACGGCCGCCGAGGAACACCGCCTCGCCGGAGATCACGCCGATCGCGACCGATTCGCCGCCCAACCGAAAGGCCGCGAAGCCGATCGCCACGGCGCCGAGACGCAACGCCAGGCTCGCCTCGGCGAGGTCGCCCGAGGGCCACAGGATCAGCTTGGCGATGACCCCGGCGACGAGCGCGGTCGCCACCGCCTTCACGATCGTGAAGAGCCGGCTCTCCTCGGTGAGGCGGCCGGAAAAGGCGACGCCGAGCAGACGCCAGACGTCGTTGGCGAACCATCCTGCGATCGCCAGAAACACCCAGGGCCACCACCACGCGTCGATCGCGCGGAAGGAGAGTTCGCTCATCGTCCCCCCTCCCCGTCCCGGCCCGCCCGGTCGGCGCCGTCGAGGCCGAGGTCGGCCGTGATGTCGGCGGCTGGGGCGGCGGGGCTCTCGGGGGCCGCCGGCTTCGGCAGGACGCGGCCGGCGAGGATCGCCAGACCACCGCCGACGAGGCCTGTCAGCAGCAGGTCGAACTGCGGCGACAGCGCGTGCAGGCCCGGCATCGCCGCCATGCCGAAGATCAGCGCGAGGCGATCGGTCGGCGCGCGCGCCGCCGCCCGCCACAGCGACAGGATGAAATAGAGCGGGGTCAGCAGCACCAGCGCGGCGGCGGCGATCGGCGGCAGCGAGGTGGCGGCCCACCACGAGGCGGCGGCGACGATCATGTTGACGCCGGTCAGCGTCAACGAGAAACCGGCGAAATAGGGCACGCGCGCGGCGCGCGGCAGATCCGGCAGCTTCGACATGCCGAACACCCAGGCGGTGACGGCGACGAAATGGGAGAGCGCGTAGAGCACCCATTTCGGGGTCTTGTCGGCGCGCAGCACCGGCATCAGCGCCATGGTCATCGGCATCAGCCGCGCCGCCGACAGGGCGACCGCGAGCATGGTGGCGAGAAGCGGCGTCCCGGCCTGGACGGCGCCGACCACGACGATCATCGACGGCAGCGCCCAGACGAAGGCGACCAGGAACACCGTCTGCGGCAGGCTCATGCCCGACGCTTGCGCCAGACCGCCGAAGCCGGTGAAAGCGGCCATGAGGATCAACGCCGGCAGCGACACGAAGGCGCGCTGCCCCGCGAGGAACCAGGAGAGGGCCGATCGATCGTCGGGCGGGCGATCGGTGGCGGTGGAGCGCATGCGGGTGGGATCCGGTGAGCGGGACGAGGCGTGGAGGCTAGCACGGCGCCTTCGGCCCCGTCACCGCGCCCGCCGCAGAGCCGGTCCGCGAGCGATCGCCGCTCACACCGGCCGGTGGCAGACCGCCTCGATGTTGTGCCCGTCGGGATCGAGCACGAAGGCACCCCAATAGTTCGGATGGTAATGCGGACGCAGGCCCGGCGCGCCGTTGTCGATGCCGCCGGCGGCGAGCGCCGCGGCATGGAAGGCATCGACCGTGGCGCGGTCCGGCGCGGAGAAGGCGACGTGCAACCGCCCGCCGATCGCGCCACCCGAGGCGAGCCAGAAATCCGGCTTGCCGTCGGCGCCGAAGCCGACATGGGCATCGGTCCCGGTCAGCTCGGCGCTCACCTCCATCAGGACCGTGTAGCCGAGCGGCGCCAGTGCCTTCTCGTAGAAGGCCTTGGAACGGGCGAGGTCGGCGACGGGAAAGCCGATGTGATCGATCATGCGAGAAACCTCCGAACGACGGGCGCCGCCTCGGGCACCTCCCCCGAGGCGCCCGGACCGGCTCGTCGCGACGGATTCGGCAAGGGGAACATCCCCGCCGCGACGGTTCGCGCAGATTGGAACATAGAGTGAACGCTGTCAAGACCGGCGTGGGCGCGAAGGGACGCGGAGGCGAAGTTGCCGCTCACGCGCGCGCCTCATCCGCCGCTGAGCGCCCCTCTCCCGCGAGGAGAGAAGGGGGAGCCACAGCCGCGATCGCGGTGCGTGAGCCTTGAGACACGAAGGCCCGGGGATCGCTCCCCGGGCCTCGCGATTTCGGACCGGCCGGCGGGATCACTCCTCGGCCGGCGCCTTCTTGACCACCGAGCGGGACTTGGCCGGGACCGGCAGGCCGGTCTTGGCCTTCTTGGGCTTGGCCGTCTTCTTGGCCTTGACCTCGGGCTCGGGCATCGGCACGGCGACCGCCGTCACGGTCGGGATCGACTCGAGCTTCAGCTCGTCCTTCCCGTCCTCGCCGGGGCCGACCGTCACCTTGACCACGCCGCCCCGCTTCAGCTTGCCGAACAGAACCTCGTCGGCGAGCGGCTTCTTGATGTGCTCCTGGATGACGCGACCGAGCGGGCGCGCGCCCATCTGGCGATCGTAGCCGTGGGTGGCGAGCCAGTCGGTCGCCGCCTCGTCGAGCTCGAAGGTGACGTTGCGGTCGGCGAGCTGGGCCTCGAGCTGCATCACGAACTTGGAGACGACTTGACGGATCACCTCCATCGGCAGGTTCTGGAAGGCGACGATCGCGTCGAGCCGGTTGCGGAACTCCGGCGTGAACAGCTTGTTGATCGCCTCCTTGTCGTCCCCCTCGCGCGACACGCGGTTGAAGCCGATCGGCGCCTTGGCGAGATCGGCGGCACCGGCGTTGGTCGTCATGATCAGGATGACGTTGCGGAAATCGACCGACTTGCCGTTGTGATCGGTCAGCTTGCCGTGGTCCATCACCTGCAGGAGGATGTTGAAGAGGTCCGGATGGGCCTTTTCGATCTCGTCCAGCAGCAGGACGCAATGGGGATGCTGATCGACGCCGTCGGTGAGCAGGCCGCCCTGGTCGAATCCGACATAGCCGGGAGGCGCGCCGATGAGGCGGCTGACGGTGTGGCGCTCCATGTATTCCGACATGTCGAAGCGCAGCATCTCGACGCCGAGCAGCGTGGCGAGTTGCTTGGCGACCTCGGTCTTGCCGACGCCGGTCGGGCCGGCGAAGAGGTAGGAGCCGATCGGCTTCTCCGGTTCGCGCAAGCCCGCGCGGGCGAGCTTGATCGCGGCGGCGAGCGTCTCGATCGCCTTGTCCTGGCCGTAGACGACCCGCTTCAGATTGACGTCGAGATGCTCGAGCAGGGCGGCGTCGTTCTTGGACACCGACTTCGGCGGGATCCGCGCCATGGTGGCGATGGTGTCCTCGATCTCCTTGACGCCGATCACCTTGCGGCGCTTGGACTCGGTCACCAGCATCTGCGCGGCGCCGGACTCGTCGATCACGTCGATCGCCTTGTCGGGCAGTTTGCGGTCGGAGATGTAGCGCGCCGCCAGTTCCACCGCCGCCTTGATGGCGTCGGCGGTGTAGCGGACCTTGTGATGCTCCTCGAAATAGGGCTTGAGGCCCTTGAGGATCTCGACCGCGTCGGGGATCGACGGCTCGTTGACGTCGATCTTCTGGAAGCGGCGGACGAGCGCCCGGTCCTTCTCGAAGAACTGGCGATATTCCTTGTAGGTGGTCGAGCCGATGCAGCGCACGGTGCCCGATGCGAGGGCAGGCTTGAGCAGATTGGAGGCATCCATGGCGCCGCCCGACGTCGCGCCCGCACCGATCACGGTGTGGATCTCGTCGATGAACATGATGGCGCCGGGGTACTCCTCGATCTCCTTGACGACCTGCTTCAGGCGCTCCTCGAAGTCGCCGCGGTAGCGGGTGCCGGCGAGAAGCGAGCCCATGTCGAGGGAAAAGACCGTCGAGCCGAGCAGGACCTCGGGCACGTCGCCCTCGACGATGCGGCGGGCGAGCCCTTCCGCGATCGCGGTCTTGCCGACGCCGGGATCACCGACATAGAGCGGATTGTTCTTGGAACGACGGCACAGGACCTGGATCGTGCGCGAAATTTCGGCATCGCGGCCGATCAGAGGGTCGATCTTGCCCTTGGCCGCCTTGTCGTTGAGGTTGACGCAATACGCCTCGAGGGCATCGGTCTTCTTCTTGGTTTCGGCGGTGGTTTCCGTGGTCGACATGTCTTCCTCCGCTCCGCGAGGGGGCCGAGCCTCCGACATGCCGGCCCGCTTGGCGATGCCGTGGCTGATGTAGTTGACCGCGTCGTAGCGGGTCATGTCCTGCTCTTGCAGGAAATAGGCCGCATGGGATTCGCGCTCGGCGAAGATGGCGACGAGCACGTTGGCGCCGGTCACCTCCTCGCGTCCGGAGGATTGGACATGGATCACCGCGCGCTGGATCACGCGCTGGAAGCCTGCGGTCGGCTTGGCGTCGTCGTCGCCGTCGGTGACGAGGTTCTCGAGCTCGGTGTCGACGTATTCGATCAGGTTGCGACGCAGGACGTCGATGTCGACGTTGCAGGCGCGCATGACCGCGCCGGCGTCGGCGTCTTCGAGGAGCGCGAGCAGGAGATGCTCCAGGGTCGCGTATTCCTGACGTCGCTCGTTGGCGAGGTGGAGCGCCTGATGCAGGGCCTTCTCAAGGCTTCGGGAAAAGGACGGCACGTGGAGAACCTCACTTCTTTTCCATGACGCACTGCAGCGGATGCTGGTTCTTCCGGGCGAAGTCCATCACCTGGGTGACCTTGGTCTCGGCCACCTCGTAGGTGAAGACGCCGCATTCCCCCACACCATGGTGGTGGACGTGCAGCATGATGCGCGTCGCCTCCTCGCGACCCTTGTTGAAGAAACGCTCGAGGACCAGGATGACGAACTCCATCGGAGTGTAGTCGTCGTTGAGCAGCAGAACCCGATAGAGGCTCGGCCGCTTGACCTTCGGACGCGTCTTCGTCACCACGCCCAGATCGGGATCTTCGTCGTCGGGCTGGCGGGGGTCTTGGCTCATGGTCTTTCGACACGCATCGGTTCGCCGGGGAACGCTCGATCGTCGAGCATGCGGCAGAGTTGATCGAAGGCACGGGGGCCGGTGAGACGTCCTGAACGCCGCCCCTCCCGGACGCGTCGCTCCGGTCCATGTGGGGATGGTTCGTCAACTATTCTAGGGCAACCGCGCGCGGCCGCAAGGAACCCGGAGCAGGTGCGCGGCCCCGCCCTTCGCGCCGCGGGAGGGGGCGCCGCGCCGGCGGTAGAGGCCTACCACGAACGCGAAAAGGCCCGACCGTTTCCGGTCGGGCCTTCATCGCGTGCGATCGGTGTCGCGTCGTGCGGCCGGCGGCGGCGCTCGGCGCGACGGACCGGATCACTTGCCCTTGGGCATCATCGCCTCGAAGGGCTTGGCCATTTCCTTGGCGAGGTCGACGTAGAGCTCGCCGATCTTGGTCGACTGGGCGACGAGGCCCTCGTAGGCCTTCTTCGCGTAGTCGGACTGGATCTCGACGACCTTGTCGAGGGTCTTGCAGCCGGCGAGCTGCTCGAGGACGGCCGAACCCTCTTCGAACGACTTCTTGGAGTAGTCGGTCATCTCGGTGGCGATGGTCTGCAGACCCTTGGACAGCGTGCCGAAGGCCTTCTGGGCGTTCTCGGCGTTTTCCTTGGCGAGCTTCTGCATGTCGTCGACGGTGTTCATCTTGGGCCATCCTCTCTGTCGGCATCCCGGCGGGGATACCCGATCTTGGGGCGTCGCGGGAAGAGTATGCACTTCCTCCGCGATGTTGCAGTGCAATAATACAATATCCCGCACTGCGGTCAACCATGATTTTTGCAATGCAATATAAGTAGAAAACCGGGGACCGGGTTTACCGATCATCAACCTCGTCGGTCGCATGCTGGATCGTGTGGACGAGAGGTCACACCGAGCCTCGCTCTCCCGCCCGACGGGAGTGTGACGGACGCCGCCGAAAGGTGGCGTCGCGGGTGATCTCTCCATCGACCGGCTACCGTTCGCCCCCGCGGACGACGGCTTCGAGGATTGGTAGAGTGCAGTATCCGCGTATCTTCGGACCGGCGCGTCTCGGCAAGGCGCTCCTGGTCGGCATGGCTCTGTGTCTGGCGACGGTCTCGACCGCCGATGCGGGCAAGCGCAAGCATCGCCGCGCCCATCAGGCGAGTGCCGTGTCGCGCACCAACGACGACGGCGGCATCGCGTCCTCCAGCCGCTATGCCGCCTTCGTGGTCGACGACAAGACGGGCCGCGTGCTCTACGCCAAGAACGAGGACGCGTTGCGTCATCCCGCCTCGCTCACGAAGATGATGACGCTCTATCTCCTGTTCGAGGACCTCAAGAAGCGCCGCGTGACCATGACCACGCGCCTGACGGTCTCGGCGAAGGCGTCGTCGCAGTCGCCTTCCAAGCTCGGCCTGCGCCCCGGTCAGACGATCGCCGTCGAGGACGCGATCCGCGCGCTCGTCACCAAATCGGCCAACGACGTCGCCGTGGTGATCGCCGAGAATCTCGGCGGCAGCGAGGAGGCCTTCGCGCGCCGCATGACCTCGACCGCGCGCCGGCTCGGCATGAGCCGCACCACCTTCTACAACGCCTCGGGCCTGCCCAACGCCGCGCAATACACCTCCGCCCGCGACATGGTCACGCTCGGCCGCGTGTTGCAGGAGCGGTTCCCCGCCTACTACCGCTATTTCTCGACCCGCAGCTTCGCCTGGGGCTCGCAGGTGATCGGCAATCACAACAATCTGCTGCGCCGCCTCGAGGGCATCGACGGCATCAAGACCGGCTACACGGAAGCCTCGGGCTTCAACCTCGTCAGCTCGATCTGGCGCGACGACCGCCATCTCGTCGCCGCGGTGATGGGCGGGTCGTCGGCGCGCCAGCGCGACGACCACATGGCCACCCTCCTCACCCGCCACATCGGCGCGGCCAGTTCCGGCGCCAAGGTGTCCTCGGTGCTGCACGGCAACGGCCGCTCGGCCGACGCCGGCGACGACGACGAGGAGACCTCGACCGAGGTCGCCGCCGCGCCGCTGCCGCCGCCCTCGCCCGTGGCCGCCGCCGAGCCGGCGCCGCTGCCGACGCCGGTCACCCCGGCCGCGCCGCTGATGCTGGTGCCGCCCGACCGCGAGGCCACCACCGCGCCGATCGGCGGACGTCCGTCGATGCAGCCGCGTATCGCCCGGTCCGACGTGGTGCCGCTCGACCGCTCGCAGGAACAGGACCGCGCCTCCGCCGATCACGGCGCCGCCGTGGCCATGGCCCGCGCCATCCTGCTGCCGCAGACGACCCGCGTCGCCGCCGTTTCCGCGCCCGAGACGCGCGCCGCCGCCCCGACGCGGGTGGCGGAGGCGACCCGCGTCGCCGAGCCGGCGACGACGCCGTCGCTCGCCACCGCGACGCTCACCCCGGCGGAGATCGCCTCGCTGACCACCGCCTCGATCCCGAAGCGCGCCGCCGAGGCGCCGGCCGCGCCGGCCCCGGTCGCCGCTCAGACGCGGCCGACCGCGACGCGCTCCGGCTGGCTCATCCAGATCGGTGCCTTCGACGGCGAACACGCCGCCCGCGACGCGCTCGCCAAGGCGCGCGACAAGATCGGGACGTCGCTCTCGGGCACCGAGGGCTTCACCGAAACCGTCGGAGGCGGATCGAGCCGCCTGTGGCGCGCCCGTTTCGCCGGATTCAGGGACCAGTCCGCCGCCGACGACGCCTGCAAGGCGTTGAAGCGGAAGAAGGTCGCCTGTCTCGCCATGCGTCAGTGATCGGAGGAGCCGCGATGTTTGTCGACCAACCGATCCTTGGCCTCGTTGATCTTGGCGGCGAGAAACGTCGAGCCCCCCATGTCGGGATGCACGGCCTTCATGAGCCGGCGGTGGGCTTCGCGAACCTCGGCCTGCGTGGCGCCTGGGCGAAGGCCGAGAATCTGATGGGCCTCCTCGTCGGTCATCGCGCCCGGTCGCGCCGCGCCGCGCTGCCGCGTTGCCGGGTCGTCCTGCGCGTGTTGACGCCAGAGGGGCACTCGGCGGTCCAGATACGCTTCGAGAAGTGAGCGGCTCTCGAGGTCCGAACCGATCTCCCGCCACAGCATCAGCAGTTCCTCGATCGACAGGCGCGCCAATTCGCGCCCTTCGAACCGGCCGGCGAGGACCCGGCCGGAGAGGACGCCGCTGATCTGATCGAGATCCATCTCGAGCGCGGCCGAGCGCACCGTCGAGCGGGCGTGCCCGACCCTCGGCGCGGCGCCGAAGAGGCCGCCCCAGCGGCCGAGAAAGGGCTTCACCCAGCGGGCGTAGCGCCCGGCGGTGGGGCCGGCCACGGTCACGGCGAAGACGAAGAAGGGGATCGCCAGCAGGATCCGGCCGGTCGCCAGCATCACCACCGCGAGCGCCATCAGCGCGGCCGCCCCGGCGCGACGCAGGGTGACGGCGAGGGACGCGGGGTCGGCGGAGACGAATCCCTGCATCAGAACCAACAGCCCGACCAGCGCGGCGATGCCGAGAAACACCGTGTTCATCCACCACTCCCCGCGAAGCGGACGCCGCCCGCGATCGAGCAATAGCATCGCCGCCGCGCGCCGCCCACCCCCCGCCGAAGCGGCCCCCGCACCGCCCCGCCGCCGCCAGCCGCGACGAAACGTCGTCGCAGCCATGTCTCATTCGTTCGTTTCAATCGATCAGATCGGACTGGAATCGCGGGCCGCCTTCTGACATGGTGCCGCACTGCAAAACGACCCCCGGTCGGGGTCGTGACGGAGACCACCGATGACCGAAGCTTCTCGCGGTTCGACGTCTGGAGAAATCATGACCGAGACGGTTCGTCGCCCCGCCATCGTGCGCACCATCGCCGACCTGCGCGCGCGGGTCGCCCGCTGGCGCGCGGCCGGTGAGACGGTCGCGCTGGTGCCGACCATGGGGGCGCTGCACGACGGCCACCTGTCGCTGGTCGCGGACGGTTTCCGTCGCGCCGATCACGTGGTGGTGTCGATCTTCGTCAATCCGACCCAGTTCGCCCCGCACGAGGATTTCCAGACCTATCCGCGCACCGAGGGGCCGGACGTCGAGAAGCTCGCCGGCCTCGGCACCGATCTCGTCTTCGCGCCCAGCGCGCTCGAGATGTATCCGCTCGGCAATGCGACGCGGCTCGAGATGGCCGGCCCCGCCGTCGGCCTCGAGAGCGATTTCCGCCCGCATTTCTTCGGCGGCGTCGCCACCGTCGTCGCCAAGCTCCTGATCGCCTGCGGTCCGGATTTCGCGATCTTCGGCGAGAAGGACTACCAGCAGCTCGCGGTCGTCCGTCAGATGGTGAGCGATCTCGCGCTGCCGGTGACCATCGTCGGCGCCACCACGGTGCGCGAGACCGACGGGCTCGCGCTCTCCTCGCGCAACGCCTATCTCTCCGCCGAGGAGCGGGCGATCGCGCCGACGCTCTTCGCCGAGATGAGCCGGGTGGCCGAGGTGGCCCACGCCAAGGGCGACGTGACGGCGGCCTGCGCGGCGGCTGGCGCCGCCCTGCTCGCGGCCGGGTTCCGCCAGATCGACTATGTCGCCGTGCGCAACGCCGTGACGCTGGCGGCGCCTTCCGGCGAGGCGGGAGAGCCCTTGCGCGTCCTCGTCGCCGCCTGGCTCGGCAAGACCCGCCTGATCGACAACATGGCGGCCTGATCCGCGCTCACGCGCGGTGTGAGACGGCGGGCGGATCGCCCGCCGCATCTCGTTTCAGCGGCTGATGCTGCCGCCGATGCGGAAGCCGGAGAACGGGGCTCCGGAGACGGTGACCGCCGTGTCGCCCTTCTTCCATTTCACGCCGCCCTCGAAGGAGCGGCGCCATTGATCCTCGCCGTCCTTCGGCGCGGCGGCGCTCGGCAGCGTGCCCTTGGGGCGCAGCGGCCCCTCGAGGACGACGGGCGCCTCGGCGCTTCCCGGCGCCGGCGGCGCGGTCTCCGCCGTCCCCTCCCCCACCGAGGCTTCCGCGCCCTCGCCCGCCGACGGCGGCGCGGCCGCGGCGCCATCGGGCGCGAGCGCCTCGTCGTCGGCGACGGCCGGGGCGCCCTCGTCGGCGCCGGGTGGGGTCAGGCTCGACCACGGATCGTCCTGCGGCGCGGCCGTGTCCGAACCGGCGACCGCCGGACCGGCGGCGAGGGTGAGGGCCAGCGCGACGACGGGAAGGAGCGGGATGCGGATTTCCGTGAGCAACGGCGGTTCTCCTGATGGGACCGGGGTGATCGCCAGGCGGGGCGCGATCCGCGCGTTCAGCGGCCGGGCGTGACGCGCGCGTTGCCGGTGGTCACGTCGAAGCCGACCGAGCCGGACACCGAGAGCGAGGTGCCGCCGTCGCTCCAGACGCGCTTGCCGTCGGGCGTCGTGGTCCATCCCTTTTTGGCGGCGTCGGGTTTGCGGGCCGGCGCGCGGGCGCAGCCGCCGGGGCCGGCGAAGGCCGAATCGACCGCGCCCGAGCCGGTCCCGGGGCGACAGGGCTCTGCCGCCACGGCGGCGGAGGCCGTTCCGACCGTGACCAGCAGTGCGACCGCCGCGATCCTGGTTCCCATGCGCATGACCCGTCTCCCGAGTGAACCGCCGCATCGATGCCAGGGGATCGTGGCTTCCTTCGGGCGGATCACAACAGACCGAGGCCGGCCAGTTCGCGCAGGAACTCGACCGGCAGGTCGCGCGTGCCCTCGCCGAGGAGATCGCGCGGGGCGACCGCCGGATCGAGATAGCGCCAGCCCTGAAACGGGCGGTAGGGCCGCGCCTCGACTTCCACCAGATCGCCGGACAGCACGATGTCGCAATGGCCGACGCCGGCCTCGTCCTTGACGGCGCGCAGATCGAGGATGGTCTCGCGGACGCGGATCTGACCCTTGATCACCCAATAGAGCGAGCCACCGGCGAGGATCTCCTCGACCCGTTTCGGCATCATGCGGGTGCGATGGACGTGTTCGGGCACGAGACCGCGCCGCTTCTTCTCGGCCAGCGTCGCCGCGACCCAATGGGCGAGGTCCTCGATGCCGTCGCAACCGACGCAGAGTTTGATCAGATGGAGCGCCATGGCCGTCCGTGGGTGCCGGGAGGGCGAGACTAACCCGCCCTCCCCGAGGCCGCCACTCTCGCGGCGGCGCGATCCACCGCTTCTCGCTCAGCCCTCGATCTCGTCCTGGGCGACGATCGCGGTCTCGGCATCGGCGCCGGCCTTCCAGGCGCGATAGGCCGGCAGGGCGAGAAGCGCGTCGATCCAGGCGCGGGTCGTCGCCGTCACCGGCCAACCGTAGCCGTCGAGGCGCAGCGCCACCGGGGCATACATGGCGTCGGCGGCGGAGAATTCGCCGTAGAGGAAGGGGCCGGCGGCGCCGAAACGGGCCCGCGCCTCGGCGATCAGCGCCTCGATCCGGGCGACGTCGGCGGCCGCCGCCTCTCCGCCCCAGTTCCTCCAGGGGAAGGAGCGGCGCAGGTTCATCGGGCAGGCCGAGCGCAGCGCCTGGAAACCGGCGTGCATCTCGTTGGAGACGGCGCGGGCATGGGCACGGGCGACCGGATCCCTCGGCCAGATCGGCACCTCGGGATGCTTCTCCGCCAGGGTCTCGATGATCGCCAGCGTCTCCCAGACGCGGATCTCGCCGTCGATCAGGCAGGGCACCCGCCCCGACGGCGACCATTTCAGAATGTCGGCCTTGAAATCGGGCGCGGCGAGATCGATCGTGATCTCCTCGAAGGGAAGACCGAACCGGGTGGCGACCAGCCACGGGCGCAGCGACCAGGACGAATAGCGCTTGTTGGCGATCACCAGTTTCGGTGTGGACATCGGAAGTCTCTCCTCGTTCGACCGGCGCCACGTTGGCACCCCGGTTCGCCCGACGTCCAACCGATTTTCCTGACGGGGGTCTTCAACGCGATTGATCGGCCGGCGACCGCCGCCGATCGGCGCGGACGAGCCCGAGCCCCGTTTTCAAACCGCGACTTTCGGAGTAGTTCTCGCCGATGACCGACTTCACCTTTCTCGACGTCGGCGCCTGCCTCTGGTTCGTCGCCGCGTGGCTCGGCTTCGGCGTCTTCGTCGACAAGATGCGCATCGCCGGGCCGTCGCTGACCCAATTGATGGATCGCGAGCGGCGTGCCTGGATGGCGGTTCTGCTCAAGCGCGACAATCGCATCGTCGATTCGGCGATCATGTCGAGCCTGCAGAACGGCACTGCCTTCTTCGCCTCGGCCTCGATGATCGCGCTGGGCGGCGCCTTCACCCTGCTCAACCAGACCGATCGGATGGTGACGATCTTCTCGGATCTGCCGTTCCACGTCGCGACCGGGCGGGGGATGCTCGAGACCAAGATCGTCGGCCTCGTCGCGATCTACGGCTACGCCTTCTTCAAGTTCGGTTGGTCCTACCGGCTCTTCAACTATTCGGCGATCCTGATCGGCGCGATCCCGCTCGCCAAGGAGGCGGAGACGACCGAGGCCTGGGCGGCGGCACGCCGCGCCGCCGAGATGCAGATCGACGCCGGCCACCATTTCCATTGGGGCCTCAGGTCGCTGTTCTTCTCGATCGGCTTCTTCGGCTGGTTCGTGAACGCCTGGGTGTTCATGATCGCCACGACGGTGGTGGTCGCGGTCCTGTCGCGGCGGCAGTATCTGTCGCGGGCGCGCGCCGCGCTGATCGCCTCCGGCGTCGAGCCGGATCAGGGGGCGGGGTAGAGCGCCGAGGAGCGGCCGAGGAGCCGATAGGCGAGAAGCCCGCTCCATTCCCGCGCGGCGACGTCGAAGAGATGGAGCCGGCGGCCGGGCGAGGCGGTCGGCGCGGCCCGGCGCACCGTCTCGCCGAGGCTCGGCGCGGCGACGATGCCGTCCCAGCCGGCGGCACGGAAGGCGCCGATCGAACGCGGCATGTGCCAGGAGGGCGTCACCAGGAGCCAGCGCGCGCCGGGGCGCGGCTCGATCATCCGGTGAGAGAAGACGGCGTTTTCCCAGGTGGTGCGGGCGCGACGCTCGAGGACGAAGCGGCCGGCGTCGATGCCGGCGGCGCCGACGGCGCGGGCCATGGTCGCGGCCTCGGAGAGATCGACGCCGTCGGCCTCGATCGAGCCGGTGCCGGAAAAGACGATGGGAATCCCGGGATGACGCCGGGCGAGGCGAATGGTCGTCTCGAGCGCCTCGATGCCCATCAGCGCCTTGGCCTGTCCGGTCGCCGGCTCGGTGGCGCCGTCGATCATGCCGCCGATCAGGACGATGCCCTCGGGCGCGGGCGCATCGGCGGCGAGCGGGGGAAAGCGGGTCTCGAGCGGTTCGGCGATCCAGCGCCAGGCGGGCGTCAACCCGATCACCGCATAGGCGACCACCGCGAGACCGAGCAGCGCGCGGCCGAGCCCGCGCAAGAGGGCGAGCCGGTCGGGCAGGACCGAGGCGGCGAGGCCGACGACGAGCGCCAGCAGGATGAGCGTCGAGGGGTAGGCGAGAAGGCCGAGGACCTTGCCGAGGGTGAAGGGCATCGCCGCTCTCCTTCATGCCCGGGGCGCCGCCCGGGCGGGCCTGGGCCGGGACGTCGCGTCCAGATGCGCGAAGGGCCTCTTTCGAGGCCCTTCGTTCGATCGTCCGGTCGCTCAGGCGACGTCGGTGGTGGCGTTCACGATCTTGCCGACGAGGCCGTAGACGATCGCCTCGTCCGGGCCCATCCAGTAGTCGCGGTCGGTGTCCTTCTCGACTCGGGCCAGCGGTTGGCCGGTGGCGACGGCGAACATCTGATTGAGGCGGTCGCGCATCTTGATGATCTCGCGCGCCTGGATCTCGATGTCGGTGGCCGGGCCGCCGGCGCCGCCGGACGGCTGGTGCAGCAGGAAGCGGGTGTTGGGCAGGCAGAAGCGCCGCTCGACCGGAACCGAGATGTAGATCAGCGCGCCGGCCGAGGCGACCCAGCCGACACCGATCATGTTCACCGGGGCGGGCACGAAACGGATCATGTCGTGGATCATGTCACCCGATTCGACGTGGCCGCCGGGCGAGCAGACGATCACGTTGATCGGGTCCTTCGACACGTGCGACAGCGCCAGCAGACGCGCGGTGACGTCGCGGGCGAGTTCCTGGGTGATGGTGCCGGTGATCAGGACCGTGCGGGCGTCGAAGAGGTGCTTGTCGACCGGGACCGACTGCGGCGTCTTGGTCTTCTCCTCCTCCTCTTCCTCTTCGTCGAGGCGGGTGTACCAGTAGGTCTTGGGGGT
The DNA here is from genome assembly GCF_019160155.1 of Pinisolibacter aquiterrae. Classification (GTDB taxonomy): domain Bacteria; phylum Pseudomonadota; class Alphaproteobacteria; order Rhizobiales; family Ancalomicrobiaceae; genus Pinisolibacter; species Pinisolibacter aquiterrae. The sequence continues at coordinate 129,652 of NZ_JAFNIH010000023.1, forward strand.
CTTGATCATGGCGGGTCCGAACGAGAACGAGGGACATGGGTTGTTCCAAGATGTAGTGCCCCGGCGCCGACCTGTCGAGGCCGCATCGGCCGGCGCCGGCGCCTTGGTGAACGCTCCGCCCGTCGCCACCGTGGCCGGAGGCGGCGGATCGTGCTGAAATGAGACCGTCGAGGCGCGGGAGGGGCGGATATGGGTGACTTCTCGATGGTGCGGGCGATCGAGCTGGTTCTGCGCACCTGGCCCTTCACGGTGTTGCGGCTGATCGTCTACGGGGCGATCACGGCCGGGCTGATCGTCGCGGTCTCGGTCGGCGCCGGGCTCGGCTGGGGCATCGGCCACGTCGGCGGCGCCGATTTTCGTCAGACCGCCACCCTCTGGGGCGGGGTGATCGGCTTCGGCCTCACCTTCGCCGCGCTGTGGTCGTTCCGCGAATATCTCCTCTATCTCCTCACCGCCGGTCACGTCGCGGCGATGACGCTCGCCGCCGAGGCGCGCGATCTGCCGGGCGGGCGGGCGCAGATCGCCTTCGCGCTGGCGGAGGTGAAGGCGCGATTCGGCGAGATCCATCTCCTCTTCGTGCTCGATCAGGCGGTGAAGGGGGCGGTCGGCGCGGTGACCGGCCTCCTCGACGGGATCGGCCGGATGACCGGGCTCGTCGGCCTGCAAGGACCGATGCGGCTCGTCGGCGCGGTGCTGCGGCTCTCCACCACCTTCCTCGACGAGTTGGTCCTCGCCCGCGAAATCCGCCTGCGCTCGCAGGACCCGTGGACGACGGCGCGGGAGGGGGTGGTGCTCTATGCGCAGAACGCGCCGATGGTGCTGAAGAACGCGGTGTGGCTCACCGCGCTGCGCTGGATCGGCGCCGGGATCGTGTTCGTGCTCGCGGCCGCGCCGGCGGCGGCGGCGGTGTGGATCGTGCCGGGGCCGACCACCGGCTGGGCGCTGATGGTGTCGCTGGCGCTGGCGATCGGACTGCAACGGGCGCTGATCGATCCGTTCTGCATCGCCTGCCTGATGCAGGTGTGGGAGCGGCGGATCGAGGGACAGACGCCGGATCCGGTCTGGGACGCCCGCCTCGCCGAGGTCTCGCGGCCCTTCCGCGAGCTGATCGAACGGGCGCGGTCGGCGTTCACCTCGAAGACCACGTGACGCGCCGCCCCGTCGCGGCTTCACCGGCCGAAGCAGATCTTCTCGAAAGTGGCGAGCGGCGTCGCGATCCCCTTCAGCGGCGGGCGGTCGGCCAGCGGGATCTCGCGTGGCGGGCCGTCGCCCACGGTGACGACCAGCGGACCCGAGGCCTTCAGCACCGGCAGCAGGCGGCCGGCGAGTGCGTTGCGGGCGGGGCCCTCGATGTCGTCGTCATGGGAGAACGAGGGCGCATTCGACATGGGATCGGGCGAGATCGAGCCCGTCACCGCGAAGGTCGCGCCACCGGCGCCGAGCGTCAGGCGGACGCCGTCGGCGGACCCGTTCAACCCGGGCAGGCCGATCGCATAGAGCCCGAAACTCTCGGCGTCGCGCAGGCAGGCGATGGTGAGGAGGCGCGGCCCGCCGGCGCGGTCGGTCGCGACCAGGAAGGCGCGTTTGCGCGGATCGGTGCGGACCGACCAGCCGGCAGGGTCGCCGTCGTCGGCGACGGCAGCCGGGGCCGGCAGGGTCGCGGCGAGAAGGAGCAGCAGGGCGATGCGGTGGCGACGAGGGACCATGACACTCTCCACGATCACGGGAGACCGGGCGGAGGACAGCCTCCGTCCGTCCCCCGATTTCACCACGATCGCGCGCCGAAGGCGATGATCTTCCGGCCGGCGAACGTCACGGCGCCGCGAACGGCTCAGGCGGTGCGTTCGAAGATCTGGCGGCCGATCAGCATGCGGCGGATCTCGCTGGTGCCGGCGCCGATCTCGTAGAGCTTGGCGTCGCGCAGGAGGCGGCCGGTCGGGCTCTCGTTGACGTAGCCCATGCCGCCGAGGAGCTGGATCGCGTCGAGCGCCGCCTTGGTGGCGCGTTCGGCGGCGAAGAGGATGGCGCCGGCGGAATCCTCGCGCGTCGTCAGGCCGCGATCGCAGGCCTTGGCGACCGCGTAGACATAAGCGCGGGCCGCGTTGAGTTCGACATACATGTCCGCGACCTTGGCCTGGACCAATTGGAAGGTGCCGATCGGCTGGCCGAACTGCTTGCGCTCGTGGACGTAGGGGATGACCACGTCGAGGGCGGCCTGGGCGAGGCCGAGCGGGCCGGCGGCGAGCACGGCGCGCTCGTAGTCGAGGCCGGACATCAACACGGCGACGCCCTTGTTCACGACGCCGACGACGTTCTCCTCGGGCACCTCGCAGTCGGTGAAGACCAGTTCGCCGGTCTCCGAGCCGCGCATGCCGAGCTTGTCGAGCTTCTGGGCGACCGAGAAGCCGGGGAAGGACTTCTCCACCAGGAAGGCGGTGATGCCCTTGGGGCCCGCGCTCGGGTCGGTCTTGGCGTAGACGATCAGCGTATCGGCGGAGGGGCCGTTGGTGATCCAGAGCTTGGTGCCGTTGAGGACGTATCGATCGCCCTTCTTCTCGGCCTTGAGCTTCATCGAGACGACGTCGGAGCCGGCGCCGGGCTCGGACATGGCGAGCGCGCCGAGGTGCTCGCCGGAGATGAGCTTGCCGAGATAGCGGGTCTTCTGCGCAGCGGTGCCCCAGCGGCGGAGCTGGTTGACGCAGAGGTTCGAGTGGGCGCCGTAGGAGAGGCCGATCGAGCCGGAGGCGCGGGAGACCTCCTCGAGCGCAATGCAATGCTCGAGATAGCCGAGGCCGGAACCGCCCCACTCCTCCTCGACGGTGATGCCGTGGAGGCCGAGCGCCCCCATCTCGGGCCACAGCTCGCGCGGGAACCAGTCCTCGCGATCGATCCGGTCGGCGATCGGCGCGATACGATCGGAGGCGAAGTTGCGGACGGTGTCGCGCAGCATCTCGGCGGTCTCGCCGAGGCCGAAGTCGAAGACGGGACCGCTGTTCGGAATCATGGACGTGTCTCCCCGGAGCCGGACCCTCTGACGGGGTCTCGGGTTCGACGCACATTATCGAACGGTCGTTTGTTTGTTGTCAATGAGACGGAAGAAGGGACGGTAGTCGAGTCGACCGACAAACGCCCTCGTCCCTATTTCGACGCGGCGCACGACCGAGAATGCCGTCGATCGGGGGCGAGTTTCGACCACATGGTCCGACGTCGGAGGTGTCGAGCGCGGGCTGGCACGACGACTGTTCCCTGCCCGCGTTCATCGGATCGCGGTTCATCGTCTCGCGACCCTCGGCGCGGCGACGCCGGCCACGCTGCCGCAGATGTCCATCGACGGTCGTCCACATCCACATGGAAATAAAGGTCGGTCGAATCCTGCCGACTCACGCGGCGCGCGAACCGAAACTCGAGAGGGCGAAAGAGGTATCTGTCGTGGCGTCAGCCGCCGTTCGTCGCCCAGTCTCGAAACGCTTCCAGAAGTGAGCGGAGCCGGAGGGGGCCACCCGCGCCACGGAACACGTTGCCGTCCGTCCAGCACGTCCACCAGCCCGTCTCATGCTCGTAATTGTGCGTGATCCGCTCGAGAGTCCGGCCATCACAATCAGTCCCCGTGAGATCGATCTCCAGCGACCAACCGGGATTGTCGAGGGTACCGATCGACGGGCCGAAACCATGTTCCCAATCTCCGTCACATTGGCTTTCGTACCAGCGCGCGAACCAATCCAGAACGTCCATCGAGCACAGCCTTCCGAACCGCACACGGGTGAACAGACCGATCGCTCCCGCCGAATGACACGTCTCGCGTTCACGCGTTCGCAATCCGGCCAGAGATCTCGCGCCTCACGCCAGCCCGTACCACCAGGTCGCGAAGCCGAGCACGGCGAAGAAGCCGACGCAGTCGGTGACGGTCGTCACGAAGACGCCGGAGATCACCGCGGGATCGCCGCCGACCTTCTCGATCACAAGGGGAATGCCGACCCCGGCGAGACCGGCGGCGATCAGATTGGCGACCATGGCGCCGCCGACCACCAGCCCCAGCTGCCACTCGCGATACCAGCCCCAGACCGAAAGGCCGACGATGACCGCGAAGGCGAAGCCGTTGAGGAAGGCGACCATCACCTCGCGATTGATGAAGCGCGACAGATTGAGGCTGCCGACCTCGCGGGTGGCGAGCGCGCGCACCGCGACCGTCATGGTCTGCGTCGCGGCGACTCCGCCCTGCCCCGCCACCACCGGCGCCAGCGCCGCGAGCGCGACGATCTTGGCGATCGTGTTCTCGAAGAGGCCGATCACCGAGGCCGCCAGGAAGGCCGTCAGCAGGTTGACGAAGAGCCACAGGAAGCGGTTGCGGGTGGTGTACCAGACCGTATCGGAGATCTCTTCGTCGCCGACGCCGGCCAGCGCGCGCATGTCCTCTTCCGCCTCTTCCTCGACCACGTCGACCACGTCGTCGGCGGTGACGACGCCGGCGAGGCGATCGGCGGCGTCGACGATCGGCAGCGAGATCAGATTGTAGCGGGCGAACTGGCGGGCGACGTCCTCGCGGTCGTCGTCGACCCGGGCGGTGATGCGATCCTGGTCGACGATGTCGCCGATCGGGGTCAGGCGCTTGGTGCGCAGCACCTTGTCGAGTGCCACCGTGCCGAGCAGCTTGAAGGTCGGGTCGACGACGTGGATCTCGTAGAAATCGTCGGGCAGATCCTCGGTCTCGCGGCAATAGTCGATCACCTGCCCGACGGTCCAGGTCGGCGGCACGGCGATGAACTCCGTCTGCATCAGACGGCCGGCGGATTCCTCGGGATAGTCGAGCGAGCGGACGAGGCCGACGCGTTCGGCGACCGGAATCTTGTCGAGAATCGCGTCGCGATCGTCGACGTCGAGGTCCTCGAGAATATAGACCGCGTCGTCCGAATCGAGGTCGCGCACGCCCTCGACGACGGTCTCGTGCGGCAGGTCCTCGATCAGCTGGACGCGGACGGTCTCGTCGAGTTCGACCAGCGCGGAGAAGTCGAAATCCTCGCCCATCAGGCGGACGAGTTCGGGGCGCTCGCCGACGTCGAGGGCGCCGATCAGTTCGGCGAGGTCGGATTCGTGCAGGTCGGCGGCGAGATCGTGGAGGCGATCGGCGTCTTCCGCCGCGATCGCGTCGGCGACCGCCTCGCGGAATTCGCGGGTGAGATCGCCGTCCTCGTCACGCAGCTCCGGCGACGGGGGCGGCGCCTCGGCGGCGGGCGGCGGCGCGGGCGCGGGATCGCGCGGCGACACCTCGTCCGGCGACGAGGGACGCGGCGACGGAGAGGGCGTCGACGGGGGCGCGCCGGCCGGGGCGGCAGGCGACAGGTCTTCGTCGGTCATGCTCCCCTCTCGCGTTTCGTCGACGGCATCGCATGCGATCCGATCTAGCCTCGGACGCCTCCGCATGCCAGCGAAAAAGGGCGGCGGTGGGTCGCGATCGGACGATGCACCCGAGCGTGGTGCGCCCGTTCGCGACGGCGCCGCCGCGCCACGCCCGTGGCGGCCGCGCAACACCGCGCGGGATCGCCACGGAACCGCCACTTCCGGGGCTCAGACTGTGACTTCATTAACGCGGCGTTGAGAAAATCGGCGCTAGCGTGGTTAATGAGATCTTGCGCGACGGAACGCGCGGCGGCATCCGATCCTCATTCTCAGGAAGATCGGTCCCGCGCGGCGAGACGCCCGAGACCCGATGGCGGTGCCGAGGTCCTCGCTGGCCCGGCCGCCGGATCGTCGTTGCTGTCGTTTCGCCCGGGATGGGCGATCCTTGCGGAGAGCATCATGCGTCGTGCGCTCGAGCGGACCGTGTCCGTCATCATCGGTGGCTCCCTTCTCGGCGGGGTGGCGGTCGCCGGCCTCGCGGCGGCACAGGACGGTGCTCCCCTCCAGCTCGGAACGCCGCCGGCCGCGGTGATGCCGCGCCCGGTCGCCACGACGACGCCGCAGAAACTGCCGATCGCGCAACCGACCCCGGCCGCCCGACCCGCGACCGCCAAGCCCGCGGCGGCGGCGACCGCCAAGACCGCCCCGAAGCCCGCGACCAAGACCGCGAACGGCGCGCCGATGCCGCCGGCCAAGGGCGTGGCCCCGGTCAAGACCGCCAAGGCGACGAAGCCGGCCACGCCGGCCACGCCGGGCGGGTCGCAGGAGGAGCGCCGCGCCGCGCGGATCGCCTCGATGACCGGACAGGCGACGCCGCCGCGTCACGACCACGTCTTCGAGGCGCCGAAGCCGGCGGCCTGCGCGAATCCGAGCGCCATCGGCGTGTCGCGCGTCATGCAGGTCGATACCACCGGCGGCTATTACGTCGGCACCACCTATCACACCCGCCTGCCGCTGGAGCCGAAGGAGGTCGTCCTGACCTTCGACGACGGCCCGATGGCGGGCCGCACCGATCGCGTGCTCAAGGCGCTCGACGAGGAATGCACCAAGGCGACCTTCTTCGTGGTCGGGCAAATGGCCAAGGCCTATCCGGAGACGCTGCGCAAGACCGCCGCCGCCGGCCACACCATCGCCTATCACACCATGACCCATCCGCTGGGTCTGTCGAAGTGGCCGCTCCCCAAGGCGCAGGACAACGTTCGCCAGGGCTGGCAGACGGTCGATCAGATCCTCTACGGCCAGACCCTCGATCATCCGGCGACGCCGTTCTTTCGCTATCCCGGCCTCTTCAACTCGCGCGCCCTCAACGATTGGTTCAACGGGCTCGACATGGGCGTGTGGACCATCGACGCCGCCGGCAACGACTGGCTCAAGGGCTACATCACCATGGCCGACGGCCCCAACGTGATGAACGAGGCCCTGAAGGAGCTCGAGGCGCGCCAGGGCGGCATCCTGCTGCTGCACGACATCAAGGACAGCTCCTCGTCGATCGTCGGGCCGCTGCTCAAGGAACTGAAGGCGCGCGGCTTCCGCATCGTCCAGGTGGTGCCGAAGACGGCCCCGCCGAAGCTCGTCCAGGGGCCGATCAAGGGCGTGATGCCGACCGTCGCGGAGACCACCGCGCCGCTTCCCGAGCGCAGCGTCGAGAATTTCGACGCCGCCCGCCAGCTCGCCCAGATGGGCGTCGGCAAGACCGGCAAGACCTCGACCGCGCCGCTGCCGGCCTATGATCCGGCCACCGCCAAGGCCTCCGCCCAGGCGCGCCCCCAGCCGGTGCTGATCCCGATCGGCACCTCCGGCGCGGCGCCCGCCGCCGCGCTTCCCGCCGCCGCCCGCTCGGAGCCGGTCGCCGAACCGGAGACCACCGGCTCGATCGCGCCGCGCGTCGCGGCCAAGAACGATGGGTGGTTCTCCGCCACCGCCTCCTCGTTCCGAGGGCTCGGCGGCGCGCTCGGCCTGTGGTGAGAGCGCGACCGCCACAAGATTACCGACGCCGCCGGTCCGAGGGGACCGGCGGCGTTCGTCTTTCTTCTCGCCATTTCGGGCCGATCATGACCCTGCCTTCGCCGCGTCCGCTCGCTCTCGCCTTCGCGTTGATCGCCGCCGCCCTCGGCGCCGCGCCGGGCCGCGCCGCCACCTGCCCGCGTCCGGGCACGCTCGGGGTCGAACGCGAGATGCCGATCGCGGTCGGGCCGGCCGGCCTCTTCGTCGGCACCAAGAGCTATCCCGAGACCCTGCCGCTCGGCGACCACGAGATCGTGCTCACCTTCGACGACGGCCCGGCCGGCAAGACCACCGACGCGGTGCTCGCCGCGCTCCAGGCGGAGTGCGTGCACGCGACCTTCTTCGTCGTCGGGCGGATGGCGGCGGCCCATCCCGACCAATTGCGGCGGATGGCGGCGGCCGGGCACACGATCGGCCATCATTCGATGACCCATCCGATCATGACCGGAATCCCGTTCGAGCGCGGACGGGCGGACATCGTGGCGGGCTGGTCGACGGTCGACCGGATCCTCGGCGGGCACGCCGGCGGGCGGCCGGCGACGCCGTTCTTCCGCTATCCCGGCTTCGCGGCGACCGCGCCGCTCGACGCGATGCTGGTCGACGACCGGGTGGCGGTGTTCGGCGCCGACTTCTGGGGCTCGGACTGGAACCCCTCGACGCCGGAGGCGCTGCTCGCCCGGGTGATGGCACGCATCGAGGCGCGCGGCAGCGGCATCCTGCTGCTGCACGACACCCATGCCCACACCGCCGCCATGGTGCCGGCCCTCCTGAAGGCGCTGAAGGCCGGCGGCTGGCGGGTGGTGCATCTGGTGCCGGCGGAGCGGCGGGCGGACCAGTGAGGCGGGCTGGTCGGTGGAAGACGATCCCCCGGCCGGTCCACCCCGAGATCACGGCGATTGCCGCCCCGCCTCCCGCGACGCGGTGTCGTCCGTCGTCAACGACGGTATTGGCACTTCTTGAAGATCCCGTAGGCGGGATCCCGTCCGAAGGTCTGGTTGTCGCACTTGATGCCGTCGTTGACGGTCACGATCACCCAGCGGCCCTCGACGCCGTAGCGGACCTGGGCGAGCCCACGGAAGCCGCAGAATTCGTGCTCGCTCGCGCAGGTCTGCCATCGGCCCTGCCCGCTCGGCGGCGGCGGCGGCGGCGGACCGCCCCAACCGTTTCCACCGTCGCGACGAGCGAGGTAGTAGCAGCTCTTGACGACCCCGTAGAGCGGGTCGCCGAAGACGCCGTTGTTGCAGCCGATCCCGCGATCGGCGCGCCGCTCGGTGAAGGTGCCACGCGAGCCGTATCTCACCACCGTCGGGTAGGGCGTGCGGCAGTAGCCGCCTTCCTCGGCGCAGCGAACCCATTCTCCCCGCCCCTGCGCGAAGGCCGTTCCACCTCCCGCGAGCGCGCACAAGACCATCGCCGCAGCGAGCCGTCCGATCATCCCGAACTCTCCCCCGTCCCGGGAGACGAACTGCTCGTCTCCGCCGAACACGAGCATAGACGACCTCACATTTTTCATACAAGGCGCGACGGTCGCGCGCCGAGCCGTGGCGCGATGCACGGCGCCCAAAAAGAAAATCGGCCCGGAACCCAGAGGGTGCCGAGCCGATTTTTCTTTTCTCCGATGGTGCGGCCGAATGGACTCGAACCATCACACCTTTCAGTACTAGCACCTCAAGCTAGCGCGTCTACCAATTCCGCCACGGCCGCGACCGGAGAAAGCTTCGAAGGACGAGCCGTCCTCGCGAAGTGGCGATCGTGTACCCCATCGGATTCCCGGGATCAAGCACCACGGAGCGAAAATCTGTGAGGAATTTCGTGTGGGGCTCCGTCAGACCCGGCGAACGTTGTCGCGCGGGCGGAAGCCGGGCGAGCGAAACAGCACCTCGGTGATGGTGATGCCGATGCGATCGCCGCGCAGGACGACCTGGCCGGAGGCGACGGGAATATTGTTGGCGAGAATCTGGACGTCGTCGTTCTCGTGGGCGTCGAGTTCGATCACGGCGCCGCGACCCATGCGCAGGACCTGATGGATCGGGACCTGCGTCGTTCCCAGCACCACCGAAATGTCCACACCGATGTTGTCGAACGGAGTCATATGGTGTTCTCCTGGGTCCCGGCCTCGCCGAGCGTCGGGCAGAGAGTGGCAGAACGTTGGTTAGCGAATGGTAAACGAGCCGTCCCGAAACGACATGGAGCCCGGCTCCGGATCGCCTCTCGCCGAGACCTCTCCGACACCCCGTCCGGACCGCGACCACGTCCTCGGCGGCGGTCTCTTCGCCCGGCCCGATTCGCCGCCGGTGGAATGGGTGATCGCCGAGGGACTGACGCCCTACGACGCCGCCGTCGCCGAGATGGAGGCCCGCGTCGCCGCCATCGCCGAGGGGCGCGCGGCGGAGCGGGTGTGGCTGGTCGAGCACCCTCCCCTCTATACCGCCGGCACCAGCGCCCATGACGAGGATCTGCTCCAGCCGGACCGATTCCCCGTGTTCCGCACCGGGCGCGGCGGCGAATTCACCTATCACGGGCCGGGCCAGCGGGTCGCCTATGTGATGCTCGACCTCAACCGGCGCCGGCCGGATCTGCGCGCCTTCGTGGCGGCGCTCGAGGAATGGGTCATCGCCACGCTGTGGGAGCACCATGTGCGCGGCGAACGGCGCGAGGACCGGGTCGGGGTCTGGGTGCGCCGGCCGGAGAAGCCGGAGATCGCGCCCGGCGTCGGTGCCGAGGACAAGATCGCGGCGATCGGCATCCGCGTGCGCAAATGGGTGACGTTCCACGGCATCGCGCTCAACGTCGAGCCGGACCTCTCCCATTTCGGCGGGATCGTGCCCTGCGGCATCCGCGGCTACGGGGTGACGTCGCTGGTCGATCTCGGCCTGCCGGTCACCATGACCGACGTCGACGTGGTGTTGCGGCGCTGTTTCGAGCGGGTGTTCGGGCCGACCGTCTCGGTCGCCGCGAGCGGCGTCGCGCCGATGTGAGCCGCCGGCACGAGCGGGTCTCGGACCCCGGCGACCTCAGGCGCCGGGGCGGATGAGAAAGCCAGGCGCGGGGGCCTCGGTCTCCTCGAAGCGCTCCAGGACCTCGACACGGGCATGGGCGGGGCCTCGGCGGCAATGGCCGATCATTTCGTCGACCTTGTGGGCCGGACCGTGGAACATCGCCTCGACGGTGCCGTCGCCGAGGTTCCTGACCCAACCGGAGAGGTTCAACTCCCGGGCGCGCCGCTCCGTCCAGGCGCGGAAACCGACCCCCTGAACACGGCCCGAGACGACGACCCTGATCGTCTGCACGTATCCCCTCCTTCCGAGAACGGGGGTGCGGGCGGGCCCGCTCCCATCGCATGTCAGCGACATCCAACCACCTGTTCCAACTCGCCTATTTCGCTACGTCACCGATGACGCGGCAATCGGCGCGCGCGGTCCTTCATTGATAGACAAGTCGGACGCCGTTGCGCCAGCCGTGGAAACCCTGAGACGGAGAGATGTTCGCAGACCGCGCGGGGTCACGCCGCGACGCCGAGCGCGAGGCCCAGTCGCTCGACGGTCTCGACCACCGAAGCGACGCCGGCGGCGGCGAGTTCGCCCGGCGCGCCGTAGCCCCAGGCGACGCCGAGGGTGGCGACACCGGCGGCGCGGGCGCCGTGGGCGTCGTGTTCGCGGTCGCCGACCATGACGGCGTCGGCCGGATCGATCGCCTCGGTGGCGAGGATCCAGGGGACGAGGTCGGTCTTGTGGACCCGCGTCCCGTCGAGCTCCGAGCCGTGGATGGCGGCGAAGCGGCGATCGAGGCCGAAGTGCTCGAGGATGCGGGCGGCGAAGACGCGCGGCTTGGAGGTGGCGAGCACCAGACGGCGGCCGTCGGCGACGAGCGCGTCGAGCAGTTCCGGAATGCCGGGATAGACCTCGTTCTCGTAGAGGCCGACGACGCCGTAGCGGGCGCGATAGGCGGCGACGCCCGCCTCCGCGCGGACACGGTCGCCGTCGAGGAGACGGGCGAAGGCATCGATCAGCGGCGGACCGATGCACCAGTCCAAATCGAAATCGGGCGCCAAGGGGCGCCCGAGCTCGGCCATCGCGTGGCGGATCGACGTGGTGATGCCGACGCGGGGGTCGGTCAAGGTCCCGTCGAGATCGAACAGAACGGTGGCGATCCGCGTCGGGAGCGCCACCGGGAGGAGCGCCGCGGCGCTCATTCGAACTCGATGATGACGGCGTCGACGGCGAGGCTGTCGCCGGCCTTGGCCTTGATGCTCTTGACCTTGCAGTCGCGTTCGGCGCGCAGCACGTTCTGCATCTTCATCGCCTCGACCACGGCCAGCGTCGAGCCGGCCTTGATCTCCTCGCCCTCGGCGACGTCGATCGAGATGACGAGGCCGGGCATCGGGCAGAGCAGGTACTTGGAGGTGTCCGGCGGCGCCTTGATCGGCATCAGCTTGTCGAGCTGGGCCGTGAAGGGCAGCAGAACCTTCACCACGGAGGTGGCACCGCGATAGCGCAGCTCGACGCCGTTCAGCACCGGGCGCACCTGCATGGTGACCTCGCGCTCGCCGACCATGCCGGTCCACAGGAGCTCGCCCTGCTGATAGCGGGTGGAGATGGCGACCGGCTCGACGTCGCCGGGGAAGAGCGCATCGATCTCGAGCGGAACGCCGACGAAGCCCGATGGCACCTTCACGTCGACGTAGTCGCCGCCGACCTTGACGACCCAATCCTCGCGCAGCTCGCCGGAATGGGGCCGCAGACGGCCGGGCAGATTGTCGAGGCGATCCTTGCGCTGGATCTCGATCGACAGGGCCACGGCGGCGAGCAGCTTCATGTCCTCGACCTGGGGCACGTTGCCGTGGAAGCCGTCGGGATATTCCTCCTTGATGAAGCCGGTCGAGAGCTTGCCGGACTTCCAGCGCTCATGGCCCATCAGCGAGGCGAGGAAGGGGATGTTGTGCTGGATGCCGTCGATCACGAAGGCGTCGAGCGCGTCGGCCTGGGCCTCGATCGCCTGAGCGCGGGTCGGGGCGTGGGTGACGAGCTTGGCGATCATCGGATCGTAGAACATCGAGATCTCGCCACCCTCGGTGACGCCGGTGTCGTTGCGCACCGTGATCTCGCCGTCGGAGCCCTCCTCCGGCGGCCGATAGCGGGTCAGGCGACCGATCGACGGCAGGAAGTTGCGGAAGGGATCCTCGGCGTAGATGCGGCTCTCCACCGCCCAGCCGTCGAGCTTCACGTCGGCCTGGGTGAGCGCCAGCTTCTCGCCGTAGGCGACGCGGATCATCTGCTCGACGAGGTCGACGCCGGTGATCAGCTCGGTGACGGGATGTTCGACCTGGAGACGGGTGTTCATCTCGAGGAAGTAGAAGTTCTTGTTCTGGTCGGCGACGAACTCGACGGTGCCGGCGCTGTCGTAGTCGACGGCCTTGGCGAGCGCGACGGCCTGTTCGCCCATGCGCTTGCGGGTCGCCTCGTCGAGGAGCGGCGACGGCGCCTCCTCGATGACCTTCTGGTTGCGGCGCTGGATCGAGCATTCGCGCTCGCCGAGATAGATCACGTTGCCGTGCTTGTCGCCGAGGACTTGGATCTCGATGTGGCGCGGGTCGACGATGAACTTCTCGACGAAGACGCGGTCGTCGCCGAAGGAGGCGGCCGCCTCGTTCTTCGACAGGACGAAGCCCTCGCGGCACTCGGCGTCGTTCCAGGCGATGCGCATGCCCTTGCCGCCGCCGCCGGCGGAGGCCTTGATCATCACCGGATAGCCGATCTCGTTGGCGATCTTGACGGCGTGCTCGGCGTCCTCGATCACCCCGAGGAAGCCGGGGACGGTCGACACATTGGCGGCGTTGGCGAACTTCTTCGACTCGATCTTGTCGCCCATCGCCTCGATGGCGCGCGGGTTCGGGCCGATGAAGACGATGCCGTTGTCCTTCAGCGCCTGACAGAAGGAGGCGCGCTCGGACAGGAACCCGTAGCCGGGATGCACCGCTTCCGCGCCGGTCGCCTTGCAGGCCTCGATGATCTTGTCGGCGAGCAGATAGGACTGAGCCGCGGCGGGCGGGCCGATGTGGACGGCCTCGTCGGCCATCTCGACGTGCACCGCATCACGATCGGCGTCGGAATAGACCGCGACGGTCTTGATGCCCATCTTGCGCGCCGTCTTGATGACGCGGCAGGCGATCTCGCCACGGTTGGCGATGAGGATCTTCTTGAACATGACGTGACACCGGCCCCGGGAGAAAAAGAGCAAGACGGGCGTGGTTCTAGGCGCTTCCGCGAAGCTCCGCAACTGCGCGCGGCCCCGAGAGGGCCGAGACGCCCCCGATCGGGCCGCGGAAACCCTAAGACCTTGGTCGCATTCGCGGCCGCGACCGCGCTCAGCGGCAGAGCTTCATCTTCTGGGCGATGACGATCCGCGCCATCAATTGGCGGTCGGCCGAGGTCAAGGGAACCCGGTTCGGATCGTGAACCGTGCAACCTTCGTTGCCGAAAGTGCGGATCGCCTGTGCCTCGGTGAAGCAGAAGCCGCGCGCCTTCAGGACTGCGTTTTTTCGATGCCAGAGTTGGGCGCAGGACATGACCGAGGGGTCCTGGGCGAGGGCGGTGGGGACCGGCACGGCCGCGAGCCCGGCGAGAAGCGCGAGGGCGAGCGGGACGGGACGAATCGACATGGGACGGCTCCTTCTCGTTCGCCCCAGACCACCGCGCCGATGGGGCGAGGGCAAGGCGAGAAGGGGCGCGAGGCGCCGCGCCGGGACGTCCGGGGCATGGATGCGCCCGGGCGTCCGGCGGCCGTCACGCGGGCGGAGGGCCGCATGGATCCCCGGGTCGAGCCCGGGGACGACGGAGCGTGTGGGGATCACGGAGGTGGCCGGAAGAGGGTGCCGAGGTTCGAGGGCAGAGCCCCTCGCCCCTTCGAAACGACGAAGGCCGTGCCCCTGCGGAGCACGGCCTTCTCGATGTCGCGGCGACGGATCCCTCAGAGCGGGATGTTGTCGTGCTTCTTCCACGGGTTGGTCAGCTGCTTGGTGCGCAGCAGACGCAGCGCGCGGGCGATGCGCTTGCGGGTGGAGTGCGGCTTGATGACGTCGTCGATGTAGCCGCGCTCGGCCGCCACGAAGGGATTGGCGAAGCGGCGCTTGTACTCGTCGGTGCGGGCCGCGATCTTCTCCGGATCGTCCAGTTCGGAGCGATAGAGGATCTCGACCGCGCCCTTGGCGCCCATGACCGCGATCTCGGCCGAGGGCCAGGCGTAGTTGAAGTCGCCGCGCAGATGCTTCGAGGCCATGACGTCGTAGGCGCCGCCGTAGGCCTTGCGGGTGATCACGGTGATCTTCGGCACGGTCGCCTCGGCATAGGCGAAGAGCAGCTTCGCGCCGTGCTTGATGAGGCCGCCGTATTCCTGCGCGGTGCCGGGCAGGAAGCCGGGCACGTCGACGAAGGTGATGATCGGAATGTTGAAGGCGTCGCAGAAGCGGACGAAGCGCGCCGCCTTGCGGGAGGCGTCGATGTCGAGCACGCCGGCGAGCACCATCGGCTGGTTGGCGACGACGCCGACGGTGCGGCCCTCGACGCGGCCGAAGCCGATCACGATGTTCTTGGCGTGATTCTGCTGGATCTCGAAGAAGTCGCCCTCGTCGACCGTCTTCAGGATCAGCTCCTTGATGTCGTAGGGCTTGTTCGGATTGTCCGGGATCAGGCTGTCGAGGCCGAAGTCGAGGCGATCGACGTCGTCGGCGGTCTCGATCTCGGGGAGTTCGGCCTGATTGTTGATCGGCAGGAAGTCGATCAGGCGGCGCATCTGGAGGAGCGCCTCGACGTCGTTCTCGAAGGAGCCGTCCGCGACCGAGGACTTGGTGGTGTGCACCGAGGCGCCGCCGAGTTCCTCGGAGGTGACGATCTCGTTCGTCACGGTCTTCACCACGTCCGGGCCGGTCACGAACATGTAGGACGTGTCACGGACCATGAAGATGAAGTCGGTCATCGCGGGCGAATAGACGTCGCCGCCGGCGCAGGGACCCATGATCACCGAGATCTGCGGGATCACGCCCGAGGCCAGAACGTTGCGCTGGAACACCTCGCCGTAGCCGCCGAGCGCCGCGACACCTTCCTGGATGCGGGCGCCGCCGGCGTCGAACAGGCCGATCACCGGGCAACGGTTCTTCAGCGCCATCTCCTGGAGCTTGACGATCTTGGCGGCGTGGGCCTCGGAGAGCGAGCCGCCGAACACCGTGAAGTCCTTGGCGAAGAGATAGACGGTGCGGCCGTTGATGGTGCCGGAGCCGATGACCACGCCGTCGCCGGGGATCTTGGTCTCTTCCATGCCGAAATCGATGCAACGATGTTCGACGTAGATGTCGATCTCCTCGAAGCTGTCGTGATCGAGCAGGACCTCGATGCGCTCGCGCGCGGTCAGCTTGCCGCGCCTGTGCTGCGCGTCGATGCGCTTCTGTCCGCCGCCCAACCAAGCCTCGTCACGACGACGCTGGAGCTCCGCGAGAACTTCCTTCATGGGAGAAACCCCGTCTTCTCAGGAAAAGAATGATCGGGGGCGGTAGTTAGCACGACGGGTTTCGCCGGCATAGTGCCCCCAACGTCGTAGCGACGCCGCGCGAGATGCCCGCGCGGCCGGATCAGCGGTCCATCAGGCGCGCGGCGGCGTCGAACTCGAGACGGCGAGCGGCGAGCCGCGCCTCCGCTTCCGCGTCGCGACCCCACAGTTCGGCGCTCCAGGTGTCGTCGATATGAGCGAGAGTCCAAGCCGCATCCCGGTCGAGACGGCCTTCGAGCAGGGCGAGCGCCAGAACGAAGGACCCGGTCAGGGTGGTGACGACGTGGAGGCCGGCGAGGGCCCACGGGTCGAGCCCGTCGACCCTTGCGCGCAGTGCATGGATCGCATCCCCGTCCTGCGCCACATGCACGACACCCTCGACGACCAACAGGCGCGCGCCGTGGGCCTCGTCGATCCAGTCGAGCAGCGGATCCCAGCCCTCGCTCTGGCGGGCGACGAGACGGTCGGGCGCCTCGGCGCGATAGCACAGGAGATCGCTGCCGGCATATTTGAGCGCGTCGGCGGCGACCTCGTCGCGGCGGTCGACGACGGCATCGATCACCGAATGGGCGATGCGGGTGACCGGCATGGTGGCGGGATCGAGATGGGTCTCCTGGGCGCGCCATTCCTCGGCGACGGCCTCGGCGACGTCGGCGCTCGGCAGGCACAATTCGCGCTTCAGCGGCGTCTTCACCGAGCGGCCGTCGAGAAGGAGGCGGAAGCCGGCGTCGGTCGCCTCGACCGCGACTTCTTTCCAGAAGCGCTTCGGCAGGTGGCGCTTCTGCGCGGCGCGGGCACGCTCGACGGGATCGGGGTGGGACAGCACCCGGTCGGGGGCGGTGGCTTCGGCGCTCGGATCGAACCAGAGGAGATCACGCATGGCTGGCTCTCGACGGTGGCCCCGTCACCAGGCGAACCGGCGAGCGAGGGCGGGCATCAGGTCGGCGTAGTCGGCGAGCACGGTCTCGGCGCCGGCCGCCGCGAGGTCTTCGACCGCGTGGTAGCCCCAAGCGACGCCGAGAGCAACAATTCCCGCCGATCGGCCCATCGTCACATCGAAGGTGGTGTCGCCGAGGATCACCGCGCGCTCGGGCGCCACCCCGGTCTCCGCCAGCGCCGCCAGGACCATGGCGGGATGTGGCTTCGAGGGGTGATCGTCGGCGCATTGGATGGTGACGAAGCGGCCGTTGAGGTCGTGGAGGTCGAGAACGGCGCGGATGCCGCGATGCGACTTGCCGGTGGCGAGCCCGAGCAGGACGTCGTCGCGGGCGGCGAGCGCGTCGAGGGCGGCGCGAGCGCCGGGGTAGAGCGGCTCCTGATCGCCGCCGGAGCGGCGCAGATCGAAATAGGCGGTCTTGTAGGCGTGGGCCAGCGTATCGACGGCGTTGGCGCCGACGTCGGGGCCGGCGAGACGGGTCATCGCCTCGGCGAGCGACAGGCCGACCACCGAAAGGGTCTCGGCACGCGACGGCGCGGCGCGGCCGACCGCGGCGAAGGCGCGGTTCATCGCCGCGACGATCATGTGCTGGCTGTCGACCAGAGTGCCGTCGACGTCGAACAGGACGAGATACATGGGAGAGCCCCTCGGAAACGGGATCGACGAGGGTGAGAGAAGGCCGGCGGGTTGCCGCCGGCCCCATCGAGGCCGCGACGCGACTCTCGACGGCACGGATGCGCCGAGGGTCAGTCGGTCCTTCCGTGATCCATGTCGGTCTTAGAGACTCATATGCAACGAAAGAATGACCGAGGTCATGATCCTCCCCAGAAAATTCCAAAGAAGGTGATTTTTTGCCGGAGCGAGCGCCGGCTCGGCGCGGTCCGAGCTGGTGGGACGGTCCCGTCCCTCGCGTCAGACGCCCTCGGTGCGGGGGCCGAAGGCGGCGGGCCACGGCGTCTCCAGGCGGAGATCGGTGCCCGACGTCGCCGGCAGGCGCAGCCGCAACGCATGCAGCATCAGGCGGGGGGCGCTTCCGGCGCGGCCGTAGAGGCGGTCGCCGAGGATCGGATGGCCGCATTCGCGCATGTGCGCCCGCAGCTGATGCTGCCGTCCGGTCTTCGGCGTGAGCGCGACGAGAGAGGAGGCGCCGCCCTCGCGGATCTCGACGACGCGCCAGTCGGTGACGGCCGTGAGGGCGGCGGGGTCGTCGGGGGCGGCGACCATGCGGCCGCCGCGTGGCGTCTCGATCTTCCTCAGGGGCACGGCGATGGTGCCGCGCGGGGGATCGAGTACGCCCTCGACCACGGCGAGATAGGTCTTCTCCACGTCGCGGCCGGCGAAGGCGGCGCCGAGCCGGGCGGCCTCGCGCCGGCGCTTGGCGGCGACCAGGAGGCCGGAGGTGTCCTTGTCGAGCCGGTGGACCAGCACCGGACGCTCGCCCTCGGCATCGACGAAGCCGGCGAGCAGG
This sequence comes from Pinisolibacter aquiterrae, assembly GCF_019160155.1. Taxonomy (GTDB): domain Bacteria; phylum Pseudomonadota; class Alphaproteobacteria; order Rhizobiales; family Ancalomicrobiaceae; genus Pinisolibacter; species Pinisolibacter aquiterrae. The sequence continues at coordinate 147,993 of NZ_JAFNIH010000023.1, forward strand.
CGGTCCAGATCGTCGGTGGTGCGGGTGCCGGCGTGGACGGCGAGGCCGGCCGGCTTGTCGAGCACCAGGAGGTCGTCGTCCTCGTGGACGATCATCGCGGCGAGGCGGGCGCGATCGGCCGGGCTCGGGCCGGGCGCCTCTCCTCCGGTCGCGGCGCCCTCCCCCGCCGGCCGGGGCGGCGGGGCGGGCTCGCCGATGCGGACGATCTGGCCGGGGGCGAGCGGATCGAGGGCGCGAGCCTTGCGGCCGTCGACGGTGAGCCGGCCCTGCTTCAGGAGCTGGGCGGCGCCGGGCAGACGCGGGAAATGGATGCGCAGGAAGCGCTCCAGCCGCATGCCCTTCTCGGAGGTGTGGACGGTGCGCTCCATCGCCCGCCGCTCCTCAATCCTCGTCGTCGAGATCGGGATCGTAGGACGCGGCGTCGAACCCGAGCAGGTTCCACGACTGCTTCATGTGCGGCGGCAACGGCGCGGTGACGTCGATGATGCCCTTGCCGTTCGGATGCGGCAGGATGATGCGGCGGGCGAGGAGATGCAGCTTGTTCTGCATGCCGCCCGGCAACTCCCAGTCGCGCTTGTCGAAGTACTTGGGGTCGCCGACGATCGGGTGGCCGATGTGGGCGGTATGGGCGCGCAACTGGTGCGTGCGGCCGGTGACCGGCTTGAGGCTCAGCCAGGCGAGGGTCTGACCGGCGTTGTCGACCACCGAGTAATGGGTGAGCGCGTGGCTCGCCCCCTCCTCGCCGTGGCGGGCGATGCGCATCTTCTCGCCGTCCTTCTCCTCGTCCTTGGCGAGCCAGGTCGAGATCTTGCCCTGCTTGGGATGGGGCACGCCGGCGACCAGCGCCCAATAGGTCTTCTTGGCGTGGCGCGAGCGGAAGCTGGCGGCGAGGCCGGCGGCGATCAGGCGGCGCTTGGCGATGACCAGACAGCCGGCGGTGTCCTTGTCGAGGCGGTGGACCAGACGCGGCACCTGACCACGCTTGTCGACCAGCGACTGGAGCATGGCGTCGACGTGGCGATGGACGCCGGAGCCGCCCTGGACCGAGAGGCCGGCGGGCTTGTTCAGCACCATGACGTCGTCGTCCTCGTAGAGCACGATCGACTTCAGGAACTTGGCGTCGCCCTCGAGCGGCTCGGCCTTCTCCTCGCGCTGGGGCACGTTCTTGGCATCGGTGGCGAGCGGTGGCACGCGCACGACGTTGCCCGGCTCGATGCGGGAGGAGGTGTCGCAGCGCTTGCCGTCGAGGCGCACCTGTCCGGTGCGCGTCAGCTTCTGCAGCGCGACGAAGGAGAGGCCGGGGTAATGGGCCTTGAACCAGCGGTCGAGGCGCATACCCGCCTCGTCCTCGCCGACGGTGATGGTCTCGACGGTCGCCATGGATTTCTTCCTGTTCGCTTCGTCATGACCGAAAGCGCGTGAGCGCGCAAGCGAAAGGCGGCTCTTCCCTAGCGTCATGAATCGAGCGCTTCGACCACGTGAAGCGCTTCATCCTCCGATTCCGATTCAAGCGCCGGAGGCGGCGGGCGAGGCGGACGGGGGGACCTCATCCATCGATTCACCTCGCCTTCATCCCTCGCTGCGAGGATGGCTCGTCGGTCCGAGCGCCCCGAAATCGGGCTTCAGGATCCGATTCAAGTCCTTGGCAGATCGATTCCGAAAACCCGTCCAAGTGCTCGAGGCAGAATCGCTTTCCGCTCGCACTTCATGTGACGATTCAAGGCGAAGACCCTCCACCTCCACCATCGGGTCCGCCACTTCACGTGACGAATCCGCCGGGATCGGGCGCGATCTCGCAGGTCTTCTCAAGTGGCGAACCAGCCGCGCGCCGTCACCAGCGCGAGGGTGAGGACCGCCAGCGAGAGCACCACCGAGCCGACCGCGTAGACGATCGCGGAGGCCGTCGCGCCGCGCTCCCACAGAGCCACGGTGTCGAGCGAATAGGCGGAGAAGGTGGTGAAGCCGCCGAGGATGCCGGTCATGAAGAAGAGGCGCAGCGCGTCCGAACCGGCGCCCGGGGCACGGCTCAACAGGTATCCGGCGAAGCCGCCCATCACCGTCGAGCCGATCACGTTGACCGCGAAGGTGCCCCAAGGAAAGCCGGCGCCGAGTATCCGCAGCGCCGCCAGGGTGACGCCGTAGCGCAGGGTCGAGCCGAGGCCGCCGCCGAGGAAGACCAGCGCGAGGAGTTTCATTTGCAGGGGCATCGGCGGCTCCGGTTCGTCGACGGGTGCTCCTACCTAACGCCGGGGAGGCGAAGGAGTCACGCCCGCTTGCCGGGCAGAGGCCGCCGGTCGAGGCGTCGCCTTCCTTGACAGGGGCCGACCTCGTCGTCGAGAAACGACGCCGGCCGCTCGGCGACCGCGCGCGCTCCGTGCGCCGGTCGCGCCGCCCCTCGAGGGAAGGATCGCACCCCGTGTCCGTCATCGTCCCGGCCGGCGCCGGGCGTGGCCCCGGCGACCCGCCGGAGCCCCCGCGCCAGACCATCCTGTTCGACGCCGTCGCCGTCGCCCGCGAGGGGCGGGTCGCGCTCGACGGCGTCACGCTCCGGCTCGCGGAAGCGCGGATCGGCATCGTCGGGCTCAACGGCTCGGGCAAGTCGACGCTTCTGAAGACGATCATCGGTCTCGTCGCCCCGAGCGCCGGCCGGGTCACCGTCGACGGGCTCGATCCGAGCGCGCAGGCACGCGCCGTCCGGGCGACGACCGGCCTCCTCTTCCAGAACCCGGACAACCAGATCGTGTTCCCGATCGTCGCCGACGATCTCGCCTTCGGGTTGAAGAACCACGGCTGGAGCAAGGCCGAGACCCGCGAGCGGGCGCAGGCGGCGCTCGCTCGTCTCGGCATCGAGGCCCTCGCCGCCCGGCGCATCCACGAGCTCTCCGGCGGCGAGAAACAACTGGTGGCGCTCGCCGGCCTGCTCGCCGTGGCGCCGAAGACGCTCCTCTTCGACGAGCCGACGTCGCAGCTCGATCTGCGCAATCGCAATCGGCTGGCGCGGCTGATGGCGGGCCTGCCGGAACAGCTGATCGTCGTCGCCCACGATCTCGACCTCCTCGCCGACTTCGAACGCGTGCTCGTGCTCGAGGACGGCCGGGTGGTCTTCGACGGGGCGGCGGCGGCGGCGATCGCCTGCCATCGGGAGCGGGCGGGATGATCGACGGGATCGGCCGCAGCGGGGCGACGCCCCTCCATCGTCTGCCCACCGGCCTCAAACTCGCGGCTCTGGCGCTCGTCGCCACGGCGCTCTTCTTCGTCGATCGGCCGGACGTGCTCGTCGGCGCGGCGCTCGTCGCCCTCCTCGGCCTGCGCTCGACCGGCCGGCGGTTCCGCGAGATCGCGAGCGACCTCGCCCTGCCGATGACGGTGATCGCGGCGCTCGGGGTGGTCGACCTCGTCTTCGTCGACGTGGCGACGGCGGCGAGCGTGGTGCCGCGTCTTCTCGCCCTCGCCTTCGCCGCCCATGCGGTGACGCTCACCACCACCACGGCGGAGCTGACCGACACGTTCGAGCGGGCGCTCGGGCCGTTCGAGCGGCTCGGGCTGGTCGATGCCGGCCGCGCCTCGCTGACGCTGACGCTGGCTCTGCGCTTCGTGCCGCTGATCGTGGAGGAGGCCCGCGAGATCCGCGAGGCGCAGGCCGCACGCGGGCTCGGCTCCCACCCGATCGCGGTGATCGTGCCGCTGGTGGTGCGCACCCTCGTCCGGGCTCAGGTGGTCGCCGACGCGATCGACGCGCGCGGCTTTCCCCCACCACGAAATTCCAATAATGCAAAGTGAGAACGGTTCTCGAAAAGCCCAAGGAAAACCCCTTCATGAACACCCGCGACATCGGCTACATCGCCCTCTTCGCCGCGCTGATCATCGCGCTCGGCGCGGTGCCCTCGTTTCCGATCGCCGGTCTGCCGGTGCCGATCACGCTCCAGTCGCTCGGGGTGATGCTCGCCGGTCTCGTGCTCGGGCCGAAGCGCGGCGCGCTGGCGCCGGTGGTCGTGATCGCGCTGGTCGGCATCGGGCTGCCGGTCTTGGCCGGCGGACGCGGCGGCATCGGGGTCTTCGTCGGGCCGACCGCCGGCTTCCTGTTCGGCTGGATCCCGGCCGCCTTCGTCACCGGCCTCCTCGCCATGCGTCTCGATGGGCCGGGCAAGGGCATGGTCGCGCGCGTGATCGGGCTCTCGATCGCGGCGATCCTCGGCGGCATCGTCGTGCTCTACGCCTGCGGCATCGCCTGGCTCGCCTTCGGCGCGAAACTCGGGCTCGGCAAGGCCTTCTTCGGCTCGCTCGCCTTCGCGCCCGGCGACGTGATCAAGGCCGTGGTGGCGGCGCTGGTGACCCTCAAGGTCCGCGACGCCTTCGCGCTCGAGCGGAAGTGAGACCGAGGGCGACGTCGGAACTCCCCCGCTGAGGGGGCGTCACGGGACTGCAATGGGGGACGTGCAGGCTCGCGCGTCCTCTCCGTATGGTCGGAAGGACAAATCCCCTTCAGGGAACCGTTCCGATGACTTCTGTCTCCCGACGCACTCTCCTCGCGGGCGTGGCCGCCTCTCCGTTCGTCCCCACGTCGATGATCGTCGCCGCCACGCCGGTCGCGGCCGCGACCTCGACGCCCGCGGCGAGCGCCGCCGAAGCTCCGACGGCGCATCGCTTCGCGCCCAATCCGGTCGGCGCCTTCGAGCGCCTCTATCGCTTCGACGTCGATCCGATCGCCGGCCCGGTCGCCGACCTCACCGTTCCGGTCGAAGCCCCGGCGCCCGGCACCGTCCGGCGCCTGACGGTCCTGCATTTCAACGACCTGCACAACAACGTCACCGTGCCGCATCCGGCGCGCGGCGAGACCCGCGTCTTCGCCCAGATGGTGAAGCAGGTGCGGGCGCGGCGCGCGGCCCAGGCGGCCGACGAGATCGTCCTCTTCCTCTCCGGCGGCGACGATCAGACCGGCAGCCTGCTCGACGAATTGCTCGCCTTCACCGTCGAGGAGACGATCGCTCACCCCTCCTACCGCTCCTTCGTGGTGGCGGGGGTCGACGCGGCCGTGCTCGGCAATCACGAGTTCGATCGCGGCACCGCCGTGCTCGCCGATCTCCTGGCGCGCAACGGCGATCTTCCGGTGCTCTCCGCCAACATCGCCGACACGCGCGATCTCATTCGCGGGCGTCATCATCACCCCGTCCTCGTCGGCGTCGCCAAGGGCTTGCGGATCGGTCTCCTCGGCCTGACCACGCCGGAGGACACCCGCGTCGGCACCAAGGAAAATCCCGGCCTCTCGGTCGCCGATCCGATCGCGGTGACGCGCAACGTTCTGCCGGCGCTCGGCCGCGCCTGCGACGTCGTCGTCATCCTGTCGCATCTCGGCTACGGCGGCACCGGCACCGGCGCGCAGTCGGGCGGCGCCGAGCGCCGGCTCGGCGCCGGCGATACCCGGCTCGCCGAGGTCGTGGCGGAGGCGACCGACCGGCCGGTGCTGATCGTCGGCGGCCACACCCATACCGCGCTCAACGCCGACGGGCTCGAGCCGCGCAACCTCGTCGCCGGCCGGGTGGTGATCGTCCAGGCCGGGTTCCACGGCAGCCATCTCGGCGAGGCCCGGCTGCAACTCGCCCGCGAGGCGAACGGCACCAAGCTGGTCGCGGCGGCGGCCGAACTCCACGCCCTCAAGAAGTCCGACGTCCGGGTGCCCGCGAGCGACCCGAAGGCGGCCGGCCTCCAGCAGAGCGGCGATTGGGACGAGGGCTTCCACAGCCTCGCCCTGACGCCGCTGGTCGCCAAGCTCGGTGGACGCCTGATGGACCCGATCGCCGAGGTCGAGGCCGACGAGATGATCGGTACCGACCGCACCCGGGCCGATCGCTATGTCGGCGAATCCGCGATCGCCGATCTGATGAACGACCTCCTGGTGGCGCGCTCGGCCCAGTTCCCCGACGGGGCGGTCGACATCGCCGCCTTCAACGCCACCGGCCTCGTCGCCGGCATTCCCGCCCGGGGAACGATCACCTTCGGTGACTGGTTCCAGGTGATGCCCTTCGCCGATTCGATCCAGATCCTCACCATGACCGGGCGCGACATCCAGGCGATGCTCGCTTCCAACGCCCAGCGCGTGGTGCGGCCGGAGGAACTCGCCGGGCCGACACCGATCGATCTGAAGACCTACGTCAGCCGCGGCTTCCTGCACTTCTCGGGTGGGCTCCGGTACCGGATCGCGCTCGGGGCATCGGCCAGAGAGGCGACGGCGATCGACGTGACGATCAAGGGGCGCAAGGTCGAGGAGGTGCTCGACCAGCCGTTCCGCGTCGCCTTCGGCAGCTACATCGGCAACGGCGGTTTCGCCGAGGCCTGGAACGGACGCGAGATCGCCGGCGGGCTGCCGACCGGCATCAAGGGCTACGATCTCACCAAGCTGCCGAAGCGCGACACCGGCTTCGTCTATCGCAACGAGATCGTCGCGCAGATCCGCGCCCTCGGCCGGCTGACCCCGGAGACCGGCGCCCGCAAGGACGGCCGTCTCGTCGTCGCGGCGAAGTGATCGACCCTCGATCGAAAGACGGGCGGGCGGGAGACCGGCCGCCCGCTCCTCAGTGTTCGCCCCGCTCGCGCCGGAGCTTCGCCCACCAGTCCAAGCGTTTCCGGATCTCGCGCTCGAAGCCGCGTTCGGCCGGGTCGTAGAGGTGGACGCGACCGACCTTCTCGGGGAAGTAGTTCTGCCCCGAGAAGGCGTCGGGCTCGTCGTGGTCGTAGCGATAGCCTTCCGAATAGCCCTCCTGCTTCATCAGCTTGGTGGGGGCGTTCAGAATGTGTTTGGGCGGCGGCAGCGATCCCGCCTCCTTGGCGAGGCGGCGAGCCGCCTTCAGCGCGAGATAGACGGCGTTCGACTTGGGGGCGGTGGCGACATAGACCAGCGCGTTGGCGATCGCCAGTTCGCCCTCGGGGCTGCCGAGGAAATCGTAGGCGTCCTTGGCGTTGTTGGCGACGACGAGAGCCTGCGGATCGGCAAGGCCGACGTCCTCGGCCGCCATCACGACGATGCGGCGGGCGAGGAAGAGTGGGCTCTCCCCGGCCTCCAGCATGCGGGCGTACCAATAGAGCGCCGCGTCGGGGTCGGAGCCGCGCACCGACTTGTGCATCGCCGAGATGAGATTGTAGTGGCCGTCCTGCGATTTGTCGTAGATCGGCGCGCGCCGTTGGACCACCTCGGCGAGGCCCTTCTCGTCGAAGACCTCGCCCTCGCGAGCGGCGCGCAGCACGTCCTCGGCGAGCGTCAGCGCGGCGCGGCCGTCGCCGTCGGCCATGCGCACCAGGAGATCTTTCGCGGCCTCGTCGAGCGGCAGGGGATGGCCCAGCTCGGTTTCGGCGCGGGCGAGGAGGCGGGTGATCGCCGCCTCGTCGAGCGACTTGAAGACGAGGACGTGAGCGCGCGAGAGAAGCGCCGCGTTCAGTTCGAAGCTCGGGTTCTCGGTGGTGGCGCCGACCAGAACGACGGTGCCGTCCTCGACCACGGGCAGGAAACTGTCGAGCTGGGCGCGGTTGAAGCGATGGATCTCGTCGACGAAGAGCAGCGTGCCCTTGCCCATGGCGCGGCGCCCGCGCGCGGTCTCGAAGACCTTCTTCAGGTCGGCGACGCCGGTGAAGATCGCCGAGATCTGCTCGAAGGCGAGATCGGTCTCGCCGGCGAGGAGCCGCGCCACGGTGGTCTTGCCGGTGCCGGGCGGGCCCCAGAAGATCAACGAGCCGAGGCTGCCCGAGCGCAGCATGCGGGTGATGGTGCCGTCGGGGCCGACGAGATGATCCTGGCCGACCACGTCGGCGAGCGACTTCGGGCGCAGCCGGTCGGCGAGCGGGCGCTGGCTCGGTCGCTCCAGGCCGGCGGCGGCGAAGAGATCGCTCATCGGATCGAAGCCCCCTCCCCGCGTCTCACCGGAAGGCCATGCGCATCAGCCGGCCGCCGCGCTCGATCACCAGACGCCACACCGGCGGATCGGACAGCGCCAGCCGCTTCAGCGTCGCGGTCCGGTCGACGGCGGTACCGTTGATCTCCATGACGTGGTCGCCCTTCTGGAAGCCGACGCGGGCGGCCGGCGAGCCGTCGGCGACGTCGGTGATCACCACGCCCTCGAGATCGAAGGGCAGGCGCAGCTCCTCGGCGACGGCGGGCGAGAGGTTCATCACCGTCGCCCCGGCGAAGGGCGAGCGCCCCTCGACGGTGAGCGTGTCGCGAGCCGGCGTCTCGGGCGCGGCGCGCGAGGCGATGCGGGTCTCCATCTTCTTGCCGGCGCGGATCAGCTCGACCGCGACCTCGCCGCCGAGCGAACGGGTGCCGAAGCGGAAACCGAAGGCGTCGGGATCGTCGACCTCGCGGCCGTCGACCGAAATGAGGAGGTCGCCGATCTTCAGGCCCGCCTCGGCGGCCGGGCCCTTGGGCACCAGCCCGGTGACCAGCGCGCCGATCGGCCGATCGAGGCCGAGGCCCTCGGCGACGTCGGCGGTGACGTTCTGAAGGGTCGCGCCGAGCCAGGGACGGCGGACCACCGAGCCGGTCTTCGCCTGATCGAGCACGAATTTGACGACCGTCGCCGGGATCGCGAAGCCGATGCCGATCGACCCGCCCGACTGGGAATAGATCTGCGAGGGCACGCCGACGAGGCGCCCGTGGAGATCGACCAGGGCGCCGCCGGAGTTGCCGGGATTGATGGCCGCGTCGGTCTGGATGAAATAGTGGGAATCCCCCCGTCCGACCCGGGTCCGGGCGAGGCCGGAGACGATGCCCTGCGTCACCGTCTGGCCGACGCCGAAGGGATTGCCGAGCGCCAGGACGAGATCGCCGACCTCGAGCGCTTCCGAATCGCCGAGCTGGGCATAGGGGTAGGTGCCCTTCTGACGAATCTTGATCACCGCGACGTCGGTGCGCTCGTCCTTGAGGATCACGTCCGCCTCGAACTCGCGCTTGTCGGCGAGCGCCACCTTCACGTCGGTCGCGTCGCGGATGACGTGGACGTTGGTGACGATGATGCCCGAGGGATCGACGATGGTGCCGGAGCCGAGCGAGGACTGGATGCGCGCCGGCGGCTCCGCGTCGCCCATGCCGCCGAAGAACTGGCGGAAGAAGGGATCGGCGAAGAGCGGGTTCACCTGCGCCTCGACCTTGCGGGAGGCGTAGACGTTGACCACGGCCGGGGCGACCGCCTTGACGACCGGCGAGAAGGACAGGGTGACCTGGGTCCGGCTCTCGGGGACGACGGGCTGGGCTCCGGCGGGGGCGAGGCCACCGAGGCCGACCAGGACGGCGAGTGCGAGAGCGACGGGCATCGACTTCATCGGGCGATTCTCCTCGGGCGGTCGTCATCGATGATTTAGGCCGCCGCGCGCGCCAGCGCCAGAGGCCGGGGGCGGCGGGCCTCCTCCATCGATCGAGAACGCGGCAATCCGAGGGCGAGACGCCGCGAGGTAGGAGCCGCCGCCGGGCTCGGCGCCCCCCTCTCCCGGCCCCGGGGTCCCGCGAACGCGAAAGGGCGGCCGTGGCGGCCGCCCTTTCCTCGTCCGACACGGGGCCGGCGACCTCACTCGTTCATCGAGGCGAGCATGTCGAAGACCTCGGCGAGATTGCCGTTCTCGGCGGCGAAGCGCAACGGCTTGCAACGCTCGACGATGATCTCGGCCGGCGTCGGGTCCTGGGCGAGCAGGCTCGCCACCTCGGAGATGAAGTCGGCGAGAGGCATGGCGCGCGGGTCGGTCGCCTGATGCTCGCCCATCAGCTCGGTCTGGACATAGGGCGGGGCGATCTCGATCACCTCGACCGAGGTCTCGGCCAGCTGACGGCGGATCGCCATCGACCAGGAATGGATCGCCGCCTTGGTCGCCGAATAGGTCGGCGTCGCCACCAGCGGCACGAAGGCGAGGCCGGACGAGACGGTGACGATCGAGGCCGCCGGCTGCGCCATCAGATGCGGCAGCAGAGCGGCGGTGAGCCGGATCGGGCCGAGCAGGTTCGTCGCCACCATCGCCTCGGCGTCGGCAAGATCGGCGGGGGCGGTGGTGATCGCCTCCGGCCGCATGATGCCGGCGTTGTTGACGACGACGTTCAGCGCCGGATGCGCCGCCGTGATCTCCGCCGCGAAGGCGGTGACCGCGGCCGGATCGGCGACGTCGAGTTCCATCGCGCTCATGCCGGGGTTCGCGGCGACGACCGCGTCGAGCGCGGCGCGACGGCGCCCGGCGACGATCACCGTGTTGCCCTGAGCGTGGAACACCTCGGCGAGCGCGCGGCCGATTCCGCTGGCGCCGCCGGTCACCAGGATCGTGTTGCCCGTGGTCTTCATGGATGCAGTCCCTTCCTCGTTGCGTGAAACGAAGTTAGGGCTCATGCTCTCTTCTGGTAAGTAGGCACCATTTCGTTCGATACTTACCTCTAGGAGAGTGTGTGCATGACCGACGCGATCTCGACCGACTCGCTGTTCGCCCCGACCTGCGATCATCCCGCCGCCGAGGATCCGGCGGTCGAGGCGCTGGTGAAGGCGATCATCGGGCAGGTCGCCGACAAGTGGACGCTTCTGGTGCTCGAGGAGCTCGCCGAGCGCGGCACGATGCGGTTCACCGAGATCGGCCGGGCGGTCGGCGGCATCAGCCAGAAGATGCTGACCAAGACGCTGCGCGACATGGAGCGGACCGGGCTCGTCGGCCGCACCGTCCATCCGGTGGTGCCGCCGCACGTCGACTATGCGCTGACCGATCTCGGTCAGTCGTTGGGCGCGGCCTTCTGCGGGGTCTGGCTCTGGGCGGCGGAGAACCAGGCGCGGATCGAGGCGGCGCGCGCCGCCTATGACGAACGCGAAAACGCCCGGAGGTGACCTCCGGGCGTTTCGAAGATTCGACGATGGACGCGGGGATCAGCCTTCGGCTTCCTCGGCCTCGCGGCGGGCGCGATCCTCGGCGCCCTTGGCGGAGACGTCGCGGTCGACGAACTCGATGACGCCGATCGCGGCGTTGTCGCCGAAGCGGAAGCCGGCCTTGAGAACGCGGGTGTAGCCGCCGTTGCGGTCCTTGTAGCGCGGGCCGAGAACGTCGAAGAGCTTCTTGACGGCCTTCTCGTCGCGAACCTGGGCGACCGCGTTGCGGCGCGAGTTCAGGTCGCCACGCTTGGCGAGGGTCACCAGCTTCTCGACGATCGGACGCAGGTCCTTCGCCTTGGGCAGGGTGGTGACGATCTGCTCGTGGGTGATGAGCGAGGCGGCCATGTTGGCGAACATCGCCTTGCGATGTTCCCAGGTGCGGTTGAGCTTACGGCCAGCTTTGCCGTGACGCATGGGTCTTCTCCGGGTGCCGGGCGGATGGTCCGCCGTCGTTCGCGGCGATCTCGCGATCGGCGCTTCGGTTCGAGGTCTCCCGCACGCGTCGGGAGCCCCGGCTCGTCACCGTGGCACCCCGGGTATTGTGCGTCCGGGCTTGGAAGTCTTTGTACCCGACCGGGCGAGGCCCGCTTCGGTGGACGTCGCGATCGGAGCCATGGCTCCGATCGAAATTCTCCGGCGGGTCATACCGCCTCGCTCAGCAAAAGAGAAGCCCCTCGCGGGTGCGATCTCAGAGCTGATGATCCTCGTAGCGCTTGGCGAGCTCTTCGATGTTCTCCGGCGGCCAGTTGGTGACCTCCATGCCGAGATGGAGACCCATCTGGGCGAGAACTTCCTTGATCTCGTTGAGCGACTTGCGGCCGAAGTTCGGGGTGCGGAGCATCTCGGCTTCGGTCTTCTGGATCAGATCGCCGATGTAGACGATGTTGTCGTTCTTCAGGCAGTTCGCCGAACGCACCGACAGCTCGAGCTCGTCGACCTTCTTGAGCAGCGCCGGGTTGAAGGCGAGCTCGGGGATCTTCTCCTCGACGGCCTCCTTGCGGGGCTCCTCGAAGTTCACGAAGATCGCCAGCTGGTCCTGGAGGATGCGGGCCGCGTAGGCGACCGCGTCGTCCGGGGAGACCGACCCGTCGGTCTCGAGCGACAGCGTCAGCTTGTCGTAGTCGAGAACCTGGCCCTCACGGGTGTTCTCGACCTTGTAGGAGACCTTCTTGACCGGCGAATAGAGGCTGTCGACCGGGATCATGCCGATCGGCGCGTCCTCGGGACGGTTGCGGTCGGCCGGGACGTAGCCCTTGCCGGTCGCCACGGTCAGCTCCATGCGGATCTCGGCGCCCTCGTCGAGGGTGCAGATCACCAGCTCGGGGTTGAGGATCTCGATGTCGCCGACCGTCTGGATGTCGCCGGCGGTGACGACGCCCGGACCCTGCTTGCGGACGACCATGCGCTTGGGCAGGTCGCCGTGCATCTTCACCGAGATCTCCTTGATGTTCAGGATCATGTCGGTGACGTCCTCGCGGACGCCGGGGATCGAGGAGAACTCGTGCAGGACGCCGTCGATCTGCACGGCGGTCACCGCCGCGCCCTGGAGCGAGGACAGCAGCACGCGACGCAGGGCATTGCCGAGGGTCAGGCCGAACCCGCGCTCGAGCGGCTCGGCGACCACGGTCGCCTTGCGGCGCGCGTCGTCACCCGGCTTCACGTCGAGTTTGTTGGGGCGGATCAGCTCTTGCCAATTTTTATGAATGGTCACGTTCGAACCTTCTCATGGTCTTCGGCGGGATATCGGTGCCGTCCAGCACCCTGCCCGCGCGATACCGCTCGGAAACGCACGAAGCGGCGGGTGGACGACCCGCCGCTTCCGGAGGCTGCCCGCCCCCGATGGGTGATGCGATCAGACGCGACGACGCTTGCGCGGACGGCAACCGTTGTGCGGGATCGGGGTGACGTCGCGGATCGAGGTCACCATGAAGCCGGCCGCCTGGAGAGCGCGCAGCGCGGATTCACGGCCCGAACCGGGGCCACGGACTTCCACCTCGACGGTGCGCATGCCGTGCTCGGCCGCCTTGCGGGCGGCGTCCTCGGCGGCGACCTGCGCGGCGTAGGGGGTCGACTTGCGCGAGCCCTTGAAGCCGAGCGCGCCGGCCGACGACCACGAGATCGTGTTGCCCTGCGCATCGGTGATGGTGATCATCGTGTTGTTGAACGTCGAGTTCACGTGCGCGACACCAGAGGTGATGTTCTTGCGCTCACGGCGCTTGACGCGCGTCGCTTCCTTGGCCATCGAATGTCCTTACCTTCGATCTCAACGCCGCCGTAATACCAGCGGCTCCACCGGGACGGACGTCTCACGACGCTCGCCCCTCGACGAATTACTTCTTCTTGCCCGCGATCGCCTTCGCCGGACCCTTGCGGGTGCGGGCGTTGGTGTGCGTGCGCTGGCCGCGGACCGGCAGGCCGCGACGATGACGCAGGCCGCGATAGCAGCCGAGGTCCATCAGACGCTTGATGTTCATCGCGACTTCGCGACGAAGATCACCCTCGACCAGATAGTCGCGGTCGATCACTTCGCGGATCTGCAGGACTTCGGCGTCCGACAGCTCGTTCACACGCCGCTCGGACGCGATGTTGACCTTCTCCACGATCTCGGACGCCTTCTTGGCGCCGATGCCATGGATGTACTGAAGCGCGATGACGACGCGCTTGTTGGTGGGGATGTTCACGCCTGCGATGCGGGCCACGGTTTCTCTCCAGTCGATTCCCGAGGACACCTTCCGGTGCGCTCGTTGTTCGAGGTCGGCCAAGTCCTTCGTGAACAGGCCGTTCACGACGAAAGGACCGGGTGGCCGAAACCCCATGGTCCCGGCCCCGATCGCTCATGATCGCGATGTGGGGCCGGTAGATAAAGGATTCCACGGCCGGACGCAACCGTCCGACCGTGGTTCCTCGTCGGTTCCGGGCACGCCTCCGCGCCGTCAGGCGCCGAGGATCGCGCCCATGGCGGCGGTGACCTCGTCGATCGACTTCATGCCGTCGACGGTCTTCAGTTCGCCGGTCGAGGCGTAGTAGCCCGACAGCGGCGCGGTCTTCTCCTGGTACTCGCCCAGGCGCTTGCGGAAGCTCTCCGGATTGTCGTCGGGCCGGGGCGTCCCGCCGGCGGCGATCGTCTCCTTGACGCGATTTTCCATGCGGGCGACCAGCGCCTCGGCATCGACGACCAGTTCGATCACGGCGTCGAGCTTCAGCCCCTTGGACTTCAGCATGGCGGTCAGCGCCTCGGCCTGGGGCACGGTGCGCGGGAAGCCGTCGAGGATGAAGCCCTTCGCGCAATCCGCCTCGTCGATTCGGTCGGCGACGACGCCGATGACGATGTCGTCGGAGACGAGCCCGCCCGATTCCATCACCGCCTTGGCCTTGAGACCCACGTCGGTTCCCGCCTTCACGGCCGCGCGCAACATGTCGCCGGTCGAAAGCTGGACGATCCCGTATTTCTCGACCAGACGCGTGGCCTGGGTCCCCTTACCGGCACCCGGCGGTCCGAGCAGAATGAGTCTCATCGACGTCCCCCCTTGAGCTTCGCCCGCTTGATCAGACCTTCGTATTGATGGGCGAGCAGATGTCCCTGGATCTGCGACACCGTGTCCATGGTCACGGAGACCACGATCAGCAGCGACGTGCCGCCGAAATAGAACGGGACGCCCGTCCAGGAAATGAGGAATTCGGGTAATAGGCACACCAACACGATGTAGATGGCGCCGACCACCGTGATCCTCGTCAGGACGTAGTCGATGTATTCCGCGGTGCGTTCACCCGGGCGGATGCCCGGAATGAAGCCGCCGTGCTTCTTCAGATTGTCGGCCGTGTCGGTCGGGTTGAAGACGATGGCGGTGTAGAAGAACGCGAAGAAGACGATCAGCGCCGCGTACATCAGCATGTAGAGCGGCTGGCCGTGGCCGAGCAGCGCCGTCACCGTGGTCAACCACCCCGGCCCCTGCCCCGTCTGGAAGTTGGCGATGGTCGCCGGAACCAGGAGAAGCGAGGAGGCGAAGATCGGCGGGATGACGCCGGAAGTGTTGAGCTTCAGCGGCAGATGCGAGGACTGGCCCTGCATGATCTGATTGCCGACCTGCCGCTTCGGATATTGGATCAGGAGCTTGCGCTGCGCGCGCTCCATGAACACCACGAAGCCGACGACGACGATCGCCACGACGATGATGGCGAGAATCGCGAAGGTCGAGATCGCCCCCTGACGACCGAGCTCCAGGGTGCCGGCGATGGCTTGCGGCAGACCCGCGACGATGCCGGCGAAGATGATCAGCGAGGTGCCGTTGCCGATGCCGCGCGAGGTGATCTGCTCACCCAGCCACATCAGGAACATGGTGCCACCGACCAACGTGATCACCGCGGAGATGCGGAAGAACATGCCGGGCGCGGCGACGACGCCGGAGGCGCCCTCGAGACCGACGGCGATGCCCCAGGCCTGGAAGATCGCCAGCACGACGGTGAGGAAGCGCGTGTACTGGTTCAGCTGCTTGCGGCCCGATTCGCCTTCCTTCTTGAGCGCTTCCCAAGAGGGGACGACCGTCGTCATCAGCTGCACGATGATCGAGGCGGAGATGTAGGGCATGATGCCCAACGCCAGGATCGCCATGCGGCCGACGGCGCCGCCGGAGAACATGTTGAACAGACCGATGATGCCGGTCTGAGCGTTGTTGAACGCCTTGGCGAGCGCAGCGGCGTCGATGCCCGGCAGGGGCAGATAGGTGCCCAACCGATAAACGAGAAGCGCACCCAGCGTGAACCAGATGCGCTTCTTCAGTTCCTCGGCCTTGCCGAAGGCACCCCAGTTGAGATTGGCCGCAAGCTGTTCGGCAGCAGACGCCATGTCACTCGTCTCCGGTGCTTCGTAAGGGAGATATGTCAGTCCGACGAAAGCGGCCGATCACTCGGCCGCGTCCGCCTTCTTCTTCTCGGTGACGATCACCTTGCCGCCGGCCTTCTCGACAGCTTCGATGGCCGGCTTGGAGCCGCCGGCGACGTCGAAGGTGAGCGCGCCCTTGGGCTCGCCCGGGCCGATCAGACGGATGCCGTCCTTGAGACGACGGACGACGCCGGCCGCCTTGAGGACTTCGCCGGTGATGGTCACGCCCGCTTCGATACGACCGGCGTCGATGGCGGCCTGAACGCGCGCGACCGAGACCTCGTTGTAGTCGAGGCGGAAGATGTTGTTGAAGCCGCGCTTCGGCAGGCGGCGATGCAGGGGCATCTGACCGCCTTCGAAGCCGTTGATGGCGACGCCGGAGCGCGCCTTCTGGCCCTTGACGCCGTGACCGGAGGTCTTGCCCAGACCCGAACCGATGCCGCGGCCGAGGCGCTTGCCCTTCTTGGCGGCGCCGACGTTGTCGCTGATCTCGTTGAGCTTCATGTTCCGCTCCTGATGGCTCAGTTCTCGTCGATGACGCGAACGAGATGGGCGACCTTGGCGATCATTCCGCGGACCGCCGGAGTATCCTCCAGGGTCGAACGGCGATGCCGCTTGTTGAGGCCGAGGCCGATCAGGGTCTTCTCCTGAACGTCCGGGCGGCGGATCGGGCTACCGATCTGCTCGACCGTGACCGTCTTGACCGTGGCAGAGTTCGACATGGGGTTCACCCTTGCTTCTTTCAACACCGGGATCCCCTGCCCTCACGAACAGGGTTCCGGCACGTCTCACGCTTCGGCCGAAGCCTCGGCGCCCTCGGCACCGCGACGGGCCTGCAGGGTCGACACTTTCATGCCGCGGCGAGCGGCGACGGAACGGGGGCTGTCCTCGGCCTTGAGGGCGTCGAAGGTCGCGCGCACCATGTTGTAGGGGTTCGAAGACCCCATCGACTTGGCGACGACGTCCTGGACACCCAGCGTCTCGAAGACGGCGCGCATCGGGCCGCCGGCGATGATGCCGGTACCGGCCGGTGCGGCGCGGACGATGACGCGACCGGCACCGTGATGGCCGACGACGTCGTGATGGAGCGTGCGACCCTCGCGGAGCGACACGCGGATGAGGCCACGCTTGGCGGCTTCCGTCGCCTTGCGGATCGCCTCGGGCACTTCACGGGCCTTGCCGTGGCCAAAGCCCACGCGGCCCTTCTGGTCGCCCACGACGACGAGCGCGGCGAAGCCGAAGCGACGGCCACCCTTCACCACCTTGGCGACGCGGTTGATGTGCACCAGCCGGTCGACGAATTCGCTGTCGCGTTCTTCCCGCTCGAGCTTTGCCATGTCGGTTCTTCCCTCGTGCGCTGCCGTCTCGGCGCGCCTCAATCCGTGATCAGAAGTCGAGGCCGCCCTCACGAGCGGCATCGGCGAGCGCCTTGACGCGACCGTGGTAGATGAAGCGGCCGCGATCGAGCACGACCTGCTTCACACCCGCGGCGACCGCACGCTCGGCGACGAGCTTGCCGACGGCTTCCGCCGCGGCCTTGTCGGCGCCGGTCTTCAGGCTGCCCTTGAGCGAGGCATCCAGGGTCGACGCGGCGGCGAGGGTGACCCCGTTCGCATCGTCGATGACCTGAGCATAGATGTTCTTCGACGAGCGATGAACCGAGAGCCGGGGACGGCCGTTCGCCGCCGCCTTGACGGCACGGCGCACGCGAGCCGCACGACGCTCCGTAGTGGTCTGATGGGCCATGGCGGCAGCTCCTTACTTCTTCTTGCCTTCCTTGCGGAAGATCTTCTCGTCGGCGTACTTGACGCCCTTGCCCTTGTAGGGCTCGGGGCCGCGCCATTCGCGGATCTCGGCCGCGACCTGGCCGACCTGCTGCTTGTCGATGCCGGACACGATGATCTGATCCTGCTTCGGCCCGAGGACCTGGATCGTGATCCCTTCCGGAACCGGGAACAGCACGTCGTGGCTGTAGCCGAGCGACAGCGTCAGCGTCTTGCCGTTGAGTGCCGCCTTGTAACCGACGCCGTTGATCTCGAGCTTCTTCTCGAAGCCCTTCGAAACACCGACGATCAGGTTGGAGATCATCGTCCGCGACATGCCCCAGAGCGAACGGGCGAGCTTGGACTCGTCCTTCGGCTTGACGGCGATGCCATCGGCGGTCTGAGCAACCTCGACCAGCTCGTGGACGTCGAAGGAAAGGGCACCCTTCGGGCCCTTGACGTTGACGGCCTGACCCGCGATTTCCGCGGAGACGCCGGCAGGAACCGGCACGGCCTTCTTTCCGATGCGTGACATGGGGAACCCCGTCTCGTTTTCCGGCCTCAGAAGACCTTGCAGAGCACTTCGCCGCCGACGTTGGCTTCACGGGCGGCATGATCGGCCATCACGCCCTTCGGCGTCGACAGGATGGTCACGCCGAGGCCGTTGGCGACACGCGGAATGTTGTCGACCGAGGTGTAGACGCGGCGGCCGGGCTTCGAGACTCGCGAGATTTCGCGGATCACGGGCTGGCCGTCGAAGTACTTCAGCTCGATCTCGTACTCGGACTTGCCGCCGTCGAAGTCGACCTTGGCGAAGCCACGGATGTAGCCCTCGCTCTTCAGGACTTCGAGCAGGTTGCCGCGCAGCTTGGAGGCCGGGGTCGAGACCTTGGTCTTCTTGCGCATCTGCGCATTGCGGATGCGGGTGATCATATCGCCCAGAGGATCGGTCATGGTCATGGCGTTCTGTTCCTCACCAGCTCGACTTGACGAGGCCCGGGATCATGCCCATGTTGCCCAGTTCGCGAAGCGCGACGCGCGACATCTTCAGCTTGCGATAGTAGGCGCGCGGACGGCCGGTGACTTCGCAGCGGTTGCGAATGCGGACCTTGGCGCCGTTGCGCGGCATTTCGGCGAGCTTCAGCACCGCCTGCATGCGCTCCTCCGGCGAGGACTCGCGATTCATGATCACCGTCTTCAATTCGGTGCGCTTCTTGAGATCGCGCGACGTCATATGCCGACGCCGGTTGTTCTTCTCGATCGAGCTCTTCTTGGCCATGTCTTTCCTATCCTCTGCCGTAACGGCTCACTGACGGAACGGGAAGTTGAAGAGCTTGAGCAGCTCTCGGGCTTCTTCGTCGGTCTTCGCCGTCGTACAGACGATGATGTCCATACCCCAGATCTGGTCGACTTTGTCGTAGTTGATCTCGGGGAACACGATGTGCTCCTTGACGCCCATGGCATAGTTGCCGCGGCCGTCGAAGCTCTTGGGGTTCAGGCCGCGGAAGTCGCGAACGCGCGGCAGCGCGATCGTGACCAGACGGTCCAGGAACTCGTACATGCGCGACTTGCGGAGGGTGACCTTCGCGCCGATCGGCATGTTCTCACGGATCTTGAAGGTCGCGATCGCCTTGCGGGCGCGGGTCACGACCGGCTTCTGGCCGGCGATGAGCGCGAGGTCCGCAGCCGCGACGGCCGCCTTCTTGGAATCGGCGACGGCTTCGCCGACACCCATGTTCAGAACGATCTTGTCGAGAACCGGCACTTCGAACGCGTTCTTGTAGCCGAACTTCTCGATCATCGCCGGGCGCACCACGTCCTCGTAGTGCTGCTTCATCCGCGGCGAAAGGGTAGCGGCCTCAGCCATCGATCAGGTCTCCCGAGCGCTTGGCGAAACGGACCTTGCGGCCGTCGTCCAACTTCTTGAAACCGACGCGGGTGGGCTTGCCGTCCTTGTCGGCGATCGCCAGGTTCGAGAGGTGGATCGGCGCCTCTTTCGAGATGATCCCGCCCTCGTTGACGCCCTGCGGCTTCTGATGACGCTGAACCATGTTGATCCCGCGAACGAGCGCACGCTCCTCCGCCGGCATCACCTGGATCACTTCGCCCGCCTTGCCCTTGTCACGGCCGGCGAGCACGACGACGTTGTCGCCCTTCTTGATCTTCGCGGCCATTACAGCACCTCCGGCGCCAGCGAGAGGATCTTCGTGTGGTTCTTGGCGCGAAGCTCGCGCGGAACCGGCCCGAAGATACGAGTCCCGATCGGCTCCTTCTGATTGTTGATCAGAACGGCCGCGTTGCGGTCGAAACGGATGACCTGTCCGTCCGCCCGGTGAATGTCCTTCGACACGCGCACGACGATCGCCTTCATGACGTCGCCCTTCTTGACGCGGCCGCGGGGGATCGCCTCCTTCACCGACACCACGATGATGTCGCCGATGGTGGCGTATTTGCGCTTCGAACCGCCGAGTACCTTGATGCACATGACGCGCTTGGCACCCGAGTTGTCGGCGACGTCGAGGTTGGTCTGCATTTGAATCATGACCGACCGCCTTTCTTATCTAACGTTCGCCGAGCTTCAGAGGGCGCCGACCGGACCGAGGACGACCCACCGCTTGTTCTTCGACAGCGGACGGCCCTCTTCGATCGCGACCTGGTCACCGACCTTGAAGCGGTTCTCTTCATCGTGAGCGTGGTACTTCTTCGAACGACGCACGGTCTTCTTCAGAAGCGGATGGGTGAAGCGACGCTCCACCTCGACCACGATGGTCTTGTCGTTCTTGTCGCTGACCACGACGCCCTGCAGCACGCGCTTCGGCATGGCGGTTGTCCCTTAGCTCGCGCGCTTGGCGCGGATGATGGTCTGAATCCGCGCGATGTCGCGCCGGACCTGGCGCACTCGCGCCGTGTTCTCGAGCTGTCCGGTGGCCTTCTGGAAGCGAAGGTTGAACTGCTCTTTCTTCAGCGTCTCGAGCTCGTCGGCGAGTTCGTCGGCCGTTTTCGTCCGGATGTCGGCGATCTTCATCGGTCAACCCTCTCAGTCGGCGATGCGCTCGATGAAGCGCGTGCGGATCGGGAGCTTGGCGGCACCGAGACGGAGCGCTTCTTCCGCGATCTCGTGGCTCACGCCATCGATCTCGAACAGGATGCGCCCGGGGTTGACACGAGCCGCCCAATATTCGGGAGCACCCTTGCCCTTACCCATGCGCACTTCGGTCGGCTTCGAAGAAACCGGAACGTCGGGGAACACGCGAATCCACACGCGACCCTGACGCTTCATCTGACGGGTGATCGCGCGGCGGGCCGCCTCGATCTGCCGGGCGGTCACCCGCTCCGGCTCCAACGCCTTCAGGCCATAGGTTCCGAAATCGAGGGTGAAGCCGCCCTTCGCGGCGCCCTTGATCCGGCCCTTGAACTGCTTGCGGAACTTCGTGCGCTTCGGCTGCAGCATCGTCGTTCTCTCACTCTTTCAATCTTGCTGCCGGCCTCAGGCCCGCTCGCTGTCCCGATCGCGACGATTACGACCCCGACGATCACCGTCCCGATCCCGGTCGCGATCGCGTCCTTCCGGACGGCCGCCACGGCTGTTGTCGGGCTCCAGAGCCTTGCGCTCGGAGGCCATCGGATCGTGCTCGAGGATCTCGCCCTTGAAGATCCAGACCTTCAGGCCGCAGGTGCCGTAGGCCGTGATCGCGGTGGCGACGCCGAAGTCGACGTCCGCACGCAGCGTGTGCAGCGGAACCCGACCCTCACGATACCACTCGAGGCGCGCGATTTCAGCGCCGCCGAGACGGCCGGCCGCGTTGATGCGGATGCCCTCGGCGCCGAAGCGCATGGCCGACTGCACGGCGCGCTTCATGGCGCGACGGAAGGCGACACGACGCTCGAGCTGCTGAGCGATCGAGGAAGCCACCAGGTTCGCATCGATCTCGGGCTTGCGTACCTCGACGATGTTGATGTGGACTTCCGAGTCCGTCAGCTTGGCGACGCCCTTGCGGAGCTTGTCGATGTCGCCGCCCTTCTTGCCGATCACCACGCCCGGACGGGCGGTGTGGATCGACACCCGGCACTTCTTGTGCGGGCGCTCGATGACGATCTTGGAGACCGCGGCCTGCTTCAGCTCGGCGAGCAGATACTTGCGGATCGCGAGATCCTCATGCAGCAGCTTGCCGTATTCGCCCTTGCCGGCGTACCAGCGCGAATCCCAGGTCCGGTTGATGCCGAGTCGGAGACCGATCGGGTTGACCTTCTGTCCCATCAGGCTGACTCCACTTCGCGGACGACGATCGTCAGGTTCGAGAACGGCTTTTCGACGCGCGAGGCGCGGCCACGGGCACGAGCGTGGAAACGCTTCATGACCAGGGCCTTACCGACGAAGGCTTCGGCGACGACCAGGCTGTCGACGTCGAGCTCGTGGTTGTTCTCGGCGTTGGCGATGGCGCTCTCGAGCGTCTTCTTGACGGTCCCGGCGATGCGCTTGCGCGAGAAGGTCAGGTCGGCCAGGGCGGACGAGACCTTCTTGCCACGGATGAGGGCGGCGACGAGGTTCAGCTTCTGGGGCGACACACGGATCATCCGCGTCACCGCCTTGGCCTCGGTATCCTTCAGCGCCCGTTCGGTCTTCGGCTTCGACATGGGGCTTACTTCCTCTTCGCCTTCTTGTCGGCAGCGTGACCGTAGTAGGTACGGGTCGGCGAGAACTCACCGAACTTCTGACCGACCATATCCTCGGAGACGAGGACGGGGACATGCTTCTGACCGTTGTAGACGCCGAAGGTGAGACCGACGAAGTGCGGCAGGATCGTGGAGCGACGGCTCCAGATCTTGATCACTTCGGCCCGCCCCGAAGACCGAGCCTTCTCGGCCTTCTTCAGGAGGTAACCGTCGACGAACGGGCCTTTCCAGACAGAACGAGCCATGGATTACTTACCCTTCTTGGCGTGGCGCGAGCGGACGATGAACTTGTTCGTCGCCTTGTTCGACCGGGTCTTCTTGCCCTTGGTCGGCTTGCCCCACGGGGTCACCGGATGACGACCGCCGGAGGTGCGGCCTTCGCCGCCGCCGTGCGGATGATCGACCGGGTTCATGACGACACCACGGTTGTGGGGACGACGGCCCAGCCAGCGAGAGCGACCCGCCTTGCCGTCCGACGTGTTCATGTGATCCGGGTTCGACACCGCGCCGACCGTGGCCAGGCAGGTGCCGAGGATCAGACGCTGCTCGCCCGAGCCCAGACGAACGATGACGTAGCCCTGGTCGCGACCGACGATCTGCGCGTAGGAACCGGCCGAACGCGCGATCTGACCACCCTTGGCGGGCTTCAGCTCGATGTTGTGCACGATGGTTCCGACCGGGATGTTGCCGATCGGCATCGCGTTGCCGGGCTTCACGTCGACGGACGCGCCGGACACCACGGTGTCGCCGACGGCCAGACGCTGCGGCGCCAGGATGTAGGAGAACTCGCCGTCCTCATAGCGGATGAGCGCGATGAAGGCGGAACGGTTCGGATCGTACTCGAGCCGCTCGACGGTCGCCGACACGTCGACCTTGCGACGCTTGAAGTCGACGACGCGATAGGTCCGCTTGTGTCCACCACCCCGGAAGCGCGCGGTGATGCGGCCCAGGTTGTTGCGGCCACCGGACTTCGAAAGACCCTCGGTGAGGGTCTTCATCGGCTTGCCCTTGTAGAGGCCCGAGCGGTCGACGATCACCAGCTGACGAAGGCTGGGCGTGACCGGATTGAAGGTCTTGAGCGCCATGGTTTTCTACCCTTCGTCCTCAGAGGCCGGTCGTGACGTCGATCCGGTGACCCTCGACGAGGGTCACGATCGCCTTCTTGACGTCGTCCTGCTTGCCGACGAAGCCCTTGAAGCGCTTGACCTTGCCGAGACGGACCAGGGTGTTGACGCTCTTGACCTTGACCTTGAACAGCGCCTCGACGGCGGCCTTGATCTCGGGCTTGGTCGCGGACTTGGCGACGTTGAACACCACCTTGTTCTGCTCGGCGGCGATGGTGGACTTCTCGGTGATGACCGGAGACCGGATCACGTCGTAGTGTGACAGCTGGATCGCCATGATCACGCCTCCGCCCGGAACCGAGCTTCGATCGCGTCGACCGCGTCCTTGGTGAGGACGAGCGTGTGACGACGCAGGATGTCGTAGACGTTCAGGCCCTGGATGGGCAGCACGTCGACGTTCGGGATGTTGCGCGCGGCGAGACCGAAGTTCGCGTCGATCTCGGCGCCGGCCACCACCAGGGCGTTCGCGAAGCCGAGCTTCTCGAACTGAGCGGCGAGCACCTTGGTCTTCGGCTCGGCGGCAATAGCCGATTCGAGCACGACGATCGAGGACGAAGCGGCCTTCGAGGAGAGAGCGTGCTTCAGACCGAGCACGCGCACCTTCTTCGGCAGATCATGCGCATGCGAGCGCACGACCGGACCATGGGCACGTCCACCGCCGCGGAAGATGGGAGCGCGCTGGGAGCCGTGGCGAGCGCCGCCGGTGCCCTTCTGCTTGTACATCTTCTTGCCGGTGCGGGCGATCTCGGAGCGGCCCTTCACCTTGTGGGTGCCGGCCTGACGCTTGGCGAGCTGCCACTTCACGACGCGCTGGATCAGATCCGCGCGGGGCTCGAGGCCGAAGATCTCGTCGGAGACGGAGATCGTGCCGGCGTCGGTGCCGTCCAGTTTCTTGACCTGGAGATCCATCACTCGGCCCCCTTCTCTTCCGTGGCCGCGACGACCGGCGCGGCGGCCTTACGGAAGGCGCCCGGCAGGGGCAGGCCATCCGGAGCCTTGCGCTTCACGGCGTCGCGAACGATGATCCAGCCGCCCTTGGAGCCGGGAACCGAACCCTCGACGAGGATCAGGCCACGCTCTACGTCGGTGCGAACGACCTTGAGGTTCTGGGTGGTCACGCGGTCGGAGCCCATGTGGCCGGCCATCTTCTTGTTCTTGAAGGTGCGACCCGGATCCTGGCGGTTACCCGTGGAACCCAGCGAACGGTGCGAGACCGACACGCCGTGGGTGGCACGCAGACCACCGAAGTTCCAACGCTTCATGCCGCCCTGGAAGCCTTTACCGACCGAAGTGCCGGTGACGTCCACGAACTGACCGACGAGGAAGTGATCGGCGGTGATTTCGGCACCGACGTCGATCATCTTGTCCGCGTCGACGCGGAACTCGACCAGCTTGCGCTTGGGCTCGACTTCGGCCTTGGCGAAGTGACCGCGCATCGGCTGCGTGGTGTTCTTCACCTTGGCGAGGCCGGCACCGAGCTGCAGCGCGGTGTAGCCGTTCTTCTCTTCGGTCCGATGGGCGACGACCTGACAATTGTCGAGGCGCAGAACCGTGACCGGGACCTGCTCGCCCGCATCCGTGTAGATGCGGGTCATGCCCAGCTTCTGTGCGATCACACCTGAACGCATGGCGTTCTCTCTCTTCATGGAGCGTCACGAAAGTGAAACGCTCCGGATTTAGTCAGAGGCTCAGGGAACGTCGCGTTCACCGAGCATGGCTGTCGAGGCTCAGAGGCTCTTCTCGCTCAGGCGATCAGAGCTTGATCTCGACGTCGACACCGGCGGCCAGATCGAGCTTCATCAGAGCGTCGACCGTCTGAGGGGTCGGGTCGATGATGTCGAGCAGGCGCTTGTGGGTGCGAATTTCGAACTGCTCACGGCTCTTCTTGTCGACGTGCGGCGAGCGGTTGACCGTGAACTTCTCGATCCGCGTCGGCAGCGGAACCGGACCACGGACCGAGGCGCCCGTGCGCTTCGCCGTGCTGACGATCTCGCGCGTCGAGGCGTCGAGGACCCGGTGGTCGAACGCCTTGAGGCGGATACGGATGTTCTGACCGTTCATTACTGAACCCTCTGAGGTTCCGATCCGGACCGGAGCAGGAGGTCTCTCCCGCTCCGTCCGCGATCGCTTCAGGCGATGATCTTGGCGACGACGCCGGCGCCGACGGTGCGACCGCCTTCACGGATGGCGAAGCGGAGCTTCTCTTCCATCGCGATCGGAACGATCAGTTCGACGACCAGCTTCACGTTGTCGCCCGGCATCACCATCTCGGTGCCCTCGGGCAGCTGGCACATGCCGGTCACGTCGGTCGTGCGGAAGTAGAACTGCGGACGATAGTTCGAGAAGAACGGCGTGTGACGGCCACCCTCTTCCTTCGTCAGGATGTAGGCTTCCGCCTCGAACTTGGTGTGCGGGGTCACCGAACCGGGCTTGCACAGAACCTGACCGCGCTCGACGTCCTTGCGCTCGATGCCGCGAAGCAGCGCGCCGATGTTGTCGCCCGCCTGTCCCGAGTCGAGCAGCTTGCGGAACATCTCCACGCCCGTGCAGGTCGTCTTGCGGGTCGGACGGATGCCGACGATCTCGACTTCCTCGCCCACCTTGATCACGCCACGCTCGACACGGCCGGTCACCACGGTGCCGCGGCCCGAGATCGTGAACACGTCCTCGACCGGCATCAGGAAGGGCTGGTCGACCGGACGCTCCGGCTGCGGGATGTACTCGTCGACGGCAGCCATCAGCTTGAGAACGGCGTCACGGCCGTACTCCGGGTTGCCGTCCTTGAGCGCTTCCGTCGCCGAGCCGGCGATGATCGGAATGTTGTCGCCGTCGAAGCCGTAGGACGACAGAAGCTCGCGAACCTCGAGCTCGACCAGCTCCAGGAGCTCGGCGTCGTCGACCAGGTCGACCTTGTTCAGGAACACCACCAGCGCCGGAACGCCGACCTGACGGGCGAGCAGGATGTGCTCGCGGGTCTGCGGCATCGGGCCGTCGGCGGCCGACACCACCAGGATCGCGCCGTCCATCTGCGCCGCGCCGGTGATCATGTTCTTCACGTAGTCGGCGTGGCCGGGGCAGTCGACGTGCGCGTAGTGGCGCTTCTGCGTCTGATACTCGACGTGAGCCGTGTTGATCGTGATGCCGCGCGCCTTCTCTTCCGGCGCAGCGTCGATCTGATCGTACGCCTTGAAGGTGGCGCCGCCGGTCTCGGCCAGCACCTTGGTGATCGCCGCCGTCAGCGACGTCTTGCCATGGTCGACGTGGCCGATCGTGCCGATGTTGCAGTGCGGCTTCGTGCGTTCGAACTTTTCTTTGGCCATCGGATTTCTCCGCGTTCCTCAAACTGGCGTGATCGGCAGATCAGGCGAACTTCTTCTGGACTTCGGCGGCGACGTTCGACGGCACTTCTTCGTAGTGGTCGAACAGCATGGTGTAGCTGGCGCGACCCTGGGAGAAGGAGCGCAGCGTGTTCACGTAGCCGAACATGTTGGCCAGCGGTACCATCGCGTTGACGATCTGCGCGTTGCCGCGCGTATCGGTGCCGGCGATCTGACCGCGGCGGGAGTTGAGGTCGCCGATGACCGATCCGAGATACTCCTCGGGGGTCACGACCTCGACCTTCATGATCGGCTCGAGCAGAACCGCGCCCGCCTTTTCGAGACCTTCACGGAAGGCCGCGCGCGAGGCGATTTCGAAGGCGATCGCCGAGGAGTCGACCTCGTGATAGGCGCCGTCGATCAGCTGAACCTTGACGTCGACCACCGGGAAGCCAGCCACCGGACCCGAGGTGAGGACCGAGTTGAGGCCCTTCTCGACGCCGGGGAAGTATTCCTTCGGCACCGCGCCGCCGATGATCTTCGATTCGAACTCGAAGCCCTTGCCGGACTCGTTCGGCTCGATGTGGAACTTCACCCGAGCGAACTGGCCGGTACCGCCGGTCTGCTTCTTGTGGGTGTAGTCGATGTCGGTCGAGCGGCGGATGGTCTCGCGGTAGGCGACCTGCGGGGCGCCGACATTGACTTCCACCTTGTGGGTGCGCTTCAGGATGTCGACTTTGATGTCGAGGTGAAGCTCGCCCATGCCCTTGATGATGGTCTGGCCGGACTCGCTGTCGGTCGTCACGCGGAAGGACGGATCCTCGGCCGCGAGCTTCGCGAGAGCGACGCCCATCTTCTCCTGATCGCCCTTGGACTTCGGCTCGACCGCCATCTCGATGACGGGCTCGGGGAACTCCATGCGCTCCAGGATGACCGGATGGTTCGGGTCGCAGAGCGTGTCGCCGGTGCGGGTGTCCTTGAGGCCGACCAGGGCGACGATGTCGCCGGCATAGGCCTCGGAGATCTCCTCACGGCTGTCGGCGTGCATGAGAACCATGCGGCCGACGCGCTCGGTCTTGCCGCGAACCGAGTTCAGCAGCGAGACGCCCTTCTCGAGCTTGCCCGAGTAGATGCGGCAGAAGGTCAGGATGCCGTACTGGTCGTCCATGAGCTTGAAGCCCAGGAGAGCCAGCGGATCGCTGTCCGAGGACTTGCGCTCGGTCTCTTCGTCGGTCTTGACGTCGATGCCCTTGATCGCGGGGCGATCGAGCGGCGACGGCAGGTAGTCGACGACGGCGTCGAGCAGGGGCTGAACGCCCTTGTTCTTGAAGGCCGAGCCGCACAGGACCGGGTAGAAGGCGCCGGTGATGACCGCCTTGCGGAGGAGCCGCTTGATGGTCGCCTCGTCGGGCAGATTGCCCTCGAGATACTGCTCCATCGCGTCCTCGTCGAGCTCGACGCAGGCTTCGATCATCTCGATGCGCGCGGCTTCGCACTTGGCGAGCAGGTCGGCCGGGATCTCTTCGTCGTGGTAGTTGGCGCCGAGCGCCTCGTTCTCCCACACGACCGCCTTCATGCGGACCAGATCGACCAGACCGGCGAAGTTCGCTTCCGAACCGATCGGGATCTGGATCGGAATCGGACGGGCACCGAGACGGGTCTTGATGTCCGAGACACAGCGGTCGAAATCGGCGCCGATCTTGTCCATCTTGTTGCAGAAGACGATGCGCGGGACGTTGTACTTGTCGCCCTGACGCCACACGGTCTCGGTCTGCGGCTCGACACCCTGGTTGGAGTCGAGCACGCACACGGCGCCGTCGAGCACGCGCAGCGAACGCTCGACTTCGATGGTGAAGTCGACGTGGCCGGGGGTGTCGATGATGTTCAGGCGCTTGCCGTTCCAGAACGTCGTGGTCGCGGCGGACGTGATCGTGATGCCACGCTCCTGCTCCTGCTCCATGAAGTCCATGGTGGCGGCGCCGTCGTGCACTTCACCGATCTTGTGGCTCTTACCGGAGTAATAGAGCACGCGCTCGGTCGTCGTCGTCTTGCCGGCATCGATGTGGGCCATGATGCCGAAGTTGCGATAGTCTTCGATGGCGTGAAGTCGGGGCATGACTGACCTCGTCTGATACGTCGAGAGTAGCGGAACTCACCAGCGGTAATGGGAGAAGGCGCGGTTCGCCTCCGCCATGCGGTGGGTATCCTCCCGCTTCTTCACCGCGTTGCCGCGGTTGTTCGACGCGTCGAGCAGCTCGGCGGAGAGCCGCTCCGTCATCGTCTTTTCGTTGCGACCACGAGTGGCCGAGAGCAGCCAGCGGATCGCGAGGGCCTGACGGCGCTCGGTGCGAACCTCGACCGGAACCTGGTAGGTGGCACCGCCGACGCGACGCGACCGAACCTCGATCTGCGGAGCGACGTTCTCGAGCGCCGAGTGGAAGATCGCCAGCGGATCCTGACGGGTCTTCGACTCGATCAGGTCGAAGGCACCGTAGACGATCGACTCGGCGACCGACTTCTTGCCGTCTTCCATCACGTTGTTCATGAACTTCGAAACGATGATGTCACCGAACTTCGGATCCGGGTTGATCTCACGCTTCTCGGCAGAGTGACGACGGGACATATGTCTTCCTCGGTCGTTCGAAACTTTTTTCACGCAGGACCCCGGACGACGTGCCCGGGGCCGATCCTACGCTTCGCTACGGATCACTTCGGACGCTTGGCGCCGTACTTGGAACGGCGCTGCTTGCGGTCCTTGACGCCCTGGGTGTCGAGGACGCCGCGCAGGATGTGATAGCGCACACCCGGCAAGTCCTTGACGCGGCCACCGCGGATCATCACCACCGAGTGTTCCTGAAGGTTGTGACCTTCGCCCGGGATGTAGCCGATCACTTCGAAGCCGTTCGTCAGACGAACCTTGGCGACCTTACGGAGCGCGGAGTTCGGCTTCTTCGGCGTCGTCGTGTAGACGCGAGTGCACACACCGCGCTTCTGCGGGCAGGCTTCCATCGCCGGAACCTTGTTCCGCTTGGTCGGAGCCTGCCGCGGGCTGCGGATGAGCTGGTTGATCGTCGGCATTCGTCTTCAGCCTTCTCGTGACCAGGGCCTCACGGCCCCCTTTCATGCGCACGGCGCGTCTCTTGGGCGGCAACCCGGCTACCACCGGGCAGCGATCTCTCCGTCCCCAGGGGAACGAACGAAAAGCACCGGGCCCGGGAACATCGTCCCCGTCCGGCGCGAAAAGTCAGAGGACCAAGCGAACTCGGTCATGATCTTCGGCTTTCCAGATCGCCATCCCGGCAGCGTCTCGGCGCCCTGTTCCATTCCCACGCGGGGGAACGAAGCATTGGCGGCCGACGGGCCTGCCGTGAAAGTGGGCGGAAACTACCCTCGTCCTCCGAGTCCGTCAAGGGGGTGGAGGGGGTAAAAACGCCGGAAAATCGCGGTTTGCCGAGTCGTCGTCACCGAACCCCGGAATCTTGCGGTTTCCGAGCGAAAGTCATGCAAAGTTTCGCCGTCCGCCAGTGAAGATCTGCGAGACTTTCGCCTCGTCACCGCATCCGGGACGGACGCGTCGACGTATCGAGACCTTCATCGGCACGAATCGAGCGGATCGACTCTGCCTCTACTGGCGACTCAATTCGAAGCGACGGCCCGAATCGAAACAGAGAAACCGCGAAGATTCGGCGAATCGATCGTTCGGCCTTCGCGATTTCACGCAGCCGTCCATCCGAGCCCGCCACGCCCCATGAAAAAGGGACGCCGTGGCGCGAGCCACGGCGTCCCCAGCGTTCGTCGCTCCGACTCACTCGGCGGCGGGAAGCGCCGTCGGGGTCGAGACCGAGGGAGAGGTGGTCTGCGCCTTGCGCTCCTCGACGATCAGGTCGTCGCGGTGACCGGCGATCTGCCGGATGCGGTTCATCACCGAGCCGGTACCGGCGGGGATGAGGCGGCCGACGATCACGTTCTCCTTGAGGCCTTCCAGGGCGTCGATCTTGCCGGCGACCGCCGCCTCCGTGAGGACGCGGGTGGTCTCCTGGAACGACGCGGCCGAGATGAACGACCGGGTCTGCAGCGACGCCTTGGTGATGCCGAGCAGCACCGGCACGCCCGAGGCGGGCTTCTTGCCCTCGGCGATCAGCGCCTCGTTCATCATGTCGAGGTCGAGGCGATCGACCTGCTCGCCGGTGATCGTGTCCGAGTCGCCCGCGTCGGTGATCTCCACCTTCTGCAGCATCTGGCGCACGATCACTTCGATGTGCTTGTCGTTGATCACGACGCCCTGGAGCCGGTAGACCTCCTGGATCTCGTTGACGAGGAAGGCCGCGAGAGCCTCCACGCCCTTGATCGCCAGAATGTCGTGCGGCGCCGGGTTGCCGTCGAGAATGTACTCGCCCTTCTCGATGGTGTCGCCGTCCTGGAGATGGACGTGCTTGCCCTTCGGGATCAGGTACTCGACCGGATCGGACCCGTCGGCGGGCTCGATCAGGATGCGGCGCTTGTTCTTGTAGTCCTTGCCGAAGCGGATCGTGCCGTCG
Source organism: Pinisolibacter aquiterrae (assembly GCF_019160155.1). Lineage (GTDB taxonomy): Bacteria > Pseudomonadota > Alphaproteobacteria > Rhizobiales > Ancalomicrobiaceae > Pinisolibacter > Pinisolibacter aquiterrae. The sequence goes on from NZ_JAFNIH010000023.1 coordinate 179,165, forward strand.
CACTCGGCGATGATGGCGTGATCCTTCGGACGACGGGCCTCGAACAGTTCGGCGACGCGCGGCAGACCGCCGGTGATGTCGCGGGTCTTGGCGCTCTCCAGCGGGATACGCGCGACGACGTCGCCGGCGTGGACCTTGCCGTTCGGATCGACCGAAAGAATCGCGTCGACCGGCAGCGCGTAGCGGGCTTCACCGCCACGGCTGAGGCGACCGATCTTGCCGTCGGCGCCCTTGATGACGATCGCCGGCTTCAGATCCGAGGTGCGGGTCGAGGTGCGCCAGTCGATGACGACGCGCTTGGTGATGCCGGTCGCCTCGTCAGTGGTCTCCACCATGGTCTGCGAGTCGATGAGGTCCTCGTAGCCGATGGTGCCGTCGATCTCGGTGAGGATCGGACGGGTGTAGGGATCCCACTCGGCGATGCGCTGACCGCGCTTCACCTTGTCGCCTTCGTCGACGAACAGACGGGCGCCGTAGATCAGACGATGGGTCGCGCGCTCCGAGCCGTCGGCGTCGACGACGACGACGGTGACATTGCGGCCCATGACGATCATCCGGCCGTCCGAATCGCGCACCACGTTGCGATTGCGGATGGCGATCGTACCCTCGAAGTTCGATTCCACGAAGGACGAGTCCACCACCTGGGCGGTGCCGCCGACGTGGAAGGTGCGCATGGTGAGCTGGGTGCCCGGCTCGCCGATCGACTGGGCGGCGATGACGCCCACCGCCTCGCCCATGTTCACCGGCGTGCCGCGCGCCAGGTCGCGGCCGTAGCAGGTGACGCAGACGCCGATCTTGGTCTCGCAGGTGAGCACCGAGCGGATCTTGACCGACTGGATGCCGGCGGCCTCGATCTTCTTGACGTCGGACTCGTCGATGAGACGGCCCTTCGGCACGATGACCTCGGAGGTCGCGGGATCGGCGAGATCCTCCGCCGCGACGCGGCCGAGGATACGGCTGCCGAGCGTGGCGACGATCTGACCGGAATCGACGATCGCCTGAACGTGAATGCCGCCCTCGGAGCCGCAATCCTGCTCGGTGATGATCGAATCCTGCGCCACGTCGACGAGACGACGGGTGAGGTAGCCCGAGTTCGCAGTCTTCAAGGCGGTGTCGGCCAGACCCTTACGGGCGCCGTGGGTCGAGTTGAAGTACTCGAGCACGGTCAGGCCTTCCTTGAAGTTCGAGATGATCGGCGTCTCGATGATCTCGCCCGACGGCTTGGCCATCAGGCCGCGCATGGCGGCGAGCTGACGCATCTGGGTCGGGGAGCCACGGGCACCGGAGTGCGACATCATGTAGATCGAGTTGATCGGCTTCTGACGGCCGGTCTCCTGGTCGATCTGCACGGTCGAGATGCGCTTCATCATCTCTTCGGCGATACGGTCGGTGCACTTCGCCCAGGCGTCGACGACCTTGTTGTACTTCTCGCCCTGGGTGATCAGACCGTCCTGGTACTGCTGCTCGAACTCCTTGGCGGCGGCCTGGGTCTCCTCGACCATCCGCGGCTTGGTGTCCGGGATGACCATGTCGTCCTTGCCGAAGGAGATGCCGGCCTTGAAGGCGTTGGTGAAGCCGAGCGACATGATCCGGTCGCAGAAGATCACCGTCTCCTTCTGACCGCAGGTGCGGTAGACCGCATCGATCATCCCCGAGATGTTCTTCTTCGTCATCAACTGGTTGCAGACGTCGAAGGTGATGCCGGGATGGCGCGGCAACAGCTCGCCGATGTACATCCGGCCCGGGGTGGTCTCGTAGATCTTGGTGTACTCGTTGCCGTCCTTGTCGATGCCCTTCCAACGACCACGGATCTTGGTGTGGAGGGTGATCGACTTGTTCTGGAGGGCGTGAGCCATCTCACCGAGATTGCCGAAGGCCATGCCCTGGCCGGGCTCGTTCTCGCTCATCAGCGAGAGGTAGTAGAGGCCGAGCACGATGTCCTGCGACGGCACGATGATCGGCGCGCCGTTCGCCGGATGCAGGATGTTGTTGGTCGACATCATCAGCACGCGCGCTTCGAGCTGGGCCTCGAGGCTCAGCGGAACGTGCACGGCCATCTGGTCGCCGTCGAAGTCGGCGTTGAACGCGGTGCAGACCAGCGGATGGAGCTGGATCGCCTTGCCCTCGATCAGCACCGGCTCGAAGGCCTGGATGCCGAGACGATGCAGCGTCGGCGCGCGGTTCAGCATCACCGGATGCTCGCGAATGACCTCGTCGAGGATGTCCCAGACCTCGGGACGCTCCTTCTCGACCAGCTTCTTCGCCTGCTTGACGGTCGACGACAGACCCTTGGCGTCGAGGCGCGAATAGATGAAGGGCTTGAACAGCTCGAGCGCCATCTTCTTCGGCAGGCCGCACTGATGCAGCTTCAGCTCGGGACCGACGACGATGACCGAACGGCCGGAATAGTCGACGCGCTTGCCGAGCAGGTTCTGGCGGAAGCGGCCCTGCTTGCCCTTCAGCATGTCGGCGAGCGACTTCAGCGGGCGCTTGTTGGCGCCGGTGATGACGCGACCGCGGCGGCCGTTGTCGAACAGCGCATCGACCGCTTCCTGAAGCATGCGCTTCTCGTTGCGGATGATGATGTCCGGGGCGCGCAGTTCGATCAGCCGCTTCAGACGGTTGTTGCGGTTGATGACGCGGCGGTAGAGGTCGTTCAGGTCCGAGGTCGCGAAGCGGCCGCCGTCGAGCGGGACAAGCGGGCGCAGATCCGGCGGGATCACCGGAACGACGGTCAGGATCATCCACTCGGGCCGGTTGCCCGACTCGATGAAGCTCTCGACGAGCTTGAGGCGCTTGGCGAGCTTCTTCGGCTTCAGCTCGCCGGTCGCCTCGGCGATCTCGACGCGCAGGTCCTCGGCGATCTTCGGCAGATCCATCGCCTGGAGCATGTCACGGATGGCTTCGGCGCCGATCTGGGCGGTGAAGCTGTCCTCGCCGTACTCGTCCTGCGACTTGATGAACTCTTCCTCGCTGAGGAGCTGGTGCAGCTTCAGCGGGGTGAGGCCCGGCTCGGTGACGACGTAGTTCTCGAAGTAGAGGATGCGCTCGAGATCCTTGAGCGTCATGTCCATCAGCATGCCGATGCGGCTCGGCAGCGACTTCAGGAACCAGATGTGGGCGACGGGGGCCGCGAGCTCGATGTGGCCCATGCGTTCGCGCCGGACGCGCGACAGCGTCACTTCGACGCCGCACTTTTCGCAGATGACGCCCTTGTACTTCATGCGCTTGTACTTGCCGCACAAGCACTCGTAATCCTTGATCGGCCCGAAGATGCGGGCGCAGAACAAGCCGTCGCGCTCGGGCTTGAAGGTCCGGTAGTTGATCGTTTCCGGCTTCTTGATCTCGCCGAAGGACCAGGAGAGGATCTTCTCGGGCGAAGCGATCGAGATCCGGATGGCGTCGAAGACCGGCGCCGTCGGGGTCTGGGGCGAGAAGATGTTCATCACGTCTTGATTCATCGACCGTCTCCTGTCGGTGCCGTGCCTCGTCCCTGCCGCAAGGGATGGCTCGACACGCGTCGAGATTTCCTGTCAGTCGGCTCGGACCCGGAGCTCGGCGACATCCGTCGCTCGTCCGCTCTCGGCTGGTCCGATCCTCATCGAACGCCAACACTGCGGCCGGGACGAGGCGAAGGCCCCTCCCCGGCCGTCGGGCGACGGATCACTCCGCCGCCTGCGCTCCCGCTTCGCCCTCGCCTTCGATCTCGCCGGGGGCGGGAACGTCGACCAGTTCGACGTTGAGGCTGAGCGACCGCATTTCCTTCACGAGAACGTTGAAGCTCTCGGGGATGCCGGCCTCGAACGTGTCGTCGCCACGGACGATCGCCTCGTAGACCTTGGTGCGGCCGGCCACGTCGTCCGACTTCACCGTCAGCATCTCCTGCAGGGTGTAGGCGGCGCCGTAGGCCTCGAGGGCCCAGACCTCCATTTCGCCGAAGCGCTGACCGCCGAACTGCGCCTTGCCGCCGAGCGGCTGCTGGGTGACCAGCGAGTAGGGGCCGATCGAACGGGCATGGATCTTGTCGTCGACGAGATGGTGCAGCTTCAGCATGTAGATGTAGCCGACCGTGACCTTGCGGTCGAAGCTGTCGCCGGTCCGACCGTCGTACAGGGTGACCTGACCCGAATGGGCGAGGCCGGCCCGATCGAGCGCCGCCTCGATGTCGTGCTCCTTGGCGCCGTCGAAGACCGGCGTGGCGATCGGAACGCCCTTGCGGACGGTCTCGGCGAGACGGATCAACGAGGCGTCGTCGAAGTCGCCGGGCTGCTCACCCTTGGCGTTGGGCCCGTAGATCTCACCGATCTCGGTGCGCAGCGGCGAGAGATCGCCCGACTTGCGATAGGCCTCGAGCATCGCGTCGATCTTCTTGCCCATGCCGGAACAGGCCCAGCCGAGATGGGTCTCGAGGATCTGCCCGACGTTCATGCGCGAGGGCACGCCGAGCGGGTTCAGCACGATGTCGACGTTGGTGCCGTCTTCCAGATAGGGCATGTCCTCGACGGGCACGATGCGCGACACGACACCCTTGTTGCCGTGACGGCCGGCCATCTTGTCGCCCGGCTGGATCTTGCGCTTGATGGCGACGAAGACCTTGACCATCTTCATGACGCCCGGGGGCAGCTCGTCGCCGCGCTGCAGCTTCTCCACCTTGTCGATGAAGCGCTGCTCGAGACGCTTGCGGCTCTCGTCGTACTGGCCGCGCAGGGCCTCGATCTCGCCCATCAGCTTCTCGTCGGCGACCGCGAACATCCACCACTGAGAGCGGGGATATTCCTCGATCAGCTCCTGCGTGACCGGGGTCTCCTTCTTGAAGCCCTTGGGACCCGAGGAGGCGATCTTGCCGATCAACATCTCGGTCAGGCGGCCGTAGACGTTGCGATCGAGGATCGCCTGCTCGTCGTCACGGTCCTTGGCGAGACGCTCGATCTCCTCGCGCTCGATCGCCATGGCGCGTTCGTCCTTCTCGACGCCGTGACGGTTGAACACGCGGACCTCGACGATGGTGCCCTGCACGCCCGGGGGCACGCGGAGCGAGGTGTCGCGGACGTCGGAGGCCTTCTCGCCGAAGATCGCGCGGAGCAGCTTCTCCTCCGGCGTCATCGGGCTTTCACCCTTCGGCGTGATCTTGCCGACGAGGATGTCGCCCGGACGCACTTCGGCGCCGATGTAGACGATGCCGGCTTCGTCGAGGTTCTTCAGCGCTTCTTCCGAGACGTTCGGAATGTCGCGCGTGATCTCCTCGGGCCCGAGCTTGGTGTCGCGGGCCATCACCTCGAACTCCTCGAGATGGATCGACGTGAACACGTCGTCCTTCACGATGTTCTCGGAGAGGAGGATCGAGTCCTCGAAGTTGTAGCCGTTCCACGGCATGAACGCGACGAGCACGTTGCGGCCGAGGGCGAGATCGCCGAGATCGGTCGACGGACCGTCGGCGATGATGTCGCCCTTCTCGATGACGTCGCCGACACGCACCAGCGGACGCTGGTTGATGCAGGTCGACTGGTTCGAGCGCTGGAACTTCATCAGACGGTAGATGTCGACGCCCGACTTCGACGGGTCGAGATCGCCGGTGGCGCGCAGCACGATACGGGTCGCGTCGACCTGGTCGACGATACCGGCGCGCTTGGCGGCGATGGCGGCGCCCGAGTCACGGGCGACGACCGCTTCCATGCCGGTGCCGACGAAGGGCGCCTCGGCGCGCACCAGCGGCACGGCCTGACGCTGCATGTTGGAGCCCATCAGAGCGCGGTTGGCGTCGTCGTTCTCGAGGAACGGGATCAACGCCGCCGCGACCGAGACCAACTGCTTCGGCGACACGTCCATGTAGTCGACGCGGTCGACCGGCACCATCATCACGTCGCCGGCGTGGCGGCAGACGATCAGCTCCTCGGTCAGACGGTTGTCGGACGAGAGCTTGGCGTTCGACTGGGCGACGTAGTGCTTCTGCTCCTCGGTCGCCGAGAGGTAGAGCACCTCGTCGGTGACGCGGCCGTCCCGCACCTTGCGGTAGGGGGCCTCGATGAAGCCGTACTTGTTCACCCGCGCGAAGGTCGCGAGCGAGTTGATCAGACCGATGTTCGGGCCTTCCGGCGTCTCGATCGGGCACATGCGGCCGTAGTGGGTCGGATGCACGTCGCGGACTTCGAAGCCGGCGCGCTCACGGGTGAGACCGCCCGGGCCGAGCGCCGAGAGGCGGCGCTTGTGGGTGATCTCGGAGAGCGGGTTGGTCTGGTCCATGAACTGCGAGAGCTGCGACGACCCGAAGAACTCGCGCACGGCGGCGGCCGCCGGCTTGGCATTGATCAGGTCCTGCGGCATGACCGTGTCGATCTCGACCGACGACATGCGCTCCTTGATGGCGCGCTCCATGCGAAGCAGGCCGACGCGATACTGATTCTCCATCAGCTCACCGACCGAACGCACACGGCGGTTGCCGAGGTTGTCGATGTCGTCGATCTCGCCCTTGCCGTCGCGCAGGTCGAGCAGAGTGCGGATCACCTCGAGGATGTCGTCCTTGCGCAGGATGCGCACGGTGTCCTCGACCTGGAGGTCCAGGCGCATGTTCATCTTGACGCGGCCGACCGCGGAGAGGTCGTAGCGCTCGGAGTCGAAGAACAGGGAATGGAACATCGCCTCCGCCGTCTCGATGGTCGGCGGCTCGCCCGGGCGCATCACGCGATAGATGTCGAACAGGGCCTCTTCACGGGCCTCGTTCTTGTCCACCGCAAGGGTGTTGCGGATGTAGGCGCCGGTGTTGACGTGATCGATGTCGAGGACCGGGATCTCGAGGTGGCCGAGGTCGAGGATCTGACGGATCAGCTTCTCGCTCAGCTCCTGGCCGGCCTCGGCGTGGATCACGCCGGTCTTCACGTCGACGATGTCTTCGGCGAGATATTGGCCGATCACGTCCTCGTCGGAGACCTTGAGGGCCTTCAGACCCTTCTCGGCGAGCTGACGGGCGGCGCGGGCGGTGAGCTTCTTGCCTGCCTCGAGCACCACTTCGCCGGTGTCGGCGTCGACGAGATCGGTCACGGCCTTGTAGCCGCGCATGCGCGCCGCGTCGTAGGGCACGCGCCAGGACGACCCGGACCGCTCGTAGGAGAGCTTGTTGTAGAAGGTCTCGAGGATCGTCTCGCCGTCCATGCCGAGGGCGAAGAGGAGCGACGACACCGGGATCTTACGGCGGCGATCGATGCGCGCGTAGACGATGTCCTTGGCGTCGAACTCGATGTCGAGCCAGGAGCCGCGATAGGGGATGATGCGGGCGGCGAAGAGCAGCTTGCCGCTGGCGTGGGTCTTGCCCTTGTCGTGGTCGAAGAACACGCCCGGCGAACGGTGCATCTGAGAGACGATGACGCGCTCGGTGCCGTTGACGATGAAGGTGCCGTTGTCGGTCATGAGCGGCATGTCGCCCATGAACACGTCCTGCTCCTTGATGTCCTTGACGGACTTGGCGCCGGTCTCCTCGTCGACGTCGAACACGATCAGCCGCAGCGTCACCTTGAGGGGCGCGGCGAAGGTCATGCCGCGCTGGCGGCACTCGTCGACGTCGTACTTCGGCGGCTCGAACTCGTAGCGCACGAACTCGAGCAGGGCCTTGCCCTGGAAGTCGGAGATCGGGAAGACCGACCTGAAGACCGACTGGAGACCCTCGTCGGGGCGGCCGCCCTTGGGTTCGTCGACCTGCAGGAACTGGTCGTAGGACGCCTTCTGGACCTCGATGAGGTTGGGCATCTCCGCCACTTCCCGGATCGAACCGAAAAACTTGCGGACTCGTCTACGACCGTTGAACGTCTGGGCCATTGTCGTCCTCGCTCGGGTTGACCGACGGCAATCCGGAACATCCGGGGCCGTAGCCCCTTCGGGATGCTCGGGAGCACCGTCGTCTCCCCCTTCCCATGAACTTCCCACCGCGTCGTCCGATCACACGCTGCTCGTGCAGATCGCCAGAAGACACGATTCTCGGGGTCTCGGCACGGTCGGAACCAGAGGTTCCTTCAGCGCCGAAAATCCCGGGCCGCGAAACTGCGACCCGGGACCTGTCGTGCGACGCGGGCGATGGGCCCGCGTCGGATCACTTGAGCTCGACCTTGGCGCCGGCGCCTTCGAGCTGCTTCTTGACCTTCTCGGCCTCGTCCTTCGACACGCCTTCCTTGACGGCCTTCGGAGCGCCTTCGACCAGGTCCTTGGCTTCCTTGAGGCCGAGGCCGGTGATCGCGCGGACTTCCTTGATCACGTTGATCTTGTTCGCGCCGGCGTCGACGAGGACGACGTTGAACTCGGTCTGCTCTTCGACCGGAGCGGCGGCGGCGGCCGGGCCACCGACGGCGGCGACGGCCACCGGCGCGGCGGCGGAGACGCCCCACTTCTCTTCGAGCATCTTCACGAGGTCGGCGGCTTCCAGGATGGTCAGGGAGGACAGGTCGTCCACGATCTTGGCGAGATCAGCCATTGTTCACTTCCTTCGAAAGGTTCGTACGGTACGTTGTGATGCGAAGACGGCTCACGCCGCCTGGTCCTTGTCGGCACGCGCCTGAATGACGCGAGCGAGCGCACCGGAGGGGGCGGCCAGAACCGACGCCAGCTTGGAAGCCGGCTGGTTGATGACGCCCGCGATCTTGGCGCGGAGCTCCTCGAGCGACGGCAGATCGGCGAGCGCCTTGACGCCGGCGGCGTCGAGGGACTGCTTGCCGAGACCACCACCAAGGATGACGAACTTGTCGTTCCCCTTGGCGAATTCCGCCGCGACCTTGGGGGCGGCGACCGGATCCTTCGCAGAAAGGATCACGGTCGGGCCCTTGAACAGGTCCGACATGTGCTCGAGTTCGGTGCCGACGAGAGCCAGCTTGGCGAGGCGGTTCTTCGCGACCTTGACGGTGCCACCCGCGGCGCGAACCTTGCTCCGAAGAGCAGACATGTTCGCCACGGTGAGCCCCGCGTACTTCGCGACCACAACGGATCCAGTCGTCTTGAACTGGACGTTGAGGGACGCGACGAGTTCGCGCTTTTCCGCTCTTTCCACGACAGCCTCATTTGCCTTTGACCTCTTCGAACCGGAGTTCGGCGAGGCCGGTTTCAGGGGGCGCCACCGGACGAGCCGGAGACGCCGATCTTCCTGTCCCCTTCGCCCTCACGCTCGCGCGGAGGCCAAAGGTCGAACGGTCCGAACCGTCTCGAAGGAGCGAGGTCGAACCCTCCACCCTCGAAATTGGTTTCATCCCGCCTCGTACGGGCCCCTCGAATCGCACTCGAGTTCGACGAATTAAGCCGTCCGGCGTGAGCCTTCGGGCACCCGTAGTCTCGGACAGAGCCCCTTCGGAAGATCCGAGGGGGCGGTCCTCCCCGATTGCTCGGAGAAGACATCGCCCGCCGATCATCGAGGATCGGCGGGTGAATTCATACGCCTCAGGAGGCGGTGGCGACCGACGACGGATCGACCTTGAGGCCGGGGCCCATGGTCGAGGACACCGCGACGCGCTGGACGTAGGTGCCCTTGGCGCCGGTCGGCTTGGCCTTGTGCACCGCTTCCGCGAAGGCGACGATGTTCTGGACCAGAGCCTCGGCCGTGAAGGAGGCCTTGCCGACGCCGGCGTGGACGATGCCCGCCTTCTCGGCACGGAACTCCACGGCGCCACCCTTGGCGTCGCCGACGGCCTTGGTGACGTCCATGGTCACGGTGCCGACCTTCGGGTTCGGCATCAGGCCACGCGGGCCGAGCACCTTGCCGAGACGGCCGACCAGCGGCATCAGGTCCGGGGTGGCGATGCAGCGATCGAAGTCGATCTTGCCGCCCTGGATCTCGGCGAGCAGGTCCTCGGCACCGACGATGTCGGCGCCGGCGGCCTTGGCCTCGTCGGCCTTGGCGCCGCGCGCGAAGACCGCGACGCGGACCGAACGGCCGGTGCCGTTGGGCAGGTTGCAGACGCCACGGACCATCTGGTCGGCGTGACGCGGATCGACGCCGAGGTTCATCGAGATCTCGATGGTCTCGTCGAACTTGGCGGTGGCCCGCTCCTTCAGCATGGCCACCGCTTCGGTGAGCGCATAGAGCTTGGTCGGGTCGATGCCCTCACGGGACTTGGCGACGCGCTTGGCGATCTTCGGCATCGTCTCACTCCACCACACGAAGGCCCATGGACCGCGCCGTGCCCTCGATCATGCGGGAAGCCGCCTCGAGGTCGTTGGCGTTGAGGTCCTTCATCTTCTTGGTCGCGATCTCCTGGATCTGAGCCTGGGAGACCTCGCCGACGAAGGTGCGACCCGGCAGCTTGGAGCCGGAGCCGGGCTTCTTCTTGGTGTCGAGCTTGGCCGCCTGCTTCAGGAAGAAGCTCGCCGGCGGGGTCTTGAACTCGAACGAGAAGCTCTTGTCGGTGAAATAGGTGATCACCACCGGGGTCGGCTGACCCTTCGGCATTTCCGCGGTCTTCGAGTTGAAGTCCTTGCAGAACTGCATGATGTTCAGACCGCGCTGACCGAGCGCGGGGCCGATCGGCGGCGACGGATTGGCAGAACCCGCCGGCACCTGGAGCTTGATGTAGCCCTGTACCTTCTTCGCCATTGAATGGCTCCTTCATTACGGTCGATACCGCCTCGGCATCGACCCGCCGGAGATGGCGGTCGGGTTCCGATCGGCGTCTGGCGACGACCCCGGAGAACCTCCCGCCCGTCCGAGAGCCGCTCGCGCGACCGCCCCGGACTTCTTCGCCGACCTCCGCGGAGGCCGACACACGTCCGAGAGACCCCTCGGACGGAACGAGACCACCCCCGGCCACGGCGTGGCGGAGGCGGTCACGAAACGCGCTGTCGTCAGATCTTCTCGACCTGACCGTATTCCAGATCGACCGGGGTCGCACGGCCGAAGATCGACACCGCGACCTTGAGACGCGACCGCTCCTCGTCGACCTCCTCGACGACACCGTTGAAGGAGGCGAACGGACCGTCCGAGACCTTCACGTTCTCGCCGACCTCGAAGGTGACCGACGGCTTCGGGCGCTCCACGCCCTCCTGCACCTGCTGCAGGATCCGGAGCGCCTCCGATTCCTGGATCGGCATCGGCTTGTTGTCGGAGCCGAGGAAGCCCGTCACCTTCGGCGTGTTCTTGATCAGGTGGAAGACCTGGTCGGTCAGTTCCGCCTTCACCAGGACGTAGCCGGGGAAGAACTTGCGCTCGGTGTCGACCTTGCGGCCGCGACGCACTTCCGTGACCTTCTCGGTCGGAACCAGGATCTGCTCGAACATCTCGGAGAGGCCGTTCTGAGCGGCACGCTCACGAATCGATTCGGCGACCTTGTTCTCGAAGTTCGAATAGGCGTGAACGATGTACCAACGCATGGCCATGGATCGATCCCCCTCCGCCGTCATCGACCGAGCCCGAGCAGGAAGCCGACGCCCCAGCCCATGATCTGATCGGCCAGCAGGAAGAACAGGGCAGCGAGGAACGCCATCACCACGACCATCAAGGTCGTGATGCCGGTCTCGTTGCGCGAGGGCCAAGAGACCTTGGAGACCTCGTCACGCACCTGCTGCAGAAAGTTGAAAGGATTGGTCTTGGCCATCCGCCGCTCACGACAGGCGGGCGCGGGAGGGAGACCCCTCGCGCGCCTCGCTGGGAAGTTCTACCTAGTGCTCAATGCGGACGATCTCAAGCGAAAAACGACTGGCAGGGGCAGTAGGACTCGAACCTACGACCCTCGGTTTTGGAGACCGATGCTCTACCAACTGAGCTATACCCCTATAGGCACAGTCGAATTTCGGCTTTCGCCGCTCTCCCGTCACAGCCCCTCGAAAGGGACCGTGACGAAAATGTTATCCACAGGGTATCCCCCGCGAGCCGTACTCGCCCGCCCGAAGGCGGGCGATTCGATCATCAGGCGATGATCTTGGCGACGACGCCGGCGCCGACGGTGCGACCGCCTTCACGGATGGCGAAGCGGAGCTTCTCTTCCATCGCGATCGGAACGATCAGTTCGACGACCAGCTTCACGTTGTCGCCCGGCATCACCATCTCGGTGCCCTCGGGCAGCTGGCACATGCCGGTCACGTCGGTCGTGCGGAAGTAGAACTGCGGACGATAGTTCGAGAAGAACGGCGTGTGACGGCCACCCTCCTCCTTCGTCAGGATGTAGGCTTCCGCCTCGAACTTGGTGTGCGGGGTCACCGAACCGGGCTTGCACAGAACCTGACCGCGCTCGACGTCCTTGCGCTCGATGCCGCGAAGCAGCGCGCCGATGTTGTCGCCCGCCTGTCCCGAGTCGAGCAGCTTGCGGAACATCTCCACGCCCGTGCAGGTCGTCTTGCGGGTCGGACGGATGCCGACGATCTCGACTTCCTCGCCCACCTTGATCACGCCACGCTCGACACGGCCGGTCACCACGGTGCCGCGGCCCGAGATCGTGAACACGTCCTCGACCGGCATCAGGAAGGGCTGGTCGACCGGACGCTCCGGCTGCGGGATGTACTCGTCGACGGCCGCCATCAGCTTGAGAACGGCGTCACGGCCGTACTCCGGGTTGCCGTCCTTGAGCGCTTCCGTCGCCGAGCCGGCGATGATCGGAATGTTGTCGCCGTCGAAGCCGTAGGACGACAGAAGCTCGCGAACCTCGAGCTCGACCAGCTCCAGGAGCTCGGCGTCGTCGACCAGGTCGACCTTGTTCAGGAACACCACCAGCGCCGGAACGCCGACCTGACGGGCGAGCAGGATGTGCTCGCGGGTCTGCGGCATCGGGCCGTCGGCGGCCGACACGACCAGGATCGCGCCATCCATCTGCGCCGCGCCGGTGATCATGTTCTTCACGTAGTCGGCGTGGCCGGGGCAGTCGACGTGCGCGTAGTGGCGCTTCTGCGTCTGATACTCGACGTGAGCCGTGTTGATCGTGATGCCGCGCGCCTTCTCTTCCGGCGCAGCGTCGATCTGATCGTACGCCTTGAAGGTGGCGCCGCCGGTCTCGGCCAGCACCTTGGTGATCGCCGCCGTCAGCGACGTCTTGCCATGGTCGACGTGGCCGATCGTGCCGATGTTGCAGTGCGGCTTCGTGCGTTCGAACTTTTCTTTGGCCATTTCAGTGTTCCTTGCCTTCGGAGGCGAGAGCCCTTGGACCGACGGGTGGACATGTAGCCCCGCTCCCGCGCCGGCAACGTCCGAGTTGGGCGGTTCGATAGGGGTTTTCGCGGCCGGGTTCAAGTCTCTTTTTTCAGTCTTCCCACGGAACTCGACCACATGGGGGTTCGAACGCGGCACCGCAAGGGGCGCACTCGTGCCGGTCCCGACGGGCGACGGGCCCCCGAGAGGACGAGAAGATCGAATCGGTCGGAGGGTGGAGCGGGTAGCGGGAATCGAACCCGCGTATTCAGCTTGGAAGGCTGCTGCTCTACCATTGAGCTATACCCGCACGCTTCGGCCGTTCGCGCCGTCGCCTCCGGGTCGAAGGTGGTGGGGGAAGTAGGACTCGAACCTACGAAGGCTTAGCCAGCGGATTTACAGTCCGCCCCCTTTGCCGCTCGGGACATTCCCCCACACTTCGAACGCACCCGTCGCCGGGCCGGACGAACCGACGTCTCCGTGTCTCGCTCGAGGCGCGGAGAGCCGTTGCGGGCGCCGTTATGGCGAGACCGATCCCACCTGTCAACGGGCCTCTCGCGTCTTTTCACCGGCGAAACGGCACGACCTCCGACGGCGACCCGGACGCGGCCGCCTCCTCGGCCGTTGCGCCCGCCCCGCGAAAGCTGCAAAAGGAGCGTCGCCCTCGCCTTTCGGAGCCCTCCCCATGACCGATGCCGATCGTCCGCGCGCCACCGCGAAAGCCGGACGCCATCCCACCCGCCCGCCGGTGGTGCAGCGTCGTCACGGACGTGCCGGTTCGGGCGCGCCGGAGGGCCGGGTCTTCCTCTACGGTCTCCACACGGTCGAGGTGGCGCTCGCCAATCCGCGCCGGGTGATCCACGCGATCTACGTGACGCGCAACGCGCTGGCGCGGCTCGAGGAGCGCAACGTCGTCTTCCCCGTGCCACCGCAGCAGGTCGAGCCGCGCTGGATCGACGCACGCGTCGGCGAGGACGCGGTGCATCAGGGTGTGCTGGTGGAGACGCGCCCGCTGGAGCCGGTCGAGCTGACCGACCTCGGCCGTGCCAAATTGATTCTCGCGCTCGATCAGGTCACCGACCCGCACAACGTCGGGGCGATCATGCGCTCGGCGGTGGCGCTCGGGGCCGACGCGCTCCTGACCCCCACCCGCCACAGCGCCACCGAGACCGGCGTGCTCGCCAAGGCGGCCTCGGGCGCCGTCGACCTCATCACCCACATCGAGGTGGTCAATCTGGCGCGCGCGTTGACGACGCTGCGGGGCGAGGGCTTCACCGTGATCGGGCTCGACAGCGAGGGGCCGGCGACGCTCGAGGACACGGAGGCGGGCAAGCGCACGGTGCTGGTGCTCGGGGCCGAGGGCAAGGGCCTGCGCCCGGTGACGCGCGAGGCGTGCGACGCGCTCGCCCGCATCGACGTGCCCGGCGCGATCAAATCGCTCAACGTCTCCAACGCGGCGGTGCTGTCGCTCTACGTGGTCGGGCGCAAGCACGCCGGCGCCTGAGCCGGGAGAGGCGAGAGCCTCGACGGCTCGACCCACGCGAGTCGGAGGCCGGCTTTTCGTGGCGCGCCGAGCATGGTATCTCCCGCCCGTCGCCGGATTAGCACAGCGGTAGTGCAGCGGTTTTGTAAACCGAAGGTCGGGGGTTCGATCCCCTCATCCGGCACCATCCTTCTCGACGTTCCAACGCCCTCGCCGTCTCGCGCGGCCGCAATCTCGGTCGCCGGACCGATCGATTCGGCCACCCCACATGGCCGGTCGATCGGGTCCCGATCCGGCCCTGCCCTCAACCCGCCACGGCACGTGGCGGCCGGCGGGCGACGAGCTTCATCAGGTCGAACAGGATCGGCGCGGCGAGGCCGGCGAGGACGGCCCAGCCGACCGCCGCCGCCGGGACCGGCGCGAAGCGGAAGAGATCGCCCAGCGCCGGCACCAGGATCACCGTGGCGAGCACCGCGCCGGTGACCGCGCTGATCGCCCAGGAGGTGCGGTTGGCGCGGGTGAAGAGGCGCGCGAGCGCCGAGCCGAGGGTGGCGTCGACCTGAACCAGCGCGAGGTTGCCCGTCGTCAGCGCGACGAAGACCAGGGTGCGGACGCCGTCGTCGGCAAAACCCGAGCCGCGCGCCCATTGCTCGACGGCGAGGCAGGCGGCGAGGAGGCCGAGGCCCTGCGCCAGGCCCCAGGCGAGATGCGTCATGCCGACGAAGGGCTCGTCGAGGGGGCGTGGCGGGCGGTTCATGATGCCCGGCTCCTCCGCCTCGCTCTCGAAGGCGAGCGAGCAGATCGGGTCGATCACCATCTCGATCAGCGCGACGTGCAGCGGCAGGATCAGCGGCGCGTGGCCGAAGACCACCGGAATCAGGGCGAGGCCGGCGATCGGCACGTGAATCGCGGCGATGTAGATCATCACCTTGCGCAGATTGTCGAAGATGCGCCGTCCCAGCCGGATGCCGTCGACGACCGGCGAGAAGTCCTCCTCGAGCAGGACGATGTCGGCGGCCTCCTTGGCGACGTCGGTGGCGCGTGGACCGATCGCCAGACCGACATGGGCGGCCTCGAGCGCGGGCGCGTCGTTGACGCCGTCGCCGGTCATGGCCACCACCGCGCCGCTCGCCATCAGGGCGCGGACGATGCGCAGCTTCTCCGAGGGCATGATTCGGGCGAAGACCGAGGCGCGCGCCGCGCGCGCCGCCAATGTGGCGTCGTCCATCGCCTCGAGCTCAGGGCCGGTGACGACCCCGCCCTCCACCGCGAGGCCGGCGTCGCGGGCGATCGCCAGCGCGGTCGCCGGCATGTCGCCGGTGATCATCACCACCCGCACGCCGGCGGCGCGGGCGCGAGCGACCGCGTCGGGCACGCTGGCGCGGGTCGGATCGAGGAAGCCGACGAAGCCGAGGAAGGCGAAGGGCACGGCGCGCGGCTCGGACGGCACCGCGTCGAGCCCCTCGGCGGTGGCGACGGCGAGGATGCGCAGCCCCTCCCCGGCGAAGGCCTCCGCCTCGGCGACGCGGCGGGCGCGGGCGGCGGCGTCGAGCCGGCAGAGGTCGAAGACCGCCTCCGGCGCGCCCTTGGTGACGGCATCGATGCGGCCGTCGCCGTCGCGCCAGACCCGCGTCATGGCGAGGAGTTCGGGCGTCACGCCCCAATCGACGAGGCGTTCGTCGCCGTCGCGCCCGTCGGTGCCGGCCGGCGCGGCGCGGTGGAGCGCGGCGTCGATCGGGTCGGGGCCGTCGCGGCGCGAGGCGCGGCAGGCGGCGCCGAGCACCGCGCCGACCGCCGATTCGTCGATCGGAAGCCGGCCGTCCGCCTCGGCCCGGACATGCGCGCCGTCGGCGGCGGCGACGAGCGCGAGGCGCATGCGGTTTTCGGTGAGCGTGCCGGTCTTGTCGACGGCGAGGACGGTGATCGCGCCGAGCGTCTCGATGATCGCGGGGCGGCGGGTCAACACGCGCGCGGCGGCGAGGCGACGGGCGCCGAAGGTGACGAAGATCGCCAGCGCCATCGGAAACTCTTCCGGCAGCATCGCCATGGCGAGCGCGAGACCGGCGAGAAGTCCGGCGATCCAATCGCCGCTCTGGGTGCCGACCAGCACCACCAGGGCGGCGGAGGCGAGGCCGCCGAAGATCGCGAAGGCGCGGACGATGCCGGCGATCGCCGCCTGCAGGCCGGTGGCGCTCTCGTCGATGGTGGCGAGCGAGACGCCGATCGCGCCGACGGCGGTATTCGCGCCGGTGCGCACCACCTCGCCGAGGCCGCGGCCGCCGACCACCAGGGTCGAGGCATAGAGTTCGGAGCGATCGTCGCCGCCGTAGCGTTCGTCGACGAAGGCCTCGCCGTCGGTCGCGGCCTTGCGCACGGGCACGCCCTCGCCGGTCAGGAGCGATTCGTCGACGGTCAGGGCCGGGGCCTCGCGGGCGACGGCGTCGGCGGCGACGCGGTCGCCCTCGCCGAGCACGAGAACGTCGCCGGGGACGACCTCGCGCGCCGGCACGACCCGGTCGCGGCCCTCGCGGCGCACCCGCGCGGTCGGCGCGGAGAGATCGCGCAGCGCGGCGAGCGCGCTCTCGCCGCGCAGTTCCTGGAGGATCACCAAGCCGACGGTGAGGCAGGCGAAGAGGGAGAGAATCAGCCCCTCGACGGGATCGCCGACGAGGAGATAGAGCCCGGCGGCGGCGAGCAGCATCAGGAACATCGGCTCGCGCAGGACGCCGCGCACCACCTCGCCCCAGGAGCGGGTGCCGGGGGTGGGCAATTCGTTCGGCCCGTGCAGAGCGAGGCGCCGGGCCGCTTCCGCCTCGTCGAGACCCGGGGGTCTGAGGCCGACGCTCTCGCCGAGCGAACGCGAAACCTCGGTCATGGACACGGATCCTCCGACGAGACGGTGCCTACCCGAGGTAGGGTGTCGGAGCGCGCGCGTCCATCCGTAATCCGACGAGGCGAGCCGAGACGCACACGGCACACCGGCGACGGCGCGAGAATCAGTCGTGGGTTGCCGTTCGCGTTAATCGCCCATTGGGGTTTCTCGCCGATGGTGGGCGCGAGACCATCCTATTCATGGGCCGAGACGTGCCTGAAGCGAAGCAGGACGACCGCACACGCAGGGATCCGAGACGACTGTGGCGTGCCCTGTTCGGCTCGAAACCCGCGGATCAGACGATCGACGAAGAGACGGCGCGCCGCATTCGCGGCGAGCAGGTCTCTGCGATCGTCGAACTCACCCCGATGTCGGCCGCCGCCAACGTGGCGAACGCGGTCATCATCCTCCTGGTGTTCCACGATCGGGCCTCCCTGCCCTTCCTGCTGTTCTGGTTCGGCGCGCTCGTGTGTTTCGTCGCCGTGGCGATGCGCAATTGGCTGAAGTCGCGCGGGCGCACCATCGAGACGGCCTCGCCGCGCGCCCTGCGGCTGACCACGTTCAACGCGGCGATCCTGGCGCTGTCGTGGTCGGTGGCGCCGATGGTGCTCATTCCCGGCGCCGACACGTTCCATCAGCTCGTACTGCAGATCCTGCTCGCCGGCATGACCGCCGGCGGCGCCTTCGGCCTGGCGACGGTGCCGGTCGCGGCGATCGGCTACGTCTGGATCCTGATCGGCGCCAGTCTCATCGGCATGATGATGGCGAACACCACCGAGGATTCGTTCGCGCGGATCGTCGTGATCGCGATGTGGGTGCTCTACGGCATCTACCTCTCGCGCAACATCCACATTCATGCCGCCCGCTTCATCGAGAACGCCCGCAACCGCGCCGAGCTGACCGAGAAGAGCGAGGTGATCGGCCTCCTCCTCAACGACTTCCACGAACACGGCAGCGACTGGCTGTGGGAGACCGACATGCTCGGCCGGATCGTCGAGCCGTCGCGGCGCTTCTGCGAGGTGGCGGGGCGCAGCGCGGACGAGTTGGCGGGAATGCCGCTGCGCGCCCTCCTCTCCGCCTCCGACGCGCACGAGGTCGACGACCTGCTCGACGCGATGGAGTGGTACGAGACCTTCCGCGACCACGTTCTCGATCTCGACGTCTGCGGCGAGCGGCGCAGCTGGAGCGTCACCGGCCGGCCGATCTTCCGCGCCAACGGCGCCTTCAACGGCTATCACGGCGTCGCCTCGGACGTGACGGAACGGCGAGCGGCGCAGGCGCGGGTCGCCTTCCTCGCCGAGACCGACCCGGTCACCCGCCTCGTCAATCGGTCGAAATTCGCCTCCGAGCTCGAGGCCTCGCTCAAGAACGACCACGGCGCGAGCCGGGTGACGTTGTTCTGCATCGATCTCGATCGCTTCAAGTCGGTCAACGACACCATGGGCCATCCGGTCGGCGACGCGCTGCTCGCCGAGGTCGGGCGGCGGCTGACGAGCTGCGTCGGCTCGAACTGGATCGTGGCGCGAATCGGCGGCGACGAGTTCGCCCTGCTCCATCCCGGCAGCGCTCGTCCCGATCTCGCCAGCGACATCGCCCAGCGGATCCTCGCCACCTTCGATCAGCCCTTCACCCTCGACGGCGCCGACTTCACCATCGGCGCCTCGCTCGGCATCGCCATCGCCCCCGACGACGGCGAGACCCCGGCCGATCTGATGAAGAGCGCGGATCTCGCACTCTATCGGGCCAAGGAGGAGGGGCGCGACACGTTCCGCTTCTTCGAACCCGGCATGGAGGAGCGCGCCGCCCGGCGGCGCCGGCTCGAGCAGGGTCTGCGCGCGGCGCTCGATACCGATCAGCTCTATCTCGTCTATCAACCGATCGTCGATCTCTCCTCAAACCGCGTCTGCGGCTTCGAGACCCTGGTGCGCTGGACCTCGCCGGAGTTCGGCGTGGTGTCGCCGGGCGAGTTCATTCCGATCGCCGAGGAGTGCAAGCTGATCGTGCCGCTCGGCGAATGGATCCTGCGATCGGCGATGCGGGAGGCGGCGTCGTGGCCGCGCGACACGCGGGTTTCGATCAACCTGTCGCCGGTGCAGTTCCGCAGCCGGCGCCTGCTCGCGGTGATCGTCGACGCGCTGGCGGAGAGCGGGCTGACGCCCAACCGGCTCCAGGTGGAGATCACCGAGACGACGCTGCTCGACGCCGGCGAGAGCACGCTCGCGATCCT
Source organism: Pinisolibacter aquiterrae (assembly GCF_019160155.1). Classification (GTDB taxonomy): domain Bacteria; phylum Pseudomonadota; class Alphaproteobacteria; order Rhizobiales; family Ancalomicrobiaceae; genus Pinisolibacter; species Pinisolibacter aquiterrae. The sequence continues at coordinate 198,828 of NZ_JAFNIH010000023.1, forward strand.
GCGCGATCTGCGCGTGCTCGGGGTGCGCGTCGCCCTCGACGACTTCGGCACCGGCTATTCGAGCCTCAACTACCTGCGCAAATTCCCCTTCGACAAGGTCAAGATCGACAAGAGCTTCGTCGACGACATCGCCGCCAACCCGCAGAGCCGGGCGATCGTGCGGGCGATCCTCGAACTGACCGCGGCGCTCGGCATGACCACCGTCGCCGAAGGGGTGGAGACGCTGTCGCAGCTCTTCGAACTGCGCGCGCTCGGCTGCGACGAGGTGCAGGGCTACGTCGTCTCGGCGGCGATCGGGGCGGCGTCGGTGCCCGACTATCTCGGCTTCGATCTCGGCTCGGTCACCGGCGATCTGGTCGAGCCGTCCGACATCGAACTGATCGACGGTGCGTCTCAGTCGGCCGCCTGAGACGACGAACGCGCCGCGAGCAGCCGCGTCGCGAGCGCCAGCCCGACGCCCGCTGCCACCATCACCGGCAGCACGATCCAGAACGAGAAGAGGAGCGCGATCGCGGCCTCCTGGTCGGTGACGACCCGCGCGCCGCCGGCGCCGATCAGGCCGGCCCCGACATAGGCCGTCACCAGGGCGAGCGCGCCGGTGAGCGCGGCGCCGCCGAGCGCGATGCCGCTCGGGCGCAGCACCAACGGCCCCCAGGCGAGACCGCCGACGAGACCGGCGCCGAGGAAGGCGCCGAGCGAGGCGAGCGGCCGGTCGAGGATCTGCCAGGCGAGCAGCGCGGCGAGCGCGGCGAGCACGAGCGCGGCGACCAGCCGGGCCTTCACCGCGAAGCGCGGATCGAGGGGAGCGGGACGGGCGGCTTCGGTCTCTGCCATGACGAATTCTCCGGGTGGGCGTCGGCGATCCCCTCCCCTTGCCCCAGGCGGCGGGCGGGGGCAAGCGTGTCGGCACGGATGCGACCGATCGCGCGCCCGGCCGCGACCGGCTCGCCCCGCTCACGCGCGTGTGACGTGCACGCGATCTCCCCCTGGGTCACAGTCGCCGTCGGCCGCCGTCACGTCCCAGGAGGACACCGGGGGGCGGCCCCACGCGAACCATCGAGGGGAGAGACACGCATGATCGTCACCAGGACCGGATTCGTCGCCGCGCTCGTCGCCGCCGCGCTCACCTCGGCCACGGCCCTCGCGGCCGATCCGATCGAAACCCGCAAGGCGACCATGAAGGCCATCGGCGGCGCCTTCGGCGGCGTGCTCGTCAAGATGGTGAAGGGCGAGAAGCCCTATGACGCGAAAGAGGCCGAGGCGGCGCTCGATACGATGATCGCCAAGGCCGATTCGATCGACGTCGACGTGCTCTTCGCAAAGGGCACCGCGACCGGCGGCGACACCGCCGCCGCGCCGAAGATCTGGGAGGACCTCGCCGGCTTCAAGGCTGCCATGTCCAAGATGAAGGACACCCTGCCGGCCCAGGCGGCAAACGTCGGCAAGGACGCCGCCGGGCTCAAGGTGGCGATCGCCGAGATCGGCAAGACCTGCAAGAGCTGCCACGACACCTATCGACTCGAGAAGAACTGACGCGGCGGCGCGCGGTCGCGTTCGACTCAGTCCTCGGAGGTCGCGGCGACGATCCAGTCGCCATAGGCGCGCGCGGCGGCCTCCACCGTCAGGGCGAGGATCGCCGGGACCTCGTAGGGGTGATCGCGGGCGATCGCGGCCATCGCCGCGTCGCGCCGACCGGCCCGCGTCTTGACCAGGAGGCCGACCTCGGTCGCCTCCTCGACCGCGCCGTTCCAACGATAGACCGAGGCGATCGCCGGCAGGATCACGGCGCAGGCGGCGAGGCGCGCCTCGACCAGGGCGCGGGCACCGGCGCGGGCGCTCGGCTCGTCCGGCCAGGTCGACCAGATCATCACCGGGGTGCGGTCGTCGCTTCCGACGGGTTCCATCCTCCGTCTCCTTCCTTCCCCTCGTTGACCCCACGGGTCCGATCGTGTGATCTCGGGAGAAGATGACCGCGACGGCCCGCGCCCGCAACCGCGCCGGGGCCGAACGCGCTGCGAGGTGGAGGAAGTCGTCCCTTGACCGACATTGATCGTCCGGCGGTGCGCCGGGTGGAGAACGTCGCCTTCGTCGCCTCCGCCAGCGAGGAGGCGGAGACCGCCAAGCGGCGCCTCTCGCACATGTACGGGTCGAGCCCGCCGGAGATGGCCGACGTGATCGTCGCGCTCGGCGGCGACGGGTTCATGCTGACCGCGCTCCATCGCTTCATGAACACCGGCAAGCCGATCTACGGCATGCACCGGGGCACCGTCGGCTTCCTGATGAACGAGTTTCGGCTCGACGGGCTGATGGAGCGGCTGGCGCGGGCCGAGGTGACGCGGATCCGGCCGCTGTCGATGACCACGACCGGGCGGGACGGAAGGGTGCGCGAGGCGCGCGCCTTCAACGAGGTCGCCCTGTGGCGTCAGACCTATCAGGCGGCGAAGCTCCGGATCGTCATCGACGGCAAGGAACGGCTCGCCGAACTCGTCTGCGACGGCCTGATCGTCGCCACGCCGGCCGGGTCGACCGCCTACAACTTCTCCGCCCACGGGCCGATCATCCCGCTCGGCGCGCCGCTGCTGGCGCTCACCCCGATCAGCCCGTTCCGGCCGCGGCGCTGGCGCGGCGCGCTGGTGCCCGATCACGCCGCGATCGTGGTGGAGGCGCTCGACACCGGCAAGCGCCCGATCGGCGCCGCCGCCGACCACACCGAGATCCGCGACGTGACGCGGGTGTCGATTACCCAGGACCGCGCCTCGGAGAGCCTGTTGATGTTCGACGGCGAGCACAGCTGGGAAGAGCGGATCCTCGCGGAACAGTTTCAATATTGACGATTTCGCGTCGGCCCCGATGCCAACCAATCGTTAAGGGAAGCATCCGATGCTCGGGTCGAACGTGAGAGCCGGTCGTGGTCCCCCCGCGCACCACGGCGATCGGCTCGTCCGGGAGACATCGATGTCCAGACGTACCACCTCCGCTCGCCCCGCCGACGCCGACACCTTCGACCTCGAGGAGGCCGAAACCGGCGCCTTCGAAGGTGGGATCGAGATCGGCGCGGACGCCGAGTTCATCCAGCCGCGCCAGGACCTGCGCAAGAAGGCCAAGCCGAAGCGCGGCCAGGCCGGCGAGGTCGAGCCGGTCGCGGCGGCGGAAGCGGCGATGGCGCGGATGGCCCAGAGTTTCGACGGCTGGATGGCCGAGGAGACGAGCCGCCTCGTCACGCTCTTCGCCCGCATGGACGAGACCGACTTCGACGCGGAACGGCTCGAGGCCTTCCATCGCGCCGCCCACGACATCAAGGGTCAGGCGGCGACGCTCGGCTTCCCGCTCGCCGGCCGCATCGCCGGCAGCCTCTGCCGGCTCGTCGACGGCTCGCTCGAGGCGGGCCGGATCCCGCGCGAACTGGTGCTGCAACACGTCCAGTCTGTGCGGGCGATCATCGCCGAGCAGGCCCGCGAGGAGAGTTCGACCACCGCGCGCCTCCTCGCCGAGCGTCTCGACGAAGTGACCAGCGACTATCTCGATCAGGTCGCTCACGCCGCTTGAGACCCGTCTCATGACATTCGGGCTCGTCCGAACGGCATGAGCGTCACGGGTCGGCCGGCCGAGGCCCGTTCGGGCTCGGCCCCTCTCGCCTCACGCGCTCACCGATCGGAACGACCGTCCTCTCGGGAGCACGGCGGCCGTCTTCATATGCACGTTACATGCATGTTGAAACGATCTTCGCGGGGCGAGACCTCGCGCGCCGCCGGCTCGGCAGACCGGAAACAGTCGCGACAGCCGCCCGTGCGGACGACGGCTCGGAACGATCGATGCGCTTCGATCAGGCGGCGAGTTCGCCGCGCAGGCCGGCGTCCCGGAGGGCATCGAGATCGACCGGAGGATCGAGCTCTTCCTCCTCGTCCTCGAGCCATTCCGGCGGCACGTCGTCGAGACTGACGTGGGAGAAGAGGCCGATCGGCTCGTCGAGTTCGTCGGTGCGCGGCGGCGCGTCGATGCGCGAGGCGGCGATGGCCTCGCCGAGCGCCTCGGCGATCTCCTCCTCGACGTCGACGACGAAGCCGGGGGCATGGGCGGCGCGGCGATCGAGGCTCGGATCGACGCGGATCTCGGGGGCGGCATCGACCGCGCCCTCCCTTCCGTCGACGGCGAGGACGACGACGGCCTCCTCGATTTCCGGTTCGGCCGGCGGCGGCGCCAGCGCGGGAACGACGACGCGGGTGCGATCGGCCACCACCGCGCGCGCCTGTTCGCGGGCGGCATCGGCGGCGAAGCGGCGCAGCATCCCGACGAGATCGTCGGCGTCGCGACGCGGCAGGATGGTGATGCGGGTCAGGACGCGCTCGACCAGCCGGCGCGAGAAGCGCGCGCGATCGCCGGGGCGCCCGTCCCAGCCGCCGGTCTCGCGCAGGAGTTCGCGATGGATCTCGAGCGCGGCGGCGAAGGCGGGGAAGGCGCGGTCGGGCATGCCGGCCTTGGCGTAGAGCGCGCGGAACGAACTCTCGCGACCGTCGGCGACGAGAGCGGCGACCCGGCGCACCGGCACGTGGGCGAGTACCGCCAGGGCCTCCTCGACGAAGCGCAGATCGCCGACGCAGACGGCGCGCAGCAACAGGCGGGTGGTGAGCTGGCCGGTGTGGCGCAGGTGATCGACCAGGACCACGACCTCGGCGTCCGAGGCTGTCGAGGAGAGCGCCACAGTGGCGCGATCCTTGGCGTCGCGGGTGGCGGCACCGGCGCGCTCGTCGGTCGGGCGGCGGCCGAGCACGACCAGATTGGCCATGGTCTCGGCGAGCTTCTCCAGCACCCGGTGACGGACGGTGACGGGAACATGGGCGCGCAGCGCCAGCGCCTCGCGCAGGTCGGCGAATTCGCCGAAACGGTCGACGAGGCGGAGCAGCGCGGCGGCGGGAATGTCGGCGCCGGCATTGGCGACGAGCGCCACCGCGCCCCGGCGATCGACGATCTCGGCGAGCGCGGTCGCGAGCCCCGGCCCGACCCGGCGGCGCCGGGCGAGGGCGAAGCGGACGTCGTCGTCGGTGCCGGCGGCGGCCTCGATCCATTCGACGTCGATCAGCGCCTCGCTGCGCTCGGCGACGATCTCGGCGATGCTCGGCTCGTCCCACAGGAGATCGAGCAGCAGATGACGCGGGGCGTCGTCGCATTCGCTCAAGACCTCGGCGAGGGCGCGGCGAACCGCCGGTTCGGCGTCGTCGGCGACCACGGTCAGCGCCGCCTCCAGCGTGTCCCGCTCGTCGTCGCCATCCTCGGCCTGCGTCCAGGCACGGACCAGCGGACCGACGGCTCGGATGCGTTGCTCGACGGTGGCGTCGGCCACCCAGGCGAAGAAACGATCGACGACCATACCCTGCACCACTCGCGACGACGGCCCGCCCCGTTCGGGGCCGGCTCGGAACGTTTCACGAGATTCAGGATCGCACGACAGAGCTTAACGAGCGGTTCACCACGTTCGGTGGGATTTCGTTCACCATGTCGAGGCCGAGTGCCCCGGCCTCACGCCACTCGGATCACTCGCTCTCGGCCTCGGCGCGGCTCGCCTCGGCGAGGGCGACCAGATCGAGCGGGGGAATGCGGGCGGCGCGCGTGCCGGCGCGACGCGGCGCGACGACGGCGGGCGCGGGCGTCGCGGGCGCCGAGGCGGCGGTCGCGGGCGGCGCGCCGCCGGTGACGGTGATCGCCAGGGCGGTGTCGTCCGGCGGCGTGATCGCGGTGGTGCGGACGCGGACGACGCCGGCGTCGCGCGCCTCCTCGCTCGGCACGCGCCAGGCCTCGAACAGGAGCCGGCTCGGGCGAGCCTCTCCGGCGGCGGCGTCGACCATCGGCAGCGGCATCTCCGGGGCCCCGGAGGCGGCGGCGGTCATCAGCCGGCTCGGCCGCTCCGACACGGCCCGGTCGAGGGCCGCGACCGAGGGCGGCGGCGTGGTCGCGGCGAGGGCCATCGGCGCGGTCGGATCGACCAGGGGGATGCCGCCGTGGCCGCCCTGCGTGGTCGGCCCGACCCGGGCGACGGCGAGCGCGGCCGTGGCCGATTGCGCCCCGGCCGCGCCGGGCAGGGCCCGCCCGGCGGCATAGGCCGCGGCGCCCTCGGCGGCGGTCGGATCGTCGCGCACGAGGCCGGAGAAGGCGTCGCGGGCGACATGGGCGCGCCAGCCGTCGAGGCGTCCGGCGGCGGCGGCCTCGGAGGCGCCGGGCATGCCGAGGTCGGCGGAGGTCGCGGTGAAGAGGGCACGGGCGGCGGCGGAGGCGGGCGGCGGACCGGCCGGCGCCGCCGTGGGCGGCGACGCGGCGGCGGGACCGCCGATCGGCTCCGAGCCGATCAGCGCGGCGGCCTGGGCGCGCAGCAGCAGCGCCACCGTCGCCGGATCGGTCTTGGAGGCGGAGGCGGAGAGCGAGCCGTGGATGGCGGCGATGCGGGCGGTCGTGGGATCGCCGCCGTCGGTGGAGCGGGTCAGGCGATCGAACAGATCGGCGACGGTGCCGGCGCGTCCGCTCTTGTCGTAGAAGAGGCCGGGATTGGCGGCGGCGGCGCGCGGGAAGGCCACCGAGGCGGGCGTGCCGGGCTCGGTCGCGGCGAGGCGGAAGAGGCGGGTCGCTCCGGCCGGGCCGAGGACGTGGGCGGCGTAGAGCTCGCCGTCGGTCGGCGTGCGGCCGAGGGCCTCGCCGAGCTTGCGGGCATTCTCCTGCGTGAACTTGGCGGCCATCACGGCGGAGACCAGCGGATCGGTCTTCAGCGACATGATCTTGGCGCGATCGGTCGGATCGGCGACGATCCAGCCGCCCTTGCCGTCGGGGGTGATCTTCTCGGCGAGGCGCTCGAGGCCGACGGAAGCGCCCTCGCGGCGGATCATCTCGAGCCAGGTCTGGTCGACGAACTGGAAGAGACCGGCGGCGCTCGAGCCGGAGGCGGCGAGGTCGGGCCGATGGTCGGACTCGCGCTGCGACGTCTTCAGGAGGTAGTCGAAGGACGCGCCGGTGGCATCGGCCGCGGCCTTGAAGGCTCCCGCGATCCGTCGCTCCACCGCGCTCTTGCCGTCGACCTGCATGTCGGTTCCAATGCCCCTCGCCGCGTCGCGGCCACCAAGTCCATCGGACGCCGGGATGAGCCCGAATGATCCGAAACGTCCAGGGAGAACACGTTCCGATGCCCGGTCTCTACCTCGAGGACCTCGTTCCCGGCACCGTCCTGCGCCACCCGCTCACCCGTTCGGTGACGGAGATGGACAACGTCCTGTTCTCCAGTCTCACCTTCAACCCGCAACCGCTCCACGTCGACTTCGACTTCGCCGCCAAGTCCGAATGGGGCCGTCCGCTGGTCAATTCGCTCTTCACCCTCGGCCTGATGATCGGCCTTTCCGTGCACGACACCACGCTCGGCACGCTGATCGGAAACCTCGGCATGACCGACGTGAAGTTTCCCGCTCCGGTCTTCCACGGTGACACGATTCGCGTCGAAACGGAGGTCCTTTCCGCACGCCCCTCGAAGTCGCGCGCCGACGCAGGGATCGCCGAGTTCCACCACCGCGCCTACAAGCAGGACGGAACCCTGGTGGCGGAGTGCCGTCGTCAAGCCTTCATGAAACGCCGGCCGAATGACGAACCCTCGGCGTGAGGCCGTGAGCGACGCCGTCCGCGCTCCCTTCCCCGTCCCTCTCCCGCCTCCCCTTCCCTCCCGCGATGGACCCGAGTGATGCGTTCCCTGCTCTTCGTCCCGGCCACCGAGCCGCGCAAGCTCGACAAGGCGCTCGCCTCGGGCGCCGACGTGGTGATCGTCGATCTCGAGGATTCGGTCGCCGCCGACGCCAAGGAGACCGGCCGCGCCGGCATGGCCGAGTTTCTCGGCGCCCACGCGGCGCGGACCGACCGGCCGAAGATCCACGTGCGGATCAACGGCTTCGCCTCCGGCCTCGTCGACGCCGATCTCGACGCGGCGGTGGCGGCGGGCTGCGACGGCATCATGCTGCCCAAGGCGGCGGGCGGGGCCGAGATCACCCGGCTCGACGCCAAGATCGCGGTCGCCGAAGCCGTCCACGGCATTCCCGACGGGCGCACCCGCATCGTCGCGATCGTCACCGAGACCGCGCATGCGGTGTTCCAGGCGGGCACCTATCGCGGCGCGTCGCACCGGCTCACCGGCATGGCCTGGGGGGCGGAGGATCTCTCCGCCGATCTCGGCGCGGCGACGGCGCGGGGCGAGGACGGCGGTTTCCTCGACGCCTTCCGGCTCGCCCGCACGCTGACGCTGCTCGGGGCGGTCGCGGCGGAGACGTCGCCGATCGACGGGGTCTTCACCGACTTCCGCGACGTGGCCGGGCTCGAGGCGGAATGCCGGGCGGCGGCGCGCGACGGGTTCACCGCCAAGATGGCGATCCATCCGGCCCAGGTGCCGGTGATCAACGCCGCCTTCACGCCGAGCGAGGCGGAGGTGGCCGAGGCGACCCGCATCGTCGCGGCCTTCGCGGCGGCCGGCGACCCCGGCGTCCTCGCGCTCGACGGGATCATGCTCGACCGGCCGCACCTGCTCAGGGCGCGGCGGGTGCTGGGACGCGCCGGACGCGCCTGAGGCGTCGACGGCTCACGAAGGGGGAGCGAGGCGCGGGCCTCGTCTGCTCGACGAGAGGCGTGGCCTCGAGTGCGCTCGACCTTCGGCCTCAGGGGCGCACGGCCTTCGCCGCGTCGCGCAGGGCCTCGGCGCGCGGCAGCGCGTCGCGGCAGGCCGGCGAGAGATCGGCGACGTGGCGCTGGAGGCAGGCGAGACCGCGTCCGCCGCCCGGCGTGATGAAGCCGCAGAACTTCAGATAGTCGGCCTTGCAGAGGTCGCGCAGGGCGACGGCCTCGGCCTTCTTCTCCGGCGAGAGGGCGAAGGCGGGCGCGGCGGCGAGGAGGACGACGAGGGGGGCGGCGCGAAGCGCGCGGGCGGCGGTCGAAGCCATCGTGGTATCCCTTCGGGGAGGCGGGCGAAGCCCTTCGCGGATCCATCCTAGGGCGGAACGCGACGATTTCGCGGCATCCCTCGCCACCCTCAGCGATTGAGCGTCCAGACGTCGACGGTCAGGACCGTGGCGAAGGTGATCCAGGCGAAGGAAGGCACCAGCAGGAGCGCGGCGACGCGGTCGAGAGCGGCGAAGAGGCGGATCGTCACCGCCAGCGCCACCAGCAGCCAGCCGATGACGATCACCCCGGCGAGCGGCGAGTGGAAGCCGAAGAAGGCGACCGACCAGCCGGCATTGAGCGCGATCTGAACCAGAAAAGCGAGGATCGCCGCGCGCCGTCCCGGCTCGCCGACCGGCCGCAGCAGGATGCGGCGGAAGGCGACGATCATCAGGACGTAGAGCAGGGTCCAGACCGGCGCGAAGACGACGTTCGGCGGGTTGAACCAGGGCTTGGCGAGGCCCTCGTACCAGGGCACGAGATTGGGCAGGGTGACGCGATTGCCGATCCACGCGGCGGCGGCGACGGGCAGGACCGCCAGCGCGGTCGCCGACCAGCGATTCGGGTGACCCTCGCCGTCCATGATCCCGTCCCTCCCCGCCGTCGCCGACCTCAGGCGCCCTTCGGCCGGCCCATGCGGAAGACCCCGTCCATGCCGAGATATTCGTCCCAACCGCAGCGGGCGATGGTGCCGGCCTTCACCATGTCGAAACGGCCGTCGGTGAGGCAGCGCTCGGCGATGTGGACGCCGACCACCTGACCGATGACCATGTGATTCTCGATCGGCTCGCCGTCGAGGGTCTTCGGCGAGAAGATCTCCAGCACCTTGCACTCGAGCGAGGCGGCGGCCTCGAGCACGCGCGGCGCCCGCACCAGCCGGCACGGCGCCGGCGTCAGGCCGGCGTGCGGGAACTCCGAACGGTCGCGCGCGAGCGGCGCCGAGGAGGCGTTCATCGCGTCCTTCAGGTCATAGGTCGCGAGATTGACCACGAATTCGCCGGTCTGGGCGCAGGCGGCGACGGTGTCCTTCCAGCCCTCGGAGGAGAACAGCACCATCGGCGGCTTGGAGGCGATCGCCGAGAAGAAGCTGTAGGGGGCGAGATTGTGCATCCCCGTCTCGTCGATGGTGGAGATCCAGCCGATCGGACGCGGCGCGACGATCGCCTTGAAGGGGTCGTGGGGGAGGCCGGGATGGCCTTCGGCGGTGGCGTAGAACATCGCCTCAGGCGCTCCACTCGGTGACGATCGTCTCGAAGGCGGGACGCGGCCGGTCGACCGGCGGCACCGTCGGGGTGCCGATGCAGACGAGGCCGGCGAAGCGCTCGCCGGCGCGAAGGCCGAGGATCGCGGCGGCGTCCGGGTCGTAGCAGAGCCAGCCGGTCAGCCATTGGGCGGCGTAGCCCAGCGCATGGGCGGCGAGCATCAGGTTCATGGTGGCGGCGCCGGCGGAGAGCTGCTGCTCCCAGATCGGGATCTTGACGTGTTCGGTGGCGGTGGAGATCACGCCGATCGTCAGCGGCACGCGCGAGAAGCGCGTCTCCTCGAGCGCCGCCTTCTCGGCCGGAACACCGGGGAACTTCGCCCGGTAGAGCGGGGCGAGGCGGGCGTCGAGATCGGCGCGGGCGGGGCCGCGATAGAGCACGAAGCGCCAGGGCGTCAGCTTGCCGTGATCGGGCACGCGGGCGGCGGCGGCGATGATCCGGCGGATCTCGTCCTCGCTCGGACCGGGTTCGGCCATCTGGAAATTGGCGATGGTGCGGCGGGTCTCGAGCAGCGCGAGCGCCTGCGGATATCCGGTGGTCATGGGGCCTCGCGCGTCGATGAGTGGGCGGCGGCGAGGGAAGCGCCTCGACGCAGGAATGTCAACGATCGACGAGGCGGGCGGGCGCCGATTCGGGAGATCGACTTGATCTCGCCATGCTCATGGGGTTCTTCTGTCGGCGCCTTCGGAGTCGCGCGCGTCGCGACCCGGGCAGCGAATGCGTCGCGTTCGTCGCGACGCGCTGACGAAGATCCGTGTCGTGCCTCGCCACGACGCCGCCGAGGTTTCATGACGACGCGCCCCCGCCCGACCCCCACCGCCTCGAAGATCGCCGCGCTCGCCCTCGCCTTCGGGCTGATCGGCGTCGGGCCCGGTCTGGCGCAAGGGACGGGACAACCGATGCCGCTGGCCCCGGCCCCGGCCGAGCCGCTCGGCTACGCTCCCAATCCCGCGCCCTCGGCGGCGCCCCACGGCGCGGCGGCGGCCACGACCGCGCCGATGGCGGTCGACGTCGCCCGCGCCTTCAAGGCGACGCTGAAGCTCTCCGCCCTCGTCACCGAAGGCTCGCCCGCGATCCACAACGGTCTGGTGTGGCGGATCTTTCAGGAAAAGAACAATTCCGACGACAAGCTCCAGCTGATCGTCACCGCCTCGGGCGGCGACGCCGAGTTCGATCTCGAGCCGGGGTCCTATCTCGTCCATGCCGCCTATGGCCGCGCCGGGGCGACCACCCGCGTCACCGTCACCAAGGACGCGACCCGCAAGGAGACGCTGATCCTCAACGCCGGTGGCCTCAAGCTGCAGGCGCTCGGCGCCGGCGATCTGCCGCTGCCGGCCGACAAGCTCACCTTCGACGTCTATTCGATGGAATCCGATCAGCGCGGCGATCGTCAGGCGCTGGTGATGGGCGTCGGGCCGGGCAAGATCATCCGCCTCAACGCCGACACCTATCGGGTGGTCGGCCACTACGGCGATCTCAACGCCGTCGTGCGCGCGGAGATCCACGTCAATCCGGGCAAGCTGACCGAGGCGACCGTCTATCACAAGGCCGCGCAGCTGACGCTGAAGCTCGTCAACGAGCCCGGCGGCGAGGCGCTCACCAACACCTCGTGGCTGGTGCTGACGCCCTCGGGCGATCCGATCACCGAGAGCGTCGGCGCCTTTCCGACGATCGTGCTGGCGGAGGGCGACTACGCGCTCGTCGCCAAGAATCAGGATCGCATCTTCACCCGCAACTTCACCGTCCAGGCCGGCTACGATCGCGAGATCGAGATCGTCGCCGACGAGAAGGCGAAGAACTGAGGCGGAAAGCGCCTCAGCCGAACGCGCCGGACAGGATCTCGGCCGAGGTCGCCCGGATCACGCCGGCCGCTCCCATCGCCGCCCAGGCCGCCGCGAGCGAGCCGTCGAGGTCGATGGCGCGGCAGAGATCCTCCACCACCACCGTCTCGAAGCCGGCGGCGCGGGCATCGCCCGCCGTCCAGGCGACGCAGAAGTCGGTGGCGAGACCGCAGATGAAGACCCGCTCGACACCCCGCGCCTTCAGCCAGCCGGCGAGCCCGGTGACGGTGGCGCGGTCGGCCTCGAGGAAGGCCGAATAGCTGTCGATCGCGGTATGGCAGCCCTTGCGCTGGATCATCGCCGCGTGCGGCACGTCGAGCCCCTCGGCGAGGGCCGCGCCCGGGCTCTCCTGGACGCAGTGGACCGGCCACAGGACCTGCGGGCCATAGGGGAGCGCGATCGTCTCGAAGAGCGCGCGGCCGGGATGGTGGACGGCGAAGGAGACGTGGTCGGCCGGGTGCCAGTCCTGGGTCAGGACGACGGTGGCGAAGAGCCGCGCGAGGGGACCGATCGCCGGGACGATCTCGTCGCCCCGCGGCACGGCGAGCGCTCCGCCGGGCAGGAAGTCGTTCTGCACGTCGACGACGAGCAGACAATCACGGGCACCGGGCATCACACACTCCTCTCCCCTCGCGCCGGCGGCGGTGTGCCGGCGCCGAAATCGGTGTACAACGAAGCCGCTCCGCTCGCGAGGCGGGCCTTCAGCCGAGAGCCGAGATCGTGACCGTTTCGCCCCCCACGCCCCTCGTCACACCGCCGCCGCCGTCGGGTTTCGCCCGTCTGTGGCGGATCCTGCTGCCGGTCGGCCTCGGGGTGATCGCGGTGGCGCTGCTCGTCGGGGTGTTCGATTCGTCGTCGCGGCCGGCGTGGATCTTCGTGATCGGCGCCGCGATCACGGCGGTCGGCGCGGTCTCGCTGATCCTGTTCCTGGTCGCCAAGAGCCGGCAGGGGATCGCGGTGATCGAGACGGAGATCGAGGAGCATTTCGGAGGGGACGAGAGACCATGAACCACGACGTCTACGCCGACGACCACATCCGCGCGGTGCTCACCTCGGTGAAGACGATCGCCGTGGTCGGCGCCAGCGCCAAGCCCGACCGGCCGTCGTTCCACGTCACCGAATTCCTGATCGATCGCGGCTTCGAGGTCTACCCGGTCAATCCGGGCCTCGCCGGCAAGACCATCGCCGGGCGGCCGGTCTTCGCCCATCTCGCCGACGTGCCGGTCCCGGTCGACATGGTCGACGTGTTCCGCAATTCCGAGGCCGCCGGCGCGGTGGTCGACGAGGCGATCGCGGCCGGCGCGAAGGTGGTGTGGATGCAGCTCGGCGTCCGCGACGACGTGGCGGCGGCGCGCGCCGAGGCCGCCGGACTGACGGTGATCATGAACCGCTGCCCGGCGATCGAGATGCCGCGTCTGGGGATGTGAGGCCCCCCCAGAGGGCGGCGCCGGCAGCGAGCGCCCTCGCCGCCTCACGGCATCGACAGGATCTCCTTGAGGCTCCAGCGGTCTCCGCCGGTCGAGCCGAGGATGTCGTCGATCTTCCAACCCTTCTCCTTGATCAGGTCGAAGACCAGGACGCCGTCGCCGGCGGGATAGCCGGCGAGCGTCACCCGCAGCTTCGTCACCGGCGGCAGCGCGTCGAGCTTCTCGATCTTGAAGCCCTTGACCTGGGGGTCCTGGGAATTGGTGAAAGGATCGAAATCGATCGGGCCGAGATCGTCGCCGCGCGACTTGGCGCGCTTCTCGGCGTCGGCCCAGAGCTCGACCAGGGCGGCGGAGAACCACTTGGGCCGATCCTTGGGCTCGAGCCAATAGATCTGACCGCCGGAATCGCCGTTGCCGGCGGCGAGCTTCTTGTAGATGCCGGTGAGATGGGCCTCCGCCGTGGGTTCCTCGGCGACCGCGCGGTCGACGATCAGGGACGACACCGCCAGAACGGCGGCCGAACGGAGAAAGCTGCGACGCGACGGCATGTGCGAGGCCTCCCGACGGGCACGACGACGATCGGCGCAGCATAGCGCTTTTGCCGGAGCCGTCACCTGGGGTGAACGCGAAAGGCGCGACGACCGAGGCGCCGCGCGATCCGCGCCCTCCCCTGCGTCATGAAATTTCGTTCCAACGAAGGGCCTCAGGACGAAATGGTTTCGTTTGACGATCCTCGTCCGATTTCCGACAAAGAACACCATTTCCGAAAGGGCGTCGTCGCGCCCGGCCCAGGGAGTTCCCCATGTCCGCTCAGCAGCCCGGTTTCTCCACCCTCGCCGTCCATGCCGGCGCCAAGCCCGACCCGACCACCGGGGCCCGCGCGACGCCGATCTATCAGACGACCGCCTATGTCTTCGACGACGTCGATCACGCCGCCTCGCTGTTCGGGCTTCAGGCCTTCGGCAACATCTACACCCGCATCACCAACCCGACGACGGCGGTGCTCGAGGAGCGGGTCGCGGCGCTCGAGGGCGGCACGGCGGCGGTGGCGGTGGCCTCCGGCCATGCGGCGCAGCACCTCGTCTTCCACACGATCATGGGACCGGGCGACGAATTCGTCGCCTCCAAGCGCCTCTACGGCGGCTCGATCAACCAGTTCAACCACGCCTTCAAGAACTACGGCTGGACGGTGAAGTGGGCCGATCCGGACGATCTCTCGACCTTCGAGGCGGCGATCGGGCCGAGGACCAAGGCGATCTTCATCGAGAGCCTCGCCAATCCCGGCGGCGTCGTCACCGACATCGAGGGCATCTCCAAGATCGCCAAGGCGAACGGCCTGCCGCTGATCGTCGACAACACGCTCGCCTCGCCGGCGCTCTGCCGTCCCTTCGCCCACGGCGCCGACGTCATCGTCCACTCGGCGACCAAGTTCCTCGGCGGCCACGGCAATTCGATGGGCGGCGTGATCGTCGACGGCGGCACCTTCGATTGGCTCGCCTCGGGCAAGTACCCGATGCTGTCGGAGCCGCGCCCGGAATACCAGAACATGGTGATCGGCAAGGTGTTCGGTTCGATCGCCTTCGCGATCGCGGTCCGGGTGCTGGGCTTGCGCGACATCGGGCCGGCGATCTCGCCGTTCAACTCGTTCCAGATCCTGACCGGTATCGAGACGCTGCCGCTCAGGATGGAGAAGCACTCGTCCAACGCGCTCGCCGTCGCCATCTGGCTGAAGGCGCGACCGGACGTGTCGTGGGTGAGTTATGCCGGCCTGCCGGACGATCCCTATCACGCGCTCGCGCAGAAATACGTGCCGAAGGGCGCCGGCGCGGTCTTCACCTTCGGGCTGAAGGGCGGCTACGAGGCGGGCGTCAAGCTCGTCTCCGGCGTGAAGCTGATCAGCCATCTCGCCAACATCGGCGACACCCGCTCGCTGATCATCCACCCCGCCTCCACCACCCACCGCCAGCTCTCCGACGCGCAGAAGATCGCCGCCGGCGCCGGGCCGGACGTGGTGCGTCTGTCGATCGGCATCGAGGACGTCGCCGACATCATCGCCGACATCGAGCAGGCGCTGGCGGGCTGAGCCGCCTTCGCCGAGATCGAAACGACGAAACGAAAGGCCGGCGGGGAGCGATCCTCGCCGGCCTTTCGATTTTCGACGGGATCGCGGGTGCCCCCACGCTCCCATGGGCCGTGGGTCACAGCCCTTCGTGGGCGAGGAGCGTCGCCTCCATCCGCCCGGGCGCGAAGACCGAGACGGCATGGACCACCGCCGCCGTCAGCACCAGCATGGCGGTCGCCTGATGGATCAGGGCGAGGGCGAAGGGAACGTGCATCAGGAGCGTGGCGATGCCGACCATGATCTGGAACAGCACCACGAAGCCGAGCGCGAAGGCGGAGACCCGGGCGGTCGCCGTGCGGGCGGTCACGACGATGGTGACGAACTGGGTGAGCACCAGCGCGAAGAGCACATAGGCGCTCATGCGGTGGAGGAACTGGATGCTGGCGTGGTTCTCGATCAGATCGAGCCACAGCGGCGTGATGGTGAAGGCGTCGGGCGGCACGAGGTGGCCGTTCATCAGCGGCCAGCTGTCGTAGACGAGGCCGGCGTGATTGCCCGAGACCAGGGCGCCGAGGAAGATCTGGACGAAGACCCAACCGAGCACCGCCGCCGCGCCGATGCGGCGGATCGGCGAGGGACGCGGCGCGCGCCCGCGCGAGGAGAGCGTCAGCGCGGTCCACAGGACCGCGGCGAAGATCATGGTCGCCAGGGTCAGATGCACGGCGAGGCGCAGCGGCGCCACGTCGACGCGGTTCACGAGGCCGGAGGAGACCATCCACCAGCCGATCACCCCCTGGAGGCCGCCGAGCGCGAAGAGGACCAGATAGCGCGGCAGATGGGCGCGCGGGATGCGGCCGGTCAGCCAGAAGAAGACCAGGGGCAGCGCGAAGACCACGCCGATCAGCCGGCCGAGCAGGCGGTGCGACCATTCCCACCAATAGATCGACCGGAACTCCTCGAGGCTCATGCCGGCGTTCATCAGGCGATATTGCGGGATCTCGCGATAGCGCTCGAAGGCGGCGACCCAATCGGCATGGGAGAGCGGCGGCAGGGCGCCGAGCAGCGGCGCCCATTCGGTGATCGAAAGACCCGATTCGGTCAGGCGGGTGATGCCGCCGACGACGACCATGGCGAAGATCAGGGCGGCGACGCCGTAGAGCCACAGGCGCACCGGGCGCTCGCTCGTCGCCGCACCCGCTCGCGCCTCGCGCACTCGTTCCATCCCCATCGACACCATGCGTCTCTTCACTCCGCGTCCCGATCCGAGATATAGACCGGGACGTGCGCCTTCTTCCAGCGCCGGGGCGCCGCAGTCCCGGCCGGAAGGGGCTCGAAGACCAGCGACACGTCGTCGCCGATCCGCCGGAGCCGTCCGCGGGATCGGCGACCCGGCGAAAGGGCCGATCATGACCTCTCCCGCGCGGCGTTTCGCCGGCTCCCTCATTCTGGTGATCTTCCTGCTGGTCTACGTCTTCTTCGCGACGGCGGTCGGCGACGTGGTGGTCGCCTCCAAATCGGGCTGGGTCCAGTTCGCCTATTTCGTCGTCGCCGGCCTCGCCTGGGTGCCCGTCGCCGGACTGATCGTGCGGTGGATGTACCGCCCGATCGGGCGTCCGAAGGCGTGACGCCTCAGGCGGCGTCGGCCCAGGCCGCCGTCTCGGCGCCGTCGGCGGCGTAGAGGTCGCGGCTCGCCTCCTCGAGCGGCGGATCGATCAGCCACACCGCCTTGTCGGCCATCAGCAGGGCATCGAGGGCGCGCAGCACGCGCGGATCGTCGCGGTCGTCCTCGGCCAGCACGATCACGTCGGCGCCGATCAGCAGGGTGGCGAGGCCCTCCCCCGCTTCCAGACGGCCGACGTCGACGACCACGTCGGCCCAGGTCGCGGCGAGCGCGTCGAGAATGCCGGCGACGCCCTCGTCGCCGAAGGTCGCGGGCTCCAACGGCTCGACGCCGGCGGGCACGACCCAGCCGCCGCAGTCGTGATCGTGATGGATCGCCTCGGAGAAGGCGGCGCGGCCGGCGAGGATGTCGGAGAAGCCGGCGTTCTCGCTCTCCGGCTCGGGAACCGTCGCGGCGAGATCGACCAGACAGGCCGAACCCTGAGCCACGGCGGCATTCGCCCACAGGAGCCGGGCGGCGGCGTGCGCACGGGCGGCGTCGGTGACCGATGTCACGACGATGCGGCGGCCGCGCGGGATCTCCGCCTCGATCTGGTCCCACAGATCGGCGATGCGCTCGTCGGTCGCCTCGGCATAGAGCGCGGCACGGCGCGGCGCATCCGCGTCGACCGGGCGCGACGGCGCGATCGCGACCGGCTCCTCGACGCGGGTCTCGATCGGGGCGGGGATCTCGGCGACCGGCGCGACGCGGTCGCGACGGCGCGCGGGCGCGGCGCCGAAGACGGCCGCGAGGCTCGCCGCGAGGCCGGCGCCGAACAGGGCGGCGAGGCCGGCGGCGACGATCGGCCGCGTGTTCGACGGAGTTTCGACCACGTCCGGCGCGCCGACGAGGTTCGCCGCGACGGCGGCCTGACCGAGCGCCTCGAGATAGGCCGCGTCGCGGCGGGCGAGCGCCTCGGCGAGCGCCGCCCGCAGGCGCGGCAGATCGGCGGCGGCGGCGGCCGGCACCGGCGCGGCTTCGGGGATCGAGGCGGTGGTCGCCGTCTCCCGCTCGGCGATGCGGCGGTCGATCGCGGCGAGCGCGGCCTTCTGGGCGGCGACGGCGCGGGGCAGTTCGGCGCGGATCTCGCGATGCAGGTCGGCGAGCCGTTCGGTCGCCTCCTTCAGCAGCGGGTGGTTCTCGAGATAGACGACCGACAGTTCGGCGATGCGCGAGCGCAGCAGGCCGCGCCGTTCGCGCAGCCGCCGCAGGCCGTCGGTCAGCCCGGCGTCGACGGCGCGATCGGCGCCCTTCTCACCGGCATCGGCGAAATCCTCGAGCCGCTTCAGCACGGTCTCGCCCTCGGCGCGCTCGGCGCGGGCGGCGTCCGCTTCGGGATCCGCGACGGGGGCGGCGGCGACGGGCGCCGGCATCGTCTCCGCCTCGGCGAGACGGCGGCGGGCCTCCGCCACTTCGGCGCCGCGACGGCGCTCGGCTTCCGCCTCGGCGCGACCGCGCGCCTCGGCGAGGCCGGAGGCGTAGTCGTGCCAGACGGTGGCGAGGAGGTGCTCGCCGGAGCCGCGATCGGGGGTGGCGAGACGCAGGGCGATCAGGCGCGAGCGGTCGACCCGCTCCACGGTAAGGGCGGCGCGGAGGGCGGCGAGACGCCGGTCCTCGCGGTCGAGCCCGTCGCCGTCGCGGCCGGCGTCGCCGAAGGCGTCGAGCGGATGTCGCGGATCGGCGGCGGCGCCGGCGACCACCCGGCGCAACAGGCCGGACGACCCGAGCAGGCCGATCTGAGTGGCGATCAACCGATCGTCGCGGGCGGCGCGTCCGCTCTCCGAGGCGGCTTCGCCGGGCGCGGCGATCGGCTCGATCAGGATGCGCGCCTCCATCACCAGGGGATCGGCGCGCCACACGGCGAGGCCGCCGACCAGAACGGCGGCGGCGAGCGCGGCGAGCGCGATGCGTCCGCGCGCGGCGCGAAGCGCGTCGCGCAGCACGGCGAGGTCGATGGTCGTGTCGGCGGTCGTAGGCTCTCGGCGAAGCACCATGAAGGTTTCTCCTCGCCCGCCATGGTGAGCCGCGAGGGTTAGCATCTCGTTAACCATGATCGCGACGACGGCTCCCTGAAATTCCGAGGGCCACGCTTCAAGCTTCATTAACCATATCGCACCACTCTGCCGATCATGACGGGTGCGAAGGGTTCGAAGATGTCGTCTCGATTGGTTCAGGTGTTGCTCGTGGCGGGCCTCCTCACGGGGTGCTCGAACTACGTGCGTCCGAGCCCGGCCTTCCACGACGTGCTCAATCAGCCCTACACGTTCGATGCCGGCGATCGGCTGCGCATCACCGTGTTCGATCAGGCGGCCTTGACCAACGTCTATACGGTCGATGCCAGCGGCAACATCTCGGTGCCGCTGATCGGCGGCGTGCCGGCGCGCGGGCGCAAGGCGGTCGAACTCGAGCGCGACATCGCGATGCGGCTGCGCAACGGCGGTTATCTGCGCAGCCCCGACGTCTCCGTCGACATCGACCAGTATCGCCCCTTCTTCATCATGGGCGAGGTCAAGAACGCCGGCCAATATCCTTACGTCGCCGGTATGACGGCGCAGACGGCGGTGGCGATCGCAGGCGGCTACACCGCCCGCGCCGATCAGCGCACGCTCGACGTCACCCGCCAGATCAACGGCGAGGTTCTGGTCGGGCGGGTGCCGGGGACCGACCCGATCCGTCCCGGCGACACGATCTACGTGCGCGAGCGGTTCTTCTGATACCGGCGTCTCGACTTTTCGCGAATCTGGTCGCAATTTTTTAAACTTAACGAAAATCCTCTGCGATTTCAGAGTCTTCGACCTATCGCAATCAACGCCGCCTTCACTTTCCCGGGGCAATCTACTCGACGACCCGAGAACGGGTCCTCGCGACGGCGTGGCCGATGGGCGAGCGTCGACGACGGGGACGTCGCGACGCGCCCCATGCGCTCGCGACGGGACGAATACCCGGAGACGGACATGAAGCAGATCGATCCGAAGACCCTCTATCGCCAGAGCGTCGACATCGCCGCGCTCGGCGAAGGACCGGCCGATTTCGAGGCGGTCCCGGAAACGCCGAGGGCCGACACCTCGCTCTCCCAGCAGGCGCGCGACGTCGCGGCGCTGTTCTCCGATCGGCCGATCTCGCGCCGTCTGCTCGCCGGATCGGTGCGCACGGCCGATTTCGTCGCCCTGGTCGGGCTCGGCCTGACGATCCTGACACTGGCGGGCGCCTTCGACGCGCCGCGGATCGACCGTCTCGAGGCGGTGACGGTGCCGATCGGCGCGGCGCTGGCGGTGCTGTTCGTGCAGGCCGTCGACGGCTATCAGATCTCCTCGTTCCGCGACTACGCGATGCAGCTCGGCCGGGTCATCGCGGCCTGGGCGATGCTGTTCGCCGGCGGCGCGGCGCTCGCCTTCTTCACCGGCCGGGTCGACGCCGCCGAGGGGGCGATGGTCGTCCGCTGGTTCCTCGGCGGCATCGGCTGGTTCGTGCTGTCGCGCTTCGTGATCACCCATCTGGTGCGCAACTGGACGCGCGACGGGCGGCTCGAGCGGCGCGCGGTGATCGTCGGCGGCGGCAAGCTCGCCGAGGAGCTGATTCGCGGCCTCGAGGCACAGCCCGGCAACGACATCCGCATCTGCGGCATCTTCGACGACCGCGACGACGAACGCTCGCCGGCGATGGTCGAGGGCTATCCCAAACTCGGCACCGTCCCGGAACTGGTCGAGTTCGGCCGCATCATCAAGCTCGACATGCTGATCGTGGCGCTGCCGGTCTCGGCCGCCGTCCGCGTCCAGCAGCTCCTGCGCAAACTGTGGGTGCTGCCGGTCGACATCCGCCTCTCGGCCCATGCCGACAAGCTCAAGTTCCGGCCGCGCAACTATTCCTACGAGGGCTCGCTGCCGTTCATCGACGTGGTCGACAAGCCGCTCGCCGACTGGGACGCGGTCACCAAGCGGATCTTCGATCTGGTGGTGGGGTCGATCGCGCTGTTGGTCCTCTCGCCGATCATGATCGGCGCGGCGATCGCGGTGAAGGCGACCAGCAAGGGGCCGATCTTCTTCCGCCAGAAGCGATTCGGCTTCAACAACGAGGTCGTCTCGGTGTGGAAGTTCCGCTCGATGTACGTCGACAAGTGCGATCACGACGTCAAACAGGCGGTGACCAAGGGCGACCCGCGCGTCACTCCGGTCGGGCGCTTCATCCGCAAGACCTCGATCGACGAACTGCCGCAGCTCTTCAACGTGCTGATGGGTGAGCTGAGCCTCGTCGGTCCACGCCCGCACGCGGTCAACGCTCAGACCGAGAACCATCTCTGGGACACCGTCGTCGACGGCTATTTCGCCCGCCACAAGGTCAAGCCCGGGGTCACCGGCTGGGCGCAGATCAACGGCTGGCGCGGCGAGATCGACACGCCCGAGAAGATCCGCAAGCGCGTCGAGCACGACATCTACTACATCGAGAACTGGTCGATCCTGTTCGACCTCAAGATCCTCGCGCTGACCCCGTTCCGGCTGTTCGACACCCGAAACGCCTATTGAACCCTCGCGCGCGGCAGGCTCCTCGCCGCGCGCACCGTCGCCCCCGGCCCGGCTCACACGACCGACCGGGGGCGTTTTCGTCTCGCCTCAGGCGCGGCGGATCTGGTCGGCGCCGAGCACCGCCAGGACGACGCCGGCGATACGGTCGATCCACAGGCGCACCCGGTGGCCGAGCGCATGACGCAGGCCCGAGACGCCGATCACGACCCCGATCCACCAGCCGAGCGACCCGGTGACCACGCCCGCGACGGTGGCGACGGCGGAGGCCGGATCGAAGCCGGAGGTGGGGGCGAGCGCGGTGAAGACGGCGGCGAACATGACGATGGTCGGCGGGTTGGTCAGCGTCAGCGCGACCGAACCGAGGAAGGCGGCGCGGATCGAGCCGCCGGCGCGGTCCTCGGCGACCTTGCCGTCGTCCTTGGTGAAGAAGGTCTTCAGGCCGAGCCAGATCAGCAGGAGGCCCGCGGCGAGGTGGAGCGGCTTCTCCCAGGCGAGCACGAAGGCGGAGACGCCGGCGAGGCCGAGCGCCGCCACGGCGGCATAGATGCCGTCGCCGATGGCGATGCCGGCGCCGGTGGCGAGCCCGGAGCGCCAGCCGGTCGTCAGCGTGCGGCGCATGCACAGGAGGCTCATCGGCCCGACCGGGGCGGCGACGGCGACGCCGATGCCGGCCGATTTCAAATAGAGAAGCAGCCACTCCATGATGTCGGTCTCCGTTGCGACGCGCGAGGGTCGCATCCGACACTAAGGACGTGTCGCGGGCGGGTCCAGAGGCCGCTCGCCGACGCCTCGCGCGGACGTGATGAAACATCGGGCATGCTCGTCTCGTAGAACCGGACGAGACCCGATCCTCTTCGCGAGTACCGATGCCGACCTCCTCCCTCCGCCTCCCCTTCCCCGCCCTTCCCGATGCGCTCGCGCCGTGGCGGGACCGCAACGGGCGCTTCTCGCCGCTCCGGGCCGTGGTGCTCGCGGCGCTGCTGGCGCCGGCGGTGTGGCTCGTCTACCGGGCCGCGAGCGGCGATCTCGGCCCACGGCCGATCACCGAGGCGCTGCGCTTCGCCGGCGACCGGGCGATCGAGACGCTGATCGTCACCATCGCGATCACGCCGCTGCGCAAGCTCTCGGGCTGGTCGAAGCTGATCGGCGTCCGGCGGATGATCGGGCTCACCGCCTTCTTCTGGACCGCGACCCATTTCGGCCTCTACGCCCTCGACAACGGGTTCGCCCCCGCCAAGATCGCCACCGAGATCGTCCTGCGGCCCTATCTCCTGCTCGGCTTCGTCGCCTTCTGCGGCCTCGCCGCGCTCGCCGCGACCTCGACCGACGGCATGATCCGGCGCCTCGGCGGGCCGACCTGGGGGCGGCTCCACGGGCTCGTCCATCCGATCGTGATCATGGGGCTGGTGCATCTCTTCCTGCAGGTGCGGCTCGATCCCGCGACGGGGGCTTGGCTCGCGGGGGCGGCGATCGGCGGTCTCGCCATCCGCGTCCTCCTCGCGCGGGCCGGCGGCGTCGGCTGGGGCGGCGTCGCCTTCGCCTCGGCGGTCGCGACGCTCGCCGGGGCGGCGGCGGAACTCGCCTGGTTCGCGGCCAAGACCATGCGCCCGCTGGCGCCGATCGCCTGGGCCAATTTCGATACGGCCTTCCGGGTCGCGCCGTCGTGGTGGGCGGGGGCGACGGTGGCGCTTCTGGCCGGCGGGGCGCTGCTGTTCCAGGCCTGGAAGCGGCGCGAGGCACGGGGGGCGCGACCGGCGGCGCGCTGACCTCTTGCATTTAGACTGTATTTCGATATATCTAAAACAGTGCGATCGCCGCAGTGGCGATCCCTGTCGAAAAGGATCGAACACATGTTCGGACATGAGATGCGGCATCGCGGCCGCGATTTTCTGGAACGCGGCTTCGGCCGCATGCGCGGCCACGGCCGCTGCGAGGGCGGGCCGACGCGCGCCGCCTGGGACGGCGACGAGGGCATGGAGCCGGGCTTCGGCCTCGGCGGCGCCGGGCCGCGCGGCTTCGGCCGGCACGGCCGGCGGGGCGGCGGGCGCTTCTTCGCCCATGGCGGGTTGCGGCTCGTGATGTTGGCGATGCTCGCCGAGCAGCCGCGTCACGGCTACGAGATCATCAAGGCGATCGAGGACCGCATGGGCGGCTCCTACGTGCCGAGCGCCGGCGTGGTCTATCCGACCCTGACCCTGCTCGAGGAGACCGGCCAGATCGAGGTGGCGGCGGCCGAGGGCGCCAAGAAGCTCTACGCCATCACCGACGCCGGCCGGGCGACGCTCGAGAGCAATCGCGCCTCGGTCGACGCGATGCTGGCGCGCATGGACGAGGCCGGCGCCGCGCGCCAGGGGCCGCGCGATCCGCGCCTGATCCGGGCGGTCGAGAACCTCCGCCTGGCGCTGCGCCTCAAGCTGGCCACTCCGTCGCTCGGCGACGAGGAGACCGCGGCCCTGGTCGCCCTGCTCGACGAGACCGCGAGCCGGATCGAGAAGCTGTGACCGCGCCCCTTCGATCGCCCGTCGCGAACGGGCGATCGACCGGCGCCGCCGATGGCGCCCACCCTCTTCCCTCTTCTTCCTCTTTCCGAAAGGACACGCCGATGGCCGAAGCCGTCTGCGAAACCCCGACCGCGTCGGGCTCGCGTCATCTCCAGCAGCTCCGCGAGCATTTCGCCCACGAGATCCCGGCCGACTGCACGCCGACCGAAGGATCGATCACCTTCCCGCTCGGCCCCGTCGCGCTCCGCGCCGACGCCACCGGCCTCACCATCACCGTGACGGCGGACGACGCCGACCGTCTCGCCGAATTGAAGGACGTGGTGATCCGTCACCTCGTGCGCTTCGCCTTTCGCGAGACCCTGGCGGTCGAGTGGCGCGACGCCGCCTGAGGCCGCCGACGCACCTGTCGGACGACCGTCCGAGAAAATCTCGGACGACCGCTCGACAAGACCGGGAGGCCGGGTCAAACAGAAGGACGATCACGCCAGCCCAGAGCCGTCCATGACCCGTTCCACCGCCAATCTCCTGCTGCTCGGTGCCGCTGCTCTGTGGGGGGCCGCCTTCGTGCCGCAGTCGACGGCGATGCAGATGATGTCGCCGACGTGGTTCCTGACCCTGCGGTTCGCGGTGTCGACGCTGATCCTCCTGCCCCTGATGCTGCGCGAGGCGCGGTTGGCGAGCGGGCCGATCGATCGCGGCTCGGTGGCGCTGATGGGGCTGATCGGGCTGGTCTTCCTCGTCGGCAATCTGCTGCAACAGGTTTCGCTTCTGACCACGTCGGTCGCCAACGCCGGCTTTCTCACCTCGCTCTACATCCTCTTCACGCCCTTCGTGGCGATGGCGCTGACCCACGAGCGGCCGGGTGTGGCGGTCTGGCCGGCGGCGGGGCTGGGGCTCCTCGGGGCCTGGCTCCTGTCGGGCGGGCTCGGCGGCCGCTTCGTCATCGGCGACGTGCTGGTGACGCTCGGCGCGGTCTGCTGGGCGATCCAGATCGTGCTGCTCGGACTGGTGACGCGGCGGGTCGACCGGCCGATGGCGCTGGTGGCGATCCAGGGCGGCATGGTCGCCGTGGTCTGCGGCGGCTGGGCGGCCGTGCACGATCCGATCTCCTGGGAGGCGATCGTCGCGACCAAGTGGGAGCTCGCCTATACCGGGCTCGTCGCCGGCGTCCTCGGCTATTCGCTCCAGGCGATGGCCCAGCGCCACACCGAGGCCTCCGACGCGGCCATCGTCTTCTCCACCGAGGCGCCCTTCGCCGCCCTGCTCGGCTGGCTCCTGCTCGGCGAACACCCGACGCCGGCGCAATGGGCCGGCTCGGCGACGATCTTCGCGGCGGTGTTGCTGGTGCAGCTGTGGCCGTCGCGGCGTCAGGCCGGCGTCGCCGGGGCCTGACACCGGCCTTTCGGTCTTTCCGCGTGACGGATGCGCGGTCTGCGAGGTGCGGCTCGGAGATCGATTCGAGCGCTTCCACCATCGCTTTCGCGCTCGTCGCGGCTCATGTCGAGAATCCGCGACTTCATCCGATCTCTTCCGACCGTCGGAAATCGAGTCCGGAAATTCACGTAAGCAACTGGAAACGTTGACGCGCCGCCCGAGGCGCCGAGGACCCGGCCGCGCACCCTCTCGCACGTGGCACGAGGGGACGCGACGACGCGCGCGCGACCGTCTCCCCCGGCCCCGGAAGGGCGGAAGACGTCGCGTCGCGTTCGTTCGAAGAGAGAAATGGTCGGGCAGAGAGGATTCGAACCTCCGACCCCTTGACCCCCAGTCAAGTGCGCTACCAGGCTGCGCTACTGCCCGTCCAAGACACCGCGACCATCGGTTCGGACCGACCCCTCGGCTGGCGCGGGGTGGGTCCGTCGTCGTCGGACGGAGGTTGACTAGACTGTTTCATGCGGCCGCGCAACACCTTTCGCCCGGGTCGTCGCGGTGGTCCACATCCCGCGCGGTTCGAACCGCGACGGCGCGCCTCAGCGGACCTGATCGAGCAGGCGCTTGCACTCCAGGAGTTCGAACAGCGTCGCCTGGAGGCGGCGGACGTCGTCGCGCGACAGACCGGAGGCCTCGCCGCTCGCGGCCACGGGCGGGCTCGGCGGCGCGGCGACGGGGGCGAGCACAGGGGTCGCCATCGACATCGGCGCGTTCGGACGCAGACGGTCGAGCAGGTGCCCGAGGCCGGCGCGCATCGTCTCCGCGGCCGCCGGGGCGGCGGCGGGCGGCGGCGTGAGGGCGGGCGGCTCGACGCGGACCGAGGCGCGCGGATCGCTCGCCACGGGGCCGCGCGGTGCGAAGCGCTGGGCGAGGACGTGGGCGGCGCGAATCTCCGGATCGACCGGCGGCGCGGTCACCGCCGGTTCGACGCGGCCGTCGGCGGTCTCGGTATCGAGGAAGGGCGCGTCCGGTTCGCCGTCGTAGGCGGCCTCGTCCCAGGTCCCCTCGGGGGCGGGCGCGGCGGGTGCCTCGTAGGCGACGGGGTCGTAGCGATGGCGGGGCGCCGCGCCGGAGGCCTCGGCCTCCTCGGCGGGGTCGCGTTCGCCGCCGCGCGCCGGCTGCGGGGCCCCCTCGCGCCACACGTCCATGACGAAGCGCACGCCCTGTTCCTTCAGGATGCGCTGCACGCCACGGATGGTGTAGCCCTCACCATAGAGCAGGTGACGGATGCCCTTGAGCAGATCGACGTCGTCGGGGCGGTAGTAGCGGCGCCCGCCGCCGCGCTTCAGCGGCCGGATCTGATTGAAGCGGGTCTCCCAGAACCGCAGCACGTGTTGCGGCAGATCGAGATCGCCGGCCACTTCGCTGATGGTACGGAAGGCATCCGGGCTCTTGTCCAAGGTCGCGGCTCACGGGAGCGGACGGCCCGACCGCCTCACTCGGCGTCGTCGGCCAATTGCTCGTTGATCTTCTGCTTCAGGACGTTGGACGGTTTGAAGACCATCACCCGTCGCGGCGAAATCGGAACTTCCTCGCCGGTCTTGGGATTGCGGCCGATGCGCTCGCCCTTGGATCGGACCAGGAAGGTCCCGAAGGAGGAGAGTTTGACCGACTCGCCCTCGACGAGGCAATCGGAAATCTCGCCCAGCACCATCTCGACGAGATCGGCGGATTCGGTCCGAGACAGGCCCACCTTCTGGTAGACCGCCTCGCAGAGATCGGCGCGGGTGATGGTCTTTCCGGACATGGCCTCGAACCTCTTCTGGACTCTCGATGGACCGTCGGCGGATCGGGTCATCCGATCGTCACCCCGTCGTCGGGCGCGTGACGGGGAAACGTTAGGACCTCCCCGCGAGACGGTCAACAGCCGGCGCGCGTCGGGGTCGCCGGGGCTGCGCGAGGGCCGGCCCGCGGGCTCACCAGCGCATCAGGACCGCGCCCCAGGTGAAGCCGCCGCCCATCGCCTCGAGCATCACCAGATCGCCCTTCTTGATGCGTCCGTCGCGGACGGCATGGTCGAGGGCGAGGGGAATCGAGGCGGCGGAGGTGTTGCCGTGGCGATCGACGGTGACGACCACCTTGGCCGGGTCGATGCCGAGCTTCTTGCCGGTGGCGTCGATGATGCGACGATTGGCCTGATGCGGCACGAACCAGTCGATGTCGGCGGGGCCGAGCCCGGTCTGGCCGAACAGGACGTCGATCACCTCGCAGAGATTGTGGACCGCGTGTTTGAAGACCTCCTTGCCCTCCATGCGGAGATGGCCGGCGGTCTGGGTGGTCGACGGGCCGCCGTCGACGTAGAGCTTGTCCCAATGGCGGCCGTCGGCGCGCAGATAGGCGGCGAGCAGGCCACGGTCGTCGTAGGTGCCGGTCGACCATTCCGCCTCCAGCACCACCGCGCCGGCGCCGTCGCCGAAGAGCACGCAGGTGCCGCGATCGGACCAGTCGAGGATGCGCGAGAAGGTCTCGGCGCCGATCACCAGGGCGCGCTTGGCGAGGCCCACCTTGAGCTGGGCATCGACGGTGGCGAGCGCGAAGACGAAGCCGGAGCACACCGCCTGCATGTCGTAGGCGAAGCCGCGGGTGATGCCGAGCTTGGCCTGAACCTCGGTGGCGGTGGCGGGGAAGGTGTGATCGGGCGTGGCGGTGGCGACCACCACGAGGTCGATGTCGTCGGGGCCGAGGCCGGCGTTCTCGAGGGCGGCGCGGGCGGCGGCGACGGCGAGGTCGGAGGTGAACTCGCCGGGGGCGGCGCGACGGCGCTCGCGAATGCCGGAGCGCTCGACGATCCACTCGTCGGACGTGTCGACCACCTCGGCCAGATCGGCATTGGTGACCACTTCGGCGGGCAGGTACGAGCCGACCCCGCGAACGACGGACCGAAGAATGCTCACGGTTCACCTCGTGCGTCACCGGCGTTGGCGGCGGCGACCGCTCCGGCTCTGTGGTAGTGGGCGAGCCCCTCGACGATGCGGCGCGTCAGATCGGCGACGGCCATGTCGTAGGCGAGGGAAACGGCGGAGGCGAAGCCCTCGGCGTCGGTGCCGCCGTGGCTCTTGATGACGACACCGTTGAGGCCGAGAAAGACGCCGCCGTTGACCTTGCGCGGGTCCATCTTCTCCTTCAGCCGGTCGAAGGCGGACTTGGCGAGGAGATAGCCGAGGCGGGCGAGCCAGGTGCGGGTGATGCCGGCGCGCAGATATTGACCCATCTGCCGGGCGGTGCCCTCGGCGGTCTTCAGCGCGATGTTGCCGGCGAAACCCTCGGTCACCACCACGTCGACGATGCCGCGACCGATGTCGTCGCCCTCGACGAAGCCGGTGTAGTCGAGTTCGGAGAGGTCGGCCTCCTTGAGGAGACGGCCGGCCATCTTGACCTCCTCGATGCCCTTGACCTCCTCGACGCCGACGTTGAGGAGCCCGACCTTGGGCCGATCGACGGAGAAGACGGCGCGCGCCATGGCGGCGCCCATGACCGAGAAGTCCACCAGCTGCTGGGCATCGGCACCGATGGTGGCGCCGACGTCGAGCACGATCGATTCGCCGGTCAGCGTCGGCCAGATCGCCGCGATCGCCGGGCGTTCGATGCCGGCCATGGTGCGCAGGCAGAACTTGGCCATGGCCATCAGGGCGCCGGTGTTGCCGGCGGAGACGCAGACGGCGGCCTCGCCGGTCTTGACCGCCTCGATCGCCTTCCACATCGACGACTTCCAACGCCCGGCGCGCAGCGCCTGGCTGGGCTTGTCGTCCATTCGGACCACGACGTCGGCATGGACGACGCGCGAGGCGGCGGCGAGGGCGGGATGGCTCGCGAGAATGGTCTTCAGACGCGTCTCGTCTCCGAAGAGGACGAAGCGCAGCTCGGGTCGACGCTCGAGGGCGAGCGCGGCTCCGGCGAGAACCATGTCCGGGCCGGCATCGCCGCCCATCGCGTCCAGGGAAATCGTGATCTGTTTCGACATCTCGACGGTCGCATGCGTCGGTTGGTTCCGACGGAGGCGGGACAATACCCTTTTCCTGCCGACCGGCAACCCGTCTCGCGGCGACGAGACGGCGGCGGGGGCCTCGGAGGGTTCCCCTATCACTCCTTCTCGAGCCGCGCCAGAGCGGCGAAGGGCGAGAGTTCGGCGCGGCCATCGCCGGCACCGACCGCCTCGGCGTCGAAGACCGCCCCTTCCTTGCGCGGATAGGGGTCGATCCCGATCAGGAAATGCTCCACCGCGAGCGTGCCGAGATCGATCATCCCCCCCTCGATCGGCTCGGGAATGTCGAGGGTGAGGTCGAGATCGATGGCGCCCTCCTCGTCCTGCTTGTCGAGCCAGCGCGCCATCGCCTCCGGCGGCACCAGCTTCAGCGAGACCTGTTCGTCGACGGTGCGCACCAGCGGCTCCAGGGTGACGACGCAGGACTGGGTGACCGTCGCGGTGACGCGGCCCTCGACCTGAAAACCGTCGCGGCCCCAGGGCTTGACCAGGAACTCCGCCCGCATCGCCTCGACCGACAGGATCTCGGCATGGCGGGCCAACGCGGCGCGGGTCGCCTCATCGGCGACGATGACGACATGGGTGCCGGCCGGGGGCACGTCGGCGGGCGAGAGGGTGCGGACGATCGGCAGGGGCGCGACGGCGTCGGTCATGATGGAATCCTCGAAAGGGTCGTCGAAGGGTCGGGCCAGGAGATGCGGCCGGCGAGCACGTCGGCGAGCGGGGTGGCGGCGAGAACCGCCTCGGCGGCGAGCGCATGGCGAGCGAGCGCGGCGGCGCCGGAGCGATCCTCGACGCCGGCGAAGACGTTGCGGGCGATCGCCTGGGCGAAGGTGTCCGCGTCGTCGGCGGCGAGGGCGGCGTCGTAGGCCTGGACGCGGCCGTTCCAGGCACTGGCCAGTTTCTTGATGCGCTTGGGCACGGCGACGTCGCCGATCCCCATCTCGCGCAGCGACTGGTCCATCTCGGTGAAGAAGAGATCGAGCAGCTGCCGGCCCAGTTCGTGCGGGTCGGTGGCGCGCCACCCGGTCACCACCTTGACGCCCGCCGGTGGGAAAGGTTCGGCGCGCAGGCGATGCAGAACCACCGCCATCATCAGGACGATCATGTCGAACCGCGCGGTCACCGTGTCGGGGACGGCGTGCTCGACATAGAAGATCGGCCGCCGAGCTTCGGCCACGATCGATCGATAGAGGTCGAAGGTGGTATCGGCGAAGCCGCGATCGAACAGGCCGAAGATCATGGGATCGGGTCTCGCTCGGTCGATCGGTCTCGCATGGCCGACGGGGGTGGACGTTGTCATTCGACCTAGCGCAGGTTAGGGAAGAAGCCAAGCGATCGCGCGGACGGACGAACCGTCGGAGCGAGATCGGCGGGGCCGCGTTCCTCGACCCCCTCCGAAACACTCGACGCCGGACGGCCCGCCGCGGCCCATCGGGAGGACCGAAATGAATCGTCGTTCGTCGCGCGCCGCATCCCTGCGCGGAGCCACTCTCGCGGTCGCCCTGGCGGCTCTGACCGGCACCGCCCTCGGGCTCGGCGGCTGCACCGAGGTCTACGACCACGGCTACGTCGCCCCCGACAACGCGCTGGAGCAGATCCAGGTCGGCGCCAGCCGCGAGCAGGTGCTGCTGGTGCTCGGTTCGCCCTCGACCACGGCGACGCTCGGCGGCGAGGCCTTCTACTACATCTCCCAGCACTCCACCCGCTCGGTCGCCTTCCTCAATCAGAGCGTCGTCGAGCAGAAGGTCCTGGTGATCTATTTCGACGAGAAGGGCCAGGTGAAGGAGATCGGCAACTACGGCCTCCAGGACGGCAAGGTCTTCGACTTCATCAGCCGCAAGACCAAGACGACCGGCTCCGACTACGGCCTCCTTTCGCAGATCCTCAAGGCGACCCCGGCCAATCCGCTCACCGGCGGCAATTGAGCCGATCGGCGATCGCCACCCGACGACTCGTCCGCCGCCCTTCGGGGCGGCGGTTTCGTTTCGCGGGTCGGCCGAGACGGCGAAAAAAGACCCGCGCGGGAGGTCCCACGCGGGTCTGGTCTCGTCCCGGGCCGAAGTCGGGCAGGCCCGACTTGCTTTCTCCGGGGCCGAAGTCGGGCAGGCCCGACCGGCATTTTCCAGTGACCGAAGTCGGGCGGGCCCGACTTCGGTTCGTTTTCGCGGCTCAGCCGTGCGCCAGGATCGCCAACAGCAGCAGCGCCACGATGTTGGTGATCTTGATGGCCGGGTTCACGGCCGGGCCGGCGGTATCCTTGTAGGGGTCGCCGACGGTGTCGCCGGTGACGGAGGCCTTGTGGGCTTCCGAGCCCTTGAGGTGCTTGACGCCGTCCTTGTCGACGAAGCCGTCCTCGAAGGACTTCTTGGCGTTGTCCCAGGCGCCGCCGCCGGAGGTCATGGAGACCGCGACGAAGATGCCGTTGACGATGACGCCGAGCAGCGAGGCGCCGAGGGCGGCGAAGGCCGAGGCCTTCGAGCCGGAGACCGCGAGAACGCCGAAATAGGCGACGATCGGCGCGAGCACCGGCAGGAGCGAGGGGACGATCATCTCGCGAATCGCCGCCTTGGTCAGCATGTCCACCGCGCGGCCGTAATCGGGCCGCTCGGAGCCGGTCATGATGCCCGGCTTCTCCTTGAACTGACGCCGGACCTCTTCCACCACCGAACCGGCGGCGCGGCCGACGGCGGTCATGGCGATGCCGCCGAACAGGTAGGGGATGAGGCCGCCGAAGATCAGGCCGGCGACGACGTAAGGATTGGAGAGGTCGAAGGAGACCGGCCCCATGTCCTTGAAGTAGGGATATTTGTCGCCGTTCGCGGCGAAGAACTGGAGATCGTTCGAATAGGCCGCGAACAGGACCAGGGCGCCGAGACCGGCGGAGCCGATCGCATAGCCCTTGGTGACCGCCTTGGTGGTGTTGCCGACCGCGTCGAGGGCGTCGGTGGTCTGGCGCACCTCCTTGGGCAGGCCCGCCATCTCGGCGATGCCGCCGGCGTTGTCGGTGACCGGACCGAAGGCGTCGAGCGCGACGATCATGCCGGCGAGACCGAGCATGGTCGTGACCGCGATCGCGGTGCCGTAGAGGCCGGCGAGCTGATAGGTGGAGATGATGCCGCCGACGATGACCATGGCCGGCATCGCGGTCGATTCCAGCGAGACCGCGAGGCCCTGGATGACGTTGGTGCCGTGGCCGGTGACCGAGGCCTGGGCGATCGAGACGACCGGGCGCTTGCCGGTGGCAGTGTAGTATTCGGTGATCCAGACGATCAGGCCGGTGACCACCAGACCGATGACGCCGGCGACGAACAGATTGGTGCCGACGATCTTCTGACCGTGGACGACGCCGATCTCGCCCCAACCGATGGTGAGCGTATTGGCGATGGCGAGGCCGCCGATCGACAGCACGCCGGTGACGATCACGCCCTTGTAGAGGGCGCCCATGATCGAGTTGTTCGAGCCGAGCTTGACGAAGAAGGTGCCGATGATCGAGGTGATGATCGAGGTCGCGCAGATCATCAGCGGATAGAGCATGGTCTGGGCGAGCACCGGGGCGGTCGCGAAGAAGATCGCCGCGAGAACCATGGTGGCGACCACGGTCACCGCATAGGTCTCGAACAGGTCGGCGGCCATGCCCGCGCAGTCGCCGACGTTGTCGCCGACGTTGTCGGCGATGGTCGCCGGGTTGCGCGGATCGTCCTCGGGGATCCCGGCCTCGACCTTGCCGACGAGGTCGGCGCCGACGTCGGCGCCCTTGGTGAAGATGCCGCCGCCGAGACGGGCGAAGATCGAGATCAGCGAGGCGCCGAAGCCGAGCGCGACCAGGGCGTCGATGACGACGCGATCGTTGGGCAGATGGCCGAGCGGGCCGGTCAGCACCCAGTAGTAGACGGAGACGCCGAGCAGCGCGAGACCGGCCACCAGCATGCCGGTGACGGCGCCCGCCTTGAAGGCGATGTCGAGGCCGCCGGCCAGCGATTGGATCGCGGCCTGGGCGGTGCGCACGTTGGCGCGGACGGAGACGTTCATGCCGATGAAGCCGGCGAGACCGGAGAGAACCGCGCCGATCACGAAGCCGATCGCGACCTCCTTGCCGAGCAGCCAGCCGAGCAGGATCAGAATGACCACGCCGACCATGCCGATGGTGGCGTACTGACGCTTCAGATAAGCCTGCGCACCCTCGGCGACCGCTCCCGCGATCTCCTGCATGCGCGCCGAGCCGGCATCGGCGGCCATGACGGAGCGGATCGCCCATACGCCATAGACGAGCGATACGAGCCCGCAGAGAATGACCAGTAGAATTGACATGACGCCTCCCGTGCGTGTCGCGAACGTTCCGGTTCGCGGTCTCGCGCCGCTCGTTGCCGGACGTCGCTCGTGGGCCGGTGCAAGATGAAACGGGAACACGCCTGACGGTGTCCCCGGTTCGTCGGGCGCCTCAGCCTATCTGGACCCGGGGTGCCGTCAAGGCGTCCATCGACGTTCTTCCATCAGGGAAAACGCGATCCCGGGCGTCTTTCGCGCCCACTCCGGCGCTCCCCATCCCAGAGACCGGCAACTCCTTGCGCCGGCGTCAGAAATGCCGAAACCCGCCGAGCCGGAGGGCGACCGATTCGCCGGTCCGATCGACGCAACGCACACCCGCCTCCGCCTCGATCCGGCCGACCTCGGCGACGGCGACGCCGGCCGCCTCGGCGCCGGCGGCGAAGGCCTCGGACGCCTCGGGCGGAACCGCGGCGAGGATCTCGTAATCGTCGCCGCCGCCGACGATCCGTTCGATCAGAACGGGCTCGACGGCGAGCGCGGCGCGGGCGGCGGCGGAGAGCGGCAGGCGATCGACCACGAGCCGAGCGCCGACGCCCGAGGCGCGGCACATGCGGCCGAGATCGAGGCCGAGACCGTCGGAGAGATCCATACCGGCGCGGGCATGGGCGAGGAGCGCCGGGGCGAGCGGCAGGCGCGGTTCCGGCAGGAGGTAGCGGCGGGCGAGATGATCGGCCTCGGCCGGGGCGAGGCCCCAACGGGCGGCGCGATCGACCTCGGTTCGGGCGAGGAGGCCGAGGGCGGCGTCGCCGAGGGTGCCGGAGACGAAGAGGCGGTCGCCCGGCCGGGCGGCGGCGCGGCGGACCATGCGGCCGGAGGGCACGGCGCCGAAGACGGTGATCGAGAGAATCAGTCCGTCGGGCGAGCGGATGGTGTCGCCGCCGAGGAGCGACAGGCCGAAGGCGTCCTGATCCTCGGCGAAGCCGCGCGCGAGAGCGTCGAGGTCGGCCTCGGTCCAGTCTTCGGGCAGGGCCAACGACAACATCCAACCGAGTGGCCGGGCGCCCTTGGCGGCGAGGTCGGAGACATTCACCCGGAGCGCCTTGCGGGCGACCAGATCCCAGGGATCCTCGGCGAAGAAATGGATGCCGGCGGCGATCGCGTCGGTCTTCAGAACGAGATCGTGGCCAGGCGGCGGGGTGAGCGCGGCGCAATCGTCGAGGAGGGCGAGCGCGCCGGTCGCGGTCGCCAGAGGGCGGAAGAAACGCGCGACGAGGTCGTCTTCGGACGGGCGATCGGAGCGGGTCACGGGGGCGATCCTCGAGGTTGACGTGTCTTGCGATGGGGCCTCGCGGTGGGAGGCGCGGCCGGCTGCGGCGTGATGCCGCGGCTTCACCGGAGCTTTACGACCTTTCGTCTACGCAGACGAGACGATGCCGAGACGGATCGCCTGGTTTCAAATGCGGGGCGGGCGGCCTTTCCGCGGAGAGGTTCGATTCGCCCACGACGATATCGAGGATTTTTCGATGCTGGCACGCGACATCATGACGAAATCACTGGTGACGGTCGCCCCGGGCGATCCTCTGTCGGCGGTGGCGAAGGCGCTGCTCCAGGCGCGGGTCAGCGCCGTGCCGGTGATCGACGCGAGCGGGCGGCCGGTCGGCGTGGTCAGCGAATGGGATCTGATCGGCCAGCACGCGCCGGAGCGGGTGTTGCGGCGCGATCATTGGCTGGCGCGGCTGGCGGAGGGCAATCCGCTCTCGGCGGAGTATCTCGAGATCACAGAACCGAGCGCCCGCACCGCCGAGGAGATCATGACCCGGCCGGTGATCACCATCACCGACGACGCGGATCTCGCGACGATCGCCGGGGTGCTCTCGGTGCGCAAGGTGAAGCGGGTCTTCGTCGTGGCCGGCGAGCGGCTGGTCGGCGTCGTCAGCCGGGCCGACCTCGCCCGCGCGCTGATGCTGCGGCCCGACATGGTGCCGGGCCGGGCGCCGGTCGAGGAGGTGGCCGCGCCGCCTCCCCCGCCGCCCGTGGCGCCGGTGGCGGCGCCGGTCGAGGCCGGGCGGTCGGCGGCGGCCTTCCGCCGTCTCGTCGACGCGCACGAGGAGGCCAAGCGTCAGGCGCGCGTGCGCGAGGCGCAGATGCAGGAACAGGCGCGAGGCGCGCTGGTGAAGAAGCTCGCCGGCGAGCAGCTGACCGATCGCGCCTGGACGGATCTGATGGACCGGGCACACGCGGCGGCGGAACGTGGCGAGAGGGACTTCCTGCTGATCCGCTTCCCGGCGGCGCTGTGCTCGGACGGCGGGCGGATGATCAACGCGCCCGACCCCAATTGGCCGACCTCGCTCCGGGGGCCGGCGGCGGACATCTACGAGCGTTGGCGCGACGAATTGAAGCCGGCCGGGTTCGGTCTGGCGGCGCGCATCCTCGAGTTTCCCGGCGGCTTCCCCGGCGATGCCGGCATCACCCTGACCTGGGGCGGCTGAGGCCGCCGTCCGGCTGGGGCCAGTGCGGCAACAGACGGCGGCGGGCGATCGAGGCGGCGAGCCACGCCGTCCGATCGCGCAGCCGGTAGCGGGCGCGTGCGGCGGCCGAGGGGCGCCACTCGGGCTCGAGGTCGCTCGCCGGGCGCCGCGTCGTGGTGTCGAGGACGAAATCGCCGACCGGGCCGGAATAGCCGACCACCGCCGGGGCGCTCGCCGCGTCCAGGCCGGCGTGGTCGACCGCCTCGCGATAGTTGGCGTAGTGGCGATAACGATCGAGCACCCTGCGGGTCGAGGCCGAGCGCGTGCGGATCGCCGAAGGGCGCTCGGCGCGCGCGAGCACGGTGAGGCGCCCGAGGGTGGCGATGGTCGTCACCACCTCGAAACCGGCGGTCTCCATCAGCGCGCACAGGGCCGAATGGCTCGGGCGGAAGAAGGTGTTGGCGTGGCGGAGCGCCTTGCCGGCTTCGCCCGGCTCGAAGGAGAGGCGCGCGCGCCCCTCTCCCTTCAGATATTGGGTCTCGAGGATCAGCCAGCCCTGCGGCCGGAGATTGCGGCGTAGGGTGACCAGAAGCGGCAGCGGATCGAAGACGTGGTAGAGCACGCCGCAGCAGGCGATCAGATCCCAGCTCGGCTCCTTCACGTCGGCGACGTCGGAGACGAGGAACGGCGTCCGATAGCCGACGTCGAGGCCGAGCGCCGCGCGGGCCCGCTCGAAGGTCGGGCGCGGCACCACGTCGGTCGCCACGACCGAGCGCGCGCCGGCGCGGGCGAGCGAGAAGGCCATCAGTCCGTCCATGGTGCCGATGTCGAGACAGTCGGCGGCGGCGAGATCGAGGTGGCGGAGAAGGGCCAGCGCGCCCCAGAGCGTGTAGTTCGGCGGGGTGTCGCGATCGAAGCGGCCGGGGGTGACGGTGCCGTCGGGAAGCCGCAGGGCGTGGAACCACGAGTCGGTCGTCGCGTCGCTCATGTCCGCCCTTCCGGTCGCTCGCGGGTCGGGTCCGGCGCCGCGTGCCGAGGCGGCGGGCCGGTCGCCGGGGCGAGGATCAGCCCTCGAATTCCTTGACGCGCCAGGCACGGGCGAGCTTGTCGAGGACGGCGTTGACGATCTTCGGCTCGTCCTCGACGAAGAAGGCGCGGGCGACGTCGACATATTCGGTGATGACCACCTTGGCCGGCACGTCCTTGCGCTTCATCAGCTCCCACATGCCGGCGCGCAGGATCTCGCGCAGCGTGACGTCGATGCGCTTCAGCGGCCAGCCCTCGACGAGAGCCTGATGGATGGTCGGGTCGATCACCTTCTGCTCGGCGACGACGCCGGCGACGATGTCGCGGAAGAAGATCGAATCGGCCTCGCGATATTCGTCGCCGTCGATCTCCTGGCCGAGGCGGAACAGCTCGAACTCGGTGACGACGTCGGCCAGTTCGCCGCCGCCGATCTCCATCTGATAGAGCGCCTGAACGGCGGCGAGACGGGCGGCGCCGCGCTTGTTGGCGGGACGCACGGTGTCGGTGGGGCGGGTCGCTGTCATGCTCACAGTCCGAACTTGCGCGCCAGCGCGATCATGGCGAGGGCGGCGGCGGCGGCGGCCCCGCCCTTGTCGAGACGGTTGCGATCGGCCCGTTCCCAGGCCTGCTCGTCGTTCTCCACCGTCAGGATACCGTTGCCGAAGGCGAGGCGGTGCGTGACGGCGAGATCCATCAGGGCGCGATTCGATTCGCCGGCCACCACCTCGTAATGGCCGGTCGCGCCGCGCACCACGCAGCCGAGCGCGACGTAGCCGTCCCAGCGACGGCCGCGCTTCTCCTCCGCCGCCAGCGCGAAGGCGATGGCGGCCGGGATCTCCAGCGCGCCGGGAACCGTGATGACCTCGTGGGCGACGCCGGCGGCGTCGAGCACGGCGATCGCGCCCTCGCGCAGAGCGGCGGCGAGTTCGGGCTCGAACCCGCCCTGGACGATCAGCACGGAGGCGCCGGCGACCTCGGCCGGGTCGAAGTCGGCATAGTGGCGTTGGGTGGACATGGGGTCGATCGATCCTGTTTCGAGCCGGGATCTATGATCCGCGAGCGCCGGAATGTCCAGCCTTTCGGCGGATCGCCGCCATTCGCCCTCAGCCGGCCGCTTCCGCCTCCCGGAGACGCGCGACGTAGCGGGCCATCAGGTCGATCTCGAAATCGACTCGGTCGCCGGCCTTGCGTTCTCCCCAGGTGGTGACCTGGAGCGTGTGCGGGATGATCTGGACGCTGAAGCAGTCGCCCTCGACGGCGTTGACCGTCAAAGAGGTGCCGTCGAGCGCGACCGAGCCCTTCGGCGCCACGAACTTGGCGAAGGCATGGGGCACGCGGAAGCGGAACACCGCCATGTCGCCCTCCTCGACGCGGCTCTCGATCACCGCGATCGCGTCGACGTGGCCGGTGACGAGGTGACCGCCCATCTCGTCGCCGAGCTTCAGCGAGCGTTCGAGATTGACCTTCGTGCCGACGGTCCAGTCGCCCATGGTGGTGACGCGCAGCGTCTCCGGGCTCGCCTCGACGTCGTGGAAGCCGCGGCCGTCGGGGAGCCGGCCCTTGTCGACCACGGTCAGGCAGCAGCCCATGTGGGCGATCGAGGCGCCCATGTCGATGCCGTCGGGATCATAGGGCGAGGCGACGCGCAGGCGCACGCCGACCTCACGGGTGTCGAGCGCGACGATCTCGCCGACGGCGGTGACGATGCCGGTGAACATGGGATCTCTCCTCTAGGAGCGTTCGGTCTCGCGGGCGTAACGGGTCAGCCGATCGGCGCCGACGGCGCGGCAGTCGACGACGTGGAAGCGACGGGCCTCGGGCGCCAGCGCCGTCTCGATCGCCGCCGGCAGGTCGACCCCGCCGGGGCCGACCACCACGTCGC
The DNA here is from genome assembly GCF_019160155.1 of Pinisolibacter aquiterrae. Lineage (GTDB taxonomy): Bacteria > Pseudomonadota > Alphaproteobacteria > Rhizobiales > Ancalomicrobiaceae > Pinisolibacter > Pinisolibacter aquiterrae. The sequence goes on from NZ_JAFNIH010000023.1 coordinate 238,108, forward strand.
TCGTGAAGAGGGCGACGTCGTCGACGAGATCGGCGGCGATCAGGGCGGCCGCGACCTCGGCGCCGCCCTCGACCATCACCGAGGTGACGCCCTGGCCGGCCAGAACCGCCAGCGCGGCGGCGAGATCGATGCGGCCGTCGGCGCCGTGCGGCACCGGCACGATCTCCACCCCGAGGGCGGCGAGCGCACGGCGGCGCTCGTCGGGGGCGTCGTCGGCGACGATCAGGCGGACCGGCACGTCGCGGGCGGTCCGCGCCAGCCGGCTCTGCGGCGACAGGCGGCAGGCGCCGTCGAGGACGACGCGGATCGGCGACAGGGAGCCGGCGCCGGGCAGGCGCACGGTGAGATCGGGATCGTCGACGCGCGCGGTGCCGATGCCGATCAGGATCGCGTCGGCCTCGGCGCGCATGATCTGGGCGACGGCGCGGGCGGCCGGGCCGGTGATGGCGAGGCGGGCCTGGTCGCGGCGGCCGAGGCGGCGGTCGGCGGAGACGGCGAGCTTCAGGAGAACGCGCGGTCGGCCGCGCGTCACCCGCGAGAGATGGCCGGCGAGGCCGTCGCGGGCCTCCCCCGCGCACACGCCGCGCAGAACCTCGATGCCGGCGGCCTCGAGCCGGGCGAAGCCGTGGCCGGAGACGCGCGGGTCGGGATCGTCGAGGGCGCAGACGACGCGCCTGATGCCGGCGGCGACGATGGCGTCGGCGCAAGGGGGTGTGCGGCCGTGGTGGGAGCAGGGCTCAAGCGTGACGTAGAGCGTGGCGCCGCGCGCCGCCGCGCCGGCCTGCGCCAACGCCTGCGGCTCGGCGTGCGGGCGCCCGCCGAGCGCGGTGACGCCGCGCCCGACGACGCGGGGACCGTCGGGGCCGGCTGACACGACGATGGCGCCGACCGCCGGGTTGGGCGCGGTCAGGCCGAGATGGCGCCGGGCGAGGCGGATCGCGGCGCCCATGAAGCGCTCGTCGAGGGCCGAGGCCCGGCTCACCGGATCGGGCTCTCGGGGGCGGCGAGCTCGCCGAGCAGATCCTCGAAATCCTTGGCCTCGCGGAAATTGCGATAGACCGAGGCGAAGCGCACATAGGCGACGTCGTCGAGGCCCTTCAGCCCTTCCATGATCAGCTCGCCGATCTGCTCGGAGCCGACCTCGGGCTCGCCGAGGCTCTCGAGCTGGCGGACGATTCCCGAGACCATCCGCTCGATTCGATCGGGATCGACCGGGCGCTTGCGGCAGGCGACCTGGACCGAACGCATCAGCTTGTCGCGATCGAAGGGCACGCGCCGGCCGGAGCGCTTGACCACGGTCAGCTCGCGCAACTGCACCCGCTCGAAGGTGGTGAAACGCCCGCCGCAGGCGGAGCAGATGCGGCGGCGGCGAATGGCGGCACCGTCCTCGGTCGGGCGGCTGTCCTTCACCTGGGTATCGTCACCGCCACAATAGGGGCACCGCATCCTCATTCTCCCGTCGCGCGCACGAGGCATCGTCGCCGGCGTTTCTACACGATAGTCGGGGGCGGTGGCGAGAGGCGTCGCACCGCCCTCTCCTTCACCGCGCGCGCCTTCCCCCCTCGCCTTCTCCATTGACCGGCCGAACGCGCGGACGGATGCTGAGGGGGATCGTCGGGGGACGATCCTCTCTCTTCGCTCTCCTTCCCCATCACGGACGACCATGAAGCTCGCTCCCTCCCTCCTCGTGCTCGGCGGTCTCGCGACCGCGCTTTCGACGACGACGATCGCCACCGCGGCCGATCTCCATCCGCTCGAGGTCAAGCTGCTGGCGATCAACGATTTCCACGGCAATCTGAAGTCGCCCGGCGGCATCAAGATCAAGGATCCGGCCGACCCGACCAAGACGATCTCGGTTCCGGCCGGCGGATCCGAGGCGATGGCGACCCTGGTCAAGGAGAAGCGCGCCTCGGCGAAACATTCGGTGTTCGTGGCGGCCGGCGATCTGATCGGCGCCTCGCCGCTCTTGTCGGCGCTCTTCGCCGACGAGCCGACGATCGAATCGCTGTCGGCGATGGGGCTCGAGGTCTCGGCGGTCGGCAATCACGAGTTCGACAAGGGAGTCGGCGAACTCTTGCGCAAGCAGAACGGCGGCTGTCAGTCCGACAAGGCCTGTCTGGCGCTGCATCCCTTCGTCGGCGCCAAGTTCAAGTATCTCGCGGCCTCGACGACCTACAAGGACAGCGGCAAGACCATCTTCCCGGCCTATGAGATCAAGACCTTCGAGGGCATCTCGATCGCCTTCGTCGGGCTGGCGCTGAAGGGCACGCCGGACATCGTGCTGCCGTCGGGCGTGGCCGGCGTCGAGTTCCACGACGAGGCGGCGACGGTCAACGCGCTGATCCCCGAACTGAAGGCCAAGGGCATCGAATCGGTCGTCGTGCTGATCCACGAGGGCGGCTTCCCGACCGGCGACTACGACGAATGCCCGGGCATCTCCGGGCCGATCGTCGACATCGTCAAGAAGCTCGATCCGGCGGTGAAGGTCGTGGTCTCCGGCCACACCCACAAGGCCTACAACTGCGCCATCGACGGCAAGCTCGTCACCTCCGGCGACAAGTTCGGCACGGTCGTCACCGACATCGATCTGAAGATCGATCATCAGACGCGCCAGATCGTCGAGGCCAAGGCCCACAACGTGATCGTGCGCACCGACACCTATGCCAAGGATCCGGAGCAGACCGCCCTGATCGCGGCCTATGAGAAGGTCGCCGGTCCGCTGATCGAGCGGCCGGTCGGCAAGATCGCGGCGACGCTGCCCAAGGCGGAGGCGCCCTCGGGCGAGATCGCGCTCGGCGACATCATCGCGGACGCCCAGCTCGCCGCCACCAAGGCGGCCGACAAGGGCGCGGCGGTGATCGCCGTCACCAATCCGGGCGGCATCCGCGCCGATCTCGTCAAGAAGCGCGAGGACGGCACCGTCACCTACGGCGACATCTTCGCGGTGCAGCCCTTCTCCAACAATCTGGTGACGCTGACGCTGACCGGCGAGGAACTGGACACGATGCTCGAGCAGCAGTGGCAGAACCAGCCCAAGCCGCGCATTCTCCAGATCTCCAAGGGCTTCTCCTACACTTGGAGCGAGGCGAAGCCGGCCGGCGAGAAGGTCGACATCGCCTCGATCACCCTCGACGGCAAGCCGATCGATCCGAAGGCGAGCTACCGGGTGACGGTCAACAACTTCCTCGCCGACGGCGGCGACGGGTTCAAGGTGTTCCGCAAGGCCAAGGACCAGCTCCCCGGCATCTTCGACGTCGACGCGCTCGAGGACTATCTGAAGACCGCCGGCCTGATCGAAGCCCCGAAGCTCGACCGGATCGTCAAGGCGGACTGAGGGCGACGCCCTCACCCGCCGGGCGCAGGCTCGGCGGGCGGACGGCGGCCCCGAAACACGACGAGGGCCGGGATCGCTCCCGGCCCTCGTTTCACGTCCTCTGCCGTGATCGATCAGGAATAGATCGGGAAGCGCTTGCAGAGCGCGGCGACCTGTTCCTTGACGCGGGCCTCGACCTGGCCGTCGCCGTCGGGGCCGTTCTTCATGATGCCGTTGACGACCTCGCCGATCATCAGGCCGATCTCGCGGAACTCGGCGGTGCCGAAGCCGCGGGTGGTGCCGGCCGGCGAGCCGAGCCGCACGCCCGAGGTCACCATCGGCTTCTCCGGGTCGAAGGGGATGCCGTTCTTGTTGCAGGTGATGTGGGCGCGCTTCAGCGCCTTCTCGGTGACGTTGCCGGTCGCCTTCTTCGGGCGCAGGTCGACCAGCATCAGGTGCGTGTCGGTGCCGCCGGAGACGAGGTCGAGACCCTGTTCCAGAAGCGCCTCGGCCATCGCCTGGGCATTGGCGACGACGTTGGCGGCGTAGGTCTTGAACTCCGGACGCAGCGCCTCGCCGAAGGCGACCGCCTTCGCCGCGATGACGTGCATCAGCGGGCCGCCCTGGAGGCCGGGGAAGACGGCCGAATTGATCTTCTTGCCGATGTCGAGGTCGCGCGACAGGATCATGCCGCCACGGGGCCCGCGCAGGGTCTTGTGGGTGGTGGTGGTCACCACATGGGCGTGATCGAGCGGGTTCGGATGCGCGCCACCGGCGACGAGGCCGGCGAAATGCGCCATGTCGACCATGAAGATCGCGCCGACTTCATCGGCGATGGCGCGGAAGGCGGCGAAATCGATGCGGCGGGGATAGCCCGAGCCGCCGGCGACGATCAGCTTCGGCCGGTTGGCGAGGGCGAGCGAGCGCACCTCGTCCATGTCGATGAGGTGGGTGTCGGGCGTGACCTTGTAGGGCACCGGCTTGAACCACTTGCCCGACTGGTTGACCGGCGAGCCATGGGTGAGGTGGCCGCCGCAGGCGAGGTCGAGACCCATGAAGGTGTCGCCGGGCTGCAGGAAGGTGAAGAACACCGCCTGATTGGCCTGGGCGCCGGAATGGGGCTGGACGTTGGCGTATTCGGCGCCGAACAGCAGCTTGGCCCGCTCGATGGCGAGGCTCTCGGCCACGTCGACCCATTCGCAACCGCCGTAGTAGCGCTTGCCCGGGTACCCTTCCGCATATTTGTTGGTCATCACCGAGCCTTGCGCCTCCAACACCGCCTTGGAGACGATGTTCTCGGAGGCGATCAGCTCGATCTCGTCCTGCTGGCGGGCGAGTTCGTCGACGATCGACTGGAACAGCGCCGGATCGCTCGAGGCCAAGCCCTGGGTGAAGAACCCGGGAAAGAGGGGGGCGGTGGTCTGGGTCATGCGGGGCACCTCGTCGGGTCTTCGCCGGCTTCGCCGGCTCGTTCGCGCGCCCGATAGCACGAAACGGGCGCCAGATCTTCCCCCTCGAGCGGTTTCGAGGCGGAAAACGAAAGAGCCCGGCGGGGCCGGGCTCGATTTCATGTCGCTCGGGGGGCGCGCGCCCCGCCGGGGGCGCTCACTCCTGAGCGACCAACATACCGACGCCGTCCTTGTTGTAGATGTCGTCGCGGAAGTGGATCACGCCGGCGGTGGTCGCCCAGGCGGTGACGTAGTTGATGTAGACCGGCACCGGCGTCTTCAGCTTGGCGTCGAGACGCTGGCCGTTGTTCAGCGCCTCGGCGACGGCGTCCGGCGTCCAGCCGGGGGTGTCGCGCAAGAGCCAGGTCACCAGGCCCTGGATGTTCTGGATGCGCATGCAGCCCGACGAATAGAAGCGGTTGTTGTCGCCGAACAGATCCTTGAACGGCGTGTCGTGCATGTACACGTCGTCCTTGTTCGGGAAGGTCACCTTGACCGTCGACATGGCGTTGTCGCCGCCGGGATCCTGGCGGAACGAATACTGGGTGGCCTGCACCGAGTTCCAGTCGACCGCCTCGGGCGGCACTTCCTGACCACGGCCGTCGAAGATGCGGATGTGGTTCTTGGTCAGGTAATCCGGCTCGGTCTGCATCTTGGGGATCAGATCCTTGCGGATGATCGAGACCGGCACGTGCCAATAGGGATGGAAGTTGATCTCGCGGACCGCCGAGGTGAGGGTCGGGGTCTGGCGATCGATCTTGCCGACGACCGCGTTGTGACGCTCGACGACGCGGCCCTGCTCGACCATCTCCAGCTCGGCGGCGGGGACGTTCATGAAGATGTAGCGGTCGCCGAGGAAGCCGGACATGGCGCGGATGCGGACGAGGTTCATCTCGAGCTGGGCGAGACGGGTCTCGACCGGCACGTTCATCACCTCCATCACGGTGTCGTCGACGACGCCGTCGGGACGCAGGCCGTGGCGCACCTGGAAGCGGCGCACGGCGGCGTCGACGTAAGAGTCGAACGTGTCGTAATAGCCCATGCGGGCCTGATCGGCGGGCATGTCGCCGGAGGCGACGAGGCGCTCGCGCAGGCGCGGCACGGCCTCCGACCGGCTGCCGACCTTGAGGCGCGACGACGACTTGACCTTCGGCCAGCCGCCGCGGGCCTGCTGTTCCTGCAGGCGCGGGATCGCCGCCTCGATGGCGGTGACGGTGTCGGCGGACAGCAGCGGCGTGTCGGACTTGATGCGCTCGGCCTGAGCGGCATTGGTGCCGGCATCGAACTTCTGCTGCCATTCGCGCACCGCCTGCGAACGGGTCAGCGCCTCGAGCGGGCTCTCGCTCTGTTGGGCGAAGGCGGCGGTGGGCACGAGGGCCGCGCCCGCGAGACCGGCGAGAAGCGCGCGGCGGGTCGGTCGAGAGGCTTTCGGAGCAGAGTGGCGATGCACCGCGTCGATCTCCATCGTTGGGGCGTACCTGGACGCCGTTGGCTGCCGACGATCTCGCGCGATGCCCGGGGTCGGGACGTCGTGGAGGAGACATCGACCGGGCCCGCCCTCGGCGGCTTCGTGCGAGGATCCCCGTCCCGCCACCGACCCTTCGGCGGCGAGGGGTGTCCCCGTGACTCGGCGGTCGATGCCGCCTCGTCCTCTACCCGTGTTCGGCTCTTGGTTACTCATTGCAATATGGCCGAAACATGTCGCCGTCGAGCCGGCATCGCGCGAGAAAAGCTCGGCGGCGCGCAGTGTTGCAGCAAATCCGCGAGGCGGCGACGCGCGATCACGCCCGCCCCGGTCTCCATCTCGCGAGGACGTGAACGGCGAGGCCGATCACCAGCGCCCAGAAGGCGGAGCCGACGCCGTGCCACGACAGGCCGGAGGCGGCGACGAGGAAGGTCAGGAGCGCCGGGATTCGATCCTCCTCGCGGTCGAGCGCCGCCTTGGTCGAACCGCCGAAGGCACCGACCAGGGCGAGGCCGGCGGCGGCCTCGATCAGTTGCGGCGAGGAGCGCATGACGAGCGCCACCGCCACCACCGCGACCACGCCCAGCGCCATGTGGCCGAGCCCGCCGATCGCCGCGACGATCCAGCGGCGCGAGCGGTCGGGGCCGGCCTCGTCGCCGGCGGCGAGCGCCGCCGTCAGCGCGGCGAGATTGACCACGGGCATGCCGAGGGGGGCGAGCAGCGCCGACAGCGCGCCGGTGGCGATCAGCAGTGGGCGGAACGGCGGGTGATAGCCGAAGGTGCCGATCACCGCGTAGCCGGGGATGTTCTGCGAGGCCATGGTGACCAGGAACAGCGGCAGGGCGATGGAGATCGTGGTCTCGAGATCGAACACGGGCGCGACGAAGACCAGCTTCGGCCATGCGAAGGCGAGGCCGGAGAAAGCCCCTTCGCCGCCGAGCCCCATGAAGGCGAGCGCCAGCGCCGCCGCCGCCGGGGCCGCCCACAGACGAGCGAAGCGCATCAGCACCACCCAGGTGGCGACGATGGCGCCGATCGCCAGCGGCATCTCCGTCAGTGCGGTGAAGGGCAGCAGGCAGAACTTGAGGAGCACACCGGCGAGCATCGCATTGGCGATCGGCTTCGGGATCGCGCCGACGAGGCGGCCGAGCGGCTCGAAGAGGCCGGAGGCGGCGACCAGCAGGCCGGTGGTGACGAAGGCGCCGACGGCGGCGGGGAACCCGCCCGACCCGACCCCGACGGTGGCGAGCAGGACCATGCCGGGCGTCGACCAGGCGATCGAGATCGGCATCCGCGTCCACCGGCTGAGGCCGATCGCCAACACGCCGAGCGCGATGGCGAGCCCCACCATGGCCGAGACGATCTCCGCCTCGTTGGCGCCGACGGCGGCGAGGCCGCGAATGACGATGGCGCCGGAGGAGGCGTAACCGACCAGGGTGACGAGCAGGCCGGTCAGGATCTCATGGGGGTGGACGAGTTTCTGCAAGGCGAGGATCCGGTCGCGAGGGCGGGGCCACACGAGACCCGGACGCGGCCGGAAAGACAAGTGCCCATGGCGACGGGCAGACCGGCGCAACCGCCGTCACGCAGCGGGCGGACGCGGAACGCGCGGCCGACCCGAACGAAGGAAAGGCCCGAACGAGGAGAAGGCCCGGACGGGGAACCGTCCGGGCCTTCAGGGTCTGCCATCCGGAGCGAGTGATGCTCGAAGTCGATAGTGGATCCGGTCGATCCCGAAGCGCCCTCGAAGTCGAGCCTGCCCGACTTCGATTTCTTCTCGTTCGAAGCGCTTCGTCTCAGAGACGATAGAGGATCTGGTCGGTCCAGAAGCGCTCGAGACGCTGGAGCGACTTGTTGATCGTCTGGAACTCGCCGGGGCCGATGCCGCCGACCTGTTCGATCGAACGCAGCTGGCGGTCGTAGAGGCGATCGACGACGTCGGCGATCTCGCGGCCCTTCTCGGTCAGCGACACGCGGACCGAGCGGCGGTCGACGCGGGAGCGCTCGTGGCGGACGTAGCCGCCCTCGACAAGCTTCTTCAGATTGTAGGAGACGTTCGAACCGAGATAGTAGCCGCGGGTGCGCAGCTCGCCGGCGGTCAGCTCGGCGCCGCCGATGTTGAACAGCAGGAGCGCCTGGACGGCGTTGACGTCGTCGCGGCCGACGCGGTCGAACTCGTCCTTGATGACGTCGAGCAGGCGACGATGGAGGCGTTCCACCAGAGTCAGCGCTTCGAGGTAGAGCGGCCGAATGGCCTCCTGTTCCTCGGTACGGGGCGCGAGAGCCGCCGCCTTCTTGAGAGTGTTCATGGGTTATGCCTCACTCAGCTCGTTTGTTCTTTGGGCTCTTCTGGCCTCTTCATGAGGTGAAATGTACCGAACCGAGTCTAAAATCGCCTTAAATTGCATCATGAACTTTTGGTAAAACCCCACCTCCGAATGTCTTGCTGAACATCTTCTGAATCGGCCCGACAGTATTCGATTCAGATTCGATCAACCGAAGACTCCAAGACTTCGGAAAGGACGTTCGTGGAGACTCTCGAAAGGGTGTTCAGCGAGCGTCCGCCGGCATCGCGAGACGGGCCGCGCCCTCGCCGCGGGCGCGCGCATCGGCGAGCCAGAAGCGCTCGAGGACGAAGAGCCGGGCCGGCGAGAGGGCGCCGGCGGCGGAACGCACACCGACGAGCCTGGTGCGGCCGGGATGGTCCTCGTCGGGGCCGAAGGCACAGTCGAGGAAGCCGCCGCGCACATGGGCGCCCTGCCCGACCCGGTATTGGAGATGAAGCGTCGGCAGATCCGCGCGCAAGGGCTCGACCGAGACGATCTCGATCGGCCCGCGCGAGGCGGCCTCGATCGCCGGGACCACCGCGACGCAGGTGGCCCGTTCCGCCTCGTCGACGCGCCCGCAGGCGGCCATCGCCGTGCCGAGGAGACAGAGCCCCGTCAGGGCCGGGATCCGGCCCGCCGCGATCACGCCCCCGCCTTCAACATCTCGGCGACGAAGGGGGCGAAATAGGTGAGCACGCCGTCGGCGCCGGCGCGCTTGAAGGCGATCAGGCTCTCCATCATGGCGCGGTCGCGATCGATCCAGCCGTTGGCGGCGGCGGCCTCGATCATCGCGTATTCGCCCGAGACCTGATAGGCGAAGGTCGGCAGACCGAAGGTCGTCTTCAGTCGCGCCAAGATGTCGAGATAGGGCATGCCCGGTTTGACCATGATCATGTCGGCGCCCTCGTCGATGTCGAGGGCGGCCTCGCGAATCGCTTCTTCCGTATTGGCCGGATCCATCTGATAGGTGCGCTTGTCGCCGATCAGGGTCTTGTTGGTGCCGACGGCGTCGCGGAAGGGGCCGTAGAAGGCGGAGGCGTATTTGGCCGAATAGGCCATGATCTGGACATGGGTGAAGCCGTGGGCGTCGAGGCCGCGACGGATCGCGCCGATGCGGCCGTCCATCATGTCGGAGGGCGCGATCATGTCGGCGCCGGATTCGGCCTGGACCAGCGCCTGGGCGACGAGGCGGGCGACGGTGGCGTCGTTGACGATCTCCTCGCCCTCGAGCAGGCCGTCGTGGCCGTGGCTCGTATAGGGATCGAGCGCGACGTCGGTGATGAGGCCGATCTCCGGCACCTCGGCCTTGATGGCACGGCAGGCGCGGCAGATCAGGTTCTCCGGATTGAGCGCCTCGGAGCCGTGGTCGTCGCGCAGATCCGGATCGGTGTTGGGGAAGAGGGCGAGCGCGGGGATGCCGAGCTTCGCCGCCCGTTCCGCCGCGCGCACCGCGAGATCGACCGAGAAACGCTCGACGCCGGGCATGGACTTGACCGGCTCGGTGACGCCGTTGCCGTCGACCACGAAGAGCGGCCAGATCAGATCGTCGACCGAGAGCCGGGTCTCGCGCACCATGCGGCGCGACCAGTCGGTGCGGCGGTTGCGACGCATGCGCCGGCCGGAGAGAATCGCGTCCATGTCGGCGGCGGCGTATCCGGCGTTGAGATGCTTCTCGCTCATCCTCGGTCCCCGATCGGCGGGACCCGTGGACGGCCCGCAGTCCCTTTCAACCGCGGCCTCTTATCACGGACGCACCCGGAGGTCATCCCGGTGCATCCGTGAGAAAGTCGTCGGAGGGGCATTCCGCGCGACGATCCGGAGGAGAACGTGCCGGTCTTCGCCGGTGATCGTCCCTCGGTTCACATGCGCGAGAGCCCACGGACCTTGCATTGCTGCTCCGCCACGCCCATGGCCATCGACCACTGCCCGATGAAGCCGAACATGCCGCCCAAGCCCTTCTTCGCCAACTCGGTTTCGGCTCGCGCGCGATCACCGGCGAGAACGTAGCCGGCAATCTGCCACCCCTCGTCTCCCATGATCTCCTTCACCTTGCCGGCGGCGCATCCGCAATCGGACGACGACGCCCCGGTCACGGCCTGGCACTTGGTCACGAACGTGTCCTTCACCTGATCACATCCCGAAAGAACGAGGACCAGACCGAAGACGGCGAGAAACGAGCGCGGCGAAGTCGAACGAACGGCGTTGCACATCATGAGGCCCTTTTGCGTGTGAGACCATGACGTGAACAACCAACAGAATCTCATTCCGACCGGAAGATCGTACAAATACTCTCCATGAGAGCGTTACGTAAGTCACACCCTCGATGCGATCGTGGCACGTGCGATCCGACGATCGTCCTCCCCTCACCGGGGCCCGTCGAGCCGTTCGACCACGTAGTCGAGCGCCTCGAGCGCGGCGATGATCTCCTGGGCATGGGCCCCGTCGCGGGTCTCGAAGACGACGTCGAGGGTGGCCCCCTTGGCCGGGACCTTCAGCATGGTGCGGTGATGCTCGACCTCGAGCACGTTGCCGCCCATGCGGCCGAGCACGGTCGTGATCTCGCCGAGCACGCCGGGGCGGTCGGGGATGATCATGCGGATGCCGACGATCTTCTCCTCGCGGGCGAGTTCGCGCACCATGATCGAGGAGAGGATGCGCGGGTCGATGTTGCCGCCGGTCAGGATCAGCCCGACCTTGCGGGAGCGGAACCGTTCCGGCGCGGCGAGGAGCGCGGCGAGGCCGGCGCCGGCGGCGCCCTCGGCCATGGTCTTCTGGAGCGTCAGGTAGAGATTGACGGCGCGCTCGATGTCGCTCTCCTCGACCAGGATCAGATCGTCCATCAGCCGGCGCGCCAGTTCGAGCGTCATTCGCCCGGCCCGCTTCACGGCGATGCCCTCGGCGAGCGTCGTGCCGCCGGCATGGACCGGCAGGTCGCGCAGCTCGGCCCACATCGAGGGATAGAGCCGGGTCTCGACGCCGACCACCTCGATCCGCGGCTTCACCCCCTTTGCGGCGACGGCGATGCCACCGGCGAGGCCACCACCGCCGACCGGGGTGACGATCACGTCGAGTTCGGGGACGTCGGCGATCATTTCGAGCGCGACGGTGCCTTGGCCGCGAATGACGTCGAAATCGTCATAGGGGTGCACGAAGGTGAGGCGATCGCGCTCGGCGAGACGGGCGGCCTCGATCTCGGCCTCCGCCACGGTCTCGCCGGACAGCACGACATGGGCGCCGAAGCCGCGCGTCGCGGTGACCTTCACGTGCGGCGTGGTCACCGGCATGACGATGGTCGAGGGAATCCGCAGGCGCGTGGCGTGATAGGCGACCGCCTGGGCATGATTGCCGGCCGACATGGCGATGACGCCGGCCGCACGCTCCTCGGGGGTCAGCGAAAGCAGTTTGGTGAGGGCGCCACGCTCCTTGAAGGCATTGGTGACCTGGAGGTTTTCGTATTTCACCCAGACCTCGGCGCCGGTCAGGGCGCTGAGGCGCGGCGCCGGCAGGAAGGGCGTGCGCATCACCGCCCCCTCGATCGTCTTCGCGGCGGCACGGACGTCGTCGAGGGTGGGCAGGCGGGGTTCGAACGCGGTCATGACAGCGGCCTCGGTGGGTGCGAGGCCGATGGTCTTAGCCGATGGCGCGGGAATTGGCGAGCGGAAGCGCACGCCTCAATCGCCGCGACCGAGCACGATCGACAGGTTGAGGCCGCCGAAGGCGAAGGAGTTCTTGATCGCCACGTCGATCTTCGCCGGACGCGGCCCCTCGGTCACCGCGTCGACCGGACAGTCGGGATCGGGCTCGAGGAAATTGAGGGTCGGCGGCAGGATGCCGGCGTTCAACGCCGCCAGCGTGGCGATGGTCTCGATGGCACCGGCGGCGCCCATGGCGTGACCGACCTGCGACTTGGTCGCGGAGATCGGGATCGGCGCGGACCGGCCGGCGAAGACGTCGAGCACGGCAGCGGATTCGCACTTGTCGTTGAAGGCGGTGCCGGTGCCGTGGGCGTTGACGTATCCGACCGCGTCGGGGGCGATGCCGGCGTCGGCGAGGCCGGCGCGGATCGCCGCCTTCATGCCCTCGGGATCGGGCGCGACGATGTCGCCGGCATCCGACGACATGCCGGAGCCGAGCCAGCGGCCGAAGACGCGAGTCTTGCGGGCGCTCGCGCGGCCGGCACGCTCGAGGACGAGCATCCCGGCGCCCTCGCCCATGATCAGGCCCTTGCGGCCGAGCGAGAAGGGCCGACAGGTGTCGGAGGAGACGACGCGCAGCGCTTCCCAGGCCTTGAGCAGGCCGAGTTCGAAGCAGCTGTCGGTACCGCCGACCACCGCGACGTCGATGATGCCGGCGCGGATCAGGCCCTCGCCGACGAGCATCGCATGGCCGGCGGAGGCGCAGGCCGAGGTGACGCCGAAGACCGGCCCCTTGGCGCAGAGTTCCCGGGCGACACGGCTCGCCGGCGCCGACCCCATGATCTGCGGAATGGTGAAGGGCGAGGGGCGGAGCTCGTCGATGAAGATCTTGCGGAAGGCGCGCGCGGTCGCGTCGATGCCGGTGTTGGCGGTGCCGATCACCACACCGACCCGCGCCGGCTCGGGCGGGTTCTCGTCGAGGCCGGCTTCCTTCCAGGCCTGACGCGCGGCCACCGCCGCCATCTGGGTGTAGCGATCGATGTGGCCCTGGGTCTGCTTGTCGAAATGGGCGGCGGGGTCGAAGTCGCGGACCGGCGCGCCGTTGGTGAACTTGAGGCCGGGCGCGATGTCGGAAATGTCGCCGATGCCACAAGCCCCCGAAAGCAGCGCGGCTTCGAAATCCGCGATCGTCGAGCCGAGCGCGGAGACGACTCCGCGTCCGGTGATTTCCGTCTTCGGGGCGGACATGGAACGGTCCCTTCTCGGCCTGACACCATCCCTGTGACGAGATCGTCACATGGGCACGGTGAGGCGGGTAGCACGGATGGGGCGTCCTGTTAACCCATACCGACGGCGTGTATCCCGATCGTTTCCCCGGATCAGGCGCTCTTGCCGCCCCTGAGGAACTCGAACAGCGCCGAAAAGTCGCGGCCCGCGTTGCCCTGATCGACGAAGAGACGATAGAGCTGCGCCGCCTCGGCGCCGAGCGGGGTCGCCTGACCGGCGGCGGAGGCGACGTCCTGGGAGAGCTTCAGGTCCTTCAGCATCATCGCCGCGGCGAAGCCCGGGGTATAGCCGCGATTGGCGGGGCTCGTCGGCACCGGGCCCGGCACCGGGCAATAGGTGGTCAAGGACCAGCACTGACCGGACGAGGTGGAGGCGATGTCGAACAGCTTCTGCGCGTCGAGGCCGAGCTTCTCGGCGAGCGCAAAGCCCTCGCACACCGCGACCATGGAAATGCCGAGGATCATGTTGTTGCAGATCTTGGCGGCCTGACCGGCGCCGGAGGCCCCGGCGTGGACGATGGTCTTGCCCATCGCCGCGAGGATCGGCTCGGCGCGGCCGAAGGCGGTGTCGCTGCCGCCGACCATGAAGGTCAGGGTCGCCGCCGCCGCCCCGCCGACGCCGCCGGAGACCGGCGCGTCGGCCATGTCGAAGCCACGCGCGGCGGCCATGCCGGCGACCTTGCGAGCGCTCTCGACATGAATGGTCGAGCTGTCGATGAAGAGGCAGCCGTGCGGGGCATGGGCGAAGACGCCCTCCTCGCCGGCATAGACCGCCTCGACGTGCCGGCCTTCCGGCAGCATCGACACGACCACCTCGGCGTCGGCCACCGCCTCGGCGAGCGAGGTGCCGGCGCGGCCGCCGGCCTCCACGAGGCGGGCGAGCGCGTCGCCGGAGAGGTCGAGGCCGGTCACGACGTGGCCGGCGCGAACCAGATTGGCGGCCATGGGGAGCCCCATGTTGCCGAGGCCGATGAAGACGATCCGAGACATGCGTTTCTCCCCTGGGCGGACTTCGCCGCCTTGCTCGAGTGATTGCGAGGGACCTCGGCCGCCGCGACCGGACGCGGGCGAGGGCCGACGTCCGAGGCGCGGGCGATGGTCACTCGGGACGGCGGCGCTTCTTCTTCTCCTCGCGCTCGGCGCGTTCGGACAGGAAGAAGAGCAGCAGATAGAGCGCCAAGGTCGCCACCTGGAAGGCGGTCCAAGGTGGCGTCCAGTCGAAGATGCCGGCGTAGGCGGTGTGGATCAGGATCCGGGCGAAGGTGGCGACCAGCCAGGTCGCGACGCCCCAGGTCGAGCCGAGCCACAGGCCGACGGCGGCGATCGGATCGACCCCGGCGAAGAAATAGGCCGCGCCCTGACGCGGCAGATGCGCCTTGGTCTCGACCACCCCGAGGGGCGGCACCAGACCGATCAGCGCGGCCCATTCCCACAGCGCCCAGACCAGGTGGCCGACCGAGACGAGGCGCAGGAAGACGTCGAGGATGAGCCGCCAGCGCACCGGCGGGCGGTCGTCGATCCACGCGCGGGTCGCGGCGGCGGTCGTCTCGATACGGGCCATCGCGTCTCGTCTCCCGAAAGTCCCTCAGACGGCGAGATCGCCGTCCGCGGGGATGGTGGTGAAATGGGCCTCGATCTCGGCCGGCGACACCTCGGCGAGGGTCGCGGGATGCCAGCTCGGCCGGTTGTCGCGGTCGATCAGGACCGAGCGGACCCCCTCGTAGAAGTCGAGGCCCTGCAGAATGCGCGAGACGATGCGGTATTCGGTCCGCATGCCGTCCTCGAAGGAGAGAGAACCGCCGATCCGCACCTGGCGCAAGGCGATCGCGACCGAGGTCGGCGATTTGGCGGAAATCTCCGCCGCCAGCGCCTTCGCCCAATCGCCGTCGGGGCCCTCCTCGACCTCGAGACGGGCGAGAATCGCGCTCGCGTCGTCGCCGGTGAAGATCCGGTCGATCGCCGCGCGGCGGCCGGCGAGCGGCGCCGCGCCGGGATCGACGCGGAACGCCTCGAGGACCGCGCCGGGGTGATCGGCGACGCAGAGCGCGGCGAGCAACTCGCCCATGCGGGCGCTCTCGACCGTGTGCGACAGGAAGCCGACGTGGAGGCAATCGGCCCATTTCAGCCGTCCGCCGGACATGGCGAGGAAGGCGCCGGTCTCGCCCGGCATGCGCGAGAGCATGTGGGTGCCGCCGACGTCGGGGAAGAAGCCGATCGACACCTCGGGCATGGCGAAGAGGGTCTTCTCCGACCCGACCCGGAAGGGCGCATGGGCCGAGAGGCCGACGCCGCCGCCCATGCAGATGCCGTCGATCAGCGAGGTGAAAGGCTTCGGATATCGATGGATCTTCGTGTTCAGCCGATATTCGTCGCGGAAGAAGTCGGTGAGCCCCGGCTCGCCGGCGCGGCCCATGTCGTGGATGTGGCGGATGTCGCCGCCGGCGCAGAAGGCCTTCTCCGACGCGGAGGTCAGCACGACGTGGGCGACGGCCGGATCGGCGGCCCAGGCGTCGAGCCGCTCGGTCATGGCGAGAACCATCGGCAGGGTGAGCGCGTTCAGCGCCTTGGGGCGATCGAGGGTGATCACGCCGGCGCGGCCACGAATCTCGAAACGGACGTCTTCGGTCGGAACGGAGGTCATGGTCTCTGGCGAGCCTTCAATCGTCGATCAGCGAGCGGGCGATGATGAGGCGCATGACCTCGTTGGTGCCCTCGAGGATGCGGTGGACGCGGGTGTCGCGGGCGAAGCGCTCGATCTCGTAGTCGGCGAGATAACCGTAGCCGCCGTGCAGCTGCAAGGCCTCGTCGACCACCTTCCAGCCGGCGTCGGTGGCGAAGCGCTTGGCCATGGCGCAGGCGCGGGTGACGGCGGCGTCGGCCTTCTTCGGATCCTTGCGGTCGAGCATCCAGGCGGCACGATGGACCATCAGGCGGGCGGCCTCGAGCTCGGTCGCCATGTCGGCGAGGCGGAAGCGCAGGGCCTGGAAGTCGCCGATCGGCTGGCCGAACTGCTTCCTCTCCTTGACGTAGGCGAGGGTCCGGTCGAGGCATTCGGCGGCGGCGCCGAGCGAACAGGCGGCGATGTTGAGGCGGCCGCCGTCGAGACCGGCCATGGCGATGGAGAAGCCCTCGCCCTCGGCGCCGATGCGGTTTTCGACCGGCACCCGGCAATTCTCGAAGATCACGGCGGCGGTCGGCTGGCTCTTCCAGCCCATCTTCTTCTCGTCGGCGCCGAAGGAGAGACCGGGCGTGCCCTTCTCGACGACGATCGCCGAGATGCCCTTGGGGCCGGGGCCGCCGGTGCGCGCCATCACCACGTAGACGTCGGAGGTGCCGCCGCCGGAGATGAAGGCCTTGGACCCGTCGAGGACGTAATGAT
The DNA here is from genome assembly GCF_019160155.1 of Pinisolibacter aquiterrae. Lineage (GTDB taxonomy): Bacteria > Pseudomonadota > Alphaproteobacteria > Rhizobiales > Ancalomicrobiaceae > Pinisolibacter > Pinisolibacter aquiterrae. Next base: position 254,961 of record NZ_JAFNIH010000023.1, read on the forward strand.
CACCGTCGCGCACGGCCTTGGTGGCGAGGCTCGCGGCGTCCGATCCGGCGCCCGGCTCGGTCAGGCAGTAGCTCGCGACGATCTCCATGGTGGCGAGGCGCGGCAGCCATTTTCGGCGCTGCTCGTCCGTGCCCCATCGGTCGATCATCCACGAGGCCATGTTGTGGATGGTGAGGAAGGCGGAGGTGGAGGTGCAACCGCGCGACAGTTCCTCGAAGATCACCGCCGCGTCGAGCCGGCCGAGGCCGGAGCCGCCGACGTCGTCGCCGACGTAGATCGCTCCGAGCCCGAGGGCGGCGGCGGCGCGCAGAGTTTCGAGCGGGAAGGTCGAGGTCTCGTCCCAGGCGCGCGCGTTGGGCGCCAGTTCGGCGGCGGCGAAGGCCGAGGCCATGTCGCGAAAGGCGCGGGTTTCCTCGGAATATTCGAAGTTCATGGTCGCTCCCTTCCCTCGCCGCACGAGACGCGCACGGCTCGCCTCACGGATCCTCTGGCGGGATCTCTTCACGACGTCGGGGTCTTCTCCAGGGGTAGCGAGGCTTCACGGATGCGTCAATCGCGGGGCGGCGGCGGAACCATGGGGATTTCCGCACGTCTCTTGTGGCGAGGCGCGGCAGCCCCCATCTTGTCTGACGCTGCCGCCAACCGAGGCCCGTCGATGACCCGACCCACCCGCGAGATCACCATTCGCCATCTGTTCGACCCGGCGCTCGAGCCGGATCTGTTCGAGCAGGTGCTGTCGCGCCGGGCGATGGCCTATGTCTTCGACGTGATCGGCGTGTCGGTGCTGTGGCTGATGGCGGCGGTCGTCGTGTTCTTCCTCGGCATCGCCACCTTCGGTCTGGCGTGGCTGATCTATCCGGCGCTGTGGCCGATCCTCGGCGTGCTCTATACCGTCGGAACGCTCGGCGGGCCGGAGTCGGCGACGCCGGGCATGCGCGCCATGGGCCTCTCGATGCGCACCACCGATGGACGCCGTCCCGACGGGCTGACGGCGCTGATGCACGTGGTGATCTTCTACGCCCTCAGCGTCGCGCTGACGCCGCTGATCCACCTCGTCGGGCTCTTCACCGAGCGCCGGCAGTTGCTGCAGGATCTGGCGATCGGCGTGCTGGTGATGGACGCGCGCGTGCTGGCTCTCACCGGGCGCTGACATATCGAACGATCAAGAGGCGCGAAGCCGCTCGATCCCCTTCTCGACGAGGGGAGAGCGCGCTATCGTTTCGCGTCGGACCGGCGCGCGCGGCCGATCGCGGCGGGTCGCCGCCGCGTGGCCGGGGCAGGACCGAGGAGGGCCGATGACGCAGCATCCGCTCGACGCACCGCAATTCTACCTGACGGCGCCCGCGCCCTGCCCCTACCTGCCCGATCATCAGGAACGGAAGGTCTTCACCCATCTCGTGGGGATGCGCGCCTCGGGTCTCAACGACGTGCTCACGCAGGGCGGGTTTCGCCGCTCGCAGAACATCGCCTATCGGCCGGCCTGCGACGGTTGCCGAGCCTGCGTCTCGGTGCGCATCGACGTCGCCGACTTCCTGTGGAGCCGCGGCTTCAAGCGGGTTCTCAAGACCAACGACGACCTGATCGGCGTCGAACAGGGCGCGCTGCCGACCTCGGAACAGTATTCGCTGTTCCGCGCCTATCTCGACGCCCGTCATTCCGACGGCGGCATGGTCGACATGACGGTGATCGACTACTCGATGATGATCGAGGACACCCATGTCGACACGATGGTGATCGAATATCGCCGACGCGGCCCGGATACCGCGATCACCGGGCGCGGCCAGGGGCCGCTGGTCGCGGTGGCGCTGACCGACCTGCTCTCCGACGGGCTGTCGATGGTCTATTCCTTCTACGAGCCCGACGAGGAGACGCGCGGGCTCGGCACCTTCATGATTCTCGACCACATCCGCCGCGCCGCCCGGCACGGACTGCCCTACGTCTATCTCGGCTATTGGGTCGAGGGGTCGAAGAAGATGGCCTACAAGCGCCGCTTCCTGCCGCAGGAGCATCTCGGCCCCGACGGGTGGGAACGCGTCGACACGCCCTGAGATCCACCGCGCCGGGCCCGATTCGCCGGGCCCTCCCGTGGTCACGGCCCGACACGGGCTCCGGGGCACGGGCCGACCGGCCGACGCCGATCCGCGCCGGCCTTCGCTCGAGACGATTCGAAGAGGCCGGCTCGCCGTGCGTTCGCCGCGCGGTGGAGCGACGAGCATGCCCGCCCCGTCCGGGCGCGGACGCCCGCTCGAGCCGAAACCGATCGCCCCGCGCGGTGCCGCGCTCAGCGGCCCGGCAGCAGGCGCGCGAAGAAACCGGGGCCGAACCAGGCGGCCGGTCCGCTCGCGGTGGCGGCGCGGGTGACCCGCGAGGCCTGGAGACGGGCGAGGCGCTCGCGCCGTTGATCGGCGGGAAGCGGTGCGGTCTCGAATTCGATCATGGCGTCGAAGTCGCCGCGCGCCACGAACTTGCGTCCGCCCCGCAGCAACACGACGAAGAGGCGCTTTTCGGTCGAGCGGACACCCTCGCCGCGATCGCGCGCGGTCGGACCCTCGCCGGCCTCGGCGGCCCCGACGACCTCGTTCTCGAGGAACAGGTCCTCGACGTGCCCGTCGTTCGATCGCAGTCTGAGAAAGGCGCGCCCCGCCTCGGAATAGCGGATACGCGTGGTGTCTCTCTCGAAGTCCCCAGAGAGAATTTCGATCGTCGCCATCGGATCAGTCCCCCCGAACCAGACCCCTGTCCGTACGCGGCCATACTAGCCTGCCCCATCGCGACACGTGAGGTGTGACGAAAGGACAACCCGGAAACTATCCACAGTTCGTCCACAGCGCAACCGAGGGACATGCCGGAGGGGCAACAGTGATGCTGCGGTGCGAAACATGGTGAACGACGTGAAAAGAGGGCCGCCCCTTTCCGGGACGGCCCTCTTCATTTCGCGATTCGTCGCGGGACGGCGGCGCCGGTGAACCCGGTCGCCTCTCGAGGTCAGGAGAACCAGCCCTTGACGGTGCCCCAGATCGACTTCGACGGCGCGGCCTCGCCGGCATCGGCGGTGGCGCCCGGCGCGGTCGGCAGGGCCTCGCCCGACGGGGTCGAGCCGGCCGGTGCCTCGGACTTGGCGACCTGATCAGCGGTCACGGTGCCGGCGAAGGCGGCGATCTTGGCGAGGGTGGCCGGGCCGGCGAAGCCGTCGGCGTCGAGGCCGTTCTTCTCCTGGAAGGCGACCACGGCGGCCTTGGTGCCCTTGCCGAAGATGCCGTCGGCGGCGAGGCCGAGCGCCTCCTGCAGCTTCTTGACGGCGGCGCCCTTGGTGCCGACGCCGAGCAGGACCAGTTCGCCGAGGCCCATGGCCATGAAGGTGTCGGGGCCGGCGATGCCGTCGGCGGCGAGGCCGTGGGCAGTCTGGAAGTCCTTCAGCGCCTTCTCGGTGCCGGAGCCGAATTCGCCGTCGGCAGCGACGCCGAGCTTGGCCTGGAGGATCTTGACCGGCTCGCCGGAGACACCCTTACGCAGATAGGACATGGTTTGCTTCCTCTCTTCGGCGCGCGCGTCGGGCCCGCGCATCCCTGCCGACCGCGTCTCCCCGCGCCTTTCGGCGGGGGCGGCCGGTTCGTCGCATCTTATCGCAGCGTCCTGTTACGGGCATACGTCGTGCGTGTTTCTTCCGCCCGGCCACGACGTCGCAATCGGCGGGATCAGCCGTTGTCGAAGCGATTGGTCTTGGGGAAGCCGTTGGGCGGCAGGCGCCCGGCGTCGCCGCGATTGCCGAGCCAGTCGCTCAACTCCGTCAGGGAACGGACATAGGCGCGGCCGGCGCTGTCGGTCCAGGTGAGCCCGGTCTCGCCGACGAAGCACTTCAGCGAGGCGATGCCGCCGTCGCGGTACTTCTGGAGCCGGACGCCGGCGCCCCGCGTCATCTCCGGTACCTGCGCGAGCGGGAACACCAGCATCTTGCGATTGTCGCCGATGACCGCGACATGGCTCGCCCCCTCGGGCACCTCGACGCAGAGCCGCGCCTCGTCGCCGGCGGCGACGTTGAGCACCTGCTTGCCCTTGCGGGTCTGGGCCATCACCTCGTTCTCGGCGACGACGAAGCCGCGCCCGGACTTGGCGACGGTCAGAAGACGGCGACCGGGGACGTGGACGAAGACGTCGAGCACGTCCTGGTCCTGATCCATGTCGCACTGGAGGCGGATCGGCTCGCCGTGGCCGCGGCCGCCCGGCAGTTTCGAGGCCTCGAGGGTGAAGAAGCGGCCGCCGGTCGAAAAGACGATCAGCTTGTCGGTGGTCTCGGCCTTGAAGGCGATGCGCAGCTTGTCGCCCTGCTTGAACTCGAGCCGCGAGAGATCGTCGATGTGGCCCTTGAGGGTGCGCACCCAGCCCTTCTCGGTGACGACGACGGTGATCGGCTCGCGCTCGATCATCGCCATCTCGACCGCCGCCGTGTCGTGATCGGGGGCGTCGGCGAAGGTGGTGCGACGCTTGCCGAGCGGGGTCTCGGGGCCGAACTTCGCGGCGACCCGGCGGATGCCGCGCGCCACGATCTTCCACTGCTTCTCCTCGGAGGCGAGCAGGGCGCGGATCTGGGCGGCTTCCTCGGTGAGTTCGTCGAACTCCTTGCGGATCTCGAATTCCTCGAGCTTGCGCAGGTTCTTCAGGCGCATGTCGAGGATGGCCTGGGCCTGGACGTCGGTGATGGAGAAACGCTCCATCAGGACCGGCTTCGGCTCGTCCTCGGTGCGGATGATGTGGATCACCTCGTCGAGATTGAGATAGGCGACGAGGAGCCCGCCGAGGATCTCGAGCCGCTTCTCGATCTGAGCGAGACGGTGCTCGGAGCGGCGGACGAGGACGTCCTTCTGATGATCGAGCCACTGGACGAGCACGTCCTTGAGGCCGAGCACGCCGGGGATCGTGCCCTTGGAGAGCACGTTCATGTTGAGAGAGATGCGGCACTCGAGTTCGGTGAGCTTGAACAGGCTCTCCATCAGGAGCTCGGGCGAGACGTTGCGCGACTTCGGCACCAGGACGATGCGGACGTCCTCGGTCGATTCGTCGCGCACGTCCTCGAGCAGCGGCGCCTTCTTCTCGTTGATGAGGTCGGCGAGCTTCTCGATCAGGCGGCTCTTGGCGACCTGATAGGGGATCTCGGTGACCACCACCTGCCACATGCCGCGCTCGAGATCCTCCTTCTCCCAGCGGGCGCGCAGGCGGAAGCCGCCACGGCCGCTGCGATAGCTCTCGAGGATCGAGGACTTCGATTCGACGATGATGCCGCCGGTCGGGAAGTCGGGGCCGGGGACCAGCGCGACCAGATCCTCGATCGGAGTGTCGGGCTTCTCGATCAGCCGCAGCGCCGCCTGGCAGAGCTCGTGGGCGTTGTGCGGCGGGATCGAAGTCGCCATGCCCACGGCGATGCCGGAGGAGCCGTTGGCGAGGAGATTGGGGAAGGCGCCGGGCAGGACCACCGGCTCGTCTTCCGAGCCGTCGTAGTTGGGCCGGAAGTCGACCGCGTCCTCGTCGAGGCCTTCCAGAATGAGGATGGCGACGTCGGTCAGGCGGGCCTCGGTGTAGCGCATGGCGGCGGCATTGTCGCCGTCGATGTTGCCGAAGTTGCCCTGGCCGTCGACCAGCGGATAGCGCTGGGCGAAATCCTGGGCGAGGCGGACCATCGCCTCGTAGACCGCCTGATCGCCGTGCGGATGATATTTGCCGATGACGTCGCCGACGACGCGGGCGCATTTCTTGAAGGCGGCGTCGGGGGCGAGGCGCAGCTCGCGCATGGCGTAGAGGAGGCGCCGATGGACCGGCTTCAGACCGTCGCGCACGTCGGGCAGGGCCCGGTGCATGATGGTCGAGAGGGCGTAGGCGAGATAGCGCTCCTCGAGCGCGTCGCGCAGATTGACCGGCAACACTTCGCCGCCGGGCCCCGAACCATCGTCTTCACCATCGCCCGAGGGCGGAATCACGCGCTTTCCCATGGCACGAGTTAGCCCGGAGGAGCGGTTCGGGGCAAGGGCGCGGCCGCCCGGCGGGCCGGGTAAGTCACAGCCGTCCCGGCCGAACCAGATGGACGGGGATGGCGAGACCGGCGCCGATCGCCCCGAGCGTGAAGATCACGCGCAGCAGCGCCTGGATCGACTGGAACACCGTCGCCTCGACCCCGACCGCGTCGGGGGACGTCAGGGCGAAGAAGCCGAGCAGGGCCTGACCGAAGAAGGCGCCGGGAATCATCGGAATGCAGCCGGCGAGCGCGATCGTCTCGGTGGCGGCGCCGAGGCGGCGGCGGAACACCAGGGCGAGCGAGCCGGTGGCGACGGCGGCGGCGAAGGAGGCCGCCTCGAGGCTCCAGCGGGCATCGAGCCCGAGGGTGCGGATCGCCAGGGCGACGGCGCCGAAGCCGGTCGCCCAGGCGAGGCAGCGCGGGCCGAAGTTGAAGAGGACGCCGAAGCCGCAGGCGGCGACGGCGCCGAAGAAGGCCTGATGGAGCACGTGCAGCGCGGGCGCGGCGAGAGGCGCGAGATCGATCGTCACAGGGTCACTCCCATCAGCGCGAGCGCGAGCCAGATGCCGGCGGAGGCGAAGACCATCACCATGATCACCCAGACCGCGCGGGCGCTGCCGACGGTCGGGAACCCGTCCATGATGTCGGTCTGGGCATTGGTGGCGGGCACGCCGGGGACGAGGAGGAGGATCGAGGCCATCATCGCCATGGCGACGGTCGAAGACCCCACCGTCCGCGCGCCGATGCCGCCGAGGGTCGCCGCGACGAAGGCGATGATGCCGACCACCACGAAGACGTTGACGCCGGCGGACAAGAGCCGATGGCGCAGTTCCTGGCCGAGGGCGCCGGCGACCAGCACCGGCAGGAAGGCCGCCCAATCGATGCCGAGCAGCCGGCCGAAGGCGGCGCAGGCCGTGCCGGTGGCGACGGCGACCAGCCAACTCGGATGGCGCGGCGTCTCGCGCAACAGCCGGTCGATCTCGCCGTGGACGGACGCGGGGACGAAGCCGCCGCCGCCGACCCGGCCGGCGAGCCGGCGCACCTCGGTGTCGAGGCGCTGATTGACGCCGAGGCGGCCGACCGAACTCATCCGGGTGATCGTGTTCTCCCCGGCGCTGACGGTGATCGAGAGCGAGGCGTAGCCCGAGCGCAGGCCGACGTCCTCGGCGCCGAGGCCGCGCGCGACGGCGGCGCAGACGTCGTGGACGGCGCGGACGTTGGCGCCGCTCTCCATGGCGACGCGGCCGGCCCGCAGGGCCGCGTTGGCGATCTTCTCGAGATCGCGATGCCGCGTGATCACCGGATCGTCCTCGCCTTCCCGCATGCCGCATCTCCCGGAGCATGAAGCCGCCCGCCGCGACGAACCGTCGAAGAGAACGTGCATCGGCGGCAAACGGGCGACTTTCGTCTTACGCCAAAGGTCTGAAAACACAATCGGTATTTCCCTCGATGCGGCAGTGCGAAAGTCGACATAGTCGAAGAATCGGTCGTTTCGCGACGACCATATTGCACTGCGGCAGCTCAGAGCTCCGTCACGAGCCTACCCGGGGGTCCGACATGATCTGGCATTTCATCACCGGCATGTCCGGCGTGGCGCTCGCCGTGATGGCCCTGTCGATCATCGGCACCTTCGGGCTGATGCTGGGGCGCGTGACCGTCAAGGGCGCGGGCCTGGGGATCGGCGGCGTGCTCTTCGCCGGGCTGGTGGTCGGCGACATCGCCAGCCGGCTGGGGCTGCATCTCGAGGCCGAGGTGCTCGACTTCGTGCGCGAGTTCGGCCTGATCCTCTTCGTCTACACGATCGGCATCCAGGTCGGCCCCGGCTTCTTCACGGCGCTGAAGAAGTCCGGTCTGAAGCTCAATCTGATCGCCGCGACGATCGTCGTCTCCGGCGCGATCACGGCCGGGCTGATCCACGTCTTCGCCGGCGTGCCGCTGCCGGCGATCCTCGGCGTCCTCTCGGGCGCGGTCACCAACACGCCGTCGCTCGGCGCGGCGCAGCAGGTGTTGCGCGACATGGGCCTTCCCGGCAGCGACGTCGGGCTGACCGGCCTCGGCTATGCCGTCGCCTATCCGTTCGGCATCGTCGGCATTCTCCTGACGATGATGGCCGTGCGCAGCGTCTTCCGCATCGATCCGGAGCGGGTCGCCAAGGAATTCGAGGCGAGGCGCCGGCAGGAGGTCGCCTCGATCGGCACGCTCGACGTCGAAGTGACGATCGAGGCGCTCGCCGATCGCACCATCTCGCAGTTGCCCGGGCTCGACGCCGGCGACGTCGTGGTCTCCCGCCTGATGCGCGCCGGCCAGCTGCGCGTGCCGCACGACACCACCTGGGTCGACGTCGGCGACGTGCTGCATCTGGTCGGGCCGACGGAGCGGCTCCGCGAGGTCGCGGCCGGGCTCGGCACCGTCCACGGCGTGCCGCTCACCACCAAGGGCACCGATCTCACCTGGGAGCGCATCGTCGTCACCTCCGACCACGTGCTCGGCCAGTCGATCGCCGCGCTCAATCTCGAGGGCCGCTTCGACGTGCGCATCTCCCGCGTCGTGCGCACCGGCGTCGAACTGGTGGCGCCGCCGGCGCTGAAGCTCCAGTTCGGCGACATTCTCAACGTGATCGGCCGCCGCGAGGACCTCGAGAAGGTCGCCGGCTTCGTCGGCAATTCGGAACAGCGTCTGAAGGAGTTCGATCCGATCCCGATGTTCATCGGCATCGCCTTCGGCATCGCGCTGGGGTCGATCGACCTCTCCTTCGGCCTGCTCGGCAGCGCGCCGATCAAGCTCGGGCTCGCCGGCGGGCCGCTGCTCGCGGCGATCATCCTGTCGCGGGTGGGTCACGTCGGCTCGTTCGTCTGGTTCATGCCGCCGATCGCCAACCACGCCCTGCGCGAACTCGGCATCGTGCTGTTCCTGGCGGTGGTCGGCTTCAAGTCCGGCGCCCATTTCCTGGACACGCTCACCAACGGCGACGGTCTCTCCTGGGTCGCCTGGGGCGCGCTGATCACGCTGGTGCCGCTGATGGTCACCGCCTTCGTCGCCAAGACGATTCTGAAGGTCGACTATCTCACCTTGTGCGGCGTGCTCTCCGGATCGATGACCGACCCGCCGGCGCTCGCCTTCGCCAACGCCATGGCGCGGAACTCCGAGGCGCAGTCGCTCGCCTATGCCACGGTCTATCCGTTGGTGATGGGCCTGCGCATCCTCTCGCCGCAGATCCTGGCGCTGATCCTGGTCGGCAGCGGTCTGGGCTGAGCCCCGGACCGCTCCCTTTCCTTGATGTCGCGTGACGTTACGGAATACCTGCGACCATTTACGATTGTTCAATCATACGAATCGAGATTGGCGGGATGTGCCGGTCGGGTAATTCTCGACGAACAACGACGTTTCGCGAGTCGCTTCATGGTTTCATCCCTCTCCGGACCGCCCCACGCCCCTGCCGCCGCCCCGGCGGACGGGGGCGATCGGGCGAACCTCGAGTTCGGGCGGACGGTGATCGAGCGCTTGGACACGCCGGTCTGGCTGTTCGACATCGACCGGGCGCGGGTGGTCTGGGCCAATCCCTCGGGCCTTCGGATGTGGCGGGCGGAGAGCCTCGAGGATCTCGTCGCGCGTGACATGAGCGCCGACATGTCGGCCTCGGTGCGGGCGCGGCTCCGGCAATACCGCGCCGACTTCGAGCGCAACGACGCGCGGTTCTCGGAGGTGTGGACCCTCTATCCGGCGGGCGTGCCGACCACGCTCCGGGTGATCTTCTCCGGCCATCGTCTCGACGACGGTCGCATGGGGATGCTGTGCGAGGCGCTCGCCGAGATCAACGACACGCCGGAGCGGCTGCGCAGCGCCGAAGCGCTGTTGCACACGCCGGTAATGATCACGCTCTACGATCCGCGCGGACGCGCCCTCTATCGCAATCCCGCCTCGCGGCAGGCCCGCGCGCGCGGCGGCGAGGCGTTCTCCGACCGTTTCGTCGACCCCGCCGATCACGAGCGGATCGTCGAGGCGCTGCGGACGAGCGGCACCGCCCTGACGCAGGCCCGGGTGACCACCGCCCAGGGCCATCGCTGGCACGAAATCTCGGCGCGCCACTGCCACGACGCGGTGAGCGGTCTGCCCGCGCTGCTGGTCAGCGAGACGGACGTCACCGGCCACAAGGCGGCCGAGGCGCAGGTGCGCTATCTCGCCGAGCACGACACGCTGACCGGCCTGCCCAACCGCTCCGTGATCGCGCCGGAGATCGCCCGGCGGCTCGCCGCGGCCGACCGTGACGGCAGCCGGGTGGCGATCCTCTTCGTCGACCTCGACCGCTTCAAGACGATCAACGATTCGCTCGGCCATCCGGTCGGCGACGGGCTCCTGGTGGCGGTGTCGCGGCGGCTCGCCGAGGCGGTCCGGGCGGAGGACTTCCTGGCGCGGCTCGGCGGCGACGAATTCCTGGTGTGTCTGTCGCTCGCCGACGACGAGAACCGGGCGGCGGCGGTCGCGCGGCGGATCCTCGAGGTGCTCGATCGTCCCTTACGGATCGGCGACCTCGACCTCTCGGTCACCGCCTCGATCGGCATCAGCCTCTATCCGCGCGACGGGCGCGACCTCGACACCTTGATGCGCCACGCGGATCTGGCGATGTACAACGCCAAGACGCTCGGCTGCGCGCGCTGGGAGGTCTTCACCCAGGCCATGAAGGCGGAGGTCGAGGCGCAGCTGATGTTGGAATCGAGCCTGCGGCGGGCGCTCGAGTTCGGCGAGTTCGAGGTCTATTACCAGCCGCGGCTGGAGATCGGCAGCGAGCGGATCGTCGGCACCGAGGCGCTGCTGCGCTGGCATCATCCGACGCTCGGGCTCGTGCTGCCCGGCGCCTTCATTCCCTTCGCCGAGAAGACCGGCCTGATCGATCGCATCGGCGCCTGCGTGCTGCGCGAGGCGGCGCTGCAACAGCGCGCCTGGGCGGCGGAGGGGCACGACATCTCGGTCTCGGTCAATCTCTCGGCGCGGCAGTTCCGCGACCCGCGCCTCGCCGGCATCGTCGCCGACGTGGTGACGGAGACCGGGTGCGATCCGCGGCTCCTGCAGATCGAGATCACCGAATCGATGCTGATGGGCAACGACGAGACCTCGGCGGCGACCCTGCGCGCGCTCGCCGATCTCGGTCTCTCCATCGCCATCGACGACTTCGGCACCGGCTATTCCAATCTCGGGACGATCCAGCGCCATCCGATCGACACGCTCAAGATCGACCGCTCCTTCGTCGCCACGCTGGAGACGCGGCCGGCGCTGGCCGAGCTGATCATCGGCATGTGCCGCCTGCTCGACATGAAGATCGTCGCCGAGGGGGTGGAGACCGAGGAACAGCTCGCCTGGCTCAAGGCACGCAATTGTCACGAGTACCAGGGCTATCTGTTCTGCCCGGCGATCCCGGCCGACGACTTCGCGGAGCTGCTGCGCCGGCAGCGGGAGATCCTCTCGGCCGGCGGCGACCGCGACGCGCGCTCGCCGCTGTGGGATCTGGTGCCGCTCGTCAAGCGCGCCTGCGACGTCGACTGGTCCTCGCCGAGCGCCCCGTCCAAGGTGCGGCGACTGGAGATCGGCGGCGCCGTCGAGGCCTTCGTCCGGCGCGACCGCGACTGACCGTCAGCGCGCGTCTCGATCCTCGGCCTCGAGCGCGCGGGCGAGCGCGGCGAGAAAGCCGTCGCGGGTCGCCGGCGGGACGATGCCGCGCGCCTCCCAGACGTGACGCTGGAAGAAGTGGCGCGTCAGGTCGAGACCGGCGCGCAGCTCCGGCGTCGCCACCCGGCCCCAGCCGGCGGGCGCCTCGACGGCGGCGAGGAAGCGGGGCAAGGGCAACAGTCGATCGGCCCAGGGCGCACCGGCGGCGCGCCCGGCGGCGCGCCCGGTCTTGGGGCTGACCCAGGCGAGATCGGCGGTGTCGGCCCCCTCCCCGGTCAGCGCGCATTCGGAGAGATCGAGCCCGAAGCCGAGCGCCTCGATCACCGCCAGTTCGAACCGCACCATCAGCTCGCCCACGAGGCGGGGGTGGTCGAAGCGGTCGAGCAGAAGCTCGAGATCGGCGAAGAGATCGGGATGGGGATCGCGCTCGGGCAGGAGGCGCAGATGCGCCGCCAGCGTCTGGATGCCGTTCAGCGCCAGCGGGTCGGCCATGAGGGCGGCGGCGCGGGCATCGGCCGGCTCGACCACATAGGAGCCCATGTGCTCGTCGAGGCGGGCGCGCCAGACCACGTCGAGGCGGTTGCCGATCTGGAGCATGGCGACGCGGCTCTTGGAGCGGCCGCCCTTGACGGCGCCGAGGTGGCGGCCGTGATCGCGGGTCATCAGCTCGACGAGCGCATCCGCCTCGCCGAGCCGCCGCGTGCCGAGCACCACACCGACGTCGCTCCATTCCATGGGAGGCTCATCCTCGGCCGGAAGCGGACCGCCTCACTCCTTCGGCAGTTCCAGACCCATCTGACGATAGCGCTCGGGGTCGTCCGACCAGTTCTCGCGCACCTTGACGAAGAGGAACAAGTGGACCGGGCAATCGGCCGCCTCGGCGATGTCCTTGCGTGCGGCCATGGAGACGGCCTTGATGGTCTCGCCCTTGGCGCCGATGACGATGCGCTTCTGGCTCTCGCGGGCGACGTAGATCGTCTGCTCGACGCGGACGGAGCCGTCCTTCTGCTCCTTCCACTGTTCGGTCTCCACGGTCGACTCGTAGGGCAATTCGTCGTGGAGGCGCAGGAAGACCTTCTCGCGGGTGATCTCGGCGGCGAGCTGGCGCAGCGGCAGGTCCGAGATCTGGTCCTCGGGATAGAGCCACGGGCCTTCCGGCATCTCGCCGGCGAGCCAAGTGAGCACGTCGGGCACGCCGTCGCCGTTCAGCGCCGAGACCATGAAGGTGCGCTCGAAGGGGATGCGCTCGTTGGCGGCGGCGGTCAGCGCCAGCAGCGCGTCGCGGCGCAGGAGATCGACCTTGTTGAGGATCAGGATCTTGCGGTGGTTCATCGCCGCGAGCTTCTCGAAGACCGCATCGGCCGCCTCGTCGATCCCCTTCTTGGCGTCGATCAGGCAGGCGACGACGTCGGCGTCGGCGGCGCCGCCCCAGGCGGTCGTCACCATGGCGCGGTCGAGCCGCCGGCGCGGATTGAAGATGCCGGGGGTGTCGACGAAGATGACCTGGGATTGCCCCTCGATGGCGATGCCGCGCACCAGTGAGCGGGTGGTCTGCACCTTGTGGGTGACGATCGACACCTTGGAGCCGACGAGCTGGTTGAGCAGCGTCGACTTGCCGGCGTTGGGGGCGCCGATCAGGGCGACGAAGCCGGCGCGGATCGGCCGGCCCGCGGCCGACCCTTCATGAGAATGGTCAGGCTCGGTCATCGGATGGTTCCTTCCAGAGGCCCTCGCGCACGAGGACCAGGGTGGCGGCGTTCTGTTCGGCCTCGCGCTTCGAGCGGCCCGAGCCGGTCATGCCGGCGACGGGGCCGGCGATGTCGACGGCGATGGCGAAGACGGGATCGTGATCGGGACCCTCGCGCGAGACGAGGCGATAGGACGGCGCCTGAAGGCCGCGCGACTGGAGCCATTCCTGAAGCGTGGTCTTGGCGTCGCGCAAAGGGCCGCGCGCGGCGCGCATGCGCTCGGTCCACATCCGCTCGACGAAGGCGCGGGCGGGCTCGAACCCGGCATCGAGATGGATCGCGGCGATCACCGCCTCCATCACGTCGCCGAGGATCGCCGCCTTGGTGCGCCCGCCCGACTGCGCCTCGCCCGAGCCGAGCCGCACGGCGGCGCCGAGACCGAGTTCACGAGCGACGTCGGCACAGGTCTCGCGCTTGACGAGCGCGTTGAGGCGGCGGGCGAGCTCGCCCTCCTCGGCCTGCGGATAGGTGCGGTAGACCATGCCGGCGACGGTCAGGGCGAGGACGCGATCGCCGAGGAACTCCATGCGCTGGTAGCTGTCGGAGGGCTGCTGCACGGCGCTGGTATGGGTCAGGGCACGGACCAGCAGATCGCGATCGGCGAAACGGTGGCCGATCCGGGCCTCGATCTCGTCCAGGGAGGCGCTCGCCTTCATCACAGGAGACCGAACAGGCGGTTCCAACGCACGTCCATGGGCCAGTTCCAGACCTGCCAGGGGGCGACGCCCTCGTCGATCGAGAAGAAGATGACCCGCGCCTTGCCGATCAGGTTCTCGTAGGGCACGTAGCCGACCGCGTCGAGGAAGCGGCTGTCCTGGGAATTGTCGCGGTTGTCGCCCATCATGAAGTAATGGCCGGCGGGAACGACGTATTCGGGCGTGTTGTTCTGGAAGCCACCGTCCTCGCGCTTGAGGATTGTGTGGGAGACGCCGCCGGGCAGCGTCTCCTTGAAGGCGCGGGTCTTCACGTCGATGCCGTAATAGTCCTTCTCGACGAAGGGCGGCAGCGGCTCCAGCTTCACCGGCTCGCCGTTGATGTGCAGCACGCCCTGGGTGACGCGGATGCGGTCGCCGGGCAGGCCGATCACCCGCTTGATGTAGTCGGTCGAATTGTCCTTGGGCAGCTTGAAGACGACGACGTCGCCGCGCTTCGGCTCCGTGCCCCAGACGCGGCCGGAGAAGTTCACCTGATCGAGCGGCCAGGGGAAGGAGAAACGCGAGAAGCCGTAGCTGTATTTCGACACGAAGAGATAATCGCCGACGAGCAGCGTCGACTTCATCGATCCGGACGGGATGTTGAAGGGCTGGAACAGGAAGGTGCGCACCAGAAGCGCCAGGATCAGCGCCTGGACGATCACCTTCACGGTTTCGAGCCAGGAAGTCTCGGCTGCGGGCTTGGTCGTCACGCTCATGTCTTTCTTCGATCCCCGGTTCGGTCGGTGATAGCGCGCCGACCGGCCGCGCGCAACGCAATCGGGGTCACACCCTGCGCGCGGGCCAGTCTTCCGGCCAGGCGGAGATCACGACGAAGGCCTGGGCGATCGGGTGATCGTCGGTGATGGTGATGTCGATCCGCGCGCGAAACCCCGGCGGCGTCATCCGCGCCAGCCGCTCGGCGGCGCGCCCGACCAGCGCCAGGGTGGGACGGCCCGAGGGCTCGTTGACCACGCCCATCTCGGTCCAGGACACGCCTTGGGCGATGCCGGTGCCGAGCGCCTTGGCGCAGGCCTCCTTGGCGGCGAAGCGCTTGGCGTAGGACGCGGCGCGGCTGGCGCGGGCGTCGGACTTCTCGCGCTCGACCTCGGTGAAGCAGCGATGGGTGAAGCGTTCGCCGAACCGCTCGAGGGATTTCTCGATGCGGCGGATGTCGATCAGATCCGAGCCGATGCCGAGGATCATGCGCCCCTCCCCTCGCCGGTCACGCGCGAGCCACGTCCATCAGGCGGCGCATCTCGCGCACCGAGGCCTCGAGACCGACGAAGATCGCCTCGCCGATCAGGAAATGACCGATGTTGAGTTCGCGGATCTCACGAATCGCCGCGATCGGCGCGACGTTGGCGAAGGTCAGGCCGTGGCCGGCGTGGATCTCGAGACCACCGGCGGCGCCGTGGGCGGCGGCGGCGGCGAGGCGGGCGAGTTCGGCGGTGGCGGCGTCGCTCTCACCGGCGTCGAGGAGATCGCAATATTTGCCGGTGTGGAGTTCGACCACCGGCGCGCCCATGGCGATCGCCGCGGCGAGCTGGCGCGGATCGGGCTCGATGAAGAGCGACACGCGGATGCCGCGATCGCGCAGGCGGGCGATCATCGGGCCGAGATGGGCACGCCCGCCGGCGGCGTCGAGGCCGCCCTCGGTGGTGCGCTCGGCGCGACGCTCCGGCACGATGCAGGCGGCATGCGGTCCATGACGCAGGGCGATCTCGACCATCTCCTCGGTCGCCGCCATCTCCAGATTGAGCGGCAGGGCGATCTCGGCCATCAGACGTTCGATGTCGCTGTCGCGAATGTGGCGGCGATCCTCGCGCAGATGGGCGGTGATGCCGTCGGCCCCGGCGGCCTGCGCCAGATGCGCGGCGCGAACCGGATCGGGCAGAGCACCGCCGCGCGCGTTGCGGATGGTGGCGACGTGGTCGATGTTGACGCCGAGACGCAGGGATCCCGAGGGGGCGGCGGTGGACATGGGGGAGATCCTCGTGAGCGTCGGAAATCTCCGGCGGGGCGCGCGGGCCCTGCATCGTCGGAGGAGGAAAACGCCGAGCGCGCGCGAGATGGTCGGTGTTCGCGCGCGCCCGAGACTTCGCGAAGACATAGGCACGGCGCGTGGCGGGAACAAGACGCGCCGGCCGCCGTGCCCCGTCAGATGTTGCGGCTGCCGGGCTTGACCGCCGGCAGGGCGGCGAGATCGGGCGGCAAGGCGTCGGCGGGATAGGCCGGCACTTCGTATTCCGCGAGCGCCACCAGCGGCACGCCGCAGTCGGCCTTGCCGGCGGAGCGGTCGATCAGGCAGGCGACGGCCAGCACCTCGGCGCCGATCGCCCTCAGCGCCGCCACGGTCTCGCGCGAGGAGAGGCCGGTCGTGACGATGTCCTCGATGATGACGACGCGGGCGCCCGGCGCCAGCTCGAAGCGGCGCAGGCGCATCTCGCCCGCCTCGCGCTCGGTCCACACCGCCGGCACGCCGAGGTGACGCGCGGTCTCGTAGGCCGGGATGATGCCGCCCATGGCCGGGCCGACGACGGCGTCGATCTTGCCGAGACCGGCGGCGCCGATCTTCGAGGCCAGCGCCTTGCAGACGATCTCGGTCTTGTCGGGATACTGGAAGACGCGGGCCTTCTGGATGAAGACCGGCGAGCGCAGGCCCGACGACAGGATGAAATGGCCGGTCAGCAGAGCGCCGCAGGACTTGAACACATCGAGGACTTCGTCGCGGGTCATCGTCTCGAATTCTCCTGAGGATCAGCCGTTGACGCGGGTGGCCGAGGCGATGATCGGCTTGGCGCGCAGCTGATTGATGATGCGGGTGAGGTGCTTCAGGTCCCAGACCTCGAGATCGATCAGGATCTCGTGGAAGTCGGCGGCCTTGGGGATCATCTTGATGTTGTCGATGTTGCCGTCGTTCTCGGCGATCACCTGGGCGATCTGGGCGAGCGAACCGGGCTCGTTCAGCGAATTGATGGTGATGCGGGCCGGGAAGCGGGCCGGCGTGGTCGGGTCGATGTCCCAGCGCACGTCGAGCCAGCGCGACGGTTCCTCGTCGAAGGCCTTCAGGGCCGGCGACTGGATCGGATAGATGGTGATCCCCTCGCCCGGGGTCAGGATGCCGACGATGCGGTCACCCGGCACGGCGCCGCCGTTGGGGGCGAAGCGCACCGGCAGATCGCCGGAGAGGCCGCGAATCGGGATCGAGGTGCGGTCGTCGGAGCCGCCGTCGGGGACGCGGAACTTCATCACGCCGGAGGTCGAGCCGGCGTCGAACCAGCCGTCGCCGGTGGCCGGGCGCGGCGTGGCCGGTTGGCCGCGCGCGTCGAAGAGTTCCGGATGGACGGCGCGCAGCACCGCCTCGGAGGCGATCTCGCCGCGCCCGACCGCGGTCAGCACCTCGGTGGAGGAATTGTGGCCGAGGCGGTGGACCGCGGCGGCGAGATCGGCGTCGAGGAAGGTGCGGCCGGCGCGCTCGAAGGCACGCTCCAGGATCTGCCGGCCGAGGCCGCCGAACTGCTTGCGGACGGCGTCGCGGGTGGCGCGGCGGATGGCGGCGCGGGCGCGGCCGGTGACGGCGATCTGCTCCCAGGCGGCGGGCGGCACCTGCGCGTCGGAACGGACGATCTCGACCTCGTCGCCATTGGCGAGTTCGGTCATCACCGGGCGGATGCGGCCGTTGATCTTGGCGCCGACGCAGGTGTTGCCGACGTCGGTGTGGACCGCATAGGCGAAGTCGATCGGGGTGGCGCCACGCGGCAGGGCGATGATCCGCCCCTTGGGCGTGAAGCAGAAGACCTGATCCTGGAACAGCTCGAGCTTGGTGTTCTCGAGGAATTCCTCCGGATTGAGGCTCGGGTCGTTGAGGCGCTCGATGGTCTCGCGCAGCCAGGAATAGGCGCCGGATTCCTTCGAGAGATCGACGATGTTGCGGCCGCCGGAGATCTTGTCGCCGTCCTTGTAGAGGGCGTGGGCGGCGATGCCGTATTCGGCGAAACGGTGCATCTCCTCGGTGCGGATCTGCAGCTCGACGCGCTGGCGACCGGGACCGACCACGGTGGTGTGGATCGAGCGGTAGTCGTTCTGCTTGGGCGTCGAGATGTAGTCCTTGAACCGGCCCGGCACCATCGACCAAGTGGTATGGACGAGCCCGAGGGCGTGATAGCAGTCGTGCAGCGTCGGCACGACGATGCGGAAGCCGAAGATGTCGGAGAGCTGCTCGAAGGAGAGGCCCTTGCGCTGAACCTTGGTGAAGATCGAATAGGGCTTCTTCTCGCGGCCCTTGACGCGCGCGGGAATGCCGTCGGAGCCGAGCTTCTCGGTCAAGGCCTGTTCGATCGCCGGGATGAGGTTCTTGTTCTCCTCGCGCAGCAGCGCCAGCCGCGTCACGATCGAGGCATAGGCGTCGGGCTGGAGATTGCGGAAGGAGAGATCCTCGAGTTCCTCGCGGATGTTCTGCATGCCCATGCGGCCGGCGAGCGGCGCATAGATCTCCATCGTCTCCTCGGCGATGCGCAGGCGCTTGTCCTCGCGCATGTGGTGGAGCGTGCGCATGTTGTGGAGCCGGTCGGCGAGCTTGACCAGCAACACGCGGATGTCCGCAGCAACCGCCAGCAACAGGCGGCGGAAATTCTCCGCCTGCTCGGTCTTCTTGGAGACGAAGTCGAGCTTCTTCAGCTTGGTGAGACTGTCGACCAGTTCGGCGATCTCGGCGCCGAACATGCGCGAGATCTCCTCCTTGGTCGCGTCGGTATCCTCGATGGTGTCGTGGAGCAGCGCCACCGCGATGGTGGCATCGTCCATGCGCATCTCGGTCAGGATCGCCGCGACCTCGAGGGGATGGGAGAAATAGGGATCGCCCGACGCTCGTTTCTGGGGCGCATGCTTCATCATCCCGTAGACATAGGCCTTGTCGAGCAGGGCCTCGTCGCAACGGGGATTGTAGCGCTTCACCAGATCGACGAGTTCGTACTGACGCATCATGGCGCGGGTGGGCACCTCGGATCGAACCCGGGATCGGGCGGGGCGAGAAACTTATCAGAGGCCGATCGCCCTTCGCCAGTGGCGCGGGACGCGCGACAGGGTCGTCCTGGCCGGGGAGAGAGCGGCGGGACCCGCCCGGGGTGCCGCTACGCAAGACGCCCGCCGAAGCGGGCGTCGAAAAGGCCGGAAAGAGCGGCGCGAGAGCGATCCCGCGCGCGGTCTCAGTCCTCTTCTTCCTTGTCCGGGGGCACCAGGCCCTCGAGACCGCGCAGCAGCTCTTCTTCCGACATGCGGTCGAACTGCATCTCCGAATCGTCGTCGGAGGCGGCGGTGACCATCGCGACCGGCTCCGGCTCGGGCTCGTCGACCTCGACGAACTTCTGAAGGGAGTGGATGAACTCCTCGTTCAGATCTTCCGGGCTGATCGTCTCGTCGGCGATCTCGCGCAGGGCGACGACCGGGTTCTTGTCGTTGTCGCGATCGATGGTGATCGGAGCACCCGACGAGATCATGCGGGCGCGATGGCTCGCCAGAAGCACCAGCTCGAAGCGGTTCTCCACCTTGTCGATGCAGTCCTCGACCGTGACGCGCGCCATTCCACATTCTCCTCGCGGGCAATACGAGCGCGGAGACATAAGACCAAGCGCGCGGAAAAGCAACGGATAAGCGGGGCTCCGACCGAAAACGACCGGCGGGAGGACGGTGTCGCCACGCTCGCAACAACTCGTGATCTACATATGAAGTTCTGGCCTTCCACCCGACGTTCCTATAAGATGCTTAGCTCCGATCATCCTCTCGGCGATTTTTTCAGGTCGAGCCCAACAAAAAAATGAACCCGAGGCCGATCGGCCCATTTCACGCTCTCCGGCGTCATTTTTCATCCCCAACCCCGGTGAGCCCCGACACTCGGAACATGGAAGATTCGAATCCCATGATCGATCCCCGTGAAAAGGTCGCGCTGTTCATCGACGGCGCGAATCTCTACGCCACCTCGAAAGCCCTCGGCTTCGACATCGACTACAAGCGCCTCCTCCAGGAATTCAAGGCCTCCTGCTATCTCCTCCGCGCATTCTACTATACCGCGCTGATCGAAGACCAGGAATACTCGTCGATTCGACCGCTGATCGATTGGCTCGACTACAACGGCTACAAGGTCGTGACCAAGCCGACCAAGGAGTTCTTCGACTCCACCGGCCGTCGCAAGATCAAGGCGAACATGGACATCGAACTGGCGGTCGACGCCATGGAGATGGCCGATCACGTCGACCACATCATCCTGTTCTCCGGCGACGGCGACTTCCGCCGCATGGTCGAGGCGATCCAGCGCAAGGGCAAGAAGGTGTCGGTCATCTCGACCCTGCAGACTCAGCCGCCGATGATCGCCGACGATCTGCGCCGGCAGGCGGATCTCTTCATCGATCTCGCCTCGTTGCAGAACCGCATCGGCCGCGACCCGTCCGAGCGCATGGCGCGGATGGCCGAACGCGACGCCCAGCGTCGTCAACAGGTCGAGCCCGACGACGAGGAATACGACGACGAGGCTTGATCTCGCCGCGCGATCGTCGCATCGAACCGCACCACCGACCGGGGCCGAGCGCCCCGGTCTTCATGTCGGCGCTTCTGACACGAGGTTCGCCATGCCCTCCCCCGCCGGCCTCGGCCCGCTCGACCCCGACCGCGATTGCGCGCTGTGCCCGCGCCTCGTCGATTTTCGCGAGGATTGGCGGCGGCGCGAGCCGAGCTGGTTCAACGCGCCGGTGCCGAGTTTCGTCGGCGACGCGCCGCGCCTCCTGGTCGTCGGGCTGGCGCCGGGCGTGCGCGGGGCGAACCGGACCGGACGGCCCTTCACCGGCGATTATGCCGGCGATCTCCTCTACGAGACGCTCTCCGACTATGGGTTCTCGAAGGGCACGTTCCGGGCGGATCCGCACGACGGGCTGCGGCTCACCGGCGCGCTGATCACCAACGCGGTGCGCTGCGTGCCGCCGGAGAACAAGCCGCTGCCGGCGGAGATCCACGCCTGCCGGCCGTTCCTGGTGGCGACGCTGGCGGCCCATCCGACGCTCACCGACGTGCTGGCGCTGGGCCGGGTGGCGCACGAGACCTTCCTGCGCACGGTCGGCGAGAAGCTCACGGCGCATCCCTTCGCCCACGGCGCGATCCACGGCCTCGCGAACGGGCTCCGCCTCCACGACAGCTATCACTGCTCACGCTACAACACGAACACCGGGCGGCTGACGCGGGAGATGTTCCGGAGCGTCTTCGACGGGATCGCAGGGGCGATGCGGGTCTGAGGAGCGTCAACCCAGCAGGAACGCCAGCCGGAGATCGGCCTTCGACGGCGCGATCTCCACGACCCTCGCCTTGACGATGCCCTCGGCGACGAAGGGATCGGCGTCGAGGCGCATCCGCAGCGCCTCGCGCGTCTCGCCCGTCGCCAGGACGGCGCCGCCGGCATTCCCGGCGAGCGAGCCGGCGAGGAGAAAGACGCCGTCGGCGAAGCCGCGCGCGAGCCACGCGAGGTGCCCCTCGAGGAACGCGCCCGCGTTCGATCGCGCGGCGGTGAATTCGAGCATCACGAAGAACATCGTGCGTCCCTCCCCCGTTCAGGCCGCGAAGGCGCGCCGGCCGGCCGGCACGCGGACGAATTCGTCGGGCGCCGCCGCCGTCGCGGCCCAATGGGGATCGGCCCGCATGCGCTCGAAGAAGGCATCGACGTTCGCATAGGGCGACCAGTCGAAGGGCGTCAGATCCTTCACCTGTTCGAGGTGGGCGACGGCATAATCGGCGATGGTGAGGCCGTCGCCGACCATGTGGTCGCGCCCGTCCAGATGTCGATCGAGCACCGCGGCATGACCCTTCAGCATCTCCATGCTCCAGGCGACGAGATGGTCGTCCGGCGTCTCGCCGAAGACCGTCGGCTTCAGCACGGTCTGGAACGACAGGATGCCGAGCTGGTCGTTGAAATGCGCCAGTTCCCACGAGAGCCAACGCTCGATGTCGGCGCGCGTCCTCGGGTCGGCGGGATAGAGCGTGTTGCCCGGATGCCGGTCGCAGACGTAGCGATTGATCGCGTTGCTCTCCCACAGGAAGAAGTCGTCGTCCTCGAGCACCGGCACCTTGCCCGTCGGGTTCATCCGCAGGAACGCCGCCGAGCGGAGATCGCCCTTCATGTATTCGAGAAAGATCGTCTCGACCTCGACGCCGAGACGGCCGAGAACCGCCTGGACCTTTCGACAATTGGTGGAGCCGTTGGCGACATGGAGCTGCATGGGTCGGTCACTCGTCTGGTTGAAGCGAGGCCTTCAACCTAGCGACGGGCCGCGGCCGGTCCCACGCACGTTTGCGAACGCCGGCCCGAAAGGTTTTTTCAGGCGCCGGCGCGCTGCGTGCCGAGCAGGCGCGGGGCGGCGGCCCGCAGCGAGAGGGCGAGCGCGTCGGACGCCGCCTTGATGCGCGGCACCTTGGCGAGGTCGGCATGGACGACCAGCCAGAGGTCGGTCTCGAGGCCGGCGAGCGGCGGCCCGACACGGACGAGTTCGGGAAGCGCCGCACCGACGAAACAAGGCAGCACGCCGAAGCCGATCCCGGAGCGAACCGCCTTGGCGGCGCCGAGCAGGGTGTTGGCGCGAAAGCGGATCGCCGCGTCGTCGACATGGGCGGCGATCCAGGCGCCGGGGCCGGCGCAGGCCAGCGCTCCGTCGTAGCCGACCCAAGGACGCTCGCCGGGACGATCGGCGAGCGATCGTTCCGCGAAGACCGCCATGGCGACCGAACCGACGCGCCGCCCCATGAGGGCGGGATCGGGCGTATCGGTGACGCGCAGGGCGACGTCGGCCTCGCGCTCGGCGAGCGACAGAATGCGGTTGGAGACGATCAGGTCGAGCCGGATCTCCGGCTTCGCGCGGCAGATCTCGGCCAGCATGTCGGGCAGGAGATATTCCGACACCGCATCCGGCGCGGTCAGGCGGACGACGCCCTCGGGGCGCAGGTCGCGGCCGGCGACGCGGGTTTCCAGCACCGCGATCTCCGCGCGCATCCGCTCGGCCAGATCGCGGACCTCGCCGCCCGCCTCGGTCGGCCGGCAGAGCGAGGGCGTCCGCTCGAAGAGGCGCGTGCCGAGGCGCTCTTCCATTCGCTTCAGGCGTCGCGACAGGGTCGGATGGCTGATGCGCAGCGCTTCCGCCGCGCCCGAGATCGTGCCGATCTCGGCGACCGCGAGCACCAGTCTCAGATCATCCCAGTCGAGACGCGTCGAGGATGCGGACATCGTCGGCTCCGAACCCGGCGTCCTCGGCATGGACCGCGCGCGACGGCAGAGATCCACGGCGTGCGGGGACGCGCCTCACTCCTTGTACTTCATCAACCGCGACTTCTCGCGGTTCCACTCGCGCTCTTTCTCGGTCTCGCGTTTGTCGGCGGCGTTCTTGCCCTTGGCGAGCGCGAGCGTGATCTTGGCGCGGCCCTTTTCGTTGAAATGGATGTCGAGCGGAACGAGGGTCATGCCCTCGCGCTCGACCGCGCCCACCAGCTTGTTGATCTCCTTGCGATGCAACAGCAGTCGACGCGGCCGGCGGGTCTCGTGATTGAACCTGTTGGCCTGGAGATATTCGGGAATATAGCAGTTGTAGAGAAAGATGTCGGAGCCGTAGGGCGCCGCATAGGCGTCGGTGATGTTGGAACGGCCACCGCGCAGGGACTTGATCTCGGTGCCGGTCAGAGCGATGCCGGCCTCCCAAGTGTCGACGATGTGGTACGAGAACCGCGCCTTGCGGTTTTCGGCGGCGAGCTTGAAGCGCTCGCCGTCCTTGGCCGAGGCCATCGGTGTCTTCCTTCGGTCAGAGGATCCCGGCGTGCTTCGCCGCAGCCTCGAGTTCCTTGCGCACCGAGGCCGAGGCCTCGACGAGCGGCAGGCGCAGGCCGTTCTGCATCTTGCCGAGGAGCGAGGCGAGATACTTCGGGCCGGCCGGGTTGGGTTCGAGGAACAGCGCGCGATGGAGCGGCATCAGCTGGTCCTGGTAGCGAAGTGCCTTGGCATAATCGCCCGCCGCCATCGCCGCCTGGAACTCGGCGCAGAGCTTCGGGGCCACGTTGGCGGTCACCGAGATGCAGCCGACGCCGCCCTGGGCGTTGAAGCCGAGCGCGGTCGCGTCCTCGCCGGAGAGCTGGATGAACTCCGGGCCGGAGACCATGCGCTGCAGCGCCGGGCGCGCCAGATTGCCGGTCGCGTCCTTGACGCCCTTGATGTTGCGGCTGTCGCGGAAGAGACGGTCCATCGTCTCGACCGAGATGTCGACCACCGAGCGCGGCGGGATGTTGTAGACGATGATCGGAATGCCGATCGCCGCGTCGATCGCCATGAAGTGGCGATAGAGGCCCTCCTGGCTCGGCTTGTTGTAATAGGGCGCGACCACCAGCACCGCGTCGGCGCCGGCCTTCTCGGCATGGGTGGCGAGATCGATCGCTTCCGCCGTGTTGTTGGAGCCGGCACCGGCGATCACCGTGGCCTTGCCCTTGGCGACCTCGATGGTCAGTTCGACCACGCGCTTGTGCTCGGCATGCGAGAGCGTCGGGCTTTCGCCGGTGGTGCCGCAGGGCACGACGCCGTTCGAACCTTCCGCGATCTGCCAGGCGACGAAGTCCTGCAGGGCTTTCTCGTCCACGGCCCCGTTGGAGAACGGCGTGACGAGTGCTGTAATGGAGCCCTTGAACATCGGGAGACCCTCTCGGAACCTGGAAACGGCGCGCGGAACGGCGCATGATCCGCCGGATCGAACGGGGTGTTCGATGCGCGTCGGCGGGCGGCGACAATAGTCCGAGGCGCGAGCCGGCGCAACTCGCGCACGGCCCGCGATCGCGGCCACGCATGACCCGGATCGAGAGGAAGTCGGTGGCGGGTAATCCTTTGTTCACCGTGTCGGACCTAGGGTCGGAACCGAATTCCCGTCGGACGCGACGGCCCGAGACAGTCGCGGCCGGCCGCGCCGACATGCCGTACGACGCGGGGCCCGGGGACGGCCCCCTCGCCGACGAGCGGACGAAGACGAGGACAAGACGATGATGCTTCCGACCCGACGGATCACCCGAGGATCGACGGCCCGGATCGCCGCCTTCGTCTGCGGCCTGGCGCTGTGGGTCGCGCCGGTCGCGGCCCAGGACCTGACGCGCGCTCTGGCGGCGGCCTCGCGCGGCGACGTCGCCTCGGTCAACGCGATGCGCTCCGGCCTCGACCGGATCGATCAGAAGATCGTCGACTGGTATCTGATCCGCATGGGCTCGGGCCTGCCGAGCCAGGCGATCACCGCCTTCGCCATCGCCAATCAATCCTGGCCGGATCCGGAACTCTTCCGCAAGCGCGCCGAACAGGCGCTCGAGAAGGAAAATCCGTCGGCCGACGACGTGATCTACGCCTTCCAGGGCTCCAAGCCCTATTCCAATCGCGGCCGCATCATGCTGGCGCGCGCGCTCGTCGCCAAGGGGCGCAAATCGGACGCCGCGCAATGGGCGCGGTTCGCCTATCGCGACGACAAGCTCACCGAGGACGAGCAGCGAGTGCTCGAGAACGAGTTCGGCTCGCTCCTCGGCGACGGCGACTACAAGGCGCGCTTCGACATGGCGCTGCTCAAGGGCCATGCCGGCGACGCCATGCAGGCGGCGCGCAAGCTCGGGGGCGGCTACGAGACGCTCGCCAAGGCCGGTCTCGCGGTGGAAAAGAAGCAGGGCAACGCCGGCTCGCTCCTCGACTCGGTGCCGGGCGGTCTGCGCGCCGATCCCGCCTATATCTTCGCCCGCGCCCAATATGCGCGCCGCGCCGAGCGCTGGCAGGAAGCGGCGGAATGGCTGATCAAAGCGCCGAAGGATCCACGTCTCCTCGGCCGTCCCGACGAATGGTGGGAAGAAAAGCGCATCGTCTCGCGCAAGCTGCTCGATCTCGGCGACGCCAAGACCGCCTACAAGGTGGTGCTCGGCCACACCGGCTCGACGCCGGCCAATCAGGCCGAGGCCGATTTCCACGCCGGCTGGTACGCGCTGCGCTTCCTCAAGGATCCGCACGCGGCGATGCGCCATTTCGCGGCCGTGGCCGAGGACAGCGCCAAGCCGGTGACGCGGGCGCGCGCGCTCTATTGGATGGGCCGGGCGGCGGAAGCCGGCGGCGGCTCGTCGTCGGAATATTACCGCAAGGCGGGCGAATTCGGCTTCACCTTCTACGGTCAGATGGCCCGCGCCAAGCTCGGCCAGACCGATCTCGGCATCGACCGCTCCATCTCGGTCACCTCCGCCGATCGCGCGGCGATGGAGCACGACGACCGTTTCGAGGCGCTGCGCCGCTTCGGCAAGATCGGCCGCAAGGATCTCGCCACCACCTTCGCCAAGCACATGGCCGAGACGCTGCGCACCCCCGGCCAGATCGCGACCCTCATCGACATGATGGAGAAGCAGGGCTGGATGAACCTCGCCGTCACGGCCGGCAAGGCCGGCGCCCAGCGCGGCATGGACATGGAGGTGCGCGCCTTCCCGATCGGCGTCTCGCCCAACGTGGACACGTCCGGTCTCGAGAAGGCGCTCGCCTTCGCGATCATCCGTCAGGAGAGCGAGTTCAATCAGTCGATCGTCTCCTCGGCGGGGGCCACCGGCATCTTCCAGGTGATGCCCGACACCGGCCGTGACGCCGCGAAATATCTCAGCATCTCCTATAATCGCGACGCTTGGCGCAACGATCCCGCCTACAACATCCGCCTCGGCTCGGCCTATGTCGCCCGGCTCGTCGACAATTACGACGGCAATTACGTGATGGCGATCGCCGGCTACAACGCCGGGCCCGGCCGCATCCGCGACTGGGTGCGCGAATACGGCGATCCGCGCACCGGCGACGTCGACGTGGTCGACTGGATGGAGCGCATCCCCTTCTCCGAGACGCGCAACTACGTCCAGCGCGTGCTCGAGAACCTCCAGGTCTATCGCTTCCGTCTCGACGGGCAGCGGCTGCAGATCGCCCAGGATCTGGCGCGTGGTGTCGGGGCGCGGTCGTCGTCGACCGGCTCGGTGCCGATGCCGCCGAAGTCGCCGGGCGGGATCGGATCCTGGTTCGGGGCGAACTGAGGTCACCTCTCGGTCTTGCGCGCGCGCGCCGGGCTCGTCACTGTGAGGGTTTCCAGCGTCGGCGCGCCCGCGTCGGCCGAGGTTCTCGGAGTGCGCGCGTGACCGACGACAGTCCCTCCCTCCCGCTCGCCGGCCCGACCGGCGCCGCCTTCGGCCCGACCTCGCGGGACGCCTCCGGCACGCCCTACCGGCCGTTCCGCTTCTTCGCCCGCGACGGCGTGGTGCTCGCCGGGCGCGACTACGCTCCGTCACGGCCGACCGATCGCCGGCCGGTCGTCTGTCTGCCCGGGCTCACCCGCAATTCGCGCGACTTCGAACCGGCCGTCGCGCGGCTCACCGCCGGCACCGGCGGCTCGCCCGCCCGGCGCTGCGTCACGTTCGACTTCCGGGGGCGCGGGGCCTCGGAGCGCTCGCATCCGAGCCTCTACACGCCCCTGCAGGAGCTGGACGACACACGCCTCGGCCTCGCCGCGCTCGGCATCGAGACGATCACCGCCTTCGGCACCTCGCGCGGCGGCATCGTCACCATGCTCGCCGGGCTGGTCGCGCCGGGGCTCGTCGCGACCGCCGTTCTCAACGACATCGGCGCGGTGATCGAACTCGCCGGTCTTCTGCGGATCAAGGGCTACGTCGGCCGGTCCCTGCCGGAGGGGATCGACTGGCCGACGCTGATCACCGTCGTCTCCCAGGCCAATCGCGACGAATTTCCCCGCCTCGACGCGGTCGCATGGGAGCGGCACGCCCGCCGCCTCTTCCGCGACGTCGAGGGGCGCCCGGCGATGGACTACGATCCCGAGATCGCGCGGACCCTCGACGCGGTCACCGCCGAAACGCCGATGCCCGATCTCTGGGCGGCCTTCGACACCTTGACCGAGATCCCGATTCTCTCGGTGCGCGGCGCGCTCTCCGATCTCCTGACCGAGGAGACGGTGGCGGCGATGGCGGCGCGCGCGCCACGCCTCGAGACGCTGATCGTCGCCGATCAGGGCCACGCCCCGCTCTTCGACGACGACCTCTCGCTCGACGGGCTGGTGGCCTTCCTGGATCGGGTCGGGGCCTGATCGAGGCGCTCGCCGCCCGAGGGGCGACGGGCCGGTCGCTCCGTCAGGCGTTGCTGGTCGGCACCTCGCCCGCATCGACGCGGGCGGCGAATTCGGTGGTGCCGCCCGCCGCCAGGATCTTGGCCTGACCGACCCAATCCTCACGCTCGATGCGGCCGACGAAGGCGAGGAACGATCCCGCCCAGGCGATGTTTTCCGGGCTCCAGGCGGCGATCTGGTCGAAGTGCCAGATCCCGAGCGCATTGAGCCGCGCCTCGTTCTGCTTGCCGATGCCCTTGATGCGCTTCAGATCGTCCGCCGTTCCCTCACGCGGCGCGACGAGACCGGCCGGCCGCGCGCCATGGGCATCGGCCTCGCCGGCACGAGCACGATCGGCCTCGGCGAGCGCCGGGGCCTCGGCGACGGGCGCCGGGGCCGGTGCCGGTTCGGCGAGCGGAGCCGGGGGAGCGGGAGCCGGCGCCGGATCGGGGGTCGGCTCGGTCGAGACGGCTGCCGGCGCGGCCTCCACCGGCGGCGACGGCGGGGCCGCCACCGGCGCGGCGGCGCTCGCGACGACGGGCACCGGCGTGGGCGCGGCGACGTGCGGCGCCGTGAGGGCGAGGGTGAGGCGCGCGCGTTCGGCATCGGACATCATCTGCGGCGCCGCCGGCAGGCCGGGCGCGGGCGGAAGCGGCGCGGCCTCGCGCAACCACGGCCGATCGGTCGCCCAATCCGAGCCCCAGGCCTCCGCGAGAAGGCTCCCGAGCGCGGTTCCGAGAAGAGCCGACAGCAACATCAGCACGAAGGTCTCGAGGATCAGCATCACCATGACGGATCTCCCCTCAACCGGCAGAGGAATCGCGGCGGCGCCATCCGACCACGGTCCCCGCGACGAAGGCGAGAAGCATGAAGGGCCACAGCTTGGAAATCAGGTAGATCATCGTGCGTTCCTCGCTCATTCGACTCGGAATTCGATGCGCCGGTTCAATTGCCGGCCCTCCGCGGTGGTGTTCTCGGCGATCGGGTTCGCCTCGCCGAAGCCGGTCGCGGTGAGCCGCTCCGGGGCGATGCCGCCGGCGACGAGATAATCGACGACGGCGCGGGCGCGCGCCTCCGACAGCGCCATGTTGGCGTCGGGTTCGCCCTCGTCGTCGGTGTGGCCCTCGACCGAGACATGCGCGGAGAGGCATTCGAGCGAGGCGACCACCAGCGCGTCGAGGACGCGGATGCTCTCCTCGCGCAGGCTCGCCTTGCCGGTATCGAAGAGGATCTTCTCGCGCGTCTGGACGTTCTCGAGCACGGTCTGACAGGTCGCGGCGTCGACCTGCGGCGGCGGCGGCAGGGCGGTGACGGCGGAGCCCTCGGCGAGAGCGTACCCCTTCGGCAGGAGGCCACGGATCTTGGCGAGGATCTGCGCGCCGAGCGCGGCAGTGGGCGCGGCGCCGGTCACCTTCGCCGACCCGTCGGCGAGATCGAAGCCGAAGTCGGGGAAGCGCGAGAGGCTCGGCACCAGGGCGACGATCGTGTCGAGGAAGCCCGAGGGGGCGCCCGGCGCCACGGTGGGGACGCCCTCGACCGTGGCGAAGTTCGCCTTCAGGGCCGCGAGCAGGCGCTCGGCCGCGCTCGAATCGGGCACGAATCCCTCGACCGTGACCGTCCCGCCCTTCGCGGTGAGGCCGAGGCGATAGGGCACGGGCACCGGCGCCACCAGCCCGTCGGCGACGAGCGGCAGGCCGCCGGGCACACCCGACTTCAGCGTCTTCTCGAGCGCGACATAGGTCGCCCAATCCTTGGGCTTGCCGAGAATCGTGTAGCCGGCCGGATCGACCTTGGCGCCGCCCTCGTTCAGGCCGGCGAGAGAGGCGATGGTGAAATCGATCGCGGCGACTGCACCGTCGCGCGCGCCGGGGGCGAGGCGGGTGCGATCCTCGACGCCGGCCGGGAAGGCCGATTTCGCGGCGGCGAGAACGCGCGCGCGTGCGTCCGCGTCGGGCAGGAAGCCGTCGAGCACCAAGCGGCCGCCGGCGAGCGCGGCGGAGAAGGTCCAGCGCGGCGGGGCCGGGGTCTTCAACGTGTCGGCGGCGATGGTCATGCCGGGCGGGAGCGCGGAGGCGAGCGTCTGCTCGATCGCCTCCCAGGTGGCGAAATCGTTCGGCTCACCATCGATCGTGCAGCGATCGCCGCTGCAGGCGAAGCTGCCGGCCTTCAACTGGGCGACGCGAGCGAGCGCGAAATCGGTGCGCGCGACCCAATCGCTCGGCGCCCCGCGCGCGGTGACGGTCTCGTCGACGATGGTCGCGCCGGGAAGCGCCTTCGCCGCCCGCGCCAGAAGATCCGCCCGCGCCGCATCGCTCGGCACGGCGCCGGTCACCTTGACCGTGGTGCCCACCTTCTCGAAGCCGAAGACATAGGGCGAGGCGAGCGGCAACACCATCGTCTCGTCGGCGACGATGCGGACGCCGAAGACGCGGTCGGCGGAGGCGACGGCGAGAACGCGTTGTTCGGGATCGGGCGCGGTGCCGGTCAGGGTGACGTCACGGCCGTCGATCGTCGCGACCTTGGCCCAGGAGCGGCCTTCGGCGCCGAGGCGCTCGGTGGTGCGGCCACTCACGTCCTCGGCGATCGGGCCGAATGCGACGACGCCCGCGAGTGCCGTCACCCCCACGGCGATCAGGCCGTCGGGAAGAATCCATCCGAACCCGCGCATACGAACCGCTCCCTTCCTGTCCCCGAACGCGACGGCGAGCAAGCCGCGATGCGTTCCCGTTCCATCGAAGAACGTCGGCGGTCTCACCCTTCCCCATCGTTCGGGGGAGAGAGTATCACGGGAACTCGCCGGGGCAACCGAGCGGATGCGCACTCCCCTACCCCATCGCCCTCGTCGCGGACGAGGCGACGGACGCCGGGAAACGCGAAAGAGCGGCACAAAAAGAAGAAACCCGGCGGTTGCCCGCCGGGTTTCTGATTTCGACCGATCTCAGAGAGATCAGAAGGAGCGCTGGACGCGGAGGGTGCCGAGCCAGGCACCGTTGTCCTTGAAGCCGACGGCGTTGACCGCCGACGAGAAGTCGCGCTGGATGTAGTCCGCAGCGACGCCGACGTAGAAGCCGGAGACGGGCTTCCAACGGAGGTCGGCACCGACGATGTACTGGGAGTAGTCGGCGTTCGCGAGGACGCCGGCGTTGTCGACCTTGGCGTAGGACGCGCCGAGGTTGGCTTCCCAGATCTTCGAGAAGTTGTGGTTCAGGCCACCCGAGATCGACCAGGCAGTGGTCTGCTCAGCGGCGGTGCCGGCAGCGTTGCTGTTGGCATCGGCGTTGAAGTTGACGATGTTGGCAGTGGGCGGAGCGCCAGCCGGAGCGCCGAAGGTCAGCGTGTTCACGCCGTTGATGATGGCGTAGCCGACGGCACCCTTGGTGTAGATGCCCTGCAGGAAGGCCTTGTCGCCCGCGCCGATCATCGGCAGGTTGACTTCGACGCCGGCGCCGACGGCGTAGCCCCACTTGTCGGTGGTCACGCCGGAGCCGAGCACACCGTAGTTGGAGTGCAGAGCGCCCATGATCTGGGCCTTACCCCAAGCCTGAGCGATCGCGACGTTGGCGACCAGGTCCGGGTACTTCACGCCCTGATAGTTGTAGGTGAAGGCCGGGGCACCGCCGGCGGCAACGGCGACGCCGTTGTTGCCGTAGGTGGCGACGGCGAAGTCGGTGGTCGACTGATCTTCGATCGCGACGGAGGCGGAGATGCCGTTGCCGAACGAGAAGGTGTAGCCGAGGAGGTTGACGCGATGGTCAGCGGAGTCCGGCTCGATGTTGCCGATGTTGTAGCCGCCTTCGATGAAGTCGAAGAACGACTGGGCGCGACCGGCGGTCAGGCCACCGAACTGCACGAACGCCTGGCGAAGGGTCGCCGGGATGTTGCCGGTGTTGCCCGACGAGTTCGTCAGCCACACTTCGATGTACGAACGCAGGAGACCGAACTCGGTCGCGGTGCGGGCGTCGAAGTTGATGTTGGCGCGAGCGCGGGTGTACACGCCGTTGAGGGCGCGCTGCGACTGGTTGATGCCGCTGACGGTCGCGTAGAGCGGGGCGCCACCGAGGGTGCCGTTGTTGTAGTACACGCCGCCGGCGTTGCCGGTGCGGACTTCGGCGCGGACGTAGCCACCGATCTTGAGGCAGGTCTCGGAGCCCGGGATGTAGAAGTAGCCGGCGCCGTAGGCGTCGCAGATCTTCACGTAGTTCGCCGCGGCCGGAGCCTTCTTGGCGAGGTCGGCAGCCTGAGCGGTGCCGGCGAGACCGACCACAGCGGCGGCCGCAAGAGCGAGCTTGAAGTTCATGAGTTCCCCCTGTCAAAACAGAAACCGGGTGAGATCCTGACCCGACCTCACGGAAGACGATTGAGCGAAGCCCCAATGCGTCACCGGCTGAAGAGGACAATACATCGACTCGCGCCGCTGAGAAGGGCCGGAACGCCTCGGAGGGTCACCGCGCCGGAGCCTGTTGCGCAAAGGTCACAAAACGGCCCACCTCCAGTGGCCAAACGTAAACAAACAGTCAATTTTTCGCCACGAAGCCCCGGTTCGACGGCAAAACCCGGCGGCGCGACGCCGAGAGCCGGAACGAATCCGCGCGGGGGGAACCCGCCCGAACCACGACGCTTCCCGATCGATTCGACGCCCTCCGGCGCCGACGATTCGCGCGCCGGACCACGCCCCACAGGACCCGCGAAAAAGAAAAGAACCCGGCGGTTTCCCGCCGGGTTCCCCGTCACTCCCGAGGGAGATCGGATCAGAAGTTGCGCTGAACGCGAACCATGCCGACGATCGCGTTGACGTCCGCGACGCCGAGAGCGTTGGTGGCGCCCGAGTAGTCGAGGCGGCGATACTCGATCTCCGGACCGATGGCGAGGCCTTCGACCGGCGACCAGACGAGGTTCGCCTGGATGTCGAGCTGGTTGAAGTCGAAGACCGAGGTGGTCGCCGCGTCATGCGCAGCGTAGGACGCCTCGAACGACGAAGTCAGGGTCTTGGTCCAGCCATGGGTCAGGGCGCCGGCGACGCTCCAGGCCGAGGACTGCTCGATCGCGGTGGTCGGGACCCAGAAGTCGAAGGCGTTCGCGCCCACGGTGCCGTTGAACTGACCGTCGGTGTTCCAGTTCGGCGACACGTAGGACGAAGCGCCCTTCGCGTAGACGGCCTGCAGGGTCAGGGTGTCGGAGGCACCGAGCATCGGCAGGTTGACCTTCACACCGGCGCCGACCGCGTAGCCCCACTTGTCGGTGGGAGCGATGGCGGCGTAGTTCTGGTGCAGGGCGCCCATGATCTGAGCCGAACCCCAAGCCTGCGAGATCGCCACGTTGGCGACGAAGTCGGGGTACTTCACGCCGGCGTAGGACGTGTTGTTGACCGCCAGGGCGGTGTTCACGAGCGACATGCGACGGCCGGTGTTGCCGGTCGACGGATCTTCGATCGACACCGAGGCGGAGATGCCGTTGCCGAAGGCGAAGGTGTAGCCCAACAGGTTGATGTTGGCATCGGAGTGAGCCGGCTCGAACCAGGCGCCGTAGGTGTCGCCGGTCCAGAAGTCGAAGAACGACTGGGCGCGACCGGCGGTCAGGCCGCCGAACTGCACGAAGCCCTTGGCGAGCTCGGGCAGGACGTTGCCGTTCGAAGCCGAGTAGTTGGCGATGTTCACTTCGATGTAGGAGCGCAGCAGGCCCATCTCGGTCGCGGTGCGCGCGTCGAACTGCAGCTGCGCCTTGGCGAGCGTGTTGATGGCGTGCTTGTCGCGGCCGGTGGCGCCCGAGTTGCCGATGCCGGCCCACTCACGCGAGGTGGAGAAGGCGTAGACGTCGGCGCGGACGTAGCCACCGATCTTGAGGCAGGTCTCGGAACCCGGGATGTAGAAGAAGCCGGCGCCGTAGGCGTCGCACACCTTCACGTAGTTCGCCGCGGCCGGAGCCTTCTTGGCGAGATCGGCCGCCTGAGCGGCACCGGCGACGCCGACGACGGCGGCAGCGGCGATGAGAGCGGACTTGAAGTTCATGATGAAACCCCCTGGATTGCAGTTTCGACGACGGGCCCTGACCCGGCCCCGGATCGTTCGACCACTCCCGACACGTGTCGAAGATCACTCGATGTCGCCGATCGAGGCCAACATACGCCGTCGCAGCGTCTTGGGAAGCGGCAACATGGCTCGAATGGCCGGACGCGGCATGGTTGTCGGATCGATGTTGCATTGCCGTCACACTCGTTGCCACCGAGCCCCCAAAAATGGCTGTTTTCTTAAGAAATTCTTATCCATGGCCGTCGATTCGCAGCGCAGCGAGGAGGGGCTCGAGGGGGCTTCGGCCCTTCCTTCCGAGCGGATTCCGGCCGATCGGGGGCGCGCCACGCCTGCGGATGGCGCCCGCAACCTTCGATCGCGTCGCCATGAAATGCCATCTGAGCGTCCGCACGGCACCGTCGCCGCGCGTTGCGAAGGACGCTAGGCTCGGCCGACGACACAACCCTGGCATGGAGCGAATCGATGAACCCCGGCCGACGTCCGATCTCTCGCAATTCCGACGGTGTGGTGGAGATCGTCGATCAGACCGAGCTGCCGCATCGCTCGGTGGTGATCCGTCTCCAGGACCTCGAGGACGCGGCCGAGGCGATCGAGACCATGCGGGTGCGCGGCGCGCCGTTGATCGGGGCGACCGCCGCCTACGGCATGGCGCTGGCGACGGCGCGAGCCGCCGACGACGCGGCGCTCGCGGCGGCGCATCGGCGGCTCCTGGCGACGCGGCCGACGGCGATCAATCTCAAATGGGCGCTCGACGCGATGCGCGACCGGCTCCTGCCGCTGCCGACGGAAGCGCGCGCGGCGGCGGCGATGGCGCTCGCCGATCGCATCGCCGAGGACGACGTGGCGATCTGCTCGGCGATCGGCGACCACGGGCTCGAGATCTTCCGGGCGCTCCTCGCGGCCAAGCCGGCGGGCGCGCGGCTCGAGGTGCTCACCCATTGCAACGCCGGGCGCCTCGCCTGCGTCGAATGGGGGACGGCGACGGCGCCGATCTACAAGGCGCACGCCGCCGGACTGCCGATCCACGTCTGGGTCGACGAGACCCGGCCGCGCAATCAGGGCGCCTCGCTCACCGCCTGGGAATTGGCCGAGCGCGGCGTGCCGCACACGGTGATCCCCGACAACACCGGCGGCCATCTGATGCAGCACGGGCTCGTCGACGTGGTCGTGGTCGGCACCGACCGCACCACCGCCGACGGCGACGTCTGCAACAAGATCGGCACCTATCTGAAGGCCCTCGCCGCGCGCGACAACGGGGTGCCGTTCTATGTCGCGCTCCCCTCCCCCACCATCGACTTCACCGTCGCCGACGGGGTCGCCGAGATCCCGATCGAACAGCGCGGGGGCGAGGAGGTCAGCCACATGCGCGGCGTCACCGAGGACGGGCGGATCGAGACGGTGCGGATCGTGCCGGAGGGGGCGGCGGTCGCCAATTACGCCTTCGACGTCACCCCGGCACGGCTCGTCACCGGGCTCATCACCGAGCGCGGCGTGATCGCGGCGACGCGCGAGGCGCTGGCGGCGGCGTTCCCGGAGGCCGCGCGCGCGGCCTCCGGAAAGGCGGGTGGACGGGAGGGCGGGGCGTGAATCTCGATCTCGACGCGCTGGTCGGCGACATCGCCGCGGAGATGAGCGAACGGGAGGAGCGCGGCGCGGTGGCGAGCTACATCCCGCAGCTCGCCCATGTGGATCCGCGCCGATTCGGGATCGCGGTGATGCTCGCCGACGGCACCACCCACGTCGGCGGCGATGCCGACGAGGCCTTCTCGATCCAGTCGATCTCCAAGGTCTTCACCCTGACGCTGGCGCTGGGCAAGGTCGGCGACGCGCTGTGGCGGCGGGTCGGGCGCGAGCCCTCGGGCAATCCGTTCAACTCGATCGTCCAGCTCGAGGCGGAGAAGGGCATCCCGCGCAATCCCTTCATCAACGCCGGGGCGATCGTCGTCACCGACACGCTGCTCGGCGGGCATGCGCCGAAGGAGGCGATCGGCGAGATCCTGCGCTTCGTGCGCCACGTCGCCGACGACGACACGATCTTCATCGACAAGGCGGTGGCCCGCTCGGAGACCGCGACCGGGCATCGCAACGTGGCGCTCGCCAACTACATGCACGCCTTCGGCAATCTCGAGCATGCGCCGGAACTGACGCTCGGGGTCTATTTCCACCAGTGCGCGATCGCCATGTCGTGCCGGCAATTGGCGGCGGCGGGGCGGTTCCTGGCGCTCGACGGGCGCCACCCGACCGCCGGCGGGCGGGTGGTGTCGAGCGAGCGGGCGCGGCGCATCAACGCGCTGATGCTGACCTGCGGCCATTACGACGGGTCGGGCGACTTCGCCTTCCGGGTCGGTCTTCCGGCCAAGAGCGGGGTCGGCGGCGGCATCCTGGCGATCGTGCCCGGCAAGGCATCGATCGCGGTGTGGTCGCCGGGGCTCAACCGGGTCGGCAATTCGATGCTCGGGGCGCTCGCGCTCGAGAGGCTCGCGCGCGCCACCGGCTGGTCGGTCTTCGCGCCGTGAGGCGACGCCTCAGCTGCGGTCCTTGGTGAGAAGGATCTCTTCCCAGGCGATCGCATGGGCGACGATGGCGTCGAGGTCGGTCCATTTCGGCGCCCAGTCGATCTCGCGGTGGATGCGGTCGACGCGCGCGATCAGGGTCGGCGGGTCGCCGGGACGGCGGGGGCCGACCGTCACCGGCAATTTGCGGCCGGTGACGCGCTCCACCGCGGCGATCACCTCCCACACCGAGAAGCCCTTGCCGTAGCCGCAGTTGGCGACGAGGCTCCCGCCCCCGGCGCGGAGCCGGTCGAGCGCGAGGACGTGGACGTCGGCGAGATCGGAGACGTGGATGTAGTCGCGCACGCCCGAGCCGTCGGGGGTCGGGTAGTCCGAGCCGAAGACGGAGATGCCGGGGCGCAGCCCGCACAGGCATTCGGCCGCGACCTTGATGATGTGGGCGGCGCCGCGCGAGGCCTGGCCGGTGCGCAGCGCCGGATCGGCGCCGGCGACGTTGAAGTAGCGCAGGGCCGTGTAGCGGAAATCATGCGCGGCGGCGGTGTCGCGCAGCATGATCTCGGTCATCCATTTCGACGAGCCGTAGGGAGAGACCGGGTCGAGCCGTGCCTCCTCCGGCACCGGCACCACCTCGGGGGCGCCGTAGACGGCGGCGGAGGAGGAGAAGACGAAGGCCTTCACGCCGTGTCGCACGGCGCTC
Source organism: Pinisolibacter aquiterrae (assembly GCF_019160155.1). Lineage (GTDB taxonomy): Bacteria > Pseudomonadota > Alphaproteobacteria > Rhizobiales > Ancalomicrobiaceae > Pinisolibacter > Pinisolibacter aquiterrae. The sequence continues at coordinate 292,467 of NZ_JAFNIH010000023.1, forward strand.
GCGATCAGTTCGCGCGACTTCACCGTGTTGTTGAAATAGTAGCCGAGCGGATCGCCGACGCTTTCCGGCACGCTCAGCGAACCGGCGAAATGGACGATCGAATCGATGGCGCCTCCTGCGAGGAGATCGTCGAGCAGAGCCCGGTCGCCGACGTCGCCGCGCACCAGCCGCGCCGCCTCCGGCAGCGCCCAGGCGAAGCCCGCGGAGAGATCGTCGAGCACCACCACGTCCTCGCCGCGATCGACGAGCGCCCAGACCACATGGCTGCCGATGTAACCGCAGCCGCCCGTCACCAGAACCGTCATGACATCTCCGCCGGATCGAACTTCGCGCGAAGCCTAGCGGAGAAACGTCACCATCCGGTCAACGGGCCCCTCGACGAGGGGCCGGTCACGGCAGATGCGGCGTCGGCAGCCTGGCGGCGATCGAGCCGGTGGTGATCTGATCGAAGCGCAGGCCCTCCGACCGCATCCGCTCGACGGGACGGACCGCGAGCGCGCAGAGCACCACGATCCCCATGATCAGAATGCGCATGTCGAAGGTCGGCTTCATCGGTTCGATCCGTCCACAACAGCTGAGACCCCGACGAAGACGGACGTGTGAGGCGGCCGCGATCATCGAGCGAAAAGAAGGAGATATGGGAAGAGGAACGGCTCGCGTCCCTCGCCTTCCGTTGTGCCCTGCGTTCGTTACCGAATCGTAAAGACTTCGTGACCATCCCGGGGCTAATCGGTTCGCAGGGCGCGGCTTCGGCAAAGGCGGAGACGGCGGTCGACGCCCCTCGCCTTCTCGGCTAGAGAAGGCCCATGCTCGTCGTTCAAGATCTCACCTTCCGCATCGCCGGCCGCACCCTGCTCGAGGAGGCCTCCGTGGTGATCCCCACGGGCGCCAAGGCGGGGTTCGTCGGCCGCAACGGCACCGGCAAGACCACGCTCTTCAAGCTCGTCACCGGCGAATGGGCCGCCGAGAGCGGCTCGATCTCCTTCCCCAAGGCCGCCAAGATCGGCCAGGTGGCGCAGGAGGCGCCGGGCTCGGCGATCTCGCTCCTCGACTTCGTGCTCGCCGCCGACAAGGAGCGCGCGAGCCTGCTCGCCGAGGCCGAGACGGCGACCGATCCGACGCGGATCGGCGAGATCCACACGCGGCTCGCCGACATCGGCGCCCATTCGGCCGAGGCCCGCGCCGCGACCATCCTCTCCGGCCTCGGCTTCAGCCACGAGGCGCAGGCGCGACCGTGCTCGGACTTCTCGGGCGGTTGGCGGATGCGCGTCGCGCTCGCCGCCGTGCTCTTCTCCGAGCCGGACCTGCTGCTCCTCGACGAGCCGACCAACTATCTCGACCTCGAGGGCACGCTGTGGCTCGAGGACTACGTGAGGCGCTATCCGCACACGGTCGTGGTGATCTCCCACGACCGCGACCTCCTCAACGCCGCCGTCGACATGATCGTCCATCTCGATCACGGCAAGCTCGTCGCCTATCGCGGCGGCTACGACGGGTTCGAGCGCCAGCGGCGCGAGAAGATGATTCTGACGCAGAAGATGAAGGAGAAGGTGGACGCCCAGCGCGCCCACATGCAGGCCTTCATCGATCGCTTCAAGGCCAAGGCGACCAAGGCGCGGCAGGCGCAGAGCCGGATGAAGGCGCTCGCCAAGCTCCAGCCGATCGCCGCCATGACCGACGACGCGGCGCTGCCCCTCTCCTTCCCGCAGCCGATCGCCAAACTGTCGCCGCCGATCCTGGCGCTCGACGACGTCTCGGTCGGCTACGATCCGGCAAAGCCGATCCTCCGCAAGATCACGATGCGGATCGACGTCGAGGACCGGATCGCGCTGCTCGGCTCCAACGGCAACGGCAAGTCGACCTTCGCCAAGCTGATCGCCGAGAAGCTCGCGCCCTTCTCCGGCCGGGTGGCGCGGGCGAACAAGCTCTCGATCGCCTATTTCGCCCAGCATCAGCTCGACGAGTTGCGGCCGGCGGAGAGCCCGTTCCAGCACGTCCAGCGGCTGGTGCCGGATCAGCCGGAGGCCAGGACGCGCTCGCGGGTGGCGCAGATGGGCCTGCCGACCAGCCGCATGGACACGCCGGCGCGCGATCTCTCCGGCGGCGAGAAGGCGCGCCTGCTCCTCGGGCTCGCGACCTTCGCCGGGCCCAACCTGATGATCCTCGACGAGCCGACCAACCATCTCGACATCGACAGTCGCGAGGCGCTGGTTCAGGCGATCAACGAATACGAGGGCGCGGTGATCCTGATCAGCCACGACCGCCATCTGGTCGAGGCGACGGCCGACCGGCTGATGGTGGTCGGCGAGGGCACGGTCAAGGAGTTCGACGGCGACCTCGAGGACTATCGCCGGCTGGTGCTGGAGGGTGCCTCCGGCGCGAAGGGCGGCGACAAGGGAAACACCGACGACGGCCGTCTCTCCGCGCTCGACCGGCGTCGGGCGGCGGCGGCGCTGCGCGAGCAGTTGGCGCCGCTCCGCAAGAGGATCAAGGACGCCGAGAGCCGGATCGAGAAGCTCCAGAAGGAGATCGCCCGGCTCGACGGCGATCTAGCCGATCCCGATCTCTTCACCCGCGACGCGGCCAAAGGCACGCGTCTGATGAAGACGCGGTCCGACGCGGAAAGGGCGCTGGCGGAGACCGAGGACCTGTGGCTGACGCTGTCGGCCGAACACGAAGAGGCCGAACGCGCCGCTCTCGACGGGTGATCCCCGCTCCGAGCGGCGCGATCGGCGGACGTGAACGCCGAGGCCCTCTGCGCCGACGCGACCTCGGAGGCCGGCCGCGCCGGGCTGTCTTCAGAGGCCGGCCGCGCCGGGCTGTCTTCAGAGGCCGGCCGCGCCGGGCTGTCTTCAGAGGCCGGCCGCGCCGGGCTGTCTTCAGAGGCCGGCCGCGCCGGCCTGGGCCACCGCCATGTCGTTCTCGACCGAGCTGCCGGAGACGCCGACGGCGCCGATGATGGTGCCGGACTTGTCGCGCAGCAGCTCGCCGCCGCCGAAGATCACCAGACCGCGGTTGGTCACTTCGATGCCGTAGAGGGGCTGGCCGACCTGGGCGAGCGCGCCGAGGTCCTTGGTCGGCATGTTGAAGAGGCGCGCCGTCTTCGCCTTTCCGATCGAGATGTCGACACTGCCGAGGAAGGCGCCTTCCATCCGGGCGAAGGCCTTGAGATTGCCGCCGGCATCGACGACGGCGATGTTCATCAGCGTATCCGTCTGTTTGGCCTTGGCCTTGGCGGCTTCGATGACGCGCGTCGCCTGCTCGAGCGTGATGTCGCCCGGGAGCACCAGCTTGGACGTATCGGCGGCGAAGGCGGACATCGACGTCAGGGCGACGACGGCGAGCGCGGCGAGGGTGGTCTTCTTCATGACAAGCGCTTCCTCTGGGGCGCACGGCGACGTGCGCCCGACGTGACGGGATGCGAACGGGCATCGTCGAGGGAGTCCATGGCTCCCGCGCGAGGCCCGGAACGCGCGACGCGGCGGATCGGCGGCACGGATCCACAGTCACGGACGGCACGCGTCGGCGCCTTCTTCCGTGTTCCCCGTTCGAACAGGCGCACGAATACTCCGCACTCGCGCCGAAGATGCGGCTCTCGCCGCAATTCGTGCCCGTCACGTTTCAGTATTCATGCTTCTTCTTCGATTGCCGTTCTCTGTATAGACGGGCGCACGAAAGCGAATGATGCGTCATCTTGTCGATGGCGGCGAATTCGATCTTTGTGACGAGAACGGACCATGCTTTCGGGATGGCAGTCATGCATGGGAGCAATGGCCGGCGGCGCGAACACTTCTGAAGACGAGAGGTGAGCGCCGAGGTTCATCCGGCGCGCGAGATCACCGCGTCGAAGGGGCGAGAATCCGGTCGACCAGCGCCTCGTAACGCGCCGCGGCGATCGGCACCTCGAAATCGGCGGAGCGCACCATGCGCGGCACCGGATCGCCGGGATCGGCGATCGCCGCGTCGAGCGCGTCGGCATAGCCCTGCTCGTCGTCGGCGAGCGAGACGAGCACGCCGAGGCGTCCGTCGGTGAGGATCTCGCGGGGGCCGTCGCAGGGCGTCGCCACCACCGGCAGGCCGTGGGCCAGGGCCTCGACGACCACGTTGCCGAAGGCCTCGACGTGCGAGGTGAGCGCGAAACAGCGGGCGCGCGCGTACCAGTCCCAGGGCTTGGCGACGTAGCCGGGCAGGAGGACGCGATCGGCGACGCCGAGCGCCTCGGCCTCGGCGAGGATCGCATCGCGCTCCGGACCCTGACCGAGGATCACCAATCGGGCGGTGCGATCGTTCATGCGGGCGAAGGCGCGGACCAGTTCGAGGAAGCCCTTGACCGGCACCAGACGGCCGACGCCGAGGATGATCGGCTCGCGCGCCGCCAGTCCCTCGCGGGTGAGCGACGGGTCGGCGCCCGCGACGGTGACGGGGTTGTAGATCCGCACGCAGCGGTCCGGCAGCGCATGCCAGCGCTCGACGACGTCGCGCTCGAGACCGTCGGAGACGCAGACGGTGGCGGCGGCGGCCCAGGTCAGCGGGCGCGCGAGTTTGAAATGGAGCCAGCCGAACAGGCCGGTCTCGTTCTCGATATAGCCGTGGAAGGAGGTGACGACCCGGCGGAACCGGCCGATCAGGGTGGAGGCGAGCACCGCCTTGATGTCGCTGCCGCCGATCGCGGAGAAGACGAGATCGGGCCGGCGCCGCATCATCTCGCCCATCAGGGCGACGAGCGAGCGGACGTGGCCGACGCCGAGCACGACCAGATCGACCTCGGGGGCGAGAAAGCCCCGGTTCTCGTCGGCGGCGAAGTCGACGACCAGGGTGACCTCGTGGCCGCGCCGAGCGAGCGCCGAGGCGAGAACCGCCCAGACCCGTTCCGCGCCTCCGCCGGACAACGACGTCGTGTAGAACATCAATCGACGTTTCGTCATCCGTCACCGCCTCGTCGAGGCGTCCTCGTCGTTGCTTCGATCTCGCCGCACGGGTGGTCGACGACCGCCCGTCCCAGGGTCGACGCGGGCGCGCTTCCCGTTTCGCCGTGGCCGGGAAACACCTGCACAATGACGCAGGATATGTAAACAATTCCGTCTTTTCCGGGGTATTTCGCAACGAGGGTGGTGAACGCTGAAGTTGCTCCCGCCGCCGATGCTTCAGCGGAGGAAGGTCTCGATCAACCTGCGCGCGAGGTGCTTAGGGTCGCTTGCCGAGACGAAGCCGAGTTTGTCCTTCTGCGCCAGCGCGGCGATGCCGTGCACGGAGGCCCAGAGCACCTCGACCTCGGCGCGCAGGTCGGCCGCGTCGGTCGCCGGGAGCGCCGGCGCGGCGACCGCCTGGACGCGCGCGAGCAGGCGCTCGATACGGTCGAGATGCCACCGCGGCGTCGGCCGGTCGTGGGCCGGCTCGTGTTCGAACACCATGGCGAAGAGGCGGCCGCGCGTGGCGGCGAAATCGACGTAGCGCAGGGCGAGTTCGGTGAGGGCGGCGCCGGGCTCGGCCGGCAGCGGCGCCGCGAACAGCGCGGCGTGCATGTCGTCGACGACCGAGGCGGCGACGTGGAGGACGAGATCGTCGAGGTCGACGAAGAGATTGTAGAGGCTGCCGACGGAGCAGCCGAGTTCGCCGGCGATCCGCCGGGCGGTCAACCCGGCGAGGCCGTCGGCGGCGACGGCGGCGCGGGCGGCGGCGACGGCGCGAGCGCGCATCTCGTCGTGATCATGGGGCATGCGGCGGGGCACGTGGTGGCTCCTTGTTGCCCGCCATCATGGTGAGCGATGTTCACGAAGGCAAGGACGGGACGTCGAGGGCGCGGAAGACGGCGCAGCGGCGGAAGACCGCGAGGCTCGGCTCGACCGACTTCCGCGCGCAGAACTTCGCGACCAGCTTGGCGAGACCCTTGATGTCACGGCCGCTGGTCGCGGGGAACTGGGCGACCAGATCGTCGATCAGGGCGTCGTCGAGCCCCAGACCGAACTGATCGGCCATGACCCGCCAGATCCGGGCGCGATCGGCGGCGTCGGGCGGGTGGTATTTGATGAGCGCGATGCAGCGCGAGACGATCGCCTCGTCGATGTCGTCGACGCGGTTGGTGGTGAGGAACAGGAGCCCGTTGAAATATTCGAGCACCCGCAGGAACACGCCGACCACCGCGTTCATGCGCAGGTCGTCGCGCCGGCGCTTGATGTAGACGTCGGCCTCGTCGATCAGCATCACCGCGCCCCAGCGCTGCGCCCGCGTCAACGCCTCCTTCAACTGCTGTTCCATCTGGGCGACGTCGAGGCCGAGCTGGCCGGAATGCACCCGGTAGAGCGGGCGCCCGACGATCTCGGAATAGACCTCCGCCGTCAGCGTCTTGCCGACGCCCGGCGGGCCGGCGCAGAGCACGGTGGTGCCGCCGGACTTCCCCGCCACCACGTCCTCCATCAGCGTGTCCATCTCGGCGGTGAGGATGTCGACGAGGTCGATCTGCTCTGGCGGTAGGACGAGCTTCTGCTTCAGTTCGGGCTGGTAGAGATAAGGGGCGACGTCGTCGACGTGGACCCAGACGTGGTGATGCAGCTCGAGGTGGAAGAAGAAGATCAGCGGATGCACGGGCAGTTCGGTGAAGGCGCCGGCGGGCACCCGGTCGTGGGCCTCCTTCAGGGCGCGATCGCCGTCGCGATCGAACCAGTCGGCCTTGCCGGAGCGGCGGATCAACTTGTCGAGGAAGAGGCCGGAAGCGTCGAGGCCGAGCGCGCGCTCGCCGATCAGATCCTCGTCGACGACCAGACGGGCGGGTTGGCCGGTCGACGACAGGATGACGATCGCCTTGCGCGCCCAATCGGTGTCGCGCCGGGCGGCGCCCGGGTCCTCGGCCCAGATGCCGACGCCGAGGCCGGTGAACTGCTCGCCGGCGCGGGCGCGCCAATCGAAATAGCGGGTCGACCTCTCGTCGAAATCGGCGAGGAGGGCCGCGTCCTCTTTCAGCCAGCCGAGACGGGCGAGAATCGCGTCGACGGTCGAGCCGTCGAGATCGCGGGTGCGGATCATCAGCGTCTCGACCGCGACGCGGCCGCGTGAATTGGCCTTCAACTCGACGACGATGCGACCGGATTCCTCCTCCCCCGGCGGGGTGTAGTCGAGCCGGGTGACGAGCCACGGCTGGGGCCGGCCGTCGGGCGCCATGCGGAAGAGCCAGCCGCGCGCCGCGCCCTCGACGAGGTGGAGGGCCAGCGCCGGGGCGAGGCGATCGAGATCGTCGGGGCCGAAGCGGGGGCCGTCGGCGCTCGCGACCCGGGCGAGGGCGGCGATCTGGTCGCGGCGACCGCGATCGAGGCGGCCGTCGTCGGTGAGGGCATGGAGCCGGGTGAGTTCGGCCGCGCCGAGCGTGCCGAGCGCGACCTCGACGCGATCGGAGAAGCGCGGCTGGGCGAGAAGGCTCGCCCGATCGGGGAAATCGGCGACCAGAGCTTCGACCAGATCGCGTTCGACGACGAGTTTCATGCGGCGGTTCCCTCGGCGGATCGGCTTGTCGGCATTGCGACACGCGGCCCGCCGTGTCCGGCGCGCCGGGGAGGCCTGAGCAAGTTGCGGGCCGCCGGACGGCGACGACGGATCGCCCCCTCCTTCCGGCGGGTGGCGACCGAGTCGGGATCGTGTCAGGGTCGGGCGAGCCCTCGCTCACCGAGAGAGGCGCGATGACGGCGGTGATCTGGCTGGAATTCTCGTTCTGGGCGGCGATGGTGGCCGTCGCCGGCCATCGATTGTCGCTCAACGGCGACGTGATCGCCGAGAAGACCGGACTGTCGGGCAACTGGATCGGCCTCGCCCTGCTCGCCACCGTGACCTCGCTGCCGGAACTGGTGACCGGCGTCGGGTCGATCACGGCGGCCGGCGCGCCCGACATGGCGGTCGGCGACGCGCTCGGCAGCTGCGTCTTCAATCTGATGATCCTGCTGGTCGCCGATCTCGTCCACCGCCCCGCGCCGAGCTTCGGCTGCGCCTCGCAGGGCCACATTCTGGCGAGTGGCTTCGGCATTCTGGCGCTCGGGCTGGTCGCCTCGGCCCTGGTGCCGCCCGGCCTCCTCGCCTCGCTGCGGCTCGGATGGATCGGCCTGATCTCGCCCGCCTTGATCCTGGTCTATGCGGTGTCGCTCAGGGTGGTCTTCGTCCACGAGCGCCGCGCCGTGCAGACCGGCGTGGAGCGCAGCGTGCGCCGGCACGACGGCATCACCCTGCGCGCCGCGGTGATCCGCTACGCGATCGCCGCCACGGTGGTGATCGTCGCCGGCCTGCGGCTGCCGGTGGTCGCCGAGCGGCTGGCGCAGGCGCACGGGCTCTCCGACGGCTTCGTCGGGACGACGCTGGTGGCGGCGGCGACGTCGATGCCGGAATTCATGGTGACGCTCGCGGCGGTCCGAATCGGCGCGCTCGACATGGCCTTCGCCAATCTCCTCGGCAGCAATCTCTTCAACATGGTGGTGCTGGCGGTCGACGACCTCGTCTTCACGCCCGGCCCGCTCCTCGCCGTCGCCGCGCCCACCCATGCGATGACGGCGCTGTCGGCGATGATGATGAACGGGGTGGTGATCGTCGCGCTTCTCTATCGGCCGCAACGCCGGCTGTTCGGCACCTTCGGCTGGACCAGCCTCGCCCTGCTCGGGCTCTATCTCCTGAACGTCTGGGCGCTGGTCGCCACGGAACGGTGAGGGATCCTGCTCGGCCCAGGAAACTCGGACTCGTCCGAATTTCAGGGGCGTTACGGCCTGACCGGCCGACGCCCGTTCGGGCTTGCCCGCGCATGAAGGTCCGAGCGGGGCGCACCTTCATGCGCTCGGTCTCACCCCTTCTTGGCCCAGCGCCCGCGTTCGTCCTGGATCCAGTAGGTCGGCGTCAGGCCCGCCGCCTTGACCGCCTTCCAATGGGCGCGGGCGTCGAGCACCGCCTCGGTGTCGTTGCCGTCGAAGAGGAAGACCAGACGGTCGTAGTCGGCGAAGTCCGCCGGCGGGGGCGCGCGGTCGACCAGGAAGCGGACGGTGGCGCCGGCGCGGGCATCGGGCTCGGCGGTCAGGCGCACGGCGCGGTCGGTCAGATCCTCGGGGCGGATGCCGTGGGGGAGGAAACTCTCGTCGGAATAGGTCCAGAGATGCCCGTCGAGGGCGTCGCGGCGCTCGACCGTGCCGGTCTGGACCACCGTCTTCCAGCCTCGTTCCAGGCACTTCTCGAGGAGGCCCGGCAGGGCCTGCTCGAGGGTGCGGGTCTGGAGATGGTAGAAGAGGGCCTCGGTCATGGCGTCCTCGAAGGCGAAGGGTGCGTTTCCGCCCCCTCCCCTCACTTCTCGTAGTGATCGGCGACGAGGCGGTCGAGCAGGCGCACGCCCCAGCCCGAGGCCCAGGCCTTGTTGAGGTCCGTCGAGGGCGAGCCCATCGCCGTGCCGGCGACGTCGAGATGCGCCCAGGGCACGTCGCCGACGAAGCGCTTGAGGAACTGCGCCGCCGTCACCGAGCCGGCGTCGCGGCCGCCGGTGTTCTTCATGTCGGCCCAGGTACTGTCGATCAGCTTGTCGTAGTCGGCCGAGAGCGGCATCCGCCACACGGTTTCGCCGGTGACGAGGCCGGCGGTGGTGAGGCGCTCGGCGAGGATGTCGTCGTTGGTGAAGAGGCCGGCGTTGAGCTTGCCGAGCGCCACCAGAATGGCGCCGGTCAGCGTCGCCAGATCGACGATGGCGGCGGGCTTCACCGTCTCCTTGACGTGCCACAGCACGTCGCAGAGCACGAGACGGCCCTCGGCGTCGGTGTTGATGACCTCGATGGTCTGGCCTGAGAGCGAGGTGACGATGTCGCCGGGGCGCTGGGCGCCGGCGTCGGGCATGTTCTCGACGAGGCCGATGGCGCCGACCACGTTGACCTTGGCCTTGCGCGAGGCGAGCGCGTGCATCAGGCCGGTGACGACGGCGGCGCCGCCCATGTCGCCCTTCATGTCCTCCATGCCGGCGGCCGGCTTGATCGAGATGCCGCCACTGTCGAACACCACGCCCTTGCCGACGAAGGCGACCGGCGCCTCGCCCTCGGCGCCGCCGTTCCAGCGCATGATCACCACGCGCGGCGGACGCTTGGACCCTTGCGCGACGCCGAGAAGGGCGTTCCAGCCGGCCTTCTTCAGCTCCTTCTCGCCGAGGATCTCGACCTCGACGCCGAGCTTCTCGAGCTTCTTCGCCTTGGCGGCGAACTCCTCGGTGCCGAGGACGTTGGCGGGCTCGCAGATGAGGTCGCGGGTGAGCGTCACGCCGTCCGAGATCGGCTCGACCCGGGCCTTCCACAGCTTCTTGGCGGCGGAGGAATCGGCGAGCGCGAGGGTGAGATCGAGGGTGACCTTGTCGTCGTCGTCCTTCTTCTTGGTCTTGTAGCCGTCGAAGGCATAGGCGCGCAGGCGCACGCCGAGCGCCACGTCGGCGGCGCGCTCGGCGACGATGCCCTCGCCGTCGGCGCGCTCGAGCAGCAGCGTGGCGGCGGCGACCTTCAGATCGATCAGCTTGCCGGCGACCACGCCGCCGAGCTTCAGCCAATCCTTCTCGGAGAGATCGGCGGGCTTGCCGAGGCCGACCAGGACGACGCGATCGAGATCGCAGCCGGCGGGGGCGACGACGTCGAGGGTGGCGAAGCCCTTGCCCTTGAAGGCGGCCTTGGCGATCGCCCGGCCGAGCGCCCCGCCGCAGGTCGCGTCGAGCGCGGCGGCGGTCGGCGGCAGGGCCAGATCCTCTGCGACGAGGACGACGAGCGTGCCGGTCGCGGGGGCTTCCGGCTTGGCGAAGGCGATCGTGGGTCGGGACATCGACGAGATACTCCGGGAGGGGTCGGCGCGGGGAGCGGAAAGCCCCGAAGGCGCCTCGGTGCGGCAGAAGATGGAACGCCGGAGCCGGTTCGGCAAGCGCCAAGACGGCGCGGCCGGCGTTGCCGTTGCGCCGCACCACGGCGTTAACCATCTTTCCAAGCAATCCATTAGGCATTTCGGAGCTTGATGGATCCTCGGGGACGAAGCACCGTCCGGGGCATGATCGCGGCACCAGTCGGTGCTAAGAAGCTTCCCGGGTGGAGCATGGACGCGCGCGGGTCGGTCGAGAGAGACCGCCCGCACGAGGGGACGGAGGACGAACGGAAGAGCATGCGGCTCATCGAGCGATACATCTTCCGTCGTGCGGCCGGGGCCTTCCTCATGTCGTTGGGGGCGCTGATCGGCGTCGTCTGGGCGACGCAGGCGCTCCGACAGATGAATCTCGTCACCGCCAAGGGCGCGGCGCTGCTCGTCTTCTTCAAGATCACCGCGCTGGCGCTGCCGTTCCTGACGATCGTGGTGGCGCCCTTCGCGCTCCTGATCGCCTGTATCCAGACCCTCAACACCCTCAACGCCGACAGCGAGCTGGTGGTGCTCAACGCCTCCGGCGCGTCGCGCTTCGTGGTGCTGAAGCCGTTGCTGGCGCTGGCGCTGCTGGTCGCCGCGACGATGCTGTTCCTCTCCACCTGGGGCTCGCCGGCGGCGCTCCGGACGCTGCGGGAGAACCTGGCGCGGATCAACGTCGACGTCGTCGCCAACATCGTCCAGCCCGGGCGCTTCATCACCATCGAGAAGAACCTGACCTTCCACATCCGCTCGCGCGCGCCCGACGGCTCGCTCGGCGGCCTCTTCGTGGAAGACGCGCGCGACCCGGCGATCGCCTTCACCTACATCGCCGATCAGGCCTCGATCGTCGAAATGTTCGGCAAGACCCTGCTCGTCATGCGCGACGGCGTGATCCAGCGGCGCACGACCGCCGACGGCAATCTGTCGCTGATCGACTTCCAGTCCTATGCCTTCGACCTCTCGGCGATGACGCCGACCACGACCTCGCCGGTGTTCCGGCCGAGCGAGCGCTCGACGGCGGAACTGTGGAGCCTGGGCGGCAGCCGGCCCGACGAATACGCTCGCAACAACGCCGGACGGCTGCGCTCCGAACTGCACGACCGGCTGACCCAGCCGCTGCTGCCGATCGCCTTCGCCCTCCTCAGCTTCCTGGCGCTGGGCGACGCCCGCACCACCCGCGAGGGACGCGGCATGGCGATCGTCGGCACGATCGCCGCGGTCGGCGTGATGCGCGGCGGGCTCTTCGCCGCGACCAGCGCGGCCGGCACCTCCGACGTCGCCGTCGGCCTCGCCTGGGGGCTGTCGCTCGGGGTGATCGGCTGGGCGCTGATGGTGGTGGCGACCGACCGCAAGGTGGCGCTGCCGGGGGTGGTGGCGCGCGGGCTCGACGCGATCTCCGAACGGGTCGGGGCCGTCGCCCGCCGCCTCGCCGATCGATTGGGCCTCTCCGGCGAACGGGAGGAGACGCCGTGATCGGCCCCACTCTCGGTCGCTACTTCGCGAAACGGACCTTTCTGGCGGTGGCGTCGATCTTCGCGATCGCCTTCCTGATCGTGTTCCTGTTCGACTTCCTCGACATGGTCCGCGCCAACATCGACCGGGCGACCTTTTCGTGGTCGACGGCGCTGGCGGCGTCGCTCTTCCGCATTCCCGCCTTCTCCGAGCAGGTGCTGCCCTTCGCCACGCTGTTCGGGGTGATGGCGGCGCTTCTGGCGCTGTCGCGCAAGCTCGAGCTGGTGGTGGCGCGGGCGGCCGGCATTTCGGTGTGGCAGTTCCTGGCGCCGCCGATCGCCGTGGCGCTGACGGTCGGGATCCTGTCGACGATCGCCTACAATCCGCTCGCCGCCCATCTCAAGGGCCGGTCGGAAGGTCTCCAGACCCAGCTCGCCGGCAACGCGCCGCGCCGCGCCGACGACACCATGCGCGAGGTCTGGCTGCGGCAGAACGGCGAGGACGGCGAATCGATCGTCCATGCCCGGCAGGCCACCGATCGCGGTCTGCACCTCTCCGGCGTCACCATGCACACGTTCGACGAACGCGGGCATTTCCACTCCCGCATCGAGGCGGCGACGGCCGATCACGAGCCCGGCCGGTGGCGACTCGCCGACGCCTGGGTCTTTCGCGCGGGCGAGGCGCCGGAGCATCACGACAACCTTCTGGTCGCGACCCGGCTGAAGGCCGAACAGATCGGCGAGAGCCTCACCGAGCCCGATACCGTGTCGTTCTGGGCGCTGCCCTCCTTCATCGAGACGGCGCGCGCGGCCGGTCTGCCGGCTTTCCAATTCGAACTTCAATATCAATTGCTTCTCGCGCGTCCGCTGCTCCTGGTGGCGATGGTTCTGATCGCCGCGACGGTTTCTCTGCGAGTGTTCCGCTTCGGCAACATCGGCAGCATGATTCTCGGTGGCGTCGCGGCCGGCTTCGTGCTTTATGTCGCCGGAGAGGTGGCCCGAGGGATGGGCGGAGCGGGTATCGTTCCGCCGCTGCTCGCCGCTTGGACGCCGGCCGTGGTCGCCTCCTCGATCGGATTCACGGTTCTGTTGCACCAGGAGGACGGCTAGACATGACCCGCACCGTCCTCGTGCGAAGACCCGAAATGGCTCGCGTGTCCGGCCGGCGCCGCCTCGCGGGGCTCGCCGCCGGCGTCTCCACCGCTCTTCTCGCGCTCTTCCTCGCGGTCCCTGCCGAGGCGGCCAAGGTCAAGTCGACCGGCACCGCCGCGCTCGCCGGCGGTCCGCGAACCACCACGCCGACGCTGCCGGCCGGCGACCACATGGTCGTCGAGGCCGATCAGGTCGTCTACGACGATCGCGATTCCTCGGTGACCGCGACCGGCGCGGTGGCGATCTACTACAAGGGCAACGTGCTGACCGCGCGCAAGGTCACCTATCTGCGCGACACCCAGCGGGTGGTCGCCGAGGGCGACGCGCGGCTGGTCGACAAGGACGGCAACGTCCTGACCGCGACCAAGATGGACGTCACCCAAGGGTTCTCCGAAGGGTTCGTCGAGTCGCTGCGCATCGACACGATCGATCGCTCGCGCTTCGCCGCGGAGAGCGCGACGCGCACCGGCGGCAACATCACGGTGTTCGAGAAGGGCGTCTATTCGGCCTGTCAGACCTGCGTCAACGAGCCGGCGAAACCCCCGTTCTGGCAGATCAAGGCGGCCAAGATCGTCCATGATCAGCAGGAAAAGACCGTCTATTACGAAGACGCCAAGCTCGAGATGCTGGGGACCCCGATCGCCTGGGTGCCGTTCTTCATGCATCCCGACCCCTCCGAGCGGCGCAAGACCGGCTTCCTGCTGCCGCGCGTGATCAACTCCGGCTCGCTCGGCCTCGGCATCCAGGTGCCGTTCTACTGGGCGCCCGTGGCGAACTGGGACGCGACCCTGCAGCCGGTGGCGATGTCGCGCCAGGGCCTGCTCGCCGACGTCGAGGTGCGCCATCGCGTCGAAAGCGGCCTGATCACGGCGCGCGGCTGGGCGATCTCGCAGCTCCATCCGGAAGCCTTCGTGGCGACCAGCGGCGATCGCCGCGTGCGCGGCGGCTTCAACACCACCGGCACCTTCACCCTCGGCGACCAGTGGTCGTGGGGCTGGGACGTGACCGAGGTCACCGATCGCCGCTTCCTCGACCAGTATCACCTCTCCACCTCCGATCAGGATCGCTCGGTCTCGACCGTGTTCCTGAAGGGCGAGGGGCTGAAGTCCTATTTCGAGGCGCGCGCCTACAAGTTCACGGTGCTGAACGACGACAACGGTCTCGACCGGCTCAACAACCCGCTGCTGTTCGGCGCCGGCTCCGGCCTCCAGGACAAGCAGCCGGTCGTCCATCCGGTGATCGACTACGACAAGGTGCTCGAGCAGTCGGTGCTGGGCGGCGAGGTCTCCGGCCATCTCAACGTGACCAGCCTGTCGCGCACCCGGACCGACATCGACACGGCCGGCCGCGTCTACGGCATCGCCGGCACCTTCTCTCGGCTCTCCGGCATGGTCGGATGGCGGCGCCAGTTCATCGATCCGATCGGCCAAGTGTTCACGCCGTCGGCGAGCCTGCGCGGCGACGTCTTCTACACGCACTCCGAGGACCGTTCGCTGGTCGACTTCGTCCAGAACGGCACGCTCGGCCGCGTCACGCCGACGGTGGCGCTCGACTACGCCTATCCCTTCGTGATGGACAGCTCGATCGGCGCCCACACCTTCTCGCCGATGGCCAAGCTGGTGATCCGGCCGAGCGAGCAATGGGTCGGGCGCCTGCCAAACGAGGACGCCCAGAGCGTCGTCTTCGACGACACGACCCTGTTCCGCACCGACAAGTTCTCCGGTTGGGACCGCGCCGAGGGCGGCACCCGCCTCAATCTCGGCGGGCGCTATTCGTTCCACGGGCCGTCGGGGGGATCGCTGTCGGCGCTGTTCGGCCGCTCCTACCTGCTGTCGGGCGTCAATTCCTTCGTCTATCCCGGCTACGACGAGTTGCTGCGGCAGGCCCAACTGGGCAATCCGGTGCCGCTGTCGGCCTTCGGCTCCGGCCTCGAGACCAATGCCTCCGACTGGGTCGGCGGTCTGACCATCGACAGTTCGATGGGCTTCCGGATGGGCGCTCAGGCGCGCTTCGCCGCCGACACGTGGCGGCTCGAGCGCTCCGACATCAAGGCGTCGGGCACCTCCGGGCCGCTGTCGGCCTCGGTCACCTGGGCCTACAAGCGCACGCCGGACGTGGTCTACGACCTGCTCACCCAATATGCGACGACCTACGGGGCGGCGGCGACCGCCGTGCGCGACGCGCTCGAGCGCGAGCGCTCGGAGATCCAGACCGCGACCAATCTGCGTCTGTCGCCGACGTGGCGCCTCTTCGGCGGCGTCCGCTACGACATGATCGACCATTTCGTGTCGGGCACCAACGCCGGCATCGGCTACGACAACGACAGCTTCTCGATCTCCGTCGCCTATGCCGAATCGACCTATTGGTCGCTCGACGGGGGCGTGAACAAGCAGATCCACGATCAGACCGTGTTCCTGCGGTTCGGCCTCAGGACCCTCGGCGACGGCAGCCTGTCGAACTCGCTCGCCTCCAGCAACTGAGGCGAAAGCGGCAGAACATCACGATTCCGCCACTTCGGCCTTGCAGGAAGAGCCCTCGACGCGCGAGAGTCTCGTCTTCGCCGGCGGCCGCGAGGAGACGCGGGCCGCGCCACCAGTTCAGGGATGATTGCCACGATGTCGATGTCACCGCGCCTCACCGCAGCCCTCGCCGTGTTCGCCTGCGCCGTCTGGTTCGGCTTCGCCGCGATCGCTCCGGCATCGGCGGCGTCGAAGATCCGGGTGGTCGTCAACGGCGAGCCGATCACCACCAACGAGATCGCCGAGCGGGCGCGGCTGTTGCGCCTGACCAGCCGGACCAGCGCCGCCTCGGTCGAGCGCGCCGCCACCGAGGAGCTGATCGAGGAAAAGCTGAAGCTCCAGGAGGCCAAACGCGTCGGCATCAAGGCCAGCGACGGGCAGGTCGACGCCGCCTTCGCCTCGATCGCCGGCCGCCTCAAGATCTCGCCGGCGACGCTCGCCCAGGGCCTGTCGCAGCAGGGTATCTCGCCGAAGAACCTCAAGGAGCGTCTGCGCGTCCAGATCATCTGGCAGCAGCTGGTGGTGGGGCGCTTCCAGCGCACCGTGTCGATCTCGGATTCGCAGATCGTCGACGCCCTCGCCAAGAAGACCGACGCCGGCAAGGCGGCGGCGAAGGGCGACGGCAAGACCGTCGAATATTCGCTGAAGCAGGTCGTGCTCGTGATCCCCAAGGCGGGCGGCAGCGAGAGCGCCCGCATGCGCGAGGCGGAGGGCCTGCGCAGCCGCATCACCTCCTGCGATCAGCTGGTCGAGGCGGTGAAGCCGATGAACGAAGCCCTGGTCAAGAACCTCGGCAAGCGCACCGAGGACGAGCTGCCCGAGCAGTTCCGCGGCCTGCTCGGCGGCGTCGAGGTCGGCCGGCTCGCCAAGCCGATGCGCACGCCGATCGGCGTGGAGATGATCGCCGTCTGCGGCAAGCGCGATCTCAGCGGCGACTTCGAGGTCCGCTCCAAGGTCGAGGACGAGCTGCGCACCCAGGAGGGCGAGGTCTTCGCCCGGCGCTACATCAACGATCTGCGCCGCATCGCCGTCATCGACTATCGCCGTTGAGGCCCGCCGCCGTGCCGTCGTCCACGCCCCGCAGCGCCCCCCTCCCCCTCGCGCTGACCTGCGGCGAGCCGGCCGGAATCGGGCCCGACGTGACGCTCGCCGCATGGCTCCGGCGCCACGCCGACGCCCTGCCGCCGTTCTACGCGATCGGCGCGGTCGAGCTCTATCGCCGCCGCGCGACCCGGCTCGGGCTCGAGGTTCCGATCGTCGCCGTCGCTCCGGGCGAGGCGCTGGAGGTCTTCGACCGCGCGCTGCCGGTGGTCGATCTCGGTCTGCCGACGGTCGGCGAACCGGGCCGGCTCGATCCGATCGACGCGGCCGTGGTGATCGCGGCGATCGAACGGGCGGTCGACGACGTCGCGGCCGGACGGGCGCGGGCGATCGTCACCAATCCCTTGCACAAACACGCGCTCTACGCGGTCGGCTTCGCCCATCCCGGCCATACCGAATTCCTCGGCGCCCTCGCCGCCTCGATCGCCCCGCCGCCGGACGGCGTCGCGTGGCGGGCGGTGATGATGCTGGCGGGGCCGGATCTGCGCACCGTGCCGGTCACCGTCCACGTCGCGCTCGCCGAGGCGGCACGGACCCTCGACGCCGAGACGATCGTCGCCACCGGCCGCATCGTCGCCGCCGATCTCCGCCGGCGCTTCGGCCTTCCGGCGCCGCGTCTGGCGATCGCCGGGCTCAATCCCCATGCCGGCGAGGACGGGGCGATGGGCCGCGAGGACATCGAGGTGATCCGCCCGGCGGTCGAGCGCCTGCGCGCCGAGGGCATCGACGCGCGCGGGCCGCTGCCGGCCGACACGATGTTCCATGCCCGGGCGCGCGCGACCTACGACGCGGCACTGTGCATGTATCACGATCAGGCGCTGATCCCGGTCAAGACGATCGCCTTCGACGAGACCGTCAACGTCACGCTGGGGCTTCCCTTCGTGCGGACGTCGCCCGACCACGGCACGGCGCTCGACATCGCCGGTTCGGGCAAGGCGCTGCCGGAGAGCCTGATCGCGGCGATCCGGCTGGCGGCGTCGATGAGCGAGGCGGCGTGATGGCGCAGATCGACGATCTGCCGCCGCTGCGGGACGTCATCGCGCGGCACGAGCTCTCGGCGCTGAAGTCGCTCGGGCAGAACTTCCTGCTCGACCTCAACCTCACCGCCCGCATCGCGCGGGCCGGCGGGCCGCTCGCCGACACGCTGATCGTCGAGGTCGGTCCCGGTCCCGGCGGGCTGACGCGGGCGCTGCTCGCGGAAGGCGCGGGCAAGGTGGTGGCGATCGAGCGCGACCGGCGCTGTCTCGCCGCGCTCGCCGAGATCGCCGCGCATTATCCCGGCCGGCTCGAGGTGATCGAGGGCGACGCGCTCGAGGTCGACATCGGCCGCATCGTCGCCGAACAGGGCGGCGGCAAACAGGCGCGTCTGGTCGCCAATCTGCCCTACAACGTGGCGACGCCGCTGCTCGTCGGCTGGCTGCGCGCCGAGCCGTGGCCGGCGTGGTGGGCGTCGGCGACGTTGATGTTCCAGCGCGAGGTCGCCGAACGGATCGTGGCGACGCCCGACGACGATCACTACGGCCGCCTCGGGGTTCTCGCCGGCTGGCGGACCGAGGCGCGGATCCTGTTCGATCTCGCGCCCTCGGCCTTCACGCCGCCGCCGAAGGTCACCTCCTCGGTGGTGCGGCTGATCCCGCGCGAGACGCCGCTCGCGGTCGATCCGGACGTCTTGGAGCGGGTGGTGGCGGCGGCCTTCGGGCAGCGCCGCAAGATGCTCCGGCAGTCGCTGAAGGGGCTCGGGATCGATCCGGCGACCCTGCTCGCGGCCGCCGGGATCGAGCCGACCCGACGGGCGGAGGAGATCGACGTCGCCGGGTTCGTGCGATTGGCGAATGCGCTCGTCGCGGGGAAGACGAAAGCGCCGTGAGGTGGAGTGTGGCGGATTGCGGCTTCGCCCGATCCGCCCTACGGGGTCACCCCTCCGCCAGCAATCCCTCGACGAAACCTTCCAGCCCGGTCTGGCGGAAGCGCTTCAGGCGTTCGGTGCGCAGGATCGCCTTGACGTCGTCATAGGCGCGCGTGAGGTCCTCGTTGACGATGACGTAATCGAAGCGGCGCCATTCGGCGATCTCGACCTTGGCGTTGTCGAGCCGCTTGGCGATCACCTCTTCGCTGTCCTCGGCGCGGCGATGGAGTCGGGCCGCCAGCTCCTTCATCGACGGCGGCAGGATGAAGATCGCCACCACGTCCTCGGGCAGCTTCTCCTTGACCTGGACCGTGCCCTGCCAATCGATGTCGAAGAGGATGTCGCGACCGGCGCTGAAGGCCTGCTCGACCGCCTCGCGCGGGGTGCCGTAGAAATTGCCGTGCACCTCGGCCCATTCCAGCAGCTCGCCGTGATCGCGCAGCGCCTGGAATCGGTTCCTCGAGATGAAGTGGTAATGGACCCCGTCGATCTCCGAGGAGCGCTTGGCGCGGGTCGTCACCGAGACGGACAGCGCGATCTCGCGATCCTGCTCGATCAGCAACCGCGACAGGGTCGATTTGCCGGCGCCGGAGGGCGAGGCCAGGACGAAGCCGAGGCCACGACGGCCGGCGAAGGACTGCGCGCGCATGGCGGGGCTCACTCGATGTTCTGGATCTGCTCGCGCAGCTGATCGACCACGGCCTTCATGTCGAGGCCGATCGCGGTCAGCTCGCGGTCGTTGGCCTTGGAGCAGAGCGTGTTGGTCTCGCGGTTGAATTCCTGGGTCAGGAAATCGAGCCGGCGGCCGACGGCGCCACCGCCGCCGATCAGGCGGCGCGCCTCGGCGACATGGGTGGTGAGCCGGTCGAGCTCCTCGCGGATGTCGGCGCGGGTGGCCAGCAGCACCGCCTCCTGGGCGAGACGCTGCGGATCGAGCGCCGGCACGGCGCCGAGCAGGGCCTCGACCTGTTCGGCGAGGCGGGCGCGGATCGCCTCGGGCGTGCGCGCGGGATGAGCCTCGGCGGCGGCGGTGAGGCGCTCGATCTCGTCGATCTGGGCGGCGAGCACGCGGCCGATCGCCTCGCCCTCGCGGGCACGCGCGGCGGCGAGGCCCTCGACGGCGGTTTCGAGACCGGCCAGGAGCGCGGCGTCGAGCGCGGCGCGCTGGACCTCGTCGTCCTCGACCTCGGTCGTCTCGAGGACGCCCTTCAGCGCCAGGATGCCGTCGAGGCTCGGCGCGGCGGCGTCGATGCGGTCGGCGATGCGGTTCATCGCCGCGAGCACGGCGTCGAGCACCTGCTCGTTGATGCGCAGCGTCGTCGCGCCGCCCTCGCGGGTCACCGTCAGGGACACCTGGACGTTGCCGCGGGTCAGGCTCTCGCCGATGCGCTTGCGGGCGGCGACCTCGAGGCGGTCGAGGCCGGGCGGCAGGCGCAGGCGCACGTCGAGGCCCTTGCCGTTGACCGAGCGCAGTTCCCAGGTCCATCGCTGGCCGTCGTGGCTGCCGTCGCTGCGGGCGAAGCCGGTCATGCTGTCGAGCGTCATCGATCCCGTCTTTCGGCTGCGGAGAGGGGTCTCCGCCGGAACGAGGTTCCGGCGGGCGCGACCGTCAGTTGCCGTTCTGCCCCGCCGGGGTCGCCGGCGCAAGAGGCGGACGCGCGGCCTCGCTCGCCTTGCGGCCCTGCTCGATCGAGCGCCAGCGCTGAACGTTGCGATTGTGCTCTTCGAGCGTCTCGGAGAAGACGTGGCCGCCGGTGCCGTCGGCGACGAAGAAGAGCTCGTTGGTGCGCGAGGGATTGGCCACCGCCTCCAGCGCCGCGCGGCCGGGATTGCAGATCGGTCCGGGCGGCAGACCCTGGATGCGATAGGTGTTGTAGGGGTTGGGCGAGGCGAGGTCGGACCGCAGGATGGTGCGGCCCTCGAGCCAGGCCTTGCCGCCGTAGAGGCCGTAGAGCACGGTCGGGTCGGTCTCGAGCCGCATGCCCTTGCGCAGGCGATTGATGAAGACGGCGGCGACGCGCGGACGCTCGTCGGCCTTGCCGGTCTCCTTCTCGACGATCGAGGCGAGGATGACCATCTCACGGGGCGAGGCGAGCGGCAGGCCGGGCGAGCGATGGGCCCAGGCGTCGGCGACGCGGCGCTCCATCGCCTTCTTCATCTGGTCGAGGATCTGCTCGCGGGTGGTGCTGCCGCGCGAGTAGCTGTAGGTCTCCGGCAGGATCGAGCCTTCCTCGGGAATGACCGTGATCTTGCCCTGGAGGATCTGATCCTCGAGGAGGCGACGTACGATCTGCTCGCTCGACCAGCCTTCCGGGAAGGTGATGCGGTGCTGGACGGTGCGGCCCTCGGTGAGTTCCTCCATCACCTCGCGCATGGAGAGGCCGGGCGCGAACTCGTATTCGCCCGCCTTCAGCTTCTCCGCCTGTCCGCTCAACTTGGCGGCGAGCGAGAATGTGGTGGCGTCGGTGATGACGCCGCGCTTCTCCAAGAGATCGGCGATGGCGCCGGTGCCGGTGGCATTGGGGACCACCACCACGACCGGCGCGGTCAGCGGTCCCTTGGCGCCGTAGCGCTGCTGGGCGAGCCAGGCGAAGGCGCCGGCGCCGAGCACGATCACGGTGATCACCGAGAAGATGGCGTTGAGGAAGTTGACCGTCGAACTGCGGGCGGCCTTGGAGCGCTTCGGCGGCGGCGGCACCTCGGAGGGCTCGATCGCGGCGCGCGGGCTCTTGGGCAGCGCGCGGCCGGTCTCGGCGCGCGTCTCGGAGGGGGCTTCGGCCCGGGTCTCGGGCGCGGTCTCCGTCACCGCCGGCGTCTCGGAACGCGGCGCGGTCTCGGCTTCACCGGGGGTCGGCTGGTTGGGTTCGGACGTCATGACACCTCGCGGCTCGATTGGTCGAATCGACCCCGTTTCGGCGGCGAGACGACGGCACGAACGTGGCGAAACCACGATCCGGCGCATCTCGATCGCGGTTCCGGTCGATCCTCGTGGTCGGCCTCGAGCGAATCCCGCCCGACGCGTCTCCGTCGACGGGCGCATCTGAGCCCGTTCGCCGCCTCGGGGCAAGTCGCCCGGCGGCGAGTCGGGGGACGGCGGGGGAAAACCCTCCGTCGTCGTCCGCGCATGCGCTTCGCGGCGGCCCGTGAGCGGGCCGTCGTCTCCCTCGCCTCACTCCGGCTTGCGGAAGATCACCGTGGCGTTGGTGCCGCCGAAGCCGAAGGAATTCGACAGGGTGACGTCGATCTTCTTCGCCTTGGGGGTGTGGGGCACGAGATCGATCGCGGTCTCGACCGAGGGATTGTCCAGATTGATGGTCGGCGGGCAGATCTGATCGCGGATCGCCAGGATCGAGAAGATCGCCTCGATCGCCCCGGCGGCGCCGAGCAGGTGGCCGGTCATCGACTTGGTCGAGGACATCGCGACGTCGGCTGCATGATTGCCGAGGAGACGCTCGACCGCGCCGAGCTCGATGCCGTCGGCCATGGTCGAGGTACCGTGGGCGTTGATGTAGTCGATGTCGCCGGGGGTGATACCGGCGCGCTTGATCGCGGCGGTCATGCAGCGGAAGGCGCCGTCGCCGTCCTCGGACGGCGCGGTGATGTGATAGGCGTCGCCGGACATGCCGTAGCCGATCACTTCCGCGTAGATCTTGGCGCCGCGCGCCTTGGCGTGCTCCAGCTCCTCGAGCACCACCACGCCGGCGCCCTCTCCCATCAGGAAGCCGTCGCGGTCCTTGTCGTAGGGGCGCGAGGCGCGGGTCGGGTCGTCGTTGAAGGCCGTCACCAGCGCGCGGCAGGCGGCGAAGCCGGCGATCGACAGGCGGTTGACGGCGCTCTCGGCGCCGCCGGCGACCATCACGTCGGCATCGCCGAAGGCGACCAGGCGGGCGGCGTCGCCGATGGCGTGAGTGCCGGTCGAGCAGGCGGTGACGACGGCGTGATTCGGGCCCTTGAGGCCGTGTTCGATCGAGACGTGACCGCCGGCCAGATTGATCAGGCGGCCGGGAATGAAGAACGGCGAGACGCGGCGCGGGCCACGCTCCTTCAGCGTGATCGAGGCATCGTAGATGCCGCCGACGCCGCCGATGCCCGAGCCGATCATGACGCCGGTGGCGCACTGATCCTCGTGGGTGGCCGGATGCCAATCGGCGTCGTCCAGCGCCTCCTTGGCGGCGGCCATGGCGAAGACGATGAACTCGTCGACCTTCCGCTGCTCCTTGGGGTCCATGTAGAGGTCGGGATTGTAGGTGCCGTCGGTGCCGTCGCCTCGCGGAATACGCGCGGCGATCTTGCAGGCGAGATCGTCGACCTCGAAGTCGGTGATGCGAACCGCCCCACTCTTGCCGGCGAGAATGTTCGACCACGTCGCCTCGACGCCGCAGCCGAGCGGCGTGACCATTCCCAGACCCGTGACGACTACTCGACGCATCGCGCCACCTCGTTCTCTACCCGTCAGACTGCGCTCACGGCCACCCCCTCGTCGCGCGGGCGCGAGGCGGACGACCGACGATTCGGGGACGAGGCGGCGGATCGGCCGGATCGACGTCTCGAGCGCGCATCCGCCCTCGAAGGTGCCGATCACCGGATGCCGACGGTGCCGAAGGCGTCCCGATCCGATCGCCGGAGACGGCCGAAACGGCCGACGCCCCCGACCGTCGCGAACACCGAGGGAGACCTCGGTGCGATCGCGATCGAAGGCATGTTCGACGGTCGGGCTCGGTGCTCGAAACTCGTCGCCCAACGTATGCACGCCGGCCACGAGGGCCGGCGTTCGCTTTCGTCACGAATCCCGATGGGCTCGCTCCCCGTCCTCGGGACGCGGAGACGACCCCGAACCGGCCTCAGGCGGCCACGTTCTTCTCGAGGAACTTGACCGCGTCACCGACGGTCAGGATCGTCTCGGCGGCATCGTCCGGAATCTCGACGCCGAATTCTTCCTCGAACGCCATGACCAGCTCGACCACGTCCAGCGAGTCGGAGCCGAGGTCGTCGATGAAGCTCGCGTTCTCGGTCACCTTCTCGGCGTCGACGCCGAGGTGCTCGATCACGATCTTCTTCACGCGTTCAGCGATGTCGCTCATGTGTTTTTCTTCCCAGAACAGGATAAACCGACCCCGAAAACACCGACGTCGCCGTCGGCGCCCCGATACGAAACTCCAAGACGACGGCGGAACGCCTTCGCGTCCGACGCCGGGCGTCCGACGAGACGACGGAGGCACTCCGCCTCGACCGTCTCCGACACCCTTCTCGCCCTGCGCCGCGACGCCCTTGGGCGCCTCGTTTGATCCGCAGGCCGAACGACGATCCAACCCCCCGGCTCGGGGTCGCGGGCAGTCCCGTCGACCCTCGTGATCGTCGTGTCACCGAGGCGGCGATGCTCTCGCATCCCTGCCGTCCCGGCCTTGCGATCCCGCCTCTCACGGCGGGACCGGGGTGGTTGCTAGCACACTTTCCCAGGCTTGACCAGTGACCCGAAATGTCCGGAAAGTGCGAGGAAAAGCCCGTATTCTCGGGGCTTTTCCTCAATCAGATCATGGCCATGCCGCCGTTGACGTGAAGTGTCTGGCCGGTCACGTAAGATGCCTCGTCACTGGCCAGGAATACCACGGACGCGGCGATCTCCTCGGCCTTGCCGAGGCGTCCGGCCGGCACCGCGGCGAGGATTCCCTCCTTCTGCTTGTCGTTCAGGGCCTCGGTCATCGGCGTGGCGATGAAGCCCGGAGCGACGCAGTTCACGGTGATGTTGCGGCTCGCCACTTCCTGGGCGAGCGACTTCGACATGCCGATCATGCCGGCCTTGGCGGCGGCATAGTTGCCCTGCCCGGGATTGCCGGTGACGCCGACCACCGAGGTGATCGAGACGATGCGTCCGAAGCGGCGTTTCATCATACCCTTCAATACCGCGCGCGAGAGGCGGAAGGTCGAGCCGAGGTTGACCTCGAGCACCTGATCCCACTCCTCGTCCTTCATGCGCATGAAGAGGTTGTCGCGGGTGATGCCGGCGTTGTTGACGAGGACGTCGACCTTGCCGAGCTTCGCCTCGACGGCGGGCACCAGGGCGTCGACCGAGGCGCGGTCGGCGAGATTGCAGACGAAGATCTCGGCGCGGTCGCCGAGTTCGCTCTTCAGCGCCTCGAGCACCGATTCGCGGGTGCCGGAGAGGGCGAGCGTGGCGCCGCGGGCATGAAGCGCCTTGGCGATCGCCGCACCGATGCCGCCGGTCGCGCCGGTGACGAGAGCGACCTTGCCGGTCAGATCGAACATGAGGTGTCTCCTCGCAGTTTCGGGATCCCGCGTCGCGCCTCAGACGAGCGCGACGACCATCTTCTCGACGTCGTCGGGGGTGTTCACGGCGACGCCCTCGACGCCGTCGACGATGCGCTTGACGAGGCCGGTCAGGACCTTGCCGGAACCGATCTCGTAGAGGCGGGTCACGCCGTGGGCGGCCATCGCCTGGACGCTCTCGCGCCAACGCACGGTGCCGGTGACCTGCTCGACCAGACGCCGACGGATCTCGTCGGGGTCGGAGACGGCGGCGGCGAGCACGTTGGAGATCAGCGGCACCACCGGACGGACGATCGTCACGCCGGCCAGTGCCTCGGCCATGGCGTCGGCGGCGGGCTGCATCAGGGCGCAATGGAAGGGGGCGGAGACGTTCAGCATCATGGCGCGCTTGGCGCCTCTGGTCTTGGCGATCTCGACGGCGCGCTGGATCGCCGCCCTGGTGCCGGAGACCACGACCTGACCGTCGGCGTTGTCGTTGGCGGCCTGGCAGATCTCACCCTGCGCGGCTTCCCCGGCGACGGCGACGGCATCGGCGAAGGAGAGGCCGAGCAGCGCGGCCATGGCGCCCTCGCCGACGGGAACCGCGGCCTGCATGGCGCGGCCGCGAATCTTCAGGAGACGCGCGGTGTCGGCGATCGAGAGCGAGCCGGCGGCGGCGAGCGCGGAATATTCGCCGAGCGAATGACCGGCGACGAAGGCGGCGTCGCGCGCCACCGAGACGCCCTTCTCCTCCAGCACGCGCAAGGCGGCGAGCGAGACCGCCATCAGGGCGGGCTGGGCGTTCTCGGTCAGGGTCAGATCGGTCTCGGGACCATCCCACATCAGGGCCGAGAGCTTCTGGCCGAGCGCGTCGTCGACCTCGGCGAAGACGCGAGCGGCGGTCGGATAGGCATCGGCGAGAGCCTTGCCCATGCCGACGGCCTGGGAGCCCTGTCCGGGGAAGGTGAAAGCGATGGTCATGGATCTGTCGCCTCGTGGGAGCGTTCGTCTTCGTGCGGCTTCGCGGGGCATCCGCAGCGGCGAGCCGCGCGGACGTCGCGCGGCCCGACGGCGCGAGAGAACGCTTGTGCGGGCGAGAGTCAAGAGAGAGCGCGGCGCGGCGGTCCCGAAGGCGGTGTCGCGACGATCCGAAGAGGATTCCCCGTGAAAGGCGACCTCTCTGACGCATCGGTCATTCTTCTGCCCTAAGGGATGGTGTAGGATGGCCACCATGACCTCCTCCTGTCCGAGACCTCCGATGTCGCTGCCGGAAAACCATCCTCGCCTCGAAAAGCGGCCCTACAGCGCCGGCGAGCTTCTCGCCGACGGTGTCGTCCACGGCATGGCGATCGTCGCCGGGATCATCGCCTTTCCGGTGCTGTTCAGCCGCCTCGTCGTCCAGGGCACGGCGAGCGAGGGCATCGCGCTGGCGGTCTACGCGGCCGGCTTCTTCCTGATGTTCGGCTTCTCGCTCGCCTACAACATGACACCGCCGTCGCCGCTCAAGTGGCTGCTGCGGCGGTTCGATCATTCCGCCATCTATGTGATGATCGCCGGCACCTACACCGCGCTCCTGTCCCAGCTCGAGGACAGGTTCTGGGCGTGGGTGCTGATCGGCGGCGTGTGGCTCGGGGCGCTCGGCGGCAGCGCGCTGAAGCTGTTTCTGCCGGGCCGGTGGGATGGGCTGTCGATCGCGCTCTATCTGCTGCTCGGCTGGGTCGCGGTGATCGCGATCGGGCCGATGATCGCCTCGCTGCCGACGGCGACGATGATCCTGGTGGCGGTCGGCGGGCTGCTCTATTCGGTCGGCGTCGTCTTCTACAAGTGGCACAGCCTCAAGTTCCAGAACGCGATCTGGCACGGGTTCGTGACCGTCGCCGCCGGATGTCACTGGGCGGGCATCGCCTATGTGATGACCGGACGCGCGGTCTGAACGCGCGAGTCCCGGCCGGCGGGCGCCGACCGGGATTCGGTCCCCGTGTTCCGATAGTTTCGACCGCCTCAGCCGGCCCGGACGGTCGACAGGAAGCCCGTCATCACGGTGCGCAACGTCTCGGACTGCCGCACCAGATCCTCCGTCGAACGCAACACCACCTCGGAAGCCTCGGCGGAGGTGCCGACCGCGCGATCGATCGCGTCGACGTTGGCCGTCACCTGTTGGGTGCCCGAGGCGGCCTGAGTGACGTTGTGGGCGATCTCACGGGTCGCCGCCCCCTGTTGATCGACGGAGGAGGCGATGGCGGCGGCGATGCGGTTCATCTTGTCGATGGTGGCGGTGATGCCGACGATCGCCTCGGCGGAGTCCTGGGTCGAGGTCTGGATCGAGCCGATCTGCGAAGCGATGTCCGACGTCGCCTTGGAGGTCTGATCGGCCAGTTGCTTCACTTCGGCCGCGACCACGGCGAAGCCCCTGCCCGCCTCGCCGGCACGCGCCGCCTCGATCGTGGCGTTGAGCGCGAGAAGATTGGTCTGGCCGGCGATGTTGTTGATGAGATCGACCACCTGACCGATCCTCTGGGCCGAAATCGAGAGTTCGCGCACCTTTATCGCCGTCGCCTCGGCATCCCGCGAGGCGATCGAGGCGACGTGGGCCGATTCGTCGACCTGGCGCTTGATCTCGTTGATCGAGGACGACAATTCCTCCGCCGCCGAGGCGACCGTCTCGACATTGGCGGCGGCCTCGGTGGAGGCGACGGCGGCCTGCGACGACTGCGCCTGGACGTGGGTGGTCGCCCCGGACATGGTCGACGCCGCCTCGCGCAGATGGCCGGAGGCGCTCACCACGCCGGTGACCACGTCGCCCATGGTGCGTTCGAATTCGTCGGCGAGGCGGCTCATGGTCTCGCGGCGCTCGACCTCGCGACGGCCACGCTCGTTCTCCTCGGCGAGGGCCTTGGCACGCGCCTGTTCCTCGACGCCGACGCGGATGCGATCGACCGCGCGCGCGATCTCACCGATCTCGTCGCGCCGGTCGGCGCCGTCGATCGTCGCCAGGGTCTCGCCGGCGGCGAGCCGGTCCAGGGCATGGGTCAGACGGCGGATCGGGTTGGCGATGCCGCGCCCGACCAGGGCCATGGCGATCAGAGCGACGAAGGCGATGCCGGCGGCGACCCAGAGCTGATTGAAGAAGTCGGAGGTGCTCGACTGTTCGATGGTGTCGGAGAGGGCGGTCGCCTCGGTCATGACGACCGTGCGCGGGACCTCGATCATCACCGACCAGGCGTCCCCGGTGCGCCCGAGGGCGACCGGCGAGAACACGGTGAGGACGTCCGTCGCCTTATCGTAGGTGATCTCGGCCTTGCCCCGCTTCAGAACCGCCATGTCGCGTTCGGCATTCGTGTCGACGGCGGCGAGAGCCCCGCCGATCGCGCCGGCATGGGACGACGAGGCGATCACAAGACCTGCGTTGCTGACGATCGAAACCTCCGCCTTCCCGTCATAGATCGACGAATCGACCTTTTCGGCCAGCTTCTGGACGAAGGAGAGATCGAAATCCGCGCCGGCGACGCCGACGAAGCGACCGCCGATCCGGATCGGCACCGACATGGTCGCGAGATGGACCGCCTTGCCCTGCACCACATAGGGCAGCGGCGCCTGAATGTTCTCCCGGCCGGTCTCCTGCGGGTTCAGGAACCAGCCGCCCTTCATCACGCCGTTGGGGTGGAGCTGGCGGCTGTCGTATTCGACCAGGGGCTGGAGGGCGATCTTGCCGCGCTCGTCGCGGGTCCAATACGGCAGGGCGCGGCCGGTGCCGTCCGAGCCGACCTTCGCGACGCCGATGTTCTCGAAGTCGTCGCCGTCGAGCGCGTCCGGCATCCAGGCGCTGTAGGTGCCGTTGAAACCCGGATTGTCCTCGAGCACGCGCAGGAGCAGATCGTTCAATTGGCGGCGGCGAAGCGCGCGCGGCGCTCCGCCCTTCGACTCGTCGGCGGCGATCGTCTCGAGAGCGCGTGCCATGTTGCGGGCGGCGGCGAAGGCGCTGTCGACCTCGGTGCGGATGACACCGGCTTCGGTCGCCGCGAGGCGTTCCAACGATTCCCGGCTGGTGCGGTCGAGGAGATCACTGACGATCGTGTCGACGTGACGCGCGCTGCGTTCGTTCGCCACGAGCCCGTAACCCAGAAGCGCTCCGGTCGCGGTGAGGACACAGGCGGTCGAGAGTGCCACCACCCTGATGCCGATGGAGTGAATGTTCATGAGGACTACCCCCGAGGATTCTGTGCCCCTACCCTAGGATCTCGAAGGTTAACGCTTTTCTTCCCGTTCGTATCCAACGGCGCCTCGGAGGAGTTTTCGGCGTCGATTTCCTACCAACGGAGAAGATTCGAGACATGCATACGGTCACCACCCATCCGAATAACTATATCTACGTAAGTCCCACCGGCTGAATTTCCGTTCCCGCACTTCAATTACGAATTGCATTTTCGTTATTCCAATTCCGGCATAGCCCCTCCCTTCAGGTCGTTCGCCGCGACGATCACGCCCGCCCGGCGAACGCCGGCGGGCCCGAAACGCGTTCACCCCTTGCATTCGGCGCGAAAATCCGTAGAACCCCACCATTCCGTCGGGCACCCGGCCGGGGGCTGAACGGACGGTCGTGACCAATTCCCTTCTCGTGAGGGTCGGTCGCGGCAGGATCTCGCGAGATCCGTCGTCCGGTGTCTCCGCTCTCCGACAGTCGACGTTTCGGGATCTTCCTCGTGAGGCCCCCGGGAGGCTTGGCGCCGGTGTCCAGCGGTTCGGCGGCTCGAAAGAGACGCCGGTGCAACGAGGAAGGACATTCCATGCCGCTCTACGAGCACGTGTTCCTGGCTCGCCAGGACGTGTCGACGCAGGCCGTCGACGGGCTGATCGCCCAGTACAAGACCATCATCGAGGGTCTCGGTGGTCAGGTCACCAAGATCGAGAACTGGGGCCTCAAGTCCCTGGCCTATCGCATCAAGAAGAACCGCAAGGCGCACTACGCGCTGATGAACATCGACGCTCCGGCCGCGGCCCTGGCCGAGGTGGAACGCCAGCAGCGCCTGTCGGAAGACGTGCTGCGCTCGCTCACCATCCGCGTCGACGAGCTCGAGGAAGGCCCGTCCGTCATGCTGCAGAAGCGTGACCGCGACGAGCGTCGCGACGACCGCCGCGGCGATCGTGGGGACCGTGGCGATCGCGGCCCGCGCCGTGACCGTGGCCCCCGCCGCGAAGACGCCGAATTCGGTGACGAGGAGAACGCGTGATGGCCGAAAGCACCCAACAGGCCCGCCGGCCCTTCTTCCGCCGTCGCAAGACCTGCCCCTTCTCCGGCGCCAACGCTCCGAAGATCGACTACAAGGACGTCAAGCTCCTGCAGCGTTTCGTGTCCGAGCGCGGCAAGATCGTCCCGTCCCGCATCACGGCGGTCTCCGCCAAGAAGCAGCGCGAGCTCGCCAAGGCGATCAAGCGCAGCCGTTTCATCGGCCTGCTTCCGTTCGTCATCAAGTGATCGCGGCCCCTTCGCGGGGTCGGATCGGATGATCGAACGAGGCCGTCTCCGGACGGCCCGACGAGATCGGGGGAGCGGACGCCGCTCCCCTTATGCTCCCCTTCAGAGGGGCGGCGACCGTGGCGGGCCGAGACGCGCCACCGGAACGATCGGGTTGGGGCGGTCTCGCCTCTAACCGTTCTCTCGAGAGACGGGACAGCTGGGCGACATGACGAGCAAGGTCTCGGTCCCCTCCATCATGATCGGCATCGGCGCGGGCCTCGTCTCGGCGCTGCTGTTCGCGTCGCTGATCGGCGGCAGCCTTCTGACGCTGCCGCTCTTCGTCGCGGCGCCGCTGCCGTTGATGATCGCCGGCCTCGGCTGGGGATCGCACGCGGCGCTGGTCGGCGGCTTCACCGCCCTTCTCTCCCTTCAGATCGAACTCGGCACGCCCGCCGCCCTGCTCCATCTCGGCTCGGCGGCGCTGCCGGCGCTGATCCTGACCGGGCTGGTGGCGCGGGTCGTCGGCGGCGCGCGGCCGCAGTGGTTCCCGATCGGCCGGATCGCGACCATCGCCGCCGTCGTCATGGCGATCGCCACGCTGGCGGGGGCGCTCGCGATCGGCTTCGACGTCGCCGAGACGACGCGGCAGGTGGTCGCCGCCTTCCACGAGGCGCTCGTCAGCGGCGGCACGCCGGCGACCGATCTGCCGGAGGCGATGGCACTCGAGCCGTTCGTCCGCGCCTCGGTGCGGCTGATGCCGGCGTTCTTCCCGGCGTTCTGGACGCTCGTCCTGGTGCTCGATCTGGTGATCGCCGCCCGGATCGTGCGGCGCACCGGGCGGATGGCGCGGCCGTGGGAGGATCTGGCGATGCTCGAGGTGTCGCCGTGGCTCGGCCTCGTCTTCGCGGCGGGCTTCGCCGGGGCGTTCCTCTCCGGCTCGCTCGGGGTGCTCGCCTCGATCGCCGCCGGAGCCGCCTTCGCGCCGCTGTTCCTGGTCGGCATGGGCGTTCTGACCGTGCTGACCCGGCCGACCGACATGCGCTGGATCCTGCGGGCGACCGCCTACGGTCTGGTGCTGCTCTTCCCGATCGCGGCGCTGGTGATGGCGCTGGTCGGGCTCGCCGACACCCATCTCGGTCTACGCCGGGGCGCGCGCTCCGACACGGATCCGACCTGAACTACGAAATCGATCGAAACACACACGGACAACGAGGAGAAATCCCATGGAAGTCATCCTGCTCGAACGTATCGGCCGCCTCGGCCAGATGGGCGACATCGTCAAGGTCAAGGACGGCTATGCCCGCAACTTCCTGCTGCCGCGCGGCAAGGCGCTGCGCGCCAACAAGACCAACCGCGAGTATTTCGAGACCCAGAAGGTCCAGCTCGAGGCGCGCAACCTCGAGCGCAAGGCCGAGGCTCAGGCGGTCGCCGAGAAGCTCGACGGTCAGTCGTTCATCGTCGTGCGTTCGGCCGGCGAGATGGGCCATCTCTACGGCTCGGTCTCGACCCGCGACATCGCCGATCTGGTGGTCGCCGGCGGCTTCTCCGTCGAGCGCAACCAGGTCGAGCTGAAGGCGCCGATCAAGACCATCGGCCTGCACGCCGTGGCGATCTCGCTGCATCCGGAAGTCGAGGCGACCGTGACGATCAACATCGCCCGTTCGCAGGACGAGGCCGAGCGTCAGGCGCGCGGCGAAGAGGTCATCACCCGCGACAACGAAGACATCTTCGTGCGCGAGGTCGGCCCGATCACCGACGAGGAAGGCTATCACGACGAGGCGTGAGCCTCTCGCGATCCTTCGCGCAGAACAGCAGAGAGCCGGGCGGCGACGCCCGGCTCTTTCGCGTTTCGGGGGCCTAATCCCCCACTCCTCGCGTCACTTCTTGTCGGTGATGGTCGCCGTGCCGTCGCCGGCGAACTTGATCGACGAATCGAGGAAGGCGACGTTCATCTCGGCGGCGAACATCTTGGCGGTGTCGTAGGCCTCGCCGGCGCGGGCGCCGGTGCCGCAGATGAAGACGATCGGCTTGTCCTTCGGGAGCGTCGACAAGCTCTTCTCGAGCTGATTCATCGGCACGTTGACGGCGCCCTTGATGGTGCCCGCGGCATATTCCTTGGGATCACGCACGTCGACGAGGACGATCGAGGCGGCGTCGGCCTTCCAGGCGGCCTCGAAGGAGGCGGCCGTCACCGAGCCCTTCTCCTTGCCGGGGACGAGCGCCGCCGCCTTGGGCGCGGGGGCCGGCGCGGCGGCGGGAGCGGCGGCGGCGGGGCCGGCGCCATAGAGCTTCTCCCATTCGGGATAGCCTTCCGGGTAGGTCATGACGTTGGTGTAGCCGAGCGCCCGGGCCTTGGCGGCGGAGTTGTCGGAGAGGACGCATTCGAGGCCGCCGCAGTAATAGACCAGCAGGGTCGCCTTGTCGGCCGGCAGCTTGTCGACGTGTTTGTCGAACTCGCTGTCGGAGATCGCCAGCGCGCCGGGGATCACGCCCTTGTCGGTGACGCGCTTCGGACGGGCGTCGATCAGGACGAAGGGCTGTTTCTCGTCCATCATCTTCTTGATGTAGGGACCGGAGACGGAGACTTGGCCGCCCTTCGCCTTCCAGTCGGGCATGCCCTCGGCATAGACCTCGATCGCGGTGTAGCCGAGCGCCTTCGCCTTGTGGGCGGAGTTGTGGGACAGCATGCAGTCGAGGCCGCCGCAGTAGAAGATCAGCCGGGTGGCCTTGTCGGCCGGCAGCTTGTCGGTCGACTTCTCGAAGGCGGTATCGGGGATGTTGATCGCGCCGGGGATGTGGCCGGGGTCGTATTGACGGGCGGCCGGGCGGCTGTCGATCAGGGTCACGCCCTTCTTGGGCGGGATGGTGACCTCGGGCCGGACCTTCTCGAAGGTCGTGAGGGTCGCGAACCAGCCCTCCTTGGGCTGGAGCGCGGTCTCGGCCACGGCCGGGGCGAGCGGGACGGCGACGAAGGCGGCGACCGAGCCCAGCATCAAGGCGGCGAGGAGGGTGAGACGTTCGGCGTGCATCGTACTTCTCCCTGAATTCCGAGTGTCACAGGACGGTCAGTTTTTCGGTGGTCTCGTTCCAGCGCACGATCGCGTACCAGAGCGCCAACAGGCCGAAGCCGATCAGCAGCGCCCAGCCCCATCCGCCGACCATGTCGGGCAGGAAGGCCTGGCGGCCGACGCCGGTCATCTCCCAGGTCTCGACGTTGGTCTCGTCGATGGTGGTGAGGCCGAGTTTCTTGAAGAGGGCGGAGGCAATCGAGCCGACCCAGGCGAAGAAGAGCATCGCCACCCAGAGTTTGGCGTGGCCCTCCCCCATCCGCCACAGCGCGCCCGAGGCGCAGCCGCCCGCGAAGACCATGCCGACGCCGAAGATCAGGCCGCCGGCGAGCGAGCCGACCCAGAAGGTCGCGGGGATGGCCACATAGGCGTCGATCACCTTGGCGCGGAAGAGCAGCGCGGCGAGCGGGATGCCGAGCGCCATGGCGAGGATCACCGCCTTGGTCATGGTGCCCTCGGCGGTCATGAAGGGTTCGCGGATCGAGCGGGCGAAGCAGAGGCGCGAGCGGTGCATCACGAAGCCGATGGCGAAACCGGCGACGACGATGATCGCGCGCGAGGCGAGCTGCTTGTCGGGCGAGGCCCACCAGGTCGCGCTCCAGGCGACGACGCCGACGACGATCGCGAGGCCGATCACCGGATAGATCCGCTTCAGCCCGGTCGGGACGACGATCGAGGGCGGCGGGGTGGTGCCCCATTCGATGGTCTCGAGCGTCCACAGGAGCGCCTTCAGCCCGAGCCAGGCGCCGGCGAGGAGGCCGACCCACATCGCCCAGCCGGCCGGGGAGGAATGGACCACGGGATTGAAGAAGCCGCCGGTGGTGCAGCCGCCGGCGAGCGAGGCGCCGATCCCCATCAGCGATCCACCCATCGCCGCCCAGACGTATTCGAGCTTCGGCGGGCGGTTCGGCGCGAATTGTCCCGACATCAGCGCGGCGGTGAAGGCGCCGGCGACGAGGAGGATGTTCATCAGCGACATGCGATGGGTGAGGAGCGTCTCCTTGGCCTCGGCGATGCCGAGGGTCGGCGCGAGGCCGATCGCGGAATTGAGCCGATCGCCCCAGAACTTGACGCCGCCGAAGACGCCCCAGAAGAGGCCGGTCGTCATCAGCGCGACGACGATGAGAACCAGGAGGACGGCGCCGAGATAGGGCGACCATTCCGCCACGAAGATCTCGTGGAGGTCCTTCCGCAGTCCGGGAAAGCGAGCGGGCTTCTCGTTGCTCATGGCACGGGTCTCCGCGCGCCGATCCGCCGGGGATCGTGCCCCGGAGATCCGCGCGTCTCGTCTCTGGGGGTCAATTGCAGGAGGCGGGCTCGTCGCCGTCCTTGGCGCCGCGCATCAGGAAGGCGGCGACGTCGGCCGTCAGCTGCGCGTCGGGGAGATCGGCGAATTTCTCGGCCGCCTTGTTGGTGGCCTTGATCTCGGCGCGATAGGCCTGCGAGAGATACCGAGAGACCGTGTCCTTGCCGGCGGCGTGTCTGTCGGCCTTCAGATAGGCCGCCCATTCGGCCTTGGTGCGCGTCGACGGCGAGATCGAGCCGACCGGCTCGGCGGCATGGCAGGAGGTGCAGACGCTGCGATAATAGATGCGGCCGCGCTTCCAGTCGGCCTCATCCGCGCGAACCGAGGTGGCGGCGAGGAGGACGGCGATCGAAGCGATCGCGACCGGAACGAAACTGGACATCGCGAGACCCCCTGATCGATCGTGCGACCGGGCGCGGCTCGGCGACGATCCTTCGGTTCTCGGTCGATCACCACCCGGTTCGCGGTCCGCCCGGAGGTTCGCGGACCCGCGCCCCGCGTCGGGGCGGTAGATCTGTTATTTCGAATATTCTCATTCTTCGCGTTCTCTAACGATCGTACGAGATGACGGTTTGCCGCTCGCAAAGGCCCGGATCGGAGGTTTACCGAGGATAGCGACGGTGGCGGCGGAGCTCTTCCCGCCCCGGCTCTCAATACCTTGATACCGCATGTCTATTTTGCCACTTCGTTTCCCGCCCGCGTCGATCGGTCCCTCGGCGCGGGCGCGACGGGGCGGCGATGGACTGGAAAGAAACTTTCCAACCGGGCGTGACACGGGTGGTCGATCGCCGGCCGCGGGAGCCCGCCGAGCGGCGGGAGCCGAGGCGAGGGACTCGCATCTCTGCATCCTGCAACGGTCAAGGCGGAGAATCCCTCAGACCGACTCAATCTTGTGGACGAGGCGGTATGAAGCGGTGGATGCTTTGCCCGGTCGGCCGGGGCGGTTAAGACATCCTCAACCGAGGAAGACGCCGCCCCATGAAAGCTCCGATCCGTCGCGTCGACGACGCCTCCGTCCCCGCGCTCGCCCGCACCGCGCCGCACAACGTCGAGGCCGAACGCCAGCTGCTGGGCGCGATCCTGGTCAACAACGAGACCTATTACCGGGTCTCCGACTTCCTCGAGCCGGCCCATTTCTTCCTCGAGCCCCACAAGGTGATCTTCGAGCGCACCGCCTTGATGATCCGCGCCGGCAAGACCGCCTCGCCGATCACGCTCAAGACCTTCTTCCCCGGCGATCAGCAGATCGCCGACATGAGCCCGACGCAATATCTGCTGCGGCTCGCCTCCGACGCCACGACCATCATCAACGCCGAGGACTACGGCCGGCAGATCCAGGAACTCGCGACCCGGCGCAATCTGATCCGGATCGGCGAGGACATGGTCAACATCGCCTTCGACGCGCCGGTCGACATGCCGCCGCGCGCCCAGATCGAGGACGCCGAGCGGCGGCTCTTCGAACTGGCGGAGGCCGGGCGTTACGACGGCGGCTTCGTCACCTTCTCCGACGCGCTGCGCGGCTCGATCGAGATGGCGGCGGCGGCCTTCCAGCGTCAGGGCAAGCTCTCGGGCATCTCGACCGGCATCTCCTCGCTCGATCAGCGCCTCGGCGGCCTGCAGCGCTCGGACCTCGTGATCCTCGCGGGACGTCCGGCGATGGGCAAGACCTCGCTCGCCACCAACATCGCCTTCAACATCGCAGCCGCCTATCGCGCCGAGGAGCGCCCCGACGGGACGCTCGAGACCGTCGACGGCGGCATCGTCGGCTTCTTCTCGCTGGAAATGAGTTCCGAGCAGCTCGCCACGCGTATCCTGTCGGAACAGGCCGAGATCCCCTCGAACAAGATCCGTCGCGGCGACATCTCCGACGCCGAGTTCGAAAAACTGGTCGGCGCCTCGCAGATGATGCAGTCGGTGCCGCTCTACGTCGACCAGACCGGCGGCATCTCGATCGCCCAGCTCGCCGCGCGCGCCCGGCGCCTGAAGCGGCAGAAGGGGCTCGACATCCTGATCGTCGACTATCTTCAGCTCCTCACCGGCTCGTCCAAGAAGGGCGACAACCGCGTCCAGGAGATCACCGAGATCACCACCGGCCTCAAGGCGCTGGCCAAGGAGCTGAACACG
This sequence comes from Pinisolibacter aquiterrae, assembly GCF_019160155.1. GTDB lineage: Bacteria > Pseudomonadota > Alphaproteobacteria > Rhizobiales > Ancalomicrobiaceae > Pinisolibacter > Pinisolibacter aquiterrae. Next base: position 329,679 of record NZ_JAFNIH010000023.1, read on the forward strand.
CCGATCGTGGCGCTCTCCCAGCTCTCGCGTCAGGTGGAGAACCGCGAGGACAAGCGGCCGCAGCTCGCCGACCTTCGCGAATCCGGCTCGATCGAGCAGGACGCCGACGTGGTCATGTTCGTCTATCGCGAGGAATATTACCTCAAGAACCAGGAGCCGCAGGAGAAGGGCACCGACACCTGGTTCAAGTGGGAAGAGAAGTTCAACCGGATGAAGGGCATCGCCGAGGTGATCGTCGGCAAGCAGCGTCACGGACCGACCGGGTCGGTGGAACTGCACTTCGCCGGCGAATACACCCGCTTCTCCGACCTCATCCGCGACGATCACCTGCCCGAACGGCACGAGTGATCGTCACGTCTCAGACGGCGGCGCGGGAGAGCCGTGCCGCCAGCAGCGTCTGACCGACCAGCAGCACCGCGACGAAGCCCGTCACGCCGCCCCAGCCGAGATCCGTCCAGAAGAGGCCGCCGAGCGAGCCCATCACCGAGGATCCGAGGTAGTAGGCGAGGAGGTAGAGCGAGGAGGCGTGCGCCTTGTCGCCCTTGGCGCGAGCCCCGACCCAGCCGCCGGCGACGGTGTGGGCGGCGAAGAAGCCGGCGGTCAGTGCCGCGATGCCGACGACGATCGCGGTCAGCGCGCCGGCGAGCGTCAGGGCGAGGCCGAGGGCGGAGAGCGCGACGCCGCCGATCAGCACCGGCGCGCGGCCGAAGCGGTCGGCGAGGGAGCCCGCGACCGGCGAGGCGACGATGCCGGCGAGATAGACCACGAAGATCGCGCCGACCGCCGCCTGTCCGAGATCGAAGGGCGGGGCCATCAGGCGGAAGCCGATGTAGTTGTAGACGGTCACGAAGCCGCCCATCGCCAGGAAGGCGACCGCGAAGAGGGCGCGCATCGAGGGATCGCCGAGGTGGCGTCCCCAGGCGGCGAGATGGGGGGCGAGGCCGCGCGAGGGTCGGGGCGTGAAATTGCGCGAGGCCGGCAGCAGGGCGAGGAAGCCGAGAGCGGCGGCGAGGCCGAGACCGCCGACGACGGCGAGCGCGATGCGCCAATCGGAATGTTCGGCGACGAGGCCGGTGACGACGCGGCCGGCCATGCCGCCGGCGGCATTGCCGCCGATGTAGAGGCCCATCGCGGCGCCGAGGCCGGCGGGCTCGATCTCCTCCGCCAGATAGGCCATGGCGACGGCGGGGGCGCCGCCGAGCGCCAAGCCCTCCAGCGCGCGCAGCACCAGGACCAGAGGCCAGGACGGCGCCAACGCCACGCCGATCTCGAGGACGGCGGCGATGGTGAGAGACGCGAACATCAGCGGTTTGCGGCCGAGGCTCTCCGACAGGGCGCCGGCGACGAGAATCGCCAGGGCGAGCGACCCGGTCGACAGCGACAGCGCCAGCGAGCTCTCGGCGGCGGAGACCGAAAAGGCGCGCGCGAGATCGGGCAGCAGCGGCTGGACGCAATAGAGCTGCGAGAAGATCGCATAGCCGGAGAGGAACAACGCGACGTTGATGCGCCACCAATCGAGCGATCCGCGCCGGGTCCAGCGGGGTTCGGGCGCGACATCGGGCCGTTGCGGCGAGGTGGACATGGGGCGGGCGACCTTCGCGGAGGGAGAGAGGAACGAATCACGGCACGGGCCCGACGGCAAGGGTTGCGCACGCGGATCTCGCACTCGCGCCCCCTGCCTTGACAGCGCCCCTTTCCCGACGCTCCCTCGGATCATCATGACCGAAACGCTCTCCCCTCCCCGCCCGACTCGTCTCACGATCTCGACCGAGGCCATCGTCGCCAATCGGCGCGCCGTCGCGGCCAAATGCGCGGCGAGCGTCGAGGTCGCCGGCGTGGTCAAGGCCGACGGCTACGGCACCGGCGGCCCCCAAGCGGCCGTCGCCATGGCCGCCGACGGCGCCCGCACCTTCTTCGTCGCCCATGTCGGCGAGGGGATCGACGTGCGCGCCGCGCTCACCGCGGCCGGCTGGACCCAGGCGCGGATCTTCGTGCTCAACGGCCTCCTCCCCGGCACCGAGGAGACGCTCGCCGCGCATGGTCTGGCGCCGGTGCTGGGCTCGCTGCCGGAGATCGAGGACTGGGCCGCCTTCGGTCGCGATCAGGATCTGCCGCTGCCCTGCGCCATTCACGTCGACACCGGCATGAACCGGCACGGGCTCTCGCTCGAGGAGGCCCGCGCGCTGGCGGCGCGGCCGGATCTCGTCGCCGCCTCGGGCGCCGATCTGGTGATGAGCCACCTCGCCTGCGCCGACGAGCCGAAACATCCGCTGAATGCCCTCCAGCTCGCCCGGTTCAAGTCGATCCGGGGGCTCTTTCCGGACATCTCCGCCTCGCTCGCCAATTCCGCCGGCGTCTTCCTCGGCCCCGAATACCATTTCGATCTGGTGCGGCCGGGCATCGCGCTCTACGGCGGGGCGATCGTCTCCGGCCAGCCCTCGCCGATGCGGCCGGTGGTCGGGCTCGAGGCGACGATCCTTCAGGTGCGCGACGTGCCGCACGGCGAGAGCGTCGGCTACGGCGCGCGCCAGACCGTGCGCCGGACGAGCCGTCTGGCGGTACTCTCGGTCGGTTACGCCGACGGGTTCCACCGCACCGCCTCCGGCGCCGACAGCGCCCCCGGGGGCTCCGGCCACCTCGCCGGCCACCGCGTGCCGATCGTCGGGCGGATCTCGATGGATCTGCTGATGGTCGACGTCACCGACGTGCCGGGTGCGGCGCGCGGCGATCGGGTCGAGCTGATCGGCCCGCACGTCTCACTCCAGGAGGTGGCCAAGGCGATGGGCACCATCGACTACGAGGTCCTGACCTCGCTCGGCCGACGCTACCAGCGCGTCCGCGTCTGACGCGATCCGCCGTCAGACCCGTTCGAGCGGATGCCAGGGCGGCGGCGGGCGATCGACGACGATCGCATCGCCCGGGCGGACCATGCCGTCGGCGCGCACCACGCCCATCACGCCGGCCTTGCGCCGCAGCGTGCCGTCGCGCGCGCGCTCGACGACGGCGGCGAGCAGGCCGGGACGGAAGGCCTCGATCTGGCCGCAGGGGTTGCGCAGTCCGGTGATCTCGACGACCGCCTCGGCGCCGAGGCGGAGCCGCGTGCCGCGCGGCAGGGCGAGGAGATCGACGCCGCGCGTCAGCACGTTCTCGCCGAGATCGCCGGGGCGGAGGGCGAAGCCGCGTTCGGCGAGTTCGTCGAAGAGTTCGCTCTGGATCAGGTGAACCTGGCGCAGGTTGGGCCGGGTCGGATCGACCGCGACGCGCGAACGATGTTTCACCGTGACGCCGCAATGGGCATCGCCCTCGACGCCGAGGCCGGCGAGAAGGCGGATCTCCGCGAGGACCGGCTTCGAAAAGCGATGCGCGCCGTCGCGACCGACCGAAATCACCGTCGCCGTCATCTCTCGTTCCCTCCGTTCCGCGCCAGGCTCGGATGCGCTCTCTCGGGCGGTTTCGTGACGGAGGAATGACGAGGCGTCGTGGATCCTGGGGACGACGGGCGCGGATCTGTCGAAAACTTCGCGGCCCACGCGAACGGACACGGAACGACGTCTGACATGTCACCTCGACGTGGCCGCGCCTCACCCCTGTACAAAACAGGAACGTTCTGACAGGATGACGCGTCCGCGAGAGAGATCCCGATCCATGGCCAAACGCACCTCCCGATTCGTCTGCCAGAACTGCGGTTCCGTCTCCGCCCGCTGGGCGGGGCGTTGCGACGGCTGCGGCGAATGGAACACGATCGTCGAGGAGCTCGACGGCGGCGGCGGGGTCGGCGGGGCACCGGCGGGGAGTTCCGTCTCGGCCCGGCGCGGCCGAGTGGTGCCTCTGGTGGCGCTCTCGGGCGAGGCCAAGGAGGCGCCGCGAATCGCCTCCGGCATCGGCGAATTGGACCGGGTCACCGGCGGCGGCTTCGTGCGCGGCTCGGCGCTCCTGGTCGGCGGCGATCCCGGCATCGGCAAATCGACGCTCCTGATCCAGGCGGCGGCGCGTCTGGCGAGCGCCGGGCATCGGGTGGTCTACGTCTCCGGCGAGGAGGCGATCGGGCAGGTACGGCTCAGGGCAGAGCGGCTCGGGCTCTCCGCCGCGCCGGTCGCGCTCGCCGCCGAGACCTCGGTCGAAGACATTCTCGCCACGCTCCAGGCCGGGCCGACGCCGGCGCTGGTGGTGATCGATTCGATCCAGACGCTGTGGACGGAGCTCGCCGATTCGGCGCCGGGCACGGTCACTCAGGTGCGCACCTCGGCGCAGGCGCTGATCCGCTGGGCCAAGGCCTCGGGCGCGACGGTGGTGCTGGTCGGCCACGTCACCAAGGACGGCCAGATCGCGGGCCCCCGCGTGGTCGAGCACATGGTCGACGCGGTGCTCTATTTCGAGGGCGACGGGGCGCGGCAGTTCCGGGTGCTGCGCTCGGTCAAGAATCGCTTCGGGGCGACCGACGAGATCGGCGTCTTCGAAATGTCGGGGGCGGGCCTGCGCGAGGTCGCCAACCCGTCCGAGCTCTTTCTCGGCGAGCGTGACGGCCGTTCGCCCGGTACCGCCGTCTTCGCCGGCATGGAGGGGACGCGGCCGCTCCTGATCGAAGTGCAGGCGCTGGTGGCGCCGACCTCGCTCGGCACGGCGCGGCGCGCGGTCGTCGGCTGGGACGGCAATCGGCTGTCGATGATCCTGGCGGTGCTCGAGGCGCGCTGCGGCGTGCGGCTCGGGTCGCACGACGTCTATCTCAACGTCGCCGGGGGCCTGCGGATCCAGGAGCCGGCGGCGGACCTCGCGGTGGCGGCGGCGCTCGTCTCCTCGCTCGCCGGGGTCGCGCTGCCGGCGGAAGGGGTCTATTTCGGCGAGATCGGGCTCTCCGGCTCGGTCCGGCCGGTGGCACGCCACGACGCGCGGCTCCGTGAGGCGGAGCGGCTCGGCTTCCGCGCGGCGGTCACGCCGAAGAACGCCGGCGGCGAGGCGGCGGGACGCGACGAGCGCAAGGGGCGCGAAGTGCCGTCGATCGGGCTCGAGGTCGGCGAGATCGAGTCGCTCTCCGATCTCGTCGCGCGGATCGCGGCCGGCTCGGGCGGGCGCATCCTGCAGCGGGAGAGCGAGACGCGCGAGGAGGCGCCACGGCGCTCGGCGGGCGGCTGGGCGCGCTGAGAGGCGCTCGCGAAGAGGACACGGTCGCGATGCCGCACGGCGGCGGTGCCGCGGCGCGGCATCGCGTCGGCGTTTTGGACTGGACCGGCGGCGCCGGCTCGCGTATCGAAACACCGACGTTTCCGGCGGGTCCCGCGTGGGCCCGGCGGACGGCGTTTCGGGCCGGCCCGGAGGGGCTCGTCCCCCGGCGGGGACGGACGGCGCCTTCTACCACCCGCGCGATCGCGCCGCGATCATCGTGGGGGACGATTGCACGATCGCGGAGCGATCGCCTTGTGAGGACGGTTGCGCGGTCGCGGGGCGATCGCTGCGAGCGAGGTCTGGAGCGATGGATTTCATCACACTTCTCGACGGGATCGTCGTCGTCGTCGTGCTGGTGTCGGCGCTGTTGGCGATGTATCGCGGCTTCCTGCGCGAGGTTCTCTCGATCGCCTCCTGGGCCGCCGCCGCCGTCGTCGCGGTGATGTTCCACAAGCAGATGCTGCCGACCGTCAAGGTCTACGTGCCCAACGATCAGGTGGCGATGATCGTCACCATCGCCGGCCTGTTCCTGATCACGCTGCTGCTGGTCAGCTGGATCACCATGAAGATCTCGGACTTCGTGCTGGATTCGGCCTTCGGCGCGCTCGATCGCTCGTTCGGCTTCCTGTTCGGGGCGGCGCGCGGCCTCCTGCTCCTGGTCGTCGCCATGCAGTTCTTCAACGGCTTCGTCCCGGTCCAGCAGCAGCCCCATTGGGTCGCCGCGGCCAAATCGAAGCCGATCCTCGACGCGCTCGGCACCAAGCTGCTGGCGTTGTTGCCCGAAAACGCCGAGGAGGCGATCCTCAAGCGGCTGAAGTCCAAGGCGACGGACGACGGAACCCCGCAGGAGCCGGGCGACGCCACCAAGCCGACCTCGCAGAAGGGCGCCGAAGCCCCCATCTATCGCAACGGCGAGAAGAAACAGCTCGAGCAGATGATCGGCACCACCGGCAAGGCGCCGTGAGGCCGAGACGCGACCGCCGCCGCGCCCGGGTCCCGGGGGCCGAGGCGGCGGGCGTTCGATGACGAAAGGTTCGACCATGAGCGCAGGTGAGAGCGAGACCGGAACGGCCGGGCTTCGCGACGGCTGGACGATCGACGACATGCGCGACGATCACTTCAACGACGAGTGCGGCGTCTTCGGCGTCTACGGCCATCCGGAAGCGGCGGCCCTGACGGCGCTCGGCCTGCACGCGCTCCAGCATCGCGGCCAGGAGGCCGCCGGCATCGTCACCTACGACGGCCAGCAGTTCCACGTCGAGCGCCACATCGGTCTCGTCGGCGACAATTTCGCCAAGCCGGCGGTGATGGCGCGCCTCAAGGGCAACAGCGCCATCGGCCACACTCGCTATTCGACCACCGGCGGGCAGGTGCTGCGCAACGTGCAGCCGATGTTCGCCGAGTTCCACGGCGGCGGCTTCGCGGTGGCGCACAACGGCAATCTCACCAATGCCCTGACGCTGCAGCGCCAGTTGCAGCTGCGCGGCTCGATCTTCCAGTCGACCTCGGACACGGAGACGGTGATCCACCTCGCCGCGACCTCGTCGAAGGGGCCGCTGGTCGACCGTTTCATCGACGCGCTGCGTCAGATCGAGGGCGCCTATGCCTTCGTGACCCTGTCGGAGAAGAAGCTGATCGGCGTGCGCGATCCGCAGGGCGTGCGCCCGCTGGTGCTCGGCGACGTCGACGGCTGTTACGTGCTCGCCTCTGAGAGCTGCGCCCTCGACATCATCGGCGGCCGGGTGATCCGTGAGATCGAGCCGGGCGAGATGGTGGTGATCACCGACGAGGGGCTGGAATCGTTCCGCCCCTTCGCCCCCGGCAACTCGCGCTTCTGCATCTTCGAATACGTCTATTTCGCCCGTCCCGATTCGGTGTTCGGCGGCACCAGCGTCTACACGGTGCGCAAGCGGATCGGCCAGGAGCTGGCGAAGGAATCGCCGGTCGAGGCGGACGTCGTCATCCCCGTGCCCGATTCCGGCAATCCGGCGGCGATGGGCTTCGCCGAGGCCGCGGGCCTGCCGTTCGATCTCGGCATCATCCGCAATCACTACGTCGGCCGCACCTTCATTCAGCCGACCGACGCGATCCGCCACATGGGCGTCAAGCTCAAGCACAATCCCAACCGATCGGTGATCGAGGGCAAGCGCGTCATCCTGGTCGACGATTCGATCGTGCGCGGCACCACCTCGCAGAAGATCGTGCAGATGGTGCGCGATGCCGGCGCCCGCGAGGTGCACATGCGCATCGCCTCGCCGCCGACCGTCGATCCCTGCTTCTACGGCGTCGACACGCCGGAGAAGGCGAAGCTGATCGCGGCGCGGATGAGCCTCGAGGAACTCGCGGCCTACATCAACGTCGACAGTCTGGCGTTCCTCTCGATCGACGGCCTCTATCGCGCCGTCGGCGAAGCGAAGCGCCACAACGAGCTGCCGCAGTTCTGCGACGCCTGTTTCACCGGCGACTATCCGACCCGGTTGACCGATCGGGCGCTGGCCGGCGACGTGCGCGCGCTCGATCTTCTCGTCGAATCCGAGTGAGGGCGCTCGTCCGCCCCACCTCGCCCCGCCTTCCGGAGACCCGCCGCCGATGACCGTCAAGCCCCTCACCGACCGGATCGCCCTCGTGACCGGCGCCTCGCGCGGCATCGGCTGGACCATCGCGACCGAGATCGCCAAGGCCGGGGCCCATGTGGTGGCGGTCGCGCGGACGACCGGCGCGCTCGAGGAACTCGACGACGCGATCCGCGCCGAGGGCGGCACGGCGACGCTGGTGCCGCTCGATCTCACCGACTTCGAGGCGATCGACCGGCTCGGTGGGGCGCTGTGGGAGCGTTTCGGCCGTCTCGACATCCTGATCGGCAACGCCGGCCTGCTCGGGCCGACGGGTCCGCTCGCCCATGCCGGGCCGAAGGATTTCGAGAAGGTGATGGCGGTCAACGTCACCGCCAACTGGCGTCTGATCCGGTCGTTCGAGCCGCTGCTGCGGCTCGCCCCGGCGGGCCGCGCGGTGTTCCTGACGTCGAGCGCGGCGCGGCGCATCCGCCCGTTCTGGGGCCCCTACGCGGCCTCGAAGGCGGCGCTCGAGGCGTTGGTCGCGACCTGGGCGCAGGAGCTCGCGGTGACCCCGATCAAGGTCAACGCGATCAATCCCGGCCCGCTGCGCACCAAGATGCGGGCGCAGGCGATGCCGGGCGAGGACGCCGAGACGCTCGATCGGCCGATCGTCCTCGTCCCGAAGCTGATGGAACTGGTCTCGCCGGCGCTCGAGATCTCCGGCCGCGTCTGGGACCATCCCACCCAGACCTGGCTCGATTGATCTCTTTCGGAAGGCTCCCGATCTTGACGTGGCGCGACCTGCCGTTCATGGTCCGCGCCGTCGGGGAGTAGTCGCCGCTCGCGAGGAGCGGGGTCGTGTCAACACACTCGCGGAAGCCTCCGCGTGGCACGATCGGCCGAGAGGACTGACGAGACCGGCGCCGCCGTCGCCCTGTTCCGGGGAGCGAAGGCGCGCGCCCGTCACACCCCCGGATCTTCGGCTCGTCCTCATGAACCTGCTTTCTCTCTTCGTCCTGGCCCTCGGCCTGTCGATCGACGCCTTCGCCGCGGCGGTCGGACGGGGCGCCGCCAACGGCGCGCCCCATGTCGGCGCCGTCTTCAAGGGCGCGCTCATCTTCGGCGTGACCGAGATGATCACGCCGCTGATCGGCTGGGCGGTCGGCTGGGCCTTTTCCGACTGGGTCGAGGCGGTCGATCATTGGATCGCCTTCGGCCTCCTCGCCGCCGTCGGCGGTCACATGGCGTGGCATGCCTGGACGCGCGACCACGACGAGCCGCCGCCGCCGAAGGGCCTCGTCGGGCTGATCGTCACCGCGGTCGGCACCTCGATCGACGCGATGGCGGTCGGCGTCTCGCTCGCCCTCCTCGACGTCGACATTCTCGTCGCCGCGCCGATCATCGGCGGCACCACCTTCGTGATGACGGCGATCGGGCTCACCATGGGCCGGCGGATCGGCGAGGCGGTCGGCCATCGCGCCGAGATCGCCGCCGGGATCGGCCTGATCCTGATCGGCGCCGGGATCCTGTGGAGCCACACGATGGCGTGACGCCGCCCGCGCGCCGCACGACGAAAAAGGCCGCCCTCGGGGGCGGCCTTTCTCTTTCTCCGGCGGCTCAGCGCCGCGCGTTCTTGTCGTGATAGGGGTTGTCGCCGCTGCGCAGGGAGATGCGCACGGGGATGCCGATCAGATCGAAGCGATCGCGCAGGTCGTTGACGAGATAGCGCGAATAGCTCTCCGGCAGGGCCTCGGGGCGCGAGCAGAAGACGATGAAGTGCGGAGGGCGCGTCTTGGCCTGAGTCGCGTAGCGGATGCGGATGCGGCGGCCAGACACGGCCGGCGGCGGATGGCGCTCGATCACGCCCTCGAGCCAACGGTTGAGGCGCGAGGTGGAGACGCGGCTGTTCCAAGTCTCGTGAACCGTCTCGATCGCCTTCATCAGCTCGCTCAGGCCCTCGCCCATCAGGCCGGAGATGCGCACCATCGGCACGCCGCGCACCTGCGGCAGCAGACGGTCGCAGGTCTCGCGCATGGTCTTCCAGGCGGTGACGCGATCCTCGATCAGGTCCCACTTGTTGAGGGCGATGACCAGCGCGCGGCCCTCCTTGACCACCAGATCGACGATCTGCAGATCCTGCTTCTCGAAGGGAATGGTGGCGTCGAGACAGACCACCACCACCTCGGCGAAGCGCACCGCGCGCAGGGCGTCGGCGACCGAGAGCTTCTCGAGCTTGTCTTGGACGCGCGACTTGCGGCGCAGGCCGGCGGTGTCGAAGAGCTTGACCGGGCGGCCGTTCCATTCCCAGTCGACCGAGATGGAGTCGCGGGTGATGCCGGCCTCGGGGCCGGTCAGCATGCGGTCCTCGCCGATCAGGCGGTTGATCAGCGTCGACTTGCCGGCATTGGGGCGGCCGGTGACGGCGATGCGCAGCGGCATCGTGCGGCGTTTCTCGGCCTCGGCGGCGAGCGCGACCTCGTCGAGCTCCTCGTCGGTCTCGAACACCGGCGTGTCGGTCTCGGCGACGGCGTCGCCCTCCCCCGGCTCCCCGTCGAGGGCGTCGACGAGCGGACGCAGCGCCTCGTAGAGATCGGCCATGCCCTCGCCGTGCTCGGCGGAGATGGCGACGGGATCACCGAAGCCCAGTTCCCACGCCTCCCAGGCGCCGGCCTCGCCGACCCGGCCCTCGGCCTTGTTGGCGACGAGGATCACCGGCACGTCGGTGCGGCGGAGCATGTCGGCGAAGGTCTTGTCGAGCGGGATCAGGCCGGTGCGGGCGTCGATGACGAAAAGGCAGACGTCGGCGGTGCGGATCGCCTCCTCGGTCTGGGCGCGCATGCGCCCCGACAGCGTCTCGGCGTCGGCCTCCTCGAGGCCGGCGGTATCGACGGCGGTGAAGGTCAGATCGCCGAGCTTGGCCTCACCCGGGCGACGATCGCGCGTGACGCCGGGCGTGTCGTCGACGAGCGCCAGCTTCTTGCCGACGAGGCGATTGAAGAGGGTCGACTTGCCCACGTTGGGGCGGCCGACGATGGCGACGATGGCCGACATGAGGCGGTCACTCCCAGGCCGACAGAGTACCGTCGGCGGCGAGAGTGAGGAGCTTGCCGGAAACGGCGATCGGCGACAGCATCACCGCCTTGCCGCCCGCCTGGGTCGACGTCACGCGGCCGGAGATCGGATCGACGCCGATCATCCCGCCCTCGTTGGAGGCGAGCCACAGCGAGCCGCCGGCGAGCACCGGGCCGGCCCAGACGGTGCGCTTCTTCTTGGTCTTGGTGGTCGGCAGCCTGGTCGCCCACAGAACGTCGCCCGACTTGCGGTCGAGCGCGGTCAGCGAATTGTCGAGGTCGACCAGGAACAGGGCGTTGCCCGAGACGACCGGGGTGTGGGCCGAGCCGAAGGCGACGTCCCACAGACGCTGGCCGGTCTTCAGCCCCACCGCCACGGTGCGGCTGCCGACGCCGGTGGCGTAGACGACGCCGTCGGCGACGACCGGGCTCGCGGAGATCGTGGTGAGACCCGAGACCGCGTAGGAGCGGCTGGCGCGGGCGAGGCTGTCGTTCCAGAGCGGCTCGCCCTTCTTCTCGTCGAGGGCGACGACCTCGCCGGAGGTGAAGGGCACCACCACCACGCCGCCGGACACCGCCGGGGAATTGGTGGAGAGGAGGTTGCCGATCTCGGGAACGCCGCGCCAGGTCCAGACCTCGGAACCGTCGGCGGCGGAGAGCGCCAGGACGGTGTTCGACTGGGTCACGACATAGACGCGGCCGCCGGAGATGGTGGGGGCGCTGCGGGCCGGCTCGGCGAGCTTCTTCTCCCACAACTTGGCGCCGGAATCGGCATCGAGGGCGACCAGATCGCCCCAGGCGGTGGCGGCGTAGACGCGGGCGCCGTCGGTGCCGAGGCCGCCGGTGGTGGCCTGATTGTCGCGGTCGCCGGGGCGCACGGAGGTGCGCCAGGAGGTGCCGCCCGAAAGGGTCACGGCGGTGACGTAGCCGTTCGGATCGAGCACGAAGGCGCGGCCGCCGGCGGCGATCGGGCCGACGAAGGCACGCACGTCCTCGCGCAGCATCGAGCCGGAGCCGACGTCGCCGGCGCGGGTCGACCACACCTGGGTGGTGCCGGAGCCCGACAGCACGACGTGGCCGGCGTCGTTGCCGGCGGGGCCGCCGACCGAGGTCCAGGCGGAGACGGAATGGGCGCCGCCGATCGACACCGGCTTGTTCTTGGCGACCTGGATCGGGCTCTGGCCGTCGAAGACGTCCTGGCGTTCGCCCGGCAGCGGCTTCTTGGAATCGCCGAACGGATTGACCGCCGCGACCGCATCCTGGATGTCGTCGGTGGAGGAACAGCCGGTGACCGTCCCGGCGAGAGCGGCGAGAAGCGCGAGGCGAAGGAGCTTCGACATCAGTTGGCCTTTCCGGACGTGCCTTGCGCCTTCACCAGCGCGCTCAGAACGGAGATGCGATCGAGGAGATCGCGGGGGGTCTCGGGATCCGTTTCGATCTCGGCGATCCGGGCGGCGACGGCGGCGGTGTCGCCCGCCTTCCAGGCGGCGAGAGCGAGAATTTCACGCGCGGCCGCCCGATAGGGGCGGCCGGCGGCGGCGAGCGGCGCGGCGCGCGTCTCGACGGCGGCACGATCGGCCACGTCGACGGCGAGATAGGCGGCGCGGATGCGGGCGATCTCGGCGAGGCGAACCGGGGTCGCGGCATCGGCGGCGATGGCGTCGAAGGCGGCGATCGCCGGCTCGACCTCGCCGGCCTGGGCGCGGGCGCCGGCGGCGCGCATCCCGGCCAGCGCCGGATAGCCGCCGACCGAGGTCTTGGCGAGCTCGATCAGCGCGGTCTCGGCCGCCTTCGGGTCGCCGGTGCGGGCGAGTTCGGAAGCCGCGACATAGGCGTCGCCCTCATGGGCCGCGCGCTGCTGGCGCATGTGGTCCCACACCCGCCATCCGGCGACGGCCACCACCAGCACGACCGCGGCGGCGAGGACGAAGACGCCCCAACGATCCCACAGCTTCTTCAGTTTCTCCTGGCGGAGTTCTTCGTCGATCTCGTTGAAGATGTCGGCCATTTCGCTCCGCCTGCCCGCCTGCACGCGTCTCCTCGCGAGGAGACCTTCCCTGGTGGTCCGCGTCGGCGCCACCGGACCGTGGGCACGACGAAAACAGACCGGCGCAGGCCTCGCCCACGCCGGATGCGACGGCACCATACCCTTTCCCCTCGCCCCCCGCAAACCGTGCGTCGGGCGCGGCGAGGCCGGCCGCCGGTCCGGGTCTTCCCCGTCAATCGCAGCGATTTCGTGGCGAAACCGGCGCTCGCGCGTCATCCCAGAGGAGAGACACCGATCAGCCACAGGTGGAGCCGGGCCACCACCACCGCGTAGACCGCCAGTCCGAGGCCGATCGCCAGCAGGTCGTTGCGGCCGAAGGACGGGCGCAGGCGCGCGACCGCCAGCCGCCTGCGGGACTGCGACAGCCGATCGGCGACGCTCCAGGCGAGAAAGGCGGCGAAGAGCAGCACCGCCGGGGCGCTCGCGACGATCATCAGATGGGCGGCCGACCAGAGAATCACCGCCGTCACCATCGGGTGGCGGATGGTCGCGGAGATGCGGCCGGGCAGATAGGCGGCGAAGAGCAGCGGGAACACCGGCATCATCAGGAGAAGCGTCGCGTGGCGCAGCGAGACCTCGGGATCGAGCCAGCGCGGCTGGCCCTCGGCGCGGGCGAGGGCGAAGCCCCAGACGATCAGGCCGAGGCCGAGCGCCGCGACGAGCGAATGGACGGCCCGCCAACGGTCGAGACCGAGGCGCGCGACGACCGCCCCCCGCAGGCGCGGCGCCATGGGAACCGAGTGGACGGCGAGAAAGAGCAGGAGACCGAGAGCGAGCACGAGCATGACGGGTCCTTCCCGGACGGCGCGTGGGATCGGCGCCAGTCTAGCACCGGCGCGGCCACGATCGTACGACGATCCGGCCCGGGCGAGGGCGGCGGTCGGTCGCGGTGGCGCGCGGCGTCCGGCCCCATCTCCCACTCGTGCGATGCGGCGAGACGGTCTATGATTCGGGTTCATCGTCTCGACCCCGCGCGTCGCGCGCGGGAGGAATGCCGTCGCGGTCGCGACGGCGAGGAGGTCGCACATGGCCTGTTCCTGTCACGGATCCTGCGCCTCGGCGAAGGCCGCCCCGGCTTCGGCCGATCCCGCCTGGAAACGGGCGCTGTGGATCGCCCTGATCGTCAACGCCGGCATGTTCGTGGCCGAGATCGTCGCCGGTCTCGCGGCCGGATCGTCGGCGCTCCAGGCCGACGCGCTCGACTTCCTCGGCGACGCGATCAACTACGCGATCGCCATCGGCGTCTCCGGCCTCGCCCTGACGTGGCGGGCGCGGGCGGCGCTGGTCAAGGGCGTCGGACTGGTCGGCCTCGGCGTCTGGGTCGCGGGGGTCGCGGTGTGGCGCTTCGTCACCGGCACCCTGCCGGAGGCGGAGGTGATGGGGATCGTCGGCGTCGCGGCGCTGCTCGCCAACGGCGCGGTCGCGCTGATGCTCTATCGGTTCCGCAACGGCGACAGCAACATGAGTTCGGTGTGGATCTGCTCGCGCAACGACGCGATCGGCAATCTCGCCGTCCTGGCGGCCGCCGGCGGCGTCTTCGGCACCGGCGCCGGCTGGCCCGATGCCGTCGTCGCCGCGATCATGGCGAGCCTCGGCATCGTCGGCGGGATCCAGATCGTCTCGCACGCCCTCTCCGACCTCGCCCAGGAGGCGCGGGAACCGGCCGTCGCGGGGGAATGACCGCGGCCTGCCCCGTGCGCGCCGGACGCGCCGGACGCGCGCGGCGGGGACGGCCGGCGGAGCGACGTGTCAGGCCACGGCCTCGCGACGCGCGCCGGTGGCGGCGTGGAAGACATGGACGCGGTGACGGGCGACGGCGAGCGGCACCCGCTCGCCCGGGCGCACGCGCCGATCGGCCGCCAGGCGCACGGCGACGGCGTGGCCGGCGGCGCGACCGTGCAGCAGCGTCTCCGAACCGAGCGGCTCGACCACCTCCACATGCAGATCGAGCAGGGCCGCCTCGTCGGCGACGTGCCAATGTTCGGGGCGAACGCCGATGACGCTCGCGGCCGGATCGTTCGAGGGCGGGGCCTCGGCGGGGTCGACGACGACGCGATCGCCGTCGAGACGGCCCGGCATCAGGTTCATCGGCGGGGAGCCGATGAAGCGGGCGACGAAGGTCGAGGCCGGGCGCTCCCAGACCTCGATCGGCGTGCCGATCTGCTCGATGCGGCCGCCGTTCATCACCACGAGGAGATCGCCCATGGTCATCGCCTCGACCTGATCGTGAGTGACCCAGATCGAGGTCGTGCCGAGGGTCTGGTGCAGGCGCTTCATCTCGACACGCATGTCGCCGCGCAGCTGGGCGTCGAGATTGGAGAGCGGCTCGTCGAAGAGGAAGACCTCGGGCTGGCGCACGATCGCCCGGCCCATCGCCACGCGCTGGCGCTGGCCGCCGGAGAGCTGGCGCGGCTTGCGGTCGAGCAGGCCGTCGAGGCGGAGGACGGCGGCGGCGCGGGCGACGCGCTCGGCGATCTCGGCCTTGGGCGTGCCGCGCAGCTCGAGCCCGAAGGCGATGTTGCGGGCGACCGTCAGGTGCGGGAACAGGGCGTAGTTCTGGAACACCATGGCGACGTCGCGGTCGCGCGGCTCCGCATGAGTGACGTCGCGGGCCCCGATCACGACCCGGCCCGAACTCGCCGTCTCCAGCCCGGCGGTGATGCGCAGCAGGGTCGACTTGCCGCAGCCGGACGGGCCGACCACCACCGCGAAGGACCCGTCGGGCACCTCGAGATCGAGGCCGTGGATGACGTCGACCGTACCGAAGGACTTACGCACGTTCTCGAACCGGACTTCGGCCATGTCTCTTTCTCCCGACGACGGATTCCCGCTCGATAGCGGCGGCGGATGACAGAGACATGATGGCAACCGGGACGGTCGCGACGGGGTCGCACGTCCCGCCGCGTGCGTCGTCCAATCGTTACCGAACCGACGTTTCGCCGTCATCTCGCCCGGCCAGTCTCCCGCGATCCAGGCTCGGAACTCGCGGGAAGGGACGGCAGACGCATGACGATCGTGGCGACGATGGAGGATTCGATCCCGGAGACGGCGGCCCCGCCGCGCCCGCGGCGGGCGGTGGCGCGGCACGACCGGCTGGCGCTGACGCTGCTGGCGCCGTCGCTGGTGTTCCTGATCCTCTTCACCTACTGGCCGATCGCCCAGGTCGTCCTGCAGTCGGTGACGATCGAGACCTTCGGCACCAAGGCGGTGACCCATGGCGCCGGCAATTTCGTGCGCCTGTTCGAGGACGCCTCCTTCGCCAAGGCGGTCGGCAACAATCTGATCTACGCGGTCGGCACGCTGGTGCCCTCGATCGGGCTGGCGCTCTTCCTCGCCGTCGGCCTGCAGGAGGCGACGCGGCTCAACGCGGTGCTGCGGACGATCGTGTTCTTCCCCGTGCTGATCCCGCTGGTGGCGGCGGCGGCGCTGTTTCTCTTCGTGTTCCTGCCGGGAATCGGCCTCCTCGACCACTATCTCGGCCGACTCGGCTTCGCCCAGACCAATTGGCTCGGCGACCCGGACGTGGCGCTCGCCTCGCTGATCGGGCTGACCGTGTGGAAGAACGCGGCCTATTACATGTTGTTCTTCATCGCCGGCCTTCAGGCGATCCCGCGCGATCTCTACGAAGCGGCGCGGCTCGAGGGGGCCTCGGCGCCGCAGCGCTTCACCCGGGTGACGCTGCCGCTGCTCGGACCGACGCTCGCCTTCGTCGCGGTGATCGCGCTCGTCAACGTCGTCACCCAGGTCGACCACGTCGTGGTTCTGACCAAGGGCGGGCCGTCCGACGCAACCAATCTCGTCCTCTACTACATCTACCAGCAGGCCCACGAGAACTACGACGCCGGCAAGGCCGCCGCCGCCACCGTCGTGTCGCTGGCGGCGCTGATCACGCTCTCCGTCCTGTCGCTGCGCACGCTCGAGCGTGCCGTCCATTACGAGGCGTGATCCCGATGGCCTCGATGCTCCCCTCCGCCCCGCGCCGCCTCGAGACCGGGCGTCTCGTGACCATCGCCCTTCTGGCGCTGGTGGCGCTCGTCTGGTCGACGCCGCTCGCCTGGATGATCACCGCCTCGATCCGACCGCAGGGCTTCGGCGGGCTCGGCATGGCGTCGCTGGTGCCGGACTTCGTGCCGACGCTCGCCAATTTCGCCGAGGCGCTCGACAGCGCCGACTTCGCGCGGCTCTACCTCAACACGGCGATCGTCTGCGCCGGCATTCTCGCGGTGCAGCTGGTGACGATCACGCTCGCCGGCTGGGCCTTCGCCCGGCTCGAGTTCCGCGGGCGCGGCCTCTTCTTCTACGCCTTCCTGCTCCAGTTGATGTTGGTGCCGCCGATCCTGATCGTGCCCAATCTGGTGACGATCACGAAACTCGGGCTCTACGACACGCTGGCGGCGGTGATGGCGCCCTATTTCGCCTCCGCCTTCGGCGTCTTCCTGATGCGTCAGACCTTCCGCACCATCCCGCGCGACTTCGAGGAAGCCGCCGTGGTGGAGGGCGCGCGCTGGTGGCAGGTGATCGTCCACGTGCTGGTGCCGCTCGCCCGGCCGGGTCTGCTCGCCTTCGCGATCGTCTCGGTGGTCTCGCACTGGAACGAGTTCCTGTGGCCGCTGATGGTCATCTCCTCGACCGAGAACCAGACGCTGACCATCGGCCTCGCCAGTTTCACGCGCGGGGCGGAGAGCGCCTCGCAATGGGGCGTGATCGCCGCCGGGACGTTCCTGGTCGCGGCGCCGCTGATGACCGCCTTCGCGCTGTTCCAACGCCAGTTCGTCAATTCCTTCCTCTTTTCCGGCGTCAAATAAGGAGAACGACGATGTATCCCCTGACCAGGACCATGGCGGCGGCCTCGCTCGCCCTCGGCCTCGGTCTCGGCTCGGCGCAGGCCGCCACCGAGATCGAACTGTTCTTCCCCGTGCCCGTCGAGGGCAAGCTCGCCAAGGAGATGCAGTCGCTGATCGAGCGCTTCAACGCGTCTCATCCCGACATCAGGGCGAAGGCCGTCTATACCGGCTCCTACGACGAGACCAACATCAAGACCCATGCGGCGATCAAGGCCGGCCGCCCCCCGGCGGCGGTGATCATGAGCGCCAATTTCGTGCTCGAGTATCAGATCGCCGACGAGATCCAGCCGCTCGATCCGCTGATCGAGGCCGACGGCAAGACTGCGGACGCCTTCATGGGCCAGTTCTGGCCGGCGCTGCACGGCAATGCCCGTTTCGCCGGCAAGGTCTGGGCGGTGCCGTTCCACAACTCGACCCCGCTGCTCTACTACAACACCGACCACTTCAAGGAGGCCGGTCTCGACCCGGCCAAGCCGCCGAAGACCTGGGCCGATTGGTCCGACGCCGCCAAGAAGCTGACCAAGCGCAACGGTGACAAGACCGAGCGCTGGGGCCTGATGCTGCCGTCGAACTACGACTATCTCGGCTGGACCATGACCGCGCTCGACATGTCGAACGGCGGCCAGTACTACAACAGCGAATATGGCGGCGAGGTCTATTACGACCAACCGTCGATGCGCGGGGCGCTGACCTTCGTCGACAACCTCGTCCATCGGGACAAGGTGATGCCGGAAGGCGTGACCGACGGCAAGGCCGTCTCCACCGCCTTCTTCGCCGGTCAGACCTCGATGGTGGTGCTCTCCACCGGCTCGCTCTCCTTCATCCGCGAGAACATGAAGTCGGGCTATGCGGTCGCCTTCGTGCCGGCCAATCTGCGCAACGCGGTCGCCATCGGCGGCGCCTCGCTGATGATGCCGAAGGGCCTGACGCCGGAGCAGACCAAGGCGTCGTGGACCCTGATCAACTGGCTGACCAGCCCGGAAATCTCCGGCGGCTGGAGCCGCTTCACCGGCTATTTCGCCCCCAACAAGGCGGCCTACGACCTGCCGGAGATGAAGGCGTTCCTGGCCGAGAACCCCGACGCCAAGGTCGCGGTCGACCAGCTCGCCTACGCGCGCTCCTGGTTTGCGACCTACAACACCGTCGCCGTGCGCAAGGCGCTCGAGGACGAGGTCCAGGCCGTGCTCTCGGGCAAGAAGAAGCCGCTCGAGGCGCTGAAGGAGGCCCAGGCCAAGGCCGAGGAGATCATGGCGCCCTATATCGCCGCCACGGCGATGAACCTGCCGAAGTGATCCCGCTCACGTGACCGGCGAGGGCCCGCGTCGGATCCGGCGCGGGCCCGACGTCGTTCCTCCCCTCCCCTTTTCCCACTCGGTTCGAACGGACCTCTCCATGATCCTCGCCCATCTCACCGATCTCCACATCCGCCCCGTCGGCAAGCCCGCCTATCGGGTCGCCGAGACCAACAAGCTCTTCGCCCGCGCCGTCGACGCGCTTCTGGCGCTGGAGCCGCGCCCCGACGCGGTGGTCGTCTCCGGCGATCTCACCGACTGCGGCCTCGTCGAGGAATATGAAGTGCTGAAAGCGCAGATCGCGCGGCTGCCGATGCCGGTCCATCTGGTGCTGGGCAACCACGACCGGCGCGAGACCTATCTCGAGGTGTTCGGCGATCCGGCGGGGGCGCGGGCGCCGGAGGGCTTCGTCGGCTTCGACGTCGAGGTCGCCGGCGTGCGCGTGATCGGCCTCGACACGGTGGTGGCGGGCGCCTCGTTCGGCATGCTGTGCGACATGCGGCTCGCCCATCTCGACGCGATGCTCGCGGAGCGGCCGGACATGCCGACGATCGTGGTCATGCACCATCCGCCGTTTGCCTGCGGCATCGGCCACATGGACGAGATCGCGTTGATGGAGGGTCGCGAGGGCTTCACGGCGGTGATCGCGCGTCATCCCCAGGTGGAACGGGTCCTGACCGGGCATCACCATCGCCCGATCCAGGCGCGATTCGCCGGCACGATCGTGCAGATCGCCCCATCGGTGGCGCATCAGGTGGCGTTCGACCTCTCCGAGAACGGCCCTTCGGCCTTCGTGATGGAGCCGGCCGCCTTCCTGGTCCACACGATGGTCGACGGCATGGTGGTGTCGCATCAGGCCTATGTGGAGCGCCACGACGGCCCCTACCCCTTCGTCCTCGACGCGGATTATCCCGGCCACGTCGCCTGAGGCGGCGCGGCGCAGACCGATCGGCATCGACACGAAACGGCGACGCGCGCGAGGCCTCGCGGGCGTCGTTCGCCGTCGTGTGGCTCGCGGACGCGAACGAAACGGCGGCCCCGAGGGGGCGTTCTTCGGCTTCTGAGAGGGAACGAGCGGAGTTGGCTGGGGGACCTGGATTCGAACCAAGATTGACGGAGTCAGAGTCCGCAGTTCTACCGTTGAACTATCCCCCAGCAGGGAGAGCGGCGCGCCGCTCGTCTCCGGTGGGCGCCTCTCTAACCGATCGGGTCGGGGGTTTCAAGCCCCTCCTCGCACCTTCTCGTGGATCATCGAACGGACCTTCCTTCCCGCCGGTCCCGCTCCCGCACCGGAGAAGCCGGTGACCCTGGCCTCCGCTCCGGCCCGACGAAGGGCGCAAAAGGCGAGGTTTCCGCGCAAAATGTCACGATCCCGTCACCGGATCGCCCTCGCGCGTCTTGTCAGGGGGCCCGTCGCTGGTAGACTGGACCCGACTTGTGACATCGGACGTCGCGCGCGGATCACCGCAGCCGCGATGCGGAGAGAACCATTGGCTGGAAACGGCGACGAACCGCCACGCGCGGATCGTCCGGAATCCGTCGCGCGCGATACGGGGCCCACCAAGCACCGCCGTCGCCGACGGAGGGGTAGACGTACCCGTTGGCCCTCGGTGGCCAAACACGGCCCCGCTCCCGCGGGGGGCGTCGCGTCGGTGGTCGCCATCGGCGGCGTGGATTCGTGCGCGTCCTCCTCGGGACATGCGGGTCCGGGACAGGCCGGTCAGGGACTGGCCGGCGGCAAGAGATCCGCCGGCGAGACATTCCCCGTGCCGGCGAACGAATCACCGCGCGCGAAGATGCCCGCCGGGGCCGGCGAAGCGGCCGGGAGCCCGCGTTCGCCGGAGGCCGTGACCGGCGAGCGCCGTTCGGCCGAGGGCCGCCGCGACGAGACCCCGGAGCGGCCCGCGCGGTCGCACCGCGGGTCGCGCGGCGATCGCGACGGGCCGCCGCTCTATGCCGCGCTCGATCTCGGCACCAACAATTGTCGTCTGCTGGTCGCCGAACCCTGGCACCAGAGCTTCCGGGTGGTCGACGCCTTCTCGCGAATCGTCCGGCTCGGCGAGGGTCTGTCGCGCAGCGGCCGGCTGTCGGATGCGGCTCAGGACCGTGCCATCGAGGCGCTCAGGGTCTGCTACGGCAAGCTCCAGAGCCGGGGAATCGTCCGGTCGCGGCTGGTGGCGACCGAGGCGTGCCGGTCGGCGGAGAACGGCGTCGCCTTTCTAGACAGGGTGCGCCACGAGGCCGGGCTCAGCCTGGAGATCCTGACGCGGGAGACAGAGGCGCGATTGGCGGTCGCCGGCTGCGCCAATCTGATCGATCGTCAGGCCGACGGCGTGCTGCTGTTCGACATCGGCGGCGGTTCCTCGGAGCTGGTCTGGCTCGACTTCACGGCGGAGGCCCGGTTCGGGGGCGATCCGACCCGTCACATCCGCGCCTGGGCGTCGCTGCCGGTCGGCGTCGTGACCTTGTCGGAACGCCACGGCGGGGTCGCCGTGGGGCGGGCGGTGTTCGAGGACATGGTCGAGGACGTCGCCGGGCTGATCGCCGCCCATGCCGACTGGACCGATCTCGACGCGCGGATCGCGCCGGAGCGCTACCACATGCTGGGCACCTCCGGCACGGTGACGACGTTGGCGGGTGTGCATCTGGGGCTGGCGCGCTATGATCGCCGCCGGGTCGACGGCACCTGGCTCGCCGACGCCGACGTCGCGCGGATGATCGATCATCTCCTGGAGATGGATTTCGCCGATCGGGTCGCCAACCCTTGCATCGGCGGCGATCGTGCCGATCTGGTGCTGGCGGGGTGCGCCATCCTGGAGGCGATGCGGCGGCGCTGGCGTTGCGACCGGCTCCGGGTGGCCGACCGCGGCCTGCGCGAGGGCATGTTGACGGAACTGATGATCGGCGACGGCGTGTGGCGGCGGGGCAACCGCTGGCCCAAGCGTGGCGGCGGATCGAACGGATGAGGGAAGACCCGTGAGCGACAAGGGCTCCGACGGCGGTATCGGCACGCCGCGCGCGCTGAAGGTCAAGGTGAAGACCGCCAAGCGGCGCACCGCCTCCTCGACGCGCTGGCTGCAACGCCAGTTGAACGACCCCTACGTGGTCCGCGCCAAGAAGGAGGGCTGGCGTTCGCGCGCCGCCTACAAGCTGATCGAGATCGACGACAAATACGATCTCCTGAAGCCGGGCAACCGGGTGGTCGATCTCGGCTGCGCGCCCGGTGGCTGGTGTCAGGTGGCGGCGCAGCGGGTGAAATCGTCCGACACGGCGCCGCGCGTGGTCGGCATCGACTATCTGGAGATGGGCGGGGTTCCCGGCGCGATCTTCCTGCAGAAGGACTTTCTCGACGACGACGCGCCGGCCGCCCTGGTCGCGGCGCTCGGCGGCGAGAAGGCCGATCTCGTCCTCTCCGACATGGCGGCGCCGGCGACCGGTCACAAGAAGACCGATCATCTCAAGATCATGCATCTGTGCGAGGTGGCGATCGACTTCGCCCGCACGGTCTTGCGGCCGGGCGGGCACTTCCTCGCCAAGGTGCTGCGCGGCGGCACCGAGAACGAACTCCTCACCAATCTGAAGCGCGACTTCGAGACGGTGCTGCACATCAAGCCGCCGGCGAGCCGGGCCGATTCGTCGGAGCTCTACGTCATCGCCAAGGGCTTCCGTGGCGCGCCGGAAGATCTCGGGATCGGCCATCACGACACCGATCCGCGCGATGAACACGCCTGGATGCCGCCGCTGAAGAAGGCGAAGACCGATTGAGGGGACTCGGGCGTCGACCGTGATCGACGCCCGGCTCGCCGGTTCACAGGGAGCGGCAGGTGACCGGCCCGGACACCCTGACGCTCGTCTTGCCGTCCGGCGTGATCGTCACGTCGCGGCGGAAGCCGATGGCGCTGGTGAAGTCCGGCTGGGCGTTCGCGGCCTCGTAGGCGGCGGCGCAGTTCGGCGCCTGTTTGGCGAGATCGCCGGTGAGGCCCGCCAGCTTGGCGAGCTTTCCCCAGCAGGCCTTGTCCTTCAGGATCGAGCAGGTCTCGTAGACCTCGTGGCGATAGCCGATGCCGAGACCCGTCGCGTCGGCGCTCACCACCATGGCCTTCGGATCGGCCGGCGACAGCCCGTCGGCGGCGCGGGCGACCTCGCCGCGATGGATTCGCTTGCGGGTGGCGAAGTCGTAGACGTCGACGCCGGTCGCGTCGGCGAAGACGTAGAGGGATCCCGTGCGCCCGATCAGCCCGAGCGTCGCGTCGTAGCCGACGGCGCCGGCCGCCTTGCCGGGCGTGCAGGGCGCGTTCGCGGCCTTGATGAAGCTCACCACCGGGTTCGATTCCGAGTCGAGCACCAGCGCGCGGACGGTGACGTCCGGGTAGTACGCGCAGGTGATCGAGCCGTCGTTCGGCAGTTTGACCGACTTGGTACTCGACGGGGCCTCGAGCCCGGTCGCCGTCGCCGGCGCGGCGCCTTCGGCCCAGGCCACCCCTGCGAAGACAGCCATCCCTGCCCACATCGTTCCGGCCAGTCCGATCGCGATCGACGTCCTCATCCGCCACCTCCCGAGTCCCGTCCCACAAAGGACCGAACCCCACGGCGGACTGCCGGGACGACGTCGGTCCGGACGGTGAGGCGAGACGCTAACAAAGCGGCCTGACGTTACGCAATCACGGCACATGTCCGCCCTCCGTCGTTCGACATCCGAACAACGGGAGAAACGGCGAATGGCGCCCACGGCCGGGCGCCCTTCCGTCGCGACGAGAGGTCGGTGCCGTCAGCGGGCCTCGACCCAGCAGATGCGCTGCGAGCCGAGGTAGCGTTCGTGGCGGTCGAAGCGATCCTGCCAACCGCATACGGTCTTGCGGTCCGGTCCTTCGTAGGGGAAGCCGAGCGCGGCGACGGGGACGCGCGTGCCGGGGCGGCCGGGCACCCAGACCTCGACCGGCTTCTGGTAACCGGGCACGCCGACGTGGCGCAGCGAGCGGCCGGCCGGCGCGCTCGGCCGCGACCACGGCCAGGAGAAACCCTCGCCGCGGCCGACGCCGAAATCGATCCCGACCCCGGCGAAGAGGCCGACGCCTTCGGCCCTGGCGGGCACGGTCATCGCCAGCGCGCCGAGCGTGGCGATCGCACCGATCGCCAGGATGGACTTCTGAAACATGGTCTGACGCCCCGCTCCGAATTGAACAGGGCGATGATGCCATGCGCGGGATGGGAAACGGGTTACCGCCCGGGCGGGACATGCCGCAGCGGCAGGAGTTTTCACCGGCAGGGTGAAGAGAGGCTCGAGGCGATCGCGACATTTCGAACGATCGCGCGCCTCGGACCGCCGGCATCGAGATTGCAGGGCGCCCGGGCCCCTCCCCTCTCGCGTCGGGAACACGACATGACCGATCGCCTTCTCCAAGATCTCGTCCTCGGCCTCGCCGAGATCGACGACGACCACGCCGCCTCGATCGCGCTGTGGACGGCGGCCCGCGACTCGGGGCCGGCCGACTTCCTCGCCGCGCTCACCGCCTGGGTCGATCACCTCGAGACGCATTTCGTCCGCGAGGAGATGTTGATGAAGCGGATCGCCTACAAGGAGATCGCTCATCACGAGGCCGAGCATCGGCGGGTGGTGGCGGAGGGGCGCGGCTTCGTGGCGCAGGTGGCGGCGGGGCGGACGATGATGGCGCGCGCCTACGCGGCCGAAATGATCCCCGACTGGCTCCGCCGCCACGTCGTCATGTTCGACAGCGAGGTGGCGCGGGTGGCGAAGCTCGCCGGGGTCGCCTGAGGCCCCCGCGCCCGAGCCCCACATCCTGTGCATGACGGACCCTCGCACGCGACATTTCGCGGGTCTCTTCCCCATCCGTCATTTCCGTGTTATCAGCCGCCGCCAACTCCGATGGACGACATGTCGGAACCGGCTGCGGGATTGCCCATGAGTCCCGCCGGCCGGTCTTTCCGTATTTTGAGAGGACGTTGGCCGATGGCGACCTTCTACGTACCCGCCCATTCCCCCGAAGCGCTGACCTTCGACGACGTGCTGCTGCTGCCCGGTCATTCCGAGGTCATGCCGGGCGAGGTCGACGTGCGGTCGCGGGTCACCCGCGAGATCGAGCTCAACCTGCCGATCCTCTCCTCGGCGATGGACACCGTCACCGAGGCGCGTCTCGCCATCGCCATGGCCCAGGCCGGCGGCATCGGCGTCATCCATCGCAACATGGAGCCGGACGAGCAGGCCGAGCAGGTCCGCCAGGTCAAGAAGTTCGAGAGCGGGATGGTGGTCAACCCGATCGTCATCGGCCCGGACGCGACGCTCGCCGACGCCCTCGCGCTGATGGCGCGCTTCAAGATCTCCGGCATTCCGGTGGTCGAGGACGGCGGCACCGGCGGCTCGCATCTCGGGCGCCTCGTCGGCATCCTCACCAACCGCGACGTCCGCTTCGCCTCCAATCTCGAGCAGCGCGTCTACGAGCTGATGACGCGCGAGGATCTCGTGACCGTCAACGAGGGCGTCAGCCAGGACGAGGCCAAGCGGCTTCTCCACACGCACCGCATCGAGAAGCTCCTGGTGATCGACGACCAGCATCGCTGCACCGGCCTCATCACCGTCAAGGACATCGAGAAGGCGCAGCACCACCCCTACGCCTCCAAGGACGCCCAGGGGCGGCTGCGGGCCGCCGCCGCCACCACCACCGGCGACAAGGGCTTCGAGCGCGCCGAGCGCCTGATCGACGCCGGCTGCGACCTGCTCGTGGTCGACACCGCCCACGGCCATTCCCAGCACGTCCTGAACATGGTCGAGCGGGTCAAGCGGCTCTCCAACACCACCCAGATCCTGGCCGGCAACATCGCCACCCGCGACGGCGCCAAGGCGCTGATCGACGCCGGCGCCGACGCCGTCAAGGTCGGCATCGGCCCGGGTTCGATCTGCACCACCCGCATCGTCGCCGGTGTCGGCGTGCCGCAGCTGACGGCGATCATGGAGGCGGTCGAGGTCGCCCGCGAGGCCGGCGTTCCCATCGTCGCCGACGGCGGCATCAAATACTCGGGCGATCTGGCCAAGGCGCTCGCCGCCGGCGCCTCGGTCGCGATGATCGGCTCGCTGCTCGCCGGCACCGAGGAGAGCCCGGGCGAGGTCTATCTGCACCAGGGCCGCTCCTACAAGGCCTATCGCGGCATGGGCTCGGTCGGGGCGATGGCGCGCGGCTCGGCCGATCGCTACTTCCAGGCGGAAGTGCGCGACACGCTGAAGCTGGTGCCGGAAGGCATCGAGGGTCAGGTGCCCTACAAGGGCCCGCTCGGGGCGGTGTTGCATCAGCTCGCCGGCGGCCTGCGCGCCGCCATGGGCTATGTCGGCGCCCGCACGCTTCCCGAGTTCTCCGAGAAGTCGCGCTTCGTGCGGATTTCCGGGGCGAGCCTTCGCGAGAGCCACGTCCACGACGTGACCATCACTCGCGAGAGCCCGAACTATCCGAGCAACATCTGATGGCGACGGCGGCGCGCCTCCTGCTCTTCGCCCTGCTCGCCCAGATGACGACCACGCTCGCGGTCGGCGTCTGGCTCGGGTGGACCCGCTCCCGCGCCGTCAAGGCGCGGGCGGTCAAGGGCGACGTCATGCTGTCGCCGGAGGGCTGGCCGAAGCAGGCCCGCGCCGCCTCGAACAACTTCTCCAATCAGTTCGAGGTGCCGGTGCTGTTTTATGCGCTGGGGCTGACGATGCTGTGGCTGAAGGCGGCGGGGCCGGTCTTCGCCGCGCTCGCCTGGGTGTTCGTGGCGAGCCGGATCGCCCATGCGATCGCTCATTGCGGCCCCAACGACTTGCGCTTTCGGGCGCCGGCCTATTTCGTCGGGGTCGCGGCGGTGATCGTCATGCTGGTGATGACGGTGGTCGCCGCGTCGTCCGCCTGACGGCGGTCGCCTACTGGGAGCGACGGGCGTCCGGTTCGGGACCGGAGGTGACGGGAGGAGAGGCGCATGCGGGACGGACGGCCGGCGATCAGCCTTTCCCTGCTCGCCTTCGCGCTGGTGGTCGCGGCGACCACCGCGACGATCGTCCTGTTCGCGGTGATGCAATTCGTCACGGTGCCGCGGATCTCGGCCATGGCGGGGGGCGCGACGCCGTTCGATCTGCGCCTGACGGGCTATGATCGCGGCGAGGCGCTGGCGCTGCTCGAGGCGCTCGGGGCCGCGGGGCGCGCGGAATATCTCCGCGTGCAGTTGCGCATCGACGACGCCTTCGCGCCGCTCTACGGCATCACGCTGTCGCTGGCGCTCGCCGAGATCCTCGGCCGGGCCGGGGTCGGGCGCTTCCTCGCCTTCGCCCTCGCCTTCCTGGTGGTGTTGCCGGTCGCCGGTTTCGACATCGCCGAGAACGCCGCCATCGCCGAAATGCTGCGGCGGCCACCCGACACGGTCGACGCCGCCACCGTGGCGCTCGCCTCGTTCCGCACCACCGCCAAATGGGCGCTCGCCGGCGGCGCCGTCACGGTCGCCCTGATCGGCATCCTGCTGGCCAATCGACGCATCGACAGAAAGTACGACGCATGAAGACGGGTGGACGCCTGCAAGCCGCGATCGAGGTGCTCGACGACGTCGAGAAGCACCGCCGCCCCGTCGCCGACGCGCTGAAGGACTGGGGCCTCGCCCATCGCTTCGCCGGCTCCGGCGACCGCACCGCGATCGGATCGCTCGCCTTCGACGCACTGCGCCGCAAGGCCTCCAACGCCTGGATCATGGGCGAGGGAAGCGCGCGCGCCGCCGTCCTCGCCACCTACGCGCTGACCTGGGGCCAGGGCCTCGCCGGGCTCGAGGCGGCGCTCGCCGATCCGCACGCGCCGAAGCCGCTGACGAAGCGCGAGCGCGAGCGCCTCGCCGCCGACCCCGAGGCCGTGCTCGCCGAGGCGCCGGACGCTGTCCGCGCCGACGTGCCCGAGTGGCTCGCGCCGTCGCTGGCGAGCCTGTGGGGCGAACGGATGGTCGAGGAGGGCCAGGCCCTCGCCGATCGCGCAACCGTCGATCTGCGCGTCAACACGCTGAAGGGCGACCGCGCTCGCGCGATCGCCGCGCTCGCCGAACTCGGCGCCACCGCCTCGCCGCTGTCGCCGGTCGGCCTGCGCCTGCCCGACCTCGCGCCGACCGCCAAGCCGCCGCACGTCCCCTCGGAGGCCGCCTATCAGGAGGGCCTCGTCGAGATCCAGGACGAAGGCTCGCAGATCGCCGCGCTGGTGGCCGGTCCGCGTCCGGGCGAGCGGGTGCTCGATCTCTGCGCCGGCGGCGGCGGCAAGTCGCTCGCCATGGCCGCCACCATGGGCAATCGCGGCGCGATCTTCGCCTACGACACCGACAAGCGCCGCTTCGGCGACTTCCGCGATCGCGCCGCGCGGGCCGGGACCTCGATCGTCGAACTCCGGCCGCCGGTCGCCGGCGGCGACGCGCTGATCGATCTCGAGGGATCGATCGACTGCGTCTTCGTCGACGCGCCCTGCACCGGCACCGGCACCTGGCGCCGCCGCCCCGACGCCAAATGGCGGCTGCGTCCCAACGCGCTCGACGCGCGGATGAAGGATCAGGATCACGTCCTCGACGAGGCCGCCCGCTTCGCCGGATCCCGCGCCCGGATCGTCTACGTGACCTGCTCGGTGTTGCGGGAAGAGAACGAGGACCGGGTCGCCGCCTTCCTCGCCCGCCACGACGGCTGGCGTCTCGCCGACCCCCTCGCCCGGCTCGCGCCGGAGACGGCGGTGGTGCTCTCCAGTTTCGTCGGCGCCCGCGACGGCGTGGGTCCGTGCCTGCGGCTGACCCCGGCCGGGGCCGGCACCGACGGGTTCTTCGCCGCCGTCCTGGAACGGGAGGACGTGGCATGAGGCTGCCGGCCCTCCTCGAGGATGCGCGCGACGGGATGCTCAATCTCGTCGAGGGGTTCGACGCGCTGGCCGATCGCCGCTGGGGCTTCGCCGAACGCGAGGATCGCGCCTGGGCGCTGCTGACGCTGCTGCTGGTCGGCCATGTGCTGGTCTGGACGCTGCAGCCGCTGCTCTCGCACAACAACCTCGCCGACAGTGTCGACATGGTCGAGAACTGGGCCTGGGGTCAGGAGTGGCAGCTCGGCTATTGGAAACATCCGCCCTTCTTCGCCTGGGTGACCGGGGCGTGGTTCGCCTTCTTCCCGCGCGCCGACTGGGCCTATTTCCTGCTCGCGGCGGTCAATTCGGCGGTCGGGCTCGCCGGGGTCTGGGCGATGACCGGGGTGATCGACGCCAGTCCGCGCCGCCGTCTCGTCGCGGTGGCGGCGCTCGCGGTGACGCCGATCTACGGGTTCCTGGCGCTGAAGTTCAACGCCAATGCCATGCTGCTCTCGGTCTGGCCGTGGGCGGCCTGGGCGTTCCTGAAGGCGGTGAAGCGGCCGGGGCTCGTCAACGGCGCCGTGCTCGGCCTGTTGCTCGCCGTCGCCATGCTGTCGAAATACGTCTCGCTGGTGCTGGTCGTCGGCATGATCGTGGTGGTGCTCGCCGAACCGCGACGCTGGGCGCTCATACGCTCGCCGGCGGCGGTCGGGGCGGTGGTGGTCGGGCTCGTCGCCTTCGCGCCGCATGCGATCTGGATGATCGCGACCGACTTCCGCACGCTCGCCTATGCCGAACATCAACGCGCCGCCTCGACCGGGCAGTTCCTGAACTATCTGATCCGCCTGCCCTTCTCGATGCTGCTGTTCCTGGCGCCGATGATCGCCGTGGTGCTGGTGTCGCTGCCGCGCGGCGAATGGGGCGCGTTGCGGCGGGTCTTCGCCTGGGTCGCCTCGGACGGGGAGCGGCGGCGGATGTTGGGGCTCGGCATCGCGCCCTTCGTGGCGACCTGTCTGCTCGGCGCCTGGAAATGGGCGAAGCTCTCCTCGCAATGGGGCTTCCCGCTGATGTTCACCGCGTCGTGGCTGCTGGTCTCGGCGCCCGGCGTCGAGGCGCGCCGCTTCCGGCTCGACCGGGTGGCGCTGCTCGTCGCGCTGGTCTGGGCCGGGCTCGTCGCGACCGCGCCGGTGGTGAACCTCGCCGGCACGCTCGCCCAGACCAAGGTGCACGTCGACCCGCGCGCCGAACTCGCCCACGAGGTGACGCGGATCTGGCACGAGGCGAACGGCGGAGCGCGTCTCGCGGTCGTCGCCGGCACCTTCGAACTCGCCAACAACACCGCCTTCTATTCCGCCGACGCACCGTCGGTGCTGACCGAATTCGACTTCCTCAAGTCGCCGTGGCTGACGCCGGAGGGCGTGCGCCGGAGTGGGGTCGCGGTGATCTGCGACGTCGACGACGCCGATTGCGCGGCGAAGGCGCGGTCGGTTCTCGACGCCGATCCGACCCCGCGCATCGTCACGGTTTCCAAACACTGGTTCGGCTTCGCGCTGAAGCCGCGAACCGTCCATCTCTTCCTGCGCTTGCCCGCGGCGGGCGCGTGATTTAGAGCCTCTCGACGACGGCGGCGGGTCGCGGCCCGCCGTCCCTCTTCTCCTCCGGGCGCCTTGGCCGCCTGCCCAATCCGGGGACCTCGCATGACCCACGATTCGATCCTCATCATCGACTTCGGCTCGCAGGTGACGCAGCTGATCGCCCGTCGCGTCCGCGAGACCGGGATCTATTGCGAGATCCATCCCTTCCAGAATGCCGATGCCGCCTTCGCCAAGCTGAAGCCGAAGGGCGTGATCTTCTCCGGCGGCCCGGCCTCGGTGACCGACGAGGGCAGCCCCCGCGCGCCGCAGGCGGTGTTCGACGCGGGCGTGCCGATCCTCGCGATCTGCTACGGCCAGCAGACGCTGGCGACCCAGCTCGGCGGCAAGGTCGAGGGCGGGCATGCGGCCGAGTTCGGCCGCGCCGACGTCGAGATCCTGAAGGCCTCGCCGCTCTTCGAGGGCTTCTGGGAGGTGGGCAAGCGCTATCCGGTGTGGATGAGCCACGGCGACCGCGTCACCGAGCTGCCCGCCGGCTTCGAGGTGGTGGGCACCTCGGAGAACGCTCCCTTCGCCATCGCCGTCGACGAGAAGCGCCGCTACTACACCACCATGTTCCACCCGGAGGTGGTGCACACGCCCGACGGCGGCAAGCTCCTCGCCAACTTCGTCCACGGCATCGTCGGGCTGAAGTCGGACTGGTCGATGGCGGCCTATCGCCAGGAGATGATCGCCAAGATCCGCGCCCAAGTCGGGACCGAACGGGTGATCTGCGGGCTTTCCGGCGGCGTCGACTCCTCGGTCGCGGCGGTCTTGATCCACGAGGCGATCGGCGATCGGCTGACCTGCATCTACGTCGATCACGGCCTCATGCGTCAGGCGGAGAGCGAGCAGGTCGTCGGCATGTTCCGCGACCACTACAACATCCCGCTCGTCCACGTGGACGCCTCGGAGACCTTCATCGGCGAGCTCGAGGGCGTCTCCGACCCGGAGACCAAGCGCAAGATCATCGGCCGGCTCTTCATCGAGACCTTCGAGGCGGAGGCCCACAAGATCGCCGCCGACGGCAAGGGCGCGCCGACCTTCCTCGCCCAGGGCACGCTCTACCCGGACGTGATCGAGAGCGTCTCCTTCTCCGGCGGCCCGTCGGTGACGATCAAGAGCCACCACAACGTCGGCGGGCTCCCCGAGCGGATGAACATGAAGCTCGTCGAGCCGCTGCGCGAGCTCTTCAAGGACGAGGTGCGCGCGCTCGGCCGCGAGCTCGGCCTGCCCGAGAGCTTCATCGGCCGCCACCCGTTCCCCGGCCCGGGTCTCGCGATCCGCTGTCCGGGCGGCATCACCCGCGAGAAGCTCGACATCCTGCGCAAGGCCGACGCGATCTATCTCGACGAGATCCGCAAGGCGGGCCTCTACGACCAGATCTGGCAGGCCTTCGCGGTGTTGCTGCCGGTCCAGACCGTCGGCGTGATGGGCGACTACCGCACCTACGACTACGTGCTGGCGCTGCGCGCGGTCACCTCGGTCGACGGCATGACGGCGGACTTCTACCCCTTCGACATGGCCTTCCTCGGCCGCGCCGCGACCCGCATCATCAACGAGGTGCGCGGCGTGAATCGCGTCGTCTACGACGTGACGTCGAAGCCGCCGGGGACGATCGAGTGGGAATGAGGGGTGGAGACCCAAACTTACTTCACAATACATGACGTGCTCCCCATTTTCCTGCCGGTCATAAGTTTGGTCCGGCGGTGATCTGGCCCTGATCGGACCGGGTGGCGAACACCGACGGCGCGAGGCCGCCGAGGCTCGAATGGGGGCGGAGGGTGTTGT
>NZ_JAFNIH010000022.1 GCF_019160155.1 Pinisolibacter aquiterrae
TGCGCGACGAGCTCTATCGCCGGATGGACGTCAACGAGGCGCTCCGCGTCCTCGCCGCCCGCTTTCCCGAAGGCACCGCCCACGACACCTGGAAGAAGGTCGCCGGCCGCCACCACGACGCCGACGAGCGGATCGCCGCGATGCTCGCCGACGAGATCGTCGCTCAGATCATGCGCGGCGAGATCCGCACCTGACCCTCTCCTCCCGATCCCCCGAGCAGACCCGAAAGGTACCCTCATGCGCATCCGCGACCTCGTCCCGATGGCGACGATCTACCTCCTCTCCATCCTTCCGGCCGGCGCCGTCGACCCTTCCGCTCCCCTCGATGTCCTGAACCAGGCCCGCACCAAGGCCTCGTCGAGCTCGCTCAACACCACCTCGCTCACGAGTTCCTTCTCCAACATCGGCCTCTTCATCATGGGCGCCTTCGGCCTCGCCGGCATCGGTCTCGCCGGGATCTCCGGCGTGAAGCTCTACCACGCCTCCCAGAACCCCGACGGATCGCGCGAGCACGTCGGCCGCTCGATCGCCGGCATCGTCATCGGCGCCGGCGTCACCATCATCGGCGTCATCATCGGCGTGATCACCAACTACATGACCGGCTCCTGAGCCCGCGGGTGGGGCCGGCTCGCCGGCCCTCCCTCCGGAAGAAAGATCGCCTACCTCCCTGCAGAGATCCTTGGAGTTTGCCGAACATGCTCGTCGGCTACATCCGCGCGTCGTTCGACGACGGTCGCGAGACGACGGCCACCCAGCGCGACGCGTTGATCGCTGCCGGGGTCGATCCGAAGCACGTGTTCGAGGAGCCCTCGTCGCCGGCATCCGACGGCCGCATCGCGCTCGAGAAATGCCTCGCGATCCTCGAGCCGGGGGACAGTCTCGTCGTCTGGCGGCTGGATCGGCTCGGCCGTTCCATGCCGGACCTCCTGCGGACGATCGAAGATCTGCGACGGCGAGAGGTCGGGTTCCGCTCCTTGGTCGAGAAGATCGACGCCGGCACCACCCACGGCGACGCGTTGTTCGACGTGTTCGGCGCGCTGTCGCGCTGTGAGCGCACCATCAGCCGTGAACGCATCTTGACCGCCGTCGCCGCGATCGGACGGAAGGACCGAAGGGGAGGGCGCCCCACCGCCATCGATCCGCGCACGATGGAGGCCGTGCTCGATGCCCTCGACAAGGGTGTCGGCAAGACGGAAGTCTGCCGCAGTTTCAGGATCGCTCGATCGACACTCTATGAGACACTCGAACGCATCGGCTGGAACAGACGGCACGGCTGACCGAGGAAAGGGGAGGGGAGGCCTTTCCGATGGGCAGTGTCAGACGATCGGCGTGAAGGCTCGCAGAACCGACGTCCACCTTGACAAGGTAATGCATATTCCTTACTTTTGCCGGCGTCGAATGGAGCTGACGATGGCCGCCTTGTTGAAGGAAGAAAGCACGATCACCGCGAAGGGCCAGACCACGGTTCCCAAGGCCGTCAGGCAGGCTCTGGGCGTGGACTATGGCGGGCGCATCGCTTTCGTCGTCGACGATCAGCGCCGGGTCTTTGTCGAGAAGGCGGTCGAGGACACGCCCGATCCTGTCGTCGACCGGTTTCTGGCATTTCTCGCACGAGACATGGCCGAGCATCCCGGCACCTCCGTCGTCGCCCTGCCTCCGTCCCTGCGGGATCGTATCGCAGCATTGACCGGAGCCATGGACGTCGATCTCGATACCGAGATCGACGGTGACGTCGACCTCTGATCATGCTCACGATCAACGACTGGACCATTCTCGCCCACCCCTTGTTTCTCGATCAGTTGGAAAAGCTGACCAGCGCCGTCGAGGCGCTGAAGGCAAAGAAGCCCGACCGATACGAGAGCCATGCGTCGACCAAACTGCTGGCCGCCTTGGGCAAGCTCGTCTTCCAGACGATCCCGGCCGATCCCACGGCCACGATCTATCGGCAGGGATCGACGCTCGGCGACGATCACAGACATTGGTTCCGAGCGAAGTTCGGAAATGGCCGGTTCAGGCTGTTCTTTCGCTACGACACGGGTGCCAAGGTCATCATCTTCGCCTGGGTGAACGACGAAACCACACTGCGCACCTACGGCGCGAAGACCGATGCCTACAAAGTCTTCAAGGGAATGCTGGAAGACGGTCATCCGCCCGACGATTGGACCTCGCTGTGCGAGGCGGCTTCAGCGAGCGCCGCGGTTGCTCGGCTGCACGGAGCCGCTCCGGAAGGACTGTGAAGCAGCGAAGGACGAAGCGCTCCCCATGGCCCGACGAAGGGCCCCGCTGTGACGTCTATCCGTCGCGGAACATCGGGCTCGATCAGGCTTTCATGGAAACCTGCACCCGCGCGATCATGCCTTCCTGCACACGGCCGGACTCCGGAATGGCCAACGTCCTCAAGCTGAGCGGGCGGTCTCAAGTGTAGCGGCGAAAGTCCGATGAGACCGCCGTCCCGAATTCGACGTGCTTGAGAATCCGCCCAACCTCCCGCGCCGCTTTGATCGGAGCCGGGAGCTTCTGATCAAACTGCGTCGTATTCCAGTTGACCTTCGTCAGCGCGAGCACGTCCTTCGCCAGCGTCAGGATTTTGCTATCCGAATTCTCGTGGGGCACAAGTAACAAAGGGCGCGGCACGCGCAAGCCAGGGAATGTCCCGTAGAACGGTACGCTACCGCGCGTATACAGCAGGCCTTTGCCGCCCAGATCGACGAACGTACCGCGCAGAACTGGATAATTGCCTTCACGGAAGATGGCGATCGGGGAACTCTCCTGCACCCATACGAGGTCGGACATCTCGATGCCGGATTTTCCCAAAGCGGCATCGATCCCGTCCGCTTCTTCGGGGCGGAAGCGTGATGTCTTCAGGACAACCAGCCGCGCAGGCACATGGCGGTGATGTGCTTTGTAGGCCGCGATGGACTGCACCACGAGTTCTTCCGCGTCGTTCGCGGTCAGATATGGATGGCGCCCCCGCGTCTCCGTCTGCGCGCGCGCACCACGCAGAATGAGGCCGCGGCCTCGTTCGTCGAACATTTGCGCAGTGCTAGTCCAGAGTTGTTGGCCGTCGAGATCGCGATAAAAGCCGATACCCAGGAAGCTGGTGCGATATTCCGCTTGGTCGGGCAGCAACCGCCATGGCACCTTACCCGCCTTATAGAATAGCGCATTGAGGAGATTCCACGCGCGCGTCGCCTTCACTTGCGTCTGGCGGTTTTTGTCGCGCTTGATTTTCCGCGGGATCTTCGCAGCGTCGTCCCATGTATCCGGCCAGACGATCTGTGTCGGGACCGGTAGATGCAGCGTCTTCGCCTTGAGAAGATCGCGAAAATTGAGCATGTCGCCGCCATCATCGTCCTCGTCGCTGTCTTCCTCTTCGCTCTTGGCATTGACGAGCTTTTCGATGAGCGGAATGGGCAGGGCCAGAACAATGACATCAGGCTTCGTGCTGCCTTCGACCAGTGCCGAAAGCAGCGACGTGATCAATTCGACTGCATGCCGGACCGCTTCGTCGTGACGCCCGATACCTTTGATCTCATTGACCTGACGCCGGGAAATAGTGACTGTAGCCCCGTCAGGTACTTCGAATTTGGCGCGGAATGGGTTCTGATTACCCAAACCCGGAAAATCCGGGTTGAGGTTGATGAGCTGCTTGTTTCCGCTTTCGATGCCGCGCCCGGTTTCGCCGAGGAATTCCGTGAACCCCACAACAGTGTCGTCCGTGCCGATGACGCCCACGCGGATAACGTCGTCCGACCGCGGCTGCAACGGCCCATACTCGCGCAAGCCCTGACGGGGATCGCAATGCTGTCCACCGTCGCCGAATTCAAGCATCGGTTCGTCAAAGACATGCGCCTTGAAAATCATCCGACGCTCCCCTCCTCAAAGAGGTCCTGAGCTTCCATATCCTTGGCGCGCGGATCGGTCCGGTTCCATGAGGACTCCGGCACAGCCTGAGACAACTGGATCACCGGGAGGCGCTCGAATTGTAGCAATGGCGCAAGTTCGTCGGTATCGAACAAGCCAGCCTCGTATTTGCCGCTCCCGACCAGCAAATGTTGCCACATCATCACCTGACCGCGCACGGCAGCATTCCGTTCCAGGCGCTTCTTGCCCGCCAAAAGCGCTTCTGGATAACGGTGCGGCTGAAAGCCATCCGTGGTGAAATAGAAATCCGGATCGATGACCACGAACCATTCATCGGCAAGACGTTCGAACCGCAGCCGCGCCGCGTGATGCCGAACATAGCCACGGCCCTCCTTCTTCTTGCTCGCATAGGCGCTCACGACTTTGGCAGAGGTTTCATTGACATTGGACATGTACCGGTAAATGCGCGACTTACCGATAGCGAGCGCCTTGAAATGAAACAACCTATCTTTACGGAGAAAGGAAAGATGCGCCATTGTCTGTCGCTCGACGGTGCGCCTCAACAATTCCATTGTGTCATTGATGTCGTCGCGTTCGTCGTTGAATGCAATGAACTTGGTATCAACGGCCTCAACCTGATCGAAGTCGACAATCGCACGGGTGCCGTATTCCCTAGGATCGAAGAAAGAGACGAAGCGCCGCTTGCGGATTACCCAATCGAACCGGATGTTGCTCTGCCTGACCAATTCGGGCACCGCGTCGCGTCCACTACCGAACGGTGATGTTGAGACGAAAATTTCATCCGGCAACTTGACGCGAAGCAAGTTGATGATGGCGTCCTCGCCCTGATTGAGCGGGGGCAGAAAAACGCCCGGTGTGCGACGATCAATAGTTAGCGCGCCAATGCGATCAGCGCAGCGCGGGTCGAATACATCGGCCCGTTTATCGAACTTCAGGCGACGTTCCTCGCCCCCGACGCAATCGCTAACGTCCTTCCAATACGCCGTTTCGTCGGCCTTCCGCCAGAGAACGATGATGACGGGGATGTTCGAGGTGCGCCAGTATTTCAGATCGTCCGGCTTGAGAAGGTACTCGAAACTGCTGCCGTTCTCGCGAACATACTGACCGCTGTCGGTGGATTTGACCTGAATACCGAGCAATTTTCCGAGCGGCGTGCCGCTCTTTGGGTCGCGCAATTCGACGATGCCGTCCGTGCCCGCTTCGAGGCGTCCCCGCTGCTCGTAAAGAAAGCCGGTTTCGAGAACGATCTTTTTGATCGCTGTCTCGCCCAACTCACCCAGAATCTGGCTATCGGTGATTCGCTTCGACATGCCTCAGTGTACGGCGTTTCAATTGCAATCTAAACAACAATGTTCTTGTTATGTTTTTGCATGAAAGTCTCCAGTTGCCGGTTGGACAGGCATGCCGAACGCCGGATTTGGTGCCCAACGGAGGAGACTAAGTGCGGAGGGTGATCTCAGAACCGTCGAGGACGCCATCAGAATCCACCTGGGGCTCAGGCCATGACGAAGTGGTTCGCCATGATCACGTCCGTGCGGCCAGAGGCAGCTCATAACCGGCCGCTTCGGAGAAGAGGGTCGCAACCACGACCGCGGCGGCCTTGCTCACACCCATTTCTTCGATGAACTCAGCCTGGAGCCCGGGGCTCACCTCGGAGAAGAAAGCGAAAGTCGGCGCGTCGAAGGCCGCGGCGCTCGCCGGATCCTGGAGCTTGTCGGCGAGCTCCTGTGCCGACACCTCCACGCCGTAGGACGCGGTCACGGTCGTCAGCACCAGGGAAATCATCGGGGACGTCATCGTCACGCTCTCCGCAGGCTCTGATCGGCCATGAGCCGATTTCTCGTGAAATATAGATCTAAGACGTTCTCGCGAAAAGAAGACGGCGGCTTTCCTTCCTCGGCACCCTCGCTCACATCGAGAACCCGGACTCCTCCGCCTTTTCCTCCTCGAGGAAGCGTTCGATCACCCGCTGGCTCTCGACCTCACGCCCCTGCACTTCGATCGATCCGGCGAGATCGCGGAGGGCGTCAAGGTCGGTGCCTTCCGGCACCACGCGTCGGATCCGCTCGATATCGCCCGACCACAGTTCGTGCCGTTCCTCCGGCGTGAACCGCCGGTCGACCGCAGCCCGGATCGCCGTGATCTCGTCGGCGAGCGTGTCCTCGATCGGCTTCTTCTCGGCAAGCGCCGCCCGAAGCTCCGGCGACGGCATCGGCACGACGCGCACACCCCGTACGTTGGCGCCTCGGACCTGCTCGCGGTATTCGCTCTCGATGAAGCTGCGCGCCTCGACGAACAGCGCGCCGATCTTCGCAAGCCGCGACACGGCGAGCTGTGCGGCCTTTCGTGGTTCGTCGATCTTGCCGAACCAA
>NZ_JAFNIH010000011.1 GCF_019160155.1 Pinisolibacter aquiterrae
CGTGCCCAATCGTTCGACGAGCCTTCGGGTGGTGTCGGGCGTACGAAGTCTGATCGGCTTCGGGTTCTTTGACAATCGAATAGGAAGAAAGAGAAACGTGGACGGCGTGATCCTTGCGAGAGGGTTCATGGGTTCTTCGGAACTCCTGGCCTTCGGTTAGGACAAACGACGTCGGTTCACGTTGAAGTCTCACCGCTCTTCGAGAGGAGAGCGTGTTGGAGACCTCGTCAAACGTGCGATCGAGATACAGTCGGATGAACTTTCCAACTTGAGAGTTTGATCCTGGCTCAGAACGAACGCTGGCGGCAGGCTTAACACATGCAAGTCGAGCGCATCCTTCGGGGTGAGCGGCAGACGGGTGAGTAACGCGTGGGAATGTACCCATCCCTACGGAATAACACAGAGAAATTTGTGCTAATACCGTATACGCCCTTTGGGGGAAAGATTTATCGGGGATGGATCAGCCCGCGTTGGATTAGCTAGTTGGTGTGGTAATGGCGCACCAAGGCGACGATCCATAGCTGGTCTGAGAGGATGATCAGCCACACTGGGACTGAGACACGGCCCAGACTCCTACGGGAGGCAGCAGTGGGGAATATTGGACAATGGGCGCAAGCCTGATCCAGCCATGCCGCGTGAGTGATGAAGGCCTTAGGGTTGTAAAGCTCTTTCACCCGGGACGATAATGACGGTACCGGGAGAAGAAGCCCCGGCTAACTTCGTGCCAGCAGCCGCGGTAATACGAAGGGGGCTAGCGTTGTTCGGAATCACTGGGCGTAAAGCGTACGTAGGCGGACCGTTAAGTCGGAGGTGAAATCCTGGGGCTCAACCCCAGAACTGCCTTCGATACTGGCGGTCTCGAGTCCGGAAGAGGTGAGTGGAACTGCCAGTGTAGAGGTGAAATTCGTAGATATTGGCAAGAACACCAGTGGCGAAGGCGGCTCACTGGTCCGGTACTGACGCTGAGGTACGAAAGCGTGGGGAGCAAACAGGATTAGATACCCTGGTAGTCCACGCCGTAAACGATGGAAGCCAGCCGTCGGGCAGCATGCTGTTCGGTGGCGCAGCTAACGCATTAAGCTTCCCGCCTGGGGAGTACGGTCGCAAGATTAAAACTCAAAGGAATTGACGGGGGCCCGCACAAGCGGTGGAGCATGTGGTTTAATTCGAAGCAACGCGCAGAACCTTACCAGCTCTTGACATCCTCTGACCGCCACGGAGACGTGGTTTTCCCTTCGGGGACAGAGAGACAGGTGCTGCATGGCTGTCGTCAGCTCGTGTCGTGAGATGTTGGGTTAAGTCCCGCAACGAGCGCAACCCTCGCCTCTAGTTGCCAGCATTCAGTTGGGCACTCTAGAGGGACTGCCGGTGATAAGCCGAGAGGAAGGTGGGGATGACGTCAAGTCCTCATGGCCCTTACGGGCTGGGCTACACACGTGCTACAATGGCGGTGACAGTGGGCAGCTACTTCGCGAGGAGAAGCCAATCCCAAAAAGCCGTCTCAGTTCGGATTGCACTCTGCAACTCGAGTGCATGAAGTCGGAATCGCTAGTAATCGCGTAACAGCATGACGCGGTGAATACGTTCCCGGGCCTTGTACACACCGCCCGTCACACCATGGGAGTTGGGTTTACCCGAAGGCAGTGCGCCAACCGCAAGGAGGCAGCTGACCACGGTAGGCTCAGCGACTGGGGTGAAGTCGTAACAAGGTAGCCGTAGGGGAACCTGCGGCTGGATCACCTCCTTTCTAAGGATGGTTCCTCACGATCCGGAAGTCCATCGGCGCAAGTCGGTCCGCTTCCACGGTCGTCTCGAACCTCTTGGGACACCGACCGTCGATCCTGGTCTCACGACAGGGATCGAGCGAGTCACAAAAGCGCGGGATCCGCCGTCTTCGTTTCTCTTTCTTCTTCGGACGAGTTTCCAGCTCAGTGGCAAAGGTCACGAGCCGCGGTTGCGGCTTGCCAAGGGCATGGGCCCGTAGCTCAGCTGGTTAGAGCGCGCGCTTGATAAGCGTGAGGTCGAAAGTTCAAATCTTTCCGGGCCCACCATTAGTCTCGCGAGCACCCTCATGGGGCCATAGCTCAGTTGGGAGAGCGCGTGCTTTGCAAGCATGAGGTCGTCGGTTCGATCCCGTCTGGCTCCACCATTCCTCGAATGGGGTGCCGGCGGCGAGCGCCTTCGCCTCCTCGTCCGAATATGCCGGTTTCGCCGGTTCGACGTCTTTCGCAAGACGGTCGTTCCAGGCGTGTTGATTTGACATCGTGAAGAGAAGGTTCGTTCGATCGCCGTGGGGGCAACTCCGCGGTGGGTTTGGTCGTCGTGAGACGACTGTTCAGTCGAACGGAACTCGAGAATGTATGAGGTCTTTCCAAGAGATTGGAAAGCTAACCGTCGGTGGTCACAGGTTCGAGAGAACGGGTGGGCATCGATAATGAGAGCGATCAAGTGCTATAAGGGTATTCGATGGATGCCTTGGCGCTGAGAGGCGATGAAGGACGTGGTACGCTGCGATAAGCCATGGGGAGCTGCGAACAAGCTTTGATCCGTGGATTTCCGAATGGGGAAACCCACCCGCAAGGGTATCTCGAAAGAGAGGCGAACCTGGGGAACTGAAACATCTAAGTACCCAGAGGAAAGGACATCAACAGAGACTCCGCTAGTAGTGGCGAGCGAACGCGGATCAGGCCAATGCCTGTGATCTTCCAACTCGAACGACTTGGAACAGTCGGCGACAATGGGTGACAGCCCCGTAGAGGTGTCGAAGATCACGGGATACGAGTAGGGCGGGACACGTGAAATCCTGTCTGAACATGGGGGGACCACCCTCCAAGCCTAAGTACTCCTCAGCGACCGATAGTGAACAAGTACCGTGAGGGAAAGGTGAAAAGCACCCCGACAAGGGGAGTGAAACAGTTCCTGAAATCGGATACCTACAAACAGTGGGAGCCCAAGGTTCGTCCTGGGTGACTGCGTACCTTTTGTATAATGGGTCAGCGAGTTAGTCTGGCGAGCAAGCTTAAGCCGGTAGGTGTAGGCGTAGCGAAAGCGAGTCTGAACAGGGCGTTCAGTTCGTCGGATTAGACCCGAAACCGAGTGATCTAGCCATGGCCAGGTTGAAGGTGCGGTAACACGCACTGGAGGACCGAACCGGTGCCTGTTGAAAAAGTCTCGGATGAGCTGTGGCTAGGGGTGAAAGGCCAACCAAACTCGGAGATAGCTGGTTCTCCGCGAAAGCTATTTAGGTAGCGCGTCGGATGAATACTCCCGGGGGTAGAGCACTACATGGGCTAGGGGGTCCTACAGATCTACCAAACCTAAGTAAACTCCGAATACCGGGAAGTACTGTCCGGCAGACACACGGCGGGTGCTAACGTCCGTCGTGAAGAGGGAAAAAACCCTGATCGCCAGCTAAGGCCCCTAATTCGTGGCTAAGTGGGAAAGGATGTGGAGATCCCAAAACAACCAGGATGTTGGCTTAGAAGCAGCCATCATTTAAAGAAAGCGTAACAGCTCACTGGTCTAAACAAGGGTTTCTGCGCCGAAGATGTACCGGGGCTCAAGCCACGAGCCGAAGCTGCGGGCTCGCAAGAGCGGTAGCGGAGCGTTCCCTAGGCCGTTGAAGCGGTAGCCGCGAGGCGCCGTGGAGGTATGGGAAGTGCGAATGCTGACATGAGTAACGATAAAGGGTGTGAGAGACACCCTCGCCGAAAGTCCAAGGGTTCCTGCGTAAAGTTAATCTGCGCAGGGTTAGCCGGCCCCTAAGGCGAGGCCGAAAGGCGTAGTCGATGGGAACGGGGTGAATATTCCCCGGCCTGGGAGCAGTGACGAATCCCGTGTGTTGTACACTCTTATCGGATTGAGTGTGCGGCGAAGGGGTTCCAGGAAACAGCCTCCCGTATAGACCGTACCCG
Source organism: Pinisolibacter aquiterrae (assembly GCF_019160155.1). GTDB lineage: Bacteria > Pseudomonadota > Alphaproteobacteria > Rhizobiales > Ancalomicrobiaceae > Pinisolibacter > Pinisolibacter aquiterrae. The sequence continues at coordinate 3,915 of NZ_JAFNIH010000011.1, forward strand.
AAACCGACACAGGTGGACTGGTAGAGCATACCAAGGCGCTTGAGAGAACTCTGCTGAAGGAACTCGGCAAATTGCCTCCGTAACTTCGGGATAAGGAGGCCCCATGCTTGCGCAAGCAGGTGTGGGGGGCACAAGCCAGGGGGTGGCGACTGTTTAGCAAAAACACAGGGCTCTGCGAAGTCGCAAGACGACGTATAGGGTCTGACGCCTGCCCGGTGCCGGAAGGTTAAGAGGAGAGGTGCAAGCTTTGAATCGAAGCCCCGGTAAACGGCGGCCGTAACTATAACGGTCCTAAGGTAGCGAAATTCCTTGTCGGGTAAGTTCCGACCTGCACGAATGGCGTAACGACTTCCCCGCTGTCTCCAGCAGAGACTCAGTGAAATTGAATTCCTCGTGAAGATGCGAGGTTCCTGCGGTTAGACGGAAAGACCCCGTGCACCTTTACTGCAACTTTGCGCTGGCATTCGTGTCGGCATGTGTAGGATAGGTGGTAGACTTTGAAGCGAGGGCGCCAGCTCTCGTGGAGTCATCCTTGAAATACCACCCTTATCGTCATGAATGTCTAACTGCGGCTCAACAGGGTCCAAGACAGCGCATGGTGGGCAGTTTGACTGGGGCGGTCGCCTCCCAAAGAGTAACGGAGGCGCGCGATGGTGGGCTCAGACCGGTCGGAAATCGGTCGTCGAGTGCAATGGCATAAGCCTGCCTGACTGCGAGACTGACAAGTCGAGCAGAGACGAAAGTCGGCCATAGTGATCCGGTGGTCCCACGTGGACGGGCCATCGCTCAACGGATAAAAGGTACGCCGGGGATAACAGGCTGATACTGCCCAAGAGTCCATATCGACGGCAGTGTTTGGCACCTCGATGTCGACTCATCACATCCTGGGGCTGGAGCAGGTCCCAAGGGTTCGGCTGTTCGCCGATTAAAGTGGTACGTGAGTTGGGTTCAGAACGTCGTGAGACAGTTCGGTCCCTATCTGCCGTGGGTGTACGAGACTTGAGAGGATTTGTCCTTAGTACGAGAGGACCGGGATGAACGTACCACTGGTGGACCTGTTGTCGTGCCAACGGCAGTGCAGGGTAGCTATGTACGGACGGGATAACCGCTGAAGGCATCTAAGCGGGAAACCCACCTCAAAACAAGGTCTCGCATGAGAGTCGTGGTAGACGACCACGTCGATAGGCCGGGTGTGTAAGCACAGCAATGTGTTCAGCTTACCGGTACTAATAACTCGATCGGCTTGATCGCTCTCATTATTCAATGTCCATCCGCGAACACGCGGATCCGACGGTGACCTCATACATGACGGATGGCCTTCGCCGGCCTGGTGGTTCTTGCGAGGGGCCCCAACCCGATCCCATTCCGAACTCGGCCGTGAAAACCCTCTGCGCCAATGGTACTTCGTCTCAAGACGCGGGAGAGTAGGTCGCTGCCAGGCCTGCCAAGTCCATCCTCATTCTCGAAACCTTCTCACACGATGCACCCCTCCCGTCTTCCCGACATCGCGATCCGCTTCGTCGTGAAGACGATCCGCCCGAGACCGCAAGGACCTCGGGCCGTCGTCGCTTCCGCCGCCTCGCCGGGTCGAGGATCAACGGCCCCCTCTCCAGGTTCGCTCCCGCCCCAAAGGCGACGCTCGAACCGATACCCTTACCGCGGGGTGGAGCAGCCCGGTAGCTCGTCAGGCTCATAACCTGAAGGTCGTCAGTTCAAATCTGGCCCCCGCAACCA
>NZ_JAFNIH010000054.1 GCF_019160155.1 Pinisolibacter aquiterrae
TTCAACAGGTTGAAGAACTGGCGCCGCCTCGCCACCCGCTACGACAAGACCGCCGACAGCTATCTCGGCTTCGTCCTCATCGCCGCCGTCCGCCTATGGATACGCTTATTCGTCAACAGGACCTAGGGGCCTGAAAAGGTGAATAGCGACACACCGGCCTGATCGAAAGTGCGACCCCGGCACATCGATCGGGAGGGACGGGTCCCGGTGATGACCTCTGGGATGAGGGCTAATCCTATTTTCGACGGGCGCGGGCCGACACCCCGTGCGCGGTCAAAGTATCGCAAAATTTGTTCTTGACGAAAGAACAAACAGGGAACATGTTTGTGGACATCCGGTGGATGAAACACGAAGGGAGACGGTCATGCGAAACTTCGTTCGAGGTCTGGCTTGGGATGCGATGTCGTTCGGCGCCGTGGTGTCGTTCATGGCGATGATCGCTCTCTGGGGAGACGCCATCGGCTGGGCCGCTTCCTACTGAGAACATATCATGTACGAAGATCGATGGCCACACGCCGCGTCGGCCACTGCGGCGAAATCCTCGGTCTCTGGGGACTGCCGAGGAAGGATTTCGGGGAGAACCGAGATCGCCGCCCGGCCGTCGCCCGCGTTCGGTTGAGCCCTCGGCGCTCTCGGTGCACGGTGGACGGCGAGCCGGGGCCGCGGGCGAATCGCGGCGCGGACGGAGGTGGCGCATGGCGACGGCAGAGGCGGAAGATCGGGCGGAGGACGTCGGCTTCGTTCATCTCAGGTGCCACTCGGCCTATTCGCTGCTCGAGGGCGCCTTGCCGGTGGGCCGGCTGCTCGAACTCGCCAAGGCCGATCATCAGCCCGCCCTCGGCCTCGCCGACAGCGGTAATCTCTTCGGCGCACTCGAATTCTCCGAGAAGGCGACCGACAAGGGCATTCAGCCGATCCCCTGTTGTCAGATCGCCGTCGATTTCGTCGATCAGGCAGCCGAGGCGGGGCGTCGCACCGTTCTGCACGAGCGCCTGCCGTCGCTGGTGATGATCGCCCGCGACGAGCGCGGTTGGGAAAATCTCGTCCGCCTCGTCTCGCGCTCCTATACCGGGACCGAGGGGGCCGAGGCCCCCCATGTCGAGCCGGACGACCTCGAGGCCTTCGCCGAAGGCCTGATCGTCCTCACCGGCGGGCCGACCGGGCCGATCGACAAGGCGATCGCCGCCGGGCGCGCCGATCTCGCCCGCAGGCGTCTCGAGCGGCTCGCCGAGATCTTCGGGGACCGGCTCTATGTCGAGGTGCAGCGCCACGGCGTCGACGAGGAGCGCGCCACCGAGCCGGTCCTGATCGATTTCGCCTACGACCTCGGCCTGCCGCTCGTGGCGACCAACGAGCCCTTCTTCGCGGTGCGCGAGGACTTCGAGGCCCACGACGCCCTGATCGCCATCGCCGAGGGCCGCGTCATCGCCGAGGAGGATCGGCGCCGGCTCACGCCGGAGCACTATTTCAAGTCGCGCGCCGAGATGGTGGCGCTCTTCGCCGATCTGCCCGAGGCGCTCGCCTCGACGATCGAGATCGCGCGGCGGTGTTCCTACCGCACCGTCAAACGCAAACCGCTGCTGCCGCGCTTCACCGGCTCCGGCGCCGATGCGGAGGCGGCGGAGGCGAAGGAGCTGCGCGCCCAGGCCGGCGCCGGCCTCGAGCGCCGTCTCGCCGCGCACGGCGTGGCGCCGGGGCGCACCGAGGCCGACTATCGCGATCGCCTCGAGTTCGAGCTCGGCATCATCGAGAAGATGAAGTTCCCCGGCTACTTCCTGATCGTGTCGGACTTCATCAAATGGGCCAAGCTGCACGGCATCCCGGTCGGCCCGGGGCGCGGTTCGGGCGCGGGCTCGCTGGTCGCCTGGTGTCTCACCATCACCGATCTCGATCCCCTGCGCTTCGCGCTCCTCTTCGAGCGCTTCCTCAACCCCGAACGCGTGTCGATGCCCGACTTCGACATCGACTTCTGTCAGGATCGCCGCGAAGAGGTGATCCGCTACGTCCAGGGGAAATACGGCCGCGATCAGGTCGCCCAGATCATCACCTTCGGCTCGCTCCAGGCCCGCGCCGTGCTGCGCGACGTCGGCCGCGTGCTTCAGATGCCCTATGGCCAGGTCGATCGGCTCTGCAAACTCGTCCCGCAGAACCCGGCCAACCCCGTCACCCTGAAACAGGCGCTCGAGGGCGAGCCCAAGCTCCAGGAGGCCCGCGACGAGGAGCCGATCGTCGCGCGCCTCCTCGACATCGCCCTGAAGCTCGAGGGCCTCTACCGCCACGCCTCGACCCATGCCGCCGGCGTGGTCATCGGCGATCGCCCGCTCGATCGGCTGGTGCCGCTCTACCGCGACCCGCGGTCCGACATGCCGGTCACCCAATACAACATGAAGTGGGTGGAGAGCGCCGGCCTGGTGAAGTTCGACTTTCTCGGCCTGAAGACGCTGACGACGCTCCAGACCGGCGTGAAGCTGATCGAGCGCAAGGGCACCCACGTCGATCTGGCGAGCCTCCCCCTCGACGATCCCGCCACCTACGAGCTTCTCGGCAAGGGTGAGACGGTCGGCGTGTTCCAGCTGGAATCGACCGGCATGCGCAAGGCGATCGCCGACATCGAGCCGGATCGCTTCGAGGACATCATCGCGCTCGTCGCGCTCTACCGGCCGGGCCCGATGGCGAACATTCCGGTCTACGGCGCGCGCAAACGCGGCGAGGAGAAGCCCGACTACATGCATCCCTTGCTGGAGCCGGTGCTGAAGGAGACCTTCGGCATCATCGTCTACCAGGAACAGGTGATGCAGATCGCCCAGATCCTCTCCGGCTATTCGCTCGGCGAAGCCGATCTTCTGCGCCGCGCCATGGGCAAGAAGATCAAGGCGGAGATGGACACCCAGCGCGTCCGCTTCGTCGACGGCGCGGTGAAACAGGGTCTGACCAAGGACCACGCCGACACGATCTTCGACCTGCTCGCGAAATTCGCCGACTACGGCTTCAACAAGTCCCACGCGGCGGCCTACGCGCTCGTCGCCTATCACACCGCCTGGATGAAGGCGAACCACCCGGTCGAATTCCTCGCCGCGACCATGACGCTCGACATGTCGAACACCGACAAGCTGGCGGATTTCCGCCGCGAGGCGATCCGGCTCGGGATCGAGGTGGTGCCGCCCTCGGTCAATCGGTCGCGCGAATATTTCGACGTCCAGGACGGCGCCATCGTCTATTCGATGGCAGCGGTGAAAGGCGTCGGGCCGCAGGCGGTCGAGCATCTGGTCGAAGCGCGTGGCGATCGGCCGTTCCGCGACCTCTCCGACTTCGCCCACCGCATCGACCCGAAACAGATCAACAAGCGCACGCTCGAGAGCCTCGTCGCCGCCGGCGCCTTCGACGAGTTGGAATCCGACCGTGGTCGCGTGGTCGAGGCGCTCGACGCGATCGTCGCCGCCGCGAGTCGGGTGCGCGGCGACGCCGACGCCGGCCAGGGCGCGCTCTTCGGCGGCACGGCCTCCGTCGAGCCGATCCGGCTGCCGGCGACCGGATCCTGGACCACGTCGGAGCGTCTGCAGCGCGAGCACGCCGCGATCGGCTTCTATCTCTCGGCCCACCCGCTCGACGAATATCGCACCGTGCTCGAGAAGATGCGGGTCCAGATGTGGGGCGAATTCCAGGCGTCGGTCCGGCGCGGCGCCAATTTCGGCCGCCTCGCCGGCACCGTCACCAGCCGCCAGGAGCGCAAGACCAAGACCGGCAACAAGATGGGCATCGTCCGCATGTCCGATCCGACCGGGTCCTACGAGGCGGTGATCTTCTCGGAAGGTCTCGCGCAATATCGCGAGCTCCTCGAGGCCGGTCAGTCGGTGGTGATCTATGCCGGCGCCGAAGAGCGGGCCGAGGGAATCTCGGTGCGCATCGACAAGGTCGAGCCGCTCGACGCCCTGGCCGCGCGCGAGCAGCAGAGCCTCAGGCTCTTCCTCCGCGATCCGAAGCCGGTCGACAGCATCGCCCGCCACCTCGAGGCTCAGGGGCGCGGGGAGGGCGAGGTCAGTTTCGTCCTGATGCTCGACGACGGCGCCCGCGAGATCGAGGTCCGCCTCGCCGGGAAATACCGTGTCTCGCCGCAGGTCGCCGGCGCGCTCCGGGCGGTGCCGGGGGTGGAGGCGGTGCAACTCGTGTGACGGCCGGGGAGGGCGCTGCGAGAGGGGGCCTTCTCCGCGCCTCAGCCGCGTCCTCGATAGGGCGGCACGCCCTGGTCGGGGATCCAGAGATCGGCCGGGGCGGGGCCCGAGGCCCAGAAGACGTCGATCGGGATGCCGCCGCGCGGATACCAATAGCCGCCGATGCGCAGCCAGTGCGGGGCGACGAGATCGAAGATGCGCCGGCCGATCGCCACGGTGCAGTCCTCGTGGAAGGCGCCGTGGTTGCGGAACGAGGCGAGGTAGAGCTTGAGCGACTTCGATTCGACGAGCCACGGGCCCGGCACGTAGTCGATCACCAGATGGGCGAAGTCCGGCTGGCCCGTGACGGGGCACAGAGACGTGAATTCCGGCGCGGTGAAGCGCGCGACGTAACGGGTGTCGGCCTGCGGGTTCGGCACCCGGTCGAGGACGGCCTCGTCGGGATGCGCGGCGATCACGGCTGCATGCCCGAGTTGCAGGGTCGAAACGTCGAATTCGGCCATGGCGCATCTCATCCGTGCGGTGGATCGGGGAGGGGTCCCGGCGATATCCGGCGAATGCCGGGGTAGCAAGCCGACCTCGCCTCGGCTATAGCAGCGACCGCACCCGAATTCATCCCGCATCCTCAGCAGGAGCAGACCATGACCGCCATCGTCGACATCGTCGGCCGTCAGATTCTCGACAGCCGCGGCAATCCCACCGTCGAAGTGGACGTCGTCCTGGAGGACGGGTCCTTCGGCCGCGCCGCCGTTCCCTCGGGCGCCTCG
>NZ_JAFNIH010000059.1 GCF_019160155.1 Pinisolibacter aquiterrae
GGCGGCGATCGCCTGGGCGACGCGGCGATGTCCGGCGTCGATGACCCAACCGTTGCCGCCGTCGCGCTGCGGCGAGACGATCGGCGGCTGGATGATGCCGACGGCCCGGATGGTCGCGAGCAACAGCGCGTCGGCCTGCGGGCTCGACTTGGTTCGGCGCATCCGGTCGGGGTTCTCGACGAGCGCGCGGGGATCGACCTTGACGATCTGCATGGGGGAAGCTCCTTCATCGGGTTGCCGGGCTCGCGGACCGCGAACCCTTCCTCGTCTTCTTCTCCGAAGACCCCCACGACCCCGCGGAGCGGACGGGGCGGGGCAACCGCGGCGGAGCGGCCCTGCCCGACAGGTCGAGCGGGGCGCGGAGCGCCCTGCGACGAACGACGGGCCGGGATCGTGATCGCGGCGGTTGAGCGCCAGCGGCGCCGAACCGGCCGATCCGCGAGGAGGGTTCCCTTCTCCCTCCCTTCTTCCCCTCTTGAATTTCGTGTATATCATGGGAATATACAGCATGATCGATTGGGAACGGATCACGGGCTTCGATTGGGACGCCGGCAACGCCCGCAAGAACGCGGACAAGCACGACGTCGGTCAGTCCGAAGCCGAGCAGGTGTTCTTCAACGACCCTCTGCTGATGGTTCCCGATCTCGCCCATAGTACCGCCGAGCAGCGCATTCATGCCCTGGGGCAGACCGACGACGGCAGATTGCTGCACGTCACGTTCACGCTTCGGGATGACGAGAGCAAGATCCGCGTGATCTCGGCGCGAGACATGAGCCGACGAGAGAGGGTCGTCTATGGCAAGGAAACATGAGCCTACGCCCGAGTTCCGTTCCGAAGCGGAAGAAAGGGCCTATTGGGAAAGCCACGATTCCGTCGACCACATCGACTGGAGCAAGGCTGCACGTGTGCGTCTTCCGAACCTGAAGCCGTCTTCGACTTCGATCTCGTTGAGATTGCCGAATGCGCTTCTGGAGCGGATCAAGATCGTCGCCAACAAGCGTGATGTTCCCTATCAGTCGCTCATCAAGACTTGGCTGGCCGAAAAGCTCGATGCCCCAGCGAAGTGATGTGACGTCGATGCCACCGCCGTATGAACCGGCGCCGGAGACCATCGTTTCTCCGGAAACGAGCCAACTCCTCCGCCGAGGTGTGCGACCCTTCGTCGTCTCCTACAGGGGGCACAGCCGGACCGTCGGACTGGCCGGATACTATCCGGAAGAAGGTGGCGATGGGATTCACGTCGGCGACGACTTGGCCGTCACTGATGCGGCGTTGCGGCTGTTGAAGGAAGAGGTCGAAGGGATCCCCTTGCCGACGACATTCTGCAGGTTGGGAAGAAACTGATGCTCTCGCAACCTGAAGTCGGCAATCTGCTGCGAAGTCGGCGACAGCGTCTTTGACAAATACGAACGTGGTCTAGTCCGGTGCAGTGGGTCGACGAGCCAGTTGCTTCGTTTCTTCGATTCTATCCACAGTTGGTGGAAGAGTTGCGAGGAAGAGTTCCTGAACCACGATCCAACCCGTCGGATCGACTCTTCCGGAGGGCCGCCCATGTTGGGGCGATTGGTGATTGGCTGCATCGCACCGGAAGCGGGCTATCCGGAATTGGTCACCGTCGCCGTAAACGGATATCGCAAGTCAGCACACTTTCTCAAAGCGCCCATAACCGCTACCCTGTTATTATTGTGGCTGCTATAGGCCGGTTACCAAGGCCTTCTTACCATGCGAGGAGGGCGAATGCGGCCGCGTGTGACAATAGACCAAGTGGATCAGACGCGGCCGGTTGCTGAATGGAAACCTATGCTCGCCGATCGTGGCCGTCGCCGGCACATGAGCAACACGATGGATTTCGACACGAGGTGCTACTTTTTCGAGGAGCCAGGTGAAGGCTGGGAGGAGACGCCGCGCCGGCTGCATCTCGAAAACCGCGAGCGCGTGCGGGCTGGGTTAGCCTCCGAATTCGGTAGCCAAGAGCTCGATGCAAAGATCGCTAACTTCGTCGCGATCGGCTCAAAGCCATTTTCCGTCATTAGCTACCACAACGCTCTTTTTGACGAAATCCGGAGAGCATTCGTGGTCGGAGCCTACTACCCTGCGCTGCTCGGCGCCTGTGCACTCGGAGAGCGTATCATAAACCACCTGATCCTAGATCTGCGCGATTCCTACCGACACACGACCGAGTATCGGAATGTGGCACGCAATAAATCATTCCAGGATTGGCCTCGGGCCATCGGGACGTTGGAAGCATGGGGCGTGCTGTTACCCCGCGCTACTGAGGAGTTCCGCGCGCTCGAGCTGCTGCGCCACCGCTCTGTCCATTTTAACGCCTCAACCTACGCCACGCTACACGAGGACGCGCTCGCGGCCGTGCTCCACATCCGAGAGATCATTGATCAGCAATTCACCGCTTTCGGTAACCGGCCTTGGTTTATCGAAGGCACCAGCGGTTTGATCTTCATCAAGCGTGAATGGGAAGAAAATCCGTTCGTTCAGGCTTTCTACCTATCAACCTGCCCGTTCGTCGGGCCCCACGTGGCGATCTCCCTCCATCATGGCCTCAATTTCTACGACAGAAACAACTACGGCGACGGGGACTGGAGCGATGAGGAATTCGCGGTCGCCTATGAAACTCGCTCGCCTGAGGACGTGGTAAAGACGCCGGACGATAGCGACCGAAATGCGGACCTGCCTTAACCAAAGACTGCACTATAGCGACTTACATTATCATGGTAGATATTCGGAAATATCCGGATTGAAGGCAAGAAATTGCCGTTCTTCTCAGAAAGACGTGCGTCCCCTTCGGGTCGTCTGTCGTCGACCGCACGGCTTCAGAGCACCTCGTCAGACTGCGAGCCTCGGCGCTCCCTCCACCTCCGCCGCGAGTGCCCTCTCGATCTCGCCGAGCCGCCGCCGCTTGTCGGCGAGATCCTCGGCGAAGGCGAACGTGCCACCTTGGCGTGAACGGTAGGAAGCGCGGCGGCTCTTCGCCTCTTCACACCGGCGCCGCTGCTGTTCCCGCTCCTCCTCAAAGCCGGAGATTGCGTGCTCGAGCCGGGTGATCGCCCCAAGCGGCGTAACGGTGAGCGGCAGTTCGATCTCGTGGTCGGCGCCGGTCCTGAGCAACATGATCGTGGTGCGGAAACCATCCCCACCGAACCGCTCGCCACGGAACTCCACATCGAAGCTGCCGATCGAGGCGATGACGGCGTCGCCCTCCTGCCGGAGCTGGACGAGGGTGAGGATCTCCTTCATCAGCGCGCGGCCAGCGGCCTTGCGCTCGGTGAAGATCTCACCCGCCACGGAAATCGCGAAGGCGTCACCCGATGTCGGCACCAGACGAGCGATGTCCTCGCCGATCTCGGCGATACGGCGGGTCGCATGCTCGATGTCGCGTTCGGCATCGCGGATCTGGCGACGGACGGAGAAGAGATCATCGTCGTGGGCAGCCCACAGACGTTCCAGCCGGGCGATGTCCGCCTCGAGCCCGGCCTTCTGCATCAGGCGCTGATCACCAGAGGCAATTGCCTTGGCCATGGCAAACTGGTTCGCCTGACCTTCGCCGAGATCCTCCAGCTTGCGGATCGAGGTGTCGCCGGAGAGTGCCGCGCCGATGAAGCGGGCCTTGCGCTCGTTGTTCTGCCACATGGTTGCGTCGAGCGATCCCTCTGTCGCATAGGCGTAGATGTCGACCTCGTCATGCTGATTGCCCTGCCTGACGATCCGCCCCTCGCGCTGCTCGATCTGGGAGGGCAACCAGGGCACGTCGAGGTGATGGAGCGCCTTCAGCCGGAGCTGGGCGTTGACCCCGGTCCCCATCGTCTCCGAGCTGCCGATCAGGAAGCGGACCCTGCCGGCCCGCACGTCGCCGAATAGGCGCTGCTTCGCCTCCGATTTCTTGTGGTCCTGCATGAAGGCGATCTCGGTGGCCGGCACGCCGAGACGAACGAGTTCATCACGGATCCAGCGGTAGGCCGAGAAGCCACGGGTCTTCTCCACCGCGATCGTGCCGAGGTCGGAGAAGATCATCTGCGCGGCGCCGGCGAGCTCGTAGGGCTTGCCGTCGGGGCGGACGTAGGCGTTCGCCCTCGTCTCCCGCCAGATGCGGAAGGCGTTGGCGACGAGGAGGTTGAGCTTGTTTTCCGGCTCGTCGTCGTTGTCGGGATCGACGAGGCGCAGATCGATCGCCGCGTGTCGACCGTCGGTGATGACCGAGAGCAGGATGTCGTCACCGGGCTCGGCCGGCCGGTCGCGCTCTTCGATCGCCTTGATCCGAGCATCGAGCACCGTCTGATGGCGTTTGAAGGCCGCCGTCGGCTTGGCGGTCAGGATCTGCCGCTTGCCCGTCGTGATCGCCGGCACCTTCACGTACCGGCGCAGGTCCTCCGGCAGCACGACGTCGGCGAAGGATCGGAACATCGCGATCAGTTCGGGCACGTTGACGAAGCTCGCGAACCGGCTCACCGGCTTGTATCGGCCGGAGGGCTGGAGTTCGAGTTCGGTGGTGGTGTCACCGAAGGTCGAGGCCCAGGCGTCGAACTCGTGGAGACCCCGTG
>NZ_JAFNIH010000008.1 GCF_019160155.1 Pinisolibacter aquiterrae
CACGGGGTCTCCACGAGTTCGACGCCTGGGCCTCGACCTTCGGTGACACCACCACCGAACTCGAACTCCAGCCCTCCGGCCGATACAAGCCGGTGAGCCGGTTCGCGAGCTTCGTCAACGTGCCCGAGCTGATCGCGATGTTCCGGTCCTTCGCCGACGTCGTGCTGCCCGAGGACCTGCGACGGTACGTGAAAGTGCCGGCGATCACGACGGGCAAGCGGCAGATCCTGACCGCCAAGCCGACGGCGGCCTTCAAGCGCTACCAGACGGTGCTCGATGCTCGGATCAAGGCGATCGAAGAGCGTGACCGTCCGGCCGAGCCCGGCGACGACATCCTGCTTTCGGTCATCACCGACGGCCGGCACGCGGCGATCGATCTGCGCCTCGTCGATCCCGACAACGACGACGAGCCGGAGAACAAGCTCAACCTCCTCGTCGCCAACGCCTTCCGCATCTGGCGGGAGACGGGGGAGAATGCCTACGTCCGCCCCGACGGCAAGCCTTACGAGCTCGCCGGCGCTGCGCAGATGATCTTCTCCGACCTCGGCACGATCGCGGTGGAGAAGACCCGTGGCTTCTCGGCCTACCGCTGGATCCGTGATGAACTCGTGCGTCTCGGCGTGCCGGCCGCCGAAATCGCCTTCATGCAGGACTACAAGAAGTCGGAGGCGAAGCAGCGCCTGTTCGGTGACGTGCGCGCCGGCAGGGTCCGTTTACTGATCGGCAGTTCGGAGACGATGGGAACTGGGGTCAACGCCCAGCTCCGACTGACGGCGCTCCATCACCTCGACGTGCCTTGGCTCCCCTCCCAGATCGAGCAGCGTGAGGGGCGGATCGTTCGGCAGGGCAATCAGCACGACGAGATCGACATCTATGCCTACGCGACCGAGGGATCACTCGACGCCACCATGTGGCAGAACAACGAGCGCAAGGCCCGCTTCATCGGCGCGGCACTCTCCGGCGATACCTCGATCCGCAAGCTGGAGGATCTCGGCGAAGGGCAGGCCAATCAGTTCGCCATGGCCAAGGCGATTGCCTCCGGCGACCAACGCCTGATGCAGAAGGCCGGGCTCGAGGCGGACATCGCACGATTGGAACGTCTGCGCGCCGCCCACGACGACGACCAGTTCTCCGTCCGTCGGCAGATCCGCGATGCCGAGCGCGACGTCGAGCAGGCGACCCGCCGCATCGCCGAAATCGGTGAGGACATCGCTCGTCTGGTGCCGACGGCCGGCGATGCGTTCGCCATGATGGTGGCGGGGGAGGTCTTCACCGAGCGCAAGGCCGCCGGCCGCGCGCTGATGAAGGAGATCCTCACCCTCGTCCAGCTTCGGCAGGAGGGCGACACCGTCATCGCCTCGATCGGCGGCTTCGATGTGGAGTTCCGTGGCGAGCGGTTCGGGGGGGATGGTTTCCGCACCACGATCATGTTGCTCAGGACCGGCGCCGACCACGAGGTCGAGCTGCCGCTGACCGTCACGCCGCTCGGGGCGATTGCCCGGCTCGAGCATGCGGTCTCCGGCTTCGAGGAGGAGCGGGAACGGCAGCGTCGCCGGTGCGACGAGGCGAAGGGCCGTCTCGCCTCCTACCAGTCGCGACAGGGCGGGACGTTCGCCTTCGCCGAGGATCTCGCGGACAAGCGGCGGCAACTCGCTGACATCGAGAGGACGCTGGCGGCGGAGGTGGAAGGAGCGCCGATGTTGGCCGCTTGACGAGGAATGCTGAAGCGGTGGCGTTGACGTCAGTCGACTCAAAGCGGGCGATTAATATCGCCGGAATGGATCGACAACTTTATTGCCGTGGTCCTATTTCCCGTGCTTGAGCTTGAACGCTTCAAAGCTCGAATAAAGTGCATGACCTTTCGCTGCATTGCTTCTGCCGAGGCGCGTCTTCGCGATGCTCTGCTGGAGATATGCGCAGAGGTCTGCGAAGCGATCACGGCTGACCAGTTCCCATTGCGACCCGAACTCCCGTTTGATGGTCGCGTAGATGACCGCAGGCTTGAACTGACCGGTCCGGGAGGTATCGCTTTTCGCGAACTCGATATAGCGTTCGATGAGATGTTTCACATATCGCCGCGCATCGCCATCGGCGCCGATCGATCCGGGTGGCGGATTGATCTTTGTCGTCCCCCGCGTGGACTTGACGACCAGGGTTCCCGCCTGAATGGCCCCGGGGCTGTTGATCGCAATATTGCCTTGGTTGTCGTTGATGACCACATCACGCAGCTTCCCCAACAGTCCTCCCGCGAAAATCCTGTCCGAAGGGCGCTCGGGACCGTCGAGGTTCGCTATGGCCTGCGCCTTCATCTCCTGCAACACCCCGACGGTGTAGGCCGCAGGCTGGGCGTCGATGACGCGGTGATGCGTAGGGCAAAGCAGCAATAGATTGTCATAGCCTTGCCGCTGTGCTTCGCTCTGGTTGCGGTCATGGCGCGGCCCGCGCGCATTGCGGGCCCTGATGTGACAGATCTCGCCGATGATCTCCCCGCTCTCGAGGACGAGCGGCGTTTCGCACCCCGGAAAGGCGCATCGACGTCCTGACTCGATGAAGAGCCGCTTGATCGTCGGGAGGGACGGCTCAGCCATGGCGCCCTCCGGCCCACAAAAGAGACGATGCGGTCGAGCTTGACGGTCTCGGGCGCCAGGATCGGAGCGAACTGCCGCTGCTTCCAGGCGAAACAGTTGGTTGAGCAATAGAAACTCGCAAAATTGATCCTCGCTATTGCTACTGTCCGTACAACGGGATCCCATCACTTCGCTGGGGCATCGAGCTTTTCGGCCAGCCAAGTCCTGATGAGCGACTGATACGGCACGTCGCGCTTGTTGGCGGCGATCTTGATCCGCTCCAGAAGCGCATTCGGCAATCTCTACGAGATCGAAGTCGAAGACGGCTTCATGTTCGGAAGACGCACACGTGCAGCCTTGCTCCAGTCGATGTGGTCGACGGAATCGTGGCTTTCCCAATAGGCCCTTTCTTCCGCTTCGGAGCGGAACTCGGGCGCAGGCTGATATTTCTTGGCCATGGGTGCCCCCCTCCCATCGGCTCATGTCGGATGTGGGATCCCTCGGATCTTACTCTCTGCTCCCCGGGTCGTCGAAGGCCGCGTCGGCCATCAGCGGCGAACGTCGCCGGAAAGCCTGCCTTCGTCGTCGATCAGGACGAGACGGGCAGGGGCGACATCGCCCCAGCGCCACAGCACGAGGTTGAGGTCGTCGTCGCCCATGCCCGCGGCGAAGCTTCGCACCAACAGCCCCTGGAAACCTGCCGTGATCAAGCGGCGGGCGAAGCCCTGTGTGCGTGCCTCGCCGGTCGCCTTCATCTCGTCACGCCACGTCGGCGCGGCGAGGGCCGCCGGATCGTTTCCTTCGCTGGCGAGTGCCGCAGGATCACGCGCATCGAAGATCGCTTCGATCTCGGCATCGTAGGCGACCAGCGTCGTCGGCTGAAGGTTGCCGACCTGATTGGCCTCGCGCAAAGCCGTCACAGGAGAGAGCGAGGCATAGAGTGCCGGTGTGCCCTTGGGATTGAACCGCCCCCCGTAGAGGGCTGCCCCGCGACCGGAAAGCGGTTCGCGGGCGTGGATCGGGTTCAGAGCCCGGTAGAGCTTGCCACGGTAGGAGATCGACATCAGGCGTGGACGCCGGCGTCCACGGCGTCGACGTAGTCGAGCACCTCGTCGGCCCGCCCACTGCGGACGAGCTGCATCGCCGTCTGCCCGGAGAACCCGGCAAGCGGCTCGGAGCGATACCAGGCATAGGCGAGCAGGGCCGACCCGAACCGCGGTTCGACCTTGTTCAGAACCTCGACCATCTCGCGCAGTCGTCGCTGGGTCTTGTCGGAGCGGATCCGAGCGACACGCTGAACGGCATCCCGACCGAGACCTGCGGTTCGAGCGACATCCTCGCTCGTCGTCCGCAGAGCCGTCGCGATCTTGCGTGGAGCGAAGAAGCCGCCCTCGGCGTACTGAACCAAGCCCATGTGCTCTGCCTTCCGGTGCCGATCTGATAGACGCAATATAGCGTCAAAATCCGCGTGTTTCAATGTGAAGAGGTGAGAACGAGAAAAGGGAAGGAAACCCTCCTCGCGGATCGGCCGGTTCGGCGCCGCTGGCGCTCAACCGCCGCGATCGCGATCCCGGCCCGCCGTCTCGTCGCAGGGCGCTTCACGCCCCGCTCGGCCTGCCGGGCAGGGCCGCTCCGCCGCGGTTGCCCCGCCCCGACCGCTCCGCCGGGTCGTGGGGGTCTTCGGATGAGAAGACGAGAAAGGGTTCGCGGACCGCGAGCCCGGCAACCCGATGAAGGAGCTTCCCCCATGCAGATCGTCAAGGTCGATCCCCGCGCGCTCGTCGAGAACCCCGACCGGATGCGTCGGACCCAGTCGAGCCCGCAGGCCGATGTGCTGTTGCTCGCGACCATCCGGGCCGTCGGCATCATCCAGCCGCCGATCGTCTCGCCGCAGCGCGACGGCGGCAACGGTTGGGTCATCGACGCCGGACATCGCCGCGTCGCCCAGGCGATCGCCGCC
>NZ_JAFNIH010000031.1 GCF_019160155.1 Pinisolibacter aquiterrae
CGCGCGCCGCTTCGGCCCTACGAGCCGAAGTGACGGGTGGCGGCGTGGTGCGGCTGCGACGTCTGGTGCCGTCATCGTGGCCTCACACCGAGAGATAGGTTTCCTGGATGGAGGCGTCGGCGAGAAGCTCGGGGGTGGTGCCGCGCCAGACGACCTCGCCCTTCTCCATCACGACGTGGCGATCGGCGAAGCCGACCAGCGCCTCGAGCTCCTTGTCGATCACGATCATGGCGAGGCCGGTCGCCTTGAGCACGTCGAGCGCCTTCCAGATCTGCTGCCGGATGAGCGGCGCCAAGCCCTCCGTCGCCTCGTCGAGGATGAGGAGGTCGGGATTGGTCATCAGGGCCCGGCCGATCGCCAGCATCTGCTGCTCGCCGCCGGAGAGCTGATTGCCGCCGTTGGTCAGCCGCTCGGCGAGGCGAGGGAAGAAGGCCAGCACCCGGTCGAGCGTCCACGCCTCCTTGGTGCCGGCGCCGGGACGGCCGGCCATGACGAGGTTCTCCCTCACCGTGAGGTTCGGGAAGATGGCGCGGCCCTCCGGCACCAGCCCGATGCCGAGCCGGCAGATCCGGTGGGCGGGCGCCCCGCCGATCGCCTCGCCCTTGAAGCGGATGGTCCCGCCCATCGGCTTCAGGAGCCCGGTGATCGACTTGACGGTGGTCGACTTGCCCATGCCGTTGCGGCCGATGAGGGTCACGACCTCGCCCTCGGCCACGTCGAAGGAGACGCCGAACAGCGCCTTGGAGGAACCATATCCGGCGTGGAGATCGCCGACCTCGAGCAGCATCGTCGCCCCCTCTCAGTGGGAATGGCCGAGATAGGCGGCGCGGACGTCCTCGTCGACGCGCACCTCCTCCGGCAGCCCGGTCTTGATCACCCGGCCGGCGACCAGCACCGAGATGCGGTCGGCGAGCCGGAACACCGCCTCCATGTCGTGCTCGATCAGCACGATCGTGGTGACGCCCTTGAGCTCGGCGACGAGATCGGTCATCGCCGCCCCGTCCTGACGCCCCATGCCGGCCATCGGCTCGTCGAGGAGGAGGAGACGCGGCTTCATGGCGAGCGCCATGGCGAGTTCGAGCTGGCGGCATTCGCCGTGGGAGAGATCGGCGACCTTCGTGTTCGCCTTGGCGGCGAGGCCGACGGTCGCCAGCGCCGCATGGGCCGGCTCGGTCAGCCGCGCGTCGCCCCAGGCCCGCTTCCAGAAGCGGAACGAATGGCCTTGCGTGCCCTGCACCGCCAACATGACGTTGGCGAGCGCGGTGAAGGAGGGCACCAGCGAGGTGATCTGGAAGGAGCGGGCGATGCCGCGCCGGGCCCGGAGATGGGCCGGCATCATGGTGACGTCGTCGCCGTCGAGCAGGATCTTGCCCTGGTCGGGCAGGAGCTGGCCCTGGAGCTGCGACACGAAGGTGGTCTTGCCGGCGCCGTTGGGGCCGATGATGCCGTGGATCTCGCCCTCGACGAGGTCGAAGTCGAGATGGTTGGTGGCCATCAGGCCGCCGAAGCTCTTGACGAGCCCGGTGACCGAGAGAAGCGGTTCGCGGCTCATCGCGCGTCCCTCCGGGTGGTCATCAGGGACACCAGATCGGCGAGGCCGCCGCGCAGCGTCAGCACCACCACGACGATGATCGCGCCGAAGGCGAGCTGCCAGTGCTGGGTCCAGGACGACAGGACGAGTTCCAGGACGACGAAGGCGGCGGCGCCGACCACCGGCCCCCACAGGGTGGCGAGCCCGCCGAGCACCGCCATCACCACGAGATCGCCCGAACGCACCCAGCTCATGTCGGCCGGCGAGACGAACTGCTGGCCGGCCGCGAGCAGGGCACCGGCGATGCCGCAGACGACGCCGGAGATCACGAAGGCGGTGAGCCGGTAGGGATAGGGCGGAATGCCGGTGACGGTGACGCGGCGCTCGTTCTCGGCCGAGGCGCGGAGCACGATGCCGAAGCGGCTGGTCACCACGCGGCCGAGCAGGATCAGGGTCGCCGCCAGGATCGCCAGCGTCAGATAGAAGAAGCGCGTCCGCTCCGAGACGTCGACCGACCCGAGGGTGATCGTCGAGAGGATCTGCAGCCCGTCCTCGCCGCCGTACTTCTGCAGCGCCACGGCGCCGTAATAGAGCATCTGATCGAAGGCGAGCGTGATCATCAGGAAGTAGGGGCCGGAGGTGCGCAGCGAGACGATGCCGGTGACGAGCGCCGCCAGTCCCGCCACCAGCGCGGCGAGCGGCAGGGTCACCATGAGGTTCGCGGTGCCGTCCCAGACGAAGGGGCCGAACGCCATCGGTTCGGCGTTGAACTCGTGCCAGGCGGCGATGCCGACGACATAGCCGCCGATGCCGAAGAGACCGGCGTGCAGCAGGCTGACGAGGCCGGCGAAGCCGACCACGAGGTTGAGACCGATGGCGGCGATGGCGAAGACGGCGACGCGGGTCGCCACCTTGATCAGGAAGGGATCGTCGAGGGCCGAGGCGATCGGTGGCACGGCGGCCAGGGCCGCGATCACCACGATCGGCGCCAGTCGGTCGACGAGGGTCGGACGGTGCGGGTCGAGCTCAGCCATGGACGGGGAACAGTCCCTTGGGTTTGAAGGCGAGGATCGCCGCCATCAGGAGGAAGATCGCCATCGAGCCCAGCGCCGGCGGCAGCATCACCCGGCCGAAGGTGTCGACGAGGCCGACCATCAGGGCGGCGACGAAGGCGCCGCGGATCGAGCCGATGCCGCCGATCACGGTGACGACGAGGGCGAGGATCAGGATCGGTTCGCCCATGCCGACCTGCACGGCGAGGATCGGCCCGGCCATCAGCCCGGCGAGCCCGGCGAGCGCCGCGCCGAAGGCGAAGAGCCCGGCGAAGACCATGCCGACGTCGACGCCCATGGCGCCGGCGATGGCGCGGTTGGAGGAGCCCGCCCGCACCCACATGCCGAGCCGGGTCTTCATCACGACGAGCCACAGGAGACCCGCGACGGCGAGGCCGACGCCGAGGACGACGAGACGGAAGGTCGGATAGGTGAGCCCCGGCAGCAGTTCGATCGAGCCGGAGAGCATCTCCGGCAGCGGCATGCGCAGCGGCACGGGACCGAAGACGAGCCGGGTCGCCTCGTTGGCCATCAGCACGATGCCGAAGGTGACCAGCACCTGATCGAGATGATTGCGCGAGTAGAAACGGCGGAAGAGGCCGAGTTCGAGCGCCACGCCGATCGCCGCGGTGGCGGGCACGGCGACGAGAATGCCGACGAGGAACGACCCCGTCGCCGCCTGGACCGCCGCGCCGAGGAAGGCGCCGATCATGTAGAGCGAGCCGTGCGCCAGATTGATGAAGTTCATGATGCCGAACACCAGCGTCAGCCCCGACGCCATCAGAAACAGCGTCACGCCGAACTGGACGCCGTTGAGAAGCTGCTCCGCAAAGAGCTCGATGGTCATG
>NZ_JAFNIH010000026.1 GCF_019160155.1 Pinisolibacter aquiterrae
TGCGCGACGAGCTCTATCGCCGGATGGACGTCAACGAGGCGCTCCGCGTCCTCGCCGCCCGCTTTCCCGAAGGCACCGCCCACGACACCTGGAAGAAGGTCGCCGGCCGCCACCACGACGCCGACGACCGGATCGCCGCGATGCTCGCCGACGAGATCGTCGCTCAGATCATGCGCGGCGAGATCCGCACCTGACCCTCTCCTCCCGATCCCTCGACCAGCCCCCGAAAGGAACCCTCATGCGCATCCGCGACCTCGTCCCAATGGCGACGATCTACCTCCTCTCCATCCTTCCGGCCGGCGCCGTCGACCCTTCCGCCCCGCTCGACGTCCTGAACCAGGCCCGCACCAAGGCCTCGTCGAGCTCGCTCAACACCACCTCGCTCACGAGTTCCTTCTCCAACATCGGCCTCTTCATCATGGGCGCCTTCGGTCTCGCCGGCATCGGTCTCGCCGGGATCTCCGGCGTGAAGCTCTACCACGCCTCCCAGAACCCCGATGGATCGCGCGAGCACGTCGGCCGCTCGATCGCCGGCATCGTCATCGGCGCCGGGGTCACCATCATCGGCGTCATCATCGGCGTGATCACCAACTACATGACCGGCTCTTGAGCCCGCGGGTGGGGCCGGCTCGCCGGCCCTCCTTCCGGAAGAAAGATCGCCTACCTCCCTGCAGAGATCCTTGGAGTTTGCCGAATATGCTCGTCGGTTACATCCGTGCGTCATTCGACGACGGTCGCGAGACGACGGCCACCCAGCGCGATGCGTTGATCGCGGCCGGGGTCGATCCGAAGCACGTGTTCGAAGAGCCCTCGGCGCCGCCATCCGACGGTCGCGTCGCGCTCGAGAAATGCCTCGCGATCCTCGAGCAGGGGGACAGTCTCGTCGTCTGGCGGCTGGACCGGCTCGGCCGTTCGATGCCGGATCTCCTCCGGACGATCGAAGATCTGCGACGGCGAGAGGTCGGGTTCCGATCCTTGGTCGAGAAGATCGACGCCGGCACCACCCACGGCGACGCGTTGTTCGACGTGTTCGGCGCGCTGTCGCGATGCGAGCGTACCATCAGCCGTGAACGCATCCTGACCGCCGTCGCCGCGATCGGACGGAAAGACCGAAGGGGAGGGCGCCCCACCGCCATCGATCCGCGCACGATGGAAGCCGTACTCGATGCCCTCGACAAGGGGATCGGCAAGACGGAAGTCTGCCGCAGCTTCGGGATTGCTCGATCGACGCTCTACGAGACGCTCGGGCGGATCGGCTGGGCGGGCTCGAGGGAAAGACGGGGCCGCTCGATAGAGAATTCTGGCGGAAGTTCGTGAGCTTTGCTCCCGTCGACCCAGTGTTCAGCCGGCGACGACGCGCCGAAGAAAGGCGATGACGGCATTCTGAGCCGTGTCCGGCAGTTCTTCGAAACCGCTCTGGATCATCAGCTTGCTCATGATGCTCATCGCTGATGACGACGAGAAACGCTCGGCGGCCGAAAGAGCGATACGACACGCGTCAACGTGCGCCCGCAAACCCGCTTCGAGTTCATCTGAACTTTGCCGCAAGAGGACGGCGGCAATATCGAACATGTCGCGTGGTTGCAGGTGAGAACCGCGATAGACGAGTTTCTTCGTGATGATCTCCAGCGGGGTCTCGACCCGCACCATTCGCCCGCGCACCTCCATCTCGACGGTCGGGTTCTCCGATAGGGAGCCGGTGCAAATAAAGTCGATTTCTCCGATCCCTTCGAATGACAGCTTGAGAGATCGCGTCCCGTCGCTGTCATAGAACGACGGCGCCACATCCATCCGATAACCCTGCGTGTTGGGGTTCAGGTAGGGCAGAATCTGCGGGTCGTCGATGAAGAGATCTATGTCGTGGCTCAATCGGTGCCCGATCTGCAGCATCAGGGCCGTACCGCCCCCGAAACTCCACGCGCCGACGATATCTCCCTGACTGTTGGCCTGGTCGATGATCAGCATGGCTTGATCGAACAGTTCACCCCATCGGCTGGGGTTCGGCGTATTCACGAGCGAACAGCCAGAGGCAGCTCATAACCGGCAGCGTCGGAAAAAAGGGTCGCAACCACGGCAGCATCGGCCTTGTTCACACCCATTTCTTCGATGAACGCGGCCTGGAGCTTGGGGCTCACCTCGGAAAAGAAAGCAAAAGTCGGTGCGTCGAAGACCGCAGCGCTCGCCGGATCCTGAAGCCTGTCGGCGAGTTCACGCGCCGACACCTTCACGCCATAAGGCGCGGTCACGGTCGTCAGCACCATGGAAGCCACCGGGGACATCGTCGTCACGCTCTCCGCATGCTCTGCTCGGCCACGAGCCGATTTCTCCCGCATAATATAGACCGAAGACCTTGCTGGAACAAGAATACGGCGGCCTTCCTCCCTCGGCACCCTCGCTCACATCGACAACCCCGACTCTTCCGCCTTTTCCTCCTCGAGGAAGCGTTCGATCACCCGCCGGCTCTCGACCTCGCGCCCCTGCACCTCGATCGGTCCGGCGAGATCGCGGAGGGCGTCAAGGTCGGTGCTTTCCGGCACCACGCGTCGGATCCGCTCGATGTCGCCCGACCACAGTTCGCGCCGTTCCTCCGGCGTGAACCGACGCTCGACCGCGGCCCGGATTGTCGTGATCTCGTCGGCGAGCGTGTCCTCGATCGGCTTCTTCTCGGCGAGTGCCGCTCGAAGCTCCGGCGACGGCATCGGCACGATGCGCGCACCCCGAACGTTGGCGCTTCGGACCTGCTCGCGGTATTCGCTCTCGATGAAGCTGCGCGCCTCGACGAACAGCGCGCCGATCTTCGCAAGCCGCGACACGGCGAGCTGTGCGGCCTTTCGTGGTTCGTCGATCTTGCCGAACCAA
>NZ_JAFNIH010000038.1 GCF_019160155.1 Pinisolibacter aquiterrae
TCGCCGGATCGGATGCGCCGAGCGATCCTCGAGCGCGAGGCCCTGCCCGGTCGCGGGATGACCCGCGCGGAGTGTCTCGAACACATCTGGAGCGAGACCCATGACGCCTACCGCGGCCATGCCGGCGTCGACTGGCCGGAAGAGGCGAGGGGCCGACGCTTCGTCGTGGTCTACGGGCAAGGGCTCGGCGCTCGAACCAGGCTTCTCGAAGAGCTGACCACCCGGGAGATCGCGGCCAAACTGCCGGGCCGACTGCTCGCCGTCACCGACGCCGCGGCGGCGTGAACGGAGACGACCGGGCGACCATCACCCACGGCCGATCCGCCGAGGAGCCGACGGCAACGATCGTGCGCGGTCAACGTCGGTCAACTCGATCGGCAGCCGTCGGCCGAGACCGGGCGACCCATCCTTCAGACCCCATCCGAGGCACCACCCCACCTCTGCCCGATCCGTTCGGGCGGAGCGGTGCCGCGCGCCTTCCCTTCGAGGAGCAAGCTCTCATGAGTTCCATCGATCCCTTCACCCTCGATCTCTTCGGGACGACCGGCCTTTCCTCCGGTCTGAGCTTCGGCCTCGGCTCCTTGCCGCCGCCGCCCGACGACGATCCCGACGATTCGCCGCCGTCCACGCCGGCCCCCGCCTCGACGGGGGCCGTGTTCGTTCGGCCGGCCGCTTCAGAGAGGGGGCGCGGCAAGAACTTCCATCTCGAAGGGGGCCGCCGTCTCGCTGCCGGTTGGAAGGGGAGGGCGCGTGACAACATCGAAGCCATTCGACTGGCGGCCGCGATCGAACGCGACAACCGTCCCGCGACGGGTGAGGAACAGGCGCGCCTCATCCGTTTCATCGGCTTCGGTGCATCGGAACTCGCGAACGGCGCCTTCCGCCGTCCCGGAGGGGCGTCCTTCCGTACCGGTTGGGAGGAGATCGGCGCCGACCTCGAGGACGCGGTCGGGGAGGGGGAACATGCCTCGCTTGCCCGCTGCACCCAGTATGCTCACTTCACGCCCGAGGTCGTCGTCCGTGCGATCTGGGCCGGGCTCGAACGTCTCGGCTGGCGTGGCGGCCGCGTGTTGGAGCCCGGGATTGGTACGGGACTCTTCCCGGCCCTGATGCCCGAAGCACTTCGATCCGTCTCGCACGTCACCGGCGTCGAGCTCGACCCGGTGACGGCGCGGATCGCTCGACTGTTGCAGCCGCGGGCGCGGATTCTGACGGGGGATTTCGCGCGCACCGAGCTGGCGGCGAACTTCGATCTCGCCATCGGCAATCCGCCCTTCTCCGATCGCACGGTTCGCTCCGACCGTGCCTATCGGTCACTCGGCCTGCGTCTCCACGACTACTTCATCGCCCGGTCGATCGATCTCTTGAAACCCGGCGGCCTCGCCGCCTTCGTCACGAGTTCCGGCACGCTCGACAAGGCCGACGGCACGGCGCGCGAGCACATCGCGAAGTCGGCCGATCTCGTCGCCGCCATCCGTCTGCCCGCGGGCTCATTTCGTGCCGACGCCGGCACCGACGTGGTGGTCGATGTCATCTTCTTCCGTAAGCGCAAGGCGGGCGCGCCGCGAGGAGACACGACCTGGCTCGATCTCGCCGAGGTACGCCCGGCCGGCGACGAGGACGGCGCGATCCGCGTCAACGCCTGGTTCGCCCGCTACCCGGAGCTGGTGCTCGGCACCCACGCGCTGAGCTCCGGTCCGTTCGGTGAGACCTACACCTGCCTCGCCGGCGATGAGGCTCTCGAGGTCGTCCTCGGCCGCGCAGTCACGCGTCTGCCGGAAGCGATCTACGACGATGAGCCCGAGCCGATCGACGCGGAGGGCGTGTGCGACGAGCCGATCGTCACCCCCATCGATGCCCGATCTCATGTCCGCGAGGGCAGTTATCTGATGGACCCGCGCCGAGGTCTCCTGCAGATCGCCGCCGGCGTGCCCGTACCGGTCGCCGCCCGCAGGGGCAGGGGCTGCGAGGGCTTCTCGGAGAAGCACATCCGGATCATCGGCAAGCTGATCCCGATCCGCGATGCCGTGCGCGAGATCCTCGCGTGTCAGGAGGCCGACCGGCCGTGGCAGCCGGCGCAGGTGCGGCTGCGCATCGCCTGGGGCGCCTTCGTTCGGACCTTCGGCCCGATCAACCACACCACGGTCTCGATCACCGAGGATGCCGAGACCGGTGAGATGCGCGAGACCCATCGTCAGCCGAACCTCGCGCCGTTCCGGGACGATCCCGACTGTTGGCTGGTCGCCTCGATCGAGGACTACGACCTCGACAGCGATACGGCGAAGCCCGGCCCGATCTTTTCGACCCGTGTGATCGCGCCCCCGGCGCCGCCGGTGATCACGTCCGCCGCCGATGCACTCGCCGTGGTGCTGAACGAGCGCGGTCGCGTCGACCTCGACCACATCGCCGAGCTGCTGCACCGGGACGTCGACGACGTTGTCGCTGATCTCGGCGAGGCGATCTTCCGCGATCCCGTCGACGGCGCGTGGCAGACGGCAGACGCCTATCTCTCCGGTCCCGTGCGCAAGAAGCTCGAGGTGGCGACGGCTGCGTCCGCGCTCGACCCCGTCTTCGAGAGGAACGTCCGAGCCCTCGACGCCGTGCAGCCGGCCGACCTCCGTCCCTCCGAGATCACCGCCCGCCTCGGCGCGCCGTGGATCCCGGCTTCCGACGTCGTCGCCTTCGTGCACGAGACGATGGGCGCCGCCATCCGCATCCACCACATGCCGGAACTGGCCTTGTGGACGG
>NZ_JAFNIH010000046.1 GCF_019160155.1 Pinisolibacter aquiterrae
CCGTCCACAAGGCCAGTTCCGGCATGTGGTGGATGCGGATGGCGGCGCCCATCGTCTCGTGCACGAAGGCGACGACGTCGGAAGCCGGGATCCACGGCGCGCCGAGGCGGGCGGTGATCTCGGAGGGGCGGAGGTCGGCCGGCTGGACGGCTTCGAGGGCTCGGACGTTTCTCTCGAAGACGGGATCGAGCGCGGCCGCGGCCGTCGCCACCTCGAGCTTCTTGCGCACGGGACCGGAGAGATAGGCATCCGCCGTCTGCCAGGCGCCGTCGACGGGATCGCAGAAGATCGCCTCGCCGAGTTCGACCAGCACGTCGTCGACGTCCCGGTGGAGCAACTCGGCGATGTGGTCGAGATCGATGCGGCCGCGCTCGTTCAGCACCACGGCGAGCGCGTCGGCGGCGGACGTGATCACCGGCGGGGCCGGCGGCGCGATTACCCGAGTCGAGAAGATCGGCCCCGGCTTCGCCGTGTCGGTGTCGATGTCGTAGTCCTCGATCGAGGCGACCAGCCAACAGTCGGGATCGTCCCGGAACGGCGCGAGGTTCGGCTGACGATGGGTCTCGCGCGCCTCGCCGGTCTCGGCATCCTCGGTGATCGAGACTGTGGTGTGGTTGATCGGGCCGAAGGTTCGCACGAAGGCGCCCCAGGCGATGCGCAGCCGCACCTGCGCCGGCTGCCACGGCCGGTCGGCCTCCTGGCAGGCGAGAATCTCGCGCACGGCATCGCGGATCGGGATCAGCTTGCCGATGATCCGGATGTGCGTCTCGGAAAACCCCTCGCCGCCCCTGCCCTTGCGGACGGCGACCGGCACCGGCGCGCCGCTGATGATCTGCATGAGACCTCGGCGCGGATCCATCAGATAGCTACCCTCGCGCACATGGGATCCGGCAGCGATGGGAGCGATGGCCAGCGCCTCGTCGTCCTCGGCATCGACCGGCTCAGGTTCGCCGTCGTAGACCGCTTCCGGCAGACGCGAGACGGCACGGCCGAGGACGGTCTCGAGAGCCTCGTCGCCGGCGAGGCAGGTGTAGGTCTCACCGTACGGACCGGAGGTCAGCGCGTGGGTGCCGAGCACCAGCTCCGGGTGGCGGGCAAACCAGGCGTTGACGCGGATCGCGTCCTCCCCGTCGCCGGCCGGGTGTACCTCGGCGAGGTCGAGCCAAGCCGTGTCGCCTCGCGGCTCACCCGCCCGGCGCTTGCGGAAGAAGAGGATGTCGACCACCACGTCGGTGCCGGCGTCGGCCTGGAATGAACCCGCGGGCAGGCGAATGGCGGCGACGAGATCGGCCGACTTCGCGATGTGCTCGCGCGCCGTGCCGTCGGCCTTGTCGAGCGTACCGGAACTCGTGACGAAGACGGCGAGGCCGCCGGGCTTCAAAAGATCGATCGACCGGGCGATGAAGTAGTCGTGGAGCCGCAGACCGAGGGAGCGATAGGCGCGGTCGGAGCGAACCGTGCGATCGGAGAAGGGCGGATTGCCGATCGCCAGATCGAAGTTCGCCGCCAGCTCGGTTCGCGCGAAATCCCCCAAGAGGATCCGCGCCCGTGGCTGCAACAGCCGAGCGATCCGTGCCGTCACCGGGTCGAGCTCGACCCCGGTGACGCATGAGGCCGATCGCAGTGCTTCGGGCATCAGGGCCGGGAAGAGCCCGGTGCCGATCCCGGGCTCCAACACGCGGCCACCACGCCAGCCGAGGCGTTCGAGACCGGCCCAGATCGTGCGGACGATCACCTCGGGCGTGAAGTGGGCATACTGGGTGCAACGGGCGAGCGAGGCGTGCTCCCCCTCCCCGACCGCGTCCTCGAGGTCGGCGCCGATCTCTTCCCAGCCGGCGCGGAAGGCCGTCGCTCCGGGACGACGGAAGACGCCGTTCGCGAGTTCCGACGCACCAAAGCCGATGAAGCGGATGAGGCGCGCCTGTTCTTCCACCATCGCGGGACGGTTCTCGCGTTCGATCGCCGCCGCCAGTCGAATGGCCTCGATGTTGTCGCGTGCCCTCCCCTTCCAACCGGCGGCGAGACCCCGATCCCTTTCGAGATGGAAGTTCTCCCCGAGATCCCTCTCGGAAGCGACCGGCCGAACGAAGACGGTCCCCGTCGAGACGGGGGCCGACGTGGACGGCGGCGGATCGTCGGGATCGTCGTCGGCTGGCCTCGACAAGACGCCGAGGCCGAAGCCCAGACCAGA
The DNA here is from genome assembly GCF_019160155.1 of Pinisolibacter aquiterrae. Taxonomy (GTDB): domain Bacteria; phylum Pseudomonadota; class Alphaproteobacteria; order Rhizobiales; family Ancalomicrobiaceae; genus Pinisolibacter; species Pinisolibacter aquiterrae. Next base: position 2,192 of record NZ_JAFNIH010000046.1, read on the forward strand.
GGAAAGACCGGTCGTCCCGAAGAGATCGAGGGTGAAGGGATCGATGGAACTCATGAGAGCTTGCTCCTCGAAGGGAAGGCGCGCGGCACCGCTCCGTCCGAACGGATCGGGCAGAGGCCGTGCCTCGGATGGGGTCTGAAGGATGGGTCGCCCGGTCTCGGCCGATGATTCCGGATCGAGTTGACCGACGGTGACCGCGCACGATCGCTACCGTCGGCTCCTCGGCGGCTCAGCCGTGGGTGATGGTCGCCCGGCCGTCTCCGTTCACGCCGCCGCGGCGTCGGTGACGGCGAGCAGTCGGCCCGGCAGTTTGGCCGCGATCTCCCGGGTGGTCAGTTCCTCGAGAAGCCTCATTCGAGCGCCGAGCCCCTGCCCGTAGACCACCACGAAGCGTCGGCCCCTCGCCTCGACCGGCCAGTCGGCGCCGGCATGGCCGCGGTAGGCGTCATGGGTCTCGCTCCAGATGTGTTCGAGACACTCCGCGCGGGTCATCCCGCGACCGGGCAGGGCCTCGCGCTCGAGGATCGCTCGGCGCATCCGATCCGGCGA
>NZ_JAFNIH010000029.1 GCF_019160155.1 Pinisolibacter aquiterrae
GCTGTTGCTCGCGACCATCCGGGCCGTCGGCATCATCCAGCCGCCGATCGTCTCGCCGCAGCGCGACGGCGGCAACGGTTGGGTCATCGACGCCGGACATCGCCGCGTCGCCCAGGCGATCGCCGCCGGCCTCGAGGAGATCGAGGTCCTCGTCGATGAGGTGGCGAACGACGATCCGGCGTCTCGGGGCGCGATGCGCTCGATGGTCGAGAACATCGCTCGCGAGGCCCTGAACCCGGTCGACCAGTGGCGGGCGATCGAGCGTCTGGTCATGCTGCGCTGGACGGAGGAGGCGATCGCGGCGGCGCTGGCGTTGCCGATCCGTCAGATCCGCAAGCTGCGCCTGCTCGCCGGCGTGCTGCCGGCCATGCTCGATCAGATGGCGAAGGGCGACATGCCCGAGGAACGCCAGCTCCGTGTCATCGCCGCCGCCGCCGTCGAGGAGCAGGTGGAGGTCTGGAAGAAGCACAGGCCAAAGAAGGGTGACACCACCAGCTGGTGGAGCGTTGCCCAGGCGCTCGAGAAGCGCCGCATGTTCGCGCGTGATGCGAAGTTCGACGACGATCTCGCTCGCGCCTACGGCATCGCCTGGAGCGAGGATCTGTTCGCGCCGGCGGGCGAGGACAGCCGCTACACCGCGGACGTCGAGGCCTTCCTCGGTGCTCAGCACGAGTGGATGTCGAACCATCTGCCGAAGCGCGGCCAGATCGTCGAGGCGACCAACTGGGGCGAGCCGAAGTTGCCGGCGAAGGCGCAGCGCGTCTACGGCAAGCCCGGCAAGGGCGACTGCACCGCGATGTATCTCGATCAGAAGGGCGCGGTGCAGACCGCCGTCTATCGGATGCCCGAGGCGAAGAAGCCGGTGGCGAAGGGGAAGGCAGACACCGGGTCGAGTTCCGACACCGACGAGATCGACGATGTCGGCGCGTTGCCGAAGTCTCGCCCGGACGTGACCCGCAAGGGCATCGAGATGATCGGCGATCTCCGCACCGACGCACTGCACGAGGCGCTCGCCCACGCGCCGATCGAGGACGACACGCTGACGGTGTTGCTGGTGCTGGCCTTCGCCGGGCAGAACGTCTCGGTCGCCTCGGGCGCCGATGGTCACGCCTACGGCTTCGGGCGGATGGCGCGACATGCCGTGCGGTTGATCGGACCGGACGGCAGGCTCGCCTACGATCGCGAGACACTGCAACAGGTCGCCCGCGCGGTGCTCGTCGACGTGCTGTCGACCCGCGAAGACCGGACCCAGAGCGGCATGGTCGCGCGGATCGCCGGCGTGACGATCGGCGCCGACGCCCATCTCCCCAACATGGGAACCAAGGACTTCCTCGCCTGCCTGTCGCGCCAAGCGCTCGAGGCTGCGTGCGCCGACACCTCGGTGCAGCCGAAACCGCGGGTCAAGGACACGCGCGCCGCGCTGGTCGAGCATTTCAAGGAGGAACGCTTCGTTCATCCCGCCGCGCTGTTCCCACCCGACCCGGCGAAGCTCGCCGAATATCTGCGGACGAACGACGTCCCCGACGGCGAGGACGAGCCCGAAGTCCTCGATCCGGCGCCGCTCGACGAAATGGACGACATCCTCGAGCCGTCCCCGGCCGAGACCGAGGACGACGGCTGGCGTGCCGCCGCCGAATAGGCCGGGGCCTCGGCCGACTTTCTCTTTCTTCCGAACGATCTCTCCGCTGCCGGTCGCCCCGGCGGCGGTTTCATTTCTATGTCCTCTCGGTTCAGGAGCGCAGCATGACCGCGCAACGCATCTTCGATATCGCACCCATCGGTTCCATCGTTGCCTGGTCGGACGGCACGCCGCGTCCGCCCGAGCGCCACAAGAAGAAGCTCGACGCCTGGCGAGCCAACAACGCGCGAGGGCGACTGATCGCCATGCAGGGGGAGCGCAAGCTCGGCACCATGGTGATCCCGGCCGGTTTCACGCTGCACGAGACCGATCTCGCCAGCGGTGGCGTCATTGTCATGAAGGTGTCGAGGTGCTTCTCGGTCGCGAGCAACCTCCGCTTCGAGGTGGTGGAGCGCCCGTCCACCGGCTCCGTCCACGTCTTGGATCGCCCCGGTCATGGTCGGGAACTCGTCCATCTCGCGGCGGACCGCCGCGACGCCGAAGCGTGGCTCTCCCGGCACGGCTATCCGCACGCCGTGCTCGAGGAGGTGTCGGATCTCGTCGTGGTCGAAGGCGAGGGGAGGGCGGCATGAACGACGATGTTTCTGGCTCGACGGCCATCACCGAGAACCTTGACGAGCCGACCGTCGCGTTCGGCACCAGTGCCGACGGCTTCCCGGTGGCGCAGGTCGGCGGCAATGCCTTCGCCATGCTGCCCGGGCGCGGCGGTACCCACTTCCTGGCGAGCGGGTGGCGGATCGCTCGTCCCATCGCTGCGTGGGAGCGTTCCGACTTCTACGGTCATTCGGGCCGGCTCGCCGACGAAGCCGAGTTCCAGGCGAAGGTGCTGGAGAATGCCGAGCACCAGCGCGAGAAGCGCCGGCTCGGCCGGGTCGGGATGGGTTCTTCGGCGAGCACACCGTGGGGCGGGGCGCAGAGTGCCA
>NZ_JAFNIH010000061.1 GCF_019160155.1 Pinisolibacter aquiterrae
AGGGAGTCTTGAACGACTTGCCGATCGCCCATCATCGACTTCACTCCTGCCGCCGTGACACGAGTGAATCAGTGATCGACGCTCGGCGCAACGCCTGAGTTTTTCAACAGAATCCGCCGAAAGCGGACGCGAAACGAAAGAGGCGGCCTTTCGGCCGCCTCTCGTCGCAACTGTCCGTCGTCGGACTTCCTCAGAAGTCCATGCCGCCCATGCCGCCCATGCCGCCGCCGGGCATCGCCGGAGCGGCGTCCTTGCGGGGCTTCTCGGCGATCATCGCCTCGGTGGTGATCAGCAGGCCGGCGACCGAGGCCGCGTCCTGCAGCGCCGTGCGCACGACCTTGGTCGGGTCGATGATGCCGGCGGTCACCATGTTGACGAACTGCTCGGTCTGGGCGTCGAAGCCCATGTCGTCGTCGTTGGACTCGAGCAGCTTGCCGACCACGATCGACCCCTCGACGCCGGCGTTCTCGGCGATCTGACGGATCGGGGCCTCGAGCGCCTTGACGACGATGTTGATGCCGGCCTGGACGTCGGCGACGTCGGAGGAGAGCGCCGACACGGCCTTCTTGGCGCGCAGCAGGGCGACGCCGCCGCCCGGGACGATGCCTTCCTCGACCGCGGCGCGGGTGGCGTTGAGCGCGTCGTCGACGCGATCCTTGCGCTCCTTGACCTCGGTCTCGGTGGCGCCACCGACGCGGATCACCGCGACGCCGCCGGCCAGCTTGGCGAGACGCTCCTGGAGCTTCTCACGGTCGTAGTCGGAGGTGGTCTCCTCGACCTGGGCCTTGATCTGGGCGACGCGCGCCTCGATCTCGGACTTGGCGCCGGCACCGTCGACGATGGTGGTGTTCTCCTTGGAGATCGCCACCTTCTTGGCGCGGCCGAGCATGTCGAGGGTCACGGTCTCGAGCTTGATGCCGAGATCTTCCGAGATCACCTGGCCGTTGGTCAGGATCGCGATGTCCTCGAGCATGGCCTTGCGGCGATCACCGAAGCCCGGCGCCTTGACGGCGGCGATCTTCAGGCCGCCACGCAGCTTGTTGACCACCAGGGTCGCGAGCGCCTCGCCCTCGACGTCCTCGGCGATGATGAGGAGCGGCTTGGAGGTCTGGACGACGGCTTCCAGGATCGGCAGCATCGCCTGGAGGTTCGACAGCTTCTTCTCGTGGATGAGGATGTAGGGGTCCTCGAGATCCGCGATCATCTTGTCGGGGTTGGTGATGAAGTAGGGCGAGAGGTAGCCGCGGTCGAACTGCATGCCCTCGACGACGTCGAGTTCGGTCTCGGCGGTCTTGGCCTCCTCGACGGTGATGACACCCTCGTTGCCGACCTTCTGCATCGCCTCGGCGATCATCTCGCCGATCGCCTTCTCGCCGTTCGCGGAGATGGTGCCGACCTGGGCGACCTCGGCCGAGGTCTTGATCTTCTTGGAGCGACCCTCGAGATCCTTGACGGCGGCGGCGGCGGCCAACTCGATGCCGCGCTTCAGATCCATCGGGTTCATGCCGGCGGCGACCGACTTGGCGCCTTCACGGACGATCGCCTGGGCGAGCACAGTGGCGGTGGTGGTGCCGTCACCGGCGAGGTCGGCGGTCTTGGAGGCCACCTCGCGCAGGAGCTGGGCGCCCATGTTCTCGAACTTGTCCTCGAGCTCGATCTCCTTGGCGACGGACACGCCGTCCTTGGTGATGCGGGGCGAGCCGAACGACTTGTCGATGACGACGTTGCGGCCCTTGGGGCCGAGGGTCACCTTGACGGCATTGGCGAGGATGTCGACGCCGCGCAGCATGCGGTCGCGCGCGTCGGCGGAAAACTTCACGTCCTTGGCAGCCATTGGGGCCTACTCCGGAATGAGAAAGGGAAGAGAGTGGAGCGTGGGACCGCCGGCCGAAGCCGCCGCCCCCCCGGGCGGGTGGCGTCAGCCGACGATGCCCAGAATGTCGCTCTCCTTCATGATCAGGAGATCCTGACCGTCGATCTTGACCTCGGTGCCGGACCACTTGCCGAACAGCACCTTGTCGCCGGCCTTGACGTCGAGGGGAACCAGCTTGCCGCTCTCGTCGCGGGCGCCGGGGCCGACGGCCACGACTTCGCCCTCCTGGGGCTTCTCCTTGGCGGTGTCGGGGATGATGATTCCGCCGGCGGTCTTCTGCTCGGCTTCGATGCGCTTGACGACGACGCGGTCGGCGAGCGGACGGAAGGTGGTGGCCATGGGATCTGATCCTTCGAGGGGCGAATAGAGTCGTACGGCTCCGGCCCCTCGGGTCGGTGCCGGTGTCGACACCCCTCGGGACCCGGAGCGATCCGGAGAAATCGTGGCGGGTAGCACTCCCCATGGGAGAGTGCCAACCCGGCCGGAACGGAGATAGGAAGCGCCGAGGCGCAAGTCAAGGCGCGGCGCAGCATCGAAGCGCGATGCGCCGCCGCGCGGACGCGGCCGGGAGGCTCGCGGCGGCGGCACGGCACGTCCGCCGGTTCGAAGCGTCGCGCGCGAAGGCGCGCCCGAACGGGCGTCGGCCGGTCGGGCCGCACCCCCCGTGAATTCCCGCCGTGCCGGGCTATCACGAGAGGGATGTCAGACGAAACCGAGCAGGCGCCGGATGCGGCCGAGGCGGCTCCGGAGACGGCCGAAGCGGCTCAGCGTGCGCGCGAAGACGGGAGAGAAGGCCCGGCGGCAGATCGCCAGCTTGCGGATCCGGCCGACCACGCGCCACTCGGCCTCGGATCCGGCCGGGAAGAAGGCGATCGACCCCACCTCGAGCATGTGGAGGCGGCCGCTCTCGTCGGTCACCTCGACCCGCCCCTCGAGAATGTGGACGGTCTCGTCCCAATCGAAGCGCCAGCGGAAGGTGCCCTCGGTGCAGTCCCACAGCGTGGTCACCGCGAAGTCGTCGCGACCGCGCGCCAGCACGATCGAGCGGGCGCGCGGGTCGCCGTCGAGAATCCAGGAGGGTTCGATCGGTGTGTCGGCCCAATCGTTGCGATGCTCGTGCGTGAAGACCGTGCGGCCGAGCGGCACATGGGTCGGCACCGAGAAGGGACGAGAGGCGGACGGAAGGGCGATCGACAGGGCCATCTGGACAAGTACTCCGAAAGAGGTGCCGGCAAACCGGCGAAGGAACGCCCCCTCTCTAACGAGGGGGGTGGGAAGGGCCGGTTGTCGCGATCGTTCGAATTGGATCGATCGTGGACCGGCCCGAGGATGTGGTTTCTTCTTCCTCTACGCCGCGCGGCCCCTCGCCTCAGAAGAAGACCGCGCGGATCACCACCACCCAGAAGCCGAGCGAAAAGGCGAGGAGGCCGAGGCGCGCCCAGCGTTCCCACCCCTGCCGGGGTTCGGCATCGATCGCGGCCTCGACCTCCTCGAGTTCAGGAGGCGCCTCGGCGACGACGAAGCGTTCGATGAAGGAAATTCCATCGAGACAGCATCGCGGGTCCCCGTAGGTCGTAATCGGATTTGGCTCGCATGTATCTTTCCCGTCGCCCATCGCATCCCACCTCGATGAATCGTGAACAAAAAGAAATACAAAAACGTCAGCCGCCGTTCGTATTTCTTAAATGAAGGTACGACGGGAGCACATGGTCAAACAAATCGCTTTGTTTCGATTTATACGTTAAATGTTTAAGTAACGTGGCGTAATTATCAATTCATCAATCATGAATCGGACGTAACCGCCGACACATACGGCGTATGTCGAAGTGACCCATTCCAGATACGCAATGCTGGTATGAACATAACGCATCACGGAACGCTGTGGACGGAATCCAGCGGTCCGATCGACCCGGCGACGGCGTGACGGCCGCCGGCGGGAGACGGCGCGAGCGTGCCGCTCAGCCGGGCGACTGGGCGGCGTCCGCCTCCTCGTCCTGCAACTCGCCCGCCTCGACCAGGGCGGCGAAACGGCCCTTCGCGGCGACGAGATCGTCGAAACGGCCGCGCTCCAGGATACGCCCGGCCTCCATGTAGAGGATCTGGTCGGCGGAGCGGACGGTCGAGAGGCGGTGGGCGATGACGAAGGTGGTGCGGTTCTTCGAGAGCGTCTCGAGCGCGCGTTTGATCTTCAGCTCGGTCTCGTTGTCGAGGGCCGAGGTCGCCTCGTCGAGGATCAGGACGGGGGCGTTCTTCAGGACCGCGCGGGCGATGGCGAGGCGCTGACGCTCGCCGCCGGACAGGCCCCGGCCGCGCTCGCCGGCGCGGGTGTCGTAGCCGCCCTGCTTGCCCTCGATGAAACCGGAGGCCTCGGCGAGACGGGCGGCGGCGCGGATTTCGTCGTCGGTGGCGTCGGGCTTGCCGATGCGGAGGTTCTCGGCGATCGAGCGATCGAAGAGGCCCGGGTCCTGGAAGACGACGCCGATGGCGCGGCGGATGCTGTCGAGGGTGACGTCGCGCAAATCCTGACCGTCGATGGTGATCCTCCCCTCGTCGGGATCGCGGACGCGCTGGAGGAGGGCGAGCGCGGTCGACTTGCCGGAGCCGGTCGGGCCGACGATCGCCAGCGTCTCGCCCGGTTCGGCGACGAAGGAGACGTCGAAGATGCCCGAAGTCGAGCGCGGGTAGCGGAAGGTGACGCGGTCGAAGACGACGCGGCCGCCGGTGACGACGAGGGCCGGAGCGTTCGGCTCTTCCGCCAGGGTCGAGGTCCGGTCGAGCACCTCGAAGAACTGGCGCATGCCCGCCGCCTCGAACACCAGGGTCGAGAGAAACTGGGTCAACTGATCGAGCCGGCCGATCAGCATGGTCGCGAAGCCGACGAAGGAGACGATCTCACCGACCGTGATCTCGCCCTTCGCGTGGAGCGCGGTGCCGAGCGCGAAGAGGGAGACGATGGTGATGGTCGCCGCCGCCCGGGTCAGGACCGAGGCGAGCGCCCACCAGTTCAGCACCGGAAACTGGGCGGCGATCAGGTTGCCCATGATCGACTGGAGCGCCCTCGCCTCGTCCTGCAGGCGGGTGAAGCTCTGCACCACCGAGACGTTGCCGATGACGTCGACGACGCGGCCGGAGAGCTGGGCGTGATAGGATTCGGCGCGTTCCTGGCCGAAGCGGGTCTTGCGGACGACGATCACCGAGAGGGTGCCGTAGACGACCATCAGCGCGACCAGGAGCAGGCCCATGCGCCAGTTCATCCAGATCGACACCGGGATCAGCGCCACCAGCATCACCACCGCCGTCAGATGTTCGCGGAAGACCGAGAGCAACAGCGAGAAGAGGTGATCGGTGCCGCGCAGCATCACCGCGATCAGACGACCCGACTGCTCGTCGGAATGGAACGAGGCCGGGAGTTGGATGACGTGCTCGAAGAAGGACTTCATCACCTCGAGCCGGCGGCGGTGGGCGAGCCTGTCGGCGTGGAGCGAGACGAAGATGCCGGCGGCGATGCCGAGAAAGCCGAGCCCGGCCCACAGCGCCACCAGGGTCATCGCCGGCCGATCGTGGGTCAGCGCGTCGACGACGCGGCCGAACAGGATCGGCTCGGCGAAGCCGAGGAAGGCGAGCACGATACCGGCGACGGCGAGGCCGGCGGCGAGCCCCTTGTCGGGACCGACCAGGGCGACGGCGCGGAAATAGAGACGGAAGAAGCTCATCGGCGCGAGGGTCCGAGGTACGAGGCGGGACCTCGTCATGCACCGGCGAAGGGCCGGTTGCAATGGGCTCGCGCCGGTCGGGACCGGCGATGCGGACCTAGCGTCAGTTCTTGACGTCGAAGCCGGTCGCCTCGATCGCCGCCTTGGCGGCGTCGGGGGTCAGCGCGCCCTTCAGCTCGACGCGGCCGCTGGCGAGGTCGACGGCAACCTCGGCGGTCGGATCGGCCTTCTTCAGCGCCCGTTCGACCGACTGGACGCAGCCCTGGCAGGTCATGCCTTCGACTTCGAGAGTGATCATGGCCATCCCTTTCGTCACGCGCCCGAGGGGCGCGGCACACGGATTTGTCACTCTCATTTGGCGACCGTGCCCCCGGCGGGTCAAGCCGGCCGCGATCACGGTCGCGAGACCGCGCCGCGACCGTGGAAAACCACCGGCGCCGGGCCGTCCAGGCGGGTCGGCGATTGGCCACGCCATGGTGAATCAGGCATGGTGGCGCGAACAGTCTCACGTGGCCCCCTTCGGCGCCGCGCCGGATCCCCTCGCATGCGCCGTTTCGCCGATCTCTTCGTCGCGATCTGCATCCCGATCGTCTCGGTCTCGGCCGGCGCGGTCGCGCATTGGCAGTTCGCGACCTCGGCGACGACGACGGTGGCGATCGCGGCCGGCGTGCTGCTGGTTCTCGCCGCCCTGCAATGGGGGCTGAGACGGCGGGCGCGGCGTGACGCCGATCGGGAGAGCCTCGAGTTCCTCAGCCGGCGTCTGGCGCAACTCGCCGGCGACAACGAGGCGATGGAGCGGCGCCTGCGCGCCCTCGAGGACGGCGGCGGACGCCGCCATCGCGAGGAGCTCGATCAGGTCGTGGCCGAGATCGAGGTGATCGGCACGCTCACCCGGCAGGTGATCGAGGCCGTCGCCGATCTCGAGGTGCAGTTCACCGAGGCCCGCAGCGCGGTCATTCGCGGCGGCGGGGCGACGACGGCGATCGAGGCCACGGCGGCCGAGCCGGCCCGGGCGGCGCCGCGCGCGGGTCCGCGTTCGCCCTTGGTGCCGGAGCGCTTCGCCCATCTCGACGAGGACGGGTTCCTGGCGCTGGTCAGGCGGGCGGTCGACGCCGAGCGCATCGACGTCCATCTCCAGCCGATCGTCAGCCTGCCGCAGCGCAAGGTGCGCTTCTACGAGGCGCTGACCCGGCTGCGCGGCGAGGACGGCGAGCCGATCCATCCGTCCGACTACATCCCGATCGCCGAATCGCGCGGCTACATGGCGGCGATCGACGAGCAGATCCTCCTGAAGTCGGTGGCGATCCTGCGGCGTCTGGCCGAACGCTCGCGCGAGGTCGGGGTGTTCCTCAACCTCTCCGCCGCGAGCCTCGGTCATCCCGGCTTCTTCCGCGAGTTCCTCCAGTTCATGGAGACCAACCGCGATCTCGCGGACATGCTGGTGCTCGAATTCCCGCAAGGGGCGGTCCGGGCGATGGGGCCGATCGAGAACGAGGGCATGCGGGCGCTGAAGGAGCTCGGTTTCCGCTTCTCGATCGATCAGATGAGCGATCTGAAGATCAGCTTCCAGAACCTCGCCGATCGCGGCTTCCGCTGGGCCAAGATCTCGGCCGACCGTCTCCTCAATCGTTCCGAGGAGCTCGGGACCGACATTCACCCGGTCGATCTCACCGACTACTTCCGCCGCTTCGGCATGGAACTGATCGCCGATCACATCGAGCGCGAGACGGAAGTGGTCGACGTGCTCGACTACGGGGTGCGGCTCGGTCAGGGCTTCCTGTTCGCGCCGCCGCGCCCGGTCCGGATCGATTCCTCCAACATCGAGCGCCCGTCCGGCGCGCTGGCACAGGCCGCCGCCGCAGCCCGGACGGCGGCGGCCGCACGTCCCGCCGCCGAGGCCCGCACCGTCACAGAGACCCGGCCCGCCGCCGAAGCACGGCCCGCGCCCGAGCCGCGCCCGGCCGTGGAGCCCGCCGCCGCGCCGATGCCGCGCCCGCAGCCGGCGGTGCCCGCCCGTCCGGCGACGGCGGCTCGTCCCGCGCCGGCGCCGGCGCCGGCGCCGCGTAAGCCGGCCCCGCGCGCCGAGGCCGACGAGGCGCCGCGCCCGGGCATCCGCATCATCCCCGCCACCGGAACCGGCCCCACCCGGAGCTGAGAGCGGCGACGCCCCCTCCCCCTTTCAGTCCGCGCGCGTCGACAGGGCGCGGAACATCGCGCGTGCCTCGTCCGCGCGGAGGCCCGGCGTCGCCGCCTCGAGGTCGCGATGCGCGACACGCCACAGCGGTACCGCCTCGGCGAGGCGGCGGCGGCCCGCCTCGGTCAGGATCAGGCGGCGGGCGCGACGATCCCGTTCGGCGACGGCGGTCGCGACCAGTCCCTGCCGCTGGAGCGGCTTCAACGCCGCGATCAGGGTGGTGCGGTCCATGGCGAGAAGCTCGGCGACCGATCCCGGCGACGGCGGCTCCGGCCGGTTCAGCGCCATCAGCAGCGAGAACTGACCGTTGGTGAGGCCGACCGGCCGCAACACCTCGTCGAAGCGGCGCGCCAGCGCCCTTGCCGCCCGCTGGGCATGGAGACAGAGGCAGGTGTCGCGAACCTCGATCGTGGTCTCGTAGGGGAGAAGATTCGACATGCCCTAGATATGTTGATATCAACAGTCGACGTCAAGCCGCCCGCGCGGCGCTTCGACCGTCCCGGCGCGACCGCGCGGCGGTGCGGGCGATCGTCGGATGGAGGAAAACGACCGATGACGGTGATCCGCGACTTCGTCTGGTACGAACTCACCACGCCCGACAAGGCGGCGGCCGAGGCCTTCTATGCCGCCGTGTGCGGTTGGACTCTGGTCGATTCCGGAATGCCCGGCGGCAGCTATGCCCTGGCGCGGATCGGCGAGCGGCCGATCGCCGGCCTGATGGGCCCGATGCCGGGATGCGACATGAGCGGCCGCTTCGGCTGGATGGGCTACGTCGGCGTCGACGACCTGCCGGCCACCGTCGCGCGGGTCGAGAGTCTGGGCGGGCGCCTGCTGTTCGGGCCGATGGAGGTCCCGGAGGTCGGCCCCTTCGCGGTCGTCGCCGATCCGCAAGGGGCGGTGCTCGGCCTCTTCGCTCCGGTCATGGCGATGGCCCCGCTCGCGCCGATGACGCCGGGCGCGTTCGCCTGGCACGAACTCATGACCGGCGACCCCGGCGCCGCCATGGCCTTCCACGCGGAGATGTTCGGCTGGAGGGCCGATCAGGTCTTTCCCATGGGCGCGATGGGCGACTACCGGCTCTTCGCCGGCGAGGCCGGCGCGATCGGCGGCATGGCGCCGGCGCCCCAGGGGGTGGCGCCGGGCTGGCTCTATTACGTCGCGGTCGACGACATCGACACGGCGATCGAGCGGATCGGCACGGCCGGCGGGCGGCTCGTGCTCGGCCCGATGGAGGTGCCGGGCGGCGCCTTCGTGGTGCAGGCGAGCGACCCGCAGGGGATCCGTTTCGCCCTGGTCGGCCCGAGGCATAGATAGGCCCCGAGACGGCTGAAGCCGCGAGGGCGGCCTCGAGACCCGCCTCGCGGCTTTCGAAACGCCGGGTCGGCGCCTCAGCGGAACAGGGCGTCGATGTCGGCCTGATCGTTGGTGGAGAAGACGTCGTCGACGAAATCCTGGCTGACGCCTTCGCCGACGTGCTGCGGCCCGTGCAGGATCTGCTCGCGCATGCGCCGCTCCTCCTCCGTCTCCTCGTGCGCCTCTCCGTCGTCCTCGACGATCTTGAGCGATTTGACGAGCGAGGCGAGACGGACGTCGATCCAATCGAGCGTGCGCACGACCTTGCGGATGCGTTGGCCGGTGATGTCCTGAAACGAGCAGGCCTCGAAGATCACCATGACCTTGTCGTCGACCAGCGCCTTGTAGGCGTCGGGGTCGGTCGCGTCGGCGGCCATGATGCTCTCGGACGCTTCCATGATGGCGTTGGTCGCGACCTCCGTCGCCTCGACGACGGCGTCGAGCTCCCGCCCGGCCTCCGGAATCTTCTCGAAGCGCATGTGACCGGGCCGCACGGCCCCGATCTCGCGGCGCAGAGCGGCGATCTCACCGACGATCGCCTTGAATTCGTCATGGAGCAGCCCATCGACCCGCGCGACGGTCTCGTCGAGGGTCTCGGCCATGCGTTCGGCGAGCACCATGACGTCGTCGAGCGACAGATCCCGGCGTTCCCTCGTGAGAAAGTCGACGATCTTGGCCAGCTGCTCCGGATGTGCCGGAGCCATGTCCCAATCCCCTTTGTCCCAGGTCGTTGCCGGCGTCGCGTCCCCTGCGGCACCGGACGTTCGAACGGTCAGTCGGAGAAGACCGCCTCGATCTTGCCCTTCAGCGTCTGCGCGTTGAACGGCTTGACGATGTAGTTGTTCACGCCGGCCTTCTTGGCGGCGATGACGTTCTCGGTCTTGGACTCGGCGGTGACCATGATGAACGGGGTCTTGGTCAGACCGGAGTCGGCGCGCACGTGCTTCAACAGCTCGTAGCCGGTCATCGGCTCCATGTTCCAGTCGGAGATGACCAGACCATAGCGACGCTCCTTCATCTTGCCGAGCGCCTCGGTGCCGTCGGACGCCTCGTCGACGTCGTCGAAGCCGAGCTGCTTGAGGAGATTGCGAATGATCCGGATCATGGTCTTGTAGTCGTCGACCACGAGAACCGGCATCGAAAGGTCCAGCGCCATGTTGGTACTCCGAAACAGGCTGCGACGTCCCTGGCCGAGACGTTCCGTTCTTCTGACACCGGGGGCCCCCACGTCGCCTTCTCGGCGGCGCCGTTCCCCGGCCTTCGATGCAATCTAATCGGCAGCTTCAAACATTCGGTTAATGAGGAAAACCCACCATCTCCCCGAAATACCGCTCTTCTCGGGAGCGGTCGGCGACTGACCTGCACACCGTGCATCTTTTCTGCGCTCTTCTCCGGAATTACGCTCGCCCGACGCCATTTCGGCGGAAAGATACGATTAACCCTGTTCCTCATCGCGTGCAGAGCCGGCTCGCGTACGCGCGCTCTTGACCCGATCGGCGCCCCACGGCAGGTTCGTCCGCCGGCGAGCGCGCGCTCCCCGACCCCATCGCGGTCCGACCCCGGGCCGGGTTTCAGCGAATCGAGCGTATTTCCGATGTCCGATCTGCCGCGACACCGCCCCGATCCGGCGTCCTCCACGTTCGACCTCTCCCGCCCGCTGCCGGCACGGCTTCTCGGCGCCCATGTGGCGATCGGCAATTTCGACGGGGTCCACCGCGGCCATCAGAGCGTGCTCGCCGCCACTCTGGACCGTGCGCGCGCGGAAGGCCGGCCGGCACTGGCGCTGACCTTCGAGCCGCATCCGCGCACCCTCTTCACCCCCGACCGGCCGGTGTTCCGCCTGACGCCGCCGGAGGCCAAGGCGCGCCTCGTCGCGGCGCTCGGCCTCGACGGTCTGGTGGTGGCGACCTTCGATCAGGCCCTCGCCTCGCTCTCGGCCGACGCCTTCGTCGAGGAGGTTCTCGTCGGCCGGCTCGGCCTCGTCGGGGCGACGATCGGCTGGGACTTCCATTTCGGGCGCGGGCGCCAGGGTTCGCCCGCGTTCCTCGACGCGGCCGGGCGGCGGCACGGGTTCACCGTCGACGTGGTCGATCCCTTCGGCTGCGAGGGCGGCGCGCCGGTCTCGTCGAGCCGGATCCGCTCGGCGCTCGAGGCGGGCGATCTCGCCGAGGCGGCCGGGCTCCTCGGCTATCGCTGGTTCGTCGAGGGCACGATCGTCGGCGGCGACCGGCGTGGCCGCGACCTCGGCTTCCCCACCGCCAACATGCATCTCGCCCCCGACTGCCGGCTGCGGCACGGGGTCTACGCGGTGACGATCACCATCGACGGGGAGCGGCGGCTCGGGGTCGCCAACTGGGGCCGGCGGCCGCAGTTCGACGACGGCGCGCCGGTGCTCGAGACCCATCTGTTCGACTTCTCCGGCGACCTCTACGGCCGCCACGCCGAGGTGACCTTCGTCTCCTATCTCCGGCCGGAGGCGAAATTCGCCAGTGTCGCCGCGCTGATCGAGCAGATGCATCTCGACGGCGCCGAGGCGCGCGCGGTGCTCTCGACGATCGGCTCGGGCAGCGCGCTCGACCGGGCGCTGGCCGCCACCGAGGGCGTCGGCGAGGCCTCGTCGTGACCCCTCCCGCCGCGCCGGGTGCCGCCTCGATCCTGCGCGGCATCGTCATCATGACCGCCGCCATGCTGATCGTGCCGTCGATGGACGTCATGGCGAAGGTGCTGACGCAGTCGATGCCGGCGATGGAGGTCGCCTTCGTCCGCTTCGTCGGTCAGTTGCTGGTGGCGGGCGTGGTCGGCTTGGTGATCGGCGAGGGACGCCGGTTGATCCCCCCGCGTCCACTCGGCCACGTGCTGCGCGGCCTCTTCCTGGCGGCGACGTCGCTGCTCTTCTTCTCGGCGCTGGCGGCGATGCCGCTCACCGACGCGCTCGCCATCGCCTTCGCCGAGCCGATGATCCTCACCGCGCTGTCGCCGATCTTCCTCGGCGAAACGATCGGCTGGCGGCGTTGGGCGGCCTGCGGCGTCGGCTTTCTCGGCACGCTGATCATCATTCGGCCGAGCTTCGAGCAGTTCGGCCACGTGGCGCTGCTGCCGCTCGGCTCGGCGCTCACCTTCGCCGGCTATCACATCATGACGCGCAAGCTGTCGGGCCAGGGCAGCCTGACGGCGGTGCAGTTCACCACGGGTCTCGTCGGCACGGTGGCGCTCGGGATCGTCCTGGCGGCGTCGGCCGGGGCCGGCGTCCTGTCGGCGCCGGTGGTGTGGCCGCAGGGGATGGGCTGGGTGATCTTCCTGTCGATCGGCGTGCTGAGCTTCGTCACGCACGGGATGATCGTCACGGCCTTCGGCCATGCGCCGGCGGCGGTGCTGGCGCCGTTCGGCTATCTCGAGATCGTCTCGGCGACCGGCCTCAGCCTGCTCGTCTTCGGCGACTTCCCCGATCCGCCGACCTGGGCCGGCATCGGGCTGATCGTCGCCTCCGGCCTCTACATCGTGCATCGCGAACGGGTGCGCGGGCGCTCGCGGGCGCTGCCGCCGAGCGCGTGAGGCGCACGGGCGGCGTGGCGGGATCGCTCCGGTCGGCCGATCACACCGGCTGATCGTGCTCCGGCTTCGACCACAGACTGACGCCGGATTCGACCGCATGGAGATCGATCTCGGCCAGTTCCTCGGGCGAGAAGTCGAGGCGATCGAGCGCCTCCAGGTTCTCCTCGAGCTGGCGCACCGAGGAGACGCCGACCAGCGCGGAGGTGACGCGCGGGTCCCGCAGAACCCAGGCCAGCGCCATCTGGGTCAGGCTCTGACCGCGCCGGGCGGCGATTTCGGCGAGGGCGCGGACGCGGGCGAGATTGGTCTCGGACAGGTGCTCGGGCCTCAGCGTGCCACCACCCGGACGATTGACGCGGGCATCCTCGGGGATCCCGCCGAGATATTTGCCGGTCAAGAGGCCCTGCGCCAACGGCGTGAAGGCGATGATGCCGGCGCCGAGACGGCCGGCGGTCTCCATCAGACCGCCTTCGATCCAACGGCTCAGCATGTTGTAGGAGGGCTGGTGGATGGCGAGCGGCACGCCGCGCTCGGCGAGGCAGGCGGCCATCGCCTCGGTCTTGCCGGCCGAATAGGAGGAGATGCCCACATAGAGCGCCTTGCCGGCGCGCACGATGTCGGCGAGCGCGGAGGCGGTCTCCTCGAGCGGCGTGGTGGCGTCGAAGCGGTGCGAATAGAAGATGTCGACATAGTCGACGCCGAGGCGCCTCAGGCTCTGATCACAGCTGGCGATCACGTATTTCCGGCCGCCGCCGCCCTTGCCGTAGGGCCCCGGCCACATGTCCCATCCGGCCTTCGAGGAGATCACCAGCTCGTCGCGATGGGCGGCGAAGTCCTCGCGCAGGATGCGGCCGAAGTTCACCTCCGCCGAGCCGTACGGGGGGCCGTAGTTGTTGGCGAGGTCGAAATGGGTGATGCCGAGATCGAAGGCGCGGCGCAGCATGGCGCGCTGGGTCGCGATCGGCATCGTGTCGCCGAAATTGTGCCAGAGGCCGAGCGACAGCATCGGCAGATCGAGGCCGGTTCGGCCGCAGCGACGGAACCGCGCCGTCTCGTAACGATCGGCGGCAGGGGACCAGGTCATCGTCTTCTCCGTTGCCCACGTCTCGGGGAGGCGAGCATGACGGAGGGCGGCACGCCCGTCCATGCGCACGCGCCGCCGCCGACGCATGGGTGACCTGCGGCGGCGGGACGGGTCGCAGACGTCGTCAGCCGCGACGCGCCTGGGCGTCGATGCCGAAGAGTGCCGCCTCGAACCCGTCGACGAGGGCGTCGACGTCGCGGCGCAGCTCGAGCGCGGCGGCGCCGGCGAGATTGCCGGTGGCGACGAGGCTCTCCATGCGCGCCTCGAGGTTGGTGCGCCGCGCCTCGACGTCGGCGAAGGCGGCGGCGTGGACGTCGCGGAATTCACCGCTCTGCTTCATGTCGGCGATGCGGGCTTCGATCCGCGCGCCGAGATCGGCCAGTTCCTTGGAGAGTTCACGATCGGCCATGGTGTTTCCTCCGGTTCGGACGAACGCCCCGACGGGGGCCGCCGTCTTCATGTCGGACCGTTCGGCCGCTTCGGCAATCCGTCGCGCTACCGATTTCGCTCAGACCTTCGTCCCGACCGGCGTTCCCGCCTCCGATGGAGGTCACGGACGACGATCGATGCGAGGGGAACGCCCGTCGGCCTCTTTCGGTTCCCGCCGTCACCTGTTAGAACCGGCGCCATGACCCAGCGGCGATCCGATCCGGCGGTTTCTTCCGCCCGCCGCGCCTCCACGGCGCGAATTATCGGCCCGGCTCCGCGCGAGCGCGCCTGACGGCGCCGCCTTCGCGGATCCGGGGACTTTCGTCGTGGGCGCTCTCCCCCGCGATGCGCACTTCTTCCTGCGGCCCCCTCGCGACGAGGCGCGTGGCCGCTCACCCGACAGATCGTTCCCTCGAGGACACCATGACCGAGAAGACCGCCGACACGAGCGTCGATTATTCCAAGACGCTCTATCTGCCCCAGACCGATTTCCCGATGCGCGCCGGCCTGCCCGACAAGGAGCCGAAGATCCTGGAGCGCTGGACTTCGGAGAACCTCTACGGCGCGCTGCGCGAGAAGGCGAAGGGGCGGCCGAAGTTCGTCCTCCACGACGGCCCTCCCTATGCCAACGGCCATCTCCACATCGGCCACGCGCTCAACAAGATCCTCAAGGACGTGATCACCCGCCAGAAGCAGATGGAAGGGTTCGATTCGAACTACGTTCCGGGTTGGGACTGCCACGGCCTGCCGATCGAGTGGAAGATCGAGGAGAAGTATCGCGCCGCCGGCAAGAACAAGGACGAGGTGCCGAAGGTCGAGTTCCGCGCCGAATGCCGCGCCTTCGCCGAACATTGGGTCGGCGTGCAGTCGGCCGAGTTCCAGCGCCTCGGCGTGATCGGCGACTTCGAGCGGCCCTATCTGACGATGGACTACGAGGCGGAAGCCGTCATCGCCGGCGAGATCCAGAAATTCGCGCTCAACGGCCAGCTCTATCGCGGCTCCAAGCCGGTGATGTGGTCGGTCGTCGAGAAGACCGCGCTCGCCGAGGCCGAGGTCGAGTATCAGGACTACACGTCCGACACGATCTTCGTGAAGTTCCCGGTCGTCGACGGTGATCTCGTCGGCGCCTCCGTCGTCATCTGGACGACGACGCCCTGGACCATCCCGGGCAACCGCGCGGTCTCGTTCTCGAACCGCATCGCCTATGGCCTCTACGAGGTGACCGCCTCGCCGGAGGGCAATTGGGCCTCGGTCGGCGACAAGCTCGTCCTCGCCGACAAGCTCGCCGAGGAGGTGATGAAGGCCGCCAAGGTCGAAGACTTCACGAGGCTCCGCGACGTGACGGCGGCCGAACTCCTCGCGCTCACCCTCGCCCATCCGCTCGCCGATCTCGGCTACGGCTTCCAGGTGCCGCTCCTCGACGGTGACCACGTCACCGACGACTCCGGCACCGGCTTCGTCCACACCGCGCCCGGGCACGGCCGCGAGGACTTCGAGATCTGGATGGCGAACGCCCGCGCGCTCGATCTGCGCGGCATCGACACCGCCATCCCCTTCACCGTCGACGACGGCGGCTTCCTCACCGAGGACGCGCCGGGCTTCGTCGGCCGCACCGTCATCACGTCGGACGGCGACAAGGGCGACGCCAACAAGGCGGTCATCGACGCGCTGGTGGCGGCGGGCGCGCTGCTGGCCCGTGGCCGGCTCAAGCACCAGTATCCGCATTCCTGGCGCTCCAAGAAGCCGGTGATCTTCCGCAACACGCCGCAGTGGTTCATCCACATGGACCGCGACTTCGTCGGCGCGGGGAAGAACGAGCCGGACACGCTGCGCACCCGCGCGCTGAAGGCGATCGCCGAGACCACCTTCTATCCGCCGGCCGGGCAGAACCGGCTCAACGGCATGATCGCCAACCGGCCCGACTGGGTGGTGTCGCGTCAGCGCGCCTGGGGCGTGCCGATCGCGGTGTTCCGCAACGCCGAGACCGGCCAGCTGGCGCCGGGGCCGACCTTCGCCAAGAGTGAGGAGCTGCGTGCCCGCATCTTCACCGCCTTCGTCAGCGAAGGGGCGGACGCCTGGTACGAAGAGGGCGCCAAGGAGCGCTTCCTCGGCGGTCTCGTCGAGGATCTCGACCAGTGGGATCAGGTGCAGGACATTCTCGACGTGTGGTTCGACTCGGGGTCGACGCATGCCTTCTGCCTGCGCCGCCGTCCGGATCTGAAGTGGCCGGCCGACATGTATCTCGAGGGCTCGGACCAGCATCGCGGCTGGTTCCATTCCTCGCTCCTCGAAAGCTGCGGCACCAACGGCCGCGCGCCCTACGACAGCGTCCTCACCCATGGCTTCGTCATGGCCGAGGACGGGCGCAAGATGTCGAAGTCGCTCGGCAATCAGGTGTTCCCGCAGGACGTGATCAAGCAGTCCGGCGCCGACATCCTGCGCCTCTGGGTGATGACCTCCGACTATGCCGACGACCTGCGCATCGGCAAGGAGATCCTGCAGACCAACGTCGAGAGCTATCGCAAGCTGCGCAACACCCTGCGCTGGATGCTCGGCACGCTCACGCATCACGAACCGGAGCTCGATCCGGAGTTCGCCGAGCTGCCGGAGCTGGAGCGGCTGATGCTGCACCGGCTGCGCGAGGTCGGCGACGTGGTCGAGGCGGGTTACGCAGCGTACGACTTCAAGAAGGTCGTGGGCGCGATCCTGAACTTCATGGTGATCGATCTCTCCGCCTTCTATTTCGACGTCCGCAAGGACGCGCTCTATTGCGAGGCGCGGTCTTCGGTGAAGCGCCGCGCGGCGCTGGCGGTGGTCGATCAGCTCTTCGGCACCATCGTCAAGTGGCTGGCGCCGATGCTGCCCTTCACCACGGAAGAGGCCTGGGGCCATCGCTTCCCCGGCGCGGGATCGATCCACCTGGAACTCTTCCCGGTCCTGCCGGATCTGTGGCGTGACGAGGCGCTCGCGGCCAAGTGGGCCAAGGTGCGCGAGGTGCGCCGGGTCGTCACCGGGGCGCTCGAGATCGAACGCGCCGCCAAGCGAATCGGCTCGAGCCTCGAGGCGGCGCCGATCGTCCACGTGAGCGACGCCGATCTCGCCGCCGCCCTCGACGGCGTCGATCTCGCCGAGGTGGCGATCACCTCGTCGATCTCGGTCGTCGCCACGCCGGCACCGGAGGGGGCGTTCACGCTTCCCGACGTCGCCGGTGTCGCGGTGGTTCCGGTCAAGCTCACCGGCAAGCGTTGCGCCCGGTCGTGGCGGATCGTCGCCGACGTCGGCTCGGACCCGGAACTCCCCGACCTCTCGGCCCGCGACGCCGCCGCCTATCGCGAGTGGCTGGCGGGGCAGGCGGAGAAGGCGCCCGCATGAGCGTCTCCTCCCCGCGCGCGCTCGGCCTCACGGTGGCGGGGGTCTCCCTCGCCGCCGATCAGGCCTCCAAACTCGGCCTGTTGTTCGGGGCGCGGCTCGCCGAAACCGGCCCGATCCCGGTCGCGCCCTTCGCCGAATTCCGGCTGATCTGGAACTACGGCATCTCCTACGGTCTGTTCCAACAGGACAATCCGTGGGGGCGGTGGCTCCTGGTGGCGCTGGCGCTCGGCGCGGCGATCCTGATGACGCGGTGGCTGTGGAAGACCGGCTCGGTCTGGCTCGCCGTCTCGCTCGGGCTCATCGTCGGCGGGGCGATCGGCAACGCGATCGACCGGGCCTGGGCCGGCGCGGTGATCGATTTCGTGCATCTCTTCCTGCCCGATCGATCGCGGTCGTGGTACGTATTCAATCTGGCGGATCTCTGGATCGTCGTCGGCGTCGTCGGCCTGTTGGTTGACTCGCTGCGGTCCGGCCCCGAGGATGCCACAAAGTCCGGTTCTTCCTGACGCCGGACGAGACGACGGGTCGTATCGATCGACCCACGAAGAATTCGGACCGCGACGGACGGGGTCGCGCGGAGCGAGAGCGTGACGAACGAGACGGGCGTCGGGCGCCGACGGCCGGGGAGATGGACCTCAGTGGCGACGAAGATGCAGACCGGGACGCGTTTGGCGGCCCTTTTCGTGATCCTGGGGCCGCTGCTCGCCGGATGCGCCAGTTCCTCCGACGGTTTCGTCGAGGAAGGCAACAAGGACGACACGCTCGAGCAGAACGCCGTCAAGGCGGTGATGCAGGGGCTCGGCGCGATCGATCCGAACGAACGGCCGATCGAATACAAGCCCCGCGCGCCGCTGGTGGTGCCGCCGTCGCGCACGCTTCCCGCGCCGCAGGACGGAAAGGTCGCCGACCCGCGCTTCCCGCGCAACCCGGAGGACGTCGCCGACGAGCAGCGCCGCGCGGCGCTCAAGGGTGGCGATCGCGGCGCCGACGGACGCATCATGACCCCGGACGAACTCGCCAAATATTCGATCCCCGGCGCCGGCAAGATCGATCGCTACGACCCCAATCCGGGCCGCCGCCTCACCCCCGACGAATTGAAGGGCCAGGGCGCGACCCAGGCGGAAGCGGTCAAGCGGGCCGCCAACCCGACCGGGCGCAAGTCGCTGATCGAGCCGCCGGACCAGTATCGCCAACCCTCGCCCAACGCGCCGGTCGCGGCGCCGGAGGAGAAGTCCACCTGGAAGCCCGGCTGGTGGCCGCTGTGACCGTCGCCGCCTGACCCCTCGTTCCGCCACGCGCGGTCGGCGCCGTCCCGAGCTCGATCCGCGCGGCCCACCGACAACCGGAGGCCCCGCCCGTGTCGCGCCCGATCCCTCGTCTCGCCGCCGCCCTGCTGCTCGCCGCCGCCCTGGCGAGCCCGGCCCTCGCCGAAGGGCCGGCCGCCAAGCCGGTCGCCAAGCCGCCGGTGGCGGCGCCGGTCCCCGAGGCGGCGGCCGCGGTCCTCGGCGCCCCGGTGATCGGGGCCGGCGTGACCTCGTTCCAGCTGCCCAACGGATTGCAGGTGGTGGTGGTCCCGGACCATCGCGCGGCGGTCGTCACCCACATGGTCTGGTACAAGGCCGGTTCCGCCGACGAGGCGCCGGGCAAGTCGGGCGTCGCCCACTATCTCGAACACCTGATGTTCAAGGGCACCAAGACCAATCCGGACGGCGCCTTCTCCAAGAAGGTGGCGGCGATCGGCGGCCAGGAGAACGCCTTCACCTCGTGGGACTACACCGCCTATTACCAGCGCGTCGCCAAGGAACACCTCGGCATGGTGATGGGCCTCGAGGCCGATCGGATGCAGAACCTGCAGTTCGATCCGGCGGCGGCGGCGCCCGAGCTCAAGGTGGTGCTCGAGGAGCGCTCGATGCGCACCGACAACGACCCCGGCGCGCGTCTCGGCGAGGCGGTCGACGCGGCGCTCCATCCCAATCATCCCTATCGGATCCCCGTGATCGGCTGGCGCGGCGAGGTCGAGAAGCTGACCGTCGAGGACGCCAAGGCCTTCTACGATCGCTGGTACACGCCCAACAACGCGGTGCTGGTGGTGGCCGGCGACGTCGACGAGGTGACCGTGCGCGATCTGGCGCTCAGCCATTACGGCCGGGTGCAGAAGCGCGCCGATCCGGGCAAGCGGATGCGGCCGCAGGATCCGACCAGCGACGTCGTCCAGACCGTGGCGCTCGCCGACGAGCGGGTCAATCAGCCGTCGTGGCGGCGGGTGTGGCGGGTTCCGTCGAGCCACACCGCCGAGGCGGGCGTCAGCGAGGCGCTGGAACTGCTCGCCGACACGCTCGGTGGCGGCGCGACCAGCCGGCTCTATCGGACGCTGGTGGTGGAGAAGGGGCTGGCGGCGCAGGTCGGCACCTACTACCAGTCCGACGCGCTCGACGACGGCCGTTTCGTGATCTACGCGGTGCCGCGCGACGGCGTCTCCTTCGAGACGCTCGCCAAGGTGGTCGACGCGGTGGTCGCCGACGTCGCCAAGACCGGCATTCCGGCCGCCGAGATCGATCGGTCGAAGACCAAGGTCTATGCCGAGGCGATCAAGGTCCAGGACAATCAGGCCTCGCTCGCGCGTCTCTTCGGCGCCGAGCTGGCGGTCGGCGGCAGCATCGACCGGGTCCGCTCCTGGCCGTCGCGGATCCGCGCGGTGACCGCCGACGAGGTCGAGAAGGCGGCCGCGAAATGGCTGACGCCGCAAGGATCGGTGACTGGCGAGCTGAAGAGCGCGCCGCCGTCGGGCAAGGCCCCGATCGCCGGCGCCGGCGCGATGGGGGCCGGCGCGATGACCGGACCGATCCGCATGATCGAAGCGCCGGCGAGCCTCGCCGGGCGTGACCGCTCCCGCCCGTGAACCGGCAGAGGATCGTTTCCATGACGTCTCATCCGTTCCGAAGCCGCCCCCGCCTCGGGCGCGCGCTCGCCGTCGCCGCCGTGCTGGTGGCGGGACTCCTCGCCGCCGCCCCGGCTTCGGCCGGCCGCATCCAGCGCGTCGTCAGTCCCTCGGGCATCGAGGCGTGGCTGGTGGAGGAACACGCGGTTCCGCTGATCGCGCTCGAGTTCTCCTTCGCCGGCGGCTCGACCCAGGATCCGGCCGGCAAGGAGGGTCTCGCCAATCTGATGTCGACCCTGCTCGACGAAGGCGCGGGCGACATGACCTCGCAGGCGTTCCAGACCCGGCTCGAGGATCTCGCCGTCGACCTCTCCTTCTCCGAGGATCCCGACCGCTTCTCCGGCGAGATGAAGACCCTCTCCGAAAATCGCGACGCGGCCTTCGATCTGCTCGCCCTGGCGCTCGCCAAGCCGCGCTTCGACAAGGAGGCGGTGGAGCGGATGCGCGTGCAGGCGATCGCCGCCTTGCGCCGGTCCGAGCGCAATCCGGAAGTGGTGGCGTCGCGGGCCTGGGCCAAGGCGGTCTTCGGCACCCACCCCTACGCCCGTCCCGGCCGGGGCACCGAGGCCTCGGTCTCGGCGATCGAGCCGGCCGATCTCAAGGCGCTGCACGCCCGTCTCTTCGCCCGCAAGGATCTGAAGATCGCCGTGGTCGGCGACATCGACGCGGCGACGCTCGGTCCGGCGCTCGACCGCATCTTCGGCGCGCTGCCGGCGGAGGGCAAGCTCGTGCCGGTGGCCGAGGTCCAGCCACTCGGCGGGGTTCGCGCCCGCGAGGTTCTGGCGGTGCCGCAGGCGACGATCCGCTTCGGCGGACCGGGGCTGAAGCGCGCCGATCCCGACTTCATCGCCGCCTATGTGATGAACCATATTCTCGGCGGCGGCAGCTTCTCGTCCTGGCTCTACACGGAGGTGCGCGAGAAGCGCGGCCTCGCCTATTCGATCGCCACGGGCCTCGCCCCGCTCGTCCATTCCGGCCAGTTCCTCGGCGCGGTCGGCACCTCGGCCGATCGGGTCGACGAGACCATCGGGCTCGTGCGCACGCAGATCGAGCGGATGCGCGATCAGGGGCCGACGGCGGCCGAGCTCGCCGCCGCCAAGGCCTATCTGACCGGCTCCTATCCGCTGCGTTTCGATACGTCGGACAAGATCGCCGCCTCGCTCCTGGGGATCCAGATCGAGAATCTCGGTATCGACTACATCGACAAGCGCAACGCGATGATCGAGGCGGTGACCCTCGACGACGTCAAGCGGGTCGCGAAGCGGCTGTTCGTCGGCGATCTCA
This sequence comes from Pinisolibacter aquiterrae, assembly GCF_019160155.1. Taxonomy (GTDB): domain Bacteria; phylum Pseudomonadota; class Alphaproteobacteria; order Rhizobiales; family Ancalomicrobiaceae; genus Pinisolibacter; species Pinisolibacter aquiterrae. The sequence continues at coordinate 21,793 of NZ_JAFNIH010000061.1, forward strand.
GTCTGGTGGTGGTCGGCCCGGACGTGCCGCAGGCGGCGCCGACGCCCGAACCGGCCAAGAAGTGACCGAGATCGGCCGCGAGCCCGCCCCGTCTCGGGAGCGGATCGCGACCGCGGCCGTCACCAGACGAGGCGCGGCACCAAGGCGGTGACGGCGAGATCCTCGTCCATCAGGCGGATCTCGACGCGCTTCAGATCGGGCGCGTCGAGCGGGCCGAATTCGGCGCCGTGGATGCCGGCGGTGACGAGCAGAACATCCAGCTTCTGACTGCAGGCGCCGCGAATGTCGGTGGCGAGGCCGTCGCCGATCGCCAGGACGCGCAGATGGTCGAAGGGGCGCCCGGTCACCGCCGAGAGGCGCAGACGCGCCTCCTCGTAGACCGGCGGATAGGGCTTGCCGATCAGGGCGATCTCGCCGCCGAATTCCTCGTAGACCCGCGCCAGGGCACCGGCGCACCAGACCCGCTGGACGCCGCGCTGGACGACGATGTCCGGGTTGGCGCAGATCAGCGGCAGACGGCGCTCGGCGAGCGCGGCGAGGCGCTCGCGATAGTCCTCGGGCGTCTCGTGGGTATCGTCGGCGAGGCCGGTGACGACGATCGCCTCGGCATGGGCGTCGTCGACCAGCTCGATCGGCAGATCCTCGTAGAGGGAGAGGTCGCGATCGGGGCCGAGATGGAGGATCGCCCGTTCGGGCCGCGCCATCAGCATCTCGCGGGTGACGTCGCCGGAGGTCAGGAGGTCGTCATAGGCCTCGCGCGGCACGCCGAGGCGGGCGAGCTGCTCGTGGATCGGGCCGGCCGGGCGCGGCGCGTTCGTCAGGAGCACGACCCTGCCGCCGCCCTCGCGCCATTTCACCAGCGCCTCGCAGGCCTTGGGAAAGGCGGCGACGCCGTTGTGGAGCACACCCCAGACGTCGCAGAGAACCGCATCGTAATCGGCGGCGAGGGCCGACAGACCGGAGATACGCGACGGCGACAGAGTGAGCATCGAAGAAACCTCTCGTGACGGAAGTGGGAGCCATTCTTAACGTTCCGTCTTTTGCACTGCAACAAGTCGTTGAGGACGAGACGAAGGGATCGGCTTCGATCGTGACGCGCGTCCGCGAATCCACGACAATGGCGGTTCGCGTCCACGAGGGTCTCGGCTCATGATCGTTCGTCAGTTGTCGGAGACCACCGTCAATCGCATCGCCGCCGGCGAAGTGATCGAGCGGCCGGCGAGCGTCGTCAAGGAGCTCGTCGAGAACGCGCTCGACGCCGGCGCGACCCGGATCGAGGTGGTGACGGCGGGCGGCGGCAAGACGCTGCTCAGGGTCAGCGACGACGGTTTCGGCATGGGGCCGGACGATCTGACGCTGGCGGTGCAGCGCCACTGCACCTCCAAGCTCGCCGAGGACGATCTCTTCCGCATCGAGCATCTCGGCTTTCGCGGCGAGGCGCTGCCGTCGATCGGCGCGGTGGCGCGGATGGTGATCGCCACCCGGCGCGCCGAGGACGCACACGGCTGGGAGATCGGGCTCGACGGCGGCCTCGTCTCCGACGTCCGGCCGAGCGCGATCTCGCGCGGCACCCGGGTCGAGGTGCGCGACCTCTTCTTCGCGACCCCGGCGCGGCTGAAGTTCCTGAAGTCCGATCGCGCCGAGACGGCGGCGATCACCGAGGTGGTGAAGCGGCTGGCGCTGGCGCGGCCGGACGTGCGCTTCTCGCTCTCCGGGGCGGACCGCTCGTCGCACGACTGGCCGGTGGCGCGCGGCGACGACGCGCTGACGGCGCGGGTGGCGGCGATCGTCGGCGACGACTTCGCGGAGAACTCTCTTCTCGTCGAGGCCGAGCGCGAGGGGATCCGGCTCACCGGGCGGATCGGTCTGCCGACCTATCACCGCGCCGCCTCGACGCAGCAATATCTGACGGTCAACGGCCGGCCGGTGCGCGACAAGATGCTGTTCGGGGCGATCCGGGGCGCCTATGCCGACGTCATGTCGTCGGACCGCCACGCGGTCGTCGTGCTCGACGTGGCGCTCGATCCGCGCGAGGTCGACGTCAACGTCCATCCGACCAAGGCCGACGTGCGCTTCCGCGACGCCGGGCTGGTGCGCGGGCTCCTGGTCGGCGCGCTCCGGCAGGCGCTGGCGGCGGCGGGCCATCGCGCCACCTCGACCGGCGGCGCGGCGACGCTCGCCGCGCTCAGGACCGGCGCCGCGGCCTCGGCCTGGGCCGCCCCGGCGCGCGCGGCCGGGTGGACGCCTCCGTCGGGGCCGCTGTGGCGCGCGGCGGAACGGCCGAGCGCTCCGTTCGACTGGCGGGCGGACGCCGCTTCGCCCGACCTCTCCTCGCCCTCGGCGATCGCCGGGTCGGTGCTCGGCGAGCGCGAGGTCTCGCCCTTCGACGCGGTGCTGGCGCCGTCCGCCGACGCGCGCGCCCACGAGGCGCCGCTCGACGAGGCGAGCGAGGCGCGACCGCTCGGGGCGGCGCGGGCCCAGGTCCACGCCAACTACATCGTCGCCCAGACCCGCGACGGGCTCGTCATCGTCGACGCCCATGCCGCTCACGAGCGCCTCACCTACGAGAAGCTCAAGGCGCAGATGGCCGAGACCGGCATCGCACGCCAGGGCCTGCTGATCCCGGAGATCGTCGAACTGCCGGAGGAGGACGTGGCGCGGCTGCTGGCGCGGGCGGAGGATCTCGCCGCGGTCGGGCTCGTCATCGAGAGTTTCGGCGGGGCTGCGGTGGCGGTGCGCGAGGTGCCGGCGATCCTCAGGAACGGAGACGTCGCCGGGCTCGTCCGCGACGTCGCCGACGATCTCGCCGAATGGGACTCGTCGGACCGGGTCAAGGCGCGGATCGACGAGATCCTGGCGACCATGGCCTGTCACGGTTCGGTCCGGACCGGGCGGCGGCTCCGGCCGCAGGAGATGGACGCGCTCCTGCGCGAGATGGAGGCGACGCCCAATTCCGGCCAGTGCAACCACGGCCGCCCGACCTGGGTGGAGTTGAAGCTCGCCGACATCGAGCGGCTGTTCGGCCGGAAATGAACGACGGCCCGAGACCGGGATCGCCGGTGCTCGGGCCGTTCGGAGGATCTGCGATCCGGGCCTGGGATCAGGCGCTGCGCAGGGTGCGGACGAAGTCGTCGACCTCGTGGGTCAGCTTGTCGGCCTGGGACGACAGGCTGCCGGAGAGGCCCATCAGCTGGGTCGCGGCGGCGCCGGTCATCTCGGCGGCCTGACCGACCCCGGCGATGTTGCTGGTGACCTGACTGGCGCCCTGCGAAGCACGATGGGTGTTGCCGGAGATCTCGTCGGTGGCGGCGCCCTGCTGGGTGACGGCGCCGGCGATCGACGAGGTCACCTCGCGGATCGAGCCGATGGTGCCGACGATGCGGCTGATCGACTGGACGGTGTCGCCGGTGGCCGACTGGATCTCGCCGATCTTCTGGGCGATCTCGTCGGTCGCCTTGGCGGTCTGGGCCGCCAACTGCTTGACCTCGGAGGCGACCACCGCGAAGCCCTTGCCGGCCTCCCCGGCGCGCGCCGCCTCGATCGTCGCGTTGAGCGCGAGCAGATTGGTCTGGCCGGCGATGTCGCGGATCAGGTTGACGACGTCGCCGATCTTCTCGGCGGCTTCCGAGAGCGAGCGGATGTTGGCTTCGGTCGAGGCGGCCTCGTCCGCCGCCGTCCCGGCGATCGAGGCGGAGTGCACCACCTGGCCCTTGATCTCGCGCACCGAGGCGGCGAGTTCCTCGGTCGAGGCGGCGACGGTCTGGACGTTGGTGGAAGCTTCTTCCGCCGCATGGGCGACGGAGGCGGCCTGACGCGAAGTCTCTTCCGCGGTGGCGGAGAGGTTGCGCGCCGCCTCGGCGACTTCGCCCGAGGACTTCACGAAGCTCTGGGCGAGGCCGCCCATGGTGGCCATGAAGCGATCGGCGATCTTGTGACGCTCGGCGGCCATGCGCTCGGCCTGTTCGGCCTCCTTCGCGGCCTGTTGGGCGCGCAGGCGTTCGGTCTCGGCGAGACCGTCGCGGAAGACGAGGAGGGTGCGGGCCATGTCGCCGATCTCGTCGCCGCGCGCCTGGGAGGGGATCTCGGTGGTGAGCTTGCCGGAGGCGATCGCTCCCATCGCCTCGGTCAGGTTCTGCAGGGGCTTCGTGACCCGCAGCACGACGAAGCCGATCGCGGCGAGGCCGGAGACCACCGCGACCACGACGAAGGCGAGCACCACGAGACGGGCGCGCGCGAAGACGTCCTCGGCGGCGAGCGCGGCGGCGTGCGCGGACTTCTCGTTGAGCGCCAGATCACGATCGAGGGCGCCGAGTGCCCTGTCGAAGAGCTCGGTCGTCGCGGCGAAGGCGGCGGCGGCGGCCTCGTTTTCGTTCTTGCGGCTGGCGACGAGCGCCTTCTCCTGCGCGGCGGCGTAGACCTTCCAGTCGGCGAGGAAGCCGTTCCAGATCCCGCGTTCCTCTTCGCTCGAGATCAGCTTCTCATAGATCGCGAAATCGTCGGCGATCGACTTGGACATGACCACCAGACGCTCGTCGAGCGCCTTCATCTCTGCGTCCGACGTGGTCAAGACGTGACGGGTTCCGCCGAGGCGATAGCGCGTGATCGCATATTTCACGTCGGCGAGGGCCTTCACCGAAGGCATCCAATTCTCGGCGATGTCCTGTTCCGAGGCGAACATCGCCTCGAGACGAGAAAGAGCCGTCCACCCCTGGACCGCCAACATGACGACCAGGATCGAGACCATTGCGATCAGTGAAGCCTTGACGGATATGCGCATCTTCGCCCCCGACACGGGGCTCGATCGCGCGCGACCCCGCATCGATGCGTCGCCCCCAATTCTGGAATGTATCCAATCTGTCGGTGAAGACTTAAAATGAACTTAATGGCGTAGAGGAAAGCGAGACTCACAGGACGAAATTCGAGTGAACCTCACCAGAATACCTCGAATTTCAGTTCATCGCGACCTAAGCACTTCTGCATATCGCGTTTTCGACTTCAGGTCGAAGGCAGCAACTTCAAGAAGAGAAGTCGCGTCTCTGCCTGTCGCCTCTCGTCGAGGAGGGTCATGGCGGCGGGGACGGCGACGTCGACGGCGGCCGTCTCCTCCACCACCACCAGGGCGCCCGGCTTCAGCCAGCCGCCGGCGACCATCGAGGCGAGGGCACGATCGGCGAGGCCCTTGCCGTAGGGCGGGTCGAGGAAGGCGAGGTCGAAGGGCTCCTGCGGCGCGGCGCGGCCGAGCGTCGTCGCGTCGCGGCGCCAGATCTTGGTGGCGCCGGTCAGGCCGAGATGCTCGACGTTGGTGCGGATCAGGCCGCGCGCCTCGGCGGCCTCTTCGACGAAGAGGCAGAAGCGGGCGCCGCGCGACAGGGCCTCGAGGCCGAGCGCGCCGGTGCCGGAGAAGAGATCGAGGACACGGGTGTCCTCGAGGCATTCACGATGGCCGTGGGCGAGAATGTTGAAGAGGCTCTCGCGCAGGCGATCGGAGGTCGGCCGGATCGCCTGGGTCTTGGGCGTGGCGAGCGCCGCGCCGCGAAAGCGTCCGCCGACGATCCTCACCCGCGATCTCCGCGCGAGGCGCCACCACGGCCTGGACCACCGCGACCGGGACCACCGCGACCGGGGCCGCCCTTGAACCCGCCACCCTTGAACCCGCCACCCTTGGGGCCGGCGCCCTTGGGGCCGCCACCTTTGGGGCCGCCACGTCCGGGGCCCTCGCCCCGGGGGCCGAAGCCGCGCGGGCCGCCGTCCGGCCCGGCGGAGCCGCCGCCCTTGGGGCCGGTGCGGCCACCGGGGTTCATGCCGCGCGGACCACGCGGACCGAAGCCCTCGACCCGCGCCGGCGCCTTCTTGGCACCACCTTCGGGACGATCGCGGAAGCCTTCGGCGCGCGAACGGGCGCGGCCCTCGCCGCCGTCGGGACGATCCCGGAAGCCCTCGGAACGCGGGCGCTCCGCGTCGGGACGGCCCCGGAAGCCGGCCGACTTGTAGCCGTCGCGGCCGATGTATCCCTCCGAGCGGGGACGATCGCCGGCAAAGCCGCGCCCCTCCTCGCCGCGCTCACGCGGCTTGCGGGTCTGGAAGCTCTCGCCGCCACGCGGACGATCGCGGAAGCCCTCGCCACGCGGACGATCGGTCTCCGGACGCCCCCGGCCCCCTTCCGAGCGCGGTCGATCGCCCTCGGGACGGCCGCGGAAACCCTCGGAGCGCGGACGCTCGCCGTCGGGCCGACCACGGAATCCCTCCGAACGCGGCTTGTTCGGGCGGCCCTCGCCCCCGTCGGCGCGGCCCCGGAAGCCTTCCGAGCGCCACTTCTGCGGACGCCCCTCGCCGCCCTCGGGACGGCCACGGAACCCTTCGGAGCGATGGGGCCGTTCGCCGCGTCCCTCGCGGGCGCCGCGTTCGTCGCGGGCGGGACCGCGCTTCTCGCCGGTGCCGATGAACTCCATCGCGGTGCGCGGCGGGCGGGTGCGGCCGCGCGGCGCCTCCTCGGCGCCGAAGGCGCGGATCTTGCGCTTGCGGCCCTCGTCCTCGTCGGTGTCGCCCTGCATGTGGTGGATCAGCGGGGCGTCGAAATCGGCGCCGGATTCGGCGACCAGACGCTTGCCCAACTGATCGCGCAGCACGCGGCCGCGAATCTCGCGGATCTCGCCCTCCTCGAGGTCGGCGAGCTGGAACGGGCCGAAGGAGATGCGGATGAGGCGATTGACCTCGAGGCCGAGGCTCGCCAGCACGCGCTTCACCTCGCGGTTCTTGCCCTCGCGCAGGCCGAGGACGAGCCAGATGTTGTGACCCTGGACGCGCTCGATGGCGGCCTCGATCGGGCCGTAGTCGACGCCGTCGAGCGACACGCCGTGCTCGAGCTCCTTCAGGGTGGCCTCTTCGACCGTCCCGTAGGCGCGGACGCGGTAGCGGCGGAGCCAGCCGGTCGCCGGCAGTTCCAGCACGCGCGCGACGCCGCCGTCGTTGGTCAGGAGCAGCAGGCCCTCGGTGTTGATGTCGAGCCGGCCGACGGTGACGACGCGCGGCATGTCCTCGGGCAGGACCGAGAAGACGGTCGGACGGCCTTCGGGATCCTGATTGGTGGTGACGAGACCGCGCGGCTTGTGGAACAGCCACAGGCGCGTGCGCTCCTTCACCGGCAGCGGCTTGCCGTCGACGGTGACGCGATTGTTCGGGCCGACGGTGAAGGCCGGGGTCTCCAGCACCTTGCCGTCGACGGCGACGCGGCCGGCGGCGATCCACTCCTCCGCCTCGCGGCGCGAGCACAGGCCGGCGCGGGCCAGCACCTTGGCGACGCGCTCGCCGTTGTCCCTGGTGTCGGCGTCGCCGCCTTTCGCGCTCGTCTCCGGCGCGCCGTCGGTATCGTGTGTCTTGGTCATGGCGCCTTACTAGACGAAAGCGCTCGGACATGTAAGCGGTGGAGGGGCGATAATCGCGCGAATCCGCGCGGATCCGTCACGCATCCACGAGGCCCGTCGTCGTGTCCGATCGCCCCTATCTCTCCTTCATGCCGGAGGCGCTCGCCGAGGCGCGCGCGGCGGCCGACGCCGACGAGGTTCCGGTGGGCGCGGTGGTGGTGCGGGACGGCGTGGTGATCGCGCGCGGCCACAATCGCACGGTGGAGACGAGCGACCCGACCGCGCATGCGGAAATCGAGGCGATCCGCGCCGCCGGGCGGGTCCTCGGTTCGGACCGACTGATCGACTGCGACCTGTGGGTGACGCTCGAACCCTGCCCGATGTGCGCCGGCGCCATCTCCTTTGCGCGAATCCGCCGTCTCTACTACGGCGCGAGCGACCCCAAGGGCGGCGCGGTCGAGAACGGCGTTCGACTCTATTCGTCGCCGACGTGTCATCATGTTCCCGACGTCTATTCGGGACTGAGCGCAGTCGCCGCCGGCGATCTGCTCAAGACCTTCTTCCGCAAGAAGAGGTGACCCTCGAATACGGTGCGGCAACACGCCTGTCGCCGGGTTCGACTGCCCTTTCGCCGCGCGAGAATCGCTCGATCGGGCCGGGTTTCATTGCACCGCGAAACGGAATCTCAACGTCGGCGCGCGAGACTGCGGGCGAGCCGACCGATCGGCGCGCGCACCGGAACCCACTCATGTCTCAGCGTCGTTCCTCCCTCCCCGCCCGCCTGCGTCACGCCCTCATGGGCGCGGGCGCGCGTCTCTCGCGGTCCGAAGGCGGCAACGTGGCGATGATCCTGGCGCTCGCCCTGGTCCCGCTGGTTCTGGCGGTCGGCACCGGCATCGACTACGCGCGTCTCGTCAAGGCCCGCTCGGAGGTTCAGAACGTGGTCGACGGCGCCACGCTGATGGGCGCCAACGCGCTCTCCACCAAGACCGACGCCCAGGTCACCCAGGCGGTGAAGGACTGGAGCGCCCAGACCTACGGCGTCGGCTTCGGCACGCTGGCGATCGACACGGTGGCGATCGATCGATCGGCCCTCAAGGTCTCGACGACCGCGACCCTCTCGGTGCCGACCTCGTTCGGGGCGCTCGCGGGGATCGACACGTTCAACGCCACCATCGTCTCGGCGGCGGTGGCGCCGAACCGGCCCTACATGAACGTCTATCTGCTGCTCGACAATTCCGCCTCGATGGGGCTCGCGGCGACGACCTCCGGCCAGACCACGATGAAGATCGCGGCCAATTGCGTCTTCGCCTGCCACGTCGCCGAAGGCGGGCCCTACGTGATCGCCGGCAAATCCTACAACAACACCTTCGACGTCTCCCAGGTTCTCGGCGTGACGCTGCGCCGCGACGTCATGAACTCCGCCGCCAAGAAGGTCATCGCGATGATCGACGACGTCGATCCCAATCACGAGCGGATCAAGGTCGGCGTCTATTACTTCAACAAGGACACGACCAAGGCGCAGGACCTGACCTTCGACACGAGCAAGGCGACCGCGGCGCTCTCGGGGGCGACCTCGCAGCTCGGCGTCGACGGCACTTATTTCGACACGTCGCTGAAGACGATGAAGTCGATCATGGGCACGGCCGGCGACGGCTCCAGCGCCTCCTCGCCGCTGAAGCTGGTGCTGATGGTCACCGACGGCGTGCAGTCCTATCGCTCGTGGGTGCTGGGGGGCTCCTCGACCTGGCCCAAGGTGGCGCCGAACAAGCCGAACAACTGCACGCCGATCAAGGCGAACGGCGTGACCTTCGGCGTGCTCTACACCGAATATCTCGCCATCGCCGGCGACTGGGGTTACGAGGCGACCGTCGGGTCCACCATGCCGTCGAGCTGGGGATCGCTCGACGCGGGCGTGTCGTCGTCGATCAAGCGGCGCGACTACCTGCCCTATGCGCTCGCCGACTGCGCCTCCACCGGCTACTTCATGTCGGCCAACTCGACCGGCGAGATCGAGAGCGGCCTGACCTCCCTCTTCGACAAGTGGATCGAGCATCTGCGGCTGTCGCGGTGAGGCGCCGGCCGCGCATCCCTCGAAGCGGCCGCGCCGCCCGGGATCACCACGCCTCGAGCAGACGTCCCAGGCGCCGCTTGACCTCGTCCTTGGTCGGCTCGGCCGCCGCCAGGACCTTCTCGGCGGCGAGAAAGTCGAGCATCCGCACGTCGTTGACCGGGGGGCGGATCAGGAGATCCGGGCGGCGGGCCTCGAATTTGAAGGCCGCGATCTGCTGCTGCATCAGTTGCGAGGCGCCGAAGACCGCCTGGAGCGCGCCGGGCGCGAGCTTGCCGTCGGCCGGTTCCGGGAAGGACACCACGTCGACGGCGACGACGACGTCGACCTCGACCGGCAGCGCGTCGACCGGCACCGGGTTCATGATGCCGCCGTCGAGCAGGACTCGGCCGTCGATCACCACCGGCTTGAAGATCGTCGGCAGGGCGATCGAGGCGGCGACCGCGCGGCGCAGCGGCCCTCTGGTCAAGACCGCTTCACAGCCGCCGTAATAGTCGGTGGCGACCACTGCGAGGGGAATGGCGCAGTCGTCGAACGTGGTTGGGAAGGCATCGGCGGCGAAGATCTCGAGGATGCGATCCGGGGCGATCTGGCCGAGGCCGAACCCGCCGCCGAGGAGATCGCCGAGCTTCTTCGGACGCAGCGTCCACAATTTGGCGAGAGCGGCGGTGCCATTGGCGAAACTGTCGAGCGTGCGGGCGCGCAGCTCGGCGCCGGAGAGGCCGCCGGCCCGCGCGGCGCCGTAGATCGCGCCGATCGAGGTGCCGGCGATCGCCGAGGGCACCACCCCCATCTCGTCGAGCGCCTCGAGCACGGCGACATGGGCGATACCGCGCGCGCCGCCGCCGCCGAGCACCAGACCGATCCGAGGGAGCGTCTTCACATCCTGCATGACGTCGTCCTTTCCCCGTCGACAGATGGGGGCATCGTCGGCGAGAGAGAAGGTCACCCGGCGAGAAGAAACGGCAGAACCGCCGCCAGCGTCTCCTCTGGCGCCTCCTCCGGCAGGAAATGTCCGCCCGAGACGGCCGCGCCGGAGAGCAGCGCGCGATCGGCCATGAACGGTGCCCAGGCATCGAGCGGCGAGATCCCGGTCTTGGCCGGGAAACCGCCCTCGCCCCACACCACCCGGGTCGGCACGCCGATGCGGCGGCCGGCGGCGAGATCGGCCTCGTCGGCGGCGCGGTCGAGGGTGGCGCCGGCGCGGTAGTCCTCGCAGGTCGCGGCGAGCCGTTCCGGCACCGTGAAGAAGGCATGGTAATGGGCGAGCGCCTTCGCCCCGAAGACGTGCGAATCCTTCGCCCGGGTCCAGTTCACCAGCGTCTCGTGCAGCCAGGCGGAGGCGTCGCGGCCGATCTCGATCTCCGGTCCCGGCGCCGGGGCGGCGAGGCTCTTCCAGTGGGGGGCGAGGTCGATGCCCGCCTCGATCGCCCGCCACATGGCGAGCGTCGGCACGATGTCGAGGAGCGCGAGGCGGGTGAGGACGCCCGGGTGGTCGAGGGCGAGGCGATAGCCGACGCGGGCGCCGCGATCGTGGCCCATCAGGGCGAAGCGGGCGTGGCCGAGTTCGTCCATCAGGGCGACCACGTCCTTCGCCATGACGCGTTTCGACATCTGGGCATGATCGGGCTCGATCGGCGCGACCGACGACCAGCCGTAACCGCGCAGATCCGGCAGGACGACACGGAAGCTCTCGGCGAGTTCCGGCGCGATCTTCGCCCACATCACATGGGTCTCTGGAAAGCCGTGCAGGCAGAGGAGCGGCGGGGCATCCTCGCGGCCACCGACGCGGGCGAAGAGCTTCACTTCGCCGACGTCGATCGTGTGCGCCTCGAAACCGGGGAAGAGGTCGGCGAGTTCCATGGCATGTCCTCCATCGTCCCCCAGCCTATGCCGTTCACGCGCCATGGACGAGAGGTGATGGAAGGACGCCGTTCGGCCCGCTTCGGTTCCCGCTCACGCGTCCTTTTCGCGCGCCACCGCCCGCCAACCGATGTCGCGGCGGCAGAAGCCCTGCGGCCAGTCGATCGCCGCGACGCCGGCATAGGCGCGGGCCTGGGCCTCGGACACCGAGGCGCCGCGCGCCGTGACGTTCAGAACGCGGCCGCCGTTCGCCAGGATCCGGCCGCCGTCGGCCCTGGTGCCGGCGTGGAAGACGGTGACGCCGGGGAGCGCCTCGGCCTTCTCGATGCCCCGGATCTCGGATCCCTTCTCGACACTGCCGGGATAGCCGTTCGCCGCCATCACCACGGTCAGCGCGGTGTCGGGGGAGAGCCTCACGGTCTTTTCCGCGAGGGTCCCCCGAGCGGTGGCGAGAAGCAGGTCGAGCAGGTCGCCGTCGAGGCGCTCGAGCATCACCTGGGTCTCGGGATCGCCGAAGCGGGTGTTGTATTCGATGAGCTGCGGCCCGTCGGCGCCGATCATCAGCCCGGCGAAGAAGACGCCGGTGAAGGGGCAGCCCTCGGCGATCATCGCCTGGACGGTCGGGCGGACGATCTCGGCCATGACGCGCTCGGACATCTCCGGCGTCATCACGGGCGCGGGCGAATAGGCGCCCATGCCGCCGGTGTTGGGGCCGGTGTCGCCGTCGCCGACGCGTTTGTGGTCCTGTGCCGAGGCGAAGGCGAGCGCGGTCTCGCCGTCGCACAGCGCGAAGAAGCTCGCCTCCTCGCCGTCGAGGAAGGCCTCGATCACCACCTCGGCCCCGGCCGTGCCGAAGGCGCCGCCGAAGCAATCGGCGAGGGCGGCTTCCGCCTCTTCCAGGGTCATGGCCACGGTGACGCCCTTGCCGGCGGCGAGGCCGTCGGCCTTGACGACGATCGGCGCGCCGACGCGGCCCAGATAGGCGCGCGCGCTCGCGAGATCGCCGAAGCGGCCGTAGGCGGCGGTCGGGATGTCGTATTTGGCGCAGATGTCCTTGGTGAAGCCCTTGGAGCCCTCGAGCCGGGCGGCGAGCTTCGACGGGCCGAAGGCGGCGATGCCGGCCGCCGCGAGATCGTCGACGATGCCGGCGACGAGCGGTCCTTCCGGACCGACCACCACGAATTCGACGCCCATCAGCCGACAGAAGGCGACGACGGCGGCGTGATCGGCGACGTCGAGGGCGACGCAGGTCGCGACCTTCGCGATGCCGGGATTGCCGGGGGCGGCGAAGAGCTGCGTCAGGCGCGGCGAACGGGCGAGCGCATGGGCGAGCGCATCCTCGCGACCACCCGAACCGATCAACAGAACCTTCATGGGTCTCTCCCTTCGCGCGTCCGTCGTCCGCGCGGGATCTAGCAGCCGGGCGGGGGCCGAGTCGAGAGGGATGGGTCGCATCCCCCTCCCGCCGACTTGACCTCGCCGGCGTTCGGGTTCACCTCGGGGGATCCCCTCCGCCGAGGGGCGCCCGACCGCCGGAACCGACAGCATGACCGACCCCCTCTCCTCCCCTTCCGCCTCCGGCATCGTCGCCGACGCCGTGCGCGGGCATTGGGCCGACACGATCCTGCCGGTGTGGATGCGCCCCTATGCGCGGCTCGCCCGCTGGGAGCGGCCGATCGGCTGGTGGCTGCTCTTGTGGCCGTGCTGGTGGTCGGCTGCGCTCGCGGCCGACGGCGCCGGGCGGGCGTGGCCGAACCCGTGGCATCTGGTGCTGTTCCTGATCGGCGCGGTGGCGATGCGCGGCGCGGGCTGCACCTGGAACGATCTGGTGGACCGCGAGATCGACGACAAGGTGGCGCGGACGCGGTCGCGGCCGATCCCCTCCGGTCAGGTGAGCGTGCGGCAGGCGCAGGCGTTCCTGGCGCTCCAGGCCTTCGTCGGCCTCATGGTGCTGCTGCAGCTCGGCGGTTTCGCGATTGTGCTCGGGTTCCTCTCGCTCGGCGTGGTGGCGATCTACCCCTTCATGAAGCGCTACACCGACTGGCCGCAGGCCTTCTTGGGGCTGGCCTTCTCGTGGGGGGCGCTGATGGGCTGGGGCGCGGCGCGCGGCGAATTGGCGCTCGCCCCGGTCCTGCTCTATCTGGGCGCCATCGCCTGGACGATCGGCTACGACACGATCTACGCCCATCAGGACAAGGAAGACGATGCCATCGTCGGCGTGCGCTCCACCGCCCGGCTCTTCGGCGAGCGGACGCGAGGCTGGCTGATCGGGCTCTACGGGCTGACGGTGGCGCTCTTCGGCGCGGCGCTCGTCGCCACGGGGGTCGGGCCGCTCGCCTTCCTCGGTCTCGCCGGCTTCGCCGGCCATCTCGGTTGGCAGGTGTGGCGGGTCGACATCGACGATCCCGATCTCTGCCTGAGGCTCTTCCGGTCCAACCGCGACGCCGGTTGGATCCTCTTCGCCGGCCTCGTCGCCGACGGGCTCCGGCATCTCTTCTGAAGCGGCCGCCGCTCAGAAGAAGGCCCCGCACGCCGGGTCGAGCGTCGGGGCCAGATCAGGGGGGAACGTCGTTTCACCCTTCGATCATTCGCGACCGAAGATCTCGCATTTTTCGATGACGACCGGATCACGGCCGCGCACGCCCACCTTGCGGCGGGTGAGGAAGCGGGGACGGCGGCCGGCGAGGATCGAACGCCGCCGGCGCGGCTTGACCGGGGCGACCTCGACGGCGCCGAGACGGGTCTCGAGCGAACGCCAGGAACCGTCGGTCTCCACCAGGAGCTTCGGCAGCATCAACACGCGCGCCCAGGCCTTCCAATCGGCGACGACGTCGTCGAGATCGCGGGCGACGGAGAGCGGCAGCGACAGATGCGGGTCGCGATGAAGCAGCTCGAGGATCACCAGACCCTCGCCGCCGGGATCGGACGGATCGTCGGACATGCGCACCGCCACGCCCTCGAAGGCCGCCATCGGCAGACGCATCGCCATCGGAATGCCCGAGGGCAGGCGACGGCAGACCTGCACCATCGTGCCGTCGAGGATCACGGCGGCCTCGCCCATCGGGCGGCCGGTGCGGGGATCGACGCCGGTGTCGTAACGGAACCGATGCGGCAGCCCCGCCGGGTCCAGACGCACGGGTTCGAACGCTCGAACGGCGGCATCCATGCCGGCGCTCGAGGTCATCGTTGCTCGATGCCTCACTATAGCCTCCTGCGGGTCTTTCGTTCTTCTGATGAAGACCTCGCTGTCGACTGGGAGAATGACTCGCCACCGCCCAGGACCGGCTTAAGAAACCTGGTTGAAAATGGGTTGATCCGCATAGGGTTATCGAGGCATGACCACGATCGCGACGATTCGATCGATCGAAGTCTCGCCCGTCCCGCGCCGGTCTTGTCGGGGGCGGCCGGGCGGCCTAAACCGGAACACGATGGCGCCGATCGCCCCAACGCAAGGACCGCTTCATGACCGACGTGCTCGATCAGTCCACCCTGGAGGCCGCCGCCCATCGTCTCGTCGAAGCGGCCCGCAAGACCGGCGCCGACAAGGCGGACGCGGTGGCGGTGCGCGGCGTCTCGCTCTCGGTGGGCGTGCGGCTCGGCGAGGTCGAGGACAGCGAGCGCGCCGAGGGCGACGACTTCGGCCTGCGCGTCTTCGTCGGCCGGCGCCACGCCACGGTCTCGGCCAACGCCCTCGGCGATCCGACCGCGCTCGCCGAACGGGCCGTCGCCATGGCCAAGGCGGCGCCGGAAGACCCTTGGGCCGATCTGATCGAGGAGGCGTTGCTCGCCCGCTCCTTCGCCGATCTCGATCTGGTCGACCCCTCGACCCCGGACGCGGCCGAGCTGACGGCGCGGGCGCTCGCCTGCGAGGACGCTGCGCGGGCGGTCGCGGGCGTCAGCAATTCCGGGGGCGCCTCCGCCTCGTGGTCGCTGGGCGGGCTGGTGCTGGTCACCTCGCACGGCTTTTCCGGCGCGTGGCTCAGGACCGGGCATTCGCTCTCGGTCTCGGCGCTGGCCGGCAGCGGCACCGGCATGCAGCGCGACTGGGACGCTTCCTCCAAGATCTTCGGCGGCGACCTCGATCCGGCCGAGGCGATCGGCCGGCGCGCCGGCGAACGGGCGGTGGCGCGGCTGAACCCGCGTCAGGTCGACACCGGGACCGCGACGGTGATCTGGGAGCCGCGCGCGGCGACCGGCCTCGTCGGCCATCTGGTCGGGGCGATCAACGGCGCGGCGATCGCCCGCAAGACCTCGTTCCTCAAGGACAGCCTCGGCAAACCCGTGTTCGCGCCGGGCATCACCATCGTCGACGATCCGCGCCGGCCGCGCGGCCTCTCCTCGCGTCCCTTCGACGGCGAGGGTGTGGCCGGTCCGGTGCTGAACCTCGTCGAGGACGGTGTACTCACCACCTGGCTCCTCGACGGGGCGACGGGGCGCGAACTGGGCATGACCTCCAACGGACGCGCCTCGCGCGGCACCGGGTCGCCGTCGCCGGGCTCCACCAACGTGACGCTCCTCGCCGGAACCGCGCGCCGCGAGGATCTGATCGCCTCGATCGATCGCGGCCTGCTCGTCACCGACATGATCGGCTCGGGCGTCAACGGCATCACCGGCGATTACTCGCGCGGCGCCTCGGGCTTCTGGATCGAGAAGGGGCAGATCCTCTACCCCGTCAGCGAGATCACCGTCGCCGGTAATCTGAAGGACATGTACGCCCGCCTCGTCGCCGCCGACGATCTGGAATATCGTTTCTCCATCGCCTCGCCGAGCCTGATGATCGAGGGTCTGACCATTGCCGGGCGTTGAGCCGGAACTCGCCGAAGACCTCGCCCTGATCGCCGCCGCCGCCCTCGCCGCCGGCGAGGAGGCGATGCGTTGGTTCCGCCACGATCCCTCGGTCTGGCAGAAGAGCGGCGGCTCGCCGGTCAGCGAGGCCGACCTCGCCGTCGACCGGCTGCTCTCGGAACGCCTGACGGCGGCGCGGCCCGGCTACGGCTGGCTCTCCGAGGAGACCGCCGACGGGCCGGAGCGGCTCGGCCGCGAGCGCGTCTTCGTGGTCGATCCGATCGACGGCACCCGCGCCTTCCTGCGCGGCGAGATCGAATGGACGGTGTCGATCGCCGTCGTCGAGGCCGGCCGCCCGATCGTCGCGGCGCTCCATCAACCGGCGACGGGCAAGTTGATGACCGCCTCATCCGGGGGTGGTGCTCATTGCGCGGGCAATCGGCTGATGGTCTCGGACCGCACCCGCCTCGCCGGCGCGCGCCTCGGCGCGCCCTACAAGTATCTGGAACGACGAGAGATCGCCGAACAGAATTTCGCCCAGAAGCGGGCGGTGCCGTCGCTCGCGCTCAGGATCGCGCTGGTCGCGGACGACCGGCTCGACGTCGCCTATGGAACGGGCAATGCCCACGATTGGGATCTTGCCGCCGCCGATCTCTTGGTGCATGAAGCCGGCGGCCGGTTCACCAACCCGAGCGGTGAGCCGTTGCTGTACAACAAGGTCGAGCCGCGCCACGAGGCTCTGGTCGCCGCCACACCCGGTGTCTACGACGCGGCGAGATCGCTCCTCGCCCGTCTGATCGGATGAGGCGACCGAGCGCCTCGTCGCGACCGACATCGGTTTCACCCCCTCGGTTCGGTAGATCGACATGACCGCGACATCCAAGAAGCCGCAGCTGCCCCACCTCGTCCTCGGCGGCGAACTCGAGGATCTGAGCGGAACCGAGTTCCGCGATCTCTCCAAGGTCGATCTGGTCGGCCTCTACCCCGACTACGAGAGCGCCAAGGCGGCGTGGAAGTCGAAGGCGCAGTCGACCGTCGACAACGCGCACATGCGGTATTTCATCGTGCACCTGCATCGGCTGCTCGATCCGGCGCACGGCCACGACTGACCCCCTCGCGGGGCGTGTCCTCGCGGGATGCGCGCGAAGGGCGAGACGCGGGCGGACGCCGCCCGAGGCATCTCGCCGCCCTCTCGTTCCGTCGGCCCGCGCGAGGGTGACGGCGCCTCGTTTCGGCGCTAAGAAGCGTCCTCGACAGCAATCGAGGACGACCTTCCACGATGATTTCCGCCGCAGACACGGTGACGGTCGCCGCCGCCGCGAGGCTCCATCGTTTCCTCCCCCATCGCTCGTCCCAGCCGCGCCCGGCGCCGGCGGGATCGCGCGCGGTCGTGTTCGGAGCCGGCGCATGCTGAAGAAACTGGTGGCGACATCCGGATTTCGAAAGGTCGCGGCCAGCCTGCTCGCGGCCTATTTCCGGTTGGTCCACACGACCTGCCGCAAGATCGTCGAGCCGGCCGACTTCATCGAGCGACTGAACGGCCCGCGCCCACTGATCGTCACCACCTGGCACGGCGAGCATTTCATGGTGCCCTTCGTGGTGCCCTCCCCGGCTTGGCGGCCGACGGCGATGATCTCGCGCTCGCGCGACGGCGAACTCAACGCGCTGGTCGCGGAAAAGCTCGGGGCGGAGACGATCCGCGCCTCGGGCGGGCGCAGCGGCGAGGAAGTGTCGCGGCGCGGCGGCGTGCGCGGTTTCGTCGAGGTGCTGAAGGCACTCCAGGCCGGCAAGGCGGTGATGATCACCGCCGACGTGCCCAAGACCGCCAAGATCGCGGGCGAGGGCATCATCCAGATGGCGCGGCGCTCCGGCGTTCCGATCCTGCCCTTCGCCGCCGTGACCTCGCGGCGGCGGCGGATGGCGCGTTCGTGGGACCGGGCGGCGTTCAATCTGCCGTTCGGCCGCTTCGTCACCGTCTTCGCCGATCCGATCGCGGTGCCGGCCGATGCCGACGAGGCGATGATCGAGGCCAAGCGGCTGGAGCTCGAAACCACTTTGAACCGTCTGCTCACCCGGGCCTACGAACGCGCCGGGGGCCACGATGGCTGACGTCCTCGGTGAACTCGCCCTGGTCGTCTGGCGCGGCGTCGGCCGCCTGCTGACGCCGGCTCTGACGATCGTGCTCGACCGGCGGACCCGGCGCGGCAAGGAGGATCCGGCGCGACGGCACGAGCGGCTCGGCCGACCGCGCCTGCCCCGTCCCGACGGCCCGCTGGTGTGGGTCCACGCGGCGAGCGTCGGCGAGACCAACTCGGTGTTGGCGCTGATCGAGCGGCTGACCGCGGCGGGCTTCGCCGTTCTCCTGACCACCGGCACGGTGACCTCGGCACGGATCGCCGTCGAGCGACTGCCGGCGGGTGCCTTTCACCAATATGTGCCGCTCGACGTGGCGCCGTTCCTCGATCGGTTCCTCGATCATTGGCGGCCGGGGCTGGCGCTCTTCGTGGAATCGGAGATCTGGCCGACCACGATCGAGCGGGTGAGCCGGCGCGCCGTCCCCCTCGTGCTGATCAACGCGCGCATGTCGGAAGGCTCCTTCGCCCGGTGGCGGCGGCTCGACGGGCTGCCGCGCGCCCTCTTCGGCCGCTTCACCGCCGCCCTGGCGCAGGCGCCGGCCGACGGCGAACGGCTCGCCGCGCTCGGCGTCGGCGCGGTCGCGGTCACCGGCAATCTCAAGTTCGACGGGGCGCCGCTCCGCCACGATCCGCATGCCCTCGCCGCGCTCCGGCGCGCGATCGGCGAGCGCCGCACCTGGCTCGCCGCCTCCACCCATCCGGGCGAGGAGGCGGTGGCGATCGAGGCCCATCGCGCCGCGCGGGCGCAGATGCCGGATCTCCTCACGGTGATCGCGCCGCGCCATCCCGAGCGCGGCGACGCGTTGCGCGCCGATTTCGCCGAGCAGGGGCTCCAGGTCGCCTCGCGCTCGCTCGGCGAGATGCCGGGGCCGCGCACCGACGTCTATCTCGCCGATACGATCGGCGAAATGGGGCTGGTCTACCGGCTGGCGCCGATCGCCTTCGTCGGCGGATCGATCAGTCCGCGCGGCGGGCAGAACCCGATCGAGCCGGCGCGTCTCGACGTCGTCGTCCTGCATGGGCCGTCCACCCACAATTTCGCCGAGATCTACCGCGATCTCGATGCGCGCGGCGGCGCCACGGCGATCGCCGACGCCGAGAGCCTCGCCCGCGAGGTGGTGGCGCTCTCCGACGACGCGCCGCGCCGCGAGGCATCGATCCGAGCGGCACGCGACGTGGTCGAGGCCTCGGTCGGAGCGCTCGACCGCACCATCGCCGCGCTCGCGCCTCATCTCGAGCGCGCCCGAGACACAGGACGACACGGATGAACCGCTGGGTGGCACGGATCTGGGCCGAGGATTGCGGCGCGACACGGATCCTGTCGCCCTTCGGCTGCCTCTACGGTCTGGTGACCGGCGCGCGGATGCGGCGCGCGCCGATCGGGCGGGTGGCGATCCCGGTGATCGCGGTCGGCAACTTCACCGTCGGCGGCGCCGGCAAGACCCCGACGGTCGGAGCGCTGGTCCGCATGGCTCGGGCGGGCGGGCTCACGCCGATGGTGGTCACGCGCGGCTACGGCGGCCGGCTCGAGGGGCCGGTGGTGGTCGATCTCGCCCACCACGGCGCCCGCGACGTCGGCGACGAGGCGCTGCTGCACGCCCGGCTCGCCACCACCATCGTCTCCCGCGACCGGCTCGCCGGCGCGCGTCTCGCCGAGCGGCTCGGCGCCCATCTGGTGCTGCTCGACGACGGGTTCCAGAACCCGCGCCTCGCCAAGGATCTGTCGTTGGTGGTGGTCGATCGGGCCTCGGGCCTCGGCAACGGGCGGGTCATGCCGGCCGGGCCGTTGCGGGCGCCGCTGGCGATCCAGATCGAGCGCGCCGACGCGCTGGTGATCGTCGACAGCGGCGAGGGCACGCATCCCTCGACCCTCGCGCTGATCGAGACCGCGACCGCGCGCGGGCTGCCGGTGTTCGACGCGCACCTCGCGCCGCTCGATCCGGAGCTGGTGGCCGGGCGGCGAGTGGTCGCCTTCGCCGGGATCGGACGTCCGGGGAAATTCGCCGCGACGCTCGCGGCCTGCGGCGCGCAGGTGGTCGACTTCGTCGCCTTCGCCGATCACCACCCCTATACGGCCGGAGAGGCCGCCGATCTTCTGAAGCGGGCGGCGGCGGCCGACGCCGATCTCGTCACCACCGCCAAGGACGCGGCCCGGCTCGACGCTCCCGACGGACCGATCGCGCGGCTGGCGCGCGGCGCCCGAGTGCTCGACGTCGCCCTCGTCTTCGACGACGGCGAGGGGCTGGTGCGTCTGATCGGCGCGACCATGGCCGGCCTCGACCGACGTCCGGCGTGAGCGGGACGATCCTGCCGGGGCGCGGCGAGGGACGGGTCAGCCGCGTCCGTTGACCTGGAGATGGCGGCGCAGCGACGCCTCGGCGTCGACATAGGCCTCCTGACGATCGACGCTCCAGTAGCGCAACTCGTCGAGCGGGATCACGGCGCCGGTCACGGCGCAGGTGACGTGGCTGCCGTTGGCCAGGATCTGGAAGTCGCCGTCGAGATAGCGAATCTGGGCTTCGCCGCCACGGCGCGGATTTTCGAAACGGTTCATGAGCGTGTGTGGATCCTCGAAGGAGACGGCTCCGGCCGCCTCCCGACATGTCTTACACGATCGAGGGCATGGGCGAAAACGCAAAAAACGGCGCCGACGTCACCGCCGGCACCGTTTCGGGAAGATGAAATCTTCCATGAGGCGACGTCGTCGCGAAAGGCGTGCCGGGCGGACCCGGAACACGCCTCGCCGCGAACGATCAGCCCTTGACGACGGCCGGGGCCGGAGCCGGGGCCTTGGCGCAGCCGGCGACGGAGAGGCCGGCGGCGGCGACGAGGGCGAGAACGACGATACGAACGGTCTTCATTGGGTAGTCCCCCTGGAAAGAGTTGCGAATCGGAGACTAGCACGTCGGATCCGAGAAAGAATCCCCTTCGAATCCAAGACGATTCGCTCGACGTTCCCCCTGTCGCATAATTCTCGACCTGTTGCTCAAATGCCACTCGCGGTGGCCGGCTCCGGATCCTCGTGGGCGACCTCCTCGGTCGCGTCGGAGAGCGGGCGCGCGGTGCGGCGGGGCGGATTGAGGGGCTCGGGGCGCGGCGGCGGGCGCTGATGCATCAGCGCCGCGCCGGCGGTGGGGCCGTCGGTCTGCTCGAGGGCGAGGCGGGCGAGATCGCGACGGCGGACGTCCTCCTCGATGGTGCGGGCGCGTTCGGCGTCGAGACCGAGGGCGAGCAGGGTCTCGCGGCCGGCGAGGATCGCCGATTCGTAGGTCTCGCGGACCTGGAAGTCGACGTTGCGGTCGAGCAGCGTCAGGGCATGGGCGCGGTCGAAGGCCCGCGCGAAGACCTTGGCGAGCGGGAACTCGGCCTTGACCAGTTCGACGATGCGATTGGTGACCGCCGTCTGTTCGGTCGCCACCACCACGACCTTGGCGCGGTCGGCGCCGACCGAGCGCAACACGTCGAGGCGGGTGCCGTCGCCGTAGAAGATGCGGAAGCCGAAGCGGCCGGCGGAGCGGATCATCGACGGATCCTTGTCGATGATGGTCAGATCGATCCCCTCGGCGAGCAGGAGCTGGCTGAGGATCTGGCCGAAGCGGCCGAAGCCGATCAGGACCACCGAGCCGGTGGCGTCGGAATAGTCCTCCTCGATCTTCTTCTCCGGCTTCTTGGGCAGGAACAGCGGCACGGCGGCGACCACCAGCGGGGTCAGCGCCATCGACAGCGTCACCACGGTGATCAACACCGAGCCGAGCACCGCCGGCATGGCGCCGGACCCGACCGCGGCCGAATAGAGCACGAAGCCGAATTCACCGCCCTGGGCGAGGAAGAAGGCGACGCGAACGGCATCGGCATGGGGGACGCGCGCGAGGCGGGCGACCAGCCAGAGCGCCAGGACCTTGACGATCACCAGCGCGATCAGGCCTTCCAGCATCTGGTCCCAATATTCGGCGACCACCTTCAGGTCGATGGTCATGCCGACCGACATGAAGAAGAGGCCGAGAAGGAGCCCACGGAAGGGCTCGATGTCGACCTGGAGCTGATTGCGGAAGTTCGATTCCGCCAGCATCACCCCGGCGAGAAAGGCGCCCGTCGCCATCGAGAGGCCGACCAGCGAGACGAGGCTCGCCGCGCCGATCACCACGAAGAGCGCGGCGGCGGTCATGATCTCGCGGGCGCCGGAGGCGGCGAGGAGGCGGAAGAGCGGATTGAGCAGCCAGCGCCCGACGCCGACCACCACCGCGACCGCCCCGACCACCTCGGCGACGGCGACGCCGAGGCTCGGTCCGCCATGGACCGGCTGCGGCGACAGGAGCGGCAACAAGGCCAGCAGGGGGACGATGGCGAGGTCCTGCATCAGAAGGATGGCGAAGGCCTTGCGCCCGAACAGGCTCTGGGTCTCGCCCTTCTCCTCGAGCATCTGCATCACCAGCGCGGTCGAGGAGAGCGCGAGGCCGACGCCGGCGACCAGCGCGCCCTTCCACGGCAGATCGAACAGCTGAATGCCGAAGAAGGAGATGGCGGCGGCGGTGACGACGATCTGAGCGAGGCCGAGGCCGAAGATGTCGCGGCGCATCGCCCACAGGCGCGACGGCTTCAACGACAGGCCGATCAGGAACAGGAACAGCACGATGCCGAGTTCGGCGAAATGCATGATCTCGGCCGGATCGGAGAAGAAGCCGAGCGCGGCCGGGCCGATCAGGACGCCCGCGGTCAGATAACCGAGCACCGAGCCGAGGCCGAGCCGCTTGAAGACCGGCACCATCACCATCGCCGCGCCGATCAGAAGCAGCGGCGCCGCGAAGGGTACGGTTGTGGCGAGGGTCGTGACGCCGACGTCCACGGCCATGCGGTTTCTCCAGATCGGCCGCCGTGGCGGAGGCCGGGCGCGAGGCGCGCCGTCTCGATGTTGCGATGCACCGAGACTGGCGAGGCGATGTGGCAGGGAAAAGGCGAGGCACGCGGCGGCGCGCGACGAACGCCACGGTAGCGTTTCACCGTGGCGCGAATGTCACGTCAGCGTCGCGCCTCGGTGCCGCCGACGGTGAGCCCGTCGAGGCGCAGCGTCGGCTGTCCCACGCCGACCGGCACGCCCTGACCGCCCTTGCCGCAGGTGCCGACGCCGGGATCGAGCCTCAGATCGTCGCCGATCATCTTCACCCGCGTCAGTGCGTCGGCGCCGTTGCCGATCAGCATGGCGCCCTTGACCGCCGGGCCGATCCGGCCGTTCTCGATTCTGTAGGCCTCGGTGCATTCGAAGACGAATTTGCCGGAGGTGATGTCGACCTGACCGCCGCCGAAATTGACCGCATAGATGCCGTCCTTCACCGAGGCCAGAATCTCGGCCGGGTCCATCGTCCCGGCCTTCATATATGTATTCGTCATGCGAACTTGCGGTGCATGGGCGTAGGATTGGCGGCGACCGTTGCCGGTCGGCGCGACGCCCATCAGGCGGGCGTTCTGGCGATCCTGCATGTAGCCGACGAGGATGCCGTCCTCGATCAGGGTGGTGCACTGGGTGGGCGTGCCCTCGTCGTCGAAGGAGAGCGAGCCGCGCAGGTCGGGGAGCGTGCCGTCGTCGACGATGGTGACGCCGGGGGCTGCGACGCGGCTGCCCATCAGCCCGGCGAAGGCGGAGGTCTTCTTGCGGTTGAAGTCACCTTCGAGGCCGTGGCCGATCGCCTCGTGCAGCAGCACCGCCGGCCAGCCGGGGCCGAGCACCACGTCGAAGGTGCCGGCCGGCGCCGCGACGGCGTCGAGATTGACCAGCGACTGACGCAGCGCCTCGTCGACGGCGGAACGCCAGCGGTCGGGCGAGACGAAACGGGCGAAGCCCTCGCGGCCGCCGAAGCCGTGCGAGCCGGCCTCCTGGCGATCGCCCTCCCCGGTCACCACGGAGACGTTGAGGCGGACGAGCGGGCGGACGTCGCGGACGCGGTAGCCGTCCGGGCGCAGAATCTCGACGACGCTCCACGAGGCGGCGAGCGAGGCGGAGACCTGACGCACGCGCGGGTCGCTCGCGCGGGCATAGGCGTCGATCTCGGCGAGGAGCCTCACCTTCTCGTCGAAGCTCGGCTCGCCGATCGGATTGGCGTCGGAGTAGAGGCGCGTGTTGGTCTTGGCCGGGGGCGCCGCCCAGGTGCCGGAGCGGCCGCCGCGCACCGCGCCGACGGCGTCGGCGGCGCGCTTCAGCGCGGCCTCGGAGATCTCGCCGGAATGGGCGAAGCCGGAGAGCTCGCCGGTGACGGCGCGCAGGCCGAAGCCTTGGGAGGTGTTGAAGCTTGCGCCCTTGAGGCGGCCATTGTCGAAGGAGAGCGATTCCGACTGGACGTATTCGAGATAGAGCTCGCCGTCGTCGGCCCCGTCGAGCGCCCCGGCCGTGATGCGGCGGGCGACTTCGGGATCGAGGCCGTACTGGCCAAGCAGGTCGGTCGGATCGGACATCGGGGCGCCTCGGTGGTTCTGTGTCGAACCGTCAATCTAGGGCGCCGAGGGGGAGATGGCGAGAGCGCCCTGCGAGGGGGGCGCATAACCCGCGCCGATCGTCCAGCCGCTTCAGACGTCGCTCACCCCCTTCACGGGGTCGGTGGCCAAGGTGGGGTTGTCGGTGCCGCGATAGGCGATGATCGTCTTGCCGTCGAGGCTGGTGCCGGTTCCCGCCACGGTATAGGCGACGGCGGCGAATCCATCGGTGGCGAGATTGCCGATGTTCTTCTTGTTCGAATCCGTTAGGACGGTCAGCGGTCCGATCGACTCCGTCGGCATCGTGACGCTCGGCGCAGCAGCTCGATTGTAGGCGTCCATCGAAGCCAGCGAGAGGATGAGCTTCTCATAAGCTGTATATTCGGCGCTCATTGCGGACTCCTGATGTAACTGTCCTTGGTTATGTCTCTTCCATACTTGTAATTTTTGGTCATAGGCTCCAGATCGCTTCCCTTGACCATCTCGGCGATCTTCTCTCTCGACAGCCTGATCCAAGGGATCACCGCCTGAAGGCGGGCGATCGAGGCGGTGATCTCCGGCACCTCGATCTCGTCGGTCAGCTTTGCGCCGGGCTTCATCGGCGGCTTGCCCAGGATCTCGTAGTCCACCCGCGCGATCGCCACGCCGGGCCCGAAGGCCGCGTCGAGATGGGCGGGGTCGATCCATTCCGCCGTCGACGGTTGGCTCGGATCGCGGAAACGCACCAGGGCCGGCAGGCTCGCCAGCGGGATCGACACCTTCGGTCGCGCTTCGACGACGGCGTCGATCGCCTGCGGCATCTTCATGTTTCGATCCCGATAGGGTCGGGCGGTGAAGGGAACCAGGAGCCCCTCCTGATCGGGGCTGCCTCTCCGGCGTTCATCTCGCCAGAGCAGGCAGAGGAGATAGCCCCGCGGGCCGAGGTCGACGACGGTGGCCGCACCCTTCAGGTTGAAGAAGATCGGCGCCCCCATGCCGCCGAGCGGCCCATCGCCGAAACCGACCCAGAGCCGAGCGACGCTCGACCCGACCTTCTGCCCTTCCGGCGTGTCGACCGTGATCGTCAGCCGATAGAGCAGAGCTCGCGGCGGGCTCTCCTTCGCGCAGCCGGCGAGGGCCAGCCCGACGCTCGGGAGCCCGAGGAGAAAGCCGCGTCTCAGCATGGGATCGCTCCGATCGTTCGTCGGCCGGCGCCGAGGATCGCGCGCCGAATGCGAACATGGCGCCCGAGTCGTATCCTTTCGGTTGCAGAAGACGAAAAAGGCGGCGCCTTTCGGCACCGCCTTCGAAATCGCTCGGCATCGCGGCGCCGGACGCGCCGGCGGCCTCACGGCAGTTTGTCGAAGCCTTCGGAGAAGCCCTTGAGCGCGATCGGGATGCCGATGCCCTCTTCCGGGGTCTGGAAGACGATGAAGGTGGCGTTGGTGCCGGTCTTCATCTGGTCCATCAGCTTGTCGTCCATCACCACCTCGGCGATGCAGCCGTTGGGCAGGCAGCGCACGAAGGGGGTGCGGCCGACGTCGGTCTGGTCGATCTTGAGGCCGAGACCCGACGGCAGCAGCACGCCGAGGGGCGCCAGCACGCGCAGGATCTTCTGCTTCTTGTCGGCCGTCTTCAGCACGATCACCGAGAGGCCGACGTTGGGCCGGTCCTCGGCGGTGACGTTCTGGATGAGGGCGCACTGCTCGGCCTTGGCGCCCGGCGGGGTGTCGCAGCGGACCTGCCAATCGCCATGCGACGATTTGACCGCCCCTTGCGCGAAGGCCGGTCCGGCGCAGGCCAGCGCCAGCGTCAGGGCGGCGACGGCCGAAGCGGTGGCGCTCACGGCGGCGCGCCGACGGAAGGATCCCACACGCGACATCGCGGTCATCTCGTTCGTCTCCTCGCGACGGCGAGGAAATTCCTCGCGCGAATCGCTCGTTCGATCATGCGTTCACGTTGCCCGACGTCGGCGAACGACGCCATAGGCCGATTTCCGCTTTCTCGCCCGCGATCGTGGCGCTTCCGTGAGCGGGCCCGACGGGGCGACGCCATGCGATTTCGCATAAGGAGAAGTCCTGATGGAACGGTTGCCAGATGCGACGATCCGTGCTCATCCTAACGAACCGATTAGAGACGGACATCGAACCGTTTCGATCGAAGACCATGCCGTCGAACGAGCGTGGTCGATCGCGCTCGGGGGAAAACGGCGCGATCCATCGGAGGATACGACGTCGCGCGCCGACCACCCGCCGAGGGGGCGGGATCGGCCCGGCGACGAGACGAGGGGGTGTCGCGTGATGCAGTCGACGTCGGTTTCGCCGTCTCCGCGCCGGTCGTTCGCGGCCGGCCTCGCCACCGCAGCCGCCGTCGTGGCGACGCCCGCCTGGGCGCTCGACGGGCGCGCCGAGCCGTGGCAGATCGGCATGCAGCCGGCCAATACGCTGGTGCACGAACACATCCATTCCTTCGCCGCCTTCACCTTCTGGATCGTGATCCCGATCACGCTGTTCGTGCTGGCGCTGCTGATCGCGGTGATGGTGAAGTTCAACGCCAAGGCCAATCCGGTGCCCTCGCGCACCACCCATCACACCGGCCTCGAGGTCGCCTGGACGGTCGTACCGATCCTGATCCTGGTGGCGCTGGCGATCCCGTCGTTCCGCCTGCTCTACGAGGAGGTGGTGATCCCGCCCTCGGACATGACGATCAAGGTGACGGGCTACCAGTGGTACTGGGGCTACGAGTACACCGACCTCAAGTCCGACAAGGGCAAGCCGGTCAGCTTCGATTCGGTCATCCTCGACGAGGCCAAGCGCAAGGATCCGGTGCGTCAGCCGCGCCTCCTGTCGGTCGACAACGAGGTGGTGGTGCCGGTCGGCAAGATCGTGCGCCTGCAGATCACCGCCGCCGACGTGATCCATTCCTGGGCGATGCCCTCCTTCGGCGTGAAGATGGACGCCGAGCCCGGCCGCCTCAACGAGACCTGGTTCAAGGCCGAGAAGCCCGGCCTCTACTACGGCCAGTGCTCGGAACTGTGCGGCCGCGACCACGCCTTCATGCCGATCGCGCTGCACGTCGTCACCGAGGCGCAATACGCCGCCTGGGCCGACACCGCCAAGAGCGATCTCGACGCCGCCTATGCCCGTCTCGCCGCGATGGTCGACACGGACGCCGAACACACTCGCCTCGCCGCTCGCTGAGCCGGCCGCGCCCGCCTCGCCAGGAGACCGCTCATGGCCCATGTCGACGTTTCCACGCATCTCAAATCGATTGAAGGCGCAACCGCGCACGGGGCTCACGATCACGAGCATCACGGCGCGCCGTCCGGCATCCGGCGTTGGTTGTTCTCGACCAACCACAAGGACATCGGCACGCTCTATCTGATCTTCGCGATGTTCGCCGGCGTGGTCGGCGGGGTGCTGTCGATCGGCATCCGCATGGAGCTGCAGAACCCGGGCCTACAGATCTTCACCGATCCGCACCAGTTCAACGTGTTCACCACCGCCCACGGCCTCGTCATGATCTTCTTCATGGTGATGCCGGCGCTGATCGGCGGCTTCGCCAACTGGTTCGTGCCGATCATGATCGGCGCGCCGGACATGGCGTTCCCGCGCATGAACAACATCTCGTTCTGGCTGCTGCCGCCCGCGCTGACGCTGCTGGTCCTGTCGATGTTCGTCGAGGGCCCGCCGGGCGGCAACGGCGTCGGCGGTGGCTGGACGATCTATCCGCCGCTGTCCTCGACCGGCCAGCCGGGCCCGGCGATGGACTTCGCGATCCTGTCGCTGCACATCGCCGGCGCCTCGTCGATCCTCGGCGCGATCAACTTCATCACCACCATCTTCAACATGCGCGCGCCGGGCATGACGCTGCACAAGATGCCGCTGTTCGCGTGGTCGGTGCTGGTGACGGCGTTCCTGCTGCTGCTGTCGCTCCCGGTTCTGGCCGGCGGCATCACCATGCTGCTCACCGACCGCAACTTCGGCACCACCTTCTTCAAGCCGGAGGGCGGCGGCGATCCGATCCTGTTCCAGCATCTCTTCTGGTTCTTCGGACACCCGGAAGTCTACATCCTGATCCTGCCGGGCTTCGGCATCGTCTCGCACATCGTCTCGACCTTCTCGCGCAAGCCCATCTTCGGCTATCTCGGCATGGCCTATGCGATGGTGGCGATCGGCGTGGTCGGCTTCGTGGTGTGGGCGCACCACATGTACACGGTCGGTCTCGACGTCGACACGCAGGCCTATTTCGTCGCGGCGACCATGGTGATCGCGGTGCCGACGGGCGTGAAGATCTTCTCCTGGATCGCGACGATGTGGGGCGGGTCGATCACCTTCAAGACGCCGATGGTGTTCGCGATCGGCTTCATCTTCCTCTTCACCATCGGCGGCGTCACCGGCGTGCAGCTCTCCAACGCCGGCTTCGACCGCGTGTTGCACGACACCTATTTCGTGGTCGCCCACTTCCACTACGTGCTGTCGCTCGGCGCCGTCTTCGCGATCTTCGCGGCCTGGTACTACTGGTTCCCGAAGATGAGCGGCTACATGTATTCGGAGTTCGTCGGCAAGCTGCACTTCTGGGTCGCCTTCGTCGGCGTCAACATGATCTTCTTCCCGCAGCACTTCCTCGGTCTCGCCGGGATGCCGCGCCGCTACGCCGACTATCCCGACGCCTATGCCGGTTGGAATTTCGTCTCCTCGATCGGCTCCTACATCTCGGGCCTGTCGGTTCTGATCTTCTTCTTCGGCGTGGCGCAGGCGTTCATGCGCAAGATCCCGGCCGGCGACAATCCGTGGGGCGAGGGCGCCACCACGCTCGAATGGACGCTCTCCTCGCCGCCGCCCTACCACCAGTTCGACACGCTGCCGGTGATCGCCGCCGACGACGGGCACTGAGGGAACGGTAGGGAGCGGGCGCCCTCGGGCCCCCGCTCTCCTTCGCCGATCGAAACGGAAGACGGGACGACCGCATGACCGACATCGGACTCCAGACGCGATCCAGGCTCTCGCTCGCCGCGCCCGCCGACTATTGGGCGCTTCTGAAGCCGCGTGTCATGTCGCTGGTGATCTTCACCGCGCTGGTCGGCATGATCCTGGCGCCGCACCGGATCCACCCGATCCTCGACGCGGTCGCCCTGCTCGCCATCGCGCTCGGGGCCGGGGCTTCCGGCGCGCTCAATCAATGGTGGGACGCCGACATCGACGCGGTCATGTCGCGGACCCGCAACCGGCCGATCCCGGGCGGACGCGTCACCCGCGACGAGGCCTTCGCCTTCGGCACGGGGCTCTCGGTGTTCTCGGTTCTGCTGCTCGGGCTCGCCGCCAACTGGTTCGCGGCCGGCCTGCTCGCCTTCACCATCCTCTTCTACGTGGTCGTCTATTCGATGATCCTGAAGCGGCGGACGGTGGAGAACATCGTCATCGGCGGCGCCGCCGGCGCGCTGCCGCCGGTGGTCGGCTGGACGGCGGCGACGGGCTCGCTCGACGTGGCGCCGCTGGTGCTCTTCACCATCATCTTCGTGTGGACGCCGCCGCACTTCTGGGCGCTGGCGCTCCTGAAGTCCGACGACTATGCCCGCGCCGGCGTGCCGATGCTGCCGGTGGTGATGGGTCCGGACGTCACCCGGCGGCGGATCCTCGCCTATTCGCTGGCGCTGGCGCCGACCGGCCTGCTGCCGTGGTTCCTCGGCTTCGCCGGGCCGATCTACGGCGCCACCGCGGCCGTCGGCGGGATCGTCTTCGTCGCGTTGGCGGCGATGGTCTTCGTCCGGCGCGAGGGGCCGGCCGCGCGCCTCGCCTGCGGGCGCCTCTTCGGCTTCTCGATCCTGTGGCTCGCCACGCTGTTCGCGGTGATCGCCGCCGAACGTCTCTTCGCCTGAGGGAGGCCGCCGATGATCCACGTTCCCCCGCCCCAGGGCCATGTTCCGAGCGAAGCCGAGCTCTCCGCTCGGCGCGCCCGCAATCGGGCGATCGGCTTCGTGCTCGCGGCGCTGGTCGTGCTGTTCTACCTGACCACCATGGCCAAGCTCGGCCTCAAGCTGCCGGGGTTG
This sequence comes from Pinisolibacter aquiterrae, assembly GCF_019160155.1. Classification (GTDB taxonomy): domain Bacteria; phylum Pseudomonadota; class Alphaproteobacteria; order Rhizobiales; family Ancalomicrobiaceae; genus Pinisolibacter; species Pinisolibacter aquiterrae. The sequence continues at coordinate 52,498 of NZ_JAFNIH010000061.1, forward strand.
TCATGACCGAGCCCCGCGCCACGCCCTCGAGCCGACCGGCGCGGGCGACCGCGCGCGGCAACGGGCGCGTGGCCGTGGTGCTGGCGGGGCTGACCTTCGGCATGCTCGGCGCGGCCTTCGCGGCGGTGCCGTTCTATCGCTGGTTCTGCGCGACCACCGGCTACGGCGGCACCCCGACGGTGGCGACCAAAGCCCCGGAGGAGGCGCTCGGACGGTCGATCGAGGTGCGGTTCGACACCAACGTGAACGGCGGTCTGCCCTGGACCTTCACGCCCGACGTGCCGTCGGTCGACGTGCGGCTCGGCGAGACGGTGACCGTCGCCTTCCGCATCGAGAACCGCTCGGACAAGCGCACGCGCGGCGTCGCCACCTTCAACGTGACGCCGCCGCTGGCGGCCTACTACTTCACCAAACTCGCCTGTTTCTGCTTCACCGAACAGGTGTTGGAGCCGGGCCAGGTGATCGAGGCGCCGGTGACCTTCTGGGTCGATCGCGATCTCGACCACGACAAGAACGTCAAGGGCCTCGCCGGCCTGACGCTCTCCTACACGTTCTTCACCGCCCCCGACGCGCCCGAGACGGCGGGCCGGGCGGTGACGAGCGCACCGAAGACCTGACGACCGCGAGGGATCGACCCATGGCAGAGGCACACGGCCGCAATCACGCCTACCACATCGTGGATCCGAGCCCGTGGCCGTTGACGGCTTCGGTCGGGGCCTTCGTCACGGCGATCGGGGCGATCGGCCTGTTCCGCTGGCGGATGGGGGAGCACCTCGAGCTGGGCGGCGTCGATCTCGCCAATCCGTGGCTGTTCCTCGCCGGGCTCGCGCTGGTGCTCTACACCATGTACGGCTGGTGGGCCGACGTGGTGAAGGAGGCCAACGGCGGTCACCACACGCCGGTCGTGTCGCTCCATCTGCGCTACGGCATGATCCTGTTCATCGCCTCGGAGGTGATGTTCTTCGTGGCGTGGTTCTGGGCGTGGTTCGACGCGGCCTTCTACCCCGACGACGTCAAGCAGGTGATGCGCACCGCCTTCACCGGCGGGGTGTGGCCGCCGCACGGGGTGGAGACCTTCGACCCGTGGCATCTGCCGCTCCTCAACACGCTGATCCTGCTCCTCTCCGGAACCACCGTGACCTGGGCCCATCACGCGCTGCTCGAGGGTGATCGCCAGGGCCTGCGCCAGGGCCTGAGCGTGACCGTGGTGCTCGGCTTCCTCTTCACCTGCCTCCAGGCCTATGAATACAGCCACGCCCATTTCGGCTTCTCCGGCTCGATCTACGGCGCCGCCTTCTTCATGGCGACCGGGTTCCACGGCTTCCACGTGATCGTCGGCACGATCTTTCTCGCGATCTGCCTGATCCGCGCCAACAAGGGCCACTTCACGCCGAAGCAGCATTTCGGCTTCGAGGCGGCGACCTGGTACTGGCACTTCGTCGACGTGGTGTGGCTGTTCCTGTTCGTCTGCATCTACGTGTTCGGGCGCGGCGTCGCCGGCGCTCACTAGTCGCGAACCAACGAGAGAGCCGGCGTGGGGAACCTCCCCGCCGGCGGAGGACGTCATCATCGCAGTCGAGACGCACACGACGCCCCCTGAACGCCCCGCCGCCGGCCTCGCCCGCGTCGCGCTCCTGTCGCGATGCCCGCGCTGCGGCGAGGGGCCGCTCTTCGACGGGTTCCTGACGCCGACGGCGCGCTGCCGAGCCTGCGGGCTCGACACGCGCTTCGTCGATTCCGGCGACGGGCCGGCGGTCTTCATCATCCTGATCGTCGGCTTCGTGGTCGTGGTGGCGGCGCTCGTCACCGAGGTGAAGGTCTCGCCGCCCTATTGGGTGCACGCGGTCCTGTGGCTGCCGCTGACCCTGATCCTGTCGCTCGGCCTGTTGCGGCCGGCCAAGGCGCTGATGATCGCCCTGCAATATCGCCATCGCGCCCGCGAGGGCCGGCTCGCAACGCCGCCGCCGCCGTCGGAGGACGCGCCGTGACGGCGAGCCGGGCGAGCGGCCGGGTCGCGCTGCCGGCGCCCTCCACCGCGACCCCGCGGAGCGGGCTCGTGCTCGCCGGGGCCGCGACCGCGGTCGCGACCCTCTGCCTGATCGGCCTCGGCACCTGGCAGGTGCAGCGTCTCGCCTGGAAACATGCGTTGATCGCCACCGTGACCGCGCGGGCGAGCGCGCCCGCGATCCCCGCCCCCGGTCTCGACGCCGCGCTCGCGCACGATCCGGCGGCGCTCGACTATACGGTGGTGCGGGTCACGGGCCGCTGGCTCGCCGGCGCAGAGGCCCATGTCCAGGCGCTGCTCGGCGAGCCGCGTGGCGCCTTCGGCGGGCCGGGGCAATGGGTGATGACCCCGTTGAGGCGCGCCGACGGGACGATCGTCTGGATCAATCGCGGCTTCGTGCCGCTCGATCGGCTCGGCCGGGAAACCCCGGCCGATCCGACCCGCGACGTGACCATCGAGGGTCTGGCGCGCCCGCCCGAGCCGCGCGGGGCCTTCACCCCCGACGACGTTCCGGCCAAGAACGAATGGTTCGTGCGCGATCCGCTCCGGTTGTCGGCGGCGTTCGGATTGCCGGTCGACCGGACCCTGCCCTATACGATCGACGCCGGCGTCGGTGCCACCCCGCCCTCGGGTCTGCCGCAGGCGGGCGAGACGCGGCTCTCCTTTTCCGACAACCATCTCGGCTACGCGCTGACGTGGTATGGACTGGCGATCGCCGCGGTCGGGGTGTTCACCGCGCGGGTCCGGGCGGAGCGGCGGCGGACAGGGCCGACACGGTGAACGCGGCAAACGGATGACCGTAGGGTGCAATAGCGAAGCGTATTGCACCGTCCGAGCCGATGCCCATCGTCGAGCGGCGCCCCCGGTGGGCCGTGCCCCTCTCGCAACGAGCTCGGGCGCGATCGGCGATCCGGTGGGAGCGCCGAATGGTGCAATACGGCTTCGCCTATTGCACCCTACGTCACCTGTACCTCACTGGGCGGCGGTGCGCATCGAGCGGCCGAGGAGGCGGCGGGCCTCCTCGCCGGACATCGCCTCGCCATAGGCGAACCCTTGAGCGCATTCGCAGCCGAGCGCCATCAGCATCTCGACGTCGGCGCGGGTCTCGGCTCCTTCCGCGATCACGTCCATGCCGAGGTCGTGGGCGAGCGAGACGATCGAGCGCAACAGCACCGGCTGCTCCTTGGAGGCACCGCGCACGAAGGACTGGTCGATCTTGATGCTGTCGAAGGGGAAGCGCTGGAGATAGGCGAGGGAGGAATAGCCGGTGCCGAAGTCGTCGAGAGCGAGGCTGGCGCCGAGCTCCTTGATCCGCTCCAGCACCTTGGCGGCGTATTCCGGGTTCTCCATGACGAGGCTCTCGGTGACCTCGATCTTGAGCGTGCCGCGCGTCACGTCGACCCGGCTGAGCACCGCCTTGACGTCGTTGATGAGGTCGTGGCGTAGGAGCTGACGGCTCGACACGTTGACCGAGGTGAAGATGCCGAGATCGGCGCCGAATTCCTCCTGCCACGCCGCCAGCTGGCGCGCCGCCTTCTCGAGCACCAGGAGGCCGAGCGGGATGATCAGGCCGGAGCGCTCGGCGATCGAGATGAACTCGCCGGCGCCGAGGCGGCCGCGCTTCGGGTGATCCCAGCGCACCAGCGCCTCGAAGCCGGCGATGCTCTCGTCGGCGAGGCGGATGATCGGCTGGAACAGGACCTTGATCTCCTCGCGCTCGAGGGCGCGGCGCAGATCGCTCTCGATCGCCAGCGTGTCGACCGCGTGCTGGCGCAAGGAGGGGCGGAACACCTCGATGCGGTCGCCGCCGAGGCGCTTGGCGTGATACATGGCGATCTCGGCGTCCTTGACGAGATCGTCCTCCTTCTTCGACGCCACGTCCCAGATCGCCACGCCGATCGAGGTGGTGAGGAAGACCTCGCGGTCTCCGAGCGTGATCGGCGTCTTCAGGGCGCGGCGGATGCCGTCGGCGAAGGCGGCGATGCGCTCCGGCTCATTCTCCGAGATCACCACGACGCCGAACTGATCGCCGTCGATGCGGGCGAGCGTGTCCTGCGGCTTCATCTGGCGGGCGAGACGGCGGGCGACCGTCAACAGCATCGAATCGCCGATCGAAAGCCCCAGGCTGTCGTTGACGTTCTTGAAGCGGTCGATGTCGACGATGATGATCGACGGGCGGCCGATGCCCTCGGCGCGGGCGCGGACGATCGCCGAGGAGATGCGGTCGAAGAACAGTTCGCGATTGGGCAGGCCGGTCAGATTGTCGTGGACGGCATCGTGCAGCAGCCGTTCCTCGGCGTTGTGGATGTCGGTCTCGTCGAGCAGCGTGCCGACGCAGCGCACCACCTCGCCGTCGGAGCCGATCACCGGCCGGGCGCGCAGCTTGAACCAGCGGAAATGGCCGTCGCGGGCGCGCAGACGGAAGGTCACCGAGACCCGGCCGCGGCGCTGCTCGACCACCGCGTCGAGGGTCGAGCGGAACGGGTCGCGGTCCTTGGGGTGGAGGATCTCCAGCCAGTCGCGCGCGGCGCTCTCGAGCGTGCCGGGCTCGACGCCGAGGAGATCCTCGACCTCGGGGCTCGCCCAGATGTGATCACGCAGCACGTCCCAATCCCAGACCATGTCGCCGGAGCCGACCAGGGCGAGCGCCCGGCGCTCGGTCTCGCCGGTCGCGCCCTGGGCGACGACACCGCCGGCGAAGGCATGCTGCATCACCGTGAAGCCGATCAGCATGACGATCAGCACCAGACCGGCGGCGAGCGCCGGCTGGACCGCGTCGTTGTCGATGCCGCCGGAAACGGTGAGACCCGCCGCCATCAGCCAGGCGATCAAGAGGATCCAGGTCGGGATCAGCATGATGGCGCGGTCGTAGCGATGAGCGGCGAGCCAGGCGATGAGCCCGGCGCCGATCACCGCGAGGACGCCGAGGGCGACGCGCGCCACGCCGGCGGCGATGCCGGGATCGACCACCGCCACGCCGAGCAGGCCGAGCAGCACCAGAACCGCCGCCGCCACCATGTGCGAGTAGCTGACGTGCCATCGGTTGAGGTTGAGATAGGCGTAGAGGAACACCACCAGCGTCGTCGCCAGCATCACCTCGGCGCCGGCCCGATAAACCTGATCGGCGCCCGACTGGAGGCGGAACAACTTGTCCCAGAAGCCGAAGTCGATGCACAGATAGGCCAGCACCGCCCAGGCCATCGCCGCCGTCGCCGGGAACATGGCCGAGCCCTTGACCACGAAGAGGATGGTCAGGAACAGCGCCAAGAGGCCGGAAATGCCGAGGATGATGCCGCGGAAGAGCGTGTAGGCGTTGACGCTGTCCTTGTAGGCGTCGGGTTCCCACAGGACGAGCTTCGGGAGACGCGGCGAGCGCAGCTCCATCACCACGGTGACGACGGTGCGCGGATCGAGCGTCACCAGGAAGACGTCGGCCTCGGCATTGGCCTGCCGCTCCGGCGCGAGGCCTTGAGAGGTCGAGATCGAGGCGATGCGCGAGGAGCCGAGATCGGGGGCGAGGACGCCGGAGCCGGCGAGGCGGAAGAAGGGCGCGACGATGAGCCGGTCGATCTGCTCGTCGGAATTGTTCTTCAGCGCGAAGACGACCCAATCGGTGTCGCCGGACTGGGTCGAGCGCACCTCGATGCGGCGGACGATGCCGTCCGGGCCTGGCGCGGTCGAGACTTGGAGACGATCGCCGGCGTTGGCCCGCAGCTCGACCGCATGGGTGAGGTCGAGCGCCGGCACGTCGAACGGCACCGTGATGGCCTCCACGGCGAAGGCGCGATCGTGCGCGAACACCATCGACAGCATCGCCACGAGCACGAGGAGAGCCGCGCGCAGTCCCTTCAAGGAATCGTCCTTCCCACCTCCCGCGCGCTTCCGACGCACGGGTTCGCTCCGGAGTGTTACCGACCGGGGCTGTCCTCGACAAGCGCCCGGGGCGCGAAACCCACCGACGCGGCCTCGAACGCCGCTTCGCCGGACGCGGGACGCGCGGGAAACAGCGGGTCGTCGGCGAGGAGACCCCACAAGATGTGGTCGCGCCATCGTCCGGCGATGCAGAGATAGGCGCGGGCGAGACCCTCGCGAGCGAATCCGACCTTTTCGAGGAGACGAATCGAGGGACCGTTCTGCGGCAGGCAGGCGGCCTCGAGCCGATGCAGGCCGAGCGTGCCGAAGGCATGGACGGCGAGCACGCCGACCGCCTCGCTCATGTAGCCGCGCCCGGCATGGGGTTCCCCCATCCAATAGCCGATGGTGCCGGTCTGGGTGACGCCACGGCGCACCTGCGCCAGGGTGACGCCGCCGAGGAGCGCGCCGGTCTCCCGAGCACAGACGAAATAGGGGAAGGTCACGCCGTCGCGGATCTCCCGGGTCCAGCGCGACAGGCGGCGCCGGAAGGCGGGCTTCTCGAGATCGTCGACCGGCCACAGCGGTTCCCACGGCTCGAGGAAGGCGCGCGAGGCGCCGCGCAGCGCCTTCCACGCGTCGAGATCGTCGGAATCGGGGCCGCGCAGCACCACGCGCTGGCCGTGCAGGGTCGGCAGAAGTTCGGACGGATCGGTTCTGAGAAACCTCATGGCCCGCCCCTCCCCGCCTCAGACACGGCCCGCCAGACGCGCCGCGAAGGCATCCGCCGACATGGCCTTCTCGACCGGACCGACCAGCGCCAGCGTGGCCGGCGAGCCGTGGAAGATCTCGCCGGCGAGGCGCAGCAGCTGGGCGCGATCGACCGCCTCGACGCCCTCGAGGATCTCGCGGGTGGTGAGCGGACGCCCCCAGATCAGCATCTGACGGGCGATCTGGCCGGCGCGCGACACCGGGCTCTCGAGGCTCATCAGGAGGCCCGCGCGCAACTGCGCCTTGGCGCGGCGGAGCTCCGCCTCGTCGAGCGTCTCGACGCTGCGGGCGATCTCGTCGGCGAGGCCGGCCATCAGACGGTCGAGGTCGCCCTCGCCGGTGGCGGCGTGGATGCCGAAGAGGCCGGTTTCGCGATAGCCCCAGTGGAAGGCGGAGATCGAATAGCAGAGGCCCTGCTTCTCGCGGATCTCCTGGAAGAGACGGCTCGACATGCCGCCGCCGAGCACGGTGGCGAGGATCTGGGCGGCGTGGTGATCGGGCGAGGCATAGGGCCGGCCCTCGAAGGCGAGCGTCACCTGCGCCTCGGAGAGGTCGCGCACCTCGCGCACGTCGCCGCCGAGATAGGTCGCCGGCTCCTCGGCGGGCGCGGTCCCGGTCGGCAGTTCGGCGAAATGGCGCTCGACCAGGGCGACGATCTCGTCGTGATCGACCCGGCCGGCGGCGGAGATCACCGCGCGCGAGCTCAGATAATGGCGATCGAGATAGGTGGTCAGATGCTCGCGGCCGAAGGAGGCGACGGTCTGGGGCGTGCCGAGGATCGGCCGGCCGATCGGCTGGCCGTGGAAGGCGCGCTCCTGGAGCAGGTCGAAGACGAGATCCTCGGGCGCGTCGTCGGCGGCGCCGATCTCCTGGAGGACGACGTGGCACTCGCGCTCGAGCTCCTCCGGATCGAAGACCGAGCGGGTCAGGATGTCGGAGAGGATGTCGACCGAGAGCGGCAGATCGTCGGCGAGGATCCGGGCGTAGTAGCAGGTGTTCTCCACCGAGGTGGCGGCGTTGATCTCGCCGCCGACCGCCTCGATCTCCTCGGCGATGCGGCGCGCCGAGCGCGTCGTCGTGCCCTTGAAGGCCATGTGCTCGAGGAGATGGGAGATGCCGTGTTCCTCGGCGCGCTCCGAACGCGATCCGGCGCCGACCCAGACGCCGAGCGTCGCCGTCTCCAGATGGGGCATGCGCTCGGTGGCGACGGTCAGTCCACTCGCCAGCTTGGTCACCTCGACGTTCATGCTCTGGTGGGCCCTTCCCTCTGGTTCGATGCGATCGGCTGGGGGCGGCGCGCGCCTCCGTTCAGATGTGGACGGCGCGCGAGCGCTCCTCGACGAAGCGTTCCACCGCGACGAGATCGTTCGCGACCACCTCGAAACGCTCCTCGCGCTCCATCAGATCGCCGAGCCACACCGGCAGGCCGGGGCGCACGCCGGTGGCGGCCTCGACGGCGTCGGGGAACTTGGCGGGGTGGGCGGTCGAGAGCGTGATCATCGGCACCTCGTCGCCGAGGAAGCGCTCGGCGACCGAGACCGCCACCGCCGTGTGCGGGTCGATCGTCTCGCCGGTCTCGGCGCGGACGCGGGCGATGGTCGCCGCGGTCTCCGCCTCGTCGGCGCGGCCGGAGGCGAAGTCGGCGCGGATCGCGGCGAGCGCCTCCTCCGGCACGGTGAAGGAACGTCCCTGCGACAGGCTCGACATCAGCCCGGCGACGGCCTCGCCGTCGCGGCCCATCGCCTCGAACAGCAGGCGCTCGAAATTCGAGGAGACCTGAATGTCCATCGACGGCGACTGCGAGGGCACGACGTCGCGCAACTCGTAGGCGCCGGTCTCGAGGGTGCGGTGGAGGATGTCGTTGACGTTGGTGGCGATCACCAGCTTCTCGATCGGCAGGCCGAGCTTCTTGGCGACGAAGCCGGCGAAGATGTCGCCGAAATTGCCGGTCGGCACGCAGAACGACACCTTGCGATGGGGGGCGCCCAGCGCGCAGGCGGCGTAGAAATAATAGACCACCTGCGCCACCACGCGGGCCCAGTTGATCGAGTTGACCCCGGTCAGGCGGATGCGGTCGCGGAAGGAGAAGTGGTTGAACATCCCCTTCAAGATGCCCTGGGCGTCGTCGAAGGTGCCTTGAAGCGCGATCGCGTGGACGTTGGGGTCGTTCACGGTCGTCATCTGGCGGCGCTGGACGTCGGAGACGCGGCCGTGCGGATACATGATGAAGACGTCGACCCGCTCGCGGCCCTTGAAGGCCTCGATCGCGGCGCCGCCGGTATCGCCCGACGTGGCGCCGACGATGGTGGCGCGCTCGCCGCGCTGCGCCAGAACGTGGTCCATGACGCGGCCGAGGAACTGCATCGCCACGTCCTTGAAGGCGAGCGTCGGTCCGTGGGAGAGCTCGAGCAGGAAATGGTTGGCGGCGAGCTGGGTCAGCGGCGTCACCGCCGGATGACGGAAGCTCGCATAGGCGCCGTCGATCATCGCGCGCAGCACGTCGGGGGCGAGGTCGTCGCCGGTGAAGCGCGAGATCACGCGGAAGGCGACTTCCGGATAGGGTTTCCCGGCGAGATCGGCGATCTCGTCCGCGGTCATCGTCGGCCAGGATTCCGGCACGTAGAGACCACCGTCGCGGGCGAGGCCGGCGAGCAGGACATCGGAGAAGCCGAGGCCGGGAGCCTCGCCGCGTGTGGAGACGTAACGCACTGGTCGACACCCTCGTCGATGATCTCGGGCCCGTCGCGCGCTTCGTCGCGGGCGGGCGGCGAGCCGGGACACTAGGCCGCGACCCGCCGTCGAGCAAGCGCGGGGTGGAGGCGGACGACCGATCGCGCCGAGAAAAGAGCGGCGCGGCGCCTGCCGAGATCGGCGCGGGCGCGGCTCAGCCGTGGCCGGCGTCGCGCGACAGGAGGCCGATGTCGATGCCGAGGGTCTTCAGGGCGCGTTCGTATTTCTGATCGAGATCGGGATCGAAGACGAGCCCCTCCTCGGCCGGGCAGTGGAGCCAGCCGTTCCATTGGATCTCGTTCTCGAGCTGGCCGGCCGACCAACCGGCGTAACCGAGCGCCAACATCGCCTTCTTCGGCCCCTTGCCCTCGGCGATCGCCTTCAGCACCTCGAGGGTGGTGGTGAGCGAGACGTGCTCGTCGATGGTGAGCGTGGCGTCCTCGACGTGCCAGTCGGAGGAGTGGAGCACGAAGCCGCGCGTCGTCTCGACCGGGCCGCCGGTCTGGACCTTCATGGCGCGGGCGAGATCGGGCAGGCGGATGCGATCCTCCTCGGGGATGATCTCGAGCTGGACGAGGAGATCGGCGAAGGAGGGGTGGGACGAGGGGCGATTGATGATCACCCCCATCGCGCCCTCCTCGGAATGGGCGCAGAGATAGACCAGCGTCCGGGCGAAGCGCTCGTCCTCCATGCCGGGCATGGCGATGAGAATCTTGCCACCGAGATACTGTGTCTCTTCGACCGTCATGGGCCACGTCTCCCCGGCGCGTCGCGCCTCCTCGCCCGGCGGGCTCGCCCTCGAGGGTAGCGCCCGAGGATGAGCCCCACAAGGGCACCGATTCGAGCGGAGACCGGCCTCGAAGCCCCCACCGCCCGCGCGAGCCGGGCGGCGATCCCGTCTCGATCACGGATCCGATCACGGCGGTCTGACGAAACGATGGCGTGGTCGTGACGAGACGACGCGGGTTCGAGCCGTTAGGGTGACGGCCAGTCAACGATCGGATCATCATGCACCGCCTTTCGCTCCGCCTCTCTCTCCTCCTCACCCTCTCCACCCTGATCGCGTCGCCGGCCCTCGCCGAGGACAATGACAAGGCGGCCGTCCATCTGGTTCTCGCCGGGGTCGTCGACGGACGGGTCGACGCGGGGCTGGCGATCGACCTGCCGGAGGGTTGGAAGACCTATTGGCGGGCGCCGGGCGACGCCGGCATCCCGCCCTCGATCGAGACCGAGGCCTCGTCCGGCCTGACCCGTCCGATGGTGCGGTTCCCGACCCCGGAGCGGTTCCTCGAGGCCGATCTGACGGCGATCGGCTACACGCGCTCGGTGGTGCTGCCCATCGACACCGCCCTCACCGATCCGAAGCGGCCGGGCGAACTCGACGTCCACGTGATGATCGGGCTCTGCCACGACATCTGCGTGCCGTTCGAGGCCCATGTCCGCGCCACGATCGATCCCACCGCGCCTCGCGACGCCGAGGCCGCCGCCCGCCTCGCCGCCGCCCGCGCGCGCCTGCCGGTCGCCCATCGGGCCGGGTCGCCGCCGGCGGTGGAGAGCGTCGCCGTCGAGGCCGGCGCCGAGGGGCCGAAGGCGGTCGTCACGGTGGCGATGCCGGAAGGCGACGCGACGGCGCACGATCTCTTCGTCGAGGGGCCGACGCCCGACTGGGCGCTGCCGCAACCGACCCGGCGCGGTGCCGGCGGCACACGCGAGACCTGGGTCTTTCCGGTCGACGGCCTGCCGAAGGGGGTCGCCTTCGCCGGCAGCACGCTCGCCTTCACGATCAAGGCCGGCGATCGTGCGGTCGAACAGTCGGTGAGGGTGGACGCCGGGCCGGTCGCGCCCTAGATCGGGAGCGACGTCGACGCCGTCCCGGCTTCGACCAACGGAGTGAGCCCATGACCATCGCCGTCGGCGACCGCCTCCCCACCGTCACCTTCAAGACCATGATCGACGGCGCCCCCGCCGCGCTCACCACGGACGACGTCTTCAAGGGCAAGACGATCGCGCTCTTCGCGGTTCCCGGCGCCTTCACGCCGGGCTGCTCGAAGACCCATCTGCCGGGCTATCTCGCCAACCACGACGCGATCCTCGCCAAGGGCGTCGACCAGATCGTCTGCGTCGCCGTCAACGACGTCTTCGTGATGGACGCGTGGTCCAAGGCCAACGACGCGGACGGCAAGATCCTGTTCCTCGCCGACGGCTCGGCCGACTTCACCAAGGCGGTCGGCCTCACCCTCGACCTCTCCGCCGGCGGCCTCGGCCTGCGCTCGCAGCGCTATTCGATGATCGTCAAGGACGGCGTGGTGGCGGACCTCACCCTCGAGGAGAAGCCCGGCACGATCGACCTCACCGGCGCCGCCTGCATGATCGGTAAGCTCTGAGACCGAGCCTACGAAGTTTCGACCTGTTCGAAACGTCGTAGGCGAAGGCAAGCCCGAACGGGCGTCGGCCGGTCAGGCCGCAACCACAGGACATTCCGACGAGTCGGGATGTCCTGTGATCGGTATGAGGTCAGGCGACCACGAGGTCGAGGGCGACGTCGATCGCCTCGACCTCGATCGGGGTCGTGCCATGGGGGTCGCCGTCGACCTGGACGGCGATCGCCCGTGCCCCCGTCGAGGCGATCTTCAGGCGTCGCGCCGGGATCGACAGGACGTTCGACGAGCCCTCGAGACGGCCGAGGCCGATGCGCAGCGCCGCCGCGAGGAGGTGGCCGACGCCGACCCGCCGCAGCGCGATCAGGCGCAGGCCGGGCCGGTCCATCGCGGTCTCGTACGTGAGCCGGAACGGGCCGCCGTAGCGGCTCGACTTGGCGACGATCGCCAGCGCCACCACGAGGCGCTTCTCCTCGCCCTCGGGCGTGACCAGCTCGACCGCGAGCGGCGGCCGTCGGCGCAGGCCGAGGCCGAACGCCGTCACCATGAAGGCCAGTTTCTTGAAGCGGCGCTTCACCCGCCGTTCGACCCGGTGCACCACCTCGGCGTCGAAGCCGGCCGAGGTCGCCAGGAAGAACGGGCGGTCCGCCGCGCCCTCGCGCCGCGTCAGGCCGAGATGGAGGGGGCGGGTGCGGCCGGCGAGGATCGCGGCGGCGATCGCCTCGACGGCGGTCGGAAGCCCGTATTCGGCGACCATGACGTTGGCGGTGCCCTGCGCCACCACCGCGAGGCGGGGGCGCGGCGCCGGCCGCGCCGCGAGCGCGCCCACCACCGAATTGAGGGTTCCGTCGCCCCCGGCGACCGCGACCACGTCGACGTCGAGATCGCTCGCGGCATGGGCGAGGTCGCCCGGCCGATGGCCGACGATCCGGGTCACCACCGCACCACCCGCCTCGAGCGCGGCGGCGAGGCGATCGAGCTCGCCGGGATGATGGCGCCCGGCCGAGGGATTGGCGAGGACGGCCACGCGCGGCGGCGTGGGGCCGCCAGTCACGCGGCGCTCTCCGGCGGAGGGGCGCGGCGTGGCTTGAACGGCTCCATGCCCTCGCGGGCGAGCTCGTCGGCGCGCTCGTTCTCGGCGTGGCCGGCGTGGCCCTTGACCCAATGCCAAGAGACCTGGTGGCGCTCGATCGCCGCCTCCAGGCGCTGCCACAGATCGACGTTCTTGACCGGCTTCTTGTCGGCGGTCTTCCAGCCGTTCTTCTTCCAACCGTGGATCCAGCCGGTGATGCCGCCCTTCAAGTAGTTGGAATCGGTGGTCAGCTCGACCGTGCAGGGTCGCGTCAGGGCCTCGAGCGCGGCGATGGCGGCCATCATCTCCATGCGGTTGTTGGTGGTGTCGGCCTCGCCACCCTTCAACTCCTTGACGTGGCCGCGCCATTCCACCAGCGCGCCCCAGCCGCCGGGGCCGGGGTTGCCGGAACAGGCGCCGTCGGTGTGGATGCGGACGATCTCGGGATCGCGCTCGTCGGCGGTGCTCATCGGGCCTCCCAGCCGTAGCCGGCGGCGTCGCGGATGCTGCGATGGAAGCGCAGCTTGCGATGGTATTCGAGGGGATCCTTGGGCCGGACCAGCGCCCCGGGCGGCACGTTCAGCCAGTCGTAGAGGCGGGTCAGAAGGAAGCGCAGCGCGGAGCCGCGCGCCATCAGCGGCAGCGCCGCGACCTCCGCCGGCTCCAACGGCCGCACCGCCTGATAGGCGGCGAGGAAGGCGCGGCCCTTGGTGAGGTTGAACGAGAGATCCTGTTCGAAGCACCAGGAGTTCAGGCAGATCGCCACGTCGTAGGCGAGCGCGTCGTCGCAGGCGAAATAGAAGTCGATCAGGCCCGACAGGCGATCGCCGAGGAAGAAGACGTTGTCGGGGAAGAGATCGGCGTGGATGACGCCCTCGGGCAGCGCGCCCGGCGCCGGCCAGTTCGCCTCGAGCAGCGCCAGCTCGGCCTCGATGTCGGCGGCGAGGCCGGGCGAGACCTCGTCGGCGCGCGCGGCCGAGCGCTCCCACAAGGGCCGCCACGACGGCATCGACAGGGCGTTCGGCCGAGGGATCTCGAAATCGCGGCCGGCGAGATGCATCTTCGCCAGCGCCTCGCCGAGCAGGGCGCAGTGACGGGCGGTCGGGCGGCGCACCCATTGACCGTCGAGGAAGGTGACGATCGCGGCGGGGCGGCCGGCGAGCTCGCCGAGCGCGCGGCCGGCGCGATCGTGGACGGGCAGCGGACAGCCGAGCCCGGCGCGGGAGAGATGCTCCATCAGGCCGAGGAAGAAGGGCAGATCGTTCGCCTCGACCCGCTTCTCGTAGAGGGTCAGGATGAACCGGCCGGCCTCGGTCTGGAGCAGGTAGTTGGTGTTCTCCACCCCCTCGGCGATGCCCTTGCAGGAGAGCACCCGGCCGATGTCGTAGAGGGCGACGAAGCGATCGAGATCCTCGTCGGAGACGTCCGTGTAGACCGCCATTTCGTCACTCCTCCCGGGCCGCGTCGGGCGCGGGATCACGCAGGCCCTTGGGCAGATTGAAGACCACCGTCTCCTCCGCCGTCACCACCGTCTCGACGCGAACCTCGCGGCGGGCGGCGAAGGCCTCGATCATCTCTTCCACCAGGATTTCCGGAGCGGAGGCGCCGGCGGTGATGCCGAGCCGGTCGACCCCCTCGAAGTCGGCCCAATCGATGTCGGCGGCGCGCTGGAGCAGCACCGCGCGGCAACCCTCGCGCTCGGCGACCTCGCGCAGGCGCTGGGAATTGGAGGAATTGGGCGCGCCGACGACGATCATCGCCTGGACGCGCGGCGCCACCGCCTTGACCGCCTCCTGGCGGTTGGTGGTGGCGTAACAGATGTCCTGGCGATGGGGTCCGGCGATGTCGGGGAAACGCGCCTCGAGGGCGGCGACGATGGCGGCGGTGTCGTCGACCGAGAGCGTCGTCTGGGTCGTGTAGGCGAGCGGCCCGTCCGGCGGGGTGATCCTCGCGACGTCCTCGACCGAGGTCACCAGCGTCACCGCGCCCTCGGGCAACTGGCCCATGGTGCCGATCACCTCCGGATGGCCGGTGTGGCCGATCAGGAGCACGTGACGGCCGCGTTCGTGGTGGCTCTCGGCGGCGCGGTGGACCTTGGTCACCAGCGGACAGGTGGCGTCGAGCGAGAAGAGGCCGAGGCGCTCGGCCGTCTCCGGCACCGACTTCGGCACGCCGTGGGCGGAGAAGACCACGGGACGGGTGCGATCGGGGATCTCGTCCAGTTCCTCGACGAAGACGGCGCCGCGCCGGCGCAGTCCCTCGACCACGAAGCGGTTGTGGACGATCTCGTGGCGGACGTAGACCGGCGCGCCGAAGCGGGCGAGCGCGCGCTCGACGATCTGGACGGCCCGGTCGACGCCGGCGCAGAAACCGCGCGGAGCCGCGAGCAGGATGTCGAGAGGGGGCGGCGCCATGGGATCCTCCGGGCCGATCGCAATGCTTCGCGCGGAATAGAGGGACGGGCCGCCGCCCTGTCAAGGACGAGGGGGCCACTTCCCCGGTTCGACAAGCCCATGGCGGGGGCCGGCCCTCGATGCTATTGAGGGGCGGACGAGAAACACCGCGACGAGAGGGAGTCACGCGTTCCATGTCACTCCGGGTTTCGACCAAGGCCACCCCGGCCATGCCCCTGATTCTGCGTGCCGCCGCCCTGGCGACGCCGCTCCTCCTCGCCGGTTGTGGCGCCAGCGAAGGCATCGGCGCCAATTTCATGCCCTCCAAGCTGATCTCCGGCACGATGAGCGGACCGAAGGAGATGGACCCGGCGGTCTATGCCTCGACCCCGGTCTGCCCGGAGGCGGTGGTGCGCGACGGCACCGAATTCATGCCGGTCTACGAGCCGGGCAAGACCGGCAACCCGGACGCGGTGCGGTTCCAGGCGAGCGTGCAGCGGGTGGCGCGCGACTGCGAGAACGCCGTCGGCGGCGGCATCACGGTGCGCGTCGGCGTCGCCGGTCGGGTGCTCGCCGGCAAGACAGGGGCGACCGGCACCATGACCGTGCCGGTCCGCGTCGCCGTGACGGCCGGCGACAAGGTGCTCTATTCCAAGCTCACCACCACCCAGGTGACGGTCCAGGCGCCCGACTATTCGGCGCTGTTCTCGATCGTCGACGACGGCATCAACCTCTCCGTCGCCGAGAGCCAGGTGGCGACGATCTACGTCGGCCTCGACGGCAAGGGCGACGTCGGCGCGCCCCGGCGCAAGAAGCTCGTCACCAAGTGAGGCGGCGATGCCGAGGTCCGGGAAAACCCGAGCCTCGGTGCGTCTCTGCGGTTGACGACGCGCCTGCGCTCTTCTATCGCTCGACGATCGGGTGTGCAGTCGCGCCCCGAGGTGGATCTCGCCCCCGGGCGGGCGCCACGCAGCCCCGGCGGGAGAGCCCGGTCGCCTCGGAAGAGGAGATCCGGCGCCGAAGGAGAAACCGCCCCGGAAACTCTCAGGTCCCAGGACCGCGGGGGCGAGCGACACTCTGGAAAGCAGTCGTGTGGTCGCCACACGACTCACCGAAGGCGTAACCGGAAGCATTCGTTCGCGGATCCTTTCGGGAAACTCTCAGGTCTTCCGACAGAGGGGGCGCGAACGGATCCGAAAGGAGCCGGACGCCGCCCCACGAGTCCGACCCGGAGAGCGCCGATGACCGCCGCCGACACCCCCGTTCTGGAAACCCCGCTCGCCGCGAGCCACGTCGGCCTCGGCGCCCGCATGGTGCCCTTCGCCGGCTATCTCATGCCGGTGCAGTATCCGACCGGCATTCTCGCCGAGCATCAGTGGACCCGCGCCCACGCCGGCCTCTTCGACGTCTCGCACATGGGTCAGGCGGCGCTGATCGGCCCCGACCACGCCACCACGGCGAAGGCGCTCGAGGCCCTGATCCCGGCCGCCGTCGTCGAACTCGGCGAGGGACGGCAGCGCTATTCGCAGCTTCTCGCCGACGACGGCGGCATCCTCGACGACCTGATGTTCGCTCGCGAGGCCGGCGCCGACGGGCGCATCCTGCTGGTGGTCAACGCCGCCTGCAAGACGGCCGACTACGCCCACATCGCCGCGCGGCTTCCCGAAGATGTCCGGCTCGAGATCTTCGAGGACCGCTCGCTGCTGGCGCTTCAGGGTCCCGAGGCGGAAGCGGTGATCGAGAGCCTCGGCGGCGAGGTCTCGGGCCTGCGCTTCATGGACGTCGCCTCGGTGGTGATCGCCGGCGTTCCGGTCCACCTCTCGCGCTCCGGCTACACCGGCGAGGACGGGTTCGAGATCTCGGTCGCGAACGACGACGTCACTCGGCTGTGGGATCTCCTGCTCGAGGACGCCCGAGTGAAGCCGATCGGCCTCGGCGCCCGCGACAGCCTGCGCCTCGAGGGCGGCCTCTGCCTCTACGGCCACGACATCGACACCACAACCTCGCCGATCGAGGGCGCGCTCTCCTGGTCGATCCAGAAGCGGCGGCGCAAGGAGGGCGGCTTCCCCGGCTGGGCGCGCATCGCCCGCGAACTCGAGGAGGGGCCTGCCCGCATCCGCGTCGGGCTTCTGATCGGCGGACGCCAGCCGGCGCGCGAGGGCGCCGAGATCGCCACCAAGGACGGCACGATCGTCGGCCGCGTCACCTCCGGCGGCTACGGGCCGACCGTCGAGGGGCCGATCGCCATGGGCTACGTGCCGCTGACGCTGTCGATGCCCGGCACCGACCTCGACCTGATCGTGCGCGGCAGGGCGCTTCCCGCCCGCGTCGTCGCGCTTCCCTTCGTGCCGGCGGGTTTCCGTCGCTGATCCCTCCCCTCTTCCCATCGGAGAGACATCCCATGAAGCTCTACACCAAGGACCACGAGTGGATCGCGATCGACGGCGACGTCGCGACGGTCGGCATCACCACCTACGCCCAGGGCCAGCTCGGCGACGTGGTCTTCGTCGAACTGCCGGACGTCGGCAAGGCGCTCACCAAGGGCGGCGAGGCGGCCGTGGTGGAATCGGTCAAGGCGGCGAGCGAGGTCTACGCGCCGCTCGACGGCACCGTGGTCGAGGCGAACGACAAGCTCGCCGACGATCCGGGGCTGGTGAACCTCGAGCCGGAGGCCGGCGGCTGGTTCCTCAAGATGAAGCTCGCCGAGGGCGTCGACACCTCGGACCTGATGGACGAGGCGGCCTACGAGGCCTTCGTCCAGACGCTGTGAGGCACGACCCGATCGGGCTTCGCGGAGGTCCTTCATCCCGAGGTGCGAGCGAATGCGAGCCTCGAAGGACGAAGGACCGAGTGGGGAGGCCCGTCGAGGCTTCGTCCTTCGAGGCCCGACCCCGCGGCCGGGCACCTCGGGATGAAGCCGAACGAGACGGCCGATCGCCGCCATCGAAGACGGACATGCACACCATCCGTCGACGGGTCCATCCATCCCGCAGTCTCGGCTCGCCGAACATGGCGTTCAAATTCGATCTGGAGACGTCTCTTCCATGCGCTACCTGCCCCTGACCGCTTCCGACCGCGCCGAGATGCTGGCGCGCATCGGCGTCGCCGAGATCGACGCGCTCTATGCCGACGTGCCCGCCGACGAGCTTCTCGTCGAGTTGCCGGACCTGCCGCGCGCTCGAGGCGAGATGGAGGTCGAGCGGATCATGAGCCGCATGGCCGCCAAGAACCTGACCGCCTCCGCCGCGCCGTTCTTCTGCGGCGCCGGCGCCTACAAGCACCATGTGCCGGCGACCGTCGACCACCTGATCCAGCGTTCGGAGTTCCTCACCTCCTACACGCCCTATCAGCCGGAGATCACGCAGGGCACGCTTCAGGTCCTGTTCGAGTTCCAGACCCAGGTCGCCAATCTTCTCGGCATGGAGGTCGCCAACGCCTCGATGTACGACGGCTCGACCGGCACCGGCGAAGCCGTCCTGATGGCGCATCGCATCACCAAGCGGCGCAAGGCGGTGCTGTCGGGCGGTCTCCATCCCCATTACGCGGAGGTGGTGGCGACGCTGTCGAAGATGGCCTCGGACGCGGTCGTGCGGATGGCGCCCGACGTCGGCGGCGGCGAGGACCTTCTCGAGCAGATCGACAAGGAGACCTCCTGCGTCGTGGTCCAGTCGCCGGACGTCTTCGGGCGGATCGTCGACCTCGCGCCGATCGCCGAGAAGGCCCATGCGGTGGGGGCGCTGCTGGTCGCCGTCGTCACCGAGGTGGTGGCGCTCGGAGCGATCGAGCCGCCGGGTCCGCAGGGCGCCGACATCGTCGTCGCCGAGGGGCAGAGTCTCGGCAATCCGCTCGGCTTCGGTGGGCCCTACGTCGGCCTCTTCGCGACGCGGTCGAAATACGTCCGCCAGATGCCGGGCCGGCTCTGCGGCGAGACGGTCGACGCGGAAGGCAAGCGCGGCTTCGTCCTGACGCTCTCGACCCGCGAGCAGCACATCCGCCGCGAGAAGGCGACCTCCAACATCTGCACCAACGCCGGGCTCTGCGCGACGGCCTTCTCGATGCATCTCACCCTCCTCGGCGAGGCCGGGCTCTCCCGCATGGCCGCGCTCAACCACGAGGCGGCGATCGAGGTGGCCGAGGCGCTCGCCCAGGTGCCGGGCGTCGAGGTGCTGAACGACACGTTCTTCAACGAGTTCACCGTGAAGCTGCCGGGGGACGCCACCGCGCTGGTCGAAAAGCTCGCCAGGGACGAGGGCATTCTCGCCGGCGTGCCGGTGTCGCGGCTCCTGCCGGGGGCCGGGCTCGACGACCTGCTGCTCGTCGCCGTCACCGAATGTTCGACCGCCGACGATCGCGCCGCGCTCGTCGCCGCGATCTCCGAAGCGCTGTGAGAGGGGACCGACCGATGCTCAACGACAAGGGCCGTTCCACCCGCTCCGAAACCACCGACGAGGCCGACATGACCGCTTCGACCTTCACCGGCGCCAAGGCGCTCGACGTGGAAGAGGCGCTGATCTTCGAGATCGGCCGCGCCGAGGTGACCGGCGTCGACCTGCCGGCGCCGAAGGGGGCGAAGTCGCGTCTCGGGGCCCATGCCCGCAAGGCGCCGCTCGATCTGCCCGGCCTCGCCGAGCCGGAGGCGGTGCGCCACTACGTGCGTCTCTCCCGCAAGAACTACTCGATCGACGCCGGGCTCTATCCGCTCGGCTCCTGCACGATGAAGCACAATCCGCGTCTCAACGAGAAGATGGCGCGGCTGCCGGGCTTTTCCGACGTGCATCCGTTGCAGCCGGTCGGCACGGTGGAGGGCGCGCTCGACGTCGTCGCCGAGGTCGGGCGGTGGCTCGTCGAACTCACCGGCATGGCCGCCGTCGCCATGAGCCCCAAGGCGGGCGCCCACGGCGAACTCGCCGGCATGATGGCGATCAAGGCGGCGCTGCAGGCGCGCGGGCTCGACAAGCCCGTCGTTCTCGTGCCGGAGAGCGCCCACGGCACCAACCCGGCCAGCGCCGCGCTGATCGGCTTCGAGGTGCGTCCGATCCCGGCCCGGGCCGACGGCACGGTCCGGGTCGAGGACGTGAGGGCGGCGATCGACGACCGGGTCGGTGCGCTCATGCTCACCAACCCCAACACCTGCGGCATCTTCGAGCCGGAAGTGGCCGAGATCGCCGCGGCGATCCATGAGGCCGGCGGCTATTTCTACGCCGACGGCGCCAATTTCAACGCCATCGTCGGCAAGGTGCGCCCCGGCGACTTCGGCGTCGACGCCATGCACATCAATCTGCACAAGACCTTCTCCACCCCGCACGGCGGCGGTGGACCGGGCGCGGGTCCGGTGGTGCTCTCCGAGCGGCTCGCCGCCTTCGCGCCGCTCCCCTTCGTGCGCATGGAGAAGGGCCGGCCGGTGCTGGTCGAGGACGCCTCGCAGACCCGGGCCGGCGAGACGCCCTATGGGCGGCTGACCGCCTTCCATGGCCAGATGGGCATGTTCACCCGGGCGCTGGCCTACATGCTCAGCCACGGTTCGGACGGGCTCCGGCAGGCGTCGGAGGACGCGGTGCTCTCGGCCAACTACGTGCGCGCCTGCCTCGAGGATCTGATGACCCTGCCCTTCCCGGATCATCCCTCGATGCACGAAGTGCTGTTCGACGATCGCTTCCTCGAAGGGACCGGCGTCACCACGCTCGACTTCGCCAAGGCGATGATCGACGAGGGCTATCACCCGATGACCATGTATTTCCCGCTGGTCGTGCACGGGGCGATGCTGATCGAGCCGACCGAGAGCGAGAGCAAGGCCTCGCTCGATCTCTTCGTCGCGACGCTGCGCGATCTGACGCTGGCGGCCAAGGCCGGCGACACCGATCGCTTCACCCGGGCGCCCCGCTTCGCGCCCCGCCGCCGTCTCGACGAGACACGGGCCGCGCGCGCGCCGAAGCTCAAATGGGAGAAGCCGGTCGCGGCCGAGTGACCGCCGACCATGCATCCCTGACAAAAAGGGCGGCCCTCGGCCGCCCTTTCGTATTTCGACGTAGGCGGAACGAGGAAATTCCACACGACCCGTAAAAGGAAAAGAAAGGCCGGCATGCGAGACTCCGCAGCGTAATCCGGGTTTTTACGCAGGTAATTTCCCGTCATTCCGCGCAACGGAGCCCGCCGTGCAGTTCTTCTACTGGAACGCCAGCTTCGAAATCGGGATTCCTCTGATCGATGCACAGCATCGACGGCTGGTCGATCTCATCAACGATCTGGCGACGGCGATCACCGAGGGCGGCCGGTTGCCGGAGGTGGGCGCGCTCCTCCAGGAGCTCAGGGACTATTCGGCCAAGCACTTCGCCGACGAGGAAGGGATCATGGACACCACTCTCCTCTCGGAGGGTGAGAAGGCGCGCCATCGCCGGGCCCATACCGGATTCGTCAAGAAGGTCGAGGAGATCGCGCGCCGCGACGACCTCCTGAGCACCGACGTCTCGGAACAGGTCCTCGAATTCCTCATCACCTGGCTCGTCTCCCACATCCTGGGATCGGACCGCAAGATCAGCCGCGCGCTCGCCTCGCCGGCCGCGCCGGAGGAGGCCGGCGGCGCGGTGCCCTCGGTGGAACAGGTCCTCATCAACGCCCTCGGCGAGACCGAGCGGCGCTTCCGCCTGATCTCCGACTATACGCCGGCGATGATCTGGGTCTGCGACCCCGCCGGCAGCCGCAGCTACGTCAACCGATCCTGGAGCTCCTTCGTCGGGGCCGACGCCCCGCACGACGACGGCAGCGGCCACGTTCATCCGGAGGACCGCACCGCCTATCGCGCGCGGATCCGGCGGCTGCTCGAGCAGCCGACCAGCGACGAGATCGAGTATCGGCTGCGCAAGGCCGACGGCAGCCACGGCTGGGTGCTCGAACGCATCCTGCCGCGCTGGGATTCCGGCCAGGTGTTCATGGGTCTGATCGCCTCGGCCATCGACATCACCGCGATCAAGAAATCGGAGGAGATCCTCAGCCGCGCCAATCGCGAGTTGGAGGAGGAGGTCGCCCGGCGCACCGCCGAACTGGAGCGGCTGATGCTCACCGACCCGCTGACCGGCATCGGCAACCGACGACGACTGATCGAGCACATCGCGGGAGCGGTCGAGCGGGCGTGCCGGAGCGGGCGGCCGCTCACCGCCGTGTTCCTCGACCTCGATCACTTCAAACGCGTCAACGACGCCTATGGCCACCCGATCGGCGACCGGCTGCTGGCGCGGGTCGCCGGAACGCTCCGCGCCAATCTCAGATCCTGCGACGTCGTCTGCCGCTACGGCGGCGAGGAATTCGTGGTGGTGCTCGAGGAGACGTCGCTGCTCGACGCGCTGCGCACCGCCGAACGTCTGCGCACCGCCATCGCCCGCATCCGCCTGCGCGAGATGGACGCCGCCGTCTCGGTCAGCGCCGGCATCGCCCAATGGGAGCCGGGTCAGTCGATCGACGGGTTCCTGGCGCAGGCCGACAAGGCGCTCTACCGCGCCAAGGCCGACGGCCGCGATCGCTGCGTGGCGACCACGGCCCTCTGACGCCGCCACGGCGCCGCCGCGCGCTCGGCCGCCGGCCGCGCGAGCGTCAACCGAGCGCGGCGTCGAGCGCGTCGGCCATCTCGTTCTCGGGCGCGAAGATCCAATCGACCTCGGCGACGGTGACGACCGTCGCGCCCTTCCCACGCAGCGCGTCCGCGAGGGCCGCGACCTGTTTGGCCGGCACGTGGAAGGTCAGCGCGCCGCCCTTCTCGGGCAGGCCGAAGGGCACCGTCGCGCCGAACTGGGCGGCGAGCGCCGCCGCGCCGGCGACGTCGGGCAGCGCGCATTTCACCTCCCGCGTCCGCCGGGCGCGCGCCTCGGAGGCGACGCGGTCGAGGATGGTACGGGCCTGGGCACGGGTGCGGCCGGACCAGGCGGCCGACTTCGAGGCGACCAGATGGGCCTGGCTCTTCAGGATCACGCCGTCGGCGAGGATCTTCAGCGCATTGGCCTTCAACGTCGAGCCGGTGGTGGTGATGTCGACGATCGCCTCGGCCGCGCCGGAGGCGGGCGCCCCCTCGGTGGCGCCGAGGCTCTCGACGTTGCGATAGTCGGTGATGCCGTGCTCGGCGAAGAAGCGGCGGGTGGTGTTCAGATATTTGGTGGCGATGCGCAGTTGATGGCCGTGGCGGGCGCGGAACTCGGCGGCGACATCGCCGAGGTCGGCCATGGTCGAGACGTCGATCCAGGCCTGGGGCACGGCGACGACGACGTCGGCGAAGCCGAAGCCGAGTTCCGTCACCAGATGCACCTTCGAGGCCCAGTCGGCGATGTTCTCATGGACCAGATCGAGGCCGGTGACGCCCATGTGGACGTTGCCGGCGGCCAGTTCCCGGGTGATCTCGGAGGCCGAGAGGAAGGCGATCTCGACGTCGTCGATGCCGCCGAGACGGCCGCGATAGTTGCGCTCGCCGCCGGGCTGGAGCACCGGCAGACCGGCGCGCTGGAAGAAGGCGGCGGCGTTTTCCTGGAGCCGGCCCTTGGAGGGGACGGCGATGATCAGGCGATCGGCGGTCATGCGCCCTCTCCCAGTTCCTGGCCGTAGCCGGCGATGCCGAGCCGGTCGAGCCACATCGAGAAGCCGCAGGCGGCGACCGGCGCCGGGCTGCCGAGCCGCTCGAGCAGGCCGTCGTAGCGTCCGCCGCCGATCACCGGCTTGCCGTCGGCGTGGTCGGGGTCGCGCATCTCGAAGACGAAGCCGGTGTAATAGTCGAGGTTGCGGCCGAAATCGGCGTGGAAGATCTGCCGATCCAGCTCGATGCCACAATCGCGGAAGGCGTCGTTGCGCCGCGCGAAGAGGTCGATCGCCCGGGTCATGTCGACGCCGACCTCGGCCTGGAAGGCGTCGAGCGCGTCGACGGCGCGTTCCGGCGAGGTGGAGAGCGCGAGATAGCGGGTCAGGATGCGCGCCGCCTCGGGGGCGAGGCCGCCCTGGCTGGCGATCGCCGCCTGTTCGAGGAAGCGTTCGGCGATCTCGTGGGCGGAGCGGCCCCCGACCGAGGCGATGCCGGCGAGACCCAGGAGATCCTCGACCAGGCTCTGCGCCTCCTCCGGCTTGGAGCCGGCGAGCGCGCCGAGAATGCCGGCGTGGCGGATCGCCTCCGAGCCGGCCTCGCCGGCGGCGAGACGGCGAATGGTGGCGCCGAGCCGGTCGGGCGTGCCGAAGAGGCCGCGCAGGCGCCGGCGCAAGGGGGCGGCGAGGCCGAGCCCGTCGAGCAGCGCCAGGAACAGGCCCTCGTCGCCGATCTTGACGATCGGTTCGTCGACCGCGAACAACGTCGCCGACTGATAGGCGAGCGCCAGCACGTCGGCGTCCGCCGCGGCGCGATCGTCGTTGCCGAAGATCTCGATGCCGGCCTGGAGAAACTCGCTCGGCTCGTCGACCCGCTGGCGGAAGACCGGGCCGAAATAGCCGAGCGCCGCCTCGCGGCCGGGCGCGCCGGTCTCGAGATAATGCCGGCAGATCGGAATGGTGAAGTCGGGACGCAGACACATCTCGCGGCCGTCGGCGTCCATGGTCAGGAACAGGCGGCGGCGAATGTCCTCGCCGGCGGTGTCGAGGAAGAGATCGGCCGGCAGCAGAATCGGCGGCTCGACCATCTCGGCCTCGGCCTCGCGCTGGAACAGCGCGACCAGCTCGGCGGTCGGGTCGAAGGCGGAGAGCTCGTCGCCGCCGTCGAGGACGGCGAGCGCCTCGCCGAGTTGTTCGGGCGTCTCGATGCCCGCCTCGGCCAGCATCGCCGCCATCTTCTCCGCATGCGGGAACTTGCCGCCGGGCTGATAGGGGCGGCCGGACGGCGTGAAGCCGGAGGGGGGGCGCGTCGCCATGGGGGGTCTCCCGAGGTCTCAGGCTTGGCTGGCGAGAATGCCGCGAACGGTCTCGACGAGGTCCTCGACCTTCACCTCGACCTGGGCCGGACGGGCGGCCTTCCACTCGGCGTTCGATTCGATCGACTTGGCGGCCTCGGCGCCGGCGACCAGATCCTTGATCTGGACGACGCCGGCCTCGCGCTCGTTGGAGCCCTGGATGATCACGCAAGGCGCCTTGCGGCGGTCGGCGTATTTCATCTGCGCCTTCATGCCGGACGAGCCGAGATACATCTCGGCGCGGATGCCGGCGTCACGCAACCGCTTGGTCAGCGCGAGGTAGTCACCGGCGCGGTCCTTGTCCATGACGAGGACCACGACCGGGCCGAGCGCCTCGGTGCCCGAGAGGATCGGGCTCGAGATCGCCTTCAGCGCCGACATCAGCCGCGACACGCCGATCGAGAAGCCGGTCGCCGGCGCCGGTTCGGAGAGGAAGCGCGAGACGAGACCGTCGTAGCGGCCGCCGCCGCCGACCGAGCCGAAGCGGACGATCTGGCCGTCCTCGTTGGGCACCTCGAAGGTCAGTTCGGCCTCGTAGACCGGGCCGGTGTAGTATTCGAGGCCGCGCACGACCGAGGGGTCGATCAGGACGCGATCGCCGTAGCCGGAGGCCTCGACGAGGGTCGCGATCTCGGCGAGTTCGGCGACGCCCTCGGCCCCCTTCACGGTCGCGCCGACGAGCGCGCCGAGATTGGCGATGGTCGCGGCCCCGGTCTCACCGCGCGCGGCGGTGAAGGCGAGGACCGTGTCGATCGCGGCCGCCTCGAGACCGGCGCCCTTGGTGAAGTCGCCGCTCTGATCGAGGCGCCCGGCGCCGAGCAGGTCACGCACACCCTCGGGGCCGATCTTGTCGAGCTTGTCGATGGCGCGCAGCACCGTCAGGCGCTTGGCGGCGTGCTCGTCGCCCGAAAGCCCGATCGCCTCCATGACGCCGTCGAGGACCTTACGGTTGTTGACCTTGACGACGTATTGGCCGCGCTTCAGGCCGACCGCCTCCATGGCGTCGGCCATCATCATGCAGATCTCGGCATCGGCCGCGACACTCGCCGCACCCACGGTATCGGCGTCGAACTGCATGAACTGGCGGAAACGGCCGGGGCCGGGCTTCTCGTTGCGGAAGACCCAGCCGACGCGGTAGCTGCGATAGGGCTTGGGGATCCTGGTCCAGTTCTCGGCGGCGAAGCGGGCGAGCGGCGCGGTCAGATCGTAGCGCAGGCTCATCCACTGCTCGTCGTCGTCCTGGAGCGAGAAGACGCCCTCGTTGGGACGATCCTGATCGGGCAGGAACTTGCCGAGCGCGTCGGTATATTCCATCAAGGGCGTCTCGACCGCCTCGAAGCCGTAGAGCTCGTAGACCGCGCGGATCTTCGCCAGCATGGTCTCGGTAGCGGCCACATCGGCGGGACCGCGATCGGCGAGGCCGCGCGGCAGGCGCGCCTTCAGTTTCTGATCCGTCGCCATGGCGATCCGTCCTTCCGATGCATTCGACCCTGGTGCTCGCGCGCGAGAAACGCGCGGCAAACACGAAAACCCGCGAAACGTCGCGCGGGCGAGTGGTTCCTAGACCGGATCGGGCAGGCGGACAAGCCGCGAGACCGGCCGCGACGGCGCGTCGCCCGCCACGGGAGTGGATTTCGACCGTCACGCGGTTGCGCCGGCCCCACAATTCCGCCACGGTGCGCCGTCATTCGCACTTGCGGGACGAGATCTTTCGCTCCCGCGCGCACCGATTGGTTTCGTGCCGAGCATCGAGAGGCTCCGCCTTCATGGATCCCGTCCGTCCGGACGCCGTCGCGCGTCCCGCACAGTCCCCCGAATTGTCCGTCGTCGTCCCCACGTTCAAGGAAGCCGCCAATGTGCCGCGGCTGGTCGAATTGCTCGACGCCGCGCTCGCCGGGATCGCCTGGGAGGTGATCTTCGTCGACGACGACAGCCCCGACGGCACCGCCCGCGTCGCCAAGGCGATCTCCGCCCGCGATCCGCGCGTGCGCTGTCTGCGCCGGGTCGGCCGGCGCGGGCTGGCGGGCGCCTGTATCGAGGGGATGCTGTCCTCGGCGGCGCCGGTGGTCGCGGTCATGGACGCCGATCTCCAGCACGACGAGACGATCCTGCCGCAGATGTTCGCGGCGATCCGCGACGGCGCCGAACTGGTGGTCGGCAGCCGCTACGTCGACGGCGGCTCGTCCGGCCAGGGCCTCTCGTCGGTGCGCCAGTGGGGCAGCGAGACGGCGACCTCGCTCGCCCGTCGCTTCCTCAAGATCGAGCTCTCCGATCCGATGAGCGGCTTCTTCATGATCCGCCGCGACAAGGTCGAGGCGATCGCGTCGAAACTGTCGCGCGAGGGGTTCAAGATCCTGCTCGACATCGTCGCCTCCTCGCCGGAGCGGCTGAAGACGGTGGAGATCCCGTTCACCTTCCGCGAGCGGCAGGCGGGCGAGTCCAAGCTCGACAGTCTGGTGACCGCCGAATATCTCGGCCTCCTCTTCTCCAAGCTCTCCGGCGGTCTGGTGCCGGTGCGCTTCCTGATGTTCCTCTCGGTCGGCGCCTCCGGCATCATCGTCCATCTGGCGGCCTTGAAGGTGGCGCTGCACGTCTTCGCCACCACCTTCTTCTGGGGCGAACTCGCCGCCACGGTCGTGGCGATGACCTGGAACTTCATCCTCAACAACCAGCTGACCTATCGCGATCGCCGGCTCACCGGCCTGCGCTTCGTCTGGGGCCTCCTCACCTTCTATCTGGTGTGCTCGCTCGGCACGATCGCCAACATGGGCGTCGCCACGGGCCTCTTCGAGACGGTGGAGACCGGCCCCTGGGTCGCGGGCTTCGCCGGCGCGGTGCTGAGCGCGGTGTTCAACTACACCGTCTCCGCCGCCCTCACTTGGCGCAAGTGAGCCGATGACGGACCGCCCGGCCTTCGTGCCCACGCGGCCCGCCAGCGGCTCGCCGCCGGGCGGGCTGGTGGCGCTGATCGTCGGGCTCACCGTGCTCCGGCTCTCGGTCGCGGCCGCGACCGGCCTCGTCGACGACGAGACCTATTACCGGCTGTGGTCGCTCCATCTCGCCTTCGGCTATCTCGACCACGCGCCGATGGTCGCCTGGCTGATCGCGGCGGGGCGGGCGATCGCCGGCGAGGGCTCGCTCGGGGTTCGCCTCTTCGCGCCGATCATGACAGCGCTCGGGTCGCTCCTCTTGTGGCGGACGGTGGCGCTGTTCGAGGGGCGCGCGGTGGCGACCAGCGCCGTCGTCTGGCTCAACGCGATGGTGCTGATCGGTGCCGGCTCGATCCTGATGACGCCGGACGGGCCTTCGGTGTTCTTCTGGGGGGCGAGCATCTGGGCGCTCGCCGAGCTGACGGCGCGGCGCGATCCGCGCTGGTGGCTGGTGGTCGGCGCCGCCGCCGGGCTCGGGCTCTTCTCCAAATATTCGGTGCTGTTCCTCGGTCTCGGCATCGGCCTGTGGCTCCTCTCCACCCGCGAGACGCGGCGCTGGTTCGGCGCGTGGCAGCTGTGGGTGGGCGCGGTGATCGCCGCCGGTCTGTTCGCGCCGGTGATCCTCTGGAACGCCCAGCACGACTGGGTCTCCTTCCTCAAGCAGTTCGGCCGCACGGTGCCGCACGAGTGGCGGCCGGAGAAACTGGCCGAGCTGATCGGCGTGCAGATCCTCTTGATCGGCGTGCCGATGGTGCCCTTCGTCTTGCTCGGCCTACGCCGGGCGCTCGGCCGCGCCGACGCTGCCGCGTTGTTGCCGATCCTGACCGGCGTGCCCTTCCTCGCCTATCTCCTCTTCCATTCGCTGCACGGCGGGGTCGAGGGCAATTGGCCGGCGCCGCTCTATCCGAGCCTCGCCTGGCTCGCCGCCGCCGGGGCGACGGTCGTCGAGGGGCGGGCGGATCGCTTCGCCGGGTTCGCGCGGCGGCTGCGCGGCTGGGTCGCGCCGGTCGGCTTCGCGCTGACGGGGCTCGTCTATCTCCACGTTCTGGTGCCACTGGTGGTGCTGCCGGCGAACCGCGATCCGACCGCGCAGATGAAGGGCTGGCCGGCGTTCGGCCGCGATCTCGAGGCGCTCGCCGCGAAGGTCGGGGCGACGCGCTTCGGCGGGCCCAACTACACGCTCGCCTCGCAACTGGCGGCGCAGCTCGGCGCCGAGCGGGTCGCGCCCTTCGACGAGCGCGAGCGCTACATCGGCCTGCCGGTGCTCGACCCCGCGAAGGTCTGCGCGCCGCTCCTCTTCGTCGATCGGGCCGGGCGGGATTCGCTCCTCGCCGTCCGCGAGGCCTATGCGACCGTGACGCCACTCGGCACGCTCGCCCGCTCGGCCGGCGGGCACGTGATCGAGGACCACCCGGTGACACTCCTCGCCGGGCGGCGCGGCTGTCCGGGGACCTGATCAGGCCCCGCCGACCAGAAGGCGCCGCAGGAAGAAGGCGGTGCGCTCATAGGCGCGATCGGCCGCCTTGGCGTCGTAGCGCCGGCCTTCGGGCTCGGAGGCGAAGCCGCTGCGCGTGTCGGGATAGACATAGGCCTCGAAGGTCTTGCCGGCACCGATCAGGCGCTTCTCCATGACGTCGACCACCGGCGCGGTATGGGGGTCGTCCTCCGACCAGTGGAACAGCACCGGCACCTTGATCTCGACGATGCGCTCGGGCGACGGCGGCAGGGCGTAATAGGCGACCGCCGCCTTGACCCGGTTGCCCGCCATGGCGAACTGGAGCGCGAAGGTTCCGCCCCAGGAAAAGCCCAGCGCCGCGATCGATCCGGAACATTCGCCGTGCTTCAACAGGAGATCGGCCGCCGCCTCCAGCGCCAGCAGCGCCTCGGCGGGCGACAGATGGGAGAGCACGCTCTGCGCCTCCTCGCGGTTTTCGGGCGAGACGCCCCGCGGCGAGAGGAGGTCCGGCAGCATGACGATGAAGCCGTCGAGGGCGAGACGGCGGGCGAAGCCGCGATAGAAGGCGTCGGGGCCGCGCTGGTCGTGGATCAGCAGGACGCCGGGGCGACGGCCGCCGGCGCGCAGGCGGATCATCCGGCCCTTGTAGACCTGTTTGCGCACCTGGAACGTCACCGTCTCGACGATCAGACGCGGATCGGCGGCGTCGGTCTCCTGGGCGAGCGCGGGGGCCGCGAGGGCCGAGGCGGCACCGCCGGCGAGGAGAAGGAGACGGCGGCGGTCGAGGCGAGGGCTGTCGGTCATCGGCGGGTCCGGGCGGGGCGGCGGGCACGAGATTGCTGGCGAAGGGCACGGCCGATTCGTCCGGTCGCGTGCCTCGACCGGCACTATGGCGCGCGATTGCGGCGATGACAAAGACGGACGGCGCGGCACCAGGGCGAGCGTTCGCACCACGACGGGCGCGTGAGACGACGAGGCGTGGCGCCGGGCCACTCCCCTTCTCCCCTCGCGGGAGAAGGAAGAGGGCGCGGGGGGCTCAGCGGGGCCGCACGAAGGCGGCGCGCTCGGCCTCGACCTCGGCGCGGACGGCACACCCCTCGAGGTGGTCGTTCACGACCCCCATCGACTGCATGAAGGCGTAGCAGGTGGTGGGGCCGACGAAGGCCCAGCCGAGCCGGCGCAGGGTCTTGGAGAGGGCGATCGATTCGCTCGTCTTGCTCATCGCGCAGGCCGCCGCCTTGGTGAGGCGCGCGGGCCGCGTCGCCGGGTCGGGCTCGTGGCGCCAGACGAAGGCGGCGAGGGAGCTCTCGCGCTCGAGCAGATCGAGACAGCGGCGGGCGTTGTTCAAGACCGCCTCGATCTTGCCGCGGTGGCGCACGATCCCGGCATCGGCGAGGAGACGGGCGACGTCGGCCTCGCCGAAACGGACGATCGCCTCCGGATCGAAACCGGCGAAGGCACGGCGGAAATTCTCGCGCTTCCTCAGAATGGTGATCCACGACAGGCCGGACTGGAAGCCCTCGAGGCAGATCTTCTCGAAGAGGCGGCGGTCGTCGGCGACCGGGCGGCCCCATTCCTCGTCGTGGTAGCGGCGATAGAGATCGTCGTCGCCCGACCACCAGCAGCGATCGCGCCCGTCGGGGCCGGTGCGCAGGCCTTCGTAAGAGGGATCCGTCTCGTCGTTCATGTCGTCGCCTCCGAACAGTCGGGGCAGACTAGTCGAACCGGAACAAAATGAAAACGGGCGTCGATGCGCCCGTCGTTCGGAAGGCCCGTCGGCGCCGGCCGGCGTCACGCGAAGAGCGCGTCGATGTCGTCCTGAGAGGCGATGCCGGTGTCGTTTTCCAGGGCCGGGCCGTTGAGGAGGGCCTGATCGCCGAGCCGGTGCTCGAGTTCGATCTCGATCTCCTTGAACTTGTCGACGCCGCCCCAGATCTCCATCATCTTGATGATGCGTTCCTCGACGAAGCGCAGGGTGGAGACCACCTTGGTGACGCGCTGACCCGTCAGGTCCTGGAAATTGCAGGCCTCGAAGATCTGGACGGTGTGTTCCTGGATGTCGTTGGCGAGACCCTGGTCGCTGCCCTTCAGCTTGGCGGAGAGGGTGGCGGCGCGCTCGTCGATGGCCTCGGCGGCGGAGAGGATGGTCTCGGTCGCGTTCTCGGTGCCGAGCACCACCGCGTCGAGTTCGTTGGAGACGCGCGAGAGTTCCTGCCCGTTGCAGCCGGAGACGTGGAGCGTGGCGATCTCGCGCTTGGTGCGGTTGATCGCCTCGTAGATCAGATCCATCTCGGCCTTGATCTGCTGCGCCTCGGCCTGATCGCGCCGCAGTTGCTCGAAGGCCTTCTCGCTCAGTTCCTGGGTCGGCTGGACGAGGGAACGCAGGGCGCGGATCTCGGCGAGAAGCTCGCGATGACGATCCTCCTCGCGCCCATCGGCTGCCGACGAACCCGTCGTGGCATTGAGCGCCTCGATGCGGAAGACCTTTCTCGCAACCATGGATGAACGCCCCGTCCTCTCGCCACTCGATTCGGTGCGCCCATGATCGCCCCGCGCCGTTAAGGAAAGGTTTGCCGAGAAACGTATCCCGCGGACACACTCGGCACGGGACCGCCGACGCGCGGCGGCGGGAAACCCTTCGGTAACCATGACGAAATCTTTCCCGGAAAGATCGAAGCGCGCGGATTTCCGTTCACCATTCGGTGGCGTGCCTGCCGCAGGATGAACCGAGTGTCGCGCCGGCCTCGTGTCCGGCGCCTCCTCGTTCCGTCTTCGACCGAGTGTGCCCCATGATCCGCACGACCGTCCTCGCCGCCGTCGCGGCTTCGTTCGCCACCGCGTGGGCCGGCTCCGCCACCGCCCGCGACCGTTACGTCGACCGCCCGCCGGTGCTCCTGTCGCCCAATCTGGCCGAGCCCTGGCTCAACCAGCTGAGAAGCCGCCCGGTCGCCTATCGCGACGTGACCGGCCCGGTCGTGATGGCGCCGGGACGGGCCGATCTCGCGGCGCGGCCGAGCCGCTACGGACCGCAGGCGGTGCGCTCGGCCGCCGTCGCGCCGGAGGAGGCGCGCCGCCCGGCGCACGACATCGACCCCCGTTTCCTGCCGACCGAGGTCGACTACGCCGGCCGCTACGCGCCGGGGACGATCGTCGTCGACACCACTCAGCGTCATCTCTATCTGGTCGAGCCGGGCGGCAAGGCGCGGCGTTACGGCGTCGGCGTCGGCCGT
This sequence comes from Pinisolibacter aquiterrae, assembly GCF_019160155.1. Taxonomy (GTDB): domain Bacteria; phylum Pseudomonadota; class Alphaproteobacteria; order Rhizobiales; family Ancalomicrobiaceae; genus Pinisolibacter; species Pinisolibacter aquiterrae. The sequence continues at coordinate 85,220 of NZ_JAFNIH010000061.1, forward strand.
CCGGGTTTCCAGTGGGCCGGCACCCACACCGTCACCCGAAAGGCGGAATGGCCGGGCTGGACGCCGCCGGCGGCGATGCTGAAGCGCAAGCCGGACCTGCCGCGCCACATGGACGGCGGCCCCGACAATCCGCTCGGCGCCCGCGCGCTCTATCTCGGCTCCACCGAATATCGCATCCACGGCTCCAACGAGCCTTGGACCATCGGTCAGGCGGTCTCTTCGGGCTGCATCCGCATGCGCAACGAGGACGTGACCGATCTCTACGGCCGGGTGCCGGTGGGCACCAAGGTCGTGGTGATGTGAGCCCGCGTCCCCCTCCCCGATCCCGACGCGAAAAGCCCTCGGAAGGAGCGCCTTCCGAGGGCTTCTTTCCGCGTCGCGTCGTCCGGCGGGTCAGGCGGGAACGACGGCGCGGCGATAGAGATGCCAGGTGGCGTGGCCGAGCCAGGGCAGGATCACGACGAGACCGAGGAACATCGGGATCAGCGCGATCAGCAGCATGGTGGCGATGAAGATGCCCCAGCCGATCATCACCAGCGGGTTCGCCAGAACCGCGCGGATCGAGGCGATCATCGCGGTGACGAAGTCGACGTCGCGGTCGAGCAACATCGGATAGGCGACGACGCTGACCGAGAAGATCGAGGTCGCCAGGACGGCGCCGAGCAGATTGCCGGTCACCAGGAAGAACACGCCGCGCGGGGTCGAGACGATCATCGAGACGATGTCGTCGGCCGGCAGCGGGCGAATGCCGAAGAAGAGCGCATAGGTGAAGCCGGCGGCATAGATCCAGACGATCATGCCGAAGAGTGTCACCAGCGCCATGTAGGAGAGTTCGCGGCGGGCATGGGGCGGCACCGCGCCGACCAGCTCGACCAGCGACAGGCTCTCGCCCTTCTCGATGCGGCGGCTGACCTCGTAGATCCCGACGGCGGCGAAGGGCGCGATCAGCGCGAAGCCGGCCGCCAGGGGATAGGCGAGGAAGACCAGATCGAAGGAGGCGGCGACCCAGAACAGGAGGTTGCCGCCGAGCGCGTAGACGAGGCCGACCAGGAGGCCGAAGGTCGGCGCGGCCTTGAAGTCGCGCAGGCCGTCGGTGAGGGCGGCGGAGATGTCGTCGACGGTGATCGCGCGGACCTCGGGGTCGGCGACGGATTGTCTCATCGATGCGGATGCGGCCACGACGTCCATTCCTCACCTCCCGATCCGGGCCGCGCCGAGCGTGGGCGCAGGCTCTCGTGTCTTCTGCGACAGAGTGCCACAGAATTGCGGAAATTCAACCGATTCAATTTTTGCGCCTGCGTATTTTCCTACATGCACCCCCCGAGAAGTCGCGATTTCCGGCGGTGGAGAGCGGGAAACATCGACTTCCGATCGAAATTTCGTGAGATTTCGACCGGGATCGCGATGCCCCGGCGGGGGTGGTCGACCAAAGTCGGTCACCTAGCGACAGGGCCGGTCTGGATTTGGTCCAATTTCCGGGTAGGACTGTGCGGCGCGGTCGTTTAGACACGGTCTCGGTTCACTCGATGCTCACGCCCAGCGGAGAATTCAACATGAAGAAAGTCGTCCTCCTCGCCGCCCTCGGTCTCGTCGCCGCGACCGGCTCTTCCTTCGCCGCCGACGCCGCCGCCGGCGAGAAGGTCTTCGCCAAGTGCAAGGCCTGCCACATGATCGGCGAAGGCGCCAAGAACCGCGTCGGCCCCGAGCTGAACGGCATCGACGGCCGCAAGCAGGGTTCGATCGAGGACTTCAAGGGCTACGGCACCGACCTGAAGGCGATGGGCGAGAAGGGCGGCACCTGGAACGCGGCCGAGCTCGACAAGTATCTGACCAACCCGAAGGCCTACAACCCCGGCACCAAGATGGCCTTCGCCGGCCTCCCGGAGGCCACCGACCGCGAGAACGTGATCGCCTACATCACCTCGTTCAAGGCGGACGGCTCCAAGAAGTGATCGTCTCTGGTCCGGCCGGCGCGGGCGACCGCGACGCGCCGATCGCGCGACCCGAGAAAGCCCCGGAAAACCGGGGCTTTCTTCGTTTCGGGAGGTCTCGCGCCTCGCGGCTCAATGCTCCCCGTCGGGAGCGTGGGCCTTGCGGATCGAGCGGACCAGCCAGAAGACGCAGGCGAGCACCACCGGCACGGCGAGGCCGGTGGCGAGGCCGGGGTCGAGCGGCAGGAGGCGCGCCTCCTTCAGCGCCTTGAAGACGTAGCCGAGGAGGCCGACGACGTAGTAGCTGACCGCCGCCACCGACAGGCCCTCGACGGTCTGTTGCAGGAGGAGCTGGCGGCGGGCGCGGGTGTTCATGCTCTCGAGCAGGTCGCGGTTCTGCTGTTCGAGATCGACGTCGACCCGGGTCCGCAGCAGTTGCGCGGCACGGGTCAGTTTGCGCGACAGGTCGTTCATCCGGTCCTGAATCGAGACGACGGTGCGCATCGCCGGATCGGAGCGGCGGGAGAGGAAGTTGGTCCAGGTGCCGTAGCCGGGGACGTGATGCTCGTGCAGCGCGGCGAGCAGGTCCTTGACGATCTGATCGTAGGCGCGGGTGGCGCCGAAGCGATAGGAGCGGTCGGCGGCATGGGCCTCGAGATCGGCGGTGAGCCCCGACAGGCGCTCGAGCAGGCCGCGATTGGCGGCGAGGCCGGTCGTCGAGCGGATCTCGGCGGTGATCTCGGCGAGGGCGCGCTCGACGCGGCGGACCTCCGGCGCCACCCCTTGCGCCACCGGCAGGCCGAGCATGGCGAGGGTGCGATAGGTCTCGATCTCGATCAGGCGCTGGATCAGCGCGCCGGCCTGTTGCGGATTGAGACTGCGATCGCGCACCAGGATGCGGGTGCGGCCGTCGCCGTCCTGACGGAAATCGGTGAGCGCGAGGCCGGCGCCGCCATAGGCCTCGGCGACGCAGAGGCTCGCCGGATCGAAGCGCTCGACGTCGCTCTGCAGGGCGCCGCGGTCGGGCAGGAGATCGAGGCGGATCGCCACCAGCATCGGGCCGGGCTGGACGAATTCGGTGCCGAAGGGATGGTTCGACGGCAGGAGGGCGAAGGGGTGGTCGGGATCCTCGGCCAAGCCGTCCCAGGTGTAGCCGACGAATTCGGAATGGCGCTCCCATTTGAGCGAGCCGCCGCCACAGGGCACGACGTGGTGGCGCGTCTCCGGCCCCGGCCCCGGCTCGCCGCGCGCCCGGCAGAAGCGCTCCAGAAAGGCGCGGTCGGCCTCGACGCCGTCGCGGTCGACGGCGAAGGCATAGGCGAGAAAGACACGCGGGGTCGTCGCGGAGCGGAACGGGCGGGCATGGACCTCGCCGAGGCTCTCGGCGCGCAGGGGATGGGGTGTGAAACCGCGCGTGCCGGTTCCGCCTTCGTCCGTCGTCATGTCCGCGCTCTCCTCCCTCGCGTCGCCCGGCCGACCTTGCGGTCTCGGCGCCTCGCGCGCAACCGCCCTCGGCCGATCGCCGGCCCCGGTCCCTCGCCCGACCCATAGCCGAGGGCGCCCTCGCTCGCCACGGCCGATGCCGCGACGCGACAGCGCGGTCGCCGGTCTTCCATCGCCGGCCGAGAGCGTGGTCAATTTATTTGACCACCCCCATTGACCCGTGCCCTTCGCCCCGCCACAGTCCGCTCTCCCGCAGCCCCGGCCGAGGACCGCCCGTTTGCCCTTTCGCCCGATCGAACACGACCGCGCCTCCGACATGGTGATGCGGCGCCTCGAGGTGCTGATCGTCGACGGGGTGCTTCGGTCCGGCGACCGGCTGCCGAGCGAGCGGGATCTGGCGCAGCGTCTCGACGTGTCGCGGCCGGTGTTGCGCGAGGCGCTGAAGCAGATGGAGGACGAGGGGCTCCTGGTCGGCCGGCAGGGCGAGGGAACCTTCGTCGCCGATCTGATCCGCCCGGCCTTCGCGGCCCCGCTCGCCGCCCTCCTCGCCCGCGACGACCGCGCCGGGCGCGACACGCTGGAGTTCCGCCGCGCCTTCGAGGGCTGGACGGCGGAGATGGCGGCGCGGCGCGCCACCGCCGACGACAGGGCGATGATCGGCCGGATCGTCACCGCGATGCGCGCGGCGCACGAGGCCCGCGACGAGGCGCGCGAGGCGGAACTCGACGTCGATCTCCACATGACGATCGCCGAGGCCGCCCACAATCTGGTGGCGCTGCACGTCGCCCATGCGATCAACCGCCTCCAGGTCGACGGTGTCACCACGGCGCGGCCGAAACTCTATCTCCTGCCGAGCGCGCGCGAGCGCCTGCTCGCCGAGCATCTGGCGATCGCCGAGGCGGTCGTCGCGGGCGATGCCCCCGCCGCGCGGGCGCGTGCCGAAATCCATGTCGACGGGGTCGCCGCCGATCTCGCCGAACTGGCGGCCGCGGACGCGCGCGAGCGCGCCTCGCGCGACCGGCTCGAGCTCTTCGACCTCCATGTCGCCGGCGGCCGTCGCGACGCGACCGCCGCCCCCTCCTCCCGCCCGCCCCGCAACGACGAAAGCGCCGCATGACCACGCCCTCTCCCGCCCGCCGCCCTCGCGTGGCCCTCTTCGTCACCTGTCTGGTCGATCTGATGCGGCCGACGATCGGCTTCGCGGCGGTGAAGCTGCTCGAGGACGCCGGCTGCGAGGTGGTGGTGCCGCCGTCGCAGACCTGTTGCGGCCAGCCGGCGTTCAATTCCGGCGACCGCAAGGACGCGGTCGCGCTGGCGAAGCGGGTGATCGCCGAATTCGAGGGTTTCGATTTCCTGGTGGCGCCGTCGGGGTCCTGCGCCGGGATGATCGCCACCCATTATCCCGAGCTCTTCGCCGACGACGATCCGTGGAAGGCGCGCGCGCTGGCGCTCGCGGCCAAGTCGCGCGAGCTGATCTCGTTCCTGGTCGACGACCTCGGCGTCACCTCGACCGGGGCTCGGTTCGACGGCACGGTGACCTATCACGACAGTTGCTCGGGCCTGCGCGAGCTGGGCATCCAGGCGCAGCCGCGCAAGCTGCTGGCGGCCGTCGAGGGGCTGACGCTCACCGAGATGAAGGATCCGGACGTCTGCTGCGGCTTCGGCGGCACCTTCGCGGTCAAGTACCCGGACCTCTCCGGCGCGATCGTCACCAAGAAATGCGTGGCGATCGAGGAGAGCGGCGCGACGACGATCCTCGCCGGCGATCTCGGCTGTCTCATGAACATGGCCGGGCGGATGACGCGCACCGGCTCGAAGGTCGAGGCCCGTCACGTGGCCGAGGTTCTGGCGAACATGGCCGACGGCCCGGCGATCGGCGCCGCGAAGACGGGAGAGTGAGACGATGAAGGTCACATCCCCCGCGTTCAAGGAGAACGCCACCGCCGCGATCCACGACACCCAGCTCCAGAAGGCGCTCGGCAACGTGGAGACCGGCTTCGTCGCCAAGCGCAAGAAGGGCGCCGCGAGCCTCCCTGAGTTCGAGGCCCTTCGCGATTCCGCCCGCGATCTCAAGATCCACGTGCTGAAGCATCTCGACCTCTATCTCGAGGCCTACGAGCGCAAGGTGATCGCCTCCGGCGGTCACGTCCATTGGGCGGAGACGGCGGAGGACGCGCGCCGCATCGTCACCGACATCTGCCGGCGCCTGGGGGCGAAGACCGTCACCAAGGGCAAGAGCATGATCACCGAGGAGATCGCGCTCAACGATCATCTGGAGGCGCAGGGCATCCGGCCGGTCGAGACCGATCTCGGCGAATACATCATCCAGTTGCGCGGCGAGCATCCGAGCCACATCATCGCGCCCGCCGTCCATCTCACCAAGGAGCAGGTCGCCGGCGACTTCCGCCGGGTGCACGAGCATCTCGCCGTCGACCGCGACCTCAGCGAGCCGGTCACGCTGCTCTCGGAGGCCCGCGCGGTGCTGCGCGAGCAGTTCCTCGCCGCCGACGTCGGCATCACCGGCGCCAACTTCCTGGTGGCGGAGACCGGCACCTCGATCATCGTCACCAACGAGGGCAACGGCGACCTCACCCAGACGCTGCCCAAGGCCCATGTGGTGCTCGCCTCGATCGAGAAGATCGTGCCGACGCTCGAGGACGTCGACACGCTGATGCGCGTGCTGGCGCGGTCGGCCACCGGCCAGGAGATGAGCGTCTACACGACCTTTTCGACCGGCCCGCGCCGGGCCGACGACCCCGACGGGCCGGGCGAATATCACGTCGTGCTGCTCGACAACGGCCGCTCGGCGATGCTCGGCACCGAGTTCGAGGACATGCTGCGCTGCATCCGCTGCGGCGCCTGCATGAACCATTGCCCGGTCTATCAGCAGATCGGCGGCCATGCCTACGGCTGGGTCTATCCCGGGCCGATGGGCGCGGTGCTGACGCCCACTCTCGTCGGTATCGAGCAGACCGGGCATCTGCCCAACGCCTCGACCTTCTGCGGGCGCTGCGAGAGCGTGTGTCCCATGCGGATCCCGCTGCCGCGCATGATGCGGGCGTGGCGCGCGCGCGAGTGGGAGAAGGCGCTCAATCCCGGCACGCAGCGCTTCGGGCTCGGGCTCTGGGCCTTCCTCGCCCGGCGGCCGGGGCTCTACCGGCTCGCGGCGCGGATCGGACGCTGGGGTCTGGCGACGCTCTCGGGCGGACGGGGCCGCGTCGCGCGCCTGCCGCTCGGCGACGGCTGGACGAAACATCGCGACATGCCGGCCCCGGAGGGCGGCACCTTCATGGATCGCTGGAAGGCGGGCGAGCGGCCGTGACGGCCCCCTCCGACCATCCCCACAGGCAGACGGGTCACACATGAACGCACGCGACAGCATCCTTTCCAAGATCCGCCGATCGAGGCTCTCCTCCCCCGACGATTCGGCGCGGCGCGCCACCGTCACCGAGCGGCTGCGCAGCCATCCCGCCGGGATCGTGCCGGCGCGCGGCGCCGTCGAGGGCGAGGCGCGGATCGCTCTCTTCGTGGAGAAGGCCGAGGCGGTCTTCGCCTCGGTGGCGCGGGTCGCGTCGAGCGCCGAGGTGCCCGGCGCGGTCGCCGCCTATCTGCGCTCGAAGAACCTGCCGCAGGCGATTCGCCGGGGCGAGGATCCGCGTCTCGCGGCGCTGCCCTTCGACACCGAACCGCAGCTCGCGGTGAGCGTCGGCCCCTCCGACGGGCACGATCTCGCCGGCCTCAGTCAGGCCCTGGCCGGGGTCGCGGAGACCGGCACGGTGGTGCTGACCTCGGGTCGCGACAATCCGACCACGCTCAATTTCCTGCCGGAACATCATCTCGTCGTGGTTTCGGCCGAGGATCTGGTCGGCGACTACGAGACGGTGTGGGCGAAAGTCCGCTCGATCTGGGGGGCGGGCTCGATGCCGCGCGCGCTCAACATGATCACCGGCCCGTCGCGCTCCGGCGACATCGAGCAGACGATGCTGCTCGGCGCGCATGGTCCGCGTTCGTTGCACCTGATCGTCGTCGGCGGCTGATCGAGCGATCCGCCGCGCGCGGCGGAGAGCGGAGGCATCCATGACTGGTCTGTGGACCCGGCTGTTCCGGCCGAAACGACGGCCCCCCGCGACGACCGCGCCCGCTCCGGCGGAGCGGCCGGCCGAGCCGGTGATCGTCGGCGATGTCGGCGACCCGGGCGGTGCCGGCGCGAGCCCCTCTCCGTCGGCGGCGACGCTGGCGCCGGGCGCGGCCGCGGCCGCGGCGGTGGGCGGCGCATTCGTGGTCGGGCTCGAGGCGCGCGCGATGCAGCGCGAGGAGGCCCAGGGACGCGACCCCGACGACGCCGCCGCCGCGCCGGACGAGGCGGCCGGGGACGGCGGCGAGGCGCAAGGCGCGCCCGAGCCCGCCACCGACCTCTCCGGCTCCGCCGACGGAACCGCCGCCGAGAGCGACGGGGACGGCGGAGACGGCGACGGGGGTGGCGACGGCGGGGGTGGCGACGGCGGCGACTGAGCCGTTCATCAGCCGCACCGATCGGACCGATCAGAAAGTTTGTCTGGACCCGCGCCGATCGTCGGACGATCGTGCAGGCTCGTTCCGGTGCCGTCGGCTCGATCTTTCGGCCCACGCGCCTCTCGAGGTTTCATGACGACGTCCCCATCGATCTCCTCGCGCCCGAGCGCCGCCGCGACCCGGTCGGCAGCGGGCACCGGCCGTTTCGGCGCCTATGACGCGCTGCTCTACGCGATCACCGTCTTCGCCTGGTCGACCAGTTGGATCGCCATGAAGGCGCAGATCGTCTCGGTGGCGCCCGAGGTCTCGCTGGTGTGGCGCTTCGTGATCTCGGCGGCGGCGATGTGGATCTGGGTGGTGATCCGGCGCGAACGGGTGACCTTTCCCTGGCGCGAGCATCTCGGCTTCGCCGCGCTCGGCTTCTTCATCTTCTCGATGAATTTCAATCTCTTCTACCACGGCGCCCAGGGCCTGCCGTCGGGGCTCCTGTCGGTCGTGTTCTCGCTCGCCTCGGTGATCAACCTGCTGATGGGCTTCGTGATCTTTCGCCAGTCGATCTCGACGCGGGTGCTGATCGGCGGATTGCTCGGGTTCTCCGGGGTGGCGGCGATGTTCTGGCCGCGCATCGCCGGGGCGGACTTCGATCTCGCGGCGGCGGGCGGGCTCGCTCTGTGCGTCGCCGGCACCACTTTCTTCTGCGCCGGCAACATGGTGTCGAGCGCGGTGCAGAGGCGCGGCATTCCGGTTCTCGCCGCCACCGCCTGGGGCATGACCTGGGCGGTCGTCTTCCTGATGTTCGCGGCGGTGATCCAGGGCGAAGCCTTCGTCTTCGACACCTCGGTCTCCTATGTCGTGTCGCTGCTCTGGCTGTCGATCGTCTCCTCGGTCGCCGCCTTCTGGGCCTATCTGACGCTGCTCGGGCGGATCGGCGCGGCGCGGGCGGGTTATGCGACCGTGATGTTCCCGGTTTTCGCGCTGGCGATCTCCACCGTCTTCGAAGGTTACGTCTGGACGGGGCCGGCGATCGTCGGGCTCGCGGCCGTTCTCCTCGGCAATCTCTTCGTGCTGCGACACTGAGACCCACCGAGACGACGCTCGAATTCCCTCTTTCCGCTGCGGGACGGGCGAAAGAACGTCACGCGCTTTACCTGTCCTGAACCTTCGGCGTGTCACAGTGGGACGAACCGAGGTGTCCCATGGCCGTCGCCGCCCGCCCCCTGCCCCGTTCGCGCCCCCCCGCCCGCGCTCCGGCGCGCCCGCAGGCGGCCGCGTCCCGGTCGGCGCGGGACAAGGCGGCCCATCCGGGCGCCTCCACCCGCGACAAGATCGGCATCGTCATGATCGCCGCCGCCATTCTGGTGCTCGCGGCGGTCGGGATCGCGGTGATCTGGGAATTCGGCGCGGCGCGTACGCTCTCGGTGCCGCAGACCGGCGTGATCGGCGCCGAGGACGGCACCGGCCCCTCGGTCCAGCGGCCGCGCGACGCGCCGACGATGCTCTATCGCGACATGCGCAACGGCCGCATCATGGTGATGGAGATCGGTCCGGACGGAACCCGGCTCAAGGGCACCGTCGACAAGAGCACGGTGCCGCTCGCCAACGACACCGGCCGCGAGCCGACGTCGAGCCGGTCGGCCGAACCCTCCGCGACCGACCGCGTCAACGCCCTCGGCAGCGCCTTCCGCTGACGCGATGTCTCCGCCGGAACGACCTCATTCCATCGTGCTCCACGGCGCCGACGAGAGATTGTCGAGCGAGGAGACGATGTGGCCGGTGAGCGCCTCGACGACGACGGAGGGCTTCTCGCGTCCACGCAACAGGCCGATGTCGACCATCGGCAGGGGCGGCAGGCCCTCGCGCTCCCCGAGCACGCGCATGCCCGGACGCAACGCCGATTCCGGCAGGACCGAAACCGCGAGCCCGGCCAGAACGGCGGCGCCGACGGCGGTCGAATTCCAACTGACGTAGAGCAGGCGATGGCGCCGGCCGGCCGCCTCGAGCCCGTCGAGCGCGGCGCGGCGCCAGTCGCAGGTCGGGCGCCCGAGCGCCACCGGCAAGGGATCGACCTCATGGGCGGCGTGGCGCTGGGAGCCGACCCACAGCAACGGCTCGCGGCGAATGATCTCGGACGGACCCTTCTCGCGGACATGGGTGATGATCGCCACGTCGAGCTCACCGAGCCGCATCGCCTCGACCAGGGTCGGGGTCGGCGCGCAGACCACCGTCACCTCGGCGCGCGAATTGGAGGCGGCGAAGCGGGCGAGGATCTCCGGCAGGAAGCGATCGGCATAGTCGTCGGGGGTGCCGAGACGAACGCGGCCGACCAGTTCCGCGTCGGCGAAGGCGGTGAGGGTTTCGTCGTTGAGGCGCAGCAGGCGGCGGGCGTAGGACAGCAGCCGCTCGCCGTCCTCCGACAGGCGCGATCCGCGGCCCTCGCGCGAGAAGATCGGCTTGCCGATCCTCTCCTCGAGCCGACGCATCTGCATCGACACCGCCGACTGCGTCTTGGCGACCCGATCGGCGGCGCGGGTGAAGGACCCGGTCTCGGCGATGGCGACGAAGGTCTTCAACTGGTCGAGATCCAAGGCCGCCGGCATGAGGTACTCCATCAAAATTCTTGAAGTCGCAGATTAAGAACATTCGCTGGATCGATCAATCGTCCCGAGGCATGGTGTCGCCGTTCTGGTCGCAACCCCTTCACGCCGCCGCCGAATCGCTCGATTCGGCGGCCGTTTCTTTACGCGACCGAAATCGCAACGATCGGAGAGATCAGAGGAGAGTCCCATGTCCCATTCGAAGCTCACCCCCCTCGCCCTGTTCGACACCCTGGCGGGTGCCTTCGCGAACGGCGTCGCGGTCTTCGTGCGGGGCTGGACGGCGCATCGTCATCGCCGTGTCGTGCGCGAGCTCCTCGCCTTCGACGATCACATGCTCGCCGACATCGGCCTCCGTCGCGGCGACGTGACGGCGGCGCTGGCGATGCCGACACTGAGCGATCCGTCGACGCGGCTGCGCATTCTGGCGGTGGAGCGGCGGGCGGGATCGCGGGCGCTGCGGCGCGCGGCGATCGACGGCTTCCGGGCCGAGGCCGGGGAAGGTTCCAATCGCGCGACGGTGGCGGAGGCGCGTTCGCCGGCCTGAGACCCGGCCCGGGATGAGACGCGAGGCCCCTTCGACCTCAGGCCGAGGGGGCCGACGGCAGTTTCCCCGTCATCTCGGCCGCGTCGCTCCAGAAGCGATCGAAGATCGCCTCGAGGGCGCGGTGCTGTTCGTCCTGGGCGGCGCGGCCGGCCTCGAACAGCTGCCCGACCGCGCGGCCGGGCGGCGGCACCTCGTCCTCGGGTGCCAGGTCCTCGTCGATCGGCGGACCGCCGTTGTTGAAGCCGCGGATGAACTCGCCGAGGATCTCGCCGAAGACGTTCTGCGGGCCGATCGGGTTCGGGGTCTCGCGCAGAGCCTTGCCGACGAGGCGCGAGGTCGCCGGGCCGATCGAGTCGGTCAGGATCTCCTCGAGGGTCGGGGCGGACCGCGGCTTGGGCTCGACCAGAGACGCGAAGGTCTCGGTCAGGGGATGGCTCTTCAACGTGTCGGCGAAGGCGGCCATGGTCTGCTCGGTGGCGAGCGGCAGGGCGATCTCCAGCACCTTGCGATCGACGCCCGACGTCTTCGACACCGTGTCGATCACGGCTTCCGTCAGTTGCCGCGACCCGAACAGGCGCCCGAGCGCCTCGCCGCCCGGCATGGAGGCGGCGAAGTCGGGCTTCGGCTTCACCAGCCCCATCATCTCGGCGAGACCGCGCGGATCGGCCGCGCGGCGGCGCATCGCCTGACCGAGCGCCGGAACCAGCGCGTCGAAGGCGGCGCGGCTCTGCTCGACCGACATGCCGCGCGTCGACAGGACGTCGGAAATCTTTGCCGGATCCATCAGTTTGAACAGAGAATTCAATGTCTCTTGCATGACGATGGCCCACCCTCTCCCCGACGGGCGCGATCATCCTCCGGGATCGGGGGCGCGTCAAACTGACGTTGGGTGAGGTCGATCGGTCAAATCGACTTCCTCGCAGCGTCAGGATTTCGCATTTGTCGCGTCATCACACCCTCTGTATGTTGCCCGGCCCGACACCCCAGGATCCCGCCACATGGCCCGCGACACTTCAGACGAACGCCCCATCGAAGCCCACGACGACCTCGTCGCCTGGATCGCGGAGGGTGAAAAGCCGAGCCCGTCCTGGAAGCTCGGCACCGAGCACGAGAAGTTCCCGTTCCGCCGGGCCGACGGCTCGGCCGTCGCCTACGAGGGCACGGACGGCATCCGCGCGCTGCTCGAGGGCCTGCGCGACCGCAACGGCTGGGAGCCGATCTTCGACGGCGAGGCGATCATCGGCCTCGCCGACGATCACGGCGGCGGCGCCATCAGCCTGGAACCGGGCGGACAGTTCGAGCTGTCGGGGGCACCACTCGCCGACGTCCACGCGACCGCCGCCGAACTCGCCGGCCATCTCGCCGACGTCGCGGCGATCGGCGATCCGCTCGGGCTCGGCTTCTCCGGCCTCGGCACCTCGCCGAAATGGTCGCTCGCCGAGACGCCGGTGATGCCGAAGTCGCGCTACAAGATCATGATGGGCTACATGCCCAAGGTCGGCACGCGCGGCCTCGACATGATGTTCCGCACCTCGACCGTGCAGGTGAACCTCGACTTCGCCTCCGAGGCCGACATGGCCGCGAAGATGCGGGTGGGTCTCGCCCTGCAACCGATCGCGACCGCTCTCTTCGCCGCCTCCCCGTTCCTCGACGGCCGGCCCACGCGGTTCTTGTCGACCCGTTCGGAGATCTGGCGCGACACCGACCGCAACCGCACCGGCATGCTGCCGCAGGCCTTCGAGCCCGGCTTCGGCTATGCCTCCTACGTCGACTGGGCGCTCGACGTGCCGATGTATTTCGTCAAGCGCGGCGCCACCTATCACGACGTGACCGGGGTCACCTTCCGGCAGTTCATGGACGGGGCGCTGGCGGAGCGCCTGCCCGGCGTCGTGCCGGAGATGGGCGACTGGACCAACCACATGGGGACGCTCTTCCCCGAGGTTCGGCTCAAGCGCTACATCGAGATGCGCGGCGCCGACGCCGGCCCGCGCAGCCACATCGCGGCGCTGCCTGCGTTGTGGGTCGGGCTCCTCTACGACGCCGAGGCGCTCGACGCGGCGAACCGGCTCGTCGCCGACTGGACGGCGGCGGAGCGGCAGGCCTTGCGCGACGCGGTGCCGCGTTCGGCGCTGGCGACGCCGTTCCGCTCGGGCACGGCGCGCGACGTGGCGCGCGAGGTTCTGGCGATCGCGCGCGGCGGCCTGAAGCGGCGCGGGCGTCTCGACGCGCAGGGCCGCGACGAGGGCATCCATCTCGACGTGCTCGACGAGATCGTCGCCTCGGGCAAGACCCTCGCCGAACGGATGCTCGCCGATTTCGAGGCGAACGGCCGCGACATCGGCCGTATCCTCGCGACGACGGAGATGTGATCACCAATCGCCGAGCGCGGCCTGGACCACGGCCAGGGCCGCGACGGCGGCGGTGTCGGCGCGCAGGATGCGGGGTCCCAGCGGGATCGGCGTGACATAGGCCTTGGAGCGCAGGATCGCCCGCTCCTCTTTGGCGAAACCACCTTCCGGGCCGATCAGGACGGCGAGCGGGCCGCGCTCGAGAGCGCCGAGGATCCCGAGCGGATTGGTGGTCTCCTCGTGCTCGTCGCAGAAGAGAATGCGGCGGCCGGCGTCGTGGACGTGCCAGGTGTCGAGGAGGTGATCGAGGGAGACCGGCTCGGCGACGCTCGGCAGGGCGATGACGCCGCATTGCTCGGCCGCCTCGACGACGTTCGCCTCCATCCGCTCGACGTTGACCCGCGTCACCTGGGTGTGGCGGGTGATGACGGGGCGCAGACGCCCGGCGCCCATCTCCACCGCCTTCTGCACCATGTAGTCGAGGCGGGCGTGTTTCAGTGGGGCGAAGAGCCAGTCGAGATCGGGCAGCGGCGTCTGCGGGCGCACCTGCTCGACGATGGTCAGGCGACAGGCGCGGCGGCCGGCCGGAGCGACGTGCGCCAGCCATTCGCCGTCGGCCCCGTTGAAGACCAGGAGACGATCGCCCTCGCCCATTCGCAGCACGGACAGGAGATAGTTCGCCTGCTCACGATCGAGTTCGACGTCGGCGGCCTCGTGGAGCGAGGCGCGCAGGAACAGGCGCTGAAGGCGAAAATCGTAACGGGCCATGGTCGGCTTCACGGACGGTGTCTTCGCACCGTCATAGCACGACCACGCCGAAACGGCAGGCCGGCGGATGCGACGGCTGTGGACGGCGCCGGTCGAGGGCGGACGGGCGTCCGCCGTGTCGCCGGGGGCGGCCGCTCCGCTCGGGCGGTGATCGGCGAGCGAAGCGGCGCGCGATCACTCGCGATTGCAGGAGAGCAACTGACACGAGCGGCTCTTCTTGCCGCATTCCTGCATGACGGCCTGCCGGGATCGCTCCATCGTGCCGCTGCGCGCCCAACTGACCGAATTGCCGTCGCCCTTCGCCCGGCAATACCAGCTCTCGCGCTTGATCGGCGGCGGAGCACTTCGCCGGACGGCGGGGCCGGTGCATTGCGCCACGAGCCGGCGGATGTTGTCCGCTGCCCCTTCGACCTCGGTGCGCGGCGTGCGCATGCACCAATCGAAATGCATGCCGTAATTGGAATGCACGCCCCTGCGGTAGTCCAGACACGACGGGTTTCGCCGGAGCGCGTCGGCCACGACGCCGGCGGTGGTCGAGGCGTATTGTTTGCAGAAACGCTGACCGCCCGGAGTGGTGTCGGGGTCGTTGGGCATGGCCTGGACGATGGTCGATCCGGCCATCACCACCAGGGCACACGCGAACAGCGAAGCTCTGATCATGTCTCTCCCAATCCTCCTCTCGTCGCATCCGGCCGAGCCGCCGCGATCCGCGATCCGCCGCGCGAGATCACCCGCGACGGACGATCGGCAGCATACCGAGTTACCGCATCGCCGATCAACCCGAAATTCCGGCGTCTCAACCCGACGTCACGAAGAACCGGGCCCCTTCGAAGAACAGACGGAGACTATCGCGAACGTGCGATCCCCTCTTTCCGAAGATCGTCTCGGACGGCTCCTCGAAAGACTGGATTTCGGAGACTGACCTCGGAGGAGGGTGCGAGGCTCTTCCTCCCGCCCCCGCGTCGAGAGCCCGCCCGCGCCCGGCGACCGCTCATCGAACGAAGGCGTCGTCCCGCGCGAGGCGCCTTGACGGCGCGGCGGCACCCCGCCACGCTCCCCGCCGACCACCGCCCAGGGGACTCACACGTGTCCGAACCCACGCCCAACGTCGTCGAATTCTCCGTCTCGGAACTCTCCCAGGCGGTCAAACGCGCGATCGAGGACGGGTTCGGCTGGGTGCGTGTGCGCGGCGAGGTATCGGGCTTTCGCGGGGTCCATTCCTCCGGTCACGCCTATTTCTCGCTCAAGGACGCCGCCGCCAAGATCGACGCGGTGATCTGGCGCGGTTCGTTTTCCAAGCTCAAGTTCAAGCCGCAGGAGGGGCTCGAGGTGGTCGCCACCGGGCGGCTCACCACCTTCCCCGGCTCGTCCAAATATCAGATCGTGATCGAGGCGCTGGAGCCGGCGGGCATCGGCGCGCTGATGGCGCTGCTCGAGGAACGCAAGAAGCAGCTGACCGCCGAGGGCCTGTTCGACGCCGCCCGCAAGGTGGGCCTGCCACGTCTACCCAAGGTGGTCGGCGTCGTCACCTCGCCGACCGGCGCGGTGATCCGCGACATTCTCCACCGCCTCGCCGACCGTTTCCCGGTCCGGGTGATCGTGTGGCCGGTCCGGGTCCAGGGCGAGACCTCGGCGCGCGAGGTGGCCGAGGCCATCGCCGGGTTCGACGCGATCCCGGCGCAGGGCCGCGCCGGGGTGCCACGCCCCGACGTGCTGATCGTGGCGCGCGGCGGCGGCAGCCTCGAGGATCTCTGGAGCTTCAACGAGGAGATCGTGGTGCGCGCGGCGGCGGCCTGCTCGATCCCTCTGGTCTCGGCGATCGGTCACGAGACCGATTGGACGCTGCTCGATCTCGTCGCCGACCTGCGCGCGCCGACCCCGACCGGAGCGGCGGAAATGGTGGTTCCGGTCCGCGCCGATCTCCTCGATCAGGTCGAGGGCCTCGGGCTCCGGCTCTCCGGCGCGGTGCGGCGCGGGCTCGAGGCGCGGCGCGGCGATCTGCGCTCGGCGGCGCGCGCGCTCCCCTCGGCGCGATCGATGATCGAGACCGCGCGGCAGAGGCTCGACATCGCCGGCGGACGGCTGGCGCGGGCGCTCGACGCGGCGACGCGGGTGCACGCGACCCGTTTCGCGCGGATCTCCGGGCGGCTCTCGCCGACCCTGGTGACGGCGCGGACGGCGCGCGAGCGCGAGCGCCTCGGCCAGCTCGGCGATCGGCTCGACCGCTCGACGCGGACCGGCCTCGCCCGGCGCGGCGACCGGCTCGCGGGCCTGTCGCAGGTCCTCGCCGCGCTCTCCTATCGCAGCGTTCTGGCGCGCGGTTTCGCGTTGGTGCGCGACGGCGACGGGCGCCCGGTGGCGAGCGCGCGGGCGGTCGCGTCGGGCCAGGCGCTGGCGATCGAATTCGCCGACGGTCGGGTCGACGCCGTCGCCGGCGACCGGCCGGCGGAGCCGTCGCCGGCACCGAAATCGCCACCGGCGCGCGGCGTGAAGACGAAACGCAGGGCCGAACCGCCGGCGTCGCAGGGCTCGCTCTTCTGAGACGTGCTAGCCGTCGACCGAGAGGGGGACGCGACGGGACTCCGAGGACTTCGGACCCGGTCGCGTTCGTCTCCACGAGGCGCCGAGAGATCGAGGCCGGCCTGGGAAATCGGGGGAGATCGGCGCCTTTCGGTGCTCCGTCCGGGCGGGGGGGCCCCGCGCGGTCGGAGCATTTGTGTGGAGAGGGGAAAGTAAGCTGGAACTTTCTGACGTATACGGCTAGTTTCGCGCCCGAACGGGCAATCTTGCGTTCGATCAAAGCGGGGGCCCGGTCGGGCATGCGAAGGTTCTCATGAACCACGGATCGCGACCCGCGCGACCTCGGGGAGACCTCTTCAGGAGGGGACCGCCATGACGATCAAGGACATGCTGGTGCTGCTCGACAATGGACCGCGCGTCGACGCGCGGTCTTCGGCCGAAGGCGCTTCCCTCGGACCCGCCACGACGGCGGCGCTCGAACTGGCGGCGCGAATCGGCGCCCACGTCACCGCGGTGGCGTTGGCGGTCGATCCGATCGTCCCCGGCTTCGTGGTGGCGCCGCTGCCGGTCGAGGTCATCGAACAGGCGCGCACTCAGGCGATCGCCGTCGCCGATGCCGCCGCCGCCGCCTTCACGGCGGAGGCGACCCGTCTCGGCGTCCCGCACGAGACGCGCGTCTCGGAGATCCTGATGGGCGGGGTACCGGAAGGCTTCGCCGCCGCCGCCCGCACCACCGATCTCGTCGTGATCGGCCAGGACGATCCCGACCATCCCGAGCCGATGCGCGAGGCGATGATCGAGACCGCGCTGTTCGAGGGCGCGGCGCCGACGCTGCTCGTACCCTACATCTCGCGCGGCGCGCTCGCCTTCGATCGCATCATGATCGGCTGGGACGGCGGCCGCACGGCGGCGCGCGCGGTCCACGCGGCGATGCCGGTGCTGCACATGGCCTCGAAGCTCGCGGTCGTGATGGTCGAGCGGGCCGGTTCGGATCCGGGCCAGCCCGGCGCCGACCTCGCTACTTGGCTCGCCCGGCACGGGCTCGACGTCGAGGTCGAACAGATCGAGGCGCCCGACATCGCGGTCGCCGACGCGCTGCTCGATCAGGCCGCCGACAAGTCGTTCGACCTCCTGGTGATGGGCGGCTACGGCCACAGCCGGGTTCGCGAATTTCTGCTCGGCGGGGCGACCCGAGGCATTCTCGCCTCGATGACCCTGCCGATCCTGATGGCGCATTGAGATCGATCGCCCACCCGTCCGCGTGAGGAGACGCGGACGGGCGGGCGAAGGCGCGCGCGGCGGCGGCAAGACCGCCCGACGGCGCCGAAGGAAGGGAGGAACCGCTCGGGAGAGGCTGCTCGTCCACGAGTGAGGACGCGCGGGCCGAGGCTTCGCGCGGTCGCCACGCCATCGACGCCGGGGGGCACATGGCCATACGCAATCTCGACGGCATCTTCCAGCCGCGGTCCGTCGTCGTGATCGGACCGGACCACATCGGTTCGGCCGCGCTCGATCTCTTCTTTCGCAATTTCGCGCGCGGCGGCTTTCGCGGCCGGGTGACGCTCGCCGGGGTGGCCGCGCCGGAGGGGTGGAGCGGCGCGGTGGTGCCGTCGTTCGAGGCCTTCGAGGGAACGGCCGATCTGGCGGTGGTGCTGTCGGGGGCGGAGAGCGCGCTCGAGGTGATCGAGGCGCTCGGCGCGCGCGGCATGAAGGCGGCGCTGTTCCTCTCGCGCGGCTACGACGAATGGCCGTTCTTCACCACCCGTCAGGTGCTGGAGGCGGCGCGCCGTCACGGCATCCGGCTGATCGGGCCGGGCAGCCTCGGCGTGGTCAGCCCGCATGCCGGGCTCGATCTGTCGCTGGCCGCGCGGCCGGTGAAGAAGGGCGATCTGGCGCTGGTGTCGCGCTCGTCGGCGGTGATCAATTCGACCCTGTCGTGGGCCGAGGCCAACGGGATCGGCTTCTCGGCGGTCGTGTCGCTCGGCCAGAAGGTCGATGTCGACATCGGCGACCTGCTCGATCACTTCTGCGCCGACTATCGCACCCGCGCGGTGCTCGTCCATCTCGAGAGCATCTGGTCGCCGTCGAAGTTCCTGTCGGCGGCGCGCGCCTGCGCCCGCACCAAGCCGGTGATCGTCATCCGCTCGGGCGTCAGCCGCGACAATCGCATGGTCGGCAACACCCATTCCTCGCGTCTGGCCACCACCGACTGGGTCTATGACGCCGCCTTCCGCCGGGCCGGCCTCGTCCGCGTCGACAGTATCGACGAGCTCTTCGATGCCTCCGAGACGATCACCCGGGTCAAGCCGACGCCCTGCCGCAAGGTGGCGGTGATCGCCAACGGGCGCAGCCTCGCCACCATCGCCATCGACCATCTCGCCACCAACGGCGGGGAACTCGCGGCCTTCTCCGCCCAGACGCTGGAGGCGCTGGCGCCGCTGGTGCGGCTCGGGCGCGAGGCGGGCAACCCGCTGACCCTGCCCGACGACGCCGACGCGGCCGCCTTCGGAGCCGCGATCGAGGCGGTGACGATCGATCCGTCGGTCGAATCGGTCATGGTGCTGCACGCGCCCTCCGCCTTCGTCGACGCGACCGAGGTCGCCAAGAAGATCGCCGCGCTCGCCCAGATCCAGGCCAAGAAGATCGGGCGCCGGCGGCCGATCATGACCTCGTTCCTCGATCTCACCGACGACACCGACGCCATTCTCCATGCCGCCGGCGTGCCCTGCCATCCGACGCCGGAAGAGGCGGTGCGGTCCTTCGGCCATCTGGTGCGCCACATCGCCGCGCAGGAGCGGCTGATGACCATCCCCGAGCCGCTGCCGGCGGAGTTCCAGCCGCGCCCAGTGGAGGCACGGGCGATCGTCCAGAGCGCGCTCGACGAGGGCCGGGAGTGGCTGTCGCCGGTCGCCGTGCGCGACCTCCTCGCCGCCTACGACATCCCGGTGTTGCCGACCAGTCTCGCCGCCGACGGGCGCGCGGCGGCGGAGGCGGCGCGGCCCTATCTGCGCGACAATCGGCGCGTGGTGCTGAAGATCGCCTCGCGCGAGATCGCCTTCAAGTCGGACGTCGACGGCGTCCGGCTCGGCCTCGAGAGCGAGGAGGAGGTGGCCGACGCGACCTGCGAGATGCTGGCGCGGATCCGCGCCCGCTTCCCCGACAAGGTGATCGACGGCGTCATCGTCATGCCGATGGTGGAGAAGCGGTTCGGCATCGAGCTGCTCGCCGGCATCGCCGACGACTTCGTGTTCGGGCCGGTGGTGGTGTTCGGCCTGGGCGGGACCTCGGTCGAGGTGGTCGGCGACCGGGCGCTCGATCTGGTGCCGATCGACATGAACCTCGCCCATTCGCTGATCTCGGAGACGCGCGTCGCCAAGCTGATGGCGGGCTATCGCAACCGGCCGCCGGTCGACGAATACGCGGTGGCGCTGACGCTGTGCAAACTGAGCCGTCTCGCCTGCGACATCCCGGAGATCCGCGAGCTCGATCTCAATCCGATCGTCGCCGACCACGAGGGCGTCATCGTCCTCGACGCGCGCGTCCGGATCGAGGCGATCACCCGGCGCGCCGGCAAGATCGGCCATCCGCGGCTGGCGATCCGGCCCTATCCGAAGGAGTGGGAGCGCGAGACCGCGCTGAAGGACGGCCGCGCCGTGCTGATGCGGCCGATCCGGCCCGAGGACGAGGCGCTCTATCCCGACTTCTTCAAGGAGGTCACGCCGGAGGATCTCAGGCTGCGCTTCTTCGCGCCGATCAAGGACTTCACCCACGCCTTCCTCGCCAAGCTGACCCAGCTCGACTACGAGCGCGCGATCGCCTTCGCGGCGATCGAAAAGGACACGGGCAAACTGCTCGGCGCGGTCCGCCTCCATGCCGATCCCGATCACGTCTCCGGCGAATACGCCATCCTGCTGCGTTCCAACCTCAAGGGTCAGGGCCTCGGCTGGAAGCTGATGAAGCTGATGATCGAATGGGCCAAGGCGGACGGGCTGTCGGCGGTCAAGGGCGAGATCCTGCGCGAGAACCGGGTGATGATCTCGATGTGCGAGGCGCTCGGCTTCTCGGTCAAATCCTCGCCCGACGACGAATCGATCGCGGTCGTGACCCTGCCGGTCGAGACGATGGACGCGCCCGAGGATCTGCCGGGCGAGTGAGGCGGCGGACTCCGGAGGAGCTCCTTCACCCCGAGGAGCGCCGCAGGCGCGTTTCGAAGGGCGAAGGGCCGCCGGGCATCGCCCCTCGTGGTTCACGACTCTCTCGAGACCGATCCACGATCGGGCTCTCCGCGATGGGGCTCGACGCCGGAAGAGGCGCGAACACGCCTCCGCGTCGACCTCAACCCTCGTGGAGCACTGCGCGGGCGGCGGCGAGCGTCGCCTCGGGCGTCCCGCCGGCATCGATCCGCCGCCAGTCGACGGCGCCGGGGCCGCGCGCGCTCTGAAAGGCGACCACGGTGGCATCGGCGTCGGAGGCATCGCCGCGGCGATCGTCGACCCGGGCGGCGGCGACGGCGGCGTCGACGTCGAGCCACAGGCCGGTGAATTCGGCCTCGGTCGCCCGCGCGATGGCGGCGAAGCGGGCGCGCTCCTCCGGGTGGAGCGACACGGCGTCGGTGATCACCGATCGGCCGGCGGCGAGCGCGGCGGCGGCGGCGGCGAGCAGCAGCCGATAGACCCGATCGGAGGCGGCGCGGGTGTAGTGTTCGGGGCCGAGGCGCACGGTGGCACCGACACCGGCGACGAGTTTGCGGATCTCGTCGGAGCGCAGGACCATCGCGCCGGGGGCGGGCATCAGATCGCAGGCGAGGCCGCGGGCGAGCGTCGACTTGCCGGCGCCCGACAGGCCGCCGATGGCGACGAGGCGCGGCGTCACCGGCTCGACGAAGCCGCAGGCGGCGGCGAAGAAGCGGCGGGCGAGCGCCTCCTGCGCCTCCCGCGCGGCGCCCTCGAGGTGACGGGAGGTGGCGGCGGCGATCTTGGCACGCAGCGCCGCGCGGATCGACAGCCACAGCGGCAGGGCGGCGAGCGCGTCGATCTCGGCGAGGAGCACCTCCTCGAGATCGCGCAGATGGGGCCCGCGCGCCTCGAGACGGGCGCTCTCCAGCAGCCAGCGCCCGAGCAGGCGGCGGGCGGCGGGGCGATCGCCGTGGACGTCGAGATCCATCACCAGGAAGGCGACGTCGTAGAGGACGTCGCCGGTGGCGATCGCGTCGTCGAACTCGATCGCGTCGAAGAGCTGCGGTCGGCCGTCGACCACCGCGATGTTGGCGCAGTGGAGATCGCCGTGGCCGACGCGGATGCGGCCGAGCCGGCCGCGATCCTCGATCAGATCGGCGCAATCGGTGAGGCGCTCGAGCGAGAGCCGGTGGAGCCGCTCGGCGGCATCGGCGGGAAAGAGATCGGGACGATCGGCGAAGGCGGCGCGGTTCTGCGCGAGATAGGCGGCGACGTCGGCGAGCCAGGGGCCGGCCTCGCGGATACGGGCGCGCGACTGGGCCTGGGCGATCTCCCCCGCGAGCGCCTCGACGAAGCTCATCTCGAGGGGTTTCGCGCCGACGGTGCGGTCGAGGGTGGCGGTCTCGTCGAAGCGGTTCATCTCCACCGCCCATTCGACGGCGTCGCCATGGCCGCCGATCGCCAGCCGGCCGTCGGCCTCGCGGGTGATCGCCACGACGCGGCGATAGACCGTGGGGGCGATCGGTCGATCCACGTCGATCTCGCGGCGGCAGGCGCCGGCGCGGCGCTCGAGAGTGGAGAAATCGAGGAAGGGGAAGCGCACCGGGCGCTTGATCTTGTAGGCGAGCGGCCCGGCGAGGAACACCACGGCGGCATGGGTGTCGATGCGGGTCACGGGCTCGGTGAGGCCGTGAGTGGCGGGGTCGCCGAGGAAGGCGGCAACCTCCTCCCACACCCCCATCTGAGCGGCGATCGGGTCGTTCGCCGGGTCGGGCCGGGGGGTGTCGTCGTCGATGTCGGGCATCGGTTCGTTCCCCTTCGGACGATCGGCTCCAATAAGATATTAGATCGATGTCACGGGCTGTTACGTTGACCGAGGTCAATGTGGCCGGGTATGGCCGGCGCGATAGAATGACACGGTCGACGGGAGGAAACGATGGCCGCATCCGGACTGAAGAAGATCCGCCTCAATCTGGCGCGCACCAAGGACCATCCGACGGGATCCGCTCGTCATGGCTACGAATTCCTGGCGCCGCTCGACGCCGAGGGGCGCATCGACGCCGAGGCCTGGAAGAAGGTCCGCGAGAAGTGTCGCGTGCGCCGGTTCTGGGGCGGCGAGGAGGAGGACATCGGCCATCTCGTCCATCGTCCCGGCGGCAGTTGGGCGTTTCGCTACGACATCACCGGCGACGAGGACGACGAGGCCGGTTATCGTTTCGGCGCGCATCCCTTCGTGGTCGGCGAATACGTCTCGATCAAGGACGAGGACGGCGATCTCAACACCTTCACCGTGGTCACCGTGGTCGAAGTGTGAGTTCCGACCAGCAAGCCCCTTTCCCGGCGCGCCCCGCTCGTGAGATGACCGTCGTCTTGCGAACGAGGAGAGGCAGGATGATGGGCGAGACCAAGGCGGCGCGACTGGTGGCCGAGACCCTGGCGGCCAATGGCGTCGCGCGGGTGTTCACGGTGGCGAGCGCGGGGTCCGGCGCGGCGATCGACGCCTTGCATGCCCACGCGATCGAAGTCGTTGCCGCCGCTCTCGAGACCAGCGCCGTCGTCATGGCGGAGGCCACGGCGCGGCTTACGGGCCGGCCCGGCGTGGTGGTGGTTTCGGGCGACTGCGGCGCGGCCCTCGCCGTCGCCGGTCTCCGTCTCGCCGCTCACGAGGCGACGCCGCTGATCCTCCTCGTCGACGGGATCGAAGGCGGCGCGACCGGCCCTCTTCGCGACCTCTTCGCCTCCTCGGCCAAATGGGTCGCCGAGATCGACGGCCCCGACGGCTCGGTCGCGATGGTGACGCGGGCCTTCACGATCGCGGCCTCGGGGCGCCCCGGTCCGGTGGTGGTGCTCCTTCCGACCGCGCTCGCGGAAGGGCTCGCGTCGGCACCGCGCGCGATCCGGCCGGCGCCGATCGTCGAGACCCATCCCGGCGCCGCCTCGATGTGGGACTTGCAGAAGCGGCTCTGGGCGGCGAAGCGGCCGCTCGCGCTTCTCGGCGGCTCGCGATGGAGCGAGAAGGCCTATCGGCAATTCGCGCGTTTCGCCGACAAGTTCGATCTGCCGGTCGCCTGCGCCTTCGGCCGGCAGGCGTTGTTCGATCAGCTCGATCCGCATTACGTCGGCGACGTCGGGCCGGCCGGTGACCCCGCCCTCGCGGCGCGGATCGACGCGGCCGACCTCCTCCTGATCGTCGGCGCCGATGTCGCCTCCGGGACGGACCGAGCGACGGCGCCGGAGGACGGGTCGAGCCGGACCCTGGTCCATGTCCATGCGAGCGCCGAGGATCTCGGCGGGGCCATGCCGCCCGATCTCGCGATCCACGCCTCGCCCTCCGCCTTCGCCGCCGCCGCCGAGGGGCTCGAGCCGCCGCCGGCCGGGGTCGCCTGGGCGGCTTGGCGCGAGGCGGCGCGGGCCGAGCACGTCGCCTGGTCGGAGTCCCAGCCGGCCGACGCCGGAGCCGTGCGGATGGCCGGGGTGATCGACCACCTGCGGGCCGCCTTGCCGCCGGAGACGATCCTCGTCGGCGATGCGAGCCCCGCCTCGCTGCGGCTCCAGCGCCACTGGCGGTTCCGCCGCTTCGCGACCCAGCTCACGACGACCTTCGGCGCGATCGGCCGGGGCCTTCCCGCCGGGATCGCCGCAGGGCTCGCCCTCCCCGGCCGGCCGGTGGTGGTCGCGACCGGCGCCGGCGACGTGCTGCGGACGCTGTCGGAGCTCGCCACCGCGTGCGAAAACGGCGTCGCGCCGATCGTGCTGCTGTTCGACGACGGCGAGAGGCCCCCGTCGCCGACCGACGTCGCGGCGATCGCGCGGATCTACGGCGCCTTCGCGGCGGCGGTCGAGACGGCGGAGGCCTTCGCCCCGGCCTTCGAGGCGGCGCGCGTCTGCGGCGGCCCGTCGCTTCTCCACATCCGGCTCGACGGAACCGCGAGTCCCCCGCGCACGGCGCCGACGAGGATCCCCGAGGCGGCGGCGCGACCGGGCTGAACCGTCGGCGCAGCCGCCGGTCTCGATCACTCGAGAGTGAACCGAGTGAGATCGGTCTCGACATCGGCGACGGCATCCCTAGGGTCGCCGCCGGGGTGTCGGATCGGGCCGTGGGCGCCCGCGATCGCGCCCGAGAGGCAGGAGATGCAGGGTTGAACGACGCGACGACGAGCCGCGAGACGGCAATGATGGACGGCGGGGCCACGAAGCCGACCGGCCCGGTTTCGCCGCGACTGGCGCTGGTGCTGACCGGCGCGCTCCTGACGATGATCCTGGCGGCTCTCGACCAGAACATCGTCAACACCGCGCTCCCCCGGATCGTCGGCGATCTCGGTGGCATGCAGCATCTGTCGTGGGTCGTCACCGCCTTCATGCTGACCTCGACCGCGACGACGACGCTCTACGGCAAGCTCTCCGATCTGTTCGGCCGGCGCCTGCTGATCTTCGTCGCGGTCGGGCTCTTCCTCGCCGGGTCGCTCGCCTGCGGCTCGGCGCGCTCGATGGGCGCATTGATCGCCTTTCGCGGGCTGCAGGGGCTCGGCGCCGGTGGTCTGCTGGTGCTCGCCCAATCGGTGATCGGCGACGTCATCTCGCCCCGCGAGCGGCCGCGCTATCAGGGGCTCTTCACCGGCACGTTCGCCCTCGCGTCGGTCGCCGGCCCCGTGCTCGGCGGCGCCATCACGCAGATGATCTCTTGGCGCTGGGTGTTCTACATCAACCTACCGATCGGGCTCCTGGCGCTGACCATGATCGCCGTCGCCCTGCCCGGCTCGGCGAAGCGCGAGACGGCGCCGATCGACTGGATCGGCGCGGCCCTCCTGACGGGTGCCACCGCGAGCTTCCTGTTGCTGCTCGCCTGGGGCGGCAGCGAATTTCCCTGGGTGTCGCCGTCGGCGGCGGGGCTTCTGACGCTGACGGTGCTCCTGGTGGCCGGCTTCCTGGCGCAGGAACGCCGCGCCGCCGATCCGCTGATCCGCCTGCCGCTGTTCCACAACGTGGTCTTCCGTCGCGGCGTGGTGGTCGGCGGCATGATGGTCTTCGCGATGATGGGATCGACCGTCTTCCTGCCGCTCTATTTCCAGCTGGTGCTCGGCATGGCGCCGGCGACCGCCGGGGCCATGCTCCTGCCGCAGGTGGTCGGGATGGTGCTCACCTCCTTCATCGGCGGCGCGCTGGTGTCGCGCAGCGGGCGCAATCGACCGTTCCTGCTCGCCGGGATCGGGCTCGAGGCGGTGGCGCTCGCCAGCCTCGCGGTCTTCGCCTGGGTGGGCGCCGCGCCGATGGTGTTCCTGGTGTCGATGGCCCTTCTCGGCCTCGGGATGGGCATGGGCATGCCCAACATCACGGTGGCGGTGCAGAACGCGGTGGCGCATCGCGAGTTGGGGGCGGCGACCGGGGCCATGACCTTCGCCCGCTCGCTCGGCGGGGCGCTCGGGGTCGCGACCTCGGGCACGATCATGGCGCAGCGCCTTTCCGGCGCCTTCGGCCACATCGGCGGCATCGACGTCGCCGATCTGACGGCGCACGGCGTCGAGGCGCTGGCCCGGTTCACGCCGGCGCAGCAAGCGATGGTCTCGGACGTCTATCGCGGCGCGCTGACCGGCTGTTTCGTGCTCTCCGGCGTGGTGATGACCATCGCCTTCGTGCTGGTGCTCGGCCTGCCCGACACGCTGCTGCGCGACGCGATCTCCGAGGAGTGAGCGCAGAGCGGGGCTCCGGCTCGGGTCGGGAGCGGAGGCCCTTCATGCCGAGGTGCGCGAGCGAGCGAGCCCCGAAGCGCGAAGGGCCGATCGGCGCGGCCCGTCGACGACCTCGTGTTTCGAGGCCCGGCCGTCGGCCGGGCACCTCGACAGGAAGTCGAACAGGGAGGGCATGGAGCCCGCCCTCCCCACGTCCCGATCACCCCAACAGGTCGGCCAGCGCCAGCGCCACCACCTGCGTCGCCTTGCGCAGGTCCTCGAGCGGCAGGCGCTCGTCGGCGCGGTGGGCGTTGGCCTCGATGATGGTGCGCGGCCCCGCGCCGTAGAGGACGATCGGCACGCCGGCGTCGGCATAGTGGCGGGCGTCGGTATAGAGCGGCACGCCCTTGATGCCGATCTCCTCGCCGAAGACGGCGGAGGCGTGCTTCGTCAGCGCCGCCGAGAGCGACTCCGAGCCCGGCAGCGGGGTCAGCGGGCGGGCGAGCAGGATGCGGTTGATGCTCACCCGGGCGGCCGGATAGGCCTTCATCGCGCCCTCGATGACGCCGCGCAGGTCCGCCTCGACCGTCTCCGGGCTCTCTTCCGGGATCATGCGGCGGTCGAGCCGGATCTTGACCTTGTCGGGCACGACGTTGGTGTTGATGCCGCCTTCGATCAGGCCGACGGTGAGCTGCGGGCTGCCGATGCCCGGGGTCGCCGAGACGGTCGCTGCGAGCGACTTTCGGAAGGCATAGAGCCCGTTCAGCACGCCGGTCGCCGCCTCCAGCGCATCGATGCCGGTGAAGGGCATGGCGGCATGGGCGGACTTGCCCTCGACCACGATCTCCAGGTGGAGACAGCCGTTGTGGGCATCGACGACGGCATAGGAGAAGCCGGCGGCGATGGCGTGGGTCGGCTTGGTCAGCCCCTCTTCGAGGAGCCATTTCGGGCCGATCTCGCCGCCGGCCTCCTCGTCCCAGGTGCCGTGGATCTCGACCGTGCCGTTCAGGGGAACGCCGGCCTTCTCGAGGGCGAGGATCGCGAAGGCGTAGGTGGCGAAGTCGCACTTCGACACCGCGACGCCACGTCCGTACATCCAGCCGTCGCGGATCTCGGCGCCGTAGGGGTCGGCGGTCCAGCCCTCGCCGGGGGGGACGACGTCGCCATGGGCGTTGAGCGCGATCACCGGGCCGCCGGTGCCGAAGCTGCGGCGGGCGATGAGGTTGGTGGCGGAGATCATGCCGTTGGCCTCGACCACGGCCTTCGGCACCGGGTGACGCTCGACCGTGAAGCCGCGCGCCTCCAGTTCCTTCGCCGTCACCTCGGCATGGGCGGCGCAATCGCCGGGCGGATTGTCGGAGGGGCATTTCACCAGGGCGGCGACCATCGCCACCTCGTCTTCGAACGAGGCGTCGACGAGGGCGGCGATGCGGGCGGCGGTGTCGGTGGTCATCGGGGGGTTCCGTCAGCGGTGTCACGGGAATGGAGGCGGCGGCCGGCGACGCGGGTCTCGGTGACGATGCGATCGTCGCCGAGCACGGCGAGGGCGAAGAGGCGATCCTCGAGCGTCTCGGAGAGATCGTCGCGGGCGGCGAGGACGGGGGTGGCGCGCGGGTCGAGCACCACGAAGTCGGCGAAACGGCCGGGTTCGAGCGAGCCGATCTCGCCCTCGAGGCCGAGGGCGCGGGCATTGCCGAGGGTGGCGAGATAGAAGGCGCGGGTGGCGGTGAGGTCGCCGCCCTTGAGCCGCGCGATCTCGATGGCACGGCCGCAGGTCGCCGGCATCGACCAGGAGGTGCCGCCGCCGACGTCGGTTGCGAGCGCGACGCGGACCGGACGCTCCTGATCCTCGAGGCCGGCGAGATCGAAGAGGCCGGAGCCGAGGAAGAGGTTCGAAGTCGGGCAATGGACGGCGATCGAGCCGGTCTCGGCGAGACGGCGGCGCTCGACCTCGTCGAGGTGGATGGCATGACCGAAGAGCGAGCGCGGCCCGAGCAGGCCGAAGCGATCGTAGACGTCGGTGTAGCTCGCCGCCTTGGGGAAGAGCGCGCGCACGGTCTCGATCTCGCGCGGGCTCTCGGAGAGATGGGTCTGCATCAGGCAGCGCGGATGCGCGGCGAGAAGCTCGCCCGCGAGCCGGAGCTGGGTCTCGGTCGAGGTGATGGCGAAGCGCGGGGTGATCACGTAGCGGGCGCGGCCACGGCCGTGCCACCGCGCGATCAGCGCCTCGCTCTCCAGGATGCCCTTCTCGGGGTCGTCACGCACGCTCTCGGGGCAGGCGCGATCCATCAGCGTCTTGCCGGTGGCGATCGCCATGCCGCGCCGCTGCGCCGCCGAGAAGAGTGCCTCGGCCGCCACCGCGTGGGACGAGGAATAGGCGGCGGCGCAAGTGGTTCCGTTCTCGAGCAGGCGGTCGAGAAAGGCCTCGGCGGCCGCTTCGGCATGCATGCGGTCCGCATAACGTGCCTCCTCGCGGAAGGTGAAGCGCTCCAGCCACTCGAGGAGATCACGGCCGGGGGCGGCGAGCATGCGCCATTGCGGGAAATGGACGTGGGTGTCGATGAAGCCGGCCGAGAGCAGGCGGTCGCCGTGATCGACGCGGGGCGCGGCGCTGTGGCGGGCGGGGAGATCGGCCGCCGCGCCCGACCACAGGATCCGGCCGTCGTCGTCGACCACGACCGCGCCGCGCTCGTGAAAGCGCACGGCGGCGGCACCCGCGTGGGCGGGATCGTCGAGATAGGAGAGGGTCCGGGCGAAGTGAATCTCGCTCAACGGTCTCGCTCCTTCTCGGCCAGATCCAGGATGGTGCGCACCAGCGCCTCGATGCCGAGACCGAGATCGAGCGGATCCGACCATTCCAGGGGATTGTGGCTGATGCCGGCCTTGGACCGGATGAACAGCATGGCGGAGGGGAAGGACCGCGCCATCGCCATGGCGTCGTGGCCGGCGCCCGAGGGCAGGCGGCGCAGATCGAGCCCGAGCGAAACGACGGCGCGGGCGAAGGCCTCCTGCAGGCCTTCGTCCATCGGGCAGGTCGGCACGTCGACGTTGCGTTCGAGGGCGACGCTCAGGCCGCGCCGTTCGGCGATGCGCCCGGCCTCCCAGGCGATGCGCTCGAGCGCGACGAGGCGCGGCGTGTCGGCGGCGGCGCGCACGTCGAGGCTCGCCTCGACCCGGCCGGGAACGGTGTTGCCGGCGCCGGGAAAGACCTGGACCCGGCCGACGGTGGCGACCAGTTCGCCGGTGCCCTGGCGGCCGATCCGCTCGACGCCGAGGATGATCTCGGCGAGACCGGCGAGCGCGTCGCGGCGCAGATCCATCGGCACGGTGCCGGCGTGGCCGGCCATGCCGGTCAGGGTCATCGACATGCGGGTCTGGCCGGCAATCGAAGTGACGACGCCGAGCGGCAGCCCCCAATGTTCCAGACGCGGACCCTGCTCGATGTGGATCTCGAGATAGCCGAGGACGCCGGCGGGGTCGATCGTCGCCGTCTCGATCCGGGCAGGATCGCAGCCGAAGGCGATCAACGCCTCCGCCAGTTTGACGCCGTCGCGGTCGCGCGCCTCCAGCCACTCGCGGCGATAGGTTCCGGTCGCGGCCGACGAGGATGAGAGCGCCGAGGGGAAGCGAACGCCTTCTTCGTCGCCGAAGGCCAATATTTCGACGGCAAAGGGAAGCCGAAGGCCGCGTCGTTCGATCTCCTCCAGCGCGAGGATGCCGCCGATCACGCCGAGCGTGCCGTCGAGCTTGCCGGCATCGACGACGGTGTCGATGTGCGAGCCGATCAGGAGGGTGCGCGGGGCGGCGCCCTCGTCGGCGGCACGGCGGCCGCGCAAGGTGGCGACGGGATCGAGTTCGGTGGTCAGGCCGCGCTCGCGCATCCAGCCGCCGACCAGATCGATCGAGCGAGCGTGGGCCGGCGACAGATAGGTACGGGTGATCCGGCCCGGCTCGTCGGTGACGCGAGCGAGTTCGTCGAGCAGGCTCTGGGCGAGGCGGCCGAGATCTTCGGGCGAGCGGGCGGCGTCGGTCACTGGGCGATGCGATCCTCGAGGCGGAAGCGGACGATGCGGACGATCTGCCCGATCGCCTGATCGAATTCGGCCTCGGGCGGGTTCGGCAGACGCGCCTCGAAGGCCTCGAGGATCGTCGTCTTGGTCGCTCCCTTGACCGCGAGGATGAAGGGAAAGCCGAACTTCGCCCGATAGGCGTCGTTCAGACGAGTAAATCGAGCGAATTCCTCGTCGGTCAAGGTGTCGAGGCCGGCGCCGGCCTGTTCCTTGCGCGACGCCTCGGCGACCGTGCCGGCGCGGGCGGCGCGGCCGGCGAGATCGGGGTGGGCGCGGATCAGGGCGAGGCGGGTCTCGGCCGAGGCGGTGGCGATCGCGTCCGCGAAGGCGACGATCATCGCCTCGCGCGAGGCATAGGGGCGCGACGCGACGGCGCCTTCGGCCACCCAGGGCGAATGTTCGGCGACGTCGGCGAAGGTCGCGACGAAGTCGTCGGGCGGAAGCGCGTTCACCGCGTCGAGGCTCAGCGACATGCCCCCTCCCCTCAATGCGCGGCGAGCCAGCCGGCGAGTTTGGCGCGATCTTCGTCGGTGAAGCCGGTCTCGTTGCCGAGCGGCATGGCGTCGGTGTCGACCGCCTGCGCCTTGATCAGCGGCGCGAAGCGAACGAGGTCGTCGACAGCACCGAGGGTGACCCCCTTCGGCGCCTCGGTGAAGCCCTCGTGGGTCGGTTTGACGGCGTGACACATGATGCAGTGTTTCGCGGTCAATGCCAGCACTTCCGTGTCGGAAACGGCGGCGCCCGACAGGGTCGCGGTCTTGGGCGCGGTCAGGATCAGCGCGGCGATCAGGCCGACGGCGGCGATCGCCGGGGCCCACAGGATCTTCGCCAGGCCGTCGCCGGCCTCGTGGCGGACGATGAAGTGGCGGATCGGGCCGCCGACCACCAGGATCAGCGCGGCGAGCAGCCACGACTGCGGATGGTTCGACAGGATCGGATAATGGTTCGACACCATCATCAGGAGGACCGGCAGGGTCAGATAGGTGTTGTGGACCGAGCGCTGCTTGGCCATGGCGCCGAGGCGGCCGTCCGGGGTCTCGCCGGCGATCAGCTGATCGACCATCTTGCGCTGGTTCGGGATGATGACCCGGAAGACGTTGGCCGCCATGATCGTGCCGACGAAGGCGCCGACGTGGAGGAAGGCACCGCGACCGGAGAACACATGGGTGAAGCCGAAGGCGGCGCCGACGATCAGCACGAAGACCACCGCCGCCAAGGGCAAGGTGGTGCGGCCGAGCGGCGACCGGCAGATCGCGTCATAGGTGAACCAGCCGGCGGTGAGCGCGCCGATCGAAATGGCGATCGCCTGCCACGGCTCGAGCGGCATCACCTTGGGGTCGATCATATAGGCGCGGGCGTTCAGCCAATACTGGACCGCCATCAGGACGATGCCGCTGACGAAGGTCAGGTAGGCGTCCCATTTGTACCACTTCAGATGCTCCGGCAGCGTCGGCGGCGCGACCGTGAACTTGTCGACATGATAGAAGCCGCCGCCATGGACCAGCCATGCGGTGCCGTAGACGTCCGACGGGGTCTTCGGATCCTTGCGGAAGGAGACGTCGAGGGCGATGAAGAAGAACGAGGTGCCGATCCAGCCGATGCCGACGATCAGATGGAACCAGCGCGTCAGGATGTTCAGCCAATCGGCGGCATAAGCGAGCATCGCGCGGCCCTTCTCGATCTCGATGGCGCAAGGCGGATCACGCGGGGGCCGCCGATCACAATTTATCGCAGGGCAATATCGTATACAACATTGGCGCACGGCGACCGCCGCACAAATGTTGGCCATGAACAGGACAAAGGCAGGGCGTCCGCGACGATCTCCGTCGCGGACGCCCCGATCGTGGATCAGCCCGGAAGCTTGTCGTCGATGCCCTTGACGTACCAGTTCATCGACAGGATGGCGCCGTCGTCGAGGTTCTCGACCACGGTCCCGTCCTGCTTGGTGATCTTGCCGCCGAAGGGCTTGATCGAACCATCCTTGATGCCGGCCATGGTCTTCTCGGCCATCGCCTTGACGTCGTCGGGGACGTTTACGATCGGCGGCAGGACGACCATGCCCTTGGCCATGCCGTCCCAGGTGTCGGTCGACTTCCAGGTGCCGGCGAGGACCTGCTTGACCTGGTCGACGTAGTAGCCGTCCCAATCGTCGGTGATGGCGGTGATCTGGGCCTTGGGCGCGAACTTCGCCATGTCCGAGGACTGGCCGAAGCCGAGGATGCCCTTCTCCTGCGCCACCTGGAGGGGGGCGGTGGAGTCGGTGTGCTGGGTCAGGATGTCGGCGCCCTGGCCGATCAGCACCTTCGCCGCGTCGGCTTCCTTGCCCGGATCGTACCAGGAGTTCACCCACACGATCTTGACCTTGACGTTCGGGTTCACCGACTGGGCGCCGAGCATGAAGGCGTTGATGCCGGAGACCACTTCGGGGATCGGGAAGGAGACGATGTAGCCGATGACGTTCGACTTGGTCATCTTGCCGGCGATCTGGCCGATGACGTAGCGGCCTTCATAGAAGCGGGCGGAGAAGGTCGAGACGTTCTCGGCGCGCTTGTAGCCGGTGGCGTGGGCGAATTTCACCTTGGGGTACTTCTTGGCGACCTTGATGGTCGGGTCCATGAAGCCGAAGGAAGTGGTGAAGATGATCTGGTTGCCGTCGCGGGCGAGGCGCTCGATGGCGCGCTCCGCGTCGGGGCCTTCCGGCACGTTCTCGACATAGGAGGTGACGACCTTGTCGCCGAGTTCCTTCTCGACCGCCTTGCGGCCCTGATCGTGCTGGTAGGAATAGCCGAAGTCGCCGACCGGGCCGACGTAGACCCAGGCGGCCTTGAGCTTGTCGGCGGCGGCGGCCGGCCCGGCGGCGCCGGCGGCGAGCGCCACCGAGCCGAGCAGGGCGGTCTTCATCGCGTCACGACGGGTGAGCGCGGACCAGTTCTTCATGAGGACTTCCTCCATCCGAGGGGCGGTTGAATGCATTCTCGCGGGCGGGCCCGACCGCGTGCGGGCTCCGGCGCGAAAGGGAATCACCGATCCGGCACGAAGGATCGGCCGAGACAGGCGGGCGCGTCGCCGCCACCGCCGCGCTTGCGCGAGATGGCGACGAGAGCGGCGATGGTGACGAGATAGGGCAGCGACGACAAGAGCTGCGAGGGAACGCCGACGCCGAGGCCCTGGACGAAGAAGCCGAGGATCGTCACCGCGCCGAAGAGATAGGCGCCGATCACCAGCCGTCCCGGAAGCCACGACGAGAACACCACCAGCGCCAGCGCGATCCAGCCGCGCCCGGCGGTCATGTTCTCGATCCATTGCGGCGTGTAGGCGAGCGAGAGATAGCCGCCGCCGAGGCCCGACAGGGCGCCCCCGAAGAGGACCGCGAGCCAGCGCACCCGGATCACCGAATAGCCGAGCGCGTGCGCCGAGGCGTGATTGTCGCCGACGGCGCGCAGCACCAGGCCGGCGCGGGTGCGGAAGACACCCCAGGAGACGAACACGGCGAGCGCGAGCGCCAGATAGACCAGCACGTCCTGGCCGAACAGCAGCGGCCCGACGAAGGGCAGATCGCTGAGGCCGGGAATGTGGATCTTGGCGAGGCGGACGCCGGGCTGACCGACGAAGGATTCGCCGATCAGGCCGGAGAGACCGAGGCCGAGAAGCGTCAGCGCCAATCCGGTCGCGACCTGATTGGCGACGAGATTGAGGGTCAGGAAGCCGAAGGGAACCGCCAGCGCCGCGCCGGCGAGCGCCGAGGCGACGATGCCGAGATAGGGCGAGCCGGTGGTCAGCGCCACCGCGAAGCCGGCGACGGCGCCCATCACCATCATGCCCTCGACGCCGAGATTGAGGACGCCGGCGCGTTCGGTGACGAGTTCGCCCAGCGCCGCCAGCAAGAGCGGGGTCGAGGCGGTGACGATGGTGAGGAGAACCGCGAGAAGGGCGGAATCGGTGCTCATCGGGCGGCCTCCGGGGTGGTCCCGAACACGAGGCGGGGGCGATAGAGGATCAGAGTGTCGCAGGCGAGGACCCAGAACAACAGCACGCCCTGGAACACCCGCGCCGCCTTGTCGGAGAGGCCGAGGGCGATCTGCGCCGCCTCGCCGCCGAGATAGCTCACGGCGAGCATCAGGGCCGCCACCACCACGCCGATCGGATCGAGCCGGCCGAGGAAGGCGACGATGATCGCGGTGAAGCCGTAGCCGGGCGAGATGTTGGGCTGGAGCTGGCCGACCGTGGAGGCGACCTCGATCACCCCGGCGAGGCCGGCGAGACCGCCGGAGAGCAGGAACACGAAGATCACCATGCGATCGGCGGAGAAGCCGGCGAAGCGGCCGGCGCGCGGCGCCTCGCCCATCACCCGCACCTCGTAACCCTTGATGGTGCGCCGCATCAGCACGGCGAGCGCGATCGCCACCACCACGGCGATGACGATACCGATGTTGAGGCGGCCGTCGCCGATGGTCGGCATGGTCTGCCAATCCTCGAAGGAGACGGACTTCGGGAAATTGTAGCCGTGGGGATCGCGCCAGGGGCCGCGCACCAGCCAATCGAGCAACAGCTGGGCGACATAGACCATCATCAGCGAGACCAGGATCTCGTTGGCGCCGGTCTTCACCTTGAGGAGCGCCGGGACCAGCGCCCAGATCATGCCGCCGAGAATGCCGAGCACCAGCATCGCCACCAGGGTCAGCGGCGACTGCCAGGAATTGAACAGGATCGGCACCATCGAGCCGGCGAGCGCGCCCGCCGTCAGCTGTCCCTCGGCCCCGATGTTCCAGACGTTGGCGCGATAGGCGACGGAGAGGCCGACGCCGATCAGGATCAGCGGGGTCGCCTTGACCACCAGTTCCTGGAGGCTCCACAGCGAGGAGAAGGGCTCGACGAAGAATACCCACAGCGCGGTCAGCGGCGGCTTGCCGAGGATCGCGAAGATCAGGCCGCCGGTGATCATGGTGGCGACGACGGCGATCACCGGCGAGGCCCAGGCCATGACGAGAGAGCGCTCGCTCCGCTTTTCCAACTCAAAGCGCATGGCCGTCGGCCTCCCTCAGCTGACGAGCCTCGTCGACCCGGTCCGATCCCCCATGGGCACCGCCCATCAGGAGACCGATCTTCTCGAGCGTCATCACATGGGCGTCGTAGGCGGGCGAAAGGTGCCCGCGCGAGAGAACCGCGATGCGATCGGCGATCTCGAAGATCTCGTCGAGATCCTGACTGATCATCAACACCGCCGAACCGTCGGCGGCGAGGTCGATCAGGGCCTGACGGATCAGCGCGGCGGCGCCGGCGTCGACGCCCCAGGTCGGTTGATTGACCAGGAGCAGCAGCGGCTTGCGGTCGAGTTCGCGCCCCACCACGAATTTCTGCAGGTTGCCGCCGGAGAGCGAGCGCGCCTCCGGATCGGGCTTGCCCTTGCGCACGTCATAGGCCTCCGACACGCGGGCGGCGGTGGAGCGGGCGCGGGCGAAGTCGAGGAAGCCGATCAGGTTGCGGCCGGAATCCTCGTAGGCCGCGTGGCGGGTCAGGACGACGTTCTCGGAGAGCGGGAAGGCCGGCACGGCGCCGTGGCCGAGGCGTTCCTCGGGCACGAAGGCGGCGCCGAGCCTGCGCCGCTCGGTGACGCCGAGGCTGCCGCAGGCGGTGCCGTCGATCACCACCGCGCTGTTGCGCTCGACCGGACGTTCGCCGGAGATCGCGTCGAAGAATTCCGACTGGCCGTTGCCGGCGACCCCGGCGATGCCGAGGATCTCGCCGGCCCTGAGTTCCAGCGAGATGCCCTCGAGGGCGACCGAGAAGGGGCCGGAGGCCGGCAGGTCGAGCTTGTCGAGGAAGAGGCGCGGCGGGCCGCCGATGCGGGCGTGTTTGGGCCGGATCGCATGGACGTCGGCGCCGACCATCAGGCGGGCGAGGCTCGCCGCGGTCTCGGCGCGCGGGTCGACGCGGGCGACCACCTTGCCGTGACGCAGGATGGTGGCGGCGTGGCAGAGGCGCTTCACCTCCTCCAGCCGGTGCGAGATGTAGAGGACGGCACAGCCCTCGCTCGCCAGCCGCTCCAGCGTCAGGAAGAGCTGGTCGGCCTCCTGCGGGGTCAGGACCGCCGTCGGCTCGTCCATGATCAGAAGTTTGGGTTCCTGGATCAGACAGCGGACGATCTCGATGCGCTGGCGCTCGCCGACCGAGAGATCGGCGACCACCGCGCGCGGCTCGAGCGGCAGGCCGTAGTCGCGGGAGAGATCGGTGATCCGGGTCGACAGCGCCTTCATGTCGAAGGCGCCGGGGAGCGCCAGGGCGATGTTCTCGGCCACCGTCAGCGCCTCGAACAGCGAGAAGTGCTGGAACACCATGCCGATGCCGAGACGGCGGGCGGTGTTGGGATCGGAGATCGAGACCGCCTCGCCCTTCCAGAAGAAGCGCCCCTCGGTCGGCTGGAGCGAGCCGTAGATCATCTTGACCAGCGTCGACTTGCCGGCGCCGTTCTCGCCGAGCAGGGCGTGGATCTCGCCGGGGCGAATCCCCAGATCGACGTGATCGTTGGCGGTGAAGGCGCCGAATCGTTTGACGATCCCCCGCGCCTCGACGAGGAACTCGTCGCCGGCGCCGCCCTCCTCGTTCGGAACCGTCGTCTCGCTCGCCGTCATGCCCCCACTCCACTCATCCGCGCGGACGCGCGCGATGCCGCGCGATCCGTCTCTCGATCCGTCTCCCGGGCGGCCTCGTCGAGAACGAGAAGCTCCAGGGCGACCGCGGCGGCGATCACCGCCGGTGATTTCGATCGCGGCCCCCCGGCCCCGACGGGCATGACCATACGACGGATCGCCGCCTCCGTATGCCCCATTTCCAGAAGTCTGCTCACGAATCGAGCACGCTTGGTTTTCGAGCCGATGACCCCGACATGGGGCAGATCGGAGCGCCGCAGGGCGGCGTCGACGATCGCCAGATCGAGCGCGTGATCATGGGTCATGGCGAGAACGAAGGCGCCCGCCGGCATCGCGGCGAGGGCCGCGACCGGGTCGGGCACGACCCGGCAGGTGGCGTTCGCGGGATGGGCGGCGGGAAAGGCGTCGTCGCGGCCGTCGATCCATTCGACCCGGAACGGCAGCGGCGCCAGGGCGAGCGTCAGGGCGCGGCCGACGTGGCCGGCGCCGAACAGGAACAGGGGACGGCGGTCGTCGCCGAATCGTTCGACCCAGGTGCCGTCGGCCCGCAGGCCGGGCGCGCCGGGATCGGCGGCGACGTCGCGGACGAGGCGGCGGCCCTCGATTCGCGCCTCGGTGAAGAACGGCCCTTCGGCCTCGCGCGCGGCGAGCCGGCGCACGGTGGCGAGATCGCTCTCGTCGAGCACCTCGATGCCCAGCGTCACCCGGCCGCCGCAGCACTGGCCGAGATCCGGGCCGAGCACGACGTCGTGGAGCGTCACGGCGGCGTCGCCTTCGCCGAGCGCATTCCAGGCGAGCCGCAGCGCCCGCCATTCGAGCGCGCCACCGCCGATGGTGCCGCGAAAGCCGAGGTCGCGGCGCACCAGCAGCGAGGCGCCGATCTCGCGCGGGGTCGACCCGCGCGTCGCCACCACC
Organism: Pinisolibacter aquiterrae; assembly: GCF_019160155.1. GTDB lineage: Bacteria > Pseudomonadota > Alphaproteobacteria > Rhizobiales > Ancalomicrobiaceae > Pinisolibacter > Pinisolibacter aquiterrae. The sequence continues at coordinate 123,356 of NZ_JAFNIH010000061.1, forward strand.
ACGACACGGGCGACGCGCCCCTGGTCCTCCAGGATCTCCAGAACGCGGCTCCACTCGGCGATCACGAACGCCCTCCGCTCGCGGGGTGTCTCATGGCGCGGGCGGCGACGACGATCGCTTCCGGCGTCGCCGGCAGGTCGAGCGGCGGCACCCGCCCCGGCGCCAGCGAGGCGAGCGCCCTCAGGATCGCCGAATGGACCGAGACCGCCAGCATCAGGGGCGGCTCGCCGACCGCCTTGGAGCGATGGACCGTGTCGACGGCCGATTCGCCCTCCCAGAGACGAACCCGGAAATCGGCGGGGACGTCGAAGGCGGTCGGGATCTTGTAGGTCGAGGGCGCGTGGGTGCGCAGGCGCCCCTTGTCGTCGAACACCAGCTCCTCGGTGGTGAGCCAGCCCATGCCCTGGACGAAGGCGCCTTCGATCTGACCGAGATCGAGCGCCGGATTGAGCGACCGGCCGACGTCGTGCAGCACGTCGACCCGGGTCACCCGCATCTCGCCGGTGAGCGTGTCGACGACCACCTCGGCGCAGGCCGCGCCTTGCGCGAAGTAGAAGAACGGCCTGCCGTGGCCGTTCTCGCGATCCCAGACGAGATCGGGCGTGGCGTAGAAGCCGGTCGACGACAGCGACAGCCGGCCGAGGTGGGCCTGACGGGCGACGTCGGCGAAGGAGTGGCTGCGGTCGGGACCGTGGACGCGGCCGCCCTCGAAACGCACCGCCTCGACCGGACAGCCGAGCAGGTCCGCCGCCTTCACCGCCAGACGATCGCGGATGATCATGGCGGCGCGCAGCGCCGCCATGCCGTTGAGATCGGAGCCGGAGGAGGCCGCCGTCGGCGCGGTGTTGGGCACCTTGGCGGTCGAGGTGGCGGCGATGCGGACCCGCGCCAGCGGCAGGCCGAAGACGTCGGCGACGATCTGCAGGATCTTGGTGTGGAGCCCCTGCCCCATCTCGGTGCCGCCGTGGTTCACCGCGACCGAGCCGTCGGCATAGACGTGGACCAGGGCGCCGGCCTGATTGAGATGGGTCAGCGTGAAAGAGATGCCGAACTTGACCGGGGTCAGCGCGATGCCGCGCCGCAGGAACGGGCTCGCGCCGTTGAAGGCCTCGATCTCGGCGACGCGGGCGCGATAGTCCGAGGTGCGTTCGAGTTCGCCGATCAGCGCCTGGAGAATGCCGCCGTCGACCACCTGCCCATAGGGGGTGACGCCGTGATGGGGCGAGCGCGCGTCCGGATAGAGATTGGCGAGGCGGACGTCGAGCGGATCGCGGCCGAGGCGGATGGCGACCGCGTCCATCATCCGCTCGGCGAAGGCGACGCCCTGGGGGCCGCCGAAGCCGCGGAAGGCGGTGTTGGAGACGGTGTCGGTCAGGAGCCGGCGCGAGCGGATGGTCGCGGCCGGGTAGTCGTAGGCGTTGTCGGCGTGGAACAGGGTGCGATCGACGACGCCCTGCGACAGGTCGGCGGAATGGCCGCAGCGCGCCAGGAACGTCACGTCGACCGCGCGGATCCGCCCGGCGTCATCGAAACCGGCGTGCCAATCGACGCGCATGTCGTGGCGCTTGCCGGTCATGATCATGTCGTCGTCGCGGTCGAGCCGGATCTTGGCGGGACGGCCGGTCGCGCGCGCGGCGAGCGCGGCGATCACCGCCCATTGCGTCGCCTGGCTCTCCTTGCCGCCGAAGCCGCCCCCCATGCGCCGGCACTCGCAGGTGATCATCGCCTCGGGCAGGCCGAGGACGCGCGCGGCGACGTGGGAAACCTCGGTCGGATGCTGGGTCGAGGAGAGGAGGCGGATCTCGCCGCCCTCGAGCGGTTCGGCGAAGGCGACCTGGGTCTCCAGATAGAAATGTTCCTGGCCGCCGACGAAGACCGTCTCCGCCAGACGATGCGGCGCGGCGACGAGGGCCGCCTCGGCGTCGCCCTTGCGGAAGGCATAGGGCGGCAGGACGTCGCTGTCGCGATCGACGGCGTCGGCGACGGTGACGGCGGGGCGTTCGGCCTCGACCTCGAAACGGGCGAGACGGGCGGCGGCGCGGGCGCTCGCGCGGGTGGTGGCGACCACCGCGAAGACGACCTGACCATGGAAGCGGATCACGCCCTCGGCGAAGACCGGGTCGCCGCCGATCGAGGGCGAGCAGTCGTTGACCGCCGGCACGTCCTCGGCGGTCAGCACCGCGACCACGCCGGGATGGGCGCGGACGGCGTCGAGATCGACGCCGATCAGGCGGCCGCGCGCGGCGTCGCGGCACCAGCCCGGAGCGATGTGGAGGGTGCCGGCCGGCTCGGGCAGATCGTCGATGTAGGGGGCGGCGCCGGTGACGTGGCGGACCGCCGATTCGTGCGGCAGGGCGCGGCCGACGAGGGGCTCAGTCATGGCCGCCTCCCTCTCTGCGGGCGAAGACGCGGGTCTTGCTCGTCGGCGTTCCCGCGATCTCGGCGAGGGCCTTGCCGAGGAGGGACACCGCCACTTCGAGACGATAGTCCGAGGTGCCGCGCAGGTCGGTGAGCGGCGTGAAGTCGAGACGCAGCGCCTCGAGCGCGGCGCGCCAGCTGGCGGCCTCGACGAGCGAGGCGCCGATCAGGGCGGCCTCGGCGCCGGAGGCCCGGCGCGGCGTGCCGGCCATGCCGCCGAAGGCGATGCGGGCCTCCACCACGGTCGGGCCGGCGAGCGTCAGGCGGACCGCGCCGAGCAGGGTCGAGATGTCCTGATCGTGGCGCTTGGCGATCTTCCAGGCGCGGAAGGCCTGGGCGGCGGTCGGCCGGGGCACCCGGATCGCGGTCACGATCTCGCCGGGGGAACGATCCTGACGGCCGTAGTCGAGGAAGAAGTCCTCGAGATCGAGGGTGCGGACGCGGTCGGCGGAGCACAGTTCGAGGGTGGCGCCGAGGGCGATCAGGAGCGGCGGCGTGTCGCCGATCGGCGAGCCGTTGGCGATGTTGCCGCCGAGGGTGCCGGAGGCGCGCACCTGGGCGCCGCCGATCCGGCGGAAGATCGCGGCGACGTCGGGGTCGAGGCGCCCCAGCGCCCGCCCGGCCCGCTCGAGGCTGACGCCGGCGCCGAGCGTGATCGCCTCTTCGTCCTCGACGATCGTGTCGAGCCCCTCGACATGGCCGAGATGGATCACCCGGGGCAGGTCGCGGCCGCCCTTGGTGATCCACAGGCCGACGTCGGTGGCGCCGCCGAGGAGAGTCGCGTCGGGGAAGGCGCGGGTGAGCTCGAGCAGCGTGTCGAGACGGCGCGGCGCGGCGAAGAAGCGGGTCTCGTCGCCGAGGAAGACGTCGACGCCGTCGGCCATTTCGGCGAGGCGGGCGGCGGCCTCGGCGGCGCGGACGAGGAAGGTGATCGGCGGACGGGCGTCCCGGCGCGCGTCGCAGGCCTCGAGCGCGGCGTCGACGATCGGGCGATAGCCGGTGCAGCGGCAGAGATTGCCGGCGAGACGGTCGATCACCGCCTCGCGGTCGACCTCGCCCTCGCGTGCCCACAGCGTGAACAAGCTCATGACGATGCCGGGGGTGCAGAAGCCGCATTGGGCGCCGTGATGGCGCACCATCGCCTCCTGGATCGGGTGCAGCGTGCCGTCGGCGTCGAGATCCTCGATCGTCACGAGTTCGCAGCCGTCGATCGAGGCGGTCGGGCGGATGCAGGCGGTGACCGGCTCATAGACCAGACGATCGCCGTCGAGCCGGCCGAGCGCCACGGTGCAGGCGCCGCAGTCGCCCTCGCCGCAGCCCTCGCGGGTGCCGGTGAGGCCTCGGACGAGACGCAGGTGATCGATCAGCATCTCGGTGGGCGCGACGTCGCTCCGCTCGATCACGCGACCCCGCGAGAGATACCGTATCGATCCCCGCATGGCGTCAGCTCCCTCGATAGGTGGCATATCCGTAGGGCGAGACGAGCAGCGGCACGTGCAGGTGACCGCTCGCGTCCGCCACGCCGAATCGCAGCGGGATCTCGTCCAGGAAGGCAGGATCGGGCAGGTTCGCGCCGTTCGTCCAGAAGTAGGCGCCGACCCGGAAGATCAATTCGTAGACGCCCGGCACGAAGGTGGCGTCCTCGAGCAGCGGCCGGTCGACGCGTCCGTCGGCATTGGTGCGCGTCTCGACCAGCAGCCGGCGCGCGCCGTCCGGATCGAGTGCCCACAGCGCGAGCGAGAGATTGGCCGCCGGCAAGCCGGTCGACGTGTCGAGTACGTGTGTCGTCAGTCTGCCCATCGGTCCTCTCCGATCGGCGGAACCGTTCCGCTACCGCGTTCCGCCTTCGGCCTCGATCCGAGACAATGCGCGAAGTAGACCGTTCGAAACAGCGGAGAAATTCGATCAATCGGATCTCATCACGGCAGCGATCGCGATGCCAGAGCGTGTTTGCGGCACGCCGCCGCCCCGATATGCCTATTCTCTGGGCAGCGACACACCCCAGATCTCCTCGATGAGGTCGGTGAAGGCGGCGACGGCGAGACCCGGAATGGTTCCGATTCGCGAGATCACCATCAGCCGATCGGCGACGAGCTCCTCGTCGGTGAGCGGCTTCCACACCAGTTCGCCGGATCGCAGTTCGCGCTCGAAGCCGACGTTGGTGAGGAAGCCGACCGAGCGCGAGCGGCGCACCAGCGCCGACATCAGCCGCAGCGAGTTGAGTTCGGCGCGCACCTTGAGATCGCGGCGGCGCGCGGCGAGGAGCGGCTCGACGGCGGTGCGCAGCGACATGCCGCGTGCCGGCAGCACCAGGGGCTCCTCGATCAGATCGTGGAAGGAGAGCGTGACGCGGTCGGCGAGCGGGTGACCGGCCGCCATCAGCGCGCCGACCGGGTGGGTCTCCTCATGGACCAGCCGCAAGCCCTCCAGCGGGTGGGTGGAGAAGGTGAAGCCGACGTCGGCCTGTCCCTCGTCGACCCGTCGTGTCACCTCGTCGGCGCCGGCGACGGTCAACACCACCTCGATGCCGGGGTGGCGGTGCCAATATTCGGCGAGGAGATCGGGCAGACGCTCGACCGAGATGCTCTCGACCGTGGCGATGCGGATACGGCCGCGCCGGAGCCCGCGCAGCGTGTCGAGCTCGGAGACGACGTCGTCGTAGCGGTCGAGCGTCTCGCGGACCTGACGAGCGAGGAGCGTGCCGGCCTCCGACAGGCGCAGGCCGCGACCGACCCGGTCGAACAGGCGGATGCCGAGATTCTCCTCGAGCAGCAGGATCTGCCGATTGACCGCGGAGGAGACGATGTTGAGTTCGCGCGCGGCGGCGCGGATCGAACCGGCGTCGGCGACGGCGAGGAAATACCGGAAGGCGGTGGACAGGATGGTGGTATCGATCCGCACGCGCCGGCCCTCGCCTGGAGGCTCGCCCCAGCTCGGGCGAGCCGGCGAGATGGTCGCGCGTCGGCGGATCGCTCGCAAGTGCGTAGGTAGTCTGACCAGGGGTGCGCGAGCATGATCGGGCGCCGCCTGCGGCGGCATGCTCAGGTCAGGCGCCGCCTGCGGCGGCGCGGCGGCGATCGATGATCACCAGCGCGATCAGATTGACCCAGGCGCCGGCCGAGGTGGCGAGCGCCAGGCCCGAGACGTCGTACTGGTCGGAGAGCCAGAACTTCAGCGCGACGTTGACGCCGATGCCGACGAAGGCGACCCACATCGGCGTGCGGGTGTCGCCGCGCGCGTGGAAGCCGGGCACCACCGAGCGCAGCAGGACGATCGCCAAGAGGCCGACGCCATAGGCCCTGAGGGTCGCGGCGGCGCGCATCGCGGCGGCCTCGTCGAAGGCGCCGCGCGCGAAGGCGAGTTTCACCAGGAGATCGGGGACCGCCAGGAAGACGACGACGAAGGGCGCGGTCAGCACCACCGACCAGAACACCGCCCGCTTCTGGGCGCGGCGGGCGCCGACGTCGTCGCCGGCGGCGAAGCGGCGCGAGAGCTCGGGCAGAAGCACGGTGCCGATGGCGATGGCGATGACGCCGATCGGCAGCTGATAGAGGCGGTCGGCGTAGTACATCGCCGAGACCGCGCCGTGCGGCAGGGCGGCGGCGAGGATCGTGTCGACGAACATGGCGATCTGGGCCGCGCCGGAACCGACCGTCGCCGGGCCGAGCCGCTTCAGGAAGGTCTTGACGCCGTCGTCGAGGACGGGCCGCGCCGGGACGAGCGAGAGGCCGGCCGGGCGCAGGGCCCATACCAGCAGGATCAGTTCGGCGACGCCGGCGATCGCGACGCCGATCGCGGCGCCGTGGACCGGGGCGTTGCTCCAGGTCGCCGCCAGCGGCGCGGCGGCGAGGACACCGCCGACGATCGCCACGTTGAAGAGGATCGGCGCGCCGGCGGCGGCGGCATAGCGATGATGCGCGTTGAGCACCGCGCCGTAGACCGTCACCAGCGTGACGCAGAGGAGATAGGGGAAGGTGATGCGGGTCAGCGTCACCGTGAGGTCGCCGAGGACGGGATCCTTCTCGAAACCGGGCGTGATCAGGACGAGGAGACCGCGCGCCCACAGCTCGGCGGAGATCAGGATCACCACCTGGACCGCCAGCAGCGCCCCCAGCACCCGCGCGGCGAATTCGAGCGCCTTTTCGGCGCCGTCGCGCTCGAGCGTGCCGGCATAGGTCGGCACGAAGGCGGCGTTGAAGGCGCCCTCGGCGAAGAGCGCGCGGAAATGGTTGGGGATGCGGAGCGCGATGAAGAAGGCGTCGGCGATCGGCCCGGCGCCGATCAGCCAGGCGAGCACCACGTCGCGGACGAAGCCGGTGGCGCGCGAGAGCATGGTGAAGCCGGAGACCGTGCCGACGCGAGCGAGAAACTTGGCGGCGGAGCCGGTCGGACGAAAGCTCGGCATCGATACCTCGAGAGGGCGTGAGGCGCGCGGCGCCGACGGCACTTGCCATAGGCAGGTTCGTCGCCGCGAACAAGCCCGACGGCCGACCGCCTCGCCGATCGGTCCTCAGGCCGCCCGGCCGGGAGGGGCGCCGGGCTTGGCCTGCCAGATCTTCTGACGATTGCGGATGGCGCGGGGCGCCGGGCCGAAATAGGTGGGCGTCTTCACGAATTCGCGCGGGTGGAGGATCACCGAGGCGATGCGCTGATAGAGCGCCTTGGCGGAGATCGGCTTGCACAACAATTCGTGAATGCCGAGCTTGCGCGCCTCCATGATGCGCGAGCGCTCGGTATGCGCCGTCACCATGATCACCGGCACGTAGGCGAAGGGGTTCTGCGGGTTGCGGATCATCCGCACCATGTCGGCGCCGTCGAGGATCGGCATCACCCAATCGAGGATGAGAATGTCGGGATTGGAGCGATCCATCGCCTCGAGGCCCGAAGCGCCGTCTTCCGCCTCGACGATGCGGCGCGCGCCGAAGCTCTGCAGCATCGTGCGCAAGATCGTCCGCATATAGGCGCTGTCCTCGACCACGAGGAAGGTCAGAGACGAAAGATCGAGATTCACCGGGCTCTCCCTTGTCCACTCAGATTCGCGCAGAAAGGTGAACGAGGCGTTTCCTCAGCCCCCTGCGACGACGAACCACGCCCGCGGGCGCGCCCGGGCGGCGAAAAGGGGCAACCTTGATCATGGTCAAAGTGCTTCGAGATCCTGTAAGTCTAATAAGGGGAGCGACGTGACCCGGGCGGCCGGCAGGCGGCCGTCGTGGGGCGCTCGTCAGACGAGAGGTGACGAAGAGGACCATCGCCGCAGAGGGGCCTTCCCACATCCGCCGATCGACGGGATCGGCCAGGGGAGACCGGCGAGGGGTCTTCATCGATCGAACGAGAAGAGCTCGAGGACGGACATGAACTATCAGACGATTTTCGAGGGCGCGATCGACCAGCTGAAGGCCGAGAAGCGCTACCGGGTGTTTGCCGACCTCGAGCGCATCGTCGGTCGCTTCCCGCATGCGATCTGGCGCAAGGACGACGTCGCGCGCGAAGTCGTGATCTGGTGCTCCAACGATTATCTCGGCATGGGCCAGCACCAGAGCGTGCTCGGCGCGATGATCGAGACCGCCTCGGGCATGGGCGCGGGCGCCGGCGGCACCCGCAACATCTCCGGCACCAACCATCCGCTGGTCGAGCTCGAGGCCGAACTCGCCGATCTCCACGGCAAGGAGGCGGGTCTCGTCTTCACCTCGGGCTTCGTCTCCAACGAGGCGGCGATCTCCACCATCGCCCGGCTGCTGCCCGACTGCCTGATCCTCTCCGACGAGCTCAACCATGCCTCGATGATCGAGGGCATCCGCCGCTCGGGCTGCGAGAAGAAGCTGTGGCGGCACAACGACACCGCCCATCTCGAGGAATTGCTCCAGGCGGCCGAGCCGGGCCGGGCCAAGCTGATCGTCTTCGAGAGCGTCTACTCGATGGACGGCGACGTCTCGCCGATCAAGGAGATCTGCGATCTCGCCGAGAAATACGGCGCGCTCACCTACATCGACGAGGTCCATGCGGTCGGCATGTACGGCCCGCGCGGCGGCGGCATCGCCGATCGCGAGGGGCTGATGGACCGGATCGACGTGATCGAGGGCACGCTCGCCAAGGCCTTCGGCACGCTCGGCGGCTACATCACCGCCACCAAGGCGATCTGCGACGCGGTGCGGTCCTATGCGCCGGGCTTCATCTTCACCACCGCGCTGCCGCCGGCGATCGCCGCCGCCGCCGCCGCCTCGATCCGCCATCTGAAGCGCTCCTCGACCGAGCGCGAGATGCAGCAGCGTCAGGCGCAGCAGGTCAAGGACGTGCTGGGCGAAGCCGGTCTGCCGGTGATGCCGTCGTCGACGCACATCGTGCCGATCTTCGTGGGCAATCCCGACCTCTGCAAGCAGGCCTCGGACATGCTGCTCGAGGAGCACGGCATCTACATCCAGCCGATCAACTATCCGACCGTGCCGCGCGGCACCGAGCGGCTGCGCGTGACGCCGACGCCGTTCCACGACGACGGTCTCGTCGAGAAGCTGCGCGCGGCGCTGGTCGAGGTGTGGGAGCGCCTGGGGCTTCCGCTCAGCGGGCCGATCGAGCCGGCGGCCGAGACCGTCGATCAGCCGGTCGCCCGCGTCGCGGTGCCGCGCTCCGGCGGCTGAACGCGTCTCCCGAGAGCGACGGAGGCGTCCGACGACGCCCCCTTCGCGGCTCCCTGGCCTCGGACGGCGCCAGCCGGTTCCGGGGCCTTTCTTTTTCGCGGACCCGCCTGTCCACAGGGGACACGGGGGCCGCGGGAGGATCGATCATCCCGCCCATGAGCCGGCGGGCGGCTCGGAATTCTCACTTCCGCGAGCCGCCGGGCGGCCCCCCCTCGTCTCACTTCTGCGAGCCGCCGGGCGGTTCGCAGGGCGCCTTGCCGGACGGCAGATCGTCGTCCTCGAGGATGCGCCATTTGGCGCCCTCGAGATCGTCGTATTGGCCCGACTTCAGCGTCCACATGAAGGCGAAGAGGCCGAGCAGGCCGAGACCGATGGCGATCGGAATGAGGAAGATCAGGACATCCATCGGGTTCTTCCCTTCGCGAGAGGTTCAGTGGTCGCCGCCGAGGCGCAGCCTCAGCGCGTTGAGCGTCACCAGGATCGAGGAGCCGGACATGGCGAGCGCGGCGATCAGCGGCGTCACCAGTCCCGCCACGGCGATCGGCACCGCCACGGCATTGTAGACGACCGACAGGCCGAGGTTCTGCACCATCGCGGTCTTGGCCCGACGCGCCACCCGCAGCGCCACCGCGACCGGGGTGAGACGATCGCCGAGGAAGACGGCGTCGGCGGCGGCCTGCGACAGATGCACGGCGGTCACCGGCGACAGCGACACGGTCGCCGCCGCCAGGGCGGGGGCGTCGTTGAGGCCGTCGCCGACCATCAGCACCTTCCGCCCCTCCGCCTTCAGCGCCTCGATACGCGCGATCTTGTCGGCCGGCTTCACGCCGGAGGTCCAGCGGTCGACGCCGAGATCGCCGGCGATCGCCGCGACCGCCGCCTCCCGGTCGCCGGAGAGGATCTCGACCGCATAGCCGGTCGCCTTCAGAGCCGCGATCACGGCGGCGGCGTCCTCGCGCACGCCCTGGCGGAGCGCGCAGACGATCACGCCGCCCGAGGCGTCGCGATGGGCGACCAGCGAGGCGTCGGGGAAGCGCTCGTGCAGCGCCGCGACCGTCGCCTCGTCGGCACCGCAGAAGTCGGGGGCGCCGAGACGCTCGACCGCGCCCTCGCCGGCCGTCTCGATGCCGCGACCGGGCACCTCGCGGACCTCGGCCGGCGGCGCGACCGCGCGGGTCGCCTCGGCCAGCGCGACGCCGAGCGGGTGGCGGCTGGCGCGGGCGAGCCGGCCCGCGGCGAGCAGGCGCTCGACGGTGAAGTCGCTCATGTTGAGGAGCCGCGCCTCGGGGAGCGTCAGCGTGCCGGTCTTGTCGAAGACGATGGTGTCGACGCTCGCCAGCCGCTCGATCGCATCGCCGGAATGGATCAGCACGCCGGCGCGGAAGAGAATGCCGGAGGTCACCACCTGCACCGCCGGGATCGCCAACGCCAGCGCGCAGGGGCAGGTGATGATCAGCACCGACACCGCGATGATGCCCGCCGGGGCGACGTCGAGGCCGCCGAAGAGCCACCAGCCGAGGAAGGTCAGCGCCGCCGCCGAATGGACGATCGGCGCATAGGCCGACGCCGCGCGATCGGCGAGGCGCATGTATTTCGACTTCGCCTGAGCCGCCGCCTCGAGCAGGCGGTTGACCTCGTCGAGGAGGGTTCCGGCCGTCGCCGCCGTGACGCGGACCTTCAGGACGCCGCCGACGTCGAGAGTGCCGGCATAGACGCGGTCGCCGGGGCCGACGGCGACGAGATCGGTCTCGCCGGTGATCAGGCTCTGGTCGATGTCGGAAGCGCCCTCCTCGACCACGCCGTCGACCGAGACCCGCTCGCCCGGGCGCACCAGGACGAGGGCGCCGGGCTCGACCTTGGAGAGCGGCACGTCGCGGACGGTGCCGTCGGGGCCGATCAGCGCGGCGGATTCGACCCGGAGCGCGGCGATGTTCTCGGCGACCGAGCGGGTGCGGCGGCGCATGTTCTGATCGAGAAAACGCCCGACCAGCAGGAAGAACAGCAGCATCACCACCGAATCGAAGAAGGCGTGTTCGGCCGAGCGCATCGTCTCGAAGATCGAGAGGCCGAGCGTCAGCACCACGCCGATGGTGATCGGCACGTCCATGTTGGTGCGGAAGGCGGCGAGCGCCCGGATCGCCGAACGGAAGAAGGGACGGCCGGAATAGGCGACGATCGGGATGGCGATGAGCGCCGAGACCCAATGGAAGAGGTCGCGGGTGGGCGCGTCGATGTCGGTGACGTTACCGGCCCAGACCGAGACCGACAGCAGCATGATGTTCATGGCGCCGAAGCCGGCGGCGCCCATGCAGCGCAGCAGCTCCTTGCTCTCGGCGTCCTCCTCGGCGGTGAGGCGGCCGGGATCGAAGGGATGGGCGCGGTAGCCGAGTCGCTCCAGCCGGCGGACGATCGCCCCGGCGTCGACCGCCTGCGGCTCCCAATCGACGGCGAGGCGGCGGGTGGTCAGATTGACCCGGGCATGAGCGACGCCGTCGAGGCCCTTGAGGCCGCGTTCGATCGTCGACATGCAGGCGGCGCAGGTGATGCCCTCGACCGCCAGATCCATATGGAGGCGGCCTTCGTCACCGGGGGTGGCGAAGGCGCTCCAGTCGCGGTCGCCCGAGAGAGGGGCGGAAGGGGACACGTCGGCCGTCGTCATGAGAGCGTTCCTCTGAGCGGTCGCTCGCCTCGGGCGCGGTCGTCGCCGGTCATCCCTTCGCCGTCGCCCCCGAAGCGTTCATTTGAAGAAGACGGTGTTCTGGGAGAGGAACAGGCGGCCGGCGGCGCCGTCGCCCTCGATCACCAGACCCCATTTGCCCGCCGCCGTCTCGCCGACGCTGCCCTCCCAACGGTCGGACGTGCCGGCGACCGGCACCAGGGCGATCTGCTTGTCGTGGGCGCGGTCGGCCGGGTGTTCCAGGCGGGCGTGGAAGGTGACGCCGGAGAGCGGCTTGCCGTCGCGATCGTGCCCGACCAACGTGACCCGGGCGACGCCGTCGTCGCCGCGCGCCGCCGCGGCCTCGACCTGCCAGGCGCGCTCGGCCTGCGCCCTGGCGGCGGCGATCTCGGCGTTGAACCGCTGGCCGTCGCGGAAGGAGGATTCCGTGACCACGCCCGGATAGGAGCCGATGGCGCGCCAGACCATGTAGCCGTTGACCACGAAGACCAAGCCGAAGGTGGCGAGGAGTATGAAGAGGACACGGCGGCCGTTCAGGCGAAAGCCACCGTCCTGCGGGTCCTGGGGAGCATTGAGCGTCGTCGGCACGAGAGCCTCCAGAGAAACGTCGGTGAGACGGGCGCTCCACGGCGGGCGCTCCGGCGAGAAGGGGGCGGGCGCGGCCCGCTCCCTCCGTCGATGTCGTCAGGGTGCCTTGAAGAAGTCGGAGGTGGTGACCGTCTGCCCCGTCGCGTCGCGCAGCACGAAGGTCACGCCCCGCGACTTCACGTCGTCGGCGCCGGCCGGCGAGGTGACGATCACGCGGATCTCGCGGGTCTGATCGGGCTCCACCGTCAGCAGGAGAGCATGATCGTCGCGACCCGCCGGGCTCGAGGTCTCGAGCCGGCTTCCGTGCGCCACTCCCTTGATCGAGAGACGGAACTGCTGGGTGGTCGCGATCTTGTTGAGCAGGCGGACGGTGTAGCCGTTGCGGATCGAGCCGTCGGAGTTCAGCACGTATTGCGGATTGCGATCGTGCAGGACGTTGAGGCCGATGGTGGCGCGGGTGCCGAGCTTCCATGCCATCAGGCCGCAGATCGCGGCGATCAGGACCGCATAGAGAACCGTGCGCGGACGGATGAACTTGTGGACTTCCGCCTCGCCCCGCTCGCGGCGATCGATGTTGATGTCGTTGTCGTAGGCGATCAGCCGCGTCGGCTGGCCGGTCTTGGCCATGACCGTGTCGCAGGCATCGATGCAGAGGCCGCACTGGATGCAGGAGAGCTGCGGGCCGAGGCGGATGTCGGTGCCGGTCGGGCAGACCGCGACGCACTGGCCGCAATCGACGCAATCGCCGGCCGGCTCACCGGCGGCGCGCAGCTTCCTGTTCTGCTTCAGCGAGCCGCGCGGCTCGCCGCGATCGGCGCGGTAGGAGACGTTGTAGGCCCATTCGTCGGTCAGCGCCGCCTGGATGCGCGGCCAGGGGCACATGTAGATGCAGACCTGCTCGCGCGCGAAACCGGCCATCAGATAGGTCGAGAAGGTCAGCGCGGCGATCCACATGTAGGCGACGAGCGGCGCCTGGAGCGTCGCCAGGTCCTTCACCAGGGTCGGGGCGTCGGCGAAATAGAGAACCCAGGCGCCGCCGGTCCACCACGCGATGAGGATCCAGAGCGCATGTTTGGTGACCTTGCGCCCCACCTTGCGCAGGGTCCACGGGCCGTCGTCGAGCAATTGGCGCTTGCGGCGATCGGCGCCCTCGACGAGGCGCTCGACCGCGAAATAGAGATCGGTCCACACCGTCTGCGGGCAGAGGTAGCCGCACCAGACGCGGCCGGCGAGCGCGTTCATCAGGAACAGCACGAAGGCGGCGACGATCAGGAGGCCGGTGACGTAATAGACTTCCTGCGGCCAGATCTCGATGAAGAAGAAATAGAACCGGCGGCCGGGCAGATCGATCAGCACCGCCTGATCGGGCTGGCCGACGCCACGATCCCAGCGCACGAAGGGCAGGAAATAGTAGATCGCCATGCCGAGGCCGAGAATGGCCCATTTCAGGCGCCGGAAGGTGCCGGCGACCGCGGCGGGATAGATCTTCTTGTGATCGGCGTAGAGCTTGGAACCCTCGTCGCCTGCCGTCTCGACACTCATCGCGATGTCCGTCCTTCCATCGTCGGCCCGCCCCGCCGGCCGAAGCCGCGGGCGAGCATGCGCCCTCGCCGCTCGTCCTAGGGCGGTCCGCCGGCCGGAGCAAGTGGGTTCGCCCCCATCGACGATCACGACGAGGAGACCTGTGGTCCCATCTCACCTTTTCGCGGTCGCGAGCGGCGACATGTCGCGGTGCCGAAACCGTGACCCGGGACATGCCGCGCCCCAAAAAAGAAAGGGAGGCGGTCACCCGCCTCCCTTTCGAGAGACCCTCATCGGATCACTTGCCGCCACCCAGCGAGTGGATGTAGACGGCGAGCGACTTGATGGTGATCGGATCGAGGCGACCTTCCCAGGCCGGCATGACACCGTGCTTGGGCTGGTTGACCTGGACCTCGACCGCGGCGACGCCGGAGCCGTAGAGCCAGATCTTGTCGGTGAGGTTCGGGGCACCCATCTCGATGTTGCCCTTCGCGTCTTCACCATGGCAGGAGGCGCAGTTGTCCGCGAACAGCTGCTTGCCCGAGTCCGTGCCCTTCACCGCGGTGTCGGACAGAGACATGACGTAGGTGGCGACGTCGGCGACCTGCTCCTTGGTGAGGATGCCGTCCTTGCCGAAGTTCGGCATGGTCATGTCGCGCATCTTGTCGTTGCCGGAGCGGATGCCGAAGCGGATGGTCTGGTAGATGTCCTCCAGCTTGCCGCCCCACATCCAGTCGTCGTCCTGCAGGTTCGGGAAGCCCGGACCGCCGGTCGCGCCCGAGCCGTGGCACGGAGCGCAGTTGTCGCCGAAGGCCGCCTTGCCGTTGGCCATCGCGAACTCGAGGAAGGCCGGGGTCGACTTGATCTTGTCGAGCGGCGCATCCGCGAGGCCGGAGGCGTTGGCGAGACGAGCGGCGTTGCCGCCTTCGTAGTCGGCGATCGCGGCCGAGCGCATGCTCGGACCGAAGAAGCCCTTTGTGTAGTCGCTGACCAGCGGCCAGGACGGATACACGAACCAGTATCCGATCGCCCAGACGATGCAGACGTAGAACACGTAGAGCCACCACTTCGGCAGCGGCGTGTTCAACTCCTTGAGGCCGTCCCATTCGTGGCCGGTCGTAGTCTGACCCGACAGATGGTCGAGTTCCTGTTGTGCCATGGATCAATCCTCCCGCAGGGGGATACGCGAAGCCTCGTCGAAGGGCCGTTTGTTGGACGGCCACAGGGCATAGACGAGAACACCCGCGAAGATGACGAAGAAGTAGACCAGTCCCCACGTCTGGGCGAACTGAGCGAGCGAGGAATAGGTAGTCATGACCTATGCCCTCCTCAGCGCACGTTCGCCTTGTCGTCGTAGCGGGTGAAGTCCACCATGGTACCGAGCACCTGAAGATAGGCGATCACGGCGTCGAGTTCGGTGACCTTGGCGGGGTTGCCGTCGAAGTCACGCGACACGGCCTTGCCGTAACGCTTCGCAACAGTCGCATCGTCGGGAGTCGCCTGCGCGACGGCATCGGCCGCGGCGTTGGCGATCATGTCGTCCGTGTAGGGGACGCCGACCAGAGCGTTGGTCCGCACCACCGCATCGATATGCTTGGTGTCGAGCTCGGCCTTCGCCAGGAAGGGATATCCCGGCATGACGCTGTCCGGCACGACCGAACGCGGGTTGATCAGATGCTCGACGTGCCACTTGTCGGAATACTTGTTTCCGACGCGGGCGAGATCCGGACCCGTGCGCTTGGAACCCCACTGGAAGGGGTGGTCGTACATGGATTCAGCCGCGAGGGAGAAGTGGCCGTAGCGTTCGATCTCGTCGCGCATCGGACGGATCATCTGGCTGTGGCACAGGTAGCAGCCTTCGCGGATGTAGATGTTGCGTCCGGCCAGTTCGAGCGGGGTGAAGGGACGCATGCCCTCCACCTTCTCGATCGTGCTCTTCAGATAGAAGAGGGGCACGATTTCGACCAGACCACCGATCGCCACGGCGATCAGGATGCCGACGAGCAGAACGATCGAGTTCTTCTCGAAAACAGCGTGCTTTTCGATCAGCGACATGGATCGTTTCTCCTCACTCGGCCGGGGCCAGAGCCGGGGAGCCGGCGGTGACGCCTTCGGCGTCCTCACCATGAACCACGGTCATGTACAGGTTGTAGACCATGATCAGCGAACCCAGGAGGAACAGGGCGCCGCCGAGAGCACGGATCGCATAGTAGGGGTGCATGGCCGCGACGGTCTCGATGAACGAGTACTCGAGGAAGCCGAGCTTGTCGTAGGCACGCCACATCAGGCCCTGCATGATGCCCGACACCCACATGGCGCAGATGTAGAACACGATGCCGATGGTGGCCAACCAGAAGTGCCAGGAGACCAGCTTGAGCGAATACACCGCCTTCTTGTTCCACAGCCACGGGAAGAGGCAGTAGAGCGCGCCGAAGGAGACGAAGCCGACCCAGCCGAGAGCGCCGGAGTGCACGTGACCGACGGTCCAGTCGGTGTAGTGCGACAGGCCGTTGACGGCCTTGATCGACATGAGCGGGCCTTCGAAGGTCGACATGCCGTAGAAGGCGACCGACACGACGAGCATGCGCAGGACGGGGTCGGTGCGCAGCTTGTCCCAGGCGCCCGAGAGCGTCATCAGGCCGTTGATCATGCCACCCCAGGACGGCATCCACAGGATGATCGAGAAGGTCATGCCGAGCGTCGACGCCCATTCCGGCAGAGCCGTGTAATGGAGGTGATGCGGGCCGGCCCAGATGTAGATGAAGATCAGCGCCCAGAAGTGCACGATCGACAGACGGTAGGAGTAGACCGGACGATCGGCCCGCTTCGGCACGAAGTAGTACATGATGCCGAGGAAGGCGGCGGTCAGGAAGAAGCCGACCGCGTTGTGGCCGTACCACCACTGGACCATCGCGTCCTGCACGCCGGAGAAGACCTGCACGGACTTGAGCGAATAGGGCGAGATCGGCACCGACACGTTGTTGCCGAGATGCAGCATCGCGACGGTGACGATGAAGGCGAGATAGAACCAGTTCGCCACGTAGATGTGGGCCTCGCGGCGACGCCACAGAGTGCCCAGGAAGGCGAGCAGGTAGACGACCCAGACGATGGTCAGCCACAGGTCGGCGTACCATTCCGGCTCGGCGTATTCCTTGCCCTGCGTGACGCCGAGCAGGTAGCCCGTACCGGCGATGACGATGAAGGCATTGTAGCCGAGCACGATGAACCACGGCGTCACGATGCCGGGCATGCGCGCCTGGCTGGTGCGCTGGACGACGTAGAACGACGTCGCGAGCAGCACGTTGCCGCCGAAGGCGAAGATGACCGCCGAGGTGTGCAGCGGACGCAGGCGCCCGAAGTTCAGGAACGGCAGATCGAAGTTGATCAGCGGGAAGGCCAACTCGGAGGCGATGTAGACGCCCACCAGGAAGCCGGCCACGCCCCAGAACATCGACGCGATCGCCGCGAACTTGACCGGGCCCATGTTGTAGTTCGGCTTGCCGTCGATCTCCATCGCCGGATTGGCGAGGCGAGTCTGGTAGCCCTTGATGATCAGGAAGATGCCCCCCGCCGCGAAGATCGCGCCGACGGTGGCGTGGACCGCCAACTGCCAATCCCATGCCTTGCCGGCAAGGATCACGCAGACGACGGCGAGAAGCGCGAGGAAGAGGGAATAGCCCATCTCCTCGAGCGTGAATGCCTTTGTCTCGACTGGTCGAGCCATCGTTCGCCCCGTTTCTTTATAGTCGATACGCCCCCGAACGGCTCGCCCCGCCGCCCCGCTCGCGAATTGCTTCGTTCACGGGGACACACGCGACGGCCGTCCGCCTTGTTTCTTCGTCGTCCCGACGACGTTCACCGAGTTCCCCCCCGGTGAGCGGCGTCGGAGCGCCGATCGGGTATCGGTCCGACCCTAGATCCGACCCTCCCCCGCAACTTTGATTCAAGTCAACGTGACCGGAACCGGAAACGGCGGCAGGTGTGATCGCGATCGACGGAGCGGACGCGTGCGGGAGAATAGCTGCGCGACGCTTCCATCAGCAGACGGTCGAAATACCTACAGCCGAACGATCCATCCCTTAGCCCCGGTGCCGTCCGCTCGCAATCGGCAATGACGAAGGGGAAACGCGACACGACGCCACCGAACCCGAGAAGCCCACGGTTTTCAAAGCGATCGCGGCGGCGTAGAATGACGATCGTCGATCGTGCGACGACGATCCGTGACGGCACCGGCGGGTGCGGGGCGATGGCCTCGGACCCGACGGTATGGATTGCGCCGCGAAAATCGACTGAATCGGAGGGCCCGAGGGCTCCCTTCCACACGGGGAGGGCGCCATGTCGCACCCCACCACCCGACCGGCGCGACGTGCCCGAGGGGTGGCTCGGGACGGGGCGGCGGTCTCGGTCGAATCGGCCCCGACGGCGGCGGTCCCGGCAGGACCGGCGTCGGGTCCGTTCGCGATCGCGCCCACGGCGGCGATCCTCGGCTCCCCTCCTTCGGATCGCCGGCCCGGGTTCCTGCCGGACGCGGCGGCGATCGACGCCTCAATCGATCCCGGAGTTGATCCGGGTCAAGGCCGCCCGGAGATCGAGACGCCATGGTGCCTTCCATGACGAACACCATCGAACTGAAATACGCGACCCGCAGCGTGCCGCGTTACACCAGCTATCCGACCGCGCCGCATTTCGGCGACGGCGTCGACGGCGCGCTCTATGCGTCCTGGCTCGCGGGGCTCGGCGACGAAGCGCCGGTGTCGCTCTATCTCCACGTCCCCTATTGCCGGGCGATCTGCCACTACTGCGGCTGCCACACCAAGGCGGCGCTGAAGGACGATCCGGTCATCGACTATGCCCGGGGGCTGGTCGCCGAGATCGCCCTGGTGCGCGCCGCGATTGGGCGGCGGCTCCGGGTCGGCCACATCCATTGGGGCGGCGGCACACCGAGCCTGTTGCCGATCCCGTCGTTCCGAGCCGTGGTGGCGGCGCTGCGCGAGGCCTTCGAGATCCTGCCGACGGCCGAGCACGCGATGGAGCTCGATCCGCGCACGGTCACCCCGGAGCTGGCGCAGGCGCTGGCGGAGGCGGGCATCACCCGCGCCAGTCTCGGCGTGCAGGACTTCGACGAGGCGGTTCAGGTCGCGATCGGCCGCATCCAGCCGATCGACACCGTGACCTCAGCGGTCGAGGCGCTGCGCGGCGCCGGCATCGCGGCGATCAACTTCGACCTGATGTACGGCCTGCCGCATCAGACGGCGGCGACGATCCGGCGGACGATCGAATTGGCGCACGGCTTCTCGCCCTCGCGCATCGCCCTCTTCGGCTATGCCCACGTGCCGTGGTTCAAGAAGCACCAGCGGCTGATCGACGAGGCGGCGCTGCCGGGCGCGACCGAGCGCATCGCGCTCGAGCGTACCGCGCGAGCGGCGCTCGCCGACTACGGTTACGAGCCGATCGGGCTCGATCACTTCGCCCTTCCGCACGACGACATGGCGATCGCCGCCAAGGCGGGCGACCTCCATCGCAATTTCCAGGGCTACACCACCGACACCTGCGACACGCTGATCGGCTTCGGTGCCTCCTCGATCGGCCAGACCGCCTTCGGCTTCGTCCAGAACGATCCCGACATCGGCCGTTGGCGCCGGGCGATCGAGAAGGGCAACCTGCCGATCGCCAAGGGCAAGGCGGTCGACGACGACGACCGGCTCCGGGCGGCGATCATCGAGCGCATCATGTGCGACTACGCGGTCGATCTCGACGCGGTCTGCGCCGCCCACGGCGTGACCACGGACGCGGTCGCCGACGCCTTCGAGCGGCTCGAGGAGCCGGCGCGCGACGGGTTGGTCGCGATCGACGGCCATCGGCTGACGGTGTCGGAGGCCGGCAAGCCGCTGGTGCGCATCGTCGCGGCCGCCTTCGACGTCTATCTGGCGCGGGCGGCGGCGCGGCACTCGGTGGCGGTGTGAGACCCGCGCCCGCGCCGATCCGAGGCTCGGAGCGGCGGGGACGCGGACGAACCCGAACCAGGGAGGGGACGAGGCCGATGACACACGGCGGCGCATGGTGGGGCGCGATCGTCTGCGCGCTCGCCCTCGTCTTCGTCCGCGCGGCGGCGGCATCCGACTATTCCGACCGCTGCGAATCGACCGACGGCACCTACGTCGTCGAGGACGGCTCGCTCTACGAGGCCGAGGCCCGCGCCCGCGGCGCCGCGACGGCCATCCCCTTCACGGTTCTGAGCCGAACCGTCGAGGCGGAGGAGGCCGGCTACTGCCTCTCCTGGGAGAAGGACGCGGGCGAGCGGCACTTCGACTTCCAATACCGCCGTTCGATCGACCGCATCGGCTTCGAGATCGGCGGCGCGTCCCGCGAGGCGGAGATGCGCTGCGTCCTCGAGGCCGACGGTCTGCCGGCCGCCTACGAATGCGACCGCAAGGTCGTGACGCGGCGGTCCGGGGTGGTGTCGCCGCTTCCCGACCTCGCGCCGGCGTCGTCCGGCGCGGCCGGGACCTCCGCCCCGGAGGCCGGGTCGGGGAAGGCGGTCGAGGCGCTCGACGCGGCGCTCGAGGGCAAATCCCCGACCGCTCCCCCTGCCCCGAAAGCAAGCGACGCGGGAACCTGGGAGCACAACGGCTCGACCCTGGTGATGATCGCCGACGGCGACGACCGCCGCCTCCTCTATACGGAGCCACGCGCCGGTCTCACCGCCAACGGGGTCGAGCCCGGCACGCTCCTCTTCGGCGGACGCATGGAGGGGACCTCGCTCGTGGGGCGGGCGCGGATCTTCACCAAGCGCTGCGGCGAGCTCGCCTACGCGGTGCGCGGGGCCTTCGAGAACGGCGGCGCGCGGCTGGTCTTGACCGGCAAGGTGCCGCGCGTCGACGAGGCGTGCCGGCCGGGCCGTCGGGCCGACGACCGTCTGGTGTTCATCCGGACGAAATAGCGGCGCCTCAATCCACCGCGATCGGCGCCACCGTCGCGGAGAGCACCGCGACGAGATCCTTCGGCGCGATGCGGATCTCCAGGCCGCGACGGCCGCCGGAGACATGGACGAGATCGGGCAGGAGCAGGGCCTCGTCGGCGACGATCGCCAGCGGCCGCTTGGTGCCGAAGGGCGAGATGCCGCCGAGGACGTAGCCGGTGAGGCGCTGGGCATCGGCCTTGTCGCCCATCTCGGCGCGTTTCCAGCCGAGCGCCTTGGCGGCGAGCGGCAGGCCGAGCTTGCGGGCGACCGGCACCAGCGCCAGGGCATGCGCCTTGGCGCCGTCGCTCACCACCAACGTCTTGAAGACCGAATCGGGGTCGAGCCCGAGCTTCTCCGAAGCCTCGAGCCCGTAGGCCTCGGCGCGCGGATCGTGGACGTATTCGAGGAGATCGAAGGCGATCTTCCGCGATTTGAGGAAGGTGGTGGCGGGGGTGGCGGCCAAGGGGAAGGCTCCGTCGCAAGAAGGCGGCGAGGCTAGCGCGAACCGCACCGGGAGGGAACACGCGCACGACCTGACGAGCAGACCCGACACGCCACGCGCAGCAGGATACGAACCGGACGTCTGCCGAGTGCCTCTACATTTTCGCCGCGCGAGATGCGATACGATCGTTCATGATCGCCTCGCCCAAGCTCGACACGGTGCTGCCCCACATTGCCGCCATGGCAGCGGCCCTGCTCGTGGACTTGGCGGTGCGGCACCCGCTGCGATTGCCGCCGGGACCGTTCGACACGAGAGACGTCATCGTCGTCGTAGCTGCGTCGATATACTGCGCCACACCGCTGGTCTTCATCCTCGCCTTCGTTCCATCCAATCGCGGCTTCACCTTCGTGAAAATTCATGCGGCGATCATGATTTCGGCAGGCCTGGTGGCACAGAGCAGCGTCGATCTGGCGGGAGGAGCAGGATTCGTGCTGCTCACCGTCATGGCCGCTCATGTCCCCGCCGGAATCTCCTGGATCATGACGGACCGCGACCATTCCGGTCCGCCATGGCTCTTCACCCGCCTCACGCTCGCCTTCACCGTCGGAGGAGGCATCGGCAGCGCGTTGCCTTGAGCGCGTTTGCGCGGGCTCCGCTCAGTGCGTGCCGGTCAGCCGGCAGATGCCGCAGACGTCGGTGAGACGGATGCGATCCTGCTTCTCGATGGCGACGAGGCCGCGACGCTTCAGGTCCGAGATCACCCGGCTCACCGTCTCGATGGTCAGGCCGAGATAGTCGGCGATCTCCTGACGGGTCATGGTCAGTTCGATGACCTGCTCGTCCTTCTCGCCCGTCGGGCCGTGGCAGCCGGGCTGGCCGCGCGACGGCACGAAGCGCATCAGGAAGCTCGCCACGCGCTCGAAGGCCGACTTGCGGCCGAGCAGGACCGCGTGGTCGTGGAGGCGCTCGATCTGCTCGCGCAGGCAGGCGGCGACGTGACCCTGGAACTGGGCGGAGCCCTCCAGCTCACGGCGATCGAGGATCCGCACCACGCTCGGCGTGAGGGTCTCGGCGTTGCAGTCGTAGAGCTTGCCGGCGACGATGCCGAACAGCGCGTTGGGCGCCACCACCTCGACCACCTGACGGCGGCCGTCCGGCAGCAGCTTGAACAGCATCACCGCGCCCTCGATCAGCTCGTAGACGCGGTCGGCCGGATCGCCTTCGTAGAAGACGGCGTCGTGTTCGGCGAGACGCTGGGTCTTGACCCGTTGCGAGCGGGCGAAGTCGGACCAGCCGGCATCGCCGGCCGAGTCGCGAGGCAGTGCGCCGGCATTGCCGAAGGCGCGATCCGAATAGGCCATGTCCGTTTCCTCCTCGTCGGTCGTTTCCCACCCGTCACACTCGGTGTGACGGCCGTCCGTGGGTACGCGATCCGGGTGCACCCTAGAGTGCACCATCCGTTCGACATCCGCCATCTTCTGCCTCACGTTTCGGCGCCGGCCCGTCTCCGAGCGACCGAAATAGCGCGAGGAGCGCGGTCCTCGACGTCGAAAAGGCTAGAAAGAAGGCAGAGGCTTCACAATCCCGTGGGCCTACTTACGTCGAAGGACCTAACCGGCGGCGCGCCGCCTCCCTCGCCGTCGGCGTTTCAGAGCACCCCGACGAGGGTCGCTCCGGACAGCGGCTTGCGCAAGAGTTGCACGACGGACAACCCGCGCAATTCGTCCTCGATCACCTTCTGCGGCTGGCCGGAGATGGCGATGATGCGCGGGCGCAGGGTCAATTGCTGGAGCCAACGGATGACGTGGGCGCCGCCGATGCCGGGCAGACCGAGATCGACGATCACCACGTCGTCCGCCGTCGGTGGAGAGCACTCGAAGAAGCTCTCGGCGTCGGGATGAGACACGACGTCGTGTCCGAGCGCCTGGAGGAGGAACCTCAGGCTGTCGGATACGCCGGGGTCGTCTTCGACGATGTGAACGGTGCCCGTGAACGCGCGAGGCGCCGGCGGATCTTGATCGGTCATGGATGTCACTCGGCCGTGTGCATTCGATACTGTGGATCGAAACGGCCGCGCGCGGCATCCGTAGTCTTCCGAGGGCACGGTCGCAATCGCGTCATCGCGCCCTCGGGGGTCCCTCGCCTCAGCCGTGCTCGCCGGTCAGGACGATGCGGACGAGGTCGGCGGCGTTGCGGGCGCCGAGCTTTTCCATGATGCGGGCGCGGTGCACCTCGATGGTGCGCGGCGAGATGCCGAGGTGGCGGCCGGCCTCCTTGTTGGAGGCACCGGCGGTGATCTGGCCGAGAACCTCGATCTCGCGCGGGGTCAGGAGCTCGCGGCCGGGGAAGTCGGCGGCGACGCCGTTGGGGTGGGCCTCGCCGGCGGCGCGGCGGGCCTGAGCGGCGAGCGCCTCGCGGACGCGATCGACGATCTGGCCGGCGTCGAAGGGCTTCTCGATGAAGTCGAAGGCGCCGTATTTGATCGCCGTCACCGCCATCGGGATGTCACCCTGGCCGGAGATGATGAAGATCGGCGCGGGATAATGGTCGGCGTTGAGCGCCTTGAGGATGTCGAGGCCGGAGCGGCCGGGCATGTGGACGTCGAGGAAGACGCAGGCCGGCTGATGGTTCTTGGCGGCCTCGAGGAAGGCGTCGCCGGTCTCGAAGCCGACGACGGTGAAGCCTTCCATCTCGAAGACCACCGCGAGCGCATCGCGGACCGCGGGCTCGTCGTCGACGATGTAGATCGTCTGGTCGGTCTTCTGCGTGCGACCCATCATGTGCTCACCTCGACTTCCTCGGTTCCCGTTCGTCCGGCGAGCGGACGGGCGACTTCAATCCTGTCATTCGGCGCGCGTGGCCGGCGCCGTCTCCAGCGGCAGCGACAACACGAAGGTGGCGCCGCGTCCCGAGCCGCCGGGCTCGACGAGCAGATCGCCTCCGTGGTTCTGAGCGATCGAGCGCGAAATCGCAAGCCCGAGGCCCAGCCCGGTCTTCTTCGACGTGGCGAAAGCCTTGAACAGCTCCCGCACCTTGTCCTTCGGGATCCCCGGGCCGCTGTCCTCGATCTCGATCAGGAGACGTCCGTCGTCGCGGCGGGCGGCGATACGGATCCAGCGCTCGTCGCGCGAGCGCACCGCCTCGATGCCGTTGCGGATCAGGTTGATCAGGATCTGCTGGATCTGGACCGGATCGACGTCGAGCAGAGGGAGATCGGCGTCGAGATCGCGCACCACCTCGATGCCGGCGCCGTCGTGGCCGAGAAGGGTCAGTTCGAGCGCCTCGTCGATGAGATGGGAGACGTCGACCGGCTGGCGATCGGGTTCGCGCTTCTCGACGAAGTGCCGCATCTTCTGGATGATCGATCCGGCGCGCTCGGCCTCGCGCACGGTCTTCGACACGACCTCGACCAGCGAGGCGTCGAGCGCGCCCTCGTGGACGCCCGACTCGAGCTTGCGCCGCAGTGCCTGGAGATAGAGCATCACGGCGGTCAGCGGTTGGTTCAGCTCATGGGCGATCGCCGCGCCCATTTCGTCCATCGCGTTGACGCGGGCCATCTGGACGAGCTGGGCCTGGAGCTGGTTGAGCCGCTGCTCGACCGCCTTGCGCGAGCGCAGGTCGCGGATGATCCCGATGAACTGGCGCCCGTCCGGGGTACGGCATTCGCCGACCGACAGTTCGATCGGGAAGACGGTGCCGTCGGCGTGGAGGCCGCGCACCTCGCGGCCGATGCCGATGATCCGCTTCTCGCCGGTGTGCAGATAGTTCGACACCCAGGCGCCGTGGTGCTCGGCATATTCCGGCGGCATCAGAATGGAGATGCCGTGGCCGACCACATCCGCCGAGGCATGGCCGAACAGGTCCTCGCAGGCCTTGTTGAACAGCAGAATACGCCCACGCTCGTCGATGACGACGATGCCGTCCACGGCGGTGTCGAGCACGCTGAAGAGGCGCGCCTCCGAGACGGTCGGCGACTGAACTGACACGAGCGACGGCTCCCCACGCGAGACCCAGACCGGGACGTCCCGAACCACCCCGTCTCCGGCCGATCCGGAGATCTACCCATATCAGACAGAAATCACACGATTCTCAAGCCCGTTGCGGTCGGCCATTCAGCCAATCGGCCAATCGACGGCTGGCCTCGCGCATACTTTCGGGCCCGCGGGCGAAGCACAGACGCAGGAATCCGTTGCCGGCGGCGCCGAATGCGGTGCCCGGCGCCAATCCGATTCCGGCCTCGTCGACGAGGCGCAGGCCGAGTCTGGAGGTGTCGTCCTCGCCCTCGACGCCGAAGAAGAGATAGAAGGCGCCGACGGGAGCGACGAAG
Organism: Pinisolibacter aquiterrae; assembly: GCF_019160155.1. GTDB lineage: Bacteria > Pseudomonadota > Alphaproteobacteria > Rhizobiales > Ancalomicrobiaceae > Pinisolibacter > Pinisolibacter aquiterrae. The sequence goes on from NZ_JAFNIH010000061.1 coordinate 148,922, forward strand.
CGCGCCCGGCCGGTCGCGGCCAGGGTTGCGGTCAGAATCTCGCGGCTCTCGGCGATGCGGGCGACCTGATGGGCGAGGAAGCCCTCGCCGTGGTCGAGGGCGGCGACCGCCGCGCGCTGGACGAAGACGGCGACGCCCGAGGTCGAATACTGGATCAGGTTCTCGAGCACGTCGCCGATCTCCGGCGGCGCCTCGATCCAGCCGACGCGCCAGCCGGTCATCGCCCAATTCTTGGAGAAGGTGTTGACGAAGATCACCCGGTCCTCGGGACCGGCGACGTCGTGGAACGAGGGCGCGCGCGCCGAGCCGTCCCAGACGAAGCGGCCGTAGACCTCGTCGGCGACGATCCAGATCCCGCGCTCCCGGGCGAGCGCCAGGACGGAGGCCAGTTCCTCGCGGGTCGCGGTCCAGCCGGTCGGATTGCACGGGCTGTTGAGGAAGATCGCCTTGGTGGCCGGGGTCACCACGTCGGCGAGGCGCTCGACGTCGAGGATCCAACCGCGATTGCCGAAGGTCATGGGCACGTCGACCACGCGGGCGCCGCGCACGCCGACGGCGGCGGCGAAATTGGGCCAGGCCGGGGACGGCACCAGAACCTCGTCGCCGGGACCGGCGAGCGCGGTCAAGGCGATCTGGATCGCCTGCATGCCCGAGGCGGTGACGAAGAAGCGCTCCGGCGCGAAGGTGCCGCCGTAGAGGCGCTCGTGATAGCGGGCGAGAGCGGCACGCAACTCGGGGATGCCGCGCTGCCACGTATAGAAGGTCTCACCGGCGGCGAGCGAGCGGGTGGCGGCCTCGCAGACGAAGGCCGGGGTCGGCAGATCGCCCTCCCCCGCCCAGAGCGGGATCAATCCCTCGCGTCGGCGCCCGTAGTTCATCACTTCGACGATGCCGGACGGGGGCGCGCCGAGGGCTTCGGGGCGCAGCGTGGCGAGGAAATCGGTCATCGGAGGTCTCTTCGAGCGGACGCGCGGAAATGGGATTCGGGAGGCGATCTTAACCGAGCGCGCGCCGGTTCGGCATCAATCCTCTCGATCTCGTCGATCGACGGCGATGATCGATCGGCCGCGTCCGGCGCCGGCGAAGACGCGGGCGCGGACACGGCCGGCGCGGACGGTCACTTCTTGAGGAGATCGCGGATCTCTTCGAGCAGCACCTCGCTCTTGGTCGGCTCGGGCGCCGGGGCGGGCGCGGCCGCTTCCTGCTTCTTCAGCCGGTTCATGGCCTTGACCACGAGGAAGAGCACGAAGGCGATGATCAGGAAGTTGAGCGTCACGGTCAGGAACTGGCCGTAGCCCAGCGTCGCGCCCATCTCCTTGGCCTTGGCATAGGTCGCCGGCGCCTCGGCGCCGCCGAGCAGGCTCTTCAGCAGAACGAACTTGTTGGTGAAGTCGAGGCCGCCGGTGAGGGCGCCGATCAGCGGCATGATCACGTCGGCGACCATGCTGTCGACGATCTTGCCGAAGGCGGCGCCGATGATCACGCCGATGGCCAAATCCACGACGTTGCCCTTGAGGGCGAATTCCCTGAATTCCTTGAGCATGTCCGTCACTCCTCGGGGGGCGGCGGGGCGCCCTCGATGATCGCCATCCGGGGGGTCTCGCGGAGGTCGTCGCGCGCCCCCGTCGATTTTGACGTGAGGGATCCCACAGCGCGAGCCGGATCACAATGTCGCAGACGAAAGTCGAAAAAAATCGCGACGCGCGTGGCCCGGAAACACCACTCGCGATGGACAGTCGCCTTTCGTCGTGGTCTATGTCGGAGGCGTCGTTCGCGCCGGCACGCATGTTCCGTTTCGAGAGGCCCGCCGAACCATGATTCACGGATGGCTCGTTCTTCTCGTCGCCATCGTCTACATCGGTGCACTGTTCGGCATCGCCCATTATGGAGATCGCCGAACGGAGAGGGTTTCGCCGATCTTCGGCCGCCCGACCATCTATGCCTTGTCTCTCGGCGTCTACTGCACGTCCTGGACGTTCTTCGGCTCTGTCGGGCAGGCGGCCAACAAGGGCCTCGACTTTCTGACCATCTACATCGGGCCGATCCTGCTCTACCTGTTCGGCCAGCGCATCCTCGAGCGCATGATCCGGCTCGCCAAGGCCGAGCGGATCACCTCGATCGCCGACTTCATCGCCGCGCGCTACGGCAAGAGCCAGCGCCTCGCGGCGGTGGTCACGATCATCGCGCTGGTCGGCATCGTCCCCTACATCGCGCTCCAGCTGAAGGCGGTCAGCGCCTCGGTGACGACGCTCGTCGATCATCTCGACTTCGGCCTCGGGCCGGCGCCGTTCCATCCCGACGTGCCGCTGACGGTGGCGCTCAGCATGGCCGCCTTCGCCTGTCTCTTCGGCACCCGCCACATCGACGCGACCGAGCATCAGCAGGGCCTGATGCTGGCGGTGGCGGCGGAATCGCTGGTCAAGCTCTTCGCCTTTTCGGTGGTCGGGATCTACGTGACCTTCGTCCTGTTCGACGGGCCGGGCGACCTGATGACGGTGATCTCCGACAATCCGATCGGCAACCACGTCTTCGCGGGCGGGCTCTCCGGCGGCAACTGGATCGTCATGACGACCCTGTCGTTCTTCGCGATCCTGATGTTGCCGCGCATGTTCCACGTCGGCGTGGTGGAGAACCACACGCCGGCCGAGCTGAAGCGCGCGCGCTGGCTGTTTCCGCTCTATCTCGTCGCGATCAACCTGTTCGTGATCCCGATCGCGCTCGGTGGCCTGGTGCGCTACGGCACCGCCATCGACGCCGACACCTTCGTGCTGCGGCTGCCGCTCGACGCGGGCGCCTCGCTCGTCACGGTGGTGGCCTTCGTCGGCGGGCTGTCGGCGGCGACCGCCATGGTGATCGTCGCCTCGGTGGCGCTCGCGGTGATGGTCTGCAACGAATTGGTGGCGCCGATCCTGGTGCGGCGCGCCGGGCGCGACGGCGGCGACGAACCGGACATGGTGCGCACGCTGCTCCTGGTGCGGCGGGTGGCGATCTTCGCGATCCTGATCCTCGCCTATGTCTACCATCGGTTGGTGGCGGACGCCTCGGCGCTGGCGGACATCGGGCTCCTCGCCTTCTCGGCGATCGCGCAATTCGCGCCGGCCTTCTTCGGCGCGCTGTTCTGGCGGCGCGGCACGGCGCGCGGCGCCATCGCCGGCATCCTCGTCGGCTTCGCGCTGTGGGTCTACACGCTGGCGCTGCCGACCTTCGTGGAAGCCGGCTACGGATCGTCGTCGCTCCTGCTGCACGGGCCGTTCGGAATGTGGCTGCTCCGGCCGCAGGCGCTGTTCTCGCTCGGCTTCGATCCGCTCGCGCACGGCGTCTTCTGGAGTCTCGCCTTCAACGTCGCCGCCTTCATCTCGGTGTCGCTGACGCGGCCGCCGGAGCCGATCGAGCGGCTCCAGGCCAACGTCTTCGTGCCGAGCGAATTCGTGCCGACGCCCTCGCTCCGGCGTTGGCGCACGGCCGTGACGGTCGACGATCTCGTCTCCACCGTGGCGCGCTATCTCGGCGAGGAGCGGACGCGGCGCGCCTTCGGCGACTTCGGGCGGTCCCATTCGCTGGCGATGGGCGGCGACCGGCCGGCGGATCTCCACCTGCTGCGCTTCGCCGAGCAACTGCTCGCCTCGGCGATCGGCGCGGCCTCGTCGCGGCTGGTGCTGTCGCTTCTGGTCAAGCGGCGCGATCCCTCGACCAAGGCGGCGATGAAGCTGCTCGACGACGCCTCGGCGGCGATCCAATACAACCGCGACCTCCTGCAGATCGCGCTCGATCAGGTCGGCCAGGGCATTTCGGTGTTCGACCGCGAATTGGGCCTGATCTGTTGGAACCGCCAGTTCCGGCAGATCCTCGACCTCACCCCGGACTTCGCCCAGGTCGGCGTCTCGCTGCACGCGATCGTGCGCGACCGGGCCGAGCACGGCGAATTCGGCCCCGGCAATCCCGAGCGCATCATCAAGGACCGGATGGACCGGCTGGTGCGGCGGATGGAGACCTATCACGAGCGCCTCGCCTCGACCGACGCGGTGATCGAGGTTCGAACCTCACCGATGCCCGACGGCGGCATCGTCACCACCTGGACCGACATCACCGAGCGCGTGTCGAGCGCGGAAGCCTTGGCGCGGGTCAACGAGACACTGGAGCGGCGGGTGCGCGAGCGCACCGAGGAACTGACCCGGCTCAACGGCGAGCTGTCGCGCGCCAAGGCCGAGGCCGACGAGGCCAACATCGGCAAGACGCGGTTCCTCGCCGCCGCCGGCCACGACATTCTCCAGCCGCTGAACGCGGCCCGGCTCTACGCCACCTCGCTGGTGGAGAAGACCGAGAACTCGCCGTTGGCGACGCATGCGGTCCACATCGACCAGTCGCTCGACGCGGTCGAGGAGATCCTCGGGGCGCTGCTCGACATCTCCCGTCTCGACACCGGCGCGCTCAGGCCGGAATTCACGGTGTTCCGCATCGACGAGATCCTCAAGGCGCTGAAGGTCGAGTTCGAGCCGATCGCGCGCGACCGCGGGCTCGTCTTCAAGGTGCTGCCTTGCGATCTGTGGGTGCGCTCCGATCGCCGCCTGTTGCGCCGGCTGGTGCAGAACCTGATCTCCAACGCCATCAAATACACGCCGGCCGGAAAGGTCCTGGTCGGGGTGCGGCGGCGGCGCGGGCGGCTCACGGTGGAGGTGCTCGACACCGGGATCGGCATCTCGGCCGATCAGCAGAAGGTCATCTATCAGGAGTTCCAGCGGCTCGATCAGGGCGCCAAGATCGCGCGTGGGCTCGGGCTCGGGCTCTCCATCGTCGAGCGCATCGGGCGGGTGCTGGTCCATCCGACCGGGCTCACCTCGGTGCCGGGCAAGGGCTCGCGCTTCTATGTCGAGGTGCCGACGGCGGCGGCGATGCCGAACGTCGCGGCCGCCGACGGGGCGCCGCGTCCGTCGAGCGCCCGTTTCGACGGCATGACCGTGCTCTGTCTCGACAACGAGGAGACGATCCTCGACGGCATGGAGGCGCTGCTGGTCGGCTGGGGCGTCAAGGTGGTCAAGGCACGCGACCAGAAGGACGCGTCCGAACAGCTCGCCCACCTGGTCAAGGAGAGCGGGCACGGGCCGGACATCCTGCTCGTCGACTACCATCTCGACGACGGCAACGGCATCGACGCGGTGGTGCAGTTGCGCTGGCGCTTCGGCACGGATCTGCCGGCGGCGCTGATCACCGCCGATCGCGGACCGCAGGTGCGCGAGGAGGCGACCGAAAAGTCGATCTCGATCCTCAACAAGCCGGTCAAACCGGCGGCGCTGCGCGCGGTGCTGGCGCAGTGGCGGGCGCTGAAGTCGGCGGCGGAGTGAGAGACGGCGCCGGTCAGACCCGGGCGCGGTCCAGGATCACCACCGGCGCGCCGTGATAGGTCGAGCGCGCCGCCTCGGCGAAGCCGAGCTTCGCCGCGACCCGCAGAGATGCGGCGTGGTCGGGGTGGATGATGCAGGTGAGACGGTCGCGCGGGCCGTGGTCGTGTCCCCAGGCGAGCACGGCGCGCATCGCCTCCTCGGCCAGACCTCGGCCCTGAAAGGCCGTGGCGAGGGCCCATCCCGCTTCCATGGAACCGTCGAGCGAGGGCACGAGATCGCGATGGAGGTCGTGAAATCCGGCCTCGCCGACGAAGGCGCCGGTCGCCTTGTCCTCGAGGGCGAAGAAGCCGAAGCCGAGGTGATGCCACAGGCCGCTCTGGCGCAGGAAACGGATCCAGGCCGCCTCGCGGGTCAGCGGTGAGCCGCCGATGAAGCGCACGACCGAGAGCTCGCGCCACAGCGCCGCATAAGCCTCGAAATCGTCGAGACGATGGGCGCGCAGACGCAGGCGGTCGGTTTCCAGCGTCGGGATGTCGATCATGTCCAAACGTCACCGAGCGGGAGGGCGAGAGGCGCGCGACGGGGGCCGGGCAAGAGCGCGATCGGAGCGGCGCTCGCGCGCCGCTCTTCGTCTCTCACACGCCGACCGACTGCCAGTGACCGACCTCGATCTTCGAGGCGGCGATGACGGCCTGGGTGCGGCTCTCGACGCCGAGCTTCTGCAGGATCGCCGAGACGTGGGCCTTGACGGTCGCCTCGGAGACGCCGAGCTCGTAGGCGATCTGCTTGTTGAGCAGACCTTCCGACAGCATCATCAACACGCGCACCTGCTGCGGCGTCAGCGTCGACAGGCGCTGGACCAGCTTGGCGGTCTCGTCGGCGGGCATCGAGGCGAGGTCGACGTCGGCGGGGGTCCAGAGATCACCCGCCATGACGGTGGAGAGCGCCTCGCGGATGGTGTCGGTGCCGAGCGACTTCGGCACGAAGCCGGCGGCGCCGAATTCCATGCAGCGGCGGATGGTGCCGGGATCCTCGTTGGCGGAGACCACGACCACCGGAACCGTCGGAAACTGCGCGCGCAGATACATCAGGCCGGAGTAACCGCGAACCCCGGGCATATTGAGATCGAGAAGAACCAAGTCGATCTCGTCCCCCTCCTCCAGTATCTTCGATACCGCCTCCAGAGACCCGGCTTCGGCGATCACCACACCGTCGAAGAGCCCTTCCAGCGTCTGACGCAGCGCACCGCGAAACAGCGGATGATCATCCGCGATCACGAACCGATATCCCGGATTGGTCGCCAATCCCTTCTCCCCTCTTGGTTCGTCACGCGCACGAGAAACCGCCGGCGGACCTCGTCGGTCCGACGTCGCGGTCACCGCGCCTCTGGGCCGCGGCCGACGAACGCCACTCGTCGGCACCGCGACGCTGGGCCGCACGCTGATATGTGAATTATCGATCTCGCAACGCCTCTACGCAAGCCTCCTCCTTTCGGAGGAGGGCCAATAAGCTTCACGACTTACGTAAAATATCGCGGTCTGGCGTGATTTCTTGCGCACCGGACGGTTCTTGCTCTGCACAGACCGCCGATCGGCCGCGCAATCCGGACCTTTGCGGATCCGCCGCAGGCGTTATCTTCGCGCGGCGAGCGATCGTTCTCCTTCGACCGCTCTCGACAGCCATGGAGTCCCGCCTTGAGCGCCCAGCGTCACGTCCTCTTCCCCGAGATCGAACCCCACACCAGCGGCCGCCTGAAGGTGTCCGACCTGCACGAGATCCACTGGGAGGAGAGCGGCAATCCACGCGGCAAGCCGGTCGTCTGTCTCCATGGCGGGCCGGGCGGAGGAATCACGCCGACGATGCGACGGCTGCACGACCCCGCCGTCTACCGAATCGTGACCTTCGATCAGCGCGGCTGCGGCAAGTCGACCCCGCACGCGGAACTGGCCGAGAACACCACCTGGGATCTCGTCGCCGACATCGAGCGGCTGCGCGTCCATCTCGGCATCGAGCGTTGGCAGGTCTACGGCGGATCGTGGGGCTCGACGCTGGCGCTCGCCTATGCCGAGACCCATCCCGAACGGGTCTCGGAGATGATCCTGCGCGGTATCTTCATGCTGCGTCGGATGGAACTGGCGTGGTTCTATCAGGAGGGCGCCAGCCTGATCTTCCCTGATCTCTTCGATCCGTTCCGCGAGCTGATCCCGGTCGAGGAGCGGGGCGATCTGATCGCCGCCTATCACCGCCGGCTCACCGGGCCGGACGAGGCGTTGCGGCTCGAGGCGGCCAAGCGCTGGGCGACCTGGGAGGGCTCGACCCTGTCGCTCCTGCCCGACGCCGAGCGCGCGGCGGCCTTCGGCGGCGACACCTTCGCCCTCGCCTTCGCGCGGATCGAGTGCCACTTCTTCATGAACGGCGGCTTCTTCGAGGTCGAGGACCAGTTGCTGCGCGACGTGCGGCGCCTCAAGGACATCCCGGCGGTGATCGTGCACGGGCGTTACGACATGTGCACCCCGATGGTGAACGCCTGGGATCTGAAGAAGGCCTGGCCGGAGGCCGAACTCCGGATCGTCGACGACGGCGGTCACGCGGTGACGGAGCCGGGACTGGTCGCGGAGATGGTCGCGGCGAGCGAGCGCTTCAAGCATCGCCCGGCGTGAGCCGTCGACGGTCCCGCCGCCGGGTTCACGCTCCGAGCCAATGCAGCGACAGTTCGCGGCGATGGCCGCGGTCGCGGTGCTCGACGACATAGACCGCCTGCCACGTGCCGAGGTCCATGCGCCCGGCACGGACAGGGATCGCCAGGGACACGCCGGTCAACGTCGTCTTGACGTGGGCCGGCATGTCGTCGGCGCCCTCGAGGTCGTGGCGCCAGGGCGCGTCGCGCGGGGCGAGGCGGTCGAGCGCGTCGACGAGATCGGGCAACACCTCGGGCGAGGCGTTCTCCTGGACGGTGAGCGAGGCGGAGGTGTGGCGCAGGAAGACGGTCAGGAGACCGTCGCCGGCGCCGACCTCGCCGAGCCAGGCGTCGAGCTCGGCGGTGACGTCGCGCAGGGTCCGGCCACGCGTCTCCACGACGAGACGGCCGAGGGCCTGCCACAGCGGGGCGGCGGCGGGCCGGGAGGGATCGTCGAACCGAGCCATGGATCTCGCTCTCGCCCGTGAACATCTCGCGGAAGGGGCGGCGCGGCCCCGACCGGCCGGCGTCGATCGGCGGGCGTCGATCGGCGCGTGGCGAGCATACACCGGCCGGACGGCGGCGCCACGACGGCGCGCGCCGCACCCGCCCCGGCCACCGTGTCGCCGCAATGCACGGGCAGATCGCGGCGGCGCCCGATGAGAATCGGCCGGCCCTCGCGTCCCCCTGCCCATTGAACCGAACCGATGGGAAGGTTATGAGGGGACCACGTTCGACACATTCGAGATCCTCTGAAGGAACGGGAAGGACGATGACCGTCACTGTCGCGAAATTCGCCGCGTACGCCGCTCGGACCCCGCTTTCCGCCGCCGCGCTCCTCGTCTGCGCTCTCGGCGCGACTTCGGCCGCCGCGCAGTCGCCCGCCGTCGCCACCGATTCCTGGATCAAGGTGTGTCGCAGCGACGAGAAGCAGAAGAAGGAACTCTGCAAGACCGCCTATGATCTGCGCACCTCCGGTGGCCAGTTCCTGGCCTCGATCGCCGTCGTCGAGGCGACCGGCGAAGCGCGCAAGATCGTCGAGATGATCATGCCGACCGGCCTGCTGCTGCAGCCGGGCCTCAAGGTCCAGATCGATCAGGGCAAGTCGGAAGACGCCAAGTTCGGCATGTGCGCGCCGGACGGCTGCGTCGCGCAATTGGTCAGCAACGAGGCCTTCGTCGGCGCGATGAAGAAGGGCGCCCAGCTCTCCATCACCGCCTATGGCCAAGCCTCCAACCCGGTCACCTTCACCTTCTCGCTGGCGAGCTTCAAGAGCGCCAACGAAGGCAAGGCGCTCGACGAGGCCGCGCTCAAGAAGCGCGAGGAGGCGATCGCCGCCGAGATCCAGCAGAAGCAGAAGAGCATCGAGGATCAGCTGCGCGACGAACAGCGCAAGGCGAGCCAGGCCAAGCCCTGATCGGCGCCTCGATCCGCTCCGAAACGACGAAACGGGCTCCTCGCGGAGCCCGTTTCCGTATCGATCCCTTCGATCGGATCAGTCGAGCGCGGGGCCGGCCAGCGAGCGGTCGAGCGCGCCGATCTCGTCGCCGATGGCGGTGAGCGCCTCCTCGGCCTCGCGACGCAGGTGCTCGAGCTGCTCGGTCTGGCGGATCAGATGATCGCGCAGACTGGTGAGGCGGTGCTCGAGCGGCTCGCGCGAGGTGGTCAGTCCGAGCAGATCGCGGATCTGGACCAGGCTGAAGCCGATCTTCTTGGCTCGCAGGATGATCTGGAGCCGCCGTCTGTTCTCGGCGTCGTAGAGCCGGGCCATTCCGTCACGCGCCGGCTTGAGAAGGCCCTTGGCCTCGTAGAACCGCATCGCTCGCAGGGTCACGTCGCATTCGCGAGCCAGCTCCCCGATCGTCCACATGCGCTCGCGGTCGGCGATCTCGCCTCGCACGAGCGACGCCATGTCTTCTGCGCCATCCATCACTTCGTTCGTCCATCCGTTTTTTCGACTCCACGTCGTTCGGGTCCGGCGTACGGCTCGTGATGGCCGCTTCGATCGCAAGACTCGCAAGCGTGGCTTTTGGTGCGAAGGCGAAAGGTGACACCCCCGGTCGTCGGTAAGTCCATTATTTTTTTCGAGCCGTTTCGGCATGGCTGCCATGCGCGAGTCCTGCCGTAACGTTCTTCCTCTTCCGATTGTACTTCCTCGGGAAACCTCCTTCGCGGAACCTCCCGGAGCCGCGCTTCGGTCCGCCCCGGCATGGGGCGGCGCATGCACCGATCGTCCACGAAGATTACGAAAGCATCACGCTCGGGCGGCTTTCTTAACCTGTTGTTTACCGTGTTCGAAAAATCTGTCGGCGAAGCTCCGGCCGGTTTCCATCCGAGTCGCGGAACGGGATCGGGCGGCGGCGCCGTCCCCGGCGACCGGCCCGAGCGAACGACCGGATCAGCCGGCGCCGGTGGAGGTAGGACATGTCGCGGAGCGGACGAGGGTTCGAGGACGAAGCCCGACAGCGCGTGATCGACGCGGCGCGGCGATCCGGCATGTCGGTCGGCGATCTCGTGCGCGCCCTCGCCGAGCCGATCGCCCCGGCCGAGCGGCCGGCCGTCGCCGACACCTCGCTCGCCGGCGACTTCGGCCGCCGCCTCGACGAACTCTCCGAACGGATGCGCCGGCTCGGCACCGGCGAACGCCCCGCCCCGACCGCGACGCGGGCTCCGGCCCGCGCGTCCCGTGTCGACGCGGTCGACGAGACCGCGCTCGACGAGATCGCCGCCACCGTCGACCGCCTCAGCGGCGCGCCCCGCTCGCGGACCCGACCGGCGCCGGTGCGCAGCGACGAGACCAGCCGCATTCTCGAGACCCTCGAGGCGCTCGATCTCAAGGTCCGCTCCCTCACCGAGGACAAGGCACCACGCCGGCCGGCGCGGTCGGCCGCCGAGACGCCCACCCCGGCCCGCACGCGCTCCAAGGCGGTCGTCACCGAGGAACGCCGGCCGACCCGTGCCGAGACCGAACGGACGCGTCCGATCGAGGCCCCGGCGCCCTACGTCGCCGACACGCTCGACCGCCAGTTTCGCGAGTTGGGCGAGAAGATCGAACAACTGCGCGGCCGCGACGACCGCGACGGCTCGGCCCCGCTGATCGCCGAGATCCGGGCGCTGCGCGCCTTCATCGAGAACCGCTCCGGTGGCGGCGCCGAGGTCTCCGAACAGATCCGCCGGCTCGCGGGCAAGATCGATCGGCTCGCCGAATCTCGACCCGAGCGCGACGTGATCGAACCGTTGGTGACCGAGATCGGCCGGCTGCGCGACGTGGTGCTGCAGTCGAACTTCGAGGGCTCGCTGAAGAGCATCGAGGCGGGTTACGGCCACATCGTCGACCGTCTGGACGACCTCAAGCGCGGCCTCGCCGGCCCGCGTCCGGAAGGCCGGATCGACGCCGAGATTTCGGAGATCCGCAACCTCCTGCGCACCGTGCCGCAGGTCGGTCATCTCTCCTCGCTGGAGCGCAACCTCACCGCGCTGACCGACAAGTTCGAGCGGCTCGCCACCCGCGACGAGACCCCGGCCGCACAGCAGATCGAGCGCCGGCTCGCCGATCTGCGCACGCAGATCGACGCCTTCGATCCGGCCGCCGTCACCCGCTCGCTCGACCAGCGCCTGAAGGCGGTCACCGACAAGCTCGACGCGCTCGAGCGCGCCTCGCGCGGGCCGGTCGCCTCCGATCGGGTGATCACCCTGCTCGAGGAACTGCGCACCATCGCCGGGGGCAATCGCGCCGCCGACGAGATTCGGGCCCTCGACGCGCGGATCGCCGAACTCGGCGAGCGCATCGCCGACTTCGAGACGCGGCGGCCGACCTTCGACGACACCGATCGTCTGCATCAGCGCATCGCCGAGATCGCCGGCAAGCTCGACGCGATCGTCGAGGGCGACGACGGGCGGCGGACCACCGACGCCCTGGAATCGGCGGTCGCGCGGCTCGACGCGGCGATCGCCAAGGCCTCCGGCCCGCAGGCCGATGCCCAGCTCGACGCCCGGTTCGATCGTCTGCTCGACCGGCTCGACCAGCGCCTGCCCCCCGACCCCACCGCCGAGGTGGAGAGCCTGACCCGTGAGATCGCCGCCATGCGGCGCGACCTCGCCGCCTCGCGCGGCAACGAGGACCTCGAGGAGCAGATGCGGCTTCTCGCCGAGCGGATCGACCGCTCGGTCGCCCAGGACGGCGACGACGAGGCGCTCGCCCAGATCGAGGAACAGCTCTCCCGCATCTCCGGCCAGATCGAAGCGACCCAGGATCGCTTCCAGGACATCGGCGCGCTGGAGGGCCACATCCTCAAGCTCGCCGAGCGGATGGAGGATCAGCATCTCGACGCCGTCACCGCCGCCCGCGAGGCGGCGCGCGAGATGGTGCGTGAGCTGGCCGAGAGCCGCGAGGACGGCTTGGCGGAAGAGGCACTGCGCGCCCTCCAGGGCGATCTGCGTTCGCTTCAATCGGCGGCGCGCGACACCGAGACCCGCACCAACGACACGCTGATCTCGCTGCACGACGCGCTGACCGGCATCGTCGGGCGCCTGACCGCGATCGAGAAGATCGCGCAGGGCTCGGCCCGTTCGGCCGCCGCCGCGCGCAATGCCGCCCAGGCGGCGGAGACCGCGGCCCAGGCGGCCGTCCATCCGGCGCCCCCGGCCGTGGCGAGCCCGTTCTCGGCCGCGTCGCCGGCCGTGACCCCGACGGTCCGCGCCGTGGCGAGCGAGCCGCTGGCGGCGCCTGCCGCCGAACCGGCCCCGTCCGAGCCGACCGAGGCGCGACCCACCATCGCCGGCCGGCCCGTCGCCACCAATCCGATCGCGCGGGCCCGCGAGCTCCTGACCGGCTCGACCGCGCCGGAAGACAATCGTCCACTCGAGCCGGGGTCCGGCAAGCCGACCGCGCGGCCGCTGCCGCGGATCGAGCCGATGGCGATGCCGATCGCCGATTCGGCCGCCCCGAGCGCGCGCAAGGCCGACTTCATCGCCGCCGCGCGCCGCGCCGCGCAGGCCGCCGCCGCCACCACCGCGCCGACCGCTCCCGTCGAGGCCGCGTCCGCGACGGTGCAGCCCGGCGATCGCCCGGCGCCCGACGCCACCGCCGAGCCGCGCGACTCCGGCGCGCTGGCGCGGATCGGTCAGGTTCTGAAGACCCGGCGCCGGCCGCTGGTGCTGGCCACCGCCGCCGTGGTGCTGGCGATCCTCACGCTTCAGATGTTGCCGGGGTCCAAGGCGCCGACGACCAAGACCGCCGACGCCGAGGTGAAGGTCGAGCAGACCGCTCCGAAGACCACCGCCGCCGTGCCGGCGACGGCCCCGACGCCCGCTCCGGCCGAATCGATCCTCACCAAGACCCCGACCGGCGAACCCGCCGTCGGCTTCTCGATGCCGCTCGCCACCGACGGATCGGGTGGCGCCGCCTCCGCCGTGCCGACGACGACGCCGGCCCCGAGCGAGGTGCCTCCGCAGCGCACCAGCGCGCTCGGCGGCGTGCCGCTCGCCGGCGAGGAGAGCGCACCGACCGTCACCGGCTCGATCCCGACCACCGCCGCCACACGCCCGGCGACGCCGCCCGCCGCCGAGGCGACGACCGCGCTGCCGGAGACGATCGGCCCCGAGGCGCTGCGCAGCGCCGCCGTCGCCGGCGACGCCAAGGCCGCCTTCGAAATCGGTCTGCGCTATGCCGAGGGACGCACGGTTCCGGCCGATCTGACCAAGGCGGTGGCGTGGTACGGCCGCGCCGCCGACAAGGGGCTCGCCACCGCGCAGTATCGGCTCGCCGTCGCCTACGAGAAGGGCCTCGGCGTCGCCCGCGACCCGGAGAAGTCGAAGGCGCTCTACAAGGCCGCGGCCGAGCAGGGCAACGTGCGCGCCATGCACAATCTCGGCGTCATCTACGCCAATGCCCGCGACATGGCCTCGGCGGTGCCGTGGTTCCAGAAGGCGGCCGATCTCGGGCTCAAGGACAGCCAGTTCAATCTCGGCATCATCCACGCCCTCGGCTCGGGCGTGAAGCAGGACCTCGCGGTCTCCTACAAGTGGTTCGCGCTGGCCGCGCGCCAGGGCGACGCCGAGGCGGAGAAGAAGCAGACCGAGGTCGCCGGTCATCTCGACAAGGTCAATCTGGCCGCCGCGCGCATGGCGGTTCAGACCTGGGTGCAGCGTCCGCTGGTGCGGGCGGCCAACGACGAGGTGCGCGGATGGGGCGAACCGGCGAGCGCCGCCGCCCAGCCGAGCGCCGAGGACATCGTCCGTCAGGCCCAGTCGCTCCTGAAGGCCAAGGGCTTCTACGTCGGCACGATCGACGGCGACGCCGGCCCCTCGACCAAGTCGGCGATCCGCTCCTTCCAGAAGAAGGCCGGTCTGCCGCAGACCGGCGAGATCGACCCCGCCCTGATGCGGGCGCTGGCCGGCGGCCGCGCGCTCTGAGGCGGGCCGGTCCCCGCCCGGGCGGGGATCACGGCCGGGCGAAGGTCGCCTTCGCCCGGCGCGGCACCAGCATCGACAGCGACAGGCCGCGCATGCCGAGGAAGGCGAGGAACGCGGCCCACAGGCCGTGATTGCCGAAGAGCGGGAACAGCACCGCCCACAGCGCCAGATAGACGACCAACGAGGCGACCATCATCCGCGCCATGTCGCGGGTCCAGGTGGCGCCGATGAAGACGCCGTCCATCTCGAAGGCGAGCACTCCGGCGAGCGGCGTCGCCACCGCCCAGGGCAAGAAGCGCAGCGCCTCTTCGCGCACCTCGACGCTGGTGGTCATCCAATCGATCGCCGTGCCGCCGGCGAGCGCCAGCACGACCGAGGCGAAGGCCGCCAGCGCGAAGCCGCCGCGTGTCGTCAGCGACACCGCTCGGTCGAAGGCGGCACGGTCGCGGGCGCCGACGGCGCGACCGACGAAGGTCTCGGCGGCGGCGGCGAAACCGTCGAGGAAATAGCTGACGAAGAGGAAGAGCTTCTCGAGCACCGCATTGGCGGCGAGGATCGCCGCCCCTTGGCCGGCGCCCTGGCGGGCGAAGAAGGCGAAGGCGGCGATCAGCACGGCGGTGCGGATCATGATGTCGCGATTGATCGCCGCGAGTCCGGAGAGCGCGGCGAGATCGAGGATGCGACGGCGTTCGGGCCAGGGGCCGCTCGCCCGCGCCACCGAGAGCGCGACCGCGGCGGCGAGCGCGATCGCCTCGGCGGCGAGCGAGGCCTTCGCGACCCCGGCGACGCCCTCGCCCCAACTCGAGACGAACAGGATCGCGAGGACGATGTTGGCGGTGTTGAGCACGAGCTGGAGCAGCAGGCCGACCACCGCGCGGCCCTGGCCGAGATACCAACCGAAGATCGCCTGATTGGCGAGGATCAGCGGCGCGGCGAGAAGCCGGATCTCGGCATAATCGCGGGTGGCGGCTCGCACCGCCTCGTCGCCACCGACGACCGTCACGCCGAGGCCGACGATCGGGCCGCGCAGCAGCACGATCGCGAGGCCGGCGACGAGGGCGAGGAGGCCGGCGCGCGCCAACACCGCGTGCCGCTCGATCGCATCGCCGCGCCCATGGGCCTGGGCCGTCAGCGCGGTCGTGCCGGCGCGCAGGAAATAGAAGATCGAGAAGACGAGATCGCAGACGATCGCGCCGAGGGCGACGCCGCCGATCGCCACGGGATCGCCGAGCCGGCCCACCACCGCCGTCGCGACCAGCCCGACCAGCGGCGTCGTCAGATAGCCGAGCGTCATCGGCACGGCGACGGCGAGCACGTCGGCGAGGCGGAGCGGCGCGGACGCGGGCGTCTCGCTCACCGAGCGCGGCCGGTCAGGCGCAGAACGAACCAGACCGGCACCACCAGCACCGCGCCCCAAAGGAGATAGCGCAGGATGCGCATCACCGCGTCGGTGCCGAGATGCAGCACCCAGTCGACGAAACGGTCGATGTTGCCGATCAGCCGGCCGACGAAGGTGACGGGGTCGAGGCCGATGGTCTCCAGCACGAAGCCGACGACGATCGACAGGAACACGAGCCACAGGACGGTGCGCAGGGGCGAGCCTCCGGTGAAGCGCGTCAGGGCATTGCGATCCATCGATCTCACTCCGTCCGGTCCGATCCCTGCGGCGATAGCATGGGCGCGACGGCCGGTCGAGAGCGACCTCCCCCTGAGCCCGGCCGATCGCCCGCAGCGCGTGAGGGCGGCCTCTTGCGGGCCGATCGGAACGAGCGCATCACTCCGCGCCCTCGTTCTCCGGATGCCCCCCATGACCCCTGCCTCGGACCCCGCCTCCTCACGTCTCACCTCGGGTGATCCCATCGCCGATCGGCGGTTCCAAAGGGCCCGCGACTATGCGGCCGGGGGAGATCCGGCGGCGGCGGCCGAACTGATGGAACAGGCGCTCGAAATCGCGCCGGATTGGGCGGCGGGCTGGTTCGCGCTCGGCGAGTTCCGCCTCGCCGCCGCCCTCGAGACCGAGGCGGTCGCCGCCTTCGAACGGGCGATCGCGCTCGATCCGAGCGACCGTTGCGGGGCGACGCTGCGCCTCGCCCGGCTCGGCGCCCGGCCGGTGCCGGACGTGCCGCCCGCTGCCCATGTGCGGGATCTCTTCGACGGCTACGCGGCCCGGTTCGAGGACAGTCTGATCAACCGACTCGGCTATCGCGCGCCGGCTACCCTGGCGGAGGCGATCACGGCCTTCACGGGCGCGCGCCGCTTCGCTTCCGGGCTCGATCTGGGCTGCGGCACCGGCCTGATGGCGCGAGCGCTGGCCAGGCGCGTCGATCGACTCGACGGGGTCGATCTCTCCGCGGCGATGATCGACGTGGCGCGGGCGAGCCGGCTCTATCACGGGCTCGAGGTCGGCGATCTCCTCGCCGCGTTGGACCGGCGCGCCGACGGGACGCTCGATCTCGTCACCGCCGCCGACGTCTTCTGCTATCTCGGCGACCTCGGCGCGATCTTCGCGGCGGTGGCCCGGGTCACCACCGCCGAAGGGCTCTTCGCCTTCACTGTGGAGAAGGCCGGCGACGACGAGGGCATTCGCCTCGGCGAAGGTCTGCGCTATGCTCACGGGCGCCGCCATCTCGAGACGGCGGGCCGGGCCGCCGGATGGTCGAGGATCAGTCTCGAGGAGACGGTGTTGCGCCGGGATCGCGGACAGGACGTCGTCGGATTCGTCGCCGTGTTCACGAAATCGTGAATTGAGAACGCGCAACCTGAACGGCGGCTGAACGGTTCACTCACGTGCCGTGCATCCGTCATGCGGCATAGTGACGACCATGAACGAGCCGCCCGGTCGTCCCGGCCTCCGGCGGCCCGGTTCGACGGGAATGAAACCATGAAGACGCTTCCGATCGCGCTGGTTCTCTGTGGCCTCTCGGGCGTCGGCCTCGCCGGTTGTCAGACCGTGGAGGACGACGGCTACTACGGCCGCTCCTATTCCACGGTCGAGTATCGCACCGGCTATGGCCGGGGCTACGACTACGACTATGGCTATCGGGAGCCGGTGCGCCGCGCGCCGCCGCCGCGCTACGTCGTCCGGCCGGTCCCGCCCCCGCCGCCGGTGTGGCAGGGCGGCCAGCGTCCGCCGGTGTGGCAGGGCGGCCAGCGTCCGCCGGCGTGGCAGGGCGGCCAGCGCCCGCCGCAGGTCGTGCCGAGCCACCGCCCGCCGCCGCAGGGGCAGATCTTCCAGCCCGTGCCGCAGACCTCCGACATCGGCCGTTGATGCCCGGGGGGTGATCCGTCGCCCCTCCCGCTCCTCGCCGTCCCTCGCCATGATCCAACGTGCCGTTTCGGGGTTCGACCTCGACGGCGCACGCGGAGTTGCGCCATGAAGCAGTTCGTCACCGGCCTGATGATCGCCGCCACCCTGACCGGCGGCCTCCTCACCTCGGTCGCCCCCGCCGACGCCCAGTATCGGCATCGCCCGGGCCCCTATTACTATCACCATGATCGTGGCGGCTATTATCACCGCGATCGTGGCGGCGATGCCGCCGCCGCGGCCGCTCTCGGGCTGGTCGGCGGCATGATCCTCGGCGGCGCGCTCGCCCAGTCGTCGCGGCCGGACTACGTCTACGAGGACGACTACGCCTATCGGCCGGCGCCGCGCCGAGTCTACGAGGAAGACTATCCGCGTCCGCGCCGGGGCGTGCGCTGCCGGACCTTCATCAAATACGACATGTACGGCAAGCCCTACGAGTTCAAGGACTGCGACCCCTGAGTGAGACGGCGGCTCCCCCGCCGCCCTCCTCGGCATCTCGCGCGAGGCCGATCTTCCCCCGGATCGGCCTCGTCTTTTCGTTCCCCCTCGACGGCGCGCGACGGCGCGATTACCTCTCGACGGGTGACCACATCGCCGAACGCCTCGCCCCCGCCGATCCTGCCCGACCGTTTCGCGACCTGGTTCGCGGCGCGGGGCTGGTCGCCGCGTCCCCATCAGGCGGCGCTTCTCGCGGCCGGGCGTGAGGGACGATCGGTTCTGCTGGTCGCGCCCACGGGCGCCGGCAAGACGCTCGCCGGCTTTCTGCCCTCCCTGGTCGATCTCGCCGCGCGCCCCCTGATGGTGGCGAGCGGGCGCGGCGTCGCGCGGCGCGGCATCCACACGCTCTACGTCTCGCCCTTGAAGGCACTCGCCGTCGACGTCGCCCGCAACGTCGAGCGCCCGATCGCCGAGATGGGGCTCGAGATCTCGCTCGAGACGCGCACCGGCGACACGCCCGCCCACAAGCGTCAGCGCCAGAAGATCGCCCCGCCCGACATCCTGATGACGACGCCGGAACAGGTGGCGCTGCTGCTCGGCTCGCGCGAGGCGCCGGATCTGTTCGGTTCGCTCGACACGGTGATCTTCGACGAGCTGCATGCCCTCGTCACCTCCAAGCGCGGCGACCTCCTGGCGCTCGATCTCGCCCGGCTCAGACGCCTGTCGCCGTCGCTGCGCGCCGTCGGCCTCTCGGCCACGGTCGCCGATCCGCACGAACTCGCCGCCTGGCTGGTGACGCAGACGCCCGGCGCGGCGCGGGCCGAGGCCGATCTGGTGACGGCGCCGGCGGGCGTGCCGGCGATCGTCGAGATCCTGGAACCGGAGGCGCGGATCCCGTGGTCGGGCCATCTCGCCCGCCATGCCATTCCGGCCGTGCTCGAGGCGATCGCCCGGGCGCGGACCTCGATCGTCTTCGTCAACACCCGCGCCCAGGCCGAACTCGTGTTCCAGGACCTGTGGGCCGCCAACGACCAGGGGCTCCGCATCGCGCTCCATCACGGCTCGCTCGACGTGGCGCAGCGGCGCAAGGTCGAGGCGGCGATGGCGGCGGGCGGCGGGCCGGCCGGGCTCGACGCGGTCGTGGCGACGTCGACGCTCGATCTCGGCATCGACTGGGGCGACGTCGATCTCGTCATCCACGTCGGCGCGCCCAAGGGGGCGAGCCGGCTCGCCCAACGGATCGGCCGCTCCAACCACCGCCTCGACGAGCCGAGCCGGGCGCTGCTGGTGCCGGCCAACCGTTTCGAGGTGCTCGAATGTCTCGCCGCGCGCGAGGCCAATGCCGAGGGCACCCAGGACACGCCGCCGATCCGTGCCGGCGCGCTCGACGTGCTCGCCCAGCACGTGCTCGGCTGCGCCGTCGCCGCGCCCTTCGCCGCCGACGAGCTCTTCGCCGAGGTCACCTCGGCGCTGCCCTATCGCGCGCTCGCCCGCGAGACCTTCGACCGCGTCGTCGACTTCGTCGCGACCGGGGGCTATGCGCTGCGCGTCTACGAGCGCTGGGCCAAGATCCGGCTCACCAAGGACGGGCTCTGGCGGGTCTCCAATCCGCAGATCGCCCAGCAGTGGCGGCTCAACGTCGGCACGATCGTCGAGATGCCGATGGTCAAGGTGCGGCTGATCTCCGACGCCAAGGGGCGGATCCCGCGCTGGGGCGGCAAGCTGCTCGGCGAGATGGAGGCCTATTTCTTCGAGACGCTGACCTCGGGCGACACGTTCCTGTTCGGCGGCGAGGTGTTGCGCTTCGTGGCCTTACGCGAGACGGAGGCGCTGGTGGCGCGGGCGCCGGGGCGCGATCCGCGCATCCCCTCCTATTGGGGCGGCAAGTTTCCCCTCTCCACCCATCTCGCCGAGCGGGTGCGCGGCCTCCTCGCCGATCCCGATCACTGGCGGGTCCTGCCGGCGCAGGTGCGCGAATGGCTGGAGCTGCAGCGCGCCCATTCCCGCCTGCCGGGGCGGACCGAGCTGATGGTCGAGACCTTTCCGCGCGGCGACCGTCACTACATGGTGGTCTATGCCTTCGAGGGGCGGCTGGCGCACCAGACCCTCGGCATGCTCCTGACCCGGCGGATGGAACGGGCGGGGCTCCGGCCGCTCGGTTTCGTCGCCAACGACTATTGCCTCGGCGTGTGGGCGGCGACCGACCTCGGCGCGGCGCTCGCCCGGCGGCGGCCGGCGCTCGACGCGCTCTTCGACGAGGACATGCTCGGCGACGATCTCGAGGCCTGGCTCGACGAGAGCGCGCTCCTGAAACGCACCTTCCGCAACTGCGCGATCATCGCCGGGCTGATCGAGCGGCGCCATCCCGGCCAGGAGAAGAGCGGACGGCAGATGACCGCCTCGACCGATCTCGTCTTCGACGTGTTGCGCTCGCACGAGCCCGACCACATCCTGTTGCAGGCGACTCGCGCCGACGCGGCCCATGGTCTCCTCGACGTGCGTCGTCTCGCCGACATGCTGGCGCGGGTGAAGGGGCGGATCCGCCACGTCGCGCTCGATCGGATCTCGCCCTTGGCGGTGCCGATCCTGACCGAGATCGGACGCGAGCCGGTGCCGGGGACGGCGGGGGAAGAGATGTTGGCGGAAGCGGCGGAAGCGCTGATGGCGGAGGCGACGGCGTGACGAGCGAGACGATCCCCCTCGGCGGCAGCCGCTTCGAGGTGAACGGCGAGGTCCTGGTCGGCCTGCCCTCGGGCGCAGCCTGGTGGCCGGCGACGCGGACGCTGATCGTCGCCGACATGCATTTCGAGAAGGGGTCGTCCTTCGCCCGGCGCGGATCGCTGCTGCCGCCCTTCGACACCAGCGCGACGCTCTCCCGGCTCGAGGCCGACGTCGCGGCGCTGGCGCCGGCCCGAGTGATCTCGCTCGGCGACGCCTTCCACGATCCCTTCGGTCCGGAGCGGCTGGAGCCGGGCGCGCGGGCGCGGCTCGCCGCCCTCCAGAGCGGGCGCGAATGGCTCTGGATCGACGGCAACCACGACGCGGCGACGGTCGCCGAGATCGGCGGCGAGCGGGCGAGCGAGGCGGCGATCGGGGCTCTGGTGTTCCGCCACGAGCCGGCGCCGGGCGACACGCTCGCGGCGATCGGCGAACTCGCCGGCCATCTCCATCCGGCGGCGCGGGTCAGGGTGGCGAGCGGCAGTGTGCGGCGGCATTGTTTCGCGACCGACGGGCGGCGGGCGATCCTGCCGGCCTACGGCAGTCTCGCCGGCGGGCTCGACCTCGCCGCGCCGGCCTTCGCCGGGCTGTTCGCGGCCGAGCGGTTGGTCGCTCATCTCCTCGGCGACGCGCGCGTCCATGCCATGCCGGCGCGGGCGATCGTCGGGTTCGGGATCAGTCGCGACGGAACAGGACGCCGCCGAGCCAGCCGGTGAAGAGCGCGATGAAGACCGAGAGCAGGCCGTAGGTCGCCGACCAATGGGCGGCGAGATCGGCGACCTGCTGCTCGAAGCCGGTCTTGACCACCTCGATCTCGGAGACCTGCTCGGCGAGCGCGCTGCCGTCGCCGAAGAGGACGGTGCGCACCTTGTAACGGCCGACCGGCACCTCCGCCGGGATCGGCAGGGTCGCCGCCCACAGGTTCTGACCCAGTCTGCGGACGCCGCCGGGATATTCCCTGTAGAGGCCGTCGCGCCGCTGAAGGCGCAGATAGGCGTCGCGGAAGGCGACCGTGCCGGCCAGCACCTCGACGCCGCCGGGCACCGTCTCCGGCAGGATCAGCGCGTCGAGGCCGACCTGCGCGGCCTTGAGCGTCGACACCGGGGCCATCTCGGCGATCGGCTTGGTGGTGGCGACGGCATAGAAGCTCGGCGCCACATAAGTGCGCGAGTCGCGGTTCACCCAGATGCCGACCAGACGATCCTTGCGCCGTGTGACGACCGAACGGCTCGGGCCGACCAACATCACCGCGACGTCGTAGCCGCCGCCGCGCCCGACCGTGGTCGCGTCGCGCTCGACGGTGCCGTAGACGGTCAGCGTCGTGCCGGAGAAGTTGGAGGTGATCTCGACCCTCTTGGTCGAGGGCTCGAAGACCAGCGTCTCCGCCCCCGCCGAACCGGCGCCGAGGAGGAGCGGGAGGACGAGGCCGGCGCGGGCCGGGAGCGAGCCGAGGAGGCGGAGCGCGCGCATCACTTCGCCCCTCCCCCGACCGGCACGGAGAGGGAAAAGCGATCGGCCGGCGTCACCACCAGTTCGACCGCGAAACGGATGCCGACCGCCAGGATCAGGAGGCCGAGCAGCGCCCGGAGCTGTTCGCCCTTGAGACGCTGGCCGATCTGGGCGCCGAACTGGGCACCGATGACGCCGCCGACCATCAGGAGGAAGGCGAGGACGATGTCCACGGTGTGGTTGGAGGCCGCCTGGAGGAAGGTGGCGAAGGACATGGTCGCCACCATCTGCACCAGCGAGGTGCCGACGACGATCGC
Source organism: Pinisolibacter aquiterrae (assembly GCF_019160155.1). GTDB lineage: Bacteria > Pseudomonadota > Alphaproteobacteria > Rhizobiales > Ancalomicrobiaceae > Pinisolibacter > Pinisolibacter aquiterrae. The sequence goes on from NZ_JAFNIH010000061.1 coordinate 171,578, forward strand.
GGCGGGCACCTTGAGCAGATAGATCATCGCCGGGACGATCAGGAAGCCGCCGCCGATGCCGAGCAGGGTGCCGAGGAAGCCGATGCCGAGACCGAGCGCCAGCACCGGGATCGCCGAGATCACCAGATGAGAGCGGGGAAAGCGCACCTGGAACGGCAGGCCGTGCAGAACGCCGTGCTGGCGCAGCTTCTTCGGCGGCGGCACGTTCTGGGAGCGGTTCGCCAGGATGGTGCCGATGCTCTCCCAGGTCATGAAGCCGCCGACGAAGCCGAGAAAGACGACGTAGCAGAGGCCGATCACCAGATCGAGTTGGCCGACCTTGCGCAGGAGCGCGAAGACCTCGACGCCGATCCCCGAGCCGAGCATGCCGCCGACCAGGAGATAGGCGGCGAGCTTCCAGTCGATCAGTTTGCGCCGCCAGTAGCTGAGCGCGCCGGAGGCCGAGGAGGCGACCACCTGGGCGGAGACGCTGGCGACCGCCACCGCCGGCGAAATGCCGGAGAACACCAGGAGCGGCGTCAGGAGAAAGCCGCCGCCGACCCCGAACATCCCCGAGATGAAGCCGACCGCCCCACCCACGCCGAAGATCATGAACATGTTCACGGGCCATTCGGCGATGGGCAGGTAGAGTTGCATCGATCACACCGGGCGGGTTGGAGGCGGCGGGAGACTCATGAGAATTTTCTAATCGATGCGATCCGCACATTCGAGCCCTTATTGCGGGGCTCGCTGGTATTTCGCCATCACAGCGGCGTGTCGGGATCCCGCGCCGCCCACAGATCGGTCCGCGATCCCACCAGTGCGGCGAGCGAGGAGAGGCCGTCGCGGGTGAGCCGCGCGGAGAGATGGCGCAGGATCTTCTCCACCAGCACCGGCCCCTCGTAGACGAGGCCGGAATAGACCTGAACGAGGTTGGCGCCGGCGGCGATCTTCTCCCAGGCCGCCTCGCCGCAATCGATGCCGCCGACGCCGACGATCGGCAGATCCGGGCCGACCAGACGGCGCATGCGGGCGAGCACCACGGTCGAGCGATGGAACAGCGGGCGGCCGGAGAGGCCGCCAGCCTCCTTCGCGCCGGCGGTGTCGACGAGGCCCTTGCGGTCGAGTGTGGTGTTGGAGACGACGAGACCGTCGACGCCGCTCGCCAGCGCCACCTCGGCGACGTCGGCGAGGCCGGCGTCGCCCATGTCCGGGGCGATCTTCAGGAGCACCGGCACCCGGCGCGCGCCGGTCGCGGCGATGGCGTCGCGGGCCGCCAGAACCCGACCGAGCAGATCGGTCAATTGGTCGCGCGCCTGAAGGTCGCGCAAGCCGGGCGTGTTGGGCGAGGAGACGTTGACGGTGAACCAGGAGGCGAGATCGGCGAAGGCGCGGATGCCGGCGACGTAGTCGGCGATCCGGTCGGCGCTGTCCTTGTTGGCACCGATGTTGACGCCGACGAGACCGCCACGGGCACGGCGGGCCTCGAGCCGGGCGCGCATCGCCGCGTGGCCCTGGTTGTTGAAGCCGAGGCGATTGATCACGCCGCGATCGGCCGGCAGGCGGAACATGCGCGGCTTCGGATTGCCGGGCTGGGCGAGCGGGGTCACCGTGCCGACCTCGACCGCGCCGAAGCCGAGGGCGAGCAGCGCGTCGGGCACCTCGGCGTTCTTGTCGAGGCCGGCGGCGATGCCGACGGGGTTCGGAAATTCGAGATCGAACAGGCGCACCACGAGGCGCGGGTCGTGCGGCGGGGCGCAGCGCGGCGCCAGCCCGGTCGCCAGGGCCTTGATGGTCAGGCCGTGGGCGACCTCGGGATCGAAGCGGAAGACCAGGGGACGGGCGAGGCCGTAGAGATCGATCACGTGTCCAGCTCCGGAAAGACATGAGCCCCGTCGGGGCCGAGCGGCAGATCCTTCACCCAGGAGACCGCGTCGGGCGCGAAGGTGCCGTAGAGATGGGGAAAGAGCGCGCCGCCGCGCGACGGCTCCCAGCGCAGCCGGTCGCCGAGGCTCTCGGCGGAGAGCGCCACCAGGAGGAGATCGCTCCGCCCGGCGAAATGCTTCGCCGCGGTCTCCGCCACCTGGGTCGCGGTCGAGAAATGGATGAAGCCGTCGGCGAGGTCGACCGGCGCGCCGGCGAACACGCCCGCAGCCCGCGCCGCCGCCCATTGGGCGCGGTCGGTGATCTTGTAGAGCAGGGTCATCGCGAACCTTCGTTCGGCCGCCGACACGCGGGGCCGGCGGCATTCGAGCGGACCCTAGACGGCACCGGATGGCATCGCAAGTCGGCTCTCCACGGACGCGCGTCACGACCTCAACCGCTGATTGATTTGCCTCTATCGGACGAACATGCGAATCGGTCAATGATGGGCGCGGACGGGTTCGCCCCCCACAACCACGGCGCCCTCTGGACCTCGGCGCCCGCGCGGCGCCACGGGGAGGTGAGGCTCGTGCGTGACGTCCTTCCGCGACGGGAGCTACTCTACGGGGCGCCGCCCGGGATCGGGTCGGGCGACCGGCGTCGCGAGACGGGAGTGAAGACGAACATCCGAGCAGACGACGATCCGCGAGACAGACCCCGCGAACGAGGCTGAGAGGCCGATGGAACGGTCCAAGACGAACCATGATCGATTGTGGGCTGCGATCGACGCGATCGCGGCCCGCCATGGCCTCAGCCCCTCCGGTCTCGCGCGCAGGGCCGGGCTCGACGCCACCGCCTTCAACAAATCGAAGCGCTTCACCGCCGACGGCCGGCCGCGCTGGCCCTCCACCGAGTCGATCGCCAAGATCCTCACCGCGACCGGGTCGGATCTGACCGAGCTGGTCGGGCTGATCGACGCGCGGATGCTGCGCCGCCGTGGCGCGGCGATGGCGACGACCGGCGACGGCGACCCGGGATTTCCCGGCTTTCGCGACGACGCCCACGGCGCGCCGCCGCCCACCGACGGCGGCGGCGGCCATCTCTCCTTCGAGGTCGCCGATCACGGCATGCTGCCGATCTATCGCAAGGGCGACCTGCTGGTGGTCGCGCCCGATGCGGCGGTCGCGCCGGGAGATCGGGTGGTGCTTCGGATCGACGACGGCGCGCTCGAGGCACGGGTCTATCTCGGCCGCGACGACGGGGGACGGGTCTTCGCGCCGCTCGCCGGCGGCGCGCGCGACGTGATCGCCGACGGCCGGGTCTCCTGTCTCGCGCGCATCGTCTGGGTCCGCCAATGAGATCGCTCGCCCGCCCCCTGGTGCCGGCGCTGGCCGCCGTGGCGGTGCTCGTGGCGGCCGCCCCCGGCGGGGCCGAGGTGCGGATCATCACAGGGCCGGGGATCAGCCCGCCGCCGTCGCTCGAGGGCGCGCCCGAACGGATCGCTCCGCCGAGGCCGCCGGCAGAGCCGCCGGCGCCGATCGTCGAACGCCGGCTCGGGCCGGTCGTGGTCGAGAGCGCGGCCGAGATCCGGGCCGGGCGACTGCGGATCCGTCTCGCCGGCGTCGAGGCGGTCGCGCGCGACGAGGTGTGCCGCGACGCGAACGGCGAGGACTGGGCCTGCGGCCGGCGCGCGCTCGCGGCGGCGCGGCGTCTGGTGCGGTTGCGGCCGGTCGTCTGCCTGCTGCCGAGCGACGCCCGGCGCGGCACCTACGATGCGGCCTGCACGCTCGCGGGCGAGGATCTCGGCCGGCAGTTCGTCGCGGCCGGGTGGGCGCGGGCGACGGCCGGCGGTCCGCTGGTCGCGGCGGAGGCGGACGCAAAGGCGGCCGGGCGCGGATTGTGGGGGGCGGCGCCGGTGGTCGCGGCCCTGCCGGATCTGCCGACCCCGAGCGACACGTTGCCGCCCGATCTCACCACCGCGCCGCTCGCCGACGGCGCCGCGACGCGGCTCGACGAGACGCCGGCGAGCCCGCCGACGGCCGTCACTCCCGCGCCCGGCCGGTGAGAGGGTCGGGCGCGAGAGGCGGTCGGCTCACGCCGTGGCGAGGGTTCCCGCGAGGGCCTTCTCGATCAACGCCCGGGTCTCGGCGACGCCGTAGAGCGCCACGAAGGAGCCGAAGCGCGGCCCCTTCTCCTGACCGAGCAGGATCTGGTAGAGGCCGGCGAAGAAGTTCAGCGACACGCCGGGCCCGCCGTCCGGGCCCTTCTTGGCCGGGTCGGGGAAGTGGGTGCGGCCGACGTCGAAGACCGCCGTCTGAATGACGTCGGCATCGACCCCGGCCGGCAGCGCGGCGAGCGTCGCGTCGAGCGCCTCGAGGGCGGCGCGCTCGGCCGGTTCCGGCGCGCGGAACACTTTGGTGGGCTTCACGAAGTCGTGGAAGTAGCGGATCGCGTAGCCGACCAGACGGTCGAGTTCCGGCGCGTTCTCCGGCGTCACGTCGGGAGCGACGCGCTTGAGGAAGCCCCACAGCACCTCGCGATCCTCCGCGTTCGACGCCGAGACGAGGTTCATCAGCATCGAGAAGGTCGCCGGCATGTGCTTCCTCGGCGGCTCGCCGCCGTGGATGTGCCAGACCGGGTTCGAGAGCTTCTGATCGATCGTCTGGCGATCATAGGCGTCGAGGAACTGGTAATATTCGTCGACGTTGCGCGGGATCACGTCGAAATAGAGCTTCTTGGCCGCCTTCGGTTCGCGGAACATGAACAGCGACAGGCTCTCCGGCGAGGCATAGGTCAGCCACTCGTCGATGGTCAGGCCGTTGCCCTTCGACTTGGAGATCTTCTGACCCTGATCATCGAGGAAGAGTTCGTAGTTGAACCCTTCGGGCGGACGGCCGCCGAGGACGCGACAGATCTTGCCCGACGTCTTGACGTTGTCGATGTGGTCCTTGCCCGACATCTCGTAATCGACGCCGAGCGCGGCCCAGCGCAGCGCCCAGTCGGGCTTCCACTGCGCCTTGCAGCCGCCCGACAGGATCGAGGTCTCGTATTTCCTGCCGGTGTCGGGATCGGTCCACACGATCGTGCCCTTCGAGGCGTCGCGCGCGTCGATCGGCACCTGCATGACGACGCCGGTCTCCGGATGGACCGGCAGAAAGGGCGCATAGGTCTTGCGCCGCTCCTCGCGCAGCGTCGGAAGCATGATCTCCATCACCTGATCGTAGCGGGCGAGCATGATCAGGAGCGTCTCGTCGAGCACGCCGCGGGCGTAATAGTCGGAGGCGGAGGCGAATTCGTAGTCGAAGCCGAAGGCGTCGAGGAAGCGGCGGAGCATGGCGTTGTTGTGATGGCCGAAGCTCTCGAACTGCTCGAAGGGATCGGGCACCACGGTCAGCGGCTTGCCGAGATTGGCCTTCAGGAGCTCCTGATTGGGGACGTTGTCGGGCACCTTGCGCATGCCGTCCATGTCGTCGGAGAAGCACAGGAGCTTCGAGGGGACCTCGTTCTTCGTCAGCACGTGGAAGGCGTGGCGCACCATGGTGGTGCGCGCCACTTCGCCGAAGGTGCCGATGTGGGGCAGGCCCGACGGGCCGTAGCCGGTCTCGAAGAGGACCTCTTTCTTCGGATGTTTCTCCAGACGAGCGACGATCTTCTTCGCCTCCTCGAACGGCCAGGCCTTGGTCTTGGCGGCCGCCGCGAGAAGTTCGGGCGAAAGATCGAGCGCGCGCGGGATCCGAGCGGTCATGAGTGAAGTCCTCTGGAAATGGAGAGAGAGTAAGACGCTCCGCAGAGCGGGCGTGGACACTAGGCCCGGGGGGAGAGGGCGTCAACATGGCCGATCCGGCCCGCCTTGCCAGGGACGAGCCACCCGCTTAGGGTCCGCCGCGATCCAAGCCAACTCGGGGAGCCGACATGTCGAAGACCTTTTCCGCCCACGAGGCGCTCATCCATCTCATGGTCACCGTGTCGATGGCGGACCGCACCATGACGGAGAAGGAGATCGGCGAGATCGGTCTGATCGTCGAGACGCTGCCGGTGTTCGCGGGTTTCGATCGCACCCGCCTCGGCGCGATCGCCACCGAGACGGCGGAAATGCTCGAGAGCAGCGACGGGCTCGACGTCATCCTGCGGCGCGCCAAGGAGGCGCTGCCGACCAAGCTCTGGGAGACGGCCTACGCGCTCACCGTCGAGGTGGCGGCGGTCGACATGACGGCCGGCCAGGAGGAACTGCGCTTCCTCGAGATGATCCGCGACGCCTTCGATCTCGATCCGCTCGTCACCGCCGCGATCGAACGCTCGGCGCGGGTTCGCTACCGGAAGATGTGAGGGGGACGGTCCGTCGGTTCCCGAGGAACGGCCTTCCCGAGCTCTGCTGCCGTCATCCCCTTCCGCTCCGCTTCGCTCCGGCCGGGGATGACGACCTCGAGGCTCAGAGAAAACCGGCGGCGACGGCCCGACTCAGTTCAGCACCCGCGCGGCCTGGGGCAGGTCGAGCGAGAAGGCCGGGATCTCCGCGTCGAACCAGTCGCCGGTCCCGGTCTCCATGCGGTAGTGGCCGACCATGAAGCCGGACGAGGTCGCGAGCGGGCAGCCGGAGGTGTACTCGAAGCTCTCGCCGGGCTGGAGGATCGGCTGCTCGCCGACGACGCCCGGTCCCGAGACCTCCTGGATCTGGCCGCGCGCATCGACGATGCGCCAATGGCGCGCGCGCAGGCGCACCACCTCCGTGCCGAGATTGGTGATCTCGACCGTATAGGCCCAGAACCAGCGATTGTCGGCGGGATCCGACTTGTCGGCCTGATATTCAGGCGTCACCGTCACACGCACGCCTCGCGTCTCGGCCTCGTACATCGCCCTCACCTTTCGCTCGTCGCTCGTCATCCGACCGGCGGTTCGCCGGCATCATGCCGAAATGCGCGCGACGTGCAAAGGCACGGATGCGCGAGGCGCGACACCGCGTCCCCCACGCGCCCGTGGCCGAGGGGGTCGCGACCCGCGAGCCCCCCGAAGGCCGGTCCGTGGACGGCGCGGCGTCAGACCGCCGCGCGCGCCGCCTTCGCCGCCTCGGTCACGTCCTCGATCAGATCCTCGATGTCCTCGAGGCCGACCGAAAGCCGCAGGAGCCCGTCGGAGATGCCGAGCTCGGCCCGCACCTCGGCCTTCAGGCGCTGGTGCGTCGTGGTCGCCGGATGGGTGATCAGGCTCTTGGCATCGCCGAGATTGTTGGAGATCTTCACCACCTCGAGCGCGTCGGAGAAGGCGAAGGCGCCGGCCTTGCCTCCCTCGACGTCGAAGGCGATCAGGTTGGAGCCGCCCCGCATCTGCTTGGCGATGATCGCCGCGTTCGGGTGATCGGCGCGGCCGGGATAGATGACGCGGCCGATGCCGTCGAGCCCGGCGAGCGTGTCGGCGAGGCGGGCGGCGTTGGCGGTCTGCTTCTCGACCCGGAGCGCCAGGGTCTCGAGGCCTTTCAGCATGACCCAGGCGTTGAAGGGCGAGATCGACGGGCCGGTCTGGCGGATGAAGACCTGGAGGTGGTCTTCGACGAACTTCTGCGAGGACAGCACGATGCCGCCGAGGCAGCGGCCCTGGCCGTCGATGTGCTTGGTCGCGGAATAGACCACCACGTCGGCGCCGATCGCCAGCGGCGACTGCCACAGCGCGGTGGCGAAGACGTTGTCGACCACCAGACGGGCGCCGGCGGCATGGGCGATCTCGGCGATGGCGGCGATGTCGTAGACCTCGAGGGTCGGGTTGGTCGGGCTCTCGAGGAAGAGCACCTTGGTGTTCGGGCGGATCGCCGCCTTCCACTGGTCGAGGTCGGAACCGTCGACCAGCGTCGAGGCGATGCCGAAGCGCGGACAGAGATCCTCGACCACGTAGCGACACGAGCCGAACAGCGCCTTGGCGGCGACGACGTGATCGCCGGCGGAGACCTGACAGAGGATCGCGGAGGTCACCGCCGCCATGCCGGTCGCGGTGGCGCGGGCGGCCTCCGCGCCCTCGAAGGCGGCCATGCGGTCCTCGAACATGGTCACGGTCGGATTGCCGAAGCGCGAATACTGATAGCCCGGCGAGGTCCCGAGGAAGCGGGCTTCGGCTTCTTCCGCGGTGGCGTAGACGAAGCCTTGCGTCAGGAACAGAGCCTCGGAGGTTTCGGCCCACTGCGAGCGGAGCGTGCCGCCGTGGACGAGTTCGGTCGAGGGACGGCGGCGGCGGGGAGTTTCGGTCATGGTCTTGCAGCTCCGATCGGTCCCTCGGGCGCGGCGCCCGAGAAACGAAAAACCCGGCCGACGGGCGCCGGACCGGGTTCACTGTCCCAGATCCCGGCCCTTTTAGCAGCTTTCTTTAACGTGGCGGCAAGCCGGCCGGCTCAAATGACCACGGAAGCCTCGTTCCTATTCCCAACGCGCGGCCCCGTCAAATCAGCGTCTTCTGATGAACCGGCGAGCCGGTTCGAACACGGCGCCCCCAACGCGAGACGGTGGCGCGACGGGCACCGATCGGCTAGGAAACGAAACGAAATTCGAAACATCGGGCGAATGAGCGGTGACATGAGTGGGCTCGACGGCGCGGGCATCCTGGCGGTTCAGGACATCACGGCGATGGCGGCCGGCGGCGGTATCGTGACGACACGCCCCTTCGACGCCGATCAGATCCAGCCGGCGAGCCTCGATCTGAGGCTCGGCACCCTCGCCTATCGGGTCCGCGCCTCGTTCCTGCCGGGGCCCGATCTCTCGGTCGAGGCGAAGATCCGGGCGCTGACGCTGCATGTGGTCGATCTCTCCCAAGGGGCGGTGCTCGAGACCGGCTGCGTCTACGTCGTGCCGCTGATGGAGAGCCTGGCGCTCCCCCCCGACGTCGCGGCCTCGGCCAATCCGAAGTCCTCGACCGGCCGGCTCGACGTCTTCACCCGCGTCATCTGCGACCGCACCCGCGCCTTCGACACGATCCCGGCCGGCTATCACGGCCCGCTCTACATCGAGATCAGCCCGCGCACCTTCCCGGTCCTGGTCCGGGCCGGGTCGCGGCTCTCGCAGATCCGGTTCCGGCGCGGCGACACACGGCTCGGCGACGCCGACCTCGCCGAGCTCCACGCCCGCGAGACGATCGTCTCCGGCGGCGACGCGGTCTTCCAGGGCGGCCTCACGCTCTCGATCGATCTCCAGGGCACGGCGACGGCGCCGTCCGGCCACGGCAATCGGGTGGGCTGGCGGGCCAAGCGCCACACCGGCGTCGTCGACGTCGACCGGAAGGCCGGGCTCGACGCGCTCGACTTCTGGGAGCCGATCGACAATCGCGGCCGCACCTCGCTGATCCTCGATCCGGACGAATTCTACATCCTGGTCAGCCGCGAGGCGGTGCACGTGCCGCCCGACTACGCCGCCGAAATGGTGCCGTTCGATCCGCTGGTCGGCGAATTCCGGGTTCACTACGCCGGCTTCTTCGACCCCGGTTTCGGCCATGCCGAGGCCGGCGGAGCGGGGGCGCGGGCGGTGCTCGAGGTGCGCAGCCACGAGGTGCCCTTCATCCTCGATCACGGCCAGTCGATCGGCCGCCTCGTCTACGAGCGGATGCGGGTCCGGCCCGAGCGGCTCTACGGCGAGACCGGATCGAACTATCAGGCGCAGGGCCTGAAGCTCTCCAAGCATTTCCGGGTCTGAGGCCGCGGGCCGAAGGTGCCCGCGCCCCCGGCCATGCTCGCGCCATTCTCGTCGCGGATCGTCTTGCATCGATGCCGGGCGTCCCCATCTCAGGGGCGACCCCGCCCGCCGGGAGCAATGCTGTCGAGGACGAGCCCATGACACCGCAGGACGCCCAGATCATCCGTTCCGTGTTCGATCGTCTGAAGACGATGGAGGCGGGTCCGCGCGACCTCGAGGCCGAGGGACTGGTCGAGGCGCTGACCAAGGCCGATCCGCAGGCCGGACTCGCCCTGGTGCGCGCGCTGGTTCTGACCGAACGGGCGCGTGAAGCGGCGGCCTCCGAAGCCGAAACTCTGCGCCGGGACCTCGAAGCGCTGAAGGCGCAGGGAGCCGCACCCGCGCCGGCCTCCGGCGGCGGTCTCTTCGACGGTCCGTGGGGGCGTCCGGCAGCGCAGGCCCCGGTCGCGCCGAGCGCCGATCGCGGCGGCCCCTGGGGCGGTCCGCCCGCGCAGGGCGGGCCTTGGGATACTCGCCCGCCGGCGCAGAGCGGCGGAAGCGGCTTCTGGGGCAGCGCGCTCCGGACCGGCGCCGGCGTCGCCGGTGGTCTCTTCGCCTTCGAGGCTCTGAAGGGTCTCTTCGGCGGCGGCTCGCATGCCGGCGGGCTCGGCCAGAGCGCCGGCCTCTTCGATCAGCCCTCCACGGTGGTCAACGAGACCGTCAACATCTTCCAGAACGACCCGGCCGGCGGCGCCGGTGAGGCCCGACCGCGCGACGCCGCCTGGGACGCGGGCGGCTACGACGACGCCTCCTTCGACGGCGGCGGGTTCGGCGGCGACGACGACAGCTGGGCGTGATCGAACGATGGCCGAGGACCGGCGTCTCTCCACGACGGGCGTAGGCGAGGCCGTGCCGCGACGGGCGGGCCTCCCGGCGCTTCGCCCTTCGAGGCTCGCTCGCGCTCGCACCTCAGGGTGAAGCACCTCCGCGAGGCCGTGCGTACGGACGAGCGACGAAGGACGCCGCGCGTCTCCGGTTCAACGGGCGGCGAGGCTCGCCGCGCGTCTCTGTTCAGCGGGCGGCGATGCTCACTGTGCGTCTCTGTTCAGCGGGCGGCGATGCTCGCCGCCCAGGCGGCCTTCTGCTCCGCCTCCTCCCGCGCCTTGACCGGATCGAGCGCCTTGTAGAGCGAGACCGAGCGGGTGTCGGCGAAACCGAGCGCCTCGTAGAAGGCGAGCACGCCGGCATTCTCCTTGCGCACCAGGAGATTGATCTTCGGGAGCCCGCGCGTCCGGCACCAGTCCTCGGCGCTCGCGACCAGACGGCGACCGAGGCCGCAGCGGCGGGCGTCGGGAGCGACGGCGAGGTAATAGACCGCGCCGCGATGGCCGTCGTGGCCGATCATCACCGCGCCGACGATCGCCGCGCCGAGCCGCGCCACCAGCACCGCGCCATGGCCGCTCTCCCGCGCCAGACGAATGTCCTCGATCGGGTCGTTCCACGGACGGATCAGGCCGCAGCGGCCCCACAGATCGACCACCGCCGAAACGTCGGCGTCGGCGATCGGTTCGATGACGGGATCGAGGGAGGTATCGGCGGTCATGGGTGGCCCTCCGGCGGGAAAGCGGGCGATCTACGCCCGATCGCATGACGATTTCAAGACGCCGACGTCGCACGACGCTCCGCGAAAGACGAGCGGGCGGGGATCGCTCCCCGCCCGCATCGTTCGTCGCCCTCGCGTGGCCGTCACATCATGCCGAGCCAGCGCGGCAGGGCGAGCGACAGCGGCGGCCAATAGGTCACCACGCCGAGGAAGGCGAGCATGGTGAGGAGCCACGGCCACACCGCCACCGTCAGCTCGGTGATGCCCATCTTGGTGATGCCGCTCGCCACGTAGAGATTGAGGCCGACCGGCGGATGGCACATGCCGACCTCCATGTTGACGACGATCAGGATGCCGAAATGGACCGGATCGATGCCGAGCTTCACCGCCACGGGGAAGAGGATCGGCGCCATGATGAGCACGATCGAGGACGGTTCCATCACGTTGCCGGCGAGCAGCAGCAGGATGTTGACCAGGAGCAGGAAGCCGATCCAGCCGAGCCCCTGACCGACCATCCAGCTCGCCATCGCCTGGGGGATGTTCTCGCTGGTCATCAGGAAGGAGAACAGCACCGCGTTGGTGATGATGTAGAGCAGCATCGCCGACATCGAGGCCGAGTCGAGCAGCACCTTGGGCACGTCGCGCAGCCGCATGTCCTTGTAGACGAAGACGGCGACGACGAAGGCATAGACCGCGCTCACGGCGGCGGCCTCGGTCGGCGTGAAGGCGCCGGTGTAGATGCCGCCGATGACGATGACGATCAGGAACAGACCCCAGAAGCTCTCGGCGAGCGCCGTGCCGCGTTCACGCCAGGTGGCGCGCGGCAGACGCGGATAGTCGTTCTTCCAGGCGCGATACCAGGTGGTGATGCCGAGGAGGCTCGCCAACACCAGGCCGGGGATGACGCCGGCGATGAAGAGCTGGCCGACCGAGGCGGAGGTCACGGTCTCGCCGTTCGGCCCGGTGGCGAGCTGGCCGGAGGTCGCCACCGCGTACATGACCATGACGATCGAGGGCGGGATCAGGATGCCGAGCGCGCCGGAGGTGGTGATTACACCGGCGCCGAAGCGCTTGGGGAAGCCCTGCTTGACCATCGCCGGCAGCAGGATCGAGCCGATCGCCACCACGGTCGCCGGCGAGGAGCCGGAGACGGCGGCGAAGAGCGCGCAGGCCATGACGCCCGCCAACCCCAGGCCGCCGTGCCAGTGGCCGACCATGGAGGAGGCGAAGCGGATCATTCGTCGGGCGACGCCGCCGTGGGTGAGGAAGTTGCCGGCCAGGATGAAGAACGGGATCGCCATGATCTCGAACTTCTCGATGCCGGTGAAGAGCTTCAGCGCGACGCTCTCGATCGGCACGTCGGTCATGGTGAAGAGGAAGGTCAGCACCGTCAGGCCGAGCGCGATCGAGATCGGCATGCCGGTCAGGAACAGCGCGATCAGCAGGGCGAAGATGATGAGGGCGCTCATGCCGCGGCTCCTTCGTCCTCGAGGCCGGCGACATGGCCGTGGTCGTGCTTCGGCAAGGCGCCCGTCCGCCAGAAGGAGACGGCGACCTGGAGGAAGCGGAAGCTCATCAGCCACGAGCCGAGCGGCACGCAGAGATAGACGATCCACATCGGCACCTCGAGATCGGCCGAGGTCTGGCCGGTGGAATACATCTCCACGACGAAGCGCGCGCCGAGAGCCCCGACGATGCCGGTGAAGAGCGCGCCGCAGAAGAGGCCGAACAGGATGAAGACGGTGCGGGTCTTGGCCTCGAGGCCGTTGATCAGCACGTCGACGCCGACGTGGATGCCGGTGCGCACGCCATAGGCGGCGCCGAACTTCGCCATCCACACGAACATGTAGATGGTCAGTTCCTGGGCCCAGGTCAGATTGAAGCCGGCCATCCACTTGTAGATCGAGCGGATCACGCCGGCCATGGCCGGCCAATCCATGGAGTTGGCGACGCCGAGCAGCTTGGCGGCGCCCGACAGGCCGTAGCGATGCACCACGGCGACGAAGATGATGCTGGTGGCGGCGGCGATGAGGAAGGCGATGATCGCCTCCTCCAGCCGATCGAGCAGACGGAGCATGGCGGGCCTCGCGGCGAGGAGAGCCGGGCGACCGTCGGCCCGGGGGCACGACGATCGGGCATGGAAGGGCCGATCGCCGGCCGCCCGAAATCGGACGGCCGGCGGACCTCGATCATTCGCTGCCGGCGGCCTTGGCCATCTCGGCGATGCGCTCCTTGCCGATGCGGCTCGCCATCTCCGACCAGACCGGCTTCAGCGCGGCGCGCCAGGCCTTCGCCTGATCGGCGGTGAGGGTGATGAACTCGGTCTTGCCGGCCGCCTTCATCGCCTCGATCGCGTCGTCGTTCTCCTTCTCGGCGATGTCGTTGGCGTAGACGGTCGCCTCGACCATCGCCTTCTGGAGCTCGGGCTTCACCTCGGCGGGCAGGCCGTCCCAGAACTTCTTGTTCACGATCACCGCGTAGCCGAGGTAGCCGTGACGCGACAGCGTCGCGTATTTCTGCACCTCGTTCATCTTCTGGGTGTACATGTTCGAGGGCGGGTTCTCGGTGCCGTCGACGACGCCGGTCTGCAGCGCCTGATAGACTTCCGAGAAGGCCATGACCTGCGGCAGGGCGCCGAGCGCCTTCATCTGAGCTTCCAGAACCTTGGAGGACTGGATCCGCATCTTCAGGCCGAGGAAGTCGTCGGGCGTGCGCAACGGCTTGTTGGCGCTCATGATCTTGAAGCCGTTGTCCCAGAAGGCGAGGCCGGTGATGCCCTTCGATTCGAGAAGGCCGAGCATCTGCTTGCCGATCGGACCCTCGGTGACCTTCCGGAGCGCCGTGCGGTCGGCGAACATGTAGGGCAGGTCGAAGGCCTCGAAGTCCTTGATGCCGAGCGGGCCGAACTTGGCGAGCGAGGGGGCGAGCATCTGCACGGCGCCGAGTTGGAGCGCCTCGAGCTCTTCCTTGTCCTTGTAGAGCTGCGAGTTCGGGTAGACCTCGACCTTGACCTTGCCGGCCGTATATTTCTCGGCCAGTTCCTTGAAGCGTTCCGCGCCCTTGCCCTTGGGGGTGTTGGGGGCGACGACGTGGCTGAACTTGATGACGATCTCTTCGGCCCGCGCCGGAGTGAGCATCAGGGCGCCGAGAGCCAGCGCGACGGCGAACAGCTTCATGTAGAAAACCTCCCTTGGATCGATTTGCGCTCCGACTGCGCGAAGCTTCGGCAGAGGGTAACGCCAGCGAACCAATTCACGCTATCGTGGATATCCGATGCCCGCGCTCGGGCGTCTCGCCGCACGACTTTCGATCGAGCCCAGCCGTGACCCGTTCCGACGCCCCCGTCTCGACCATTCCGCCGACCCCGCCGCCCGCCCCGCGCGGGCGCGCCGCCCTGATCATCGAGACGATGCCGCTGGTGGTGGTCGGGCTGATCGTGGCGCTTCTGGCGAGCCTCGTCTGGCTCGCCGACCGGCGCGAGCGCGAGGAGGCGGGCGACGGTCTGATCCGCGACGCGCTGTGGGTCGAACAGGCGTTGCGCTTCCAGGTCGACGCGGCGCGCGATTCGCTCGAACGGCTCGCCTTCGACATGACCGCGACCCGGCCGAGCGAGGAGGTGGTGGCGGCGCGTCTTCGGACCATCGTCACCGGCCATCCGGAGATCGCCTCAATCGAATGGCGCGACGATCTCGGCGCGATTCGTCTCTCGGTGCCGCCCGACGGCGACGGGCTGCGGCCGAGCACGGCCCCGACCCATCCGCTGGCGCGCGGCTTCGCCGAGCCCCGCCGGGTCGACGGGCAGGCGGTCGCCGATCTGAGCATTCCGGTGTTCGAGCACGACGTGCGGGTCGGCCGCATCACCGCCCATGTCCATCTCGAGCGCCTGCTCGCGCTCTACGTGCCCTGGTGGATCTCGCAGAACAATCACGTGACCCTGGTCGACCGCGACGGCGAGGAACTGGCGCACAAGTCGGCGCTCGCCCCGGTCGGCGGCGCGCTGCGCCACGAGCTCAGTTTCGACCCGCCGCTGCCCGGGGTGTCGCTGGTTCTGACCGCCCATGCCGGGGTCTCCAACCTGTTGCGCAACGTGCTCGGCGCGGGCGTGGTCGGGCTCGCGGTGGTGGCGGTCGTCTCGCTCTTCGGGCTGATGCTGCACTATCGCCGCAGGCTCGCCGCCGAACTCAGTCTCGGCGAGGCGCAGGCGCTGCGCCGGGCCATGGAGGAGAGCCTCACCGTCGGCATGCGCGCGCGCGATCTCGAGGAGCGGATCATCTACGTCAATTCGGCCTTCTGCCGGATGGTCGGGCGCAGCGCCGAGGAGCTGGTCGGGCATGGTCCGCCGCAGCCCTATTGGGTGCCGGAGCTGGTCGAGGAGACGCTCGCCCGCCACGAGGCGCTGGGGGCGACGGTGTTGGAGCCGATCTCCTTCGAGACGCGGTTCCGCCGCCGCGACGGCGAGATCTTCGACGTGCAGGTCTACGAGGCGCCGCTGATCGACGCCTCCGGCGTCCACCGCGGCTGGATGGGCTCGATCATCGACGTCACCGAGGCCAAGAAGGCGGAGGAGCGCGAGCGGCTCCAGGCGGAGAAACTGACGCGGACCGGCCGTCTGATCTCGCTCGGCGAGATGGCCTCGACGATCTCCCACGAACTCAACCAGCCGCTGGCGGCGATCGCCTCCTATGCCTCGGGCTGCCTCCATCTCCTGCGCGCCGGGCGGCCGGGGGCCGACATCGAGGGCGCCCTGGTCAAACTCGACGCCCAGGCGCAACGGGCCGGTCAGGTGATCCGGCGGGTGCACGACTTCGTGCGCAAGCGCGATCCGGAGTTCGAGCGGGTCGACCTCGCGGCGCTGATCGCCGCGCTCGCCGCCTTCGTGGCGCTCGACGCGCGCAAGCAGAAGGTCGAGATCGCGACCGACCTGCCGGCGACGCTGCCGGCGGTGCAGGGCGACCGCATCCTCCTGGAGCAGGTGCTGCTCAATCTGATCCGCAACGGCATGGAGGCGATGGCGGGGATCGATCCGAAGGCGCGCCGGCTCGACATCGTCGCCGAACGGCGCGGCTCCGGCGAGGGCGACGGCGAGACGGTGGTGATCGAGGTCGCCGATCGCGGCTCGGGCATCGCCGCCGATCTCGCCGAGAAATTGTTCTCGCCCTTCGTCTCGACCAAGCCCGACGGGATGGGGATGGGGCTCGCCATCTGCCGCTCGATCGTCGAGTTGCATCGGGGACGACTCGAATTTGCGCCGCGGCCGGGAGGCGGTACGGTGTTCTCGCTCACGCTGCCCGCCGCGCCGGGCGAGGATCGGTCATGACGTCGTCCCCCTCTCGCCCCGGCCTCGCGGCCTCCGCCCCTTGCGTCCACGTGGTCGACGACGATCCGGCGGTGCGCGATTCGCTGGTCTGGCTGTTCACCGCGCGGGGACGGCCGGTGACCGCCTGGGAGAGCGGCGAGGCCTTCCTCGCCGGTTTCCTCGAGGGTCTGCGCGGGGCGGTGCTGCTCGACGTGCGGATGGGCGGCATGTCCGGGCTCGAGGTGCTCGAGCGGCTGGAGGAGCTGGGCTCGATCCTGCCGGTGATCGTGTTGACCGGCCACGGCGACGTGCCGGTGGCGGTGCAGTCGCTGAAGAAGGGCGCGATCGACTTCGTCGAGAAACCCTTCGACGCCGACGAACTGGTCGATCAGGTGGTGGCGGCGCTGGCGCTCGAGGCGCGGCGCCACGCCGCCGCCGCCTCGGATCGGACGATCGAACGCCAACTCGCCAGCCTCTCGGCGCGCGAGCGCGAGGTGATGGAGCTGATGCTCGAGGGCAAGCTCAACAAGCAGATCGCCGACGATCTCGGCATCGCCATGCGCACCGTCGAGGTCCACCGCGCCCGCATCCTGGAGAAGTTCGGGGTGCGCTCGGCGGTGGAACTGGCGGGCCGGCTGGCGGCATTCCGACGCGGCGAAGGGTGAGGCTCGGCACGACGACGGGTCGCCGTCTTCGGCGAGGTCTCACATCGCCGTTCGGCTCCACTGCGAGCCGTCTCGGTGCGGCTTCACCCTGAGGTGCCCGGCCGAAGGTCGGGCCTCGAAGGGCGAAGCCGGGGCACGGCCGTGTCACTCGGCCCTTCGTCCTTCGAGGCTCGCTCACGCTCGCACTTCAGGATGAAGGACCTCCGCGAGGCCGCCTCGACGAGACGTCGACCATCCGCCGCCGACGCCGTCACCTCGCTCGTTCGACGATGGCCGCTCATCGGCCTCTCGTCCTCGGCGGACCCCACGCATCGACGCCGCTCTCAGCGATGCCCGCGCATCGCCCAGCCGACCACGCGTTTCTCGATCGCCTCGGCGACCAGATAGAGCAGAATGCCCATCACCGCCGTGACCACCAGTCCGGCGAAGACCAGCGGCACCTCGAAACGGGCCGAGGCGGTCATCATCAAGGAGCCGATGCCGACGTTGGAGGCCACCGTCTCCGACATGATCGAACCGACGAAGGCCACGGTGATCGCCACCTTCAGCGAGGCGAAGAAATAGGGCATCGCGCGCGGCAGGCCGACCTTGGCGACGATCTGGCGGTTGGAGGCGCCGAGCGCCCTCAGCACGTCCTTCAGTTCCGGCTCGACGGTGGCGATGCCGGTCGCGACGTTGACCAGGATCGGGAAGAAAGAGATCAGGAAGGCGGTCAGGATCGCCGGCACCGCGCCGATGCCGAACCACACCACCAGGATCGGCACGATCGCCACTTTCGGCACCGCGTTGAAGCCGATCAGGAGCGGGTAGAAGGCGGCGTAGAGCGTCGCCGAGGAGCCGATGGTGACGCCCCCGGCGACCCCGAAGACGATGGCGAGCGCGAAACCGGCGACGGTGGTCGCGAGCGTCGCCAGCGCGTTGTCGCGGATCTGCGGCGCCCATTCGATCAGCGAGGCGGCGACCGCGCTCGGCGCCGGCAGCAGGAAGACGGGGATGTGGAAGAGCCGCACCACCGCCTCCCAGAGGAGCAGGAAGGCGCCCATCACCAGCCACGGCAGCAGCGGACGCAGCCGCTCGCTCATCTTCTCGGTGTGCTCGAAGGGCAGCGGCTCGTCCGGATCGGGCGGCATCACGGAGGGGAGGTCGCTCATGAGGAGACCTCCGGCGCGACGCCGACCCGGGCCTCGGCGATGAGGCGGCGCAATTCGTGGGTGAGTTCGGTGAATTCCGGCAGATAGGTCGTCTCGAGCGTGCGCGGACGCGGGAACGGCACCGTGTATTCGGCGACGATGCGGCCGGGCCGCGCGCTCATCACCAGGACCCGGTCGGCGAGGAACACCGCCTCGCGCAGGTCGTGGGTGACGAGGATCACGGTGGGGCGGCGGGCGATCCACAGATCCTGGAGCACGCCCCACAATTCCTCGCGGGTGAACATGTCGAGCGCGCCGAAGGGCTCGTCGAGCATCAGGAGGCGCGGATCGTGGATCAGCGCCCGGCACAGCGAGGCGCGCTGCTGCATGCCGCCGGAGAGCTGCCAAGGGTGCTGCCGGTCGTAGCCGGCGAGGCCGACCAGCTGGAGCAGATCGCGGGCCTTGGCCTCGTAGCTCCTGCGCTCGCGGCGCAGGCGCGAGGCGTGCGGCTCGACGATCTCGAGCGGCAGCATGACGTTGTCGAGCACCGTGCGCCAGGGCAGCTGCACCGAATTCTGAAAGGCCATGCCGACGATGCCGAGCGGACCCTTCACCGCGGTGCCGTCGACCGTGACGCGGCCGCGCGAGGGCGGCCACAGGCCGGTGACGACCTTCATCAGGCTCGATTTGCCGCAACCGGACGGGCCGACCACGGCGACGAACTCGCCGTCGGCGACGGCGAGGTTCAGCCGTTCCACCGCCAGCGTCGCGGCGGTCGCGCCATAGGCGAGGGCGACGTCGCGCAATTCGACGAAGGGGGGCGTGGCCGGGGACGCGGCGGTCGTCGACATGCGGGCTCTTCTCTGCGGCGATCTCGCGCGAACTCTATGCCGAAATCGACGGCAGGATCAATTCGAGGGCAACCGCCGTCCCCCACTTCATGCGCCGAGGCGTCCGGCCCGGGTCCAGGTGCGTCCCTCGAGGGCGACCGCGTGGAGCGCGGGAGCACGGGCGAAGGCGGCGAGGCCGACGAAGGCGGGCAGCGGATGCGTCACCACCGCCGTGGCGAAGTCCGCCATCATCGCGCGATAGGGCCACTTGTCCTCGAAGGCGGCGCGGAAGCGACCGTCGGAGAGGAGCGAGAGCAGGCGCGGCGGGATGCCGCCGGCGAGAAAGACGCCGCCGTGCGGCAGCGTGGTCAGGGCGAGGTTGCCGGCGACGCGGCCGAGCACGGTGGCGAAGAAGCCCATGGTCTCCACGGCGGCGGGCTCGCCCGCCTCGTAGGCGGCGGTGATGCCGGCGGGATCGAGATCGAGCGGCGGGCGACCGTCGAGCGCGAGGATGGCGCGATGGACGCGGACGATGCCGGGGCCGGCGAGCACGTCCTCGGCGCTGACGCGATCGCTGCCGCGCGCCACGCCGTGCTCGTCGATCTCCTCGCCGATGACCCGGGCGATCTCGGCGACGATCGCCGCCTCGCGCGCGCCCTGCGGGGCGAAGTCGACGTGACCGCCCTCGCCCGGCACCGGGATCCAGGTGCCGCGCGCGTGGACGAGCTGGCCGACGCCGAGGCCGGTGCCGGGGCCGACCACCGCCATGGTGGCGCCGGGCCGGCGGGTGCCGCGACCGAGGACGACGAGGTCGTCGGCCTCGAGATGGGGCAGCGCCAATGCCTGGGCCTCGAAGTCGTTGACCG
This sequence comes from Pinisolibacter aquiterrae, assembly GCF_019160155.1. Classification (GTDB taxonomy): domain Bacteria; phylum Pseudomonadota; class Alphaproteobacteria; order Rhizobiales; family Ancalomicrobiaceae; genus Pinisolibacter; species Pinisolibacter aquiterrae. The sequence continues at coordinate 191,453 of NZ_JAFNIH010000061.1, forward strand.
CGACCACGGTCTCGAGATCGAAGGCGGCGCGCAACCGGCTCGGCTCCAGGATCCAGTCGTTGTTGGTGAAACGGATCGCCTCGCCCTCGATCGGGGCGGCGACGGCGAGGATCGCCGAACGCGGCACGGCGTCGAGGCGCGGCAGGACGAACGCCTCGATCGCGGCGATGGGATCGTCATGATCGGCGGTCGGGGTGCGGCCGAGATCGCGATAGGGCGCGATCGCGCTCTCGACGACGGCGAATCGCGCATTGGTGCCACCGATGTCGGCGATCAGGACCGGATAGGTGAAGGCTTCGACGAGAGAGGACCGCATTGTCACACCCAGATGCATTCGGGATCGCGATCGTCGACCAGCCGGTCCGCCGGCGCAAGGGCGGGAAAGTGCGCGGGCGACGAAGATCGATGCCGGTCGAACGAGAGCCATCGGCTGGTGGACGACCGTCGAAGAGGCATGAAAAGAGGGTGCGGGCGACCTTGCGTCGTGCCAATCTCGCGCCGTGGAGTTTCGAAAATGCGCTCCCGCCGACGACAGGTTCGGACGTGGGCATGAGGCGATGAGGGATATGCGATGCTGAAGACCATCCTCGCAGCGGTGACGTCGACCTGGCTGGTGGTGGGAACCGCCGCGGCCGCCGACATTCAGCCGGCCGTGCTCTACGACCTCGGCGGCAAGTTCGACAAGTCCTTCAACGAGGCCGCCTATGCCGGCGCGGAGCAGTTCAAGAAGGAGAGCGGGGTCGAGTATCGCGACTTCGAGATCCAGAACGACGCCCAGCGCGAACAGGCGCTCCGGAACTTCGCGCGCAAAGGCTATTCGCCGATCGTCGCCATCGGCTTCACCCAGGCGACCGCCGTGGAGAAGGTCGCCAAGGAATTCCCGAACCTGAAGTTCGCGATCGTCGACATGGTGGTCGATCTGCCCAACGTGCGCTCGATCGTCTTCAAGGAGCAGGAGGGCTCGTGGCTGGTCGGCGTGCTCGCGGCCTCGGCCTCGCAGACCCACAAGCTCGGCTTCGTCGGCGGCATGGACATTCCGCTGATCCGCAAGTTCGCCTGCGGCTACGTCGGCGGCGCCAAGTCGGTCGATCCGAAGATCGAGGTGTTCCAGAACATGACCGGCACCACCGGCGCGGCCTGGAACGATCCGGTCAAGGGCGGCGAACTGACCAAGTCGCAGATCGATCGCGGCGCGGACGTGATCTATCACGCCGCCGGCGGCACCGGCCTCGGTGTCCTCCAGGCCGCCGCCGACGCCGGCAAGCTCGGCATCGGCGTCGATTCGAACCAGAACCACCTCCATCCCGGCAAGGTCCTGACCTCGATGACCAAGCGCGTCGACGTCGCCGTCTACGACGCCTTCCGCGACGCCAAGGCCGACAAATGGACCTCCGGTGTCACCGTGCTCGGCCTCAAGGAGAACGGCGTCGGCTGGGCGCTCGACGACTACAACAAGGCGCTGATCACCCCGGCGATGAAGGCGGCGGTCGACAAGGCGGAGAAGGACATTCTGTCGGGCGCGGTCGTGGTCCACGACTACATGGCCGACAAGACCTGCCCCTATTGATCCGTCGCGGAGGGCACGGTGGTGCCCTCCCCTCCCAGACCTCGGGAGGGCGCGACGCGCCCTCCCCTCGCCAGACCGAGAGCCGTTCGCGCATGAGCGTTTCCGCCCTTCCGCCGGCCATCGAATTCATCGGGATCGACAAGCGCTTCGGCGCCGTCCACGCCAATCGCGACATCGATCTCGCGATCGAGGCGGGGACCATCCACGGGCTGGTCGGCGAGAACGGCGCCGGCAAGTCGACGCTGATGTCGATCCTCTACGGCTTCTACGCCGCCGATCGCGGCGAGATCCGCCTCCACGGCCGCAAGACCACGATCCGCTCCTCGGCCGACGCGATCCGTCAGGGCATCGGCATGGTCCATCAGCAGTTCATGCTGGTCGAGACGATGAGCGTGCTCGAGAACGTCCTGCTCGGCGCCGAGGGCTCGCCGCGGTTGGCGCCGGCGGAGGCGCGCGCCCGCGCCGTGCTGAGGCAACTCGCCGACGACTACGAACTGACCATCGACCCCGACGCCCTCGTCGCCGATCTGTCGGTGGGCGAACAGCAGCGGGTCGAGATCCTCAAGACGCTCTTCCGCGGCGCCGAGATCCTGATCCTCGACGAGCCGACGGCGGTGCTGACCCCGGCCGAGGCGGCCCATCTGTTCCGCATCCTCCGGCGGCTCGCCCAGGAGGGCAAGACCATCCTCCTCATCACCCACAAGCTCAAGGAGATCATGGCGATCACCGACCGGGTCTCGGTGATGCGGGCGGGCGAGATCGTCGCCGAATTCGAGACCGCCGAGACCTCGGTCGAGCGCCTCGCCGAGGCGATGGTCGGGCGGCGGGTGCTGCTCGAGGTGGAGAAGGGCCCGTCGGTGCCGGGGGCGGTGCTGCTCGAGGTGGAGGCGGTCGATCTCCGCGACAAGCGCGGCGTGAGCGTGCTCGACCGGGTGAGCCTCGAGGTGCGCGCCGGCGAGATCGTCGGCATCGCCGGGGTCGCCGGCAACGGCCAATCGGAACTGATCGAGGCCATCGCCGGCATCCGCCGGCCGACCAGCGGGCGGATCACGGTGTGTGGGCGCGACGTGGTCGGGCTCGGGCCGGACGAGGTGCGCGAGGCCGGCCTCGCCCACATCCCCGAGGACCGTCACCGGATGGGCCTCGTCCTCGACTTCTCGGCGGAGGAGAACATGCTGCTCGGCCACGAGGACGATCCGGCCTGGGCGCACGGCCTGCTGCTCGATCGGTCGGCGATCCGGCGAGCGGCGATGACCGCCTTCGACGACTTCGACATTCGCCCCGACGATCCGACACTCAGGGCGGCGCTCTTTTCCGGCGGCAACCAACAGAAGATCGTGGTGGCGCGCGAGGTGGCGCGGACGCCGCGCGTGCTGCTCGTCGGCCAGCCGACGCGCGGTGTCGACATCGGGGCGATCGAGGCGATCCATCGCCGGCTGATCGCGTTGCGCGATCAGGGTCACGCCATTCTCCTGGTCTCGGCCGAACTCGACGAGATCCGCTCGCTGTCGGACCGAGTGCTGGCGATGTGCCAGGGCCGGATCACCGGCGAGTGTCGGCCCGACGTCGGCGAGACCGAGATCGGTCTGATGATGGCGGGCGTCGCCCCCGAGGGAGTGCGCGCATGAGCTCCACGTCTCGCCGCGAGCTGCCGCTGGTGGTCGACTACGGCCTGATCCCGATCCTCAATCTCTCGGTCGCCTTCCTGATCTCCGGCCTCGTGGTGCTGGCGATCGGCGAGAACCCGCTCGAGGCGGTGGCGATCATGATCCGGGGGGCGCTGGGCTATTCGGAGGGGATCGGCTTCACGCTCTACTACACCACCGACTTCGTCTTCACCGGGCTCGCGGTGGCCGTCGCCTTCCATGCCGGTCTCTTCAACATCGGCGCGGAGGGGCAGGCGACGCTGGGCGGGCTCGGCGTGGCGCTGGTCTGCCTCACCTTCGACGGGGCGCCGTGGTGGCTGGTCTTTCCCTTCGCGCTCGCCGCCTCGATGGCCTTCGGCGCCGCCTGGGCCTTCGTGCCGGCCTGGGCGCAGGCGCGACGCGGCAGCCACATCGTCATCACCACCATCATGTTCAACTATCTCGCGGCGACGCTGATGGTGTGGGTGCTGGTGGAGCTGATGAGCGAGCCGGGCACGATGAGCCCGGAGAGCCGCACCTTCGCCGAGGCGACACGGCTGCCGTTCCTGCGCGACTTCCTCACCCCCTGGGGCATCGATCTCGGCCAATCGCCGCTCAACCCGATGGTGTTCGTGGCGATCCTGGCGGCGATCTTCGTATGGGTCCTGGTGTGGCGGACGCGGCTCGGCTTCCAGATCCGCACCGTCGGCAAGAACCCGATCGCCGCCGTCTATGCCGGCATCGACCCCGGCCACGTCGTGATCGTGGCGATGCTGATCTCCGGCGCGCTTTCGGGTCTGCTCGCGGTCAACGAGGTGATGGGGACGCAACACCGGCTGCTGCTCGAATTCGTCGCCGGGGCCGGTTTCGTCGGCATCGCCGTCGCCCTGATGGGCCGATCGCACCCGTTCGGCGTGGTGCTGGCCTCGCTCCTCTTCGGCATCCTCTATCAGGGCGGGGCCGAACTCGCCTTCGAGAAGCCGAAGATCAGCCGCGACATGATCGTCGTCATCCAGGCGCTGGTGATCCTCTTCGCGGGCGCGCTCGAGCACATGTTCCGGCCCGGACTGGTGAAGCTCCTCGACCGGCCGAGGGCGGTCGCGGCGCGAGGAGGCGCGTGATGGATCCGACCGGCTTCCTCGATCTCGCCGCGCCGGTGCTGGGCTCGGGCCTCCGGCTCGCCGTGCCGCTCCTCTTCGCCTGTCTCGCCGGCCTGTGGTCGGAGCGCTCGGGCGTGGTCGACATCGGCCTCGAGGGCAAGATGCTGGCGGCGGCCTTCGCTTCCGGAGCGGCGGCGGCCCAGTTCCATTCGCCCTGGGCCGGGCTTCTCGCCGGCATCCTCGTCTCGATCGGCTTCGCGCTGATCCATGGTTTCGCCTCGATCACCCAGCGCGGCAACCAGATCGTCTCCGGCGTCGCGATCAACTTCCTGGCCGCCGGCCTCACCGTGCTGCTGGGGCAGGTCTGGTACGGCCAGGGCGGACGCACGCCGCAGTTGGAGGCCTCCGAGCGGTTCCTCGGGATCGACCTCGATCTCGGCATCGGCCGGGCGCTCGGGGAGAGCCACGGTCTCGGGCGGGTCTGGTCGGAGGTGATCGCGGGGCACAATCTCCTCGTCTATCTCTCGCTCGCCGCGGTGCCGGCGACGTGGTGGATCCTGTGGCGGACCCGGTTCGGGCTCAGGCTGCGCGCGGTCGGCGACAATCCGCACGCGGTCGACACCGCCGGCGTCTCGGTCGCCGGCCTGCGCTACCGGGCGGTGATCGTCTGCGGGGCGTTGTGCGGCTGCGCCGGGACTTATCTCGCGGTGGCGCAATCGGCCGGGTTCGTGCGCGACATGACCGCCGGCAAGGGCTTCATCGCGCTCGCCGCGCTGGTCTTCGCCAAATGGAAGCCGTTCAACGCGCTCGGCGCCTGCCTGCTCTTCGGCCTCCTCGATGCGATGGCGATCCGCCTCCAGGGCACGCCGCTGCCGGGGATCGGCACGGTGCCGGTGCAGGTGTTCCAGGCGCTGCCCTATGCCTTGACGGTGATCCTGCTCGCCGGCTTCATCGGCCGCTCGATCCCACCCAAGGCTTCGGGTATCCCCTACACCAAAGATCGTTGAGCCGGAGGAGATCGTCCATGACCAACGAACGCGAAGCGCTCGCCGCGCTGTTCGAGGCCGCCGCCGACGTGCGGGTGCGGGCGCACGCGCCCTATTCCAACTTCTTCGTCGGCGCCGCCGTGCTCGACGAGGAGGGCCGCATCCACGTCGGCTGCAACGTCGAGAACGCCGCCTATCCGGAAGGGACCTGCGCCGAGGCCGGCGCGATCTCGGCGATGGTGGCGGCGGGCGGACGGCGGATCCTCGCCGTCGCGGTGGTCGGCGGCCCGGCCGACGGCGAGGAGATCCTGTGTCCGCCCTGTGGCGGCTGCCGCCAGAAGATCCGCGAATTCGCCGGCGAGACCGCCTCGATCCATCTGCGCGACGCCGCCGGCGCCGTGTCGAGCCTGCCGCTCGGCGAGATGTTGCCGCTCTCCTTCGGCCCCGGTCACTTGTGAACCCGCGCGAGGATCGCCATGGACGCTCTCCAACTCGCCCGTCTGATCCGTGAATGGGCGCCCGACGCCGCGCCGAAGGTCGCCCTGGTGCTGGGCTCAGGCCTCGGTGACGTCGCCCGCGCCGTCGAGGGCGCGGAGGCGATCCCCTATCTCGACCTGCCGGGCTTCCCGCGCTCGGGCGTCTCCGGACATGCCGGGGAACTGATGCTCGGGCGCATCGCCGGATGCGAGGTCGTGGTGCTCTCGGGCCGCGCCCATATGTATGAGCACGGCAATCCGCGCGAAATGGCGGTGCCGATCGCGACGCTCGCCGCCCTCGGGGTCGAGACGCTGATCCTCACCAACGCGGCCGGTTCCTTACGCGAGAGCGTCGGGCCGGGATCGGCGATGCTGATCACCGACCACATCGCGCTCGGCCCCAATCCGCTGATCGGGGTGGAGGGCGACGAGCGCTTCGTATCGATGGTCGACGCCTATGATCCCGCCCTTCGCGACGTGGCGAGGCAAGCGGCGGCGGCCGTCGGGATCGATCTCGCCGAGGGCGTCTACATGTGGTTCACCGGCCCCTCGTTCGAGACGCCGGCGGAGATCCGCATGGCCCGCGTCCTCGGCGCCGACGCGGTCGGCATGTCGACCGTGCCGGAGGTGATCCTGGCGCGGCACGCCGGGCTCAGGGTGCTCGGCCTGTCGCTGATCACCAATCTCGGCGCCGGCATGACCGGACGCGCGCTGTCGCATGCCGAGACGAAACACGAGGCCGCTCGGGGCGGAGGGCGCATGGGCGCGCTTCTCGTCGAGATCCTCGGCCGCATCACGGAGGCGACGTCATGACCCCATCCGAGGCTTCCGCCGCCGCGCGGCGAGCGTTGCCGCTGGTCGATCTGACCGACCTCTCCGACGACGCCACCGAAGCCGGGGCGCGGGCTCTGTGCGCTCGCGCTGTGACGCGGCACGGCGCGGTCGCGGCGGTGTGCCTGTGGCCGCGCTTCGTCGCCACCGCGAAGGCGGCGCTCGTCGGGACGGGCGTGAAGATCGCGACCGTCGTCAACTTCCCCCGAGGCGGCGATGACACGCGCGCGGTTCTCGCCGAGACCGAACGGGCGATCACCGACGGCGCCGACGAGATCGATCTGGTGATGCCCTATCGGGCCTTTCTCGCGGGGCGGGCCGGCTTCGCCGAGACGCAGATCGTCCGGGTGAAGCGGGTCTGCGACGGGCGCGCCGCCTTGAAGGTCATCCTCGAGACCGGCGAACTCGGTGAGCCCGCGACGATGCGCGCCGCCGCCGATCTGGCGCTCGCGGCCGGGGCCGATTTCGTGAAGACCTCGACCGGCAAGGTCGCGGTCAACGCCACGCTTCCCGCCACCGAGGCGCTTCTCGAGGCGGTCCGCGCCTGCGGCCGGCCGGCAGGGGTCAAGGCGGCGGGCGGGATCCGCACGGTCGCCGACGCGGCCGCCCATCTCGCCGTCGCCGACCGTGTCATGGGACCGGACTGGGCGAGCCCCGCGACCTTCCGCTTCGGCGCCTCCGGCCTTCTCGATGCGCTGATCGCGGCGATCGAGGGCGGCGAGCACGCCGGCAAAGACGGATATTGAGACGGCTCATGAGGGAAGACACATGCTGCCGCAGGAACTGATCCGCCGCAAACGCGACGGCGGTACGCTCACCGGCGCGGAGATCGCGGCGCTGGTCACAGGCCTCACCGACGGCTCGGTGAGCGAGGGCCAGATCGCCGCCTTCGCCATGGCCGTGTTCTTTCGCGGGCTGGCGCTCGACGAGCGGGTCGCGCTGACGAAGGCGATGCGCGATTCCGGAACGGTTCTCGCCTGGGACCTGCCGGGGCCGGTGCTCGACAAGCATTCCTCCGGCGGGGTCGGCGACGACGTCTCCCTGATGCTGGCGCCGATGGTCGCGGCCTGCGGCGGCTTCGTCCCGATGATCTCCGGGCGCGGACTCGGCCACACCGGCGGCACGCTCGACAAGCTCGATTCGATCCCCGGCTATCGCACCCAACCGGACAATGCGCTCTTCGCCCGCGTCGTCCGCGAGGTCGGCTGCGCGATCATCGGCCAGACCGCCGATCTGGCGCCGGCCGACAAGCGCTTCTACGCGATCCGCGACGTGACCGGCACGGTCGAGAGCCTCGACCTCATCACCGCGTCGATCCTCTCGAAAAAGCTCGCCGCCGGGCTCGAGGGGCTGGTGCTCGACGTCAAATGGGGCAACGGCGCCTTCATGGCGACGCTCGCCGAGGCCGAAGCGCTGGCGGCGAGCCTCGTCACGGTGGCGAACGGCGCCGGCCTGCCGACGCGCGCCCTCGTCACCGACATGAACCAGCCGCTGGCGCCCGCCGCCGGCAACGCGCTCGAGATCGCCCATGCGGTCGACTTCCTGACGCGGAAGCGCCGCGATCCGCGCGCCGAGGCGGTGACCGTGGCGCTCGGGGCGGAGATGCTGACCCTCTCCGGGCTTTCGGGATCGCTCGAGGAGGCGAGCGCCCGCCTCACCGCGACGCTCGACGACGGGCGTGCGGCGGAGGTGTTCGGGCGGATGGTCGCGGCGCTCGGAGGGGCGAACGACTTCGTCGAGACGGCGGCGAACCGTCTCGCGGCGGCGCCGGTCGTCCGCGACGTCTTCGCCGAGGGCGAGGGAATCGTCGAGAGCATCGACACCCGCGCGGTCGGCGTGGCGGTGATCGAACTCGGCGGCGGCCGGGTCCAGGCCAGCGACACGATCGATCCGGCCGTCGGCTTCGACCGGCTCGCCGGCGTCGGCGAGCGCATCGACCGCGCGACGCCGATCGGCCGGGTCCATGCCGCCACGGCAGCGGCGGCGGAACGGGCGGCGGACCGCCTCAAATCCGCCTATCGGGTCGGGTCATCTCGCCCGCTCGACCGGCCGCTGGTGGCCGATCGCATCACGGAATGAGCCCGAGGGCTCGGCGCGAAGGGATCATCATGGCGCGTGCCATTCTGCTCGTCCTCGATTCCTTCGGGATCGGCGCGGCGCAAGACGCAGAACGCTTCGGCGATGCCGGTGCCGACACCTACGGCCACATCGCGCGCGCCTGCGCCGAAGGGCGCGGCGACCGCGAGGGTCTGCGCGCCGGGCCGCTGGTTCTGCCCAATCTCACCCGGCTCGGTCTGGCGCGGGCGCATGCCGGCTCGATCGGCGGCATCGACCCGGCGCCGGGCGCGGCGATCGAGGGGGCCTCGGGCCATGCGATCGAGACCTCCAAGGGCAAGGACACGCCGTCCGGCCATTGGGAGCTGATGGGCGTGCCGGTCACCTTCGACTGGGGCTATTTCCCGGCGACGAAGCCGTGTTTTCCCAAAGTGTTGATCGACGCGCTGATCGCCGAGGCGGGGCTTCCCGGCGTCCTCGGCGAGGAACACGCCTCGGGCACCGAGATCATCGCCCGGCTCGGCGAAGAACACGTCCGGACCGGCAAGCCGATCGTCTATACCTCGGCCGACTCGGTCTTCCAGATCGCCGCCCATGAAGAGAGCTTCGGGCTCGAGCGCCTGCTCGAGACCTGCCGGATCGCCCGGCGTCTGGTCGATCCGCTCGGGATCGGCCGGGTGATCGCGCGGCCCTTCCTCGGCTCGTCGGCCGCGACCTTCAAGCGCACGCCGCATCGCCGCGACTTCGCGGTGCCGCCGCCGGAGCCGACCCTGCTCGACCGGGCGAAGGCGGCGGGGCGCGAGGTGGTGGCGATCGGCAAGATCTCCGACATCTTCGCCGGCCTCGGCCCGACCCGAGTGGTGAAGGCGGCCGGCAACATGGCGCTGTTCGACGCCACTCTCGAGGCGCTCGGCGCGACCGCCGACGGCGGGTTGATCCTGACCAATTTCGTCGACTTCGACATGGAATGGGGCCACCGGCGCGACGTTCCCGGCTATGCGGCCGGGCTCGAGGCCTTCGACCGGCGGCTGCCGGAACTCGAGGCGCGGCTGCGGCCGGGCGATCTGGCGATCGCCACCGCCGATCACGGCTGCGATCCGACCTGGCGCGGCACGGATCACACCCGCGAGCACGTCCCGGTCCTCGCCTTCGGGCCGGGTGTCGGCCGGCGCGATCTCGGCGGGGTCGGCTTCGCCGACGTCGGCGCCACTTTCGCGGCGCATCTCGGGTTGGAGCCGGGTCCGCACGGGCGCGCCTTCGCCGTGGCGTGAGCGCGCCCTCCCCGCCTCCCGGTCACGCCTTCGGCCAGCGTGCCGCGATCACCGTGAAGAGCGCGCGGATCGCCTGGGCCTCGCCGCCTTCCGGACGGCCGGGCCGGGCAGCCGGCGCCCAGGCGTAGATGTCGAGATGGACCCAGGCGGAGGTGTGCTCGACGAAGTCCGCGAGGAACAGCGCCGCCGTGATCGAGCCGGCGAAGCCGCCGGAGCCGGCGTTGGCGATGTCGGCGATCTTGCTGTCGATCATCGGCCGATAGACCGGCCACAGCGGCATCCGCCACAGCGGATCGAAGGCCGTCTTCGCCGCGTCGGCGATCTCCGCCGCGAGGGCGTCGTCATGGGTGTAGAAGGGCGGGAGATCCGGGCCGAGCGCCACCCGCGCGGCGCCGGTCAGCGTCGCCAGATCGATCAGGAGGACGGGCGTCTCCTCGTCGGCGAGCGCGAGCGCGTCGGCGAGCACCAGCCGCCCCTCGGCGTCGGTGTTGCCGATCTCGACCGTGAGGCCCTTGCGCGAGGGGAAGACGTCGCCGGGGCGGAAGGCGCGGCCGGAGATCGCGTTCTCCACCGCCGGGACGATCAGGCGCAGACGCACCGGCAACCCCGCGCCGATGATCATCGAGGCGAGCGCGAGGGCGTTGGCGGCGCCGCCCATGTCCTTCTTCATCAGGAGCATGGCGCTGTCCGGCTTGATGTCGAGACCACCGGAATCGAACACCACCCCCTTGCCCACCAGCGTCACCTTGGGGTGACGGGCATCGCCCCAGGTCGCGTCGATCAGGCGCGGCGGCCGGTCCGACCCCTGCCCGACCGCATGGACGAGGGGGAAGTTCGCGGCGAGGAGATCCTCGCCGACGGTCTCGACGACCACGCCGCCGGCCGGTTCGAACACCGCGCGGATCGTCGCCGCGAGCTCGGCGGGACCGAGATCGTTCGCCGGCGTATTGACGAGGTCGCGGGCCAGGAACACCGCCTCGGCCGTGCGGGTCACCGCCGCGAGATCGACGCTCTCGCCGACCATCAGCCTCACCGCGCGATCCACCGCCGTCTTGTAGCGGGTGAAGCGATAGCTCTCGAGCGCGAAGGCGAGCGCCGCCAGGGTCTCGTCCTCGAGCGGGCCCTCGAAGGCCCAGGTGCCGGCCGGCAGCAGGCTCGCGGCCTTGCCCGGCAGGAACGGCGTGCGTGCCGCCTCGCCGCGACGGCCGAGCCCGAACAGAGCCCCGGCGATCGCCCCGTTCGCATCGGGCAGCACCAGACATTGACCGGCCTTGGCCTCGAAACCGGCGGCGCGGGCGAAGGCGGACGCGGCGGCGCCGAGCGCGTCGAGGCGCGCGGCGAGACCGTCGGGCGTCACCACGCGGATCGGCAACACGGCGAGAGCGGGGTCGAAGGCGATCAGGGGAAGAGACAAGGCGAAGCACTCCACGGCGGGGAACCGCGACTGCATCACGCGACGGCCGGCCTGTCCAGGCATCACGGCGCAGGGCGGGACGGCCGCTCGCTCAGGGCTCGGCCGGGGCGCATCGCGGGGTGCCGCGCGACCGGCGCCGGCCGGTTTAACCGACCGTTAGGGTTAACGTGAGATGACTGGATCGGTCGCCCCACCCGGGATCGTCGAGGATCTCGGGGCGGCGCGCCCGGAGATCGGAACATGAAACGGACCCCAGCCCTCGCGCCCGCCAGATTTGCCCTGACGATGGCGGTGGCGATCGGCCTCGGCGTCTCCCTCGCCGGCTGCGCCCAACCGCGCTCGGGCGATCCCGAGACGACCGGCTCGATCCGTCTGGCGCCGGAGACCGGCCCGATCGGTACCGCCGCCGAGTGGACCGACCGCTACAAGGCCGCGCCGGACGATCCCAACACCGCCCTCTCCTTCGCCCGCGCTCTGCGCGCCGAAGGCCGCGCCGCGCAGGCGGTCGACGTGCTGCAGAAGACGATGGTCCAGCGCCCGAACGACCCGGTGATCGCCTCCGCCTATGGCAAGGCGCTGGCCGAGAAGGGCGATTTCGACGCGGCGCTGCGCGTCATTCGCGCCGCCAATTCGCCGCGCACGCCCGATTGGCGCCTGACCTCGGCGGAAGGCGCCATCCTCGATCAGATGGGCCAGCCGCAGGCGGCGCGCGCCCTCTACGAGCAGGCCCTCAAACTGGCGCCGGAGGAGCCGACCGTCCTCAACAACTACGGCCTCTCCTTCACCCTCACCAACGAATTGCCGCAGGCCGAACGGATCCTGCGCCGTGCCGCCCAGGCGCCGACCGCCGACGGCCGCGTGCGCCAGAACCTCGCCCTCGTGGTCGGGCTCCAGGGCCGTTTCGAGGAAGCCCGTGAGATCGCCACCCGCGCTCTGCCGAAGGAGCAGGCCGACGCCAACGTCGCCTATCTCAGGGCGATGCTGAGCCAACCCAACACCTGGAAGCAGCTCGAGAAGAGCGCCAAGACCGGCTGAACCGCAGCGCGTCGCCGAACGAGAAAAGGGGCCCGACGGCCCCTTTTCGCATGTCGAGGCCGGCGCGATCCCGCGCCGACGAGGGCTCATTCCGCGGGCTTCGCCGGGTCGAACTGATCGAAGGCCTCCACCGCCTGGGCGGCATACATGTAGGCCGGGCCGGCCCCCATGTAGATCGCGGTCGCCATGGTCTCGATGATCTCGTCGCGGGTCGCGCCCGCCGCCCGCGCCGCCTTGGCGTGGAAGGCGATGCACGGATCGCAACGCACCGTCACCGAGATCGCCATGGCGATCAGTTCCTTGGTCTTGGTGTCGAGCACGCCCGCCTTGAGCGCGCCGGAGGCGAGCTGCGAGAAGCCCTTCATGGCGTCGGGGGCGCCGGTGCGGACCTCCTTCAGGAGGACCGTCATCTCCGCGGCGATGTTCGGCCAATTCTTGTACATGTGCTGCCTCCGAATGGGTTCGCTTGTGTCGGGCGCCGAAAACCCCGCGCCCTCGGATCCGAGGGTCGGTGGTACCCGGCTCGGAGATATCAGTCAATTCTGATATATTACGGATCGCCGGCGTCGCGCGGCGCGAGGTCAGCGCCAGGCGAAGAGCTGGATCATCGCCGGCCCGATGATGACCACGAAGAGCACCGGCAGGAAGAACAGGATCATCGGCACGGTGAGCTTGGGCGGCAGGGCGGCGGCCTTCTTCTCGGCCTCCTGGAGGCGGGTGCCGCGGCTCTCGGCGGAGAGGACGCGCAACGCCTGTCCGAGCGGGGTGCCGTATTTCTCCGCCTGGATCAGCGCGGTGGTGACGCCGCGCACCGGCTCGAGCCCGGTCCGAGCGGCGAGATTGTCGTAGGCCTTGCGCCGTTCCTGGAGATAGGAGAGCTCGGCCGCGGTCAGCGACATCTCCTCGGCGAGAGGCAGCGACGTCGAGCCGATCTCCTCGGAGACGCGGCGGAAGGCCGGCTCGATCGACATGCCGGATTCGATGCAGATCAGCAGCAGGTCGAGCGCGTCGGGCCAGGCGCGGCGGATCGACTGCTGGCGCTTGGTGATGGCGTTCGAAATGTAGAGATTGGGCAGATAGAGGCCGAGCGCGGCGGCGCCGAGCGCGTAGATGAACTTCATGTTGGCGGGCTGGTCGATCTTGGCGAGCAGGAACAACCACAGCAGGGCCAGCGCGAAACAGGCGAAGGGCAGCACGAAACGCGCGAACAGGAAGACCGTGAGCGGGGCCTGACCTCGGAAGCCGGCCTGACGCAGCTTGTCGGCGGTCTTCTCGTCGGAGAGAGCCTGGCGCAGCTGGAGCTTCTCCACCAGGTTCTTCATGTAGGCCTTGGGCTCGGCGCGCAGCGACTTGCCGCGGTCGTTGGCCAGACGCGCGCGCTCGCGGGCGCGGATCTTCTCGCGCTCGCCGGCGACCGCCTTCATACGCGAGGTCATCTCGTTGCGCTCGAGCAACGGCAGGCCGACCGAGATCACGGTCAGGCCGACGCCGACCGCCACCGCGCCGGCGAGCAGGACCTGAGGGTCGACGAGCGTGTCGATCAGCGATGCCATCGTCTCCCCCTCAGAAGTCGAAATTGATCATCTGGCGCATGACCAGAATGCCGAGCAACATGTAGAGACCACCGCCGACGAGGATCAGGTTTCCGGACGTCGTGACGAAGAGAATCTTGATGTAGTTCGGGCTGGTCAGATAGACGAGGCCGCCCACCACGAAGGGCAGCGAGCCGATGATGGCGGCGGAGGCCTTGGCTTCCATCGACATCGCCTGGATCTTCTCGCGCATCTTGCGCCGCTCGCGCAGCACGTTGGCGAGATTGCCGAGCGCCTCGGAGAGATTGCCGCCGGCCTTCTGCTGAATGGCGATGACGATGCCGAAGAAGTTGGCCTCCTGCAGCGGCATGCGCTCGTAGAGCTTGAGGCAGGCCTCGCCGACCGGCATGCCCATCTGCTGGGCTTCCATGATGGTGCGGAACTCGGAACGGACCGGCTCCTTGGTCTCGGTCGAGATCATGCGCAGGCAGTCGCCGAGCGGCAGGCCGGAGCGAATGCCGCGCACGATCAGATCGATCGCGGTCGGCAGTTCGGCGATGAAGGCCTTCTGGCGGCGCTTGCGCAGGTAGTTGACGAACCACGAGGGCATGCCGAGAGCGCCGATCACCGCCGCGCCGAGACCGACCACCGGCTGACCCGACAGGATCAGGCCGAGGAAGCCGACGCCGAGGCCGAGGCCGACGGAGAAGAGATAATAGGTGCGCCGGCTCCAGCCGAGCCCGGCCTGGATCAGGCGCATCGCCAGGGTCGGGCGGGCGTTGCGGTCGTTCTTGGCCTTCTGACGCTCCTCGAATTCCTTGAGGGCGGCCTGGACCGAACGCTTGGTCTTGTTGAGCGAGGCGGCGGCGGTCTCCGCCGACTTCGTCGTGGGCGAGGACTCGAGGAGCCGCTCCAGACGCTTGGCGGCGACGCCCTCGTCGGAGACCTTGTCGTAGAGCAGCGTGTAGGCGATGCCGCCGGCGCTGAGCGCCACCAGAGCGATGATCGCGATCGTCACCACGTTCAGATCGAACACGAGCAGTCTCCTCGCACCGACGAGCGGCGTCAGCCTTCCCGGACCTCGGCCCGATCCAGGGCCTCGGCCAATCGACGTTCCTCACCGAAATAACGCGCGCGTTCCCACATCCGGGGACGGCCGATGCCGGTCGAACGGTGGCGTCCGACGATGCGGCCGAGTTCGTCCTCGCCGATCATGTCGTAGACGAAGAGGTCCTGGGTCACGACCACGTCGCCTTCCATGCCCAGCACCTCGGTGATGTGGGTGATGCGGCGCGAGCCGTCGCGCAGACGCGCCGCCTGGACGATCACGTCGACCGAGGAGACGATCATCTCGCGAATGGTGCGCGCGGGCAGGCCGTAGCCGCCCATGGTGATCATCGATTCCATGCGGCTCAGGGCTTCGCGCGGCGAGTTGGCGTGCAGCGTGCCCATCGAGCCGTCGTGGCCGGTGTTCATCGCCTGCAACAGATCGAAGGCCTCGGGTCCGCGCACCTCGCCGACGATGATCCGCTCGGGACGCATGCGCAGGCAGTTCTTGATCAGATCGCGCATGGTGATCTGGCCCTCGCCCTCGATGTTGGGCGGGCGGGTTTCCAGGCGCACGACGTGCGGCTGCTGCAACTGGAGTTCGGCGGCGTCCTCGCAGGTGATGATGCGCTCGGTCGATTCGATATAGAGCGTCAGGCAGTTGAGCAGCGTCGTCTTGCCCGAGCCGGTGCCGCCGGAGACGATGACGTTGCAGCGGCTCTTGCCGATGATCTGGAGGACCTGCGCGCCTTCCGGCGTGATCGTGCCGAAGTTCACCAGTTGATCGAGGGTCAGCTTGTCCTTCTTGAACTTACGAATGGTGAGCGCCGGACCGTCGATGGCGAGCGGCGGCGCGATCACGTTGACGCGGGAGCCGTCGGGCAGGCGCGCGTCGCAGATCGGGCTCGATTCGTCGACGCGGCGGCCGACCTGACTGACGATGCGCTGGCAGACGTTCATCAGCTGCTGATTGTCGCGGAAGCGGACGTTGGTCAGCTGCACCTTGCCGGCGACTTCGATGTAGGTCTTCTCGGCCCCGTTGACCATGATGTCGGCGATGTCGTCGCGGGCGAGCAGCGGCTCGAGCGGACCGTAACCGAGCACGTCGTTGACGATGTCGGCGAGCAGTTCCTCCTGCTCGGCGATCGACATCACCAGATTCTTGAGATGGATGATCTCGTTGATGACGTCGGAGATCTCCTCGCGTGCCGATTCCGGATCGAGGCGGGCGAGCTGCGACAGATCGATCGTGTCGATCAGGGCGGAGAAGATCGACGACTTGACGTCGTAATAGTCCTCGGACCGCTGGCGCTCCTGCGGGCGGCTGGGGGGGAGCGGCGCGTTCGGATCGGCGGCCTGGGAGGCGCGGCTCGGCTGCGAACTCGCCGGCGAGGCCGAACGCGCCTGTGCGGGCGCGGCGGCGGGACGCGCGGTCGCGTCCGCCTTGCCGGCTCCCGATGTCGTTCCAGTCGAACCACGACGACCGAACATACCTTCACCCTATGGTTCGAGACGTTTCACGATGCCTTGCGCATCCTGAGCTTGGCGAGGAGCGGCCCCAGATCGAGCGCCGACTTGCGGCCCTTGCGAACCTCGCGGCGCCCGGTCGTCAACGTGGCCAGCGTGCGGAAGACCTCCGCCGAGGCGTGTTTGGCGTCCATCTCGCCGATCATCAGGCCCTTGTTCGCCGCGTTGCCGAAGACGGCGGCGTCGAAGGGGATGATCGCCGCGATCGGCAGCTCCAGCGCCTTGGCGAATTCCTCGGGCTTGATCTCCGGCCGCTTCGGCACACCGACCATGTTGAAGACGAGGTGGGGCGGCGCGTCGTTGGGACGGCCTGCCTTCAACGTGTCGACCAGATTCTTGGCGTTGCGGAGATTGGCGAGGTCGGGCGCGGCGACGATGACGACGTCGTCGGCCTCGCGCAATTGGCGGCGCGTCCACGAGGTCCATTGATGCGGCAGATCGAGCACCACGATCGGCACCGTGGACCGGGCGACCTCGATGATCGTGTCGAAGTCCTGCTCCTCGTGATCGTAGGCGCGATCGAGCATCGCCGGCGCCGCCAGGATCGACAGCTGGTCGGAACATTTGGTCAGCAGGCGATCGAGGAAGGTCTCGTCGAGACGTTCCGGCGAGTTCAGCGCCTCGACCACGCCCTGCGGCGGCTCCTGATTGAAGTCGAGCGCGGCGGTGCCCCAGGCGAGATCGAGATCGGTGATCATCACGTCGGTGCCGAAGGTCTTGCCGATCGACCAGGCGACGTTGTGGGCCACCGTCGACGAGCCGCAACCGCCCTTGGCGCCGATGAAGGCGACGGTGCGACCGAGCGGCGCCGCCGCCGGGCCGTGATAGAGTTCGCCGATCGCCCGCACCACGTCGAACATGGTGAGCGGCATCACGACATATTCGCTGACGCCGCGGCGGATCAGTTCGCGATAGAGCACGACGTCGTTGACGTGGCCGATCACCATCACCTTGGTGCCGGGATCGCAGACGTCGGCGAGACCGTCGAGGTGGCCGAGGATCTCCTCCGCCTTGCCCTTGGATTCGACCACCACCAGATTGGGGGTCGGCGCCGAGCCGTAGAACTCCACGGCGGCGGGAAGCCCGCCCATCTGCACCTTGAGATGAGCGCGCGACATGCGCCGATCGGCCCCGGCCGCCTCGAGCAGCTCGGCGACGTCGCTCGTCTCGCAGAAGGCCTGGATCGCGATGCGGGGAACGGGGCGGAGATCGTTCGGATCGCCCGCGGCGTTTTCGTCTCTGGCGAGCGTCATTCGCTGCTTCCTCCACTCACCTGGCTGGCGCTCGGCGCCGGCAGCGAGAAGTTCGACTTGGTCTTCTCACCCTTGCGATAGGCCTGCAGCACCACCGCGCGGCGGGTCGCGTCGGTCGGGCCGAGCGGCGCCGGGGCGACCAGATCGGCCGGGTTCTCGACCATCGCGGCGATGTTGGCCTGGGTGGCGCAGCCGAAGTTCCAATAATCGCGGTTGACGAAGTCGGACGTCGTCTGGCGCGGCCACTCGCCGCATTCGTGCGGCACCCGCGCGACGATGCGCGGATAGGCGATGCGGATCGGCGCCACGTCCTCGGGGCCGACGGCCTCGTAGACGCGCCGCTCGATCGCATGGGCCGGCACGCCGCCGCGCGTCAGCGCCGCCGCGATCTCGCGCGACTGGCGGTGGGCGGCGACCTCGTTGGCCGATCCGCTCGGCACCATCATGGTGACGCCGCTGGCGCCCTGGCGGCGGGATTCGCGCCCGAAGGCCTCGACCGTCGCGGCGAGCTTGGCGGAGAGATGCGCGCCCTGGACGCCGACGGGGACGTCGAGGGTCTCGTTGCCCTCCTCCACCACGATCGGATGGCGGGTGCGATAGCCGTCGGTGTCGATCGAGCCGGTGAACTGCGGCTCGCGCGGCGCGCAGGCGCCGAGCGTCGCGCCGAGGGCGAGAGACCCCAACAGGATCGCGGCGAGGCGGGGAGAGGGAAGAAGTCGAACGATCGGGCTCATGGTGTCCGGACCCTCAATCGAAGATGTAGCCGAACCGACCGGCATAGGTGCCGTTCGGGGACTGGCCGTTGGCGCGATAGACCCGGTTCAGGCGTCCCATGAACATCGCCGCCGCGTCGCCGCTCGGACGGAAGTTCTGGTCGGGCCGCTGCAACTTGGCGGAGGCGACCGGATGCACCACGACGGGCTGAATGAAGATCACCAGCTCGCTCTGCGAATGCTGGAAGTCGCGGGAGCGGAAGAGGGTACCGAGGATCGGCACGCTCATCAGCCCCGGCGTGCCGGCCAGCGCCTGCTTGACGTCGTCCTTGATCAGGCCGCCGAGCACCATCGCGCCGCCCGAGGGGATCTCGAGCGTGGTCGCGGCGCGGCGGACGCGCAGCGCCGGGATGGTCAGCGAACCGATCGTCACGGCGCCGTCGGAGGTGAGTTCGGACACCTCGGTCTTGACCGTGAGGTTGATCCGGTCCTCGGCGAGCACGATCGGCTGGAAGTTGAGCGCGATGCCGTAGGTCTTGAACTCGATGCCGATGGTGCTGCCACTCGAGCCCGACGACTGGCTGACCGGGATCGGATATTCGCCGCCGACCAGGAACTGCGCCTGTTCGCCCGACAGCGCCGACAGGTTCGGCTCGGCGAGCGTCTTCATCAGGCTGTTCTGCTCGAGCGCCTGGAGCTTGGCGGAGACCGACCACGGCCCGAAGGTGCCGCCGCCGGAGACGGTGGAGGCGGGATCGACCGCGGAGGTGATCGGGAAGGGATTGGAGGAGCTGAAGGCGCCGAACCAATTGCCCTGCCCGCCGCCGGCGGTCACGTCGATGCCGAGCTTCTTGATGACGTCGCGCTGCATCTCGGCGATCGTCACCTTGAGCATCACCTGGTCCTTGCCGGCGATGGTCAGGGCGTTGACCACCTGCGGGCCCGACCCGAGGCTGGCGACGGTGGCGGTGCCGGTCGAGCCGGTCGTCGCCGGGGCCGATCCGGACGAGGACGAAGACGACGAGGACGACGAGGACGAGCCCTCGCTGCCGATGAAGCGCGAGGCGACCTCGTAGGCCTGGACGGCCTCGCTGGCGTTGGCGACCATGCCCGACAGGATCACCGTTCCGGCGACGGCCTCGACGCGGATCGTGCTGCGCGGCAGGACGCGCTTCAGGAGCCCCTCGAGCGAGGACGTGTCGACCTCGACCTGGATCTGCAGATTGGCGATCGGCCGGCCCGAGGCGCCGAACACCACCACGTTGGTGTTGCCGAATTTGTTGCCGATCAGATAGAGGCGCTTCGACGAGCGGACGACCGCGTCGGCGACCTTGGGGTCGGACACCAGCACGTCGCGGATGTCGTCCTCGAAATCGAGGATCTTCGACTTCGACAGCGCGAGGTGGACCACGCGTTCGCTGCGGGAGTCCGATGCCGTCATCCGATCGTAGCGAACGGATTGGGCCGGGGCCTGCGTCGGCGCCGCAGCGATCGCGACGACGGCCGCCGTGAACGCCAGGGCGGCGGAGAAGCGGCGGGAAGGAACCAGTCTGGCGAACATGCGATCACCCTCGAAACACCGACCGAACGCTTCAGCGCCGGATCGAAACCGTGGAGCTCACCCCGTAGCGAACCACCCTCACCGAACCACCGACGTCCGTGCTCTCTTCCTCGCCGACGGGCGTCTCGCGATCACGCAGCGCCCGCAGCGCGAGCGAGATCACGCCGAGCTGCTGCGACTGGGCGACGATCTCGGCCTGACGCTGCGTGAGCTCCAGCGTCACCGTGTCCTTGGCCAGCATCGACGCGGAATCCTTGGTGTCGGCGACCTGCTGGTCGACGGCGAGGATGCGGATGTTGGTGAGGATCGTCTCGCTGACGTAGGGGTCGGCGTTCATGCCCTTGGGCGCGGCGCGGGTCAGGATGATGTCGACGTGGTCGTTGGGCAGGATGAAGCCGCCGGCCGACGACACCGCCTTCACCTCGACCGCGGTCGCCCGCATGCCCGGCGTCAGGATCACCGACATGAAGCCGCGTTCGGCCTTGAGCAGGCGCTGCTCGTTGACCGGCTCGCCCTTGAAGAAGGCGCTGCGCGCGACCCAATCGGCGTAGTCCTCGGCCGCCTTGGGATGGGCGGCGCGGGTGATGTAGGCCTCGACGATGCCGGCCTTGGGGAAGGGCTGCCAGACGAAGTCTCCGGCGGCGATCCGCTTGCCGGTGGAGATGTCGCCTCCGGCGACCAGGACGTCGACGGTCTCGGGAGCCGGCGGCGCGACCGGCGCGGCGGCGACCACCGGCGCCGGCGCCGGCGGCCGGTTGGACATCTTGACGGCGAGCATCGCCGCGATGATGCCGGCGACGAGCGCGACCGCCAGAACGAGGAGACGTGAAGCCTTCATGATCGAACCCGATTCTTGGGATGGTCACCCTCGGCGCCCATCTCCCCAGACTTTCGGGTCCAATTGGTTCAGGTATGGTTAATGGTCGGTCACTTTTCGCGGTGAACGGAAGATGAAGCCGTTCGACCCGGCGCGAGCGGTGCCTCTCAACCCATCAGAACGGCGAACCACGCCGTCGACGGGAAGAGATGGAGTGCCGCCGCGGTGAGCGCGATGCCGTAGGGCACGTGCCGATGCTCGGGGAAGCGCGCGAGGAAACCGACCCGGAGCGCCGGCAGCGGCGCCAGGGCGCGATCGGTGATCAACACCACCACGGTCAGGATGCCGCCGTAGATCGAGAAGCCGAGGGCGAAGTCGAGGAGATGGCCCCAGCCGAGCCACAGGGCGATGGCGGAGGCGAACTTGACGTCGCCGCCGCCCATCCAGCCGAGGGCGAAGAGGGCGAAGCCGCCGACGAAGATCAGAGCGGCCGAGGCGAGATGCCAGCCCACCACCTCCCATCCCGGCGCGGCGAGCGCCAGCGCCGCGAGCCCGGCGGCGAAGAGGCCGAGGGTGATGCGGTTGGGGATGGTCATGGTCAGGAAATCGGTCGCCGCGCCGAGCGCGGTCAGGATCGGAAAGAGCGCGATCACGATCATCGAAAGGGTCTGCGTCATCTCGATGGCGTCCTTCGTCCGTCCTGGCGTCTCGCCTCAGAATGGGCGTGGCGGGTTGAGGCGGAGTAAACGGTCGCGGCCGGGCCGGCGATCGAGCCTCCCCGAAACGAAACGAGGCGGGCTCGGCCCGCCTCGTTTCTGATCCCCTTCGAACGGCGCGTCGTGGCCGTCCGCAGCCGGCATCAGCCGGAGGTCACCATCTTGGAGGCGACATGGTTGAAGGTGTTCGACAGCGTGGTGCCGAGCGAGGTCGCGCCGGCGATGATCGCGAGAGCGATCAGGGAGGCGATCAGGCCATACTCGATCGCGGTGGCGCCGGACTCGTCCTTCAGGAAACGGGCGAACAAGGTCATCTGAGAGCTCCTCATCGTATGCACACGGTTTCAGCGACTTCGTCTTTCGTCGGCCTACACACCTCGGCCGCTCGAAGTCTGGAGCGACATTACGGGTCACGACCTAATTCGGAGTAAATTCGAATGGTTAGCGAAGTGTTCATCGCCGGAATCGCCACCAGGGTTAGCAAATGGTGCAAATCATGCGTGTGGCTGGCCCGATCGACGCGCGATGTCGATGGCGATCTTAAGTGATCGTTCACCAAACCACGTCAGGATGCATCTCGATCCGGTGCGCGATCGCTCTCGTCGGGCGTCGCGCCGACGGGTCGCCGGTTTCCCCGAACGAGGTTTCCCTCCCGTGCGCCCCTTCACCGTTCTTCGCGCTCTCGCCACCGTCGCCGTCCTCGCCGGATCCGTGTCCGGCGTGACCGCCAAGGATCCGATCGCGGTGATGATCGACCGCGCCAAGGTGATGCGCATCTCCGCGCCCGCCGCCACGGTGGTCATCGGCAATCCCGCGATCGCCGACGCGACCATTCAGGACCGCCAGACGCTGGTCATCACCGGCAAGGTCACCGGCGTCACCAATCTCGTCATCCTCGACGCCAAGGGCGAACTGATCGCCGACGAGCTGATCAACGTCGAGAAGGCCGATCGCGGCATGGTCACGGTGCAGCGCGGCGCCCGTCGCTACACCTATGCCTGCACGCCGAGCTGCAACGTGGCCCTCGAGCCCGGCGACGCGTCCGAGTACTTCAGCCAGGCGTCGAGCCAGATGGCCGGTCGCAGCGGCTTCGTCGCGCAGTCGACCGGGCCGACGCAGTGACATCCGTCCGCCGACGGCGCGAGACCGTCGGCACCGATCGAGACGAGAGAGGCCGGGCGGCGGCGGCGAAATTCTCGGAATTTGAACCGTTTGTTCAAACATTCGCGCGATGGATGGTCTTCCAGACGGTGATCCGGGAGGCGCCGTCCGATCGTCACGAGGACGTGCGATGGAGATGCCGGGACGTCGAAGGAGCGAGCGAGCGCGGGGCGCGGGATGGCGGGCGACGATGCGCCGCCTCCTACGCGACACGCGTGCCGCCACCGCCGTCGAATTCGCCATCATCGCCGCGCCGTTCCTGGCCCTGATCGGGGCCATCATGGAAATGGCGGTGGTCTTTCTCGCCTCGCAGGTGCTCGACAGCGCCACGGCCGACGCCGCCCGCCTGATCCGTACCGGACAGGCCCAGCAGCAGAGCATGAACGCCTCGCAGTTCAAGGCGCAGGTCTGCGACCGGCTCTACGTCCTCTTCGACTGCAACAAGGTCTATGTCGAATCGACCGTCTATTCGCAGTTCTCGTCGATCGGAAACTTGAACACCTACAGTGCCTTCAAGGACGCCGACGGCAACTTCGATCCGACGAAGGTCGGCTCCTACCACACCGGCAACGGCTCCGACATCGTGGTGGTCAGGGTGTTCTACGCCTATCCGGTGATCTTCAAGAATCTCGGTCTCGACCTCGCCAACACGGCGGACGGGAAATTGTTGATGACGGGGGTCGCCGTGTTCCGCAACGAGCCCTTCCCATGGAGCTCGCCCTATCCATGACCGATCGTCCCACCTCGACCGTCACGCGCGTGTTCCGTCCCGGCTCGATCCTGCGCGATCGCCGCGCGGTGGCGGCGGTGGAGTTCGCGCTGCTGCTGCCGCTGATGGTGACGCTGTTCATCGGCGGCAACGAGATCTCCCAGGCACTCGGCATCTATCGCAAGGTCGGCCACACCAGCGCCACCCTCGGCGATCTCGTGGCCCAGTCGGGCACCCTCACCATCCAACAGATGAACGACATCATCGCCGCCTCCGTCTCGGTGATGACGCCCTACGACAGCACCGGCGCCAAGATGATCATCTCGGCGGTGAAGTACACGACGTCGGGCGGCTACAAGGTCTGTTGGAGCAAGGCCCAGAACGACACCGGATGGACGATCGGCTCGTCGCCGCCGGTGACCATTCCCACCGGCCTCGTGACCGACGGACAGCAGGTCGTCGTCACCCAGGTGAAATACTCCTATACCTCGGCCTTCTCGACGATCATGAAGGACATCTGGGGAACGGGGGCGATCACGCTCAAGGACGTCTCCTATTTCCGCCCGCGCACCTCCGCCACCGTCATCTACGACAGCAAGGATTGCGCCGCCTGAGTGCCGCGGAATTCTCGCTGCGACGCAGCATACCGGGCACTACCTACGGAACAGCCGGGACGGAATCGTCGTACGAACGTGTTATTTCGCGAAGGCTTCGGCGGTTCCAGGACGGCCCGCGCGAGGCGGCGGAGCGTCGACGGCGGTGCGCGAGGAGCGCCCGCGCCCACCTCCGTGACAGACGATCCCTCGAGGAGGCGAGTGGCCGACATGATCGAAAACAAACTGTGGGACGAGATCCAGACGGGGGCCGGCGCGGCGACGACGCGCCGCGTGCGCCCCGACGATCTCTTCCTCTTCTCTCGTCTCTCCGGCCATCACAATCCGCTGACCCTGCCGCCGAGCGCGCTGCGCGCCGACGGCCGGCCGGCGGTCGAGGCGGTTCCCGCCTTCCTCGTCGCCGCGATCCTGTCGGCGGCGGTCGGCAATCGCATGCCCGGCCCCGGCTCGGTGTGGCGCTCCGCCAACATCACTTTCCTCGCCCCGGTCTCGCCCGGCGACGAATTGACCGCCTCCGTGACCGTCACCGCGAAATACCCCGACGGCACCGCCGCGCTCGCCTTCAAGGTCTCCAAGTCCAACGGCGAGGCGGTCGCGGAGGGCAACGGCGTCGTCGCCGCGCCGGTCACCCGGATCACGCTGCCGCACATCGACATTCCCGAGGTGATGGTCGAGCGCCATCTCGCCTTCGATCGCCTTCTCGCCGCCGCCAAAACCCGCGCCCCGACGCCCACCGCCGTCGTCCAGCCCGACGACGAAGCGTCGCTGGGCGGGGCGATCGAGGCCTGGAAGGCCGGGCTGATCGATCCGATCCTGGTCGGGACGCGTGCCCGCATCGAGAAATGCGCCGCCGCCCTGCACTTCGACATTTCCGCTCTGCCGATCGAGGCGGTCGCCGACGACGACCAGGCGGCGGCGCGCTCGGTCGCCATGGTCCACGAGGGCCGCGTGCGCTCGGTGATGAAGGGCCACCTCCACACCGACGTGCTGCTCCATCACGTCGTCAAGAAGGACGGGGGCCTGCGCACCGGACGTCGTCTCTCGCACGTCTTCGTGCTCGACCTCCCGGGACGCCCGACGCCGCTCCTGATCTCCGACGCGGCGATCAACATCGCTCCCGACCTCGACACCAAGGTCCACATCGTCCAGAACGCCATCGACCTCGCCCGCGCCATCGGCATCACCCTGCCCAAGGTCGGCATCCTCTCGGCGGTGGAGACGGTCAATCCGGCGATCCCCTCGACCATCGACGCGGCGGTTCTCTCCAAGATGGCCGAACGCGGCCAGATCCGGGGCGGCGTCGTCGACGGACCGCTGGCGATGGACAATGCCATCGACGCCGGCGCGGCCGAGAGCAAGGGCATCATCTCGCTGGTGGCGGGTCATGCCGACGTGCTGATCGCGCCGAATCTCGAATCCGGCAACATGCTGGCCAAGGAACTGGTGTTCCTCGCCTCCGCCGAGACCTCCGGCCTCGTCATCGGCGCCAAGGTGCCGGTGATGGTGACGAGCCGCGCCGACGACGAGCGTGCCCGTCTCGTCTCCGCCGCGCTGGCCCAGATCTACGGCCACTACCTCGAATGCGGCGAAAGCCTGCTCGCACCCACCATGACGGGGGATTGCCCGTGACCAGAGCCGTCCTCACCCTCAACGCGGGTTCATCGAGCCTGAAGTTCGCCCTCTATACCGCCGACGCGCTGCGTCGCCGGCTGGCGGTCGGCCAGCTCGAGGGCATCGGCACCCACCCGCATCTGATCATTCGCGACGAAGCCGGTCACACGATGATCGAATGGCGCTGGAAACAGGCCGACGCGCTCGCCGCCCATGCCGAGGTTCTCGCGCAGATCATCGGCTTCCTCCATTCCAACATGTCCGATCTCGACATCGTCGGCGTCGGTCATCGCGTCGTCCACGGCGGTCCGATCTACGAGGCGCCGGTGGTGATCGACGAAGACGTGATGGCCAATCTCGTCCGCTTCACCCCGCTGGCGCCGCTGCATCAGCCGCACAACATCACCGGCATCCGCGCCGCGATCGAGGCCTTCCCCGGCGTGCCGCAGGTCGCTTGTTTCGATACCGCCTTCCATCGCCGCCACCCCTGGGTCGCGGACACCTATGGCCTGCCCTATTCCCTGTGGGAGGAAGGTGTGCGCCGTTACGGCTTCCACGGGCTCTCCTACGAGGCGGTGTGGGGCAAGCTGGTCGACCGGGCGCCGGAGATGGCGACGAGCGGCCGCGCCGTGGTCGCCCATCTCGGTTCGGGCGCCTCGATGTGCGCGGTCAAGGCGGGCCGGTCGGTCGGCTCGACGATGGGCTTCTCGACCGTCGACGGTCTGCCGATGAGCACCCGCTCCGGCTCGATCGACCCGGGCGTGCTGCTGTGGATGATGCAGGAGAAGGGCTGGGACGCGGCGCAGATCACCAAGATCCTCTACAAGGAGAGCGGCCTCAAGGGTCTCTCCGGCATCTCCGGCGACATGCGCGACCTCGAGCGGTCCGATGCGCCCGGCGCCAAGCGGGCGATCGACTTCTTCGTGTTCCGGGTCAAGCGCGAGATCTGCGCCATGACCTCGGTGCTCGGCGGCCTCGACGCGGTGGTCTTCACCGGCGGCATCGGTGAGCATTCGGCGTTGGTGCGCGCCCGCGCGGTCGAGGGGCTCGAGTTCCTCGGCGTCGAAATCGACCACGCCGCCAACGCGGTCGACGCGCCGGTGATCTCGATGCCGCACTCCGGCGTGACGGTGCACGTGATCCCGACCGACGAGGAGGGCGTCATCGCCCACCACACCTCCCGCCTGATCGCGCTCTGATCGGTCGCGGGACGATCCGCGCGCCGTCGGGTCTCACCCCTTCGGCGCGCTTCCGGTCGTCTCCGGCGGGGTCTCCGCCTCGCCCGGCGGCGTGAGGAGATCGACGAAGGGCCGGTAGGCCGGCGCGCCGACCCGCACGAAGCCGCCCGAGGCGGCCGGTTCGATCGCCTCGTAGACGTCCGGGTCGGCATCGAGTTCGATCAGCATCTCGCGCAGGCGCCGCTTGGTCGGCTCGTCGAGCGCGCCGCGCACCGTGTGCGGGCCGAGCGGCAGGATCGGCGACGACCACACCATGCGCACCCGCGCCGCCTCGACCCGGCCGGCGGCGACGAAATCGGCGAGCGTGCCCCGGCTCCAGCCGGTCTGGGGATCGCCGTCGAGGCTCGACCACACCACGGCGGCATCGGCGCGTCCGTCGAGAAGCGCCTGGAGCGCCTCCGCCGGGCCGTCCGTCTCGATCCGCCGCGGACCCCGCGCCCCGGTGAGGCCGGCGCGCTCGAGCAGCATCGAGGGCAGGCGCCCGGTGCCGACCGCCTCATTCGAGGCGATCGCCAGCCGCCGCCCGGCGAGATCGTCGACGGAGGCGATGCCGCCGTCGGCCGCGACCAGCAGGATCGCGAACCAACCGGGCGCCCGATCGGCCGCGCGTGGCGCCGCCAAGGGCTCGACGCAGCCGCACAGGCGCGAGGCGGTGGCATAACCGACCGCCGAGAGCGGCGCATAATCGATGCGCCCGGCGACCAGGGCGCCGATCACCGCGGCCTCGTCCGGAAAGGGCGTCACCGCGACCGCGCCGTCGAGGACCTCGGCGAGGCGCCGCCGGAACGGATCGACCCGCTCGACCGCCGCCTCCGGACGGGCGGTCGCGACGATGCCGAGACGGAAGGGTTTGGCCCGCGTCTTTCCGGCCGGTTCGGCCTCGCGGGGGACGCCGCCGATCGGCGACAATTGCGCGACGGCCGCCGGCACGACGGCGACGATACCGACGAGGCCGGCGAGCAGGATCGAGGCGAGGACGCGGCGCGGGGTCATGCGGCGGGAACCTGAGTGTGGTGGGGACGAGGGGCCGAATCGACGCGAGCATGCGGTGCGTCGCGGCGGGAGGCAACCACCCCTACCGTAACGGCAGGTCACTCCACGAAGGTCAACTTGCCGCCGGTCATCTCGACGTTGGAGAGCCGCCGGATGAAGCTCATGCCGAGCAGGTTGGTGGCGAGCATCTTTTCCGGCATCACCAGCGCCTCGACCTTGCGCACACGGACCCCGCCGATGCGGATCTCGTCGAGGGTGACGCGGGCGGCGCGGGTGGTGCCGTTGGCGGTGGAGATCGGGACCGTGAAGTCGGAGGGCATCGGCGGGCGGAGACCGAGGCGGAACACGTCCTCGGCGCGCAGCGCCACCGAGGTGGCGCCGGTGTCGATGAGGACCGGAACCGTCTTGCCGTTGATCGTGGCCTCGGCCTGATAGTGACCGCGCGCGTCGGCCTGGAGCGTGACGCGGCGCCCACCCGAGGTGCGGATCGCCTCCATCGGCTCCTCGCCCTCCTGGACCGAATAGCCGTTGGCGCGATAGTCGACCGCGACCGGCCGCTCGGTGACGAAGGCGACGACGTGCAGCAGCGCCGGCACGTAGGCCGGCGACATCAGAACCGCCAACGAGATCACCAGCGCCAGTCGAAGCACGTTGCGCAGCATGCGACCCTTCCCTTCGAAGGGGTTCATACTGCGGGGTCTTGTCCTAACAGGGGCTGAACCGACGGCCTCGGATTCGATCGGCGGCGCGACGGCGGCCGATTTGCGTGCCGGCGCGCGGCGGCGAGGTTTCGGTGCCGGCTCGGCGGGTGTCGTGCGACGTTTGCGCGGCGGACGTTCGCTCATGCCGCTCCTCCCGTCGTCCGTCGGATCGCGATCGTCGCGGCGAGGCGCCCGATCGCCGACCGGGACGCGAAACTCGAGCGCGCGCCGGTCTCGCGACAGGCGAGAGAGCCGGCGGCGAGCCCCTCGGCGAACGCGATCTCGAGCGGAGCACCGCGATCGAGCGCCGCCGCGATCGCGCCGATCAGCGCGTCACCGGCTCCGGTCGTGTCGACCACCGCGACCTCGGGCGGCGCGCCGTCGAGGCGATCGCCCTCGGGCGTGGCGGCGACGAGGCCGCGCGGCCCGAGCGTCACCACCACCGTCGCCATGAAGCGACGGGCCGCGGCGACGGCGAAGGCCATGGCCTCGCCGGGAAGGCCGAGCGCCTCGGCGAGGCTCGCGGCCTCGTGGGCGTTGACGATCAGCACGTCGACCGCCGCCAACGTCGCCTCGGCCGGCGGGATCGCCGGCGCGGCGTTGAGCACGACCCGGGCCCCGGCGGTGCGGGCGAGCGCGATCGCCGTCTCGACCGCGCGGAGCCCGATCGAGGTCTGAGTCAACAGCGTGACGCCGGGGCCGAGGAGCGGGGCGAGCGCCTGGGGCGAGGCGTCGGCGTTGGCCGCCGTCGATCCGGTCATCAGGTTCTCGCCGGTGGGATCGACGGCGATCGTCTGCAGCCCCGTCGGCCGATCGGAGCGCGCCACGCCGGAGAGATCGACGCCGGCCTCGGCCAGGCCCGCCAGCGCGGTCGCGGCGAAACCGTCGCCCCCGACCGCTCCGACCAGGGCGACGCGGGCGCCGGCGAGCGCGGCGGCGAGCGCCTGATTGCCGCCCTTGCCGCCGGGAAAGAGCTGATGGTCGCCCCCCTTCACGCCCTCGCCGGGCGCCGGCAGGCGCGGCACGACGATCACCAGATCGACGTTGAGAGTGCCGAAGACGACGATCACGGCGCGGCTCCCGGCGGGGCGCGACGGGATCCGAGCGGGTCCCGCCTCACGCACTCGCGGTTCACTTGGTTCCGTACATCCGATCGCCGGCGTCGCCGAGACCCGGCACGATGTAACCGTGATCGTTGAGGCGTTCGTCGATCGCGGCGGTGAAGATCGGCACGTCCGGATGGTCGCCACGGAGCTTGCCGATGCCCTCGGGCGCCGCCAGCAGACAGACGAAGCGCAGATTCTTGGCGCCGGCCTCCTTCAGCCGTTCGATCGCGGCGGTGGCGGAATTGGCGGTGGCGAGCATCGGGTCGAGCACGATCACCAGACGCTCGCCGATGTCCTCCGGCGCCTTGAAGTAATATTCGACCGCCGTCAGCGTCTTGGGGTCGCGATAGAGCCCGACATGGGCGACGCGCGCGGAGGGGACCAGTTCCAACATGCCCTCGAGCAGGCCCATGCCGGCCCGCAGAATCGGCGCGAACACCAGTTTCTTGCCGGCGATGGTCGGCGCCTGCATGGTCGTCAGCGGCGTCTCGATCTCGGTCGTGGTCAGTTCCAGATCGCGCGTCGCCTCGTAGGCGAGCAGGAGCGAGATCTCCCTGAGGAGCGCCCGGAAGCTCTTGGTCGAGGTCTCGCGCCGCCGCATCAGGGTCAGCTTGTGGGCCACGAGCGGATGGTCGACCACCGTCACTCCTTCGAACGCCATGATCGTCTCCTCGTCCGGGTCACCGTTTCGCCACCGACCTTAGCCCGTCCGACGGCGCCCGCAAGGCCTCCTCGCCGCCGGTCCACCGGGCCGCGTGCAGTGCCGCGAAAACTTCACGTCACGGTCATTTTCACGTCGTCGAATTTCTGTCAGCATGACTCTTTTCCCGGATGCGATCCCCGAGTGATCGCGGAGGTTCTCATGAGCGTCCCCAACAAGACCGGACATATTCGCCTCACCTCTCACCCCGGCACCTCCTCGGCGCCGCGCTTTCCGATCACCTGGGGCGCCGCCGACCCGCGCGAGCGCGGCCCGATCATCGGCACGGTGACGCGGCCGTCGGATCGCAACGCCATCGGCACCCACGGCGGGTCTTACGCGCTCTACCGGGCGCTGGCGGTGGCCGGCGGCGCGCTCGATCCGCTGCAGCGGCCCGACCTCACCAACACCACCCCGCCGATCGCGATCGGCCCGCATCCGCAATGGGCGGACCCGGACCGGATCGTCTCGATCGATCCCTT
Source organism: Pinisolibacter aquiterrae (assembly GCF_019160155.1). Taxonomy (GTDB): domain Bacteria; phylum Pseudomonadota; class Alphaproteobacteria; order Rhizobiales; family Ancalomicrobiaceae; genus Pinisolibacter; species Pinisolibacter aquiterrae. The sequence continues at coordinate 222,294 of NZ_JAFNIH010000061.1, forward strand.
CGGCCACGAGGTCCAGCGGATCTTCGCGACCGAGATCGCGGAGGGGATCGACATTCGTCCGACCATCGCCGTCACCAAGGCGCGCCTGACGCTGCCGGAACTGGTGCCGGAGATCGGCAAGGGCCGGATCCGCGTCGACGGCGAGATCGTCCGCGCCCAGGGCGACATCGCCGTCACCAAGATCGCGATCGATCCGGTGTGGTGGCTGCCCGGCCTCGCCGCCCGTTTCGACACGTCGGAGGAGAACCTGCGCCGCGTCCTGTTCGAACAGACCGGCGGTATCTTTCCGGAGTTGGTCACGCGGCCCGACCTCGAGGTGTTCCTGCCGCCGATCGGTGGCCAGACCTGCTACGTCTTCGGCGATCCGGCCGGGCTCTCGAACCCGGGCGTGCGCCTCACCTGCCGCGTTCACGACGAATGCAACGGCTCCGACGTCTTCGGTTCCGACATCTGCACCTGCCGGCCCTATCTGATCCACGGCATCGAGGAATGCGCCCGCGAGGCGCAGAACGGCGGCGTCGGCCTGATCGTCTACAACCGCAAGGAAGGCCGGGCGCTCGGCGAGGTGACCAAGTTCCTGGTCTACAACGCCCGCAAGCGGCAGGAGGGCGGCGACCGCGCCGCCACCTATTTCGAGCGCACCGAATGCGTCGCCGGCGTCCAGGATGCGCGGTTCCAACAGCTGATGCCGGACGTGCTGCATTGGCTCGGGATCACCAAGATCGACCGCTTCGTGTCGATGTCGGACATGAAATACGACGCGATCACCGGCTCCGGCATCGAGATCGTCGAACGGGTGCCGATCCCCGACGACCTCATCCCGGCCGACGCGCGAGTCGAGATGGAGGCCAAGAAGGCGGCCGGCTACTACGCCCCCGACGGGGCGCCGAGCGGCGAGGATCTCGAGCGCACGGTCGGGCGCGGTCTCGACCATTACTGAAATTCACGCCACCCTGGCGAGCGAATCGGCCGTTCGCCGAAAAGGTCAGCGCGCCGGACGGCGCCCATGGGGAAGACGGGTTTCATGAGTCTCGACAGCGCCTCCGCCACGCCCGAAGACGTCGCCGCGGCGCGTCGCCTGCTCTCGGCCGAAGCGGTGAGAGAGCGCGCCAACCGGCTGTTCGATCTCGCCCTGATGGAGCGGCTCGATCATTTCCGGGTCGATCTCGCCCGTCTCGATCCGGTCGCCGACTGGGTCCAGCGCCTGATCCGCTCCGAGCATCCGACCCTCGAGGTGCCGCCGCATTCGCGCTGGCGCAATTTCGAGGTGGGCGGCATCGATCGCTGGGGCGGGCTCGCCGCCTCGCGCGAATGGGCGGACGCGCTCGAATTCGGCCGCGCCTCGATCGATCTGGCGATGATCTCGGTCCTGATCGATGCCGGCGCCGGGACGCGCTGGGCCTATGCCGAGGCGGTCACCGGCGAGACCTTCACCCGCACCGAGGGGCTCGCGGTCGCCTCGCTGGCGATGTTCGCCTCCGGCATCTTCTCCTCCGAGCCGTTCGATCCGCTGCGGGCCGACGCGCGCGCGCTGGCGGGGCTGACGGCGGAGGAGCTCGCCGACGGGTTCCAGGTCTCCCAGTCCAATCCGCTGGTCGGGCTCGAGGGGCGCCTCGGCCTCCTCAACCGGCTCGGCCAACAGCTCGCTCATCGTTCCGACGTCTTCGGCACCGAGGACGGGGCGCGGCCGGGCGGTCTCCTCGACCATCTGCTGCGCCGCTTCCCCGACGGCCGCGTGCCGGCGCCGGCGATCCTCGCCACGCTGCTCGACGCGCTCGGGCCGATCTGGCCGGGGCGCTGGTCGCTCGCCGGCGTGCCACTCGGCGACACCTGGATCCACCAGAAGCTCGTCACCGAGGACGCCACCAATCAGCTGATGCCGATCCACAAGCTGTCGCAGTGGCTGACCTATTCGCTGATCGAGCCGCTCTCCTGGGCCGGGCTCGAGATCACCAATCTCGACGGTCTGACCGGGCTCGCGGAATATCGCAACGGCGGTCTCCTGATCGACGGCGGCATCCTGGTGCTGCGCGACCCGGACGCGGCCCTTCGATCCCACTCGGTCGACGAGGAACTGGTGGTGGAGTGGCGAGCGCTCACCATCGCCGTGATCGATCGTCTCGCGGCGATCATCCGTCAGGGCTTGGGGCGCAACGCGCTCAATTTCCCGCTCGCCTGCGTGCTCGAGGGTGGCACCTGGCTCGCCGGCCGGCGGCTCGCGCGCGAACGCCGGCCGGACGGCTCCCCGCCGCTGACCATCGTCTCCGACGGCACGGTGTTCTGAGACGGGCCACGCGCGGCTCCGAGGCGAGAGAGGGGACTGCCTCCCCTCCTCTTCCTCACACCCCGGTTCACACCTCGCCGAGCGAGAGCAGCGCGGCATTGCCGCCGGCCGCGGCGGTGTTGGTGGCGATCACCTGTTCGAGCGCGAAGCGCGGCAGATAGCCGGGACCGCCGGCCTTGGGGCCGGTGCCGGAGAGGCCCGAGCCGCCGAAGGGCTGCACGCCCACCACCGCGCCGATCATGTTGCGATTGACGTAGAGATTGCCGACGGAAAGCCGCTTCTCGACCTTGCGGATCGTCGCGTCGATGCGGGAATGGACGCCCAGCGTCAGGCCGTAGCCGGTCGCGGCGATCGCGGCCAGAACCGCGTCGAGATCCTTGGCCTTCCAGCGCACCACATGGAGGAGCGGGCCGAAATGCTCGCGGTCGAGGGCGGCGGCGTCGGGAAGCTCGATCACGGTCGGGGCGACCCAGGTGCCGCCGGCGAGAGCCCCCTCCGGCGTCGCGCCCTCCCAGACCACGCGGCCGGCGGCGCGTTCGGTCGCGACATGGGCGGCGAGGCGATCACGCGCCTCGGCGTCGATGACCGGGCCGACGTCGGTCGCCGGGTCGATCGGCGCGCCGAGGCGCAATTCCTTGGCCGCGCCGGTGATCATCTCCAGCATGCGCGGCGCGACGTCCTCCTGCAGGAACAGGAGCCGCAGGGCCGAGCAGCGCTGGCCGGCGGAGCGGAAGGCGGAGGTGACGACGTCGTCGGCGACCTGTTCGGGCAGGGCGGTGGCGTCGACGATCATCGCGTTGATGCCGCCGGTCTCGGCGATCAGCGGCACGATCGGGCCGTCCTTGGCGGCCAGCGCCCGGTTGATCAGCCGCGCCACCTCGGTCGAGCCGGTGAAGGCGACGCCGGCGATGCGTGGATCGGCGGTGAGGCTCGCGCCGACCGCCCCGTCGCCGGGCACGAACTGGAGCGCGCCGGCGGGGATCCCGGCCTCATGGGCGAGCTTCACCGCGAAGGCCGCCACCAGCGGGGTCTGTTCGGCCGGTTTGGCGAGAACCGTGTTTCCGGCGGCGAGCGCGGCCGTCACCTGGCCTAAGAAGATCGCCAGCGGGAAGTTCCACGGGCTGATGCAGACGAAGGCGCCGCGACCGCGATGGACCAGCCGGTTCTCCTCGCCGGCCGGGCCGGGAAGGATGCGATCGGCGCCGAAGAGACGACGGGCTTCGCCGGCGTAGTAGCGGCAGAAATCGGCCGCCTCGCGCACTTCCGCGAGCCCATCGGGCAGCGTCTTGCCGGCTTCCGCCGCGAGCAGGGCCATCAGCCGATCGCGATTGTCCTCGAGAGCGTCGGCGAGGCGATCGAGGGCACCCGCGCGGGTCGCGACCGGGGTCGCGTCCCAGGCCGGGAAGGCGGTGACGGCGCGGGTGATCGCCTCGGCCGCCAGGGCGGGATCCGCCTCCGAGACGCGGCCGATCACGGTGCGGCCGTCGGTGGGGGAGACCACGTCGCGGAAGGCGCGCGGGCGGCCCTTGCCGTCGATCACCGGGGCGGCCTCGTAGGTGGTGCCGGCCTCGGCGGCCAGCGCCGCGACGAGGCGGTCGCGTTCGGCGGCGACGCCGAATTCGAGGCCGCGCGAGTTGAGCCGATCGCCGAAGAGATCGCGCGGGCGGGGGATGCGGGCATGGCGCGGCCTGGTGCCGCCGGCCAGTTCCTCCTCCGGCGTGACCAGCAGATCCGCCACCGCCACGTCGGCGTCGCCGACCTTGGCGACGAAGGAGGAATTGGCGCCGTTCTCGAGCAGGCGGCGGACCAGATAGGCGAGGAGATCGCGATGGCCGCCGACCGGGGCGTAGATCCGGCAGGGCCACCCGTCCTTCTCGACCACGGTGCGATGGAGCGCGTCGCCCATGCCGTGCAGCTTCTGGAACTCGAAGCCGGGATCGCCCGCCCCTTTCGGCCCGGCGATCTCGCGGATTTCGGCGATGGTCACGGCGTTGTGGCCGGCGAATTGGGGATAGAGGCGCGGCCGCGCGGCGAGGAGACGGCGAGCGCAGGCGAGATAGGAGAGATCGGTCGCGGCCTTGCGGGTGAAGAGCGGGAAATCGTCGAGGCCGCGCTCCTGGGCGCGCTTGATCTCGGTATCCCAATAGGCGCCCTTGACGAGGCGGACCATCAGGCGCCGGTCGAGGTTCGCCGCGAGATCGGCGACCCAATCGACCACCGCGACGGCGCGCTTCTGATAGGCCTGGATCGCCAGACCGAAGCCGTCCCAGCCCTTCAGCGACGGGTCGGCCAGCGTCGCGGCGAAGACGTCGAGCGACAGTTCGAGCCGATCGGCTTCCTCGGCATCGACGGTGAAGGCGAGGTCGTGGGCCTTGGCGGCGCGGGCGAGGTCGAGGAGGCGCGGCACCAGCTCGCGCATCACGGCGGCGGCGTTCACCGCCTCGTAGCGCGGGTGGAGCGCGGAGAGCTTGACCGAGATGCCGGGACGCGCCGGGAGCGGCTTTCCGCCGGCCGAGGCGCCGATCTTCTCGATCGCGGTGGCGTAGGAAGCGAAATAGGCCTCGGCATCGGCCCGGGTGCGGGCGCCCTCGCCGAGCATGTCGTAGGAATGGCGCCAGCCCTTGGCCTCGAGCGATCCGGCGCGGGCGAGCGCGCTCTCGATCGTCTCGCCGAGCACGAACTGATGGCCCATCACCCGCATCGCCTGACGGGCGGCGGTGCGGATGGTCGGGCGGCCGAGGCGTTTGACCATGCCGGAAAGGATGTTGGTCGGCGTCTCGCCGGGGCGGAACACCCGCGCCGTCAGCCCCATCGCCCAGGCCGAGGCGGAGACCAGCCAGGCGTCGGAGACGCGCTCGTGGTTCTCGAATTCGGCCTCCGCCAGCTTGTCCTCGATCAGGCGGTCGGCGGTGGCGGCGTCGGGCACCCGGAGCAGCGCCTCGGCGAGTACCATCAGCGCCAGCCCCTCGCGGGTGGTCAGCGCATATTCGCGCAGGAACTCCTCGACGCCGAAGCCGCCGGTCTCGGTGCGGATCGCCGCGATCAGCCGGGTGGCGTCGGCATCGACGCGGGCGCGGGCATCGGCCCCGAGCGCGGTTTCGGCGAGGAGATCGGCGACGAGAACGGCGTCGTCGGGGGCGAAGGGCGCGCGAAACGGCGCGACGGAGGGCGAGGCGAGCATGGGGGATCTCCGAGGCGACGCGCGTCCGGTGGCCCGCGCGGAGCGGTGACCGCTCATTCCTCATGATATCGCGTCTCTTGCCGCTCGATCGGTCGAAGATCTGGTCGAAGGCCGAGGATTCCTTTATGAAAGGAGACATGAGCGAAGAAATCGACGACCTCGATCGCCTCGATCGCAAGATCCTCGCCGTGCTCCAGGACGACGGACGCATCACCGTGAGCGATCTCGCCGAGCGGATCGGCCTCTCCGCCACCGCGACGGCGGAGCGCATGCGCCGGCTGATCCGCGACAGGACGATCCTCGGGTTTCGCGCCGAACTCGATCCGGTGCGACTCGGACGCGGGCTCCTGGTCTTCGTCGAGGTGCTGCTCGACCGCACCTCGCCCGACGTGTTCGAGGCCTTCGCCCGTCAGGTGAAGCGCGCGGGCGAGGTGCTCGAGTGCCATCTGGTGGCGGGCGGGTTCGATTATCTGATCAAGGCGCGGGTGCGCGACATGACCGCCTATCGGCGTTTCCTCGCCGAGGTGATCCTGCCGCTGCCGGGGGTGCGCGAGACGCGCACCTATGCGGTGATGGAGGAGATCAAGGCGACCCAGGCGCTGCCGCTGTGATCGCCCGAGCGATCCGCGTCGAGCGGGCTCAGGCGCGGCGTCACTCGGCGCGGCGTCACTCGGCGCGGTGTCACTCGGCGCGGCGTCACTTGGCGATGCGCAGCTTGGTGATCTTCTGAGCGATGGAGTCGAACACCCCCGTCAGCTGGCGGGCGCTCGGGGTGTTGTAATAGTAGTCGGGGCCGGAGGAACAGTCGGACAACATCTGCTGTCCCGCGGCGTCGTCGATCATCAGGCCGATGGTGTAGATCTTGATGCCCTTGGCCTTGATCGCGGTGCAGGCGGCCAGCGTCTTGGTGTCGAGGCCGTTGCGCAGATTGGTGCCGGGATTGTTGCCGAGACGGGCGGAGAAGGGGTAGCCCCAGCTCGAATAGGCGCCGCCGAGATCGGTCGAGAAGGTGTTGATGGCGTTGGTGCCGTCGGTCAGCATCACGATGATCTTGAGTGTGGTCGAGCCGTAGTCCTTGCCGTCGGCGAAGGGCGCCTTGGGCGAGAGCATGCGCCAGCCCCAGGCGAGACCCTCGGGAATGTTGGTCGAACCGGCCACCGTCAGGGCGTTGATCTGGGTCTTCACCGAGGTGTAGTCGGTCGTCAGGCGCTGGATCGGCTTGACGTCGCAGAGATACCCCGGCCCCTTCGGCGCGGTGTAGTTGCTGTAGAAATACGAGTTCGAGAAATCCTTGCCCGACAACGTGGCGTATTTCGTCGCGTTCATCATCTTGGTGAGCTGCGAACTGCTCCAGGTGTTGTCGTTCAGATAGCTGTTGGCGAAACTGCTCGACCAGCTGGAGTCGGGCTCGTCGGGATGGAACGACGGCACGAAGAGGGTCGCGGGGATCGAGGCGGTCGGCGCGGTGTCGTCGATGTCGTAGGGCGAGGGGCGCGTCTCGACGCAGCCGGGCCAGGACTTGCCGAGCGCCGTATAGAGCGTGAAGCGGTTGAGCGGCGCCGAGAAATAGGACGAGTGGTAAGGAGAGAGGGCGGCGGTATCGATCCACGAGGCGGTCTTGTAGCCGGAGCCGACGTTCACGAAATTGGCGAAGGGCACCAGCGCGAACTTGATGGTGTTGAGGGTGGTCGCCTTGCCGGCGAGCGTCGTCACCATCGACGAGGCGCCGCTGCGCAGGGCCTCGATCTTGCCGCCGTCGGCCATCGAGCCGGTGGTGTCGAGCACCATCGCCACCTCGAGCGAGGTGTCGCCCCAGGTCACGGTGGTGGTCACCGTGCTGACCAGATTGGGCATGCCGATCATGCCGAGGAAGTTCGATTTCGCGGTCAGCGAGGCGGTCAGGGTCATCGTGCCGCTGGTGGCATTGGCGACGATGCCGGAGAGGGTCCCGTACTCGGGGTCGACCATGGCGGTCAGGCGCTGCTGGGACTTGGTCTGTGCGGTGCTCAGCGTATCGGCGGTGAGGCCGTTGGCGACGATGAGGGCGGTCGCGTCGACGCGCTCCTGGAGATATTTGCGATTGCTCGACATCGCCATCAGATCGATGCCGCCGCCGCCGATCAGGATGATGCTGCCGACGGTGAGCGCGAACGTGACCGCGATGTTGCCACCGCGGTGCGTGAGCAGGCCGACGAGAGATCGTTTCGATGCGGTCATGACTCGTCACTCTTCGATCCGGGGACGAACCGGCGACGATCCGTCCCTCATCCTCAGCCGCTTTCGACGCGGTCTGCCCCGCGGAACCGGCACGCGAATTTCGAAGAGCCTACGACCGATTCCTTACGGAACCCCTGAAAGGACCGGGAAACCCGAGTTGATTCGGGTTAACGTCCGCGCAAAATGGCGGTTTTCCGGCCGTCCCTCGGTAATTTGATACCGTTTCGACGAAACCCCTCAGGCCGAGCGCGACAACATGACGTGGAAGCGATGGGTGGCGTAGGTGAGGAAGACCGCGCCGAGGCCGGCCATCACCACGAGCGGCTTCCAGACGATGTCGATCGTCGCGCCGCGATAGAGGAGACCTTGGGCGAACTGCACGAAATAGACCGAGGGCGAGGCGTGCATCGCCCATTGCAGCACCGTCGGCATGCTCTCGAGCGGGGTCATGTTGCCGGAGAGGAGCAGCATGGTGGTGAAGACCGGGATCGACATCAACGCGAATTGCGGCATCGAGCGCGCCAGCGTGGCGATGAGGATGCCGAGGGCCGTGGTCGAGAAGAGGAAGATGGTCGTGCCGAGCAGGAAGAGCGCGCGCGAGCCGGCGATCGGCACACCGAGCCAGCCGCGCACCACCAGTTCCATCGACAGCACCACCGCCAGGAGCAGCACCGCGCCGTTGGCGAGGATCTTGGCCAGCGCGATCTCGAAGGCGGAGACCGGCATCACCAGGAGATGCTCGATGGTGCCGTGCTCGCGCTCGCGGATGACGGCGGCGCCGACCAGCAGGATCGACAGGATGACGATCGAGTTGATCAACTGCATGATCGATGAGAACCAGCGACCCTCGATGTTGGGATTGAACCAGATGCGCGGCGTGACGACGATCGGCAACTGGGCCTCGATCCCCTTCTGGCGCAACCAGGTCGCCGCCTCCTGCAACAGGATCGACTGGACATAGGCGGCGCCGTTGCCGGCCTGGACCATGACCGTCGCGTCGATGGTGAGGCCGAGGCCGGGGGCGCGTCCGCGTAGGACGTCGGCCTCGAAATCGGGCGGGAAGTGGAGGACGAAGCCGAAGCGGCCGACGTCCATCGCCCGGTCGACCTCCTCGGCGGCGACGATCACCGGGGTCTTGAAGAAGGGCGGCGCCAGCGCGTCGATCATGCGGGCGGAGAGCTGTGAGCGATCCTCGTCGACCACCGCGACCGCCGCGTTCGACACCTCGAGCTTGACCCCGGCGGAGACGAAGATCACCGCGGCTGAGAAGGCATAGACGATCAGGAACAGCATCATCGGGTCGTGACGCAGGCTCCACAGTTCCTTCACGCCGAGACGAAACAGGTTGAGCAGGAAGCGGCGCATGATCCTCAGGCCTCCTGTTTCTTCAAGACGAGGGCGGCGGCGGCGATGAAGACGATGCCGAAGGCGGCGAGCGCGAGATCGCAGTGGAGGAGATCGAGCACGCCGACGCCCTTGGCGAAGCTGCCGATGGCGATGGTCTGGAACCACGAGGCCGGGAACAGGAGCCCCATCCAGCGCGCGACGCCGTCGATCGAGGACATCGGATTGATGAAGCCGGAGAAGTTGATGGTCGGGATCACCGAGAGGATCGCCGCCGCCATGATCGCGGCGACCTGGGTGCGCACCAGCGTCGAGACCAGGAGGCCGAAGGCGGTGGCGGCGAAGACGTAGAGGAGCGCCCCGAAGGTGAGCGCGAACCACGACCCGCGGAAGGGCACGCCGAAGGCGAGGCAGGCGGTGGCGGCGAGCGTGGCGTAGCTCACCATGCCGACCGCCACGTAGGGCAGCTGCTTGCCGACCAGGAACTCGACGATCGAGGCGGGCGAGGCCTCGAAATTGGCGATCGAGCCGATCTCACGCTCGCGCGCCACGCCGACCGCCGTCATCGCCGAGGGGATCAGCACCAGGAGCAGCATGATCACGCCGGGGGTGATGGCATCGACCGAGACGAAGGCCTGATTGTAGGCCCAGCGCTGGCGCAGATCGAAGGGCAGGCCGAGCGAGGTCCCCGGCCCACGCGCCTCGGTGACGTAGCGCTGCGCCCAGTTCAGGACGACGCCCTGGACGTAGCCCTTCACCGTCTCGGCGCGGAAGGTGTTGGCGCCGTCGATGGCGATCCCGACCTCCGGACGGCGGGCGTTCAGGAGATCGGCGCCGAAGCCGGGCGGGATCGTCACCACCAGCCGCAACTCGCCGGAGACGAGACGGCGGTCGATCTCGCTCTCGTCGGAGATCGGCGGGCGCTCGCGGAAATAGCGTGAGCCGGTGAAGGCCTCGATCAGCCGGCCGCTCTCGATCGAGCGGTCGCGATCATGGACGGCGAAGGGCAGGTTCTCGACATCGAAGGAGACGCCGAAGGCGAAGAGCACCAGGAGCAGCAGCGATCCGAACACCGCGAAGGAGACGCGCACCCGATCGCGCAGGATCTCCAGCCCCTCGCGCCGGGCGAAGGCCCAGACCAGGGCCACCGAGGCGGCGACGCGCCCCCGGCCGGCGGAGCGGGAGGTGGGCGAAGGGGAGGCGAGCGAATGCGGCACGGTGGCGCCGGGCGTGGGCGCGGCCGTCGACCGCGACGGCGCCGGCGGATCCTGCGAGGGCCCTTCCGCCTCTTCGAGGCGGCGAATGAAGGCGTCTTCCAGGGTCGGCGCGCCGGCGGCGCGGGTGAGGTCGGCGGGGGTGCCGATCGCCAGGACGCGACCCTGATGCATCAGCGAGATGCGGTCGCAGCGCTCGGCCTCGTTCATGAAATGGGTCGAGACGAAGATGGTCACGCCGTCGCGGCGCGACAGTTCGGCGAGGCGGCGCCAGAAGTCGTCGCGGGCCTGCGGATCGACGCCCGAGGTCGGTTCGTCGAGGATCAGCACCTCGGGACCGTGCAGACAGGCCGCCGCCAGTTGCAGGCGCTGGCGAATGCCGAGCGGCAGGGCGGCCGGGAAGGCGTCGGCGTGATCGGCGAGGTCGAAGCGGACGAGGTTCTCCTCGATCAGTCCGGCGACCCGCGCCTCCTCGACCCGGTAGAGCCGAGCGTGGAGGGTGAGGTTGGCGCGGACCGTCAGCTCCTCCCACAGCGAGAAGCTCTGCGAGACGTAGCCGACGCGCAGGCGCACGCCGATGTCGGCGGCGTCGACCGGGCGGCCGAGCAGGGTCGCCGAGCCCTCGTCGATGGCGAGGAGCCCGGTCAGCATCTTCATGGTGGTGGTCTTGCCGCAGCCGTTGGAGCCGAGGAAGCCGAAGATCTCGCCCTTCTCGATGCGGAAGGAGACGTGATCGACCGCCGTGAAGGCGCCGAAGCGGCGGGTGAGCCCCTCCGCCTCGATGGCGACGGCGCCGTGGTCGGCGACGCGCGGCGGCATGACGAAGGCTTCCGCCGGCGCCGCGCCCGGGGGGCGGCCGAGCCCGCGATAGGCGTCCTCGAGCGTCGCCGCCCCGGTCTCCGCCAGGATCTCGGCGAGGCCGCCGTCGGCGACGACGCGGCCGTCCGCGACGGCGATCACCCGTTCGAAGCGGGCGGCTTCGTCCATGTAGGCGGTGGCGACGATCACCGTCATGGTCGGGCGATCGTGGCGGATGGCGTCGATCAGATCCCAGAACTGGCGGCGCGACAGAGGGTCGACGCCAGTGGTCGGCTCGTCGAGCACCAACAGGTCCGGATCGTGGACGAGGGCGCAGCACAGGCTGAGCTTCTGCTTCATGCCGCCGGAGAGCTGACCGGCGAGGCGATCGGGGAAGGGATCGAGGCCGGTCGCCTCGAGCAGTCGAGCGATGCGCTCGGCGCGGGCGGCGGCGTCGAGGCCGAACAGGCGGGCGTGGAAATCGACGTTCTCGGCGACCGACAGGGTCGGGTAGAGATTGCGGCCGAGGCCCTGCGGCATGTAGGCGATGCGCGGGGCGACAGCGTCGCGCACGGCGCGTTCGCGCAAGGAGCCGTCGAAGACGGTGATCTCGCCCCGTTGCAGCCGGCGCACGCCGACGACGAGGCCGAGCAGGGTCGATTTGCCGACCCCGTCGGGACCGATGATCGCGGTCGAGGAGCCCTGCGCGAAGGCGAGCGAGACCCCGTCGAGGGCGAGCGTCCCGGCGTAGCGATGGGTCACACCGGCGACGACGACCGGGGCCGCGGCGGTCGGGGTCATTTCTTCGCCCCGGTGGGATCGGGCAGGCGCACGGCGAGGGTCGCCGGCCAAGCGGCGGCGGGATCGGTGAGGAGCCAGGCGTTGCCGGTGAGGCCCGACTTCACATAGGCGCGCCAGACGTCGAGCAGCTTCGGATCGATCCGGACCTCGACGCGATACATCAGCTTGGCGCGTTCGTCGGCGGTCTCGACGCTCTTCGGGGTGAACTGAGCCTCGGCGGCGACGAAGGAGACGCGGGCCGGGATGACCCAATCGGGGGCGGCGTCGAGCACGATGCGGGCCTCGGCGCCGACCTCGACGCGGCCGACCAGCCGGGTCGGCAGGAACACGGTCATGGTGACGTCGGTCAGATCGAGCAGCGTGGCGACGCGGGTGCCGGCGCCGACCACCGCGCCCGGCTCGATCAGACGATATTCCACACGGCCGGCGATCGGCGCGCGCAGGCTCATGTCGTCGATGTTGACCTGGATCAGCTCGACCTGGGCCTGGGCGGCGTCGCGGGCGGCGATCGCGTCGGCGACGGCGGCCTTCGCCGCCTGGACGCCGGCGGCGGCGACGTCGCGGCGGGCCTTGGCCTGATCCTGTTGCGCCTGAGAGGAGACCGCCTTGTCGAGCAGTTCGGCGGCGCGATGGAACTGCAACTCGGCGAGGGCGAGATCGGCCTCGGCGGAGGCGACGGAGGCCTCGGCCTTGGCGATGCCCTGGATGGCGCGGGCGACGCCGGCCCGGGCGACGGCGCGCTGGGCGAGCAGATCGGCGGTGTCGAGAACCGCCACCACCTGACCCTTCTCGACCATGTCGCCTTCCTTCACCCGCATCTCGGAGACGCGTCCGGCGAGTTTGGTGGCGACGTCGACGCGCGTCACCTCGATGCGGCCGTTGGCGCCGGTCACGCCCGGGGGCAGGCGATCGCGGCCGTTCCAACTCCACACCGCCCAGCCGCCGGCGACGAGAAGAAGAACGGCGGTCACGACGGCGGTGACGATCTTGTGCATGGAAACTCCTTTCCGGCGCCGGACGGCGCGCGGGATCGGCGCCCCCGGCGATCCGCCCTCGGGCGGCTCGTCGCCGATCCCCTCGGGATCGATGGGGCAGCGTCACTATACGGTATGATCGCCCGCTGGAATGTGGGATCCATCGGGTCGAAACCGCATGGGTAGGATTGCGGAGGTTGCGTGACACTCGAGAGACGGCCAGAAGACCCGACGACACATCCGACTGAACCAGGAAGACTTCATGCTGCCCCAAGTATAGATGCAATCGAACGCTTCGACCGAACCCGGTGGGATCGCGGGCACGTGTCGAGGCGCCTCGGGCTTTGCCGAAAATGGATGCTTTCACCGATTGATACGCGGCATCCGAGACGAAACTATGAGCCGATAGGTGGTGTTGAACATGACGCGCGCCATGGCGACACCCATTACGAGTAACCTCGATTCCAGTCAATCTTCGGTCCAACACCCGTCGGGGATGATGCCAGCTCACTCAGAATGCCACAGTCGAGGCTTCGATCTCTCCACATTGTCGCCTTCGCCCTACCTGGACCTCCACGATTTTCTCGACCCGATGGATCTCCCCTGGGCCGAGGCGAAGCCGTTGGTTCAGTGGGTTCCCCTGATTCACGGCGAGATCGGCCGCTCCGTGCGACTCAGGCTCGACGGTGCGCATCTGGTCGAATCGCGGTTGCCGCCGAGCCTGTTCCAGGGACGGCTGACGCAACCCGGGCTCCTGATCGCCTTCGGCATGACGCCGGAGCATCTCTCCTTCGTCAACGGCCGCCCGCTGCCGCCCGACGGGCTGATGTTCGGCGGGCTGAACTCGTTCTTCCTGTCGCATTGGCCCTACGAGGCCGCGCCGTTGCAGTCGGTCGGGGCGATCTTCCTGCCGCAACGGATGGTCTCGCCCGACTGGCCGTCGTCGGGACGTCTGTTCGGCGTCCTTCCGGTCGCCGCCACCGCCATGGCGCGGCTGCGGGCGGTTCTGCGCGAGGCGCTGGCGGTGGGATCGCACTCGCCGCAGATCCTGGAGAGCGAGACGGTCCGCGCCGCGATCCTCGACCGCGTCGGCGAGGCGGTGTCGGCGTGTTTCCAGACGGCGCCCGCGCGCCACGAAGGCACCCGCGACACGCTCGGCGACCACGTCGACATCTATTTGAACATCGTCAAATATGTCGATGACAACTACAGTAAGTCATTCTCGATGCGCGACATCGCCGCCGACCTGCGGATTTCAGAGAGAACCATCCATACGGTGATGACGCGGCTGCAAGGCATGACGCTGAAGTCCTACCTCAAGCTGCAGAGGTTACGCGAAGTTCGTCGAAACCTGCTCTATGGCGACGCCGAATTCCTGGTCAAACAGGCAGCGCTCAAGAGCGGTTTCATGCACCAGGGTCGATTTGCCCGCGAGTACTTCCAGCACTTCGGGGAAACGCCCTCGGCAACCTTGGCGCGGCGCGTGAAGATCTGAAGAAAGACGTATTTCGACAGAGAAAGCATATCCATATTCGGCAAGTCGGCGCGCGCCGAGACTGCGACATTTCGCAGCGCCGCAAAATAGCGCAGTCCGGTCAACGCCTTGACACCCTCGAGCCGAACCGGCGTGGAAAGCGCGTAGCCGGTACCGCTGGAATTTCATTAACCAACGCAGCTCAGCCTCTCCTCCGTATTCGATCTTCCTTCGGGGGGAAGACCTTCGGCCGACGTCGGCCCCGCGGCAGGCTCGCCTGCGCCGCGCGGTCGCCGTGGAGAGAGGTGACTGGGGATGAGCATCTTCAATGATCGTCGCATTTCACAGAAATTGTTGATCGGGTTCTCGATCGTCATCGCCGTGCTGATCGCCGTCGGCGGTCTGGCGCTGGTGACCTTCGACCGAACGACGCGTGCCTTCGAGCATTTCGACGAGGCGACCCGGGTCAGAGCCTTGGCGATGCGCGTCAACGCCGACTTCCTCGACTATCGCCGGCAGGCCCGCGAGGCGGTCTACACCGAGCTTCCCGGCACCGACACGGCGGTGGCGGAGGGCGCCAAGCTCTTCAGAGCGACGCTCGCCGCCGGCCGCAAGGAGACCACGCGGGCGAACCACATCGCCGCTCTCGACGCGACCTCGGCGGTGTTCGAGGACTACGATCGCGAGTTGCAGAACGCGATCGATCTGAAGAAGCAGATCTCGGGTCTGGTCTCCGGCACGATGGAGGCGGCCGGGCACGACCAGCGCGTCGGGCTCGAGACCCTGACCACCGACGAGAAGACGACCGACGCCCTGCGCCAGAGCGCCGCTCAGACCCTGACCAAGATGCAGCAGGTGCGGATCGCCTCGGTGCGGGTGATCTCGCATCATACGCCCGAAGGCGTGGCGACGATGACGACGGCGCGCAACGAAGCGCGACGCGAATTCGATCGCCTCGCGATGCTGGCGAGCGGCACCGAGGCGCGCCGGACGGTCGGCGCGGTCGGCCGCGACTACGAGCGCTACGTCGGCGCGATGGACCAGATCCTCGCCGTGACGCAGAAGATCGAGGACGAGATCGCGCCGCGGATGCGCGCCAAGGTGACGAAGCTCGACGAGGCGGTCGCCACGCTCCTCGCCAATGCCGACACCGAAGCCACGCAGGTGCAGAGCGAGGCCCTCGCCGATCTCGATTCGGGCCGCATGTTCCTGTGGGTCTCGACGATCGTCGGCGCCGCCGCGGCGCTGATCATCTCGCTCGCGCTCGGCCGCGCGATCTCTCGGCCGATCGTCTCGATCACCGAGGCGATGCGCCGCGTCTCCAAGGGCGACGTCGGCACGCCGGTCGAAGGGCTCGGCCGGCGCGACGAGATCGGCGTGATGGCCGAGACGCTCGAGGTGTTCAAGGAGACCCTGGCGGAAACCGAACGGCTGCGCGCCGAGGAAGCCCGTCGCAAGATCGCCTCCGAGGCCGAGCGCCGGGAGGCGATGCATCGCATGGCCGACGCCTTCGAGGGCGCCGTCGGCGAAGTGGTGCAGTCGGTCGTCGCCGCCTCGTCGCAGCTCCAGGGCGCGGCGCAGACCATGTCGGCGGCGGCCGAGGAGGTCTCGGCCCAATCCGGCTCGGTCGCGGCCGCCTCCGAGGAGGCCTCCACCAACGTCGAGACCGTCGCGTCGGCGGCGGAGGAACTCTCCTCCTCGATCGGCGAGATCAAGCGGCAGGTCGACGAATCGGCGCGGGTCGCCAATCGCGCCTCCACCGAGGCCGAGGCGACCGTCGGCAAGATCCGGACGCTCGCCGCCGCCGCCTCGCGGATCGGTCAGGTGGTCGACCTGATCAACACCATCGCCGGCCAGACCAACCTGCTCGCGCTCAACGCCACCATCGAGGCGGCACGCGCCGGTGAGGCCGGCAAGGGCTTCGCTGTGGTCGCCGCCGAGGTCAAGCAGCTCGCCGACCAGACCTCGCGGGCGACCTCGGAGATCGGCGCGCAGATCTCCGAGATCCAGGCCTCGACCACGGAGTCGGTGACCGCGATCACCGGCATCTCCGACGTGATCCTCAAGCTCGACCACATCGCCGCCTCGATCGCCGCCTCGATCGACCAGCAGGGGCTCGCGACCCAGGAGATCGCCCGCAACGTGTCCGAGGCCTCGACCGGCACCCATCAGGTCTCCGAGACGATCGTCGGCATCACCCAGGCCGCCTCGATGTCCTCGGCCGCCTCGATCCAGGTCCTCTCCTCGGCCCAGGATCTCAATCGACAGTCCGGCCGGTTGAAGGACGAACTCCAGGCCTTCCTCACCTCGGTTCGGGCCGGCTGAGCGCTCCCGGGAGGCCGGGCCGCGCACCTCCGGCCCGACCTCCGTCGATCATCATCGGCCCACCCTCGCCCGTCGCCGCCCGTCGGCGGCGGGCGTTTTCGTGTCCGTGGGCGGTCGCCGCTCTCCGGCGGCGGGCGCTTTCGAGTCGGCGGGCCGTCGTCGCCTGCGACATCAAGACGCCACCCGCCCTCCCCGATCACGACCTACCTTGAATTTCAATCCCTTGCCGGGTGCCATGCCGGATCGGGCGAACCTGGAGACGGGGTCTCGAGGGGGATGGCGGCGCCTTCTCGCATCCGCGTCATTCCTTTATCAAAAATATATGTTTATTCATGTACTCGAAATCGATGTTTGGATCCGACCTTCACCGCCGGATCGCCTTGTCCGTGAGAGAGGACGTCGACCATCATGATCGATCCGACATTCGTGGAACTGTCACGCTGGCAGTTCGCCGCGACGGCGCTCTACCATTTCCTCTTCGTGCCGCTGACCCTCGGCATCTCCTGGCTCCTGGTCATCATGGAGACCGTCTACGTGATGACGGGCAAGGAGATCTACAAGGACATGACCAAGTTCTGGGGGAAGCTGTTCGGCATCAACTTCGCCATCGGCGTCACCACCGGCCTCACCATGGAGTTCGAGTTCGGGACGAACTGGTCCTACTACTCGCACTACGTCGGTGACGTGTTCGGCGCGCCGCTGGCGATCGAAGGGCTGATGGCGTTCTTCCTGGAATCGACCTTCATCGGTCTGTTCTTCTTGGGGTGGGACAAACTCTCCAAGCGCAAGCATCTGGCGGTGACCTTCTTCACCGCGCTCGGCTCCAACCTCTCCGCCCTGTGGATCCTGATCGCCAACGGCTGGATGCAGAATCCGGTCGGTTCGGTGTTCTCGCCCGAGACGATGCGGATGGAGATGCAGTCCTTCGCCGCGGTCGTGCTCAATCCGGTGGCGCAGGTCAAGTTCGTCCACACGGTGGCGGCCGGTTACGTGACCGGGTCGGTGTTCGTGATGGCGATCTCGGCCTGGTACATCCTGAAAGGACGCGATCTCGCCTTCGCGCGGCGGTCCTTCGCGGTGGCGGTCGGCTTCGGCCTGGCCGCGTCCCTGTCGGTGATCGTGCTCGGCGACGAGAGCGGTTACGAACTGGGCGACGTCCAGAAGGTCAAGCTCGCCGCGATCGAGGCGGAGTGGAAGACCGAGCCCGCGCCGGCCTCCTTCACGCTGTTCGGCTTTCCCGATCAGGCCTCCCGCGAGACGATCGGCGCGGTCAAACTGCCGTGGGCGCTGGGGCTGATCGCGACACGCTCGCTCGACAAGCCGGTCGTCGGCCTCGAGGATCTGACCAAGACCCACGAAGATCGGATTCGCTCCGGGAAGATCGCCTATGGCGCGCTCGCCGAGATCCGCGCCGGCGACAAGTCGTCCGAGACCCGCGCCACCTTCGACGCGCATGCCAAGGACATCGGCTTCGGTCTGCTCCTGAAGCAGTTCGTCGAGGACCCGACGCAAGCCACCGACGCGCAGATCAAGGCGGCGGCGGAGGGCACCATCCCGACGGTGTGGCCGCTCTTCTGGGCGTTCCGGATCATGGTCGGCCTCGGCTTCCTGATGTTGTTCGTGTTCGCGGCCGGGTTCTGGCTCAACGCCACCAAGCGGCTCGAGCAGAACCGCTGGCTCCTGTGGATGGCGGTGGTGATGCTGCCGGCGCCGTGGATCGCCTGTGAACTGGGGTGGTTCGTCGCCGAATTCGGACGCCAACCCTGGGCGATCGGCGAAGTCCTGCCGACTTTCCTCGCCACCTCGAGCCTGACCACCGGCGATCTGATCTTCTCGCTGGCCGGCTTCCTCACCTTCTACACCAGCCTCCTGGTGATCGAGATGTTCCTGATGGTCAAGTTCGCCCGGCGTGGACCGAGTTCGCTCGGCACCGGCCGCTATCACTTCGAGCGCGACGGGCTCACCGCCGCCCCGGCCGAATGACGGATGCGAGGACCGAACGATGCTCGACTATGAAACTCTGAAACTGGTCTGGTGGGGACTGGTGGGCGCGCTGCTGATGGGCTTCGCCATCACCGACGGCATGGACATGGGGGTCGGCACGCTGCTGCCCTTCGTGGCCCGCACCGATACCGAACGGCGCATCGCCATCAACACCGTCGGCCCGCATTGGGACGGCAATCAAGTGTGGTTCATCACCGCGGGCGGCGCCATCTTCGCCGCTTGGCCGGCGGTCTATGCCGCCGCCTTCTCGGGCTTCTACATGGCGATGCTGCTGGTACTGTTCGCCCTGTTCTTCCGCCCGGTCGGCTTCGACTACCGCTCCAAGATCGACGATCCCACTTGGCGCAACGCCTGGGATTGGGGCCTCTTCGCCGGCGGGGCGATCCCGGCGCTGATCTTCGGCGTCGCCTTCGGCAACCTGTTGCAGGGCGTGCCGTTCCGGCTCGACGATCTGCTCCGCGTCCATTACCAGGGCTCGCTCCTCACCGCGCTCCTGCCGCTCCTCAACCCCTTCGCGCTGCTGGCCGGGGTGATCAGCCTCGCCATGCTCGCCGTCCACGGCGGCGTCTGGCTGCAACTGCGTGCCTCCGGCGACGTGGAGACGCGCGCCCGCGCCCTCGTGGTGCGGCTCGCGCCGATGGTGGCGATCGCCTTCGCCCTCGCCGGTCTGTGGCTGTGGGTCGGCATCGACGGCTATCGGATCGTCTCGGAGCCGGCGCACGGCGCCTTGCCCGATCCGCTCGCCAAGGAGGTCGTGCGCGCGCCCGGCGCCTGGTTAGACATCTACACGGCGATGCCGATCGCGATCCTGGCGCCCGCCATCGGCCTGATCGGCCCGCTCATGACCGCGGCGCTCGCCGGGGCCGGCCGGCCGGCCGCCGCCTTCGTCACCAGCGCGATCGGCATGGTCGGGATCATCGCCACGGCGGGGCTCTCGATGTTCCCCTTCGTGATGCCGTCGAGCCTCGACCCGAGGTCGAGCCTGACGATCTGGGACGCGCCGTCGAGCCATCTCACCCTGACGGTGATGTTCTGGGCGGTGGTGATCTTCCTGCCGATCGTGCTCGGCTACACCGTGTGGTGCTACGCCAACATGTGGGGCCGGGTCACGGCCGACGAAATCGAGGCGCGGTCGCATTCGGCCTATTGAGGCCCGCCCCTTCGAACGTGGAGAGACGACCATGTGGTACTTCGCCTGGATCCTCGGCGTCACCGCCGCCGCCGCCATCGGGGTCATCAACGTCATGTGGTACGAGTTCCAGGACGGGCTCGACGGCAACGGCTCGTCCGAGCCGCACTGACGCCGGGCTCGCGAGATTTCGACCGGGTCGAAACCTCGTGCGTTCGGTCCGACCCGATCCGACGAACGGCATCGATCGGCCGCCGGCGTGGGCCGCCGATCACCGCCGTTCCGAGGCCGGCGCGCGAGATCCTCTCGGGGCTCGCCCGCGCCGGCCTCGCGCGCTTCTCATGTATGGAGCATGCAGTCCCGGATGACCGAGGCGGGTTCCCTCCTGGCCGCCGGCCGTCGCGAGACGGGGGCAGCGCTGCCGATCGCGATCCTCGCCGGGGTGACCCATGGTCTCCTGGCGATCGCCGTCGCCTGGACCCTCGCCGGCCTCGTCGACGGCGTCGTCCTCGGGGGCGAAGGCCTCACCGAGGCGACGCCGCGTCTCGTCGTCCTCGCCGCGCTCGCCGCCGTCCGCGCGGTGCTGGTCGCGGCCGCCGACGGCGCCGCCTTCCGCGCCGCGGCGCGGGTCCGGCGGCATCTCTTCCGGCGTCTCCTCGACCATGTCGTGGCGCTCGGGCCGGTGCGGCTCGCGGGGCGGCCGACCGGCGAGATCGTCGCGACGCTCACCGACGCGGTGGCGGCGGTCGAGCCCTATTGGCGAGGCTGGATCCCGGTGACGGCGAAGGTCGCGGTGATCCCGCTCGCGGTGCTGATCGCGGTGGTGCCGTTCGACCGGGTCGCGGCGCTGGTCTTCGTGGCGACGATGCCGCTTCTACCGTGGTTCATGATCCTGGTCGGGCGCGGCGCCGAGGCGGTCAATCGCCGTCAATGGCAGACGCTCGCTCGGCTCGGCGGGCATCTTCTCGACGCGATCAAAGGCCTCGCCGAGCTGAAGATCTTCGGCGCCTCGAAACGGGAGATCGCGGTCGTCGCGGCGATGGCGGAGGGCTATCGCCGCGACACGATGGCGGTGCTCCGGATCGCCTTCCTGTCGGCGCTGGTGCTCGAGTTCTTCGCGACGCTGTCGATCGCGGTGATCGCCGTCACCGTCGGCTTCCGGCTGATGTGGGGGACGATGGAGTTCCACGCCGGCCTCTTCATCCTGTTGCTGGCGCCCGAGTTCTACGCGCCGCTGCGCCGGCTCGGCGCAGAACGCCACGCCCGCATGGAGGCGGTGGCGGCGGCGGAACGGCTCGTCGATCTCCTCGATCGACCCGGCCCGAGCCGGCCCGCCGGCACGGCTCGACCGACCTTCACGGCTGCGGTCGAGATCCGGCTCGAGGGCGTCGACGTGACCCATGCCGACGGCCGCGTCGCGCTCTTCGACCTCGAGCTCACCATCGCCCCGGGCGAGCGGATCGCTCTGGTCGGTCCGAGCGGGGCCGGCAAGAGCACGCTCTTCGCGCTGCTGCTCGGCCTCGTCGAGCCCTCGCGCGGCCGGGTGCTGATCGACGGCGTCGATCTCGCCGCGATCGATCCGGCCCAGTGGCGCCGCGCCATCGCCCATATCCCGCAGCGGCCCCATCTCTTCGACGCGACCATCGACGACGCGGTGGCGATGGGGCGCGCGCCCGCCTCGGGGACGCGCGAGGCGGCGATCGCGGCGGCGTTGCGGGCGGCGCAGGCGGAGGCCTTCGTCGCGCGTCTGCCCGAGGGGCGGGCGACGCGGCTCGGTGAGCGTGGTCTCGGGCTCTCGGGCGGCGAGGCGCAGCGGCTCGCCCTGGCGCGGGCCTTCTACGCGCCCGGCCCGCTCGTCCTCTTCGACGAGCCGACAGCCCATCTCGATCGCGACACCGAGGCGCTGGTCGTCGCGGCCATCGACGATCTGGCGCGTGGCCGCACCACGCTCACCATCGCCCATCGGCTCGACACGGTGGCGCGGGCCGACCGCGTGGTGGTGCTCGACTGCGGGCGGATCGTCGAGACGGGATCGGCCGAGGCGCTGCGGGCCGCCGGCGGCCGCTTCGCGGCGATGGCGGCGGCGGCGGAACGGCGCGACGATCGGCTGATCGGGGAGGCGGCGCCATGATCGCGGCCTCCCGTCTCTTCCTTCGCGTGCTGGCGCTGTGGCGGCCGTGGGCCGGATGGATCGCGCTGTCGATCGCGGTCGCGACCATCGCGACGCTCGCCAACGTGGCGCTGATGGCGGTCTCCGGCTGGTTCGTCACGGCGATGGCGGTCGCCGGGGCGAGCGGGGCGTCGATGAACTATTTCACCCCGGCGGCGATCATCCGGGGGCTGGCGATCCTGCGCACCGGCGGGCGCTGGGTCGAGCGCGTGGTCGGCCACGAGGCGACCTTCCGGCTGATCGCGGCGCTACGGGTGCATCTCTTCGAACGGCTCGAGCGAATCGCGCCCGCCGGGCTCGAGGATCTCAGGTCCGGCGACGTGGCGGCGCGGCTCAAGGGCGACGTCGATCGGCTGGAGCTGATGTTCCTGCGCCTCGTCGCGCCGCTGACGGTGGCGGCGATCACCACGGCGATCGTCGCGGTCTGGGCCGGGCGGCACGATCTCGGTTTCGCCGTCGTCTTCCTCGTCGCGGTCGGCTTCGGCGGGCTTCTGGTGCCCGTCCTCGCGGCGCGGCGCACCGCCGCCGCCTCGGCGCGCACGGCGGCGATCGCGGCGGAGCTGCGCGCCCGGCTGGTCGACGATCTCGAGGGGTTGACCGCGCTGATCGTCACCGACGCCGCGCCGGCCCACGTGGCTGCGCTGGAACGGCGTCACGATGCGCTCGTCGCGGCGGAACGGTCGACGGCGACGGCCTCGGCGCTGGCGCAGGCCGGCATCGGGTTGTCCGCCGACGCGGCGATGATCGGCGTCCTCGCGCTCGGCGTGCCGCTGGTCGCGGCGGGGGCGCTCGCCGGGCCGGATCTGACGCTCGTCGCCCTCCTGGTGCTCGCCGCCTTCGAGGCCTTCGCCGCCGTCCCCACCGCGCTGATCGGCCTTCCGGCGACGCTCGCCTCGGCGCGGCGGATCTTCGAGACGACCGATCGGCCGGCGCCGGTCGCCGATCCCGAGCGGCCGGTCGACCCGCCCGAGGGGGCCCGGCTCGAGATCGAACGGGTCGGCGTGACGCGGCCCGGCGCGGCGCGGCCGGCGTTGGCGGATCTCGATCTCGCGATCGAGGCGGGGGCGCGCGTGGCGTTGATCGGGGCGAGCGGCGCCGGCAAGACGACGCTGCTCGAGCTGCTGGTGCGGTTCCGCGACCCGACGGCCGGCACGATCCGGCTCGGCGGGGTGCCGCTCACGGCGATGACGCTCGAGGCGGTGCGCGCGCGGATCGTGCTCGTCGGGCAGGATCCCCACATCTTCTCCACGACGATCGCCGCCAATCTCAGGCTGGCGCAGCCGGAGGCGAGCGACGAAACGCTCCATGCCGTGCTCGCCGACCTCGGCCTCACGGAGCGGGTCGAGGCGTTGCCGGAGGGGCTCGCGACGCCGGTCGGAACCGCCGGGGCCAAGCTCTCCGGCGGCGAGGCGCGGCGGCTGGCGGTGGCGCGGGCGCTGCTCGGCGATGCCCGGATCCTGCTCTTCGACGAGCCGACCGAAGGGCTCGACCCCCAGACCTCGGCACGGGTGATCGACGCGATCCTGGCGCGGGCCGGCACCCGCACGGTGATCGTCGCGACCCATCTGCCGATCGCCCTCGCCCGCATGGACGCGGTCGTCGAGCTCGACGCGGGCCGGCGGGTCGCCGCCCGGCGGTGAGGCTCAGACGGCGGGGCCGTCGGGATCGCGGCGATCGTCGAGGGTGAGTTGCAGGAAGGCGAGGTCGAGCCAACGGCCGAATTTGGTGCCGACCTCGGGCATCAGGCCGACCCGCGCGAAGCCGAGCGTCTCGTGGAGGCGGATCGAGGCGGTGTTGCCGGCCTCGATGCCGGCGACCATGACGTGTTTGCGCAAGCCGCGGGCGCGCTCGATCAGGGCGACCATCAGCGCCCGGCCGAGGCCGGCGCCACGGGCGCCGGCGGCGACATAGACCGAATGCTCGACGGTGTGGCGATAGCCGTCGAAGGCGCGCCAATCGCCGAAGGAGGCGTAGCCGAGCACCGCGTCGGCCGCGTCGACCGCCACCAGCACCGGATAGCCGGCGGCGCGCCGGGCGGCGAGCCAGGCGCGGCGATCGGCGAGATCGACGAGACGCTCGTTCCAGATCGCCGTCGTATGGGCGACCGCGTCGTTGTAGATCGCCAGAATGGCTTCGACGTCGCCGTCGACCGCGTCACGCACCCGCATGCTGCCTCCGTCGCGGGCCGTCCGCTCGCCGGCCGCCCTTTCTCGAAAGGCCGATACGCCGACCGGGTCGAGGGCGCAAGCCCCGGATCGGACGGGTGAATTCGAAGGCGACGCGACACCGGAACGAGAAGGGTCGGCGGACGCTCGACGATTTCCTCCCTTTCGCGGGCGCGAAGGTCTATGCTGCGCGGCGTGATGGTCACCGAACGACGGGTGGGTGTCTCGTTTTTTCCGAACGGAGAGATCCCGATGATGTTCTCGATTCATACGTTCGCCAACGGCTCCGGTCTCAATGCCTTCGCCGGCGACGCAGAGGGAACCCGGCTGCCCGAGCGCCACGGTCCGTGGCGGCGGATCGGCAGCACGCGGCGCCATCAGTCGCTGCCGCACGGCATCGATCGCTCGCTGGTGGAATCGGCGATCGAGGAACATGGTTTCCAGATGTGGCGGGCCAAGTCCCCGGCCGCCGAGCCGAAGGCCTGACGCTCCGCTTCGGCGAGGGCCGCATCGTCGCCCAGGCTCGTCGCCCCGCCGAGACCCCGTGAGGGCAGCCCGACATGACACGTCTGACGGTTCATCACCGAACCCGCTATCGGTTCCGCCGGCCGGTCGCTCTCGGACCGCATCGGCTGATGATCCGACCGCGCGACGGGCACGATCTGCGCGTCGTCTCGAGTTCGCTCACCCTCACGCCGACGGCGCAGGTGCGCTGGGCCTACGACGTCTTCGGCAATTCCATCGCCACCGCGACGCCGCTCGGGCCGGCCGACGTGCTCGAGGTCGACAGCCGTCTGGTGATCGACCGTTTTCCCGATCCCGAGCCCTCGCGCGAGATCACCGACGCCGCCCGCACCTATCCGTTCCGTTACGACCCGGACGACTTCACCGATCTCGGGGCGTTGCGTGAACCGCAATATCCCGACCCGAACGGGCGCTTCGCCGCCTGGACCTCCGACTTCATCGGGGCGCGGCCGACGCCGACGCTGGCGCTGCTCGCCGATCTCAACGCCGGGATCTCGTCCTGGGTGTTCTATCAGTCGCGCGACCAGGAGGGCACGCAGAGCCCGCTCGAGACGCTCGATCGCGGCTGGGGCTCGTGCCGCGATCTGGCGGTCTTGATGGCGGAGGCGGCCCGCAATCTGGGCCTCGGCGCGCGAATCGTCTCGGGCTATTTCGGCGGGCCGATCTTCGGCTTCTCGCCGGGGTCGACCCATGCCTGGGTCGAGATCTTCGTGCCCGGCCCCGGTTGGATCGCCTATGATCCGACCAACCGCACCATCGGCGACGGCGCCCTGATTCCGGTCGCCCGCGCCCGCTCGATCCATCAGGTGGTGCCGGTCGCGGGCACCTTCACCGGCGTCTCCTCCGACTTCCTCGGCCTCGACGTCACGGTCGACGTCACCGCCGCGCCGACCTGAGACATCGAGCGCCGCCGCATGGCGACGATCGTCGCAGGCGCGAAATGGCGCTCGGAACGAAATCCGGGCTGGCGCGGGCCGCTCGCTTGCTTTAAACCCTCGTCATCCCAGGCTGCGCACTCGGTGTGCCGTGCCTGAAGCTCACTCGTCATCGAACCTTACCGACACCGCCAGACGGGCCGATGGGTTTCGATCGCCGGCCGCGACAGACTCGGTCGGTTCCCTGTTCTCCCATCGAAGATCGGACACTCTGTGCAGGTTCTGGTTCGCGACAACAACGTCGATCAAGCGCTCCGCGTCCTGAAGAAGAAGATGCAGCGCGAAGGCGTCTTCAAGGAAATGAAGCAGCGCCGCTCCTACGAGAAGCCCTCCGAGCGCCGGATCCGCCAGGAAGCGGAAGCCGTGCGCCGCGCCCGTAAGGCCGCCCGCAAGCAGGCGCAGCGCGAAGGCCTGCTGCCGATGCCCAAGCGCAAGGTTCCCGCCGGCGGTGCCCGTCCGCGTCCGGCCGCCGCGCCCGCCGCCAGCGAATCCTGACGAGAGGGCGGGCCTCGCCCGCCATCCGCTCGCCTGCCTCTCTTCTCCGGCCGCGCCCCCCGGCGCCGGCCGGTTTCATGCATTCGGCCAGGAGGTCGCGATGGCTCGCAAGCCCGCCAGCAAGATCGAATACGTACTGTTCGACGTGATCTACGAAGACGGATCCCAGCGATCCAATCGGCGGGTTCTCAAAGACCTCACCCTCGGCGACGAGGCCGAAGACCGGATCCGCGCCGATCTCGAGGCACAGGACCACGTCATCGCCGAACGCTCGGGGCGCGCGCCGCTCGCGATCAAGACGGTACGCCGCTCCGCCTGAGTGGCCGAGCGTTCTCTTCCGATGAACCCTTTTTTCGTTCGAACATGTTTCGAACACTATTGGGGTCCATTCTGCAGCATCGATTTTCGGCCGGACGGCCCGATCGCGTTCGTGTGTCACGATCCACGCGCATCGTCTCTTCTTTCCATGAACATCGATTGTCCACCGGCGCCGTGCACGCATCGCGCCGCTTCCACCTTCCATGTCCAATGAGAGGACATTCCATGACCTCCGGAACCGTCAAGTGGTTCAACGCCCAGAAGGGCTTCGGCTTCATTCGCCCCGACGACGGCAGCACCGACGTGTTCGTTCACATCTCGGCGGTCGAGCGCGCCGGCCTCAACAGCCTCGCCGACGGGCAGAAGGTCTCCTACGAGATCGTCACCGACCGTCGCAGCGGCAAGAGCTCGGCCGACAACCTTCGCGCCGAATGAGCTTCGAGTAGAGCTTCACGCGTCGGTGGGTCGACCACGGATGTACTGGCGGACGCCGACGCGACAGGCTTGCTCCTCGACGAGAACCCGGATCCGGAGACGATGTCTCCCGTCCGGGTTTTTTGTCGTCTCGAGTCACGCCGACGGGCGATCGGTCATTCGCCGGCCGCCGTCAGCGCGTCACGGAACAGCGGCGCGAATCGCGGCAGCTCGGCCGCGGCGACGTGATTGCCGTCGGAATAGAGCGACCGCCCGCCGACGAGAAAATCGCAGCGCTCCACCCCGCAGAAGACCCGATCCGCGCGAATGAAGCGAGGGCCGAGGCGCGCCTGGAAATGGGCGACGAGGGCCCCGAAGGTCTCGTCGAAGGCGGCGCGCGTCTGGTGAGGTGCCGGCTCCTGCGGCCGGCCGAAGGCGAGGTTGCGTCCGACCACCGAGGCGACGTCCCAGGAGGGATGAGGGATCGGGCCGATCAGCACGGGCGTGCGTCCGGAGCGCTCGATCCGATCGAGCAGATCGTCGAGGCCGCGCGTCAGCACCTGCCGCCAGGGGCCGCCGTCGTGGACGCCCGCCTCGTCGACGAAGGACGCCCCCGCCTGATCCCAGGTCAGACCGAGAATCACCGTGCGCACCTTGGGCAGGGCTTCGATCGCGGCGAAGGTCTCGGAGGCGAGACGCGCGCATTTGACGTCGATGTTGATCGAGGGCGTCGGCAGACACTCGGTCATGCCGACGAGGACGCCGCTTCGCCCGTCCCGGCGCAGCGCGTCGTCGACCAGCGGCCGATACATCTGCGCATGGGAATTGCCGAAGACGACCACCTCCGCCGTCGCGACCTCCATCTCGGGGGCACCGAGCCGGCAGGCCCGGCCGCCGGCGAAGCGTTCGCCGTCCCAGCCGGCGCAGCGGGCGTGCGTGCCGAGCGCGCCGTTGATCACCACCACCTCGGGCGACACGCGGCGCGGCCACCCGTCGCCGATGCCGATGGCGCCGGCGAGGCCGGCGAGCGCGACGGTGGTGGTGCCGAGGATCCAGGCGATCGGGCGGAACGGCCGGTCGCGCCGGCGGAACGGCGTCTCGACGAAGCGCCAGGAGAGGACCGCGCAGACCAGCATCGCCGCCACCGCGAGCGCCAGTTCGAGCGGGGTCGGCGGGCGCACCAGCCGATAGCGCAGCAGGACCAGGATCGGCCAATGCCAGAGGTAGAGCGAATAGGAGATGCGGCCGAGGAAGGTGATCGGCGGCAGCGACAAGAGGCGTCCGAGCGGGCTCGGCGCGCGCCCCTCCGCCCAGACCACCAGCGCGGTCCCGACCACCACCGGCAGCGCCGCCGGCAGCACCGCGACCTTGCCCTCGAGGAGGCCCAGGCCGATCGCCCAGAGGCCGATCGCCGAGGCCGCCCAGACCACGGGACGCGGCATCGACCCCCGCCTCGACACGAAGGCGATCAGGGCGCCGACCGCCAGCTCCCAGGCGCGCGACGGCAGCATGTAGAACGAGAAGGTGCCGCTTCCGACCACCTTCAAGACGAGATTGAGCCCGAGCGAGACCACCACGACCGCCGCCAGCACGGCCATCGCCGTCGCCGCCCTGAGCCGCAGCAGCACCATCATCAACAGCGGGAAGAGCAGATAGAACTGTTCCTCGACCCCGAGCGACCAGGTGTGGAGCAGCGGCTTCTCGCCGGAGATCGGCGCGAAATAGTCGATCACCCACCAGAAATGGATGTTGGCGACGAAGCCGAGCGCGGCGAGCAGGCTGCGCCCGTAGCCGATCAGGTCCTTCGGCAGCAGCAGGACCACGGCGGCGAGGCTGGTGGCGGCGAGCACGGCCAGAAGCGCCGGCAGAATGCGGCGGACGCGACGCTCGTAGAAGTCGGCGAGGGTGAACCGCCCCGCCGCCCAATCGGAGCGGATCAGCGCGGTGATCAGATAGCCGGACAGGACGAAGAAGAGATCGACGCCGAGATTGCCCCCGGCCAGCACGCCGGGCGTCAGGTGATAGACGATCACCGAAACCACGGCGAGGGCTCTGAGGCCGTCGATGTCCGGCCGGTGGGGGATCGAACTCATGGGTCGGCGAACTCACTCGACGTCGTCGCATCCCCCCTGGAACCGCCCCGGCGTCGCGACGGCGGAAGCCTCTCATTTCGCGGCGTGCACGTCGAGGTTGGATCGGTCGTTTCCCGCAAGAGCGCCGATGACATCCGCGCGAGCGACGCCGTTTGTCGCCGTCGGAGGGAGGGTTTATATCGACGGGGTCCGACGGTGGTTCGTCGCGACGACGACCGGGTGTCCCATCATGCAGACGACCGCCTGCACCTATGGTGCGTTGCGCATTCTCATCGCCTGCGAACACAGCGGCGACCGGCCGCTGACCATGCCGGAAATGGCGAGCCTGCTCGGCATGTCGGAGGCGCTGGTGGTCAAGGCGTGCCATCGGCTGATGCGCGCCGGCTACATCGCCGGCCAGCGCGGGCGCGGCGGCGGCTATCGTCTGGCGCGGCCCGCGGCGGCGATCACCCTGTTCGAGATCGTCGACCTGTTCGAGGACGAGAACGATCTCTTCCCCTGCCGGCTGCAGGCCGACGGTCCGTGCCGGGTCGCCGGCATCTGCCGGCTGCGGGTGGTGTGCGCCGAGGCGTGGGAGGCCTATGCGGACACGCTGCGCGCCACCTCGATCGCCGACGTCGCCGCCGAGCCGACCGTCGAGACGGCGGCGTGACGGCTCAGGCCGACGGCACGGCGGGGCGCGCGAGATCGGCGAGGCCGAGCGCGCGGCGCAGTTCGCTCTCGTTGAAGGTGATGTCGTGGATCGTATGGCGGTCGAGCACCGCCAGGAAGGCCGCCTGAGCCTGTTCGAAGCGGAGCGTCAGGCGCCGATCGGCGGGCGAGGCGCCGGGCACGACCGGCGCCTCGGCGAAGCCCTCCTCGGTCCGCCGCACGATCTCGCCGACGGTGATGGTGTCGGCCGGACGCGCCAGACGGAAGCCGCCGCCGCGACCGCGCACGTTGTCGAGATAACCCCATTGGCCGAGGTGATGGACACATTTGACGAGATGGGTCCGCGAGATCCCGTGCGCGTCGGCGACGTCCTGGACGCGGACCAGCGCGGGCGCGTCGAGGGCGGCGAACATCAACGTGCGGAGTGCGTAATTGGTGTAGCTGGTGAGACGCATGGGGGCCCGTGACCACGAGGAGATCGGCGCGACGCTACACCCGCGCCGCCTCCGGCGCCACACGTCGCCGCAGGACGCGCCCCGTCTCCGCGCAGCGCCGTCTCACCGGCGGAAGCGCGGGCTCGCGTCCTCGCGGTCGGTCGGATCGCCGCGCCAGGTGCCGGCGGTCCACAGGGCGGTCAGGCCCTCGCGAAAGGTCGG
The DNA here is from genome assembly GCF_019160155.1 of Pinisolibacter aquiterrae. Lineage (GTDB taxonomy): Bacteria > Pseudomonadota > Alphaproteobacteria > Rhizobiales > Ancalomicrobiaceae > Pinisolibacter > Pinisolibacter aquiterrae. Next base: position 252,461 of record NZ_JAFNIH010000061.1, read on the forward strand.
GTGGGTCAGCGGGCCGATCAGGGCGCGCAGGCGGGCATTGCCGACACGTTTGCTCTCGCCCCAGAAGGTGCGCGCCATCGGCGTGAACTCCGCCGCCTCGAAGGGGATTTCCGGCGGCGGCGCGACGCCCATCAGCGCGGCGGCGAACTCGATCGGCAGTTGCGGCGGCGCCGGCTCGTCGTCGCCGACGTTGAGGAGGCCGTCGAAACGGGTCTCGGCGGCGGCGGCGACGGCGCGGCCGATGTCCTCGACATGGATGCGGTTGAACATCTGGCCGGGCTTGATCACCCGGCGCGCGGTGCCGCGCTCCAGATTGACGAAGGCGTTGCGGCCGGGACCATAGATGCCGGCGAGGCGCAGGATCGCCACGGGGACGCCGAGTTCGTGGCCGAGCGCAGTCCAGGCCGCCTCGGCGGCGACGCGCCAACGGGTGCGCTCGGCGGCGGGCTCGGGCGGCGTGGTCTCATCGACGAAGCCGCCGTCGACGTTGCCGTAGACCCCGACGGTGGAGAGATAGCCGATCCAGGCGAGGCGGCCGGCGCGGGCGCTCTCGCGCAGCGGCTCGACGAGGCGGGCGAGGAAGGGATCGCCGGCCTCGCTCGGCCCGGCCGAGACGAGGACGTGGGTGGCACGCGCGGCCACCGCGGCGAGACGGGCGTCGGCATCGGGCGCGTCGAGCGCGACGACTTCGATGCCTTCGGCGGCGAGGCGGGCGGCCTTCTCCGCCTCGCGAGCGGTGGCGGCGAGCGAGCGCAGGCGCGGCGCCAGACGGGCGGCGCCGTGGCGGGCGGAATAGCCCCAGCCGAGAACGAGGAGATCGATCGAGGGAGCGGCGGAGGAGGCTTCGGTCATGGTGCCAGTCTCGCCGCTCGCGACGCCGCGATCAATCGATTCGATCCGTTCGAGCCGGCTTCGAGGTCGCGACCCGGGGTCGCGGCCCCTCGTCGAACGGGGGCGGCGAGCGGGATGTGCGTATTCGCTCTTAAGCAATCGACGGCATTCGCCGCGACGGCGGACAGTCTATGATTTCAGTCGATCTTCACCGCCGTCGAGGCGGGAGCCGATCCCGCCGGAAAGGGATGGCCACCATGCTCACCACCTCCATCTTCCCCGCCCGCTACGTCCAGGGAGCCGGCGCCCTCGCCTCGCTCGCCGAGGAGGTCGCCCGTCTCGGCGAACGCGCCCTGGCGATCGTCGATCCGGCGGTGGCCGGCGCCGTCGCCGCGCCCTTGGCCGCGCCCGGCGCGGTCGCCTTCACGGTGGAGCGCTTCGGCGGCGAATGCTGCGACGGCGAGATCGATCGTCTGGTCGCGGTGGCGCGCGGCGCCGATTGCCGCGTCGTCGTCGGCATCGGCGGCGGCAAGGCGCTCGACACCGCCAAGGCGGTGGCGCACGCCCTCGCCCGGCCGGTCGTGATCGTACCGACCCTCGCCTCGACCGACGCGCCCTGCTCCGCCCTGTCGGTGATCTACACCGCCGAAGGCGCCTTCGACCGCTATCTGGTGCTGCCGCGCAACCCGGACGTGGTGTTGGTCGACACCGCGCTGATCGTCGCGGCGCCGGTGCGCTTCCTGGTCTCGGGGATGGGCGACGCGCTCTCGACCTGGTTCGAGGCCGACGACTGCCGGCAGTCGGGCGCCGCCAACATGACCGGGCGGGTCGGCTCGATGACCGCCCAGGCCCTGGCGCGTCTCTGCTTCGACACGTTGCTCGCCCACGGCATCGCCGCCAAGACGAGCGCGGCGCGCGGGCTGGTCGACGCCTCCGTCGAGAAGATCGTCGAGGCGAACACGCTGCTCTCCGGCCTCGGGTTCGAGAGCGGCGGACTCTCGGGCGCCCATGCGATCCACAACGGCCTGACCGCGCTCGCCCCGACGCACCATTTCTGGCACGGCGAGAAGGTGGCGATCGGCACCCAGGCGCTCTTGTTCCTCACGGGACGTCCGCCGGAGACGATCGCCAAGGTCTACGACTTCTGCCTGTCGGTCGGTCTGCCGACGACGCTCGCCGACATCGGCCTCGAGGCGCCGAGCGAGGCGGACCTGATGAAGGTCGCCGAACTCGCCTGCGCGCCGGGCGAGACGATCTTCAACGCGCCGGTCGAGGTCACCCCGGCCAAGGTCCGCGACGCGCTCGTGGCCGCGGACGCCTATGGGCGGAACCGCAAGGAGATGGCCCGGGCCGCGTGAGGTCGGCCGCGTGAGTTGGGCACCGCGCGAGGCTTTCTTCGCACCGCCACATCGCCGATAGTCGGTCTTCTCTCCCGGCGTCGCGCCGGGAGGAGACCGACGATCGCGAGGTGAGCCACGATGACCCAGGCTTCGGAGGAGAGACGCCTCGACGCGGCGACCGCCCTTCTCGAACACGTCCACCGGATTCTCGACCTCTCCTTCGGCTTCGAGCTGTGGGACCGGCGGCGCGTGCCGGCCGATACGCCCGCCGACGGGCTGCGGATCGCCATCACCCACGAGGGTGCGGTGACGCGGCTCCTCAGGCGGCCGAAGGCGACGACGCTGATCGATCTCCACGCCGCCGGCTTCGTCGACATTCGCGGCGGCACGCTGTTCGATCTCGCCGAGCGGCGGCCGAAGGTGCGCACCAAGGCGATCCTGAAGACCCTCGACAAGGGGCTGCTGCTGCGTTCGCTGCTGCCGTTTCTTCTCGGAACGGCGCGGCTGCCGGCCGTCGCCTCCCTGACCGCCAAGGACGACGACGCCGCGACGGGCAGCCGGCGCGAGGACATCGAGTTCCATTACGACGTCTCGAACGACTTCTACAAACTCTTCCTCGATCCGGAGATGGTCTACACCTGCGGCTATTTCACGGACTGGGGCAACGATCTCGCGACGGCGCAGCGCGACAAGCTCGACATGATCTGCCGCAAGCTGCGCCTTAAGCCCGGCGACCGGATGCTCGACATCGGCTCGGGCTGGGGCGCGCTCGTCTGTCACGCGGCCGAGCACTACGGCGTGACCGCGCTCGGCGTCACGCTGTCGAGCGAGCAGTTGGCGCTCTCCCGGACGAAGGTCGCGGAACGCGGGCTCGCCGACCGGGTCCGCATCGAGTTGCAGGACTTCCGCATGCTCGAGGGTCAGTTCGACAAGATCTCCTCGATCGGCATGTTCGAACATGTCGGGATCGACAATCACGGCGCCTATTTCTCGACGATCGACCGGCTTCTCGCCGACGGCGGGCTCTATCTGCACCACGCCATCACCCGGCCGGGCAAGCTCGACCTGCGCAAATTTCGCAAGAAGAAGGCCGAATACAAGGCGATCACCAGCTACATCTTCCCCGGCGGCGAGCTCGACCACATCGGCTGGACCGCCACCAATCTCGAGGCGCATCGGTTCGAGATCCACGACGTCGAGGGCTGGCGTGAGCATTACGCGCGGACGACGGAATTCTGGGCGCGCAATCTGATCGCCCATCGCGAGGCGGCGGAGGCGATCGCCGGGCCGGCGAAGACGCGGATCTGGGTCCTCTATCTCGCCGGCGTCTCGCTCGCCTTCCGCAACGGGTCGGTATCGATCTTCCAGACGCTCGCCTCCAAGCGCCGGCGCGGCCCCTCGGGTCTGCCGCCGACACGAGCCGATCTCTATCGCTGAGGCGGCACCGCGCGCCCCGCGACGTCAGAAGGCGCTGCCGTCCTCGCGCAGGAACGCCTCCTCCTCGGGGCTCGACGGGCGGCCGAGGATGGCGTTGCGATGGGGGAAGCGGCCGAAGCGGGCGACGATGTCGCGGTGGCGATGGGCGAAGTCGAGGGCGTTCTCGAAATAGGCGAGGTTCGGCGAGGCGCGCCGGGCGGCCTCGGCGGTGATCGCCTCGAAGCGCTCGATCATCTCGTCCTGATCGGCGAGCCGTTCGGAATGCATCAGCGGCATGAAGACGAAGCTCGCGCGGAAGAGATCGCCCGCCACGGGATCGGCGAGTTCGGAGGCGTGGCGGGAGGCCTCGACCGCGAGGGCGTCGTGGGCATACATGCCCGGCGTGCCCCGATGGATGTTGCGCGGCAGCTGATCGAGCGCCACCACGACCGCGGTCGCGCTCGCCGGATCGCCCGGCCGCCAGCCGGCGGCGAGGCGCGCGGCGACGCGCTCGACCAACGCGCCGAACCGGGCGGCGATCTCGGCATCGATCGCCGCATCCTTGCCCCACCACCGGCGCAGGCGAACGTCACCCTCGGCCGGGACGACGTCGGAGAGGTCGCCGAACCAATAGGCGAGGAGATCTCGAAGCGCGGCGGCGTCGTTCGGCGCGTCCGTCATGCCAGCACCTGCCGGGAGATGGCGGCGGAATCGCGCGCGCCCCAGCGCGCGGAGATCCGACCGTCGGCGAATTCGAACCATTCCATCGCCGTGACCTCGTAGGTCTTGCCGGTCGGCGTCACGCCGGCGAGCCCCCGGAAGGGGCCGACGAAGCGGCCGGTCTCGCGACAGCGCACCGCCGCGCGGTCCTCGGTCACGATCATGTCGAGGATCTCGAGGCGCATGCTCATGCCGTGGTGAAGCTCGCTCCAGACCGGCTCGGCGACGTCGAGGTTTCCATGGCCGAGCACGCCCCAGATCTTCGGCTCGGGCGCGAAGATCTCTCGCAACCGCACCATGTCGAAGGCGTCGAGCGCCTCGACATAGGCCCGCACCAAGTCCTCGTTCCGCGACGCCGTCATGGTTGCGACCTTCTCCCTCTTCGATCCTGCGAACGCGTCGCATAGTCGACCGGGGCCGGTCACCGATCAAGACGGGAAACGAAAAAGGGCGCCCGTCGGGGCGCCCTTCGTTCGTCTCGAGGTCGGGAGCGATCAGCCTTCGGCCTTCTCGCCCTCTTCCTTCTTGATTTCCTGGCCGGTGGCCTGGTCGACGACCTTCATCGACAGGCGAACCTTGCCGCGCTCGTCGAAGCCGAGCAGCTTGACCCACACCTTCTGGCCTTCCTTGACCACGTCGGTGACCTTGCCGACCTTCTGGGGGGCGAGCTGGGAGATGTGGACGAGGCCGTCGCGCGAACCGAAGAAGTTCACGAAGGCGCCGAACTCCATGCACTTGACGACCGTGCCCTCGTAGATCGCGTTCAGCTCGGGCTCGGCCGCGATCGACTTGACCCAGTTGACCGCCGCCTTGATCTTCTTCTGATCGGCGGAGGACACCTTGACGGTGCCGTCGTCCTGGATGTCGACCTTGGCGCCGGTCTTCTCGACGATCTCGCGGATCACCTTGCCGCCCGAGCCGATCACTTCACGGATCTTGTCGGTCGGGATCTTGAAGGACTCGATGCGCGGGGCATGCTCGCCGAGCTCGGGACGGGCCGAGGTGATCGCCTTCGACATCTCGTTCAGGATGTGGATGCGACCGTCCTTGGCCTGACCGAGAGCGACCTTCATGATCTCCTCGGTGATGCCGGCGATCTTGATGTCCATCTGCAGCGAGGTCACGCCGTCGGCGGTGCCGGCCACCTTGAAGTCCATGTCGCCGAGGTGGTCCTCGTCACCGAGAATGTCGGTGAGGACGGCGAAGCGCTCGCCTTCCTTGATCAGGCCCATGGCGATGCCGGCGGTCGGCTGCTTGATCGGCACGCCCGCGTCCATCAGAGCGAGCGACGAGCCGCAGACGGTGGCCATCGACGAGGAGCCGTTCGACTCGGTGATCTCCGACACCAGACGGATGGTGTAGGGGAACTCGTGCTTGATCGGCAGGACCGGGTGGATGGCACGCCAAGCGAGCTTGCCATGGCCGATCTCGCGACGGCCGGGCGAACCCATGCGGCCGGTCTCGCCGACCGAGTAGGGGGGGAAGTTGTAGTGGAGCATGAAGTGCTCCTTGTAGGTCCCCGCCAGGGCGTCGACGAACTGCTCGTCCTCGCCGGTGCCCAGCGTCGCGACGACCAGAGCCTGGGTCTCGCCGCGGGTGAAGAGGGCGGAACCGTGGGCGCGCGGCAGGATGCCGACCTCGGCGCGGATCGGACGGACGGTGACGAGGTCACGGCCGTCGATGCGGGCGCCGGTGTCGAGGATGTTCCAGCGCACCACCTTGGCCTGGACTTCCTTGAAGGCGGTCGCGACCTTTTCCTTCTCGAACTTCGCCTCGCCGTCGGCGGGGACGAGCGCGGCCATCACCTTCGCCTTGACGGCGTCGACGGCCTTGTAGCGGTCCTGCTTGACGGTGATCTTGTAGGCGTCGCGCAGATCGGCTTCGGCGATCTCGAGCACCGCCTTCTCGACCTCGGAGAGATCGGGGGCGACGAAGTCGCGCGGCTCCTTGGCGGCCTTCTCGGCGAGACGGATGATCGCCTCGATCACCGGCTGGAAGCCGGCGTGGCCGAACATCACGGCACCGAGCATGACGTCCTCGGAGAGCTCCTTGGCTTCCGATTCGACCATCATGACGGCGTCTTGGGTGCCGGCGACGACGAGATCGAGCTTGTTCTCGGTCTCTTCGTCGAGCTGCGGGTTCAGCACGTATTCGCCGTTGATGTAGCCGACGCGGGCGCCGCCGATCGGGCCCATGAAGGGCACGCCGGAGAGGGTCAGCGCGGCGGAGGCGGCGACCATGGCGACGACGTCGGGGGCGTTCTCGAGATCATGGGAGAGAACGGTGACGATCACCTGGGTGTCGCACTTGAAGCCCTCGACGAAGAGGGGGCGGATCGGGCGGTCGATCAGGCGGGAGATCAGGGTCTCGGCCTCGGAGGGACGGCCCTCGCGCTTGAAGTAGCCGCCCGGGATCTTGCCGGCCGCGAAGGCCTTTTCCTGGTAGTTGACGGTCAGCGGGAAGAAGTCCTGGCCGGGCTTCGGCTCCTTCATCGCCACGACGGTGGCGAGGACGGTGGTCTCGCCATAGGTGGCGAGCACGGCGCCGTCGGCCTGACGGGCGATCTTGCCGGTCTCGAGCACGAGCGTGCGGCCGGCCCAGTCGATGACTTCGCGATGGATGTCGAACATGTGTCTTCGGTCCTCACGGAGCGCGTCCCTATGACGGCTCCGCATCTTGTTCGCGCGCGGGACGCCGAAGCGGCATCCTCGCGCGCCTGTCACGGGCGGACGGGAAACCCCGTCCGATGGACCATGAGCAAGACGGCGGGGGGCTCTGCCCGATCCGGGCGCGGAGCCCCCGGCGATCCTGCCATGGTCCGCGAGCGCTTCCGGCGGCGACCCGATACGCGGCACCCGGAAGCACGAGACGGAGATCACTCCCCGTCGGAGAGAGACGGAGCGGCGCGAGCGCCGCTCCGAAGGTCGATCGTCGGCGCGGGACGGACCCCGCGCCGTGGCGTCAGCGGCGCAGGCCGAGACGCTCGATCAGAGACTTGTAGCGCGCTTCGTCCTTCGACTTCAGATAGTCGAGAAGCGAGCGGCGCGACGAGACCATCTTCAGGAGGCCACGACGGGAGTGGTTGTCCTTGGCGTGGGTCTTGAAGTGCTCGGTGAGGTTGACGATCCGCTCGGTCAGGACCGCGACCTGCACTTCCGGCGAGCCGGTGTCGCCTTCCTTGGTCGCGTACTGCTTGACGAGTTCGAGCTTGCGTTCAGCCGTGATCGACATCGTGAGATCATCCTTTCGGGTGAGACAAACGAACATGGCCCCGCCGGGATGTCGTCCAGCGGGGTCGGCGCGCGGGTCTTATGCACGAAAGAGGACCGGAACGCCACACAAAACGCCGCGAGGTCGGGCCCGCCGCGATCATCGCGCCGCCGGCAGGCGCCGAGCGGCGGTCGCGGCCTCCCCGAGGCGGCGTTTCAGCCGTTCGGCGACGTCGTCGAGCCGGCATTCCCAGATCACCATCACCCGGAAGCCACGGGCCCGAAGGGCGCGGATCGCGGCCGCGTCGCGGGCGCGATTGGCGGTGAATTTAGCCTCCCAGAAGGCGCGATTGTTCTTCGGGATCGTGGCGCGGCGGCAGCCGGTGTGGTGATGCCAGAAGCAGCCGTCGACGAAGATCGCGAAGCGGCGGCGGGCATTGGCGAAATCGGGGCTGCCGGGCAGGCCCTTCACGTTGCGGCGATAGGCGATGCCGAGATCGCGCAAGGCGCGCGCCACCACCTCCTCCGGCGCGGTGCGCTTCTGGCGGACCCGGCCGAGGAGCGCCGCGCGTTCCGGCGATTGCGGGATCGGGCGCGGCGGGCGGGCGGGCTTCGGCGCATCCTCCGCCATTTCGTCACTCCGCCGCGAGCGCCGTCGCCGCGCCGCGCATCCGGTCGAGATGGGCGGCGACGCGGTCGCGGAAGCCGGTCGGCAGGCGCAGGCTGGTGCGGTCGAGCCGCGACAGGAAGCCGGCGCTGGCGCGGACGGAGAGCGGCTTGCCGGGATGGCGCAGAAAGGCGGCGAGCGGGGGGCGGGCCGCGAAGACCGGATGGGCGCCGATCGCCACCGCGCGACGGCCGGTGCCGTCGAAACGGGCGGCGTCGGGCCAACGCTCGGCCGCGCCGAGATCGCGATCACGGGCCGCGTCGTAACGGCCGGGCCGGGCGAGCCGTTCGCCGATCCAGGCGGCGACGGGCACCGAGACGGCATTGCCGACCAGCGACCAGCGAAAGCGGGCGAGCCCGGCGGCGGTGGCGGCGGCGGTCCAATCCTCGGGGAAGCCCTGGAGGCGCTCGGCGTCGCGGATGTCGGGGGTGACGATGGCGCCGTCGGCCATCAGGATCGCCGGCGGCGAGGGAATGCCGACGGAGGAGCCGTTCTTCAACGTCGGCACGCAGTCCTGGCCCCAGCCGAGGCCGCGAATGCCCTCGGTCCAGTAGAAGCCGTGGGCGTGGGTGTCGAGCGCGGTCGCGGGCGACGTCGGCTCGGCCTCGTCGACGAGCAGGATCTCGGCCGGGTCGATCGTCCGGCTCGCCAGCATGAAGACGCGGCGGCGGCGCTGCGGCAGGAAGGCGAGCGTGTCGACGGTGCGATAGGCCCAGCGAAAGCCGCGCGCCTCGAAGGCCTCGACGAGCTTCGCCATGGCCGAACCGCCGTCGAGGCGCAGCATGAAGGAGACGTTCTCGAGCAGGACATGGGCGGGGCGCGCCACGTCCATCAGGCGGAAGACGTGATCGACCAGGCTCGACTTGGCCCCGGCCATGCCGAGGGTGCGGCCGGCCTGGGAGAGATCCTGGCAGGGAAAGCCGGCGGTCATCAGATCATGCGCCGGTAGGCTCTCGATCGCGCGAACGTCGGGCAGGATCGGGGTCTCGGGGAAGCGGTCGGCGAGCACGGTGGCGGCGGGGCGCCAGACCTCGCAGAAGATCTCGGCCGCATGGCCCCCGGCGGCGAGCCCGCTCTCGAGGCCGCCGATCCCGGCGAACAGTCCCGCGATGCGCATGTGGGTCCGCCCTCTGCCTCGAATCGCCCTCATCCTCGAGGCGGGCGAGGGGCGCGTCAAGCGAGAGGCGCCCCACATGGTGCGAGGACGCCCCGTCCCCGTTCAACCCTCGCGCAGGGGCGGCAGCGGATCGGCGTGGCGGAAGGCGAAGCGGGAATAGCCGAACCAGGAGACGAACATCGCCACCCCCGTGCCGACCACCGCCGCGACCGGCGGCAACAGGTCGTCCCAACCGTCGATCATGCGATCGAGCGTATAGAGGGTCGCGGCATAGACGCCGTAATTGACCAGCGCCGCGCCGACCGCCACCGCGACGTAACGCGCGCCCTCGGCGACCACGGCGCGGGCGTCGGTGGTCTTGGCGTGCACCTTCCAGGTCCAGCGCCGGTTGATCATCCAAGTGGAGAACATCGCCACGGCGATGGCGAAGACGCGGGCGACATAGGGGTTCACGCCGAAGCCGGCGGACAGCAGCGTCAGCGTGCCGACGTCGATCGCGAAGCCGATGCCGCCGGTCATGGCGAACTTCAGGATGCGCTCGAGGCGCGCGCGAAGGGCGGGCGAGAGGGAGGCGGGCAGCGTGATCATCGGGTCTCGATCGCGAGGGTTTGCGGCGTTTTCGAGGGCGAGCGCGGCGAAACGCGGCGTTTCGCCCGCTTTCCTGCCTTCGGCGCGAGTTCCCCGTTGACCGGGGCGGCGGGTTCGGACAACACATCGCAGATGGATCGCCCACGCAAGCCCCCGAAAAACTCCGGACGCCCGACCGACGCCCCCCGGCGCGATCGCGGCCCCGCGCGCCCCGCCGCCGCGGCCGAGCCGCCGCGCCGATCGCCGAAACCGGCGCCGCGCGTCGAGACGGCGGAAGCGATCGATCCGCCGCGTCCGCCGATCGATCCGGCCGCCTTCTCCGGTGCCCGCGCGAGCGGCGACGCGCTCGCCGCGATCATGCTCGAGACCGACGGCTGGGCCGACTATCAGTTGCTCGACAGTGGCTTCGGCCGCAAGCTCGAGCGCTACGGCCACATCCGCATCGTCCGGCCGGAGGAACAGGCGCTGTGGGCGCCGCGCCTCTCGGAAGCCGAGTGGGCGCGGGCCGACGCGGTCTTCACCGGCGACGTCGAGGAGGAGGGGCCGGGCCGCTGGCGCTTCCCGAAGCCGCTGCCGGAGACCTGGCCGATGAGCTTCGACCCGGTCAAATTCTCCTGCCGCTTCACCTCGTTCCGCCACACCGGCGTCTTCCCCGAGCAGGTGGCGCATTGGCAATGGATGCGGGCGGCGATCGGCCGGGCGGTGGCGGCCGGGCGCAAGCCCCGGCTCCTCAATCTCTTCGGCTATACCGGCCTCGCCAGTCTGGTGGCGGCGGCCGCGGGCGCCGAGGTGACCCATGTCGACGCCTCCAAGAAGTCGATCGCCTGGGCGCGCGAGAACCAGGGCGAGAGCGGGCTCGACCATCTGCCGATCCGCTGGATCTGCGACGACGCGATGAAATTCGTCCAGCGCGACGTCCGCCGTGGCGCGCGCTACGACGCGATCGTGCTCGATCCGCCCAAATATGGGCGCGGCACCAACGGCGAGGTCTGGCAGTTGTTCGAGCATCTGCCGGAGATGCTGCGCGCCTGCCGGACGCTTCTTTCCGACGATCCGATCGGGCTGATCCTGACGGTCTACGCGATGCGCTCGTCCTATGCCTCGTTCCACGAGTTGACGGCGGAGACGATGGCCGGGCGCGGCGGGCATCTCGCCTCGGGCGAACTGTTCCTGCGCGAGGCCGAGGCGGCGGCGACGCCGGTCAGGCGGCGGCTGGCGACCTCGCTGTGGGTGCGCTGGACGCCGGAGGAGACACGATGAGCGACCACCGACCGCCGCGCGACGCCTCGCGCGATCTCTACCGCCGCTCCGGCGCGCGCAAGGCCCCTCCCCCGGCGGCGGCCCCGCGCGAGAGCGAGGGCACGGTCAAGGAAGTGACCAGCCTCGCCAATCCGGTGGTGAAGGAGCTGCGCGCCCTCCACATGAAGAAGGAGCGCGCCGAGAGCGGGCTCTTCCTCGCCGAGGGGCTGAAGCTCGTCACCGACGCGCTGGAAGAAGGCTGGCCGATCCGCACGCTGGTCCATGCCGCCCGGGTCAAGGATCAGCCGCTGGTGAAGCGGGCGGTGGCGACCGCGAAGGCGCGCGGCGCGCTGGTGCTCGAGACCTCCGACGAGGTGCTGACCAAGATCTGCCGGCGCGACAATCCACAGATGGTGGTGGCCGCCTTCGAACAGAAGATCGGCCGGCTCGCCGATCTGACGAACCCGACCGGAGTGTGGGTGGCGCTCGAGGGCGTCAAGGATCCCGGCAATCTCGGCACGATCGTCCGCACGGTCGATTCGGTCGGCGCCTCCGGCGTGATCCTCCTCGGCGACACCACCGATCCCTTCGCGCTGGAAGCGGTGCGGGCGACGATGGGCTCGCTCTTCCACGTGCCGCTCTACGCCGCGAGCCTCGAGGACTTCGTCGCCTGGAAGCGCGCGACCGGGATCGGCGTCTGGGGGACACATCTCAAGGGGGCGGTCGACTACCGCTCGGTCGATTGGCCGGAGACCTGTGTGCTGATGATGGGCAACGAGCAGTCGGGCATCTCCGACGCCCATGTCGCGGCCTGCGACGGCATCGTCAAGATCCCGATGGCGGGCCGCGCCGACAGTCTCAATCTGGCCGTCGCCACGGCGGTGACGCTCTACGAGATCCGGCGGTCGCGGCTCACGGTGTGAGCCGGCGGACCTTGTCCCGGACGGCGAAGCCTCCCACATCCGGCCGACTTGCGCCGCCCCGCGAAGGGTGGTCTCCTGCCACGAATCCGCGGCACCCCGAGGGGCGCGCGGCCCACCACGAGAGAACCCCCCATGGCGGCCCGAAAGATCCTCATCTGTGACGACGACGGCGATCTGCGCGAAGCCCTCGTCGAGCAGCTGTCGCTCTATGAAGAATTCGAGACGACCGACGTCGACGGTGCCACCAAGGCGATCCAGATCGCGCGCGCCGAGCCGATCGATCTCCTGATCATGGACGTCGGCCTGCCGGAGATGGACGGGCGCGAGGCGGTCAAGCTGTTGCGCAAGGGCGGGTTCAAGGCGCCGATCATCATGTTGACCGGCCACGACACCGAGTCCGACACGATCCTCGGCCTCGAGGCCGGCGCCAACGACTATGTCGCCAAGCCGTTCAAGTTCGCCGTGCTGCTCGCGCGCATACGCGCTCACCTGCGCCAGCACGAACAGACCGAGGACGCGGTCTTCACGATCGGCCGCTACACGTTCCGTCCCTCCTCCAAGCTCCTCGTCGAGGAGAAGGGCGGCAAGGTGCGCCTGACCGAGAAGGAGACGGCGATCCTCAAATATCTCTACCGCGCCGGCGACAAGGCGGTCTCGCGCGACGTGCTGCTGCACGAGGTGTGGGGCTACAACTCGGGCGTCACCACCCATACGCTCGAGACCCACATCTATCGCCTGCGCCAGAAGATCGAGCGCGATCCCTCCAACGCCGAACTCCTCGTCACCGAGGCCGGCGGCTACAAGCTGGTTCCCTGACCCGCCGCCCAAGGAGCGCTCCCCGCCGCCATGGCCCTCGACCGCGATCTCGAACTCCTCACCAGCGTCGCCTTCTTCGAAGGGATTTCGGCGGAAGCGCTGAAGCTCATCGCCTTCAGCGCCGATCCGCGCGAATTCGCCGACAAGGACCGGGTGTTTACCGCCGGGGACGTCGCCGAGGGCGGTCTGATGGTGATCGAGGGGCGGATCGACCTCGTCGACGAGCGCGTCACCCCGCCCAAGGTGGTCGAGCGGCTCGGACCGGGCAGCCTGATCGGCGAGATCGCCCTGATCGTCGAGACGCGGCGGCCGCGATCGGCGATCGCGGTCGGCCGCGCCAAGGTGCTCTCGATCCGGCGTGCCCTGTTCCGGCGCATGCTCGAGGGCTATCCCGACATCGCCGCGCTGCTCGAGGCGCGGATCGCCGAGCGGCTCACCCATCTCGCGCCGCAGATCGGCCGGATCGGTGAGCGCATGAAGGCGATCGGCGAGGGGTGAACCCCGCCGACCGCTCCACTTTTCCACGTCAGGCGCCGAGCGCCTTCTCGAGGACGCGAGCGAGACGGCGGCCGTAGTCGGCCGGATCGTCCGGGGTCTCGCCGTCGGCGATGCGCGCCTGGGCGAGCAGGAGGTGACCGGCGTCCTCGACCATGGCCTCGTCGGTGCCGATCCGGGCGGCGACGGCGGCGATCAGGGCGTGGTGCGGGTTGATCTCGAGCACCGGCTTGGCGAAGGGCGAGGCGCCCTGGTGCCGCGCCATGATCTTCTCGAACTGCTTGTCGGGGCCGAATTCGCCGGCGACCAGGCAGACCGGGCTCGACGCCAGGCGCGACGACGTGCGCACGTCGGAGACCTTGTCGGCGAGCATCTCCTTGAGCTTGGCGACCAGACCGGCGATGCCGGCGGCCTCGGGCTCGGCCGGCTTCTCGGCCTCGTCGGAGACCGGGATGGCGTCGAGATCGCTCGCCCCTTGGGTCACCGACTGGAACGGCTTGCCGTCGAAGCCGAGCGCGGTGCGGACCCAGAAGGCATCGACCGGATCGGTCAGCAGCAACACCTCGACGCCGCGCGCCTTGAAGCCCTCGATGTGCGGGCTCGCCTCGGCGCGGGCGAGGTCGTCGGCGAGGATGTAGTAGATCTTGGTCTGGTTCTCCTTCAGCGCGGCGACGTAGTCCTTCAGCGACCGGGTGCCCTCGCCGCTCGTCGTCGTCTTGAAGCGGGCGATGCGGAAGAGCTCGTCGCGACGCTCGGCGTCCTCGTAGATGCCCTCCTTCATCACCGCGCCGAAGGCCTCCCACAGGCCGGCGAACTTCTCCGGATCGCTCTCGGCGGTCTTGGCGAGTTCGGAGAGGAGGCGCGAGGTGACGTTCTTGCGGATCGCCTCCAGCACCGGATTGTGCTGCAGCATCTCGCGCGAGAGGTTGAGCGGCAGGTCCTCGCTGTCGATCACGCCGCGGGCGAAGCGCAGCCAATGGGGCAGGAGATCGACGTCGTCGGCGATGAAGACGCGGCGGACGTAGAGCTTGAGATGCCCCTTGCGCGCCGGGTCGAAGAGATCGAACGGCTTCATCGACGGCACGAACAGCAGAACCGAATATTCGTGGCGGCCCTCGGCGCGGTAGTGGATGGTCAGCGCCGGCTCGTCCCACTGGCCGGAGACGTTGCCGTAGAATTCCTTGTAGGCCTCCGGGGTGATCTCGCTCTTCGGCCGCGCCCACAGGGCCGAGCCGTCGGAGAGGTTCTCGACTTCCTCGCCGACCGCGACGAAGCGGACCGGCACCGGCACATGGGCCGAATAGGTCTCGACGATGCGCTCGACGGTCGCCTTCTCGGCGTAGCTCTTGCTCTCGTCGTTCAGCTCGAGGCGGATCACCGTGCCGCGCGCGGGCGCCTCGGCCTCGGTGGCGGGGTGCACCTCGTAGCCGTCGATGCCGTTGGAGATCCAGGTCCAGGCCTGATCCGAACCGGCGCGGCGCGAGGTCACGACCACCCGGTTCGCCACCATGAAGGCGGAATAGAAGCCGACGCCGAACTGGCCGATCAGGTTGGAGGACTTTCCGCCACTCTCGCCGACCGCCTCGAGGAAGGCCTTGGTGCCGGACTTGGCGATGGTGCCGAGGTTCTCGATCAGTTCGTCGCGGCTCATGCCGATGCCGTTGTCGGCGACGGTGAGGGTGGCGGCGTCGCCGTCGGCGGCGAGCGTGATGGCGAGGTCGCCGTCGTCGCCGAGCAACGTCGGGGTCTCGAGCGCGAGATAGCGCAGCTTCTCGCAGGCGTCGGCGGCGTTGGAGATCAGTTCGCGCAGGAAGATGTCACGGTTGGAATAGACCGAATGCACCATCAGATGCAGCAGGCGCGAGACTTCCGCCTGAAAGGCGTGGGTTTCCTTCGGATGGTCGATCGTGTCCGTCATCGTCGGTCTCTTCGAACTCTCTTGAAAAATGGCGCGAGGAACGGCCGCAACGGGGCCCGTCGCTGCCGATATCGGGGGGATTTCGTCGTCTTTCAAGTGGCGATCGGCATGGCGCGCACGCGATCGTCGAGCTTCGGCGAGCCGCGCCCGATCGACGCGCCCCCGGGCACCGGGAGCGTTGTAATTTTACGCACACAACGAGAACAAGACTGAAATTTCCCAATGAAACGTAGAGTCAACTCCACTGAGGAAGGGCGGAATTTGACGTAAGGTCAAAGACTTCATTTCTCGATTTCACTTCGGTCAACGCCTTCTTAAGGCAACTGCGCCATTGATGAGCAAACATGGAATCACTCGAGACCGTCGATGCATCACGCCGTCCCGACGTTCCCATCGCCGTCCCTCCCCCGCCCCAGCCGGTGCCTGCGCGCAGACCGGAGCGGGAGCGCGGATCGCCGCCGGATGCACGCGCCATGATCATGAGCCTGGGCGAGGGCCGGCGGGAGGCTGGCGCACCGGAGGAGACGATCGGGTTCCGAAACCGACTGCGGACCCGTCTCTTCGTGGTGATGGCCCTGTCCGGCGGCATCCTGCTCGCGACCGGCGGGGTCGGCCTGCACTATGTCGACGAGGTCGGCCAGACGCTGCGCCGGTCCACCGAGATCACCGCCCCGCTCCTGTCCGACGTATTGGAAATGACCCAGGCCGGGCGGCGCGTACGCGCCTCGATCCATGCGGCGGCGGAACAATGCACCGGCCTCGACGCGGCGCGCGGCGAACTTCAGGCCTTCGAGGCGTCCTCGGCGGTGCTCCTGCGCAACCTGCGGGCCCGCGCCGAGAAATTGAAGGCGGAGAACGATCTCGATCGCATCGCCGATGTCGAAAACCGCTTCGTCACGATCGGCGAGAACATCCTGGGTTCCTGCGTCCGCACGTCGATGCTGGTCGGCCGCATCATGGCCGCGGGCGACACGGTGCAGGCCGACATCACCGACATGGCGGCGATCGCCGACACGATCGAGGAGAAGCTCACGCTGCCGCTGCGGACCGGGGACGAGCCGCGCCGGCACGAACGCAACCTCTTCGCGGATCTCTCGCCGCTGACGCGGCTGCGCTCCGACCTCGGCGGCTTCATCGGCATCGGCGAACTCGTCTCGGTGCTGAACACCGACGCCGCCGTGGCCGCCTTCGAAAACCGCCGGACCGACAAGTTGCGCGACCTCACCGCCGACGTCGAGCGTCTCCGTCCGGTGATGGGCGAACTCGGGATGGACGACGACCACGGGCGCCTGATCGATCTCGTCGCCGACCTCGCCGACCGGGTCGTCGGCGGCAACGGCCTGATGACGGTGCAACGCGCGCTCACCGATGCCCGTGCGACGATGGCCGCGCAGCGGTTGGAGCTCGGGACCATCGACGACGACTATTTCCGCTCGGTGCGCGGTTTCGAGGAGACCGCGCGACGGCTCGACAGGCTCGCCCAGCGGCAGGTGGTGACCAGCACGCGCGAGGCCTATGTCGCCGTGGCCACCACCTCGCTGGTTCTGCTGCTCTTCGCGTTGGCGACCGCGCTCGACGTGGCGCGGCGCGTGACGGTTCCGATCGAGCGCTTCACCGACCATGTGCGCCGCCTGCGCGGGCTCGAGGACCTGGAACGGCCGTTGTGCCGCACGCTGGTGCGGCGCACCGACGAGATCGGCCTGCTGGCGCGCTCCTTCGCCCGGCTGACAAACGCCCTCAGTGACGCGCGACGCCGCCTCGAGGCGGAGGCCGAGGCGCGCATCCTGCGCCAATACGATCGTCTCCAGAGCGCGATCGCCACCATGCCGCAGGGCTTCTACCTGCTCGATTCCGACGAGCGAATGGTGGTGTGGAACGACAGTCTCCTGCACATGTACGGGCTGCGGCCCGGCGAGGTGACGGTGGGCATGCCGATCACGGCGGTGGTCGAGCGCACCCGGGAGCTGGGGGTGTTCCTTCCGGCGTGGCGGACGGAGCCCTTGTTCCGTCGCGCCATGACCGATCATCAGCCGTATCAGCGGGTCGACGAACTGCCCGACGGGCGCACCATCGTCGTCACGGCCTCACCGACCTCGGACGGCGGCGTCGCGGTGACCCACGAGGACGTGACCTCGCGGCGGCGGGTGGAGGCGGAGATCGAGCAACTGGTCCGGTTCGACACCGCCACCGGCCTCGCCAACCGCACCTCCTTCCAGGATCGCATCGGCCTGGCGCTGAGCGAGCGCGAGGAGGAGGAGCAGATCGCCCTCCTCTACGTCGACCTCGATCACTTCAAGACGGTCAACGACAGTCTCGGCCACAAGACCGGCGATCGGCTGCTGGCGGAGGTCGCGGCGCGCATCATCGAGTGCACCGGCGAATGGGACCACGCCGGCCGTCTCGGCGGCGACGAATTCGCGGTGCTGCAGACGCGCCTGTTCCAGCCGATGGCGGCGACCGACCTCGCCCGTCGCCTGCACGAGAGCATCTCCCAGCCCTACGACATCGACGGCGCCCAGATCGTGGTCGGGGCCAGCATCGGAATCGCGGTCGCCCCCGACGACGCGCTCGCCGCCGACACGCTTCTCGCCCACGCCGACATGGCGCTCTACCGAGCCAAGTCGGAGGGGCGCGGCATCACCCGGTTCTTCGAGCCGGAGATGGACGCGCACATGCAGATGCGCCGGATGCTCGAGCTCGACCTGCGCGGGGCACTCGAGCGCAACGAATTCGAGCTCCACTATCAGCCCGTCGTCGGCGCGGCGAGCGCGCGGATCGAGGGCTTCGAGGCACTGCTGCGCTGGCGTCATCCCGAGCGCGGACTGGTGTCGCCGGTCGACTTCATCCCGGTCGCGGAAGAGATCGGGCTGATCGGCGACATCGGCGCCTGGGTGCTGCGCGAGGCGACGCGGGTGGCGGCGGGGTGGCCCGACGATCTGCGAATCGCGGTCAACATCTCGCCGGTGCAGATCAAGACGCGCGCTCTGGTGCTCGACGTCCTCGCGGCGATCGGCCGGTCCGGCCTCCGGCCCGACCGATTGGAACTCGAGATCACCGAGGGAATGTTGCTGGTGGACACCGAGGCGACGCTGGCGACGCTGGCGCAGTTCCGCGACATCGGCGTGCGCATCGCCATGGACGACTTCGGCACCGGCTATTCGAGCCTCGGCTATCTGCGCCGCTTCGCCTTCGACAAGGTCAAGATCGACCAGTCCTTCGTGCGCGATCTCGGGGAGACCGCCGATTCGGTGGCGATCGTGCGGGCGGTGACCAGCCTCTGCTCGAGTCTGGGGATCACGACCACGGCGGAAGGCGTGGAGACGGAGGCGCAACGCGACCGCCTACGCCTCGAGGGCTGCGATCAGTTCCAGGGCTGGCTCTACGGCCGGCCGATGCCGGAGGCGGAAGTGGCGGCCCATCTGACGGCGCAAGCGGACACGGTGGGGTCGAGCGTCTTCTCGATCCGTCATCCCCGGGGACGGCACGGCCATTGAGTGGGAGAGCTTGCAAGCCGGCGCGCCATCGCATATGAAGTGCGCGCTTCCCTCCGGGGATGCGGAGAGGTGGCCGAGTGGTTGAAGGCGCACGCCTGGAAAGTGTGTATACGTGAAAGCGTATCAAGGGTTCGAATCCCTTTCTCTCCGCCATAATTTCTTGTTTTTATTGCTGAATTCTAGTTCGTGGCGGTCATGGTGAATAGCCTGGGACTGTCGAAGGGTCATCGCCCCGACCATCCGGCCGCGTGACCACGAGACCCATTCGGTACCGGAAACGACTCCCGACCTGATCGAATATCTCTCGGGATGGTGACGTCCCCTGGAGTGGCGTAGGAGCGCCGACCTTCGGTCGGGTCCGAAGTGGGCTCAGGCCGCCACGGCAGGCAGCTTGATGAGCGGATCGTCGCTCACCGGCTTCAATCCTTCCCGCGTCATGTAGCGGCGGCATACCGCCCGCTCGTCATTCTGCTCGAGCATCAGCGCGCCACCAAGCGGACGACGGCCTTGGCATTTTGGGAAGAGGCCGACGACGTCGGATCGACGCTTCAGCTCGCCGTTCAGCCGCTCGATCGGATCGGTCGAGGCGATCCGAGCCCAATGTTCGCGCGGGAAGGCCATGTAGGCGAGCATGTCGTCTCGGGCTTCGTCCATCATCGCGGCGAGTTTCGGGGATTTCTCCCGCAGCGCGTCGCGACCTGATGCCACTGCTCGCGGGCCGCCTCGGCGCTCTCCTGGGCGAAGATCGTCTTCAGAAGCGCCACGACCGCCGGTCGTCGCATCGGCCCGGCGTGGGCGAGCGCGTTGCGCATCCAATGAACCCGACACCGCTGCTGCGTGGCGTGCAACACCTCGGCGGCGGCGGCGCGCAGTCCCTTGTGATCGTCGGCGACGACGAGGCGGACGCCGCGCAGGCCGCAGTCGGCGAGCGAGCGGAGGAAGCCCTTCCCAGAACACCTCGGCTTCCGATGGGCCGGTGGCGACGCCGAGCACCTCGCGGCGGCCGTCGGTGTTGACGCCGACCGCGATTATCGCCGCCGTCGACGCGCTCGTCGTCCTCGTCAGGTTCAGCTTCGCAACCGAACCCTACGCGAAGATCGACGATGGCCGCCTTCCGGCGACCGCTCCTACACCACTCCAGGGGACGTCACCAATAGCCCGGAACTCCGACAAATAATTGCGGGGTAACCACCGCGACGCGTCGACCGTGGCGAACCCGGCTCAACGGGCACCTATTCCGCATCGATCGGATCGCTTGTATAACGACCTCGACGTCGCTCATCCTGCCGGGAATCGGGAATTCGCCCGAATCGCAACCAACTGAAATCTCAAACCTTTTTTTTGGAACGGACACTCGGGGTCACGGAGCTCTGCCACGGGACCCGGACGCAGGTTGGGGAAAGCTGTTCCGACCGTTCGTGCCGCGCTTGAGGAGGGGGCCCCGCTCATGAAAGCCGCAGGCAAGTCCAAACCGGACGGCCGCAAAGACATACTGGACGCTGCCGCCGTCGCCTTCATGGAATACGGCTATGCGGGCACGTCCATCGACATGGTCGCCGACGTCTTGGGTGCGACAAAAGGCAAGATATATTACCACTTCAAGAACAAGACGGATCTCTTTCTCGACGTTCATCGCGAAACCATGTCGGCTTATATCGAGGCGGTGGAAGAGGTCGCCAAGGGACCGGGCACGCCGCTGGATAAACTCCGCGGGGTGTTGATGACGCTCGCCCTTCAGGTGATGAACCGGCTGCCCTACGCCAAGGTCGCCGTGCAGGGCCTGGACATGCACATGTCGCGCAGCACCACGCCTCAGCAACGCGGCGTCCTGCGCGAGATCATCGACATGCGCGATCGCGGCGAGAACCTCCTCGTGGAAATCATCGAAGACGGAATCGCCCGCGGCCTGCTTCGCCCCTGCCTCCCGCGACTGATCGTCAAGCCGATGCTGGGTGCCCTGAACTGGATGACCGTCTGGTACCGCCAACGCCCCGACGACACGCCCGAGGCCCGTCAGGCTCTGGCGGAGGCGCTGGTCGACTATCTGCTGAACGGCATCGTGGCGCCGACCGTCTGACGAAAGAGGACGATCGAGCCCGGCCCCGGCAGGGGCGGCCGGGCCGCAGCGTGCCGACCGACCACCCCTCCCGCCTCGACGATCGAGACGAATGGCTCGACCGCGAAGCCGACGCGGCACGAGGCCGAACGGCGGACATCTCCGGCGCCGAAGCCGCCCACCCCTCGTCGCGGGCCCTTGGTACCCGTCGCAGGCCTCGCGATCGGCGCGCTTCGCGGCGGCCCGCCCGGCGTGCCGCGAGACGGCCGTCCGCCGGACGCCCGCGCCCGCGCCCGCGCCGCCTCGAAGCATCCGCGCCATCGAGAACGGCCGTTCCACCTCCATTCCGTTGGGGCCGAACCTCGGCATCGGTGGATTGATCGGTCGTCCCACCGATCCGGCCCGCGCCGCAGCCCTTGAACGACCACCCCTTGTAACTTCCCCACACCGCGCTCGGTCAAGCTGACCGACGCGGTGACGGGTGGGAGACCGCACGCTCATGAGTCGTTCGAGACCGCGGGTGAGATCGGCGCGCGCCTGGCCCCGATGCCGATATCGGCGCGGCCGACAGACTTCGCGGCGGCCACAAAAACGAGTTGACGGGAATTCAATCGAATGAAATACTACTGAGTATGATGTTTTCGAAACCCGAACGGGAAAGGCGACCATGCTGGACGGCGTTCGAGTTCTCGACCTGACGACGGTGCTCATGGGACCGTTCGCGACCCAGATCCTCGGGGACCTCGGGGCCGACGTGATCAAGATCGAGGCCCCCGAGGGCGACATCGTGCGCCGTTATCAGCCGGCACGGTCGCCGGGCATGCCGGGGATCTTTCTGAACCTGCACCGCAACAAGCGCAGCATCGTGCTGGATCTGAAGTCGCCCGACGACGCCACGACCCTGAAGCGGTTGATCGCCACGGCCGACGTGTTGATCCACAACATTCGCGGACGGGCCATGGACCGGCTCGGCTTCGGCCCGGACGCGGTGCGGACTCTCAATCCCAGGCTGATCTACTGCATGGCCAACGGCTTTCGTCAGGACGGACCCTATGCCGCCAAGGCGGCCTATGACGACGTGATCCAGGCGGGGGCCGGCCTCACCGAGATGATCGGCCGGATCGGCGGAACGCCCGAATACGTGCCGACGGCGCTCTGCGACAAGGTCGCCGGGATGACCATCGCCTGGTCGGTCCTGGCCGCGCTCTATCACCGGGAACGCACCGGCGAGGCACAGGTCGTGGAAGTGCCCATGTACGAGACGAACATCGCCTTCAATCTGGTCGAGCACGTGGCGGGCTGGGCGCTGGTGCCGCCGGTGGGCGATGCGGGGTTCGCCCGTTACATGACGCGCAATCGCCGCCCCTACCGGACACGCGACGGCCATGTCTGCATCCTGCCCTACACGGAAAAGAACTGGCGGGATTTCTTCGACGGCATCGGCCGGCCCGACGTTCTGCAGGATGCACGCTTCACCGATTTCACGAACCGAATCCGCAACATCGATGCCCTCTACGCGATCCTGGCGAACTGCGCTCTGGAGCGGACGACGGCGGATTGGGTCGCCTACTGCGACGGAATCAGCATCCCGGCGATGCCGGTGAATCGCTTCGAGGATCTGTGGGACGACCCCCACCTCCGAGAGGTCGGCTTCTTCGAAGAAGTCGAGCATCCGACCGAGGGACGCTACAGCCACATCGCCATGCCGGTGCGGTTCTCCGCCGCGAACACCGATCTGCGCCGCCCCGCTCCACATCTGGGGGAGCACACCGCCGAAATCCTCGACGAACTCGACCGATCCCGAGAGATCGCCCCTGCCGACTGAGGCGCCCAGGGGTTCGGAACCGACAAGAAACGAAGTGGGAGGAATTCATGACGAAACGGAAAGCGACGGCCTGCGCGGCCGTTCTCGCCGGCTTGGCCGGATGGATCACGACCGCGGACGCGCAGGACAAGGTCGTCCTGGCCACTGCCACCGACCTGTCGGGCACCTATTCGGACATCGCCGGCAACAGTTCCGTCCTCGCGATCAAGATGGCGATCGAGGACTTCGGCGGCTCGGTTCTCGGCAAGCCGATCGAGTACATCGTCGCCGATCACCAGAACAAGCCCGACATCTCCTCGGCGCTGGTGCGCGAGTGGGTGTCGCAGAAGAAGATCGACGCACTGGTCGACGTCACGCTGACCCCGGCCGCTCGCGCCGCGCAGCAGGTGGCCAACGAGAAGAGCATCATCAGCCTGTTCTCGGGCTCGGCCTCGCTCGGCCTCATCAACGAGGGCTGCTCGCCGATCTCATTCGTCTGGACCTACGACACCTATACCATGCCGCGCGGTGTGGGCTACGGAATGAAGCCCGGTGAGAAGTGGTTCCTCATCACCGTCAACTACGCCTTCGGCAAGCAGATGGAAGAAAACCTGGCCGCCACCATCAAGGATCGCGGCGGTCAACTGGTCGGCTCGGTGAGCTATCCGCTGGGCACCAACGACTACAGTTCCTATCTGCTCACGGCGGCGGCGTCCGGAGCGAACGTCATCGCCTTCATCTCGGCCGGTTCCGACCTGATGAACCTGATCAAGCAGTCGAGCGAATTCGGTCTGCCGCGCGCCGGCCAGCGCCTCGCCACACCGCTCCTGTTCGACAACGAGGTGGCGGTGCTCGGCCTTCAGGCGGCGGCCGGGCTCCAGGCCACGCTGGGCTTCTACTGGGATCACAGCCCCGAGTCGCGGGCCTTCGGCGAACGCTTCAAGGCGCGGTACGGCAAGATGCCGAACATGCTGAACAGCGGTGCCTATTCCATGACCCTGCACTATCTGAAGGCCGTCCAGGCGGCCGGCACCACCGAAGCCCGTGCGGTCGCCGACAAGATGCGCGAACTGCCGATCAAGGACTTCTTCGCCGTCAACGGCCACATCCGGCCCGACGGCCGTATGGTGCACGACATGTTCGTCGGTCAGGTGAAGACGCCGGCGGAATCGACCGGCGAATCCGACGTCTTCAAGATCCTGCAGACCATCCCCGGCGACGAAGTGGCGTTCCCGCTCGAGCAGAGCACCTGCAAGCTGGTGAAGAATTAGACGCGGCGTGCCGGTCCGCGGACACGGACCGGCCTCGTCGGCGTTCACCGTCAAGACGCTCCGTCGCGAGAGGATTTCCCAATGCGTGCAAGAGCAGAAGGTGCGGCCGTGCCCGTCTTCCCCATGCCTTCGGGGCTGACCGTCGTGATCGGCGGCAGCGGCGGCATCGGCCGTGTGATCTGCCGCCGGCTCGCCCGGTGCGGTGCCGACGTCGCGCTGAGCTGGCACCGCAATCGGGCCGCGGCGGCGGAGATCGCCGACGAGATCGCGGCGACCGGCGGCGAGGCACGGGTCGGCCGGGCGGATCTCGGCGATCCGGACTCGGTCGGCACCTTCTTCGCCGACCTCACCGCGAGCGGACGAGAGATCGGCGCGGTGATCGTGGCGACGGGGGCCGACATCGGCATGAAGCACGTCGGCGAGGTCGATCCGGCCGAATGGCGGCGGGTGATCGACGGCGATCTCAACGGCTTCTTCACGGTGGTCCAGGCGGCCCTGCCGCATCTGCGGCGATCGAGCGGCAGTCTGACCGCGCTGACCACCGCCGGGATCGCCCGCCATGCCCATCGCGACATCCTGTCGATCGCGCCCAAGGCGGCGATCGAGTCGCTGATCCGGGCGGTGGCGCGGGAAGAGGGCCGTCACGGCGTCCGCGCCAACGCGGTGGCACTGGGCCCGATCGACGCCGGGCTCCTGCACCGTCTGGCCGCCCGGGTTCCCGAAGGCTTCATGGACGCGGTGCGCACCAACACCGCCCTGCGCCGGATCGGCACGGCCGAAGAGGCCGCCGACGCCGCCGTGTTCCTCGCGTCCGACGCCGCATCCTACATCACCGGAGCCAGCCTGATCGTCGACGGCGGCTTCTCGATCTAGACGGAAACGCTCATGAAACCGGACACGACCATCGGCGAAGTTCTGCGCCGCTCCGCCCGCGACCATGCCGATCGCCACTACATCCACGCCGACGACCGGCGCCTGAGCTTCGCCGACGTCGACCTCCGGGTGGATCGGCTCGCCAGCGGCCTGATGCGGGCGGGTGTCGGCCACGGCGATCACATCGCGGTCTGGCTGACCAACACGCCCGAATGGGTGCTGGTGCTCCTGGCCGCCGCGCGGATCGGCGCGGCCGTCGTGCCGGTCAACACCCGCTACAAGAAGGACGAGGCGGAGTACATCCTCGCCCAGTCGGATGCCAAGGTTCTGGTGATGACGCCCACCATGTGGGGGATCGACTTCGTCCGGCTGCTCGTCGAAGCGGCGCCCTCCATCGAGAGGCAGACCGCCGGCGATCTGTCGCTGCCGGAATTGCCGGCGCTGAAGACCGTGATCATGGTCGGGGATCCGGTGCCGGCATGGGCCACCCCCTTCGACGCCCTCGCGGCGACCGAGATCGACGCCACCGCGATCGCCGCCGCCGAGGCGCGGGTCCGGGCCGGCGACCTCCTGCTGATCTGCTACACCTCCGGCACCACCGGCCGCCCCAAGGGCGCGATGCACGACCACCGGGTCATCCATCAGAGCATCCGCGTCGGCGATGCCCTGAGGATGCGGGCCGGTTCCCAGGTCATGGCCCACCTGCCCTACTATCACGTGGCGGGGATGTTCATGTGCCTTCTGCCCGCCCTGGCGGCGGGGGCGACCATGCATCTGATGGCCCAATGGGAGGCCGGACGCGCCCTCGACCTGATCGAGCGAGAGCGCCTGACGATCTTCGGCGGCCTGCCCACCCATTTTCTCGACATGATGGGGACTCCGGGCTTCGCCGAGCGGGATCTTTCCGCCCTCGAAGGCACCTGGATGGGCGGCTCCACGGTGCCGGAGGACGTCTTTCTCCGCATCGTCCGGGCCTACGGCTTCGAGCGGCTGCTTTCGACCTACGGCATGACCGAGAACACCATCTCGACCACCTTCAACCGATGGGACGACTCGCTCGACGACTGCCGCCGCAACACCGCGCCGATCCTCTCGGATTGCGAGGTGCGGATCGTCGATCCCGAGACCGGCGAGGTTCTCGGCCCGGATCGGGACGGCGAAATCCAATGCCGCGGCACCACGGTGATGATGGGGTACTACAAGAACCCGCAGGAGACCGCCGCGACCATCGATGCCGAGGGTTGGCTGAAGACCGGCGACATCGGCCGGTTCGACCGGCGCGGTTATCTCGGCCTCACCGGCCGCATCAAAGAGATGTTCAAGGTCGGCGGCACCAACGCCTATCCTTCCGAGATCGAGCAGCACCTCGCCACCCATCCCGCGATCCAGATCTCGGTGGTGGTGGGCGCTCCCGACGCACGCCTCGGCGAGGTCGGCATGGCCTTCGTCCTGCCGCGTCCGGGGGTCGGCCTGACGGAGGCCGACGTGATCACCCACTGCCGGGGCCGGATCGCCGATTTCAAGGTTCCCCGCCACGTCAGGCTGGTCTCCGAGCTCCCCTTGACCACCACCGGCAAGGTGCAGCGTGCCGAGCTGATCCGGCAGGCGCGCGAGCACGTCGCCGCCCTCGAACCCGCGAAAGGATGAATGCCATGACCGACATGCGTCTCGAGGACCGGCAGCGGATCCAGGATCTGGCCCTATCCTATGCGCGCGGCGTGGATCGTCGCGACTGGGCGCTGGTGCGCTCCGTCTATCATGCCGACGCCCACGACGACCACGGAGCCTACAAGGGCGACGTCGACGGGTTCATCGAATGGCTCGAACGGCGCCATGCCTTCATCGCCCATTCGATGCATTTCGTGACCAACTGTCTGATCGAATTCGCCGGACCCGATCGCGCCTTGGCCGAGACCTATTATCTCGCCCGACAGACCATGGGTCCCGAGGCCGGGGAATCCCGCCTGATGCTCATGGGCGACCGCGAGTTGGCTCCGGATGCCTCCGTTTCGATGGAGGTCACCGGACGCTACGTCGATCTCTTCGAGCGCCGGGACGGAAAGTGGGCGATCGCCCGCCGCACGGTGATCTTCGAAAAGGTCCATGCCTGCGAGGACACGTCGCTGCCGATCGCACCCGACTGGGCCATCCAGCGCAGAGATGCCGACGACACGCTGGGGCAGATGCGCCGCCGGCTCGGCCTCACCTGAGCGATCGCGTCGACACGGCTTCCCCCGAACCACGAGCACGATAGAAGAAGATGCGTCTTCCGATCACGAGATATCTCGAACTGGAATTCGACCCGCCGGGCGTCCTCCACGTGACCTTCGCGCGGGAGGCCTCCCAGAACGCGTTCAACACGGGCATGAGCGAAGAGGTCGCGTCCCTGATCTCGAGCCTGACCGGCGAGCCGAGTGTCCGAGTCGTCGTGTTCCGCGGCAAGGGCGGCATCTTCAGCGCGGGGGGCGATCTCGTCGAGCTGACCGCCGCCATGGAGAAGATGGACGGATCGGACAGGGACGCCGACCGCCCCCTCTATCGACTGGCCCGGGGCTCGGGCGATCTGCTCGAACTCGTCGACCGGTGCCCCAAGATCGTCGTCTCGATGCTCGAGGGACCGGTGTTCGGAACCGGCCTCGGCATCGCGGCGGTGTCGGATGTGGTGCTCGCCGAGAAATCGACGGTTCTCGCCCTGCCCGAGGTCATGCTGGGCTTCGCGCCGTCCCAGATCTCGCCCTTCGTCGTCCGCCGGATCGGCTATTCGGCGGCGCGGATGCTGGCGCTGACCGCGACCCGCATCAACGCGGTCGAAGCCCATCGGCTCGGCTTCGCCGACTACCTCGCCGCCGACACCGGCGAACTCGAGTCCCTTTTGGCCACCGTGTTGGACGCGGTCCTGGCCTGCGAGCCGGGGGCCGTCGCCAACACCAAGGCGTTGATGCGCGAGCTCGAGGTGCTCGACCTCGGTCCCTATCTCGACACGGCCGCGGAGATCAGCGTGCGCGACCTCCGCTTCGGGGCCGGCAGCGAAGGCCTGAACGCCTTCATCACACGGACCGCCCCGTCGTGGCGGCGGCGGACGGGAGGCTGAGATGTTCGAAGACCTGCTCGACGAGACCGGGCGCTTCATGGTCGAGACCGCCGATCGCATGCTCGCCGATCTGTGCGGACCGGAGGTACTGAAGGCGGCGGACGCCGGAGAATGGCCGGAGGCGCCGTGGGCCGCCGTATCGGAGGCGGGCTTCGACCGCGCCACCCTGCCCGAGGATCGGGGCGGCGCCGGCCTGACGCTGGCCGAGGCTTTGCCGCTGGCCGCCGTCGCCGCCCGCCACGCGGCTCCGCTGCCGCTCGCCGAGACGCTTCTCGCCGGCCACGTTCTGGGGTCGACCGGCCTCCCCGCCCCCGAAGGCCTCGTGGTCCTCGCCGCGGGTCCCGGCGCTCTCCTGCGCCCCGAAGGCTCGGGATGGCGGTTGCACGGGCGGATCGCCTCGGTGCCGTGGGGCGAACGGGCCGATGCCGTCGTGTTGGTGGCGGACGGCGCCGAAGGCCCACGGCTGTGCGTCCTCGATCGCACGGAGCGGCGAGCGGAGCCGGGGTCCAACATGGCGAACGAACCCCGCGACACCCTGATCTTCGACCTGCGTCTCGACGATGTCCGAACCGCCCCTTTCGTCGGCGGAACCGAAACGGTTCTGAGGCTCGCGGCTTTGGCGCGATCGGTGCAGATCGCCGGGGCGCTCGACCGCCTGCGCGACATGACCGTGCAGTATGCGCAGGAGCGAGTGCAGTTCGGACGCCCCCTGGGCCGGTTTCAGGCGATCCAGCAGAACGTCGCGGTGCTCGCCTCGGATGCCGCCGCGGCCGAGGCGGCCGCGGCGGTGGGGCTCCTCGGCGTGTCGGATGCGCGGGCGGTGGCCGTCGCCAAGGCCCGCACCGGCGAGGCGGCGAGCCGCGCCGCCGGCATCGCCCATCAGGTGCACGGCGCCATGGGCTTCGCACGCGAACACCGGCTGCACCATCTGACCCGCCGGCTCTGGTCGTGGCGCGACGAGTACGGCAACGAACTCCACTGGCAGGCCGCCTTGGGAAACACCTTGTTGCGGCACGCTCCCGAAGACCTCTGGCCCGTCCTGACCACCATCGGAAGACGAGCCGCCCGATGACCCGACCAGCGGACCCGACGATGACCCTCTCACGCACCGAAGGCCCCGGTCCCGAAGCGCGCTATCGCGCCTTCCTGGCCGAGGGCCGGTTCATGATCCAGCGTTCCGCGTCGACCGGGACCTGCGTCTTCTATCCGCGGACGTTGCTGCCCGGCAGCGGCGAAGGCGATCTCGAATGGATCGAGGCCTCGGGACGGGGGACGGTCTACGCGACGACGATCGTGCGCCGCCCGGCAACCGAGGGCGGCGACCACAACATCGCCCTGGTCGATCTGGCCGAGGGGCCGCGCACCATGACCCGCGTCGTCGGCTGCGCGCCCGAAGAGGTGGTGATCGGCATGGCGGTTCGCGCCCGCATCGACGTGCGGGACGGCGCGCCGATCCTCTACTTCGAGCCCGTTCGCGACGGAGGCGAGGCATGAGCAAGCTGCGTGGCGAGACCGCCGTCGTCGGGATCGGACTGGCCGGGCTCGGACAGGCGTCGGGCTGGTCGGCGATCGAGATCATGGCGGAGAGCGCGAAGGCGGCCCTAGCGGATGCCGGCCTCGGCCTGAAGGACGTCGACGGTCTGTTCGTCTCGTCGTCCACCCATGCCATGCCGACGATCACGGCCGCCGAATACCTCGGCATCCGCCCTCGCCATTTCAGCGGCACGATGGCGGGCGGAGCCTCGTTCGAAGTCCACGTCCTGACTGCAGCGACGGCACTTCGGGCCGGGCTCTGCGACGTGGCGCTGATCGCCTACGGCAGCAACCAACGCTCGGCGGCGGGCCGACTGGTCAGCTCGGCCGAACCGCAGGTGAACGAAGCGGTCTACGATCCGCGCCAGCCGATCACCGCCTATGCGCTGGCCACCGCCCGCCACATGCACGAATTCGGCACCACCCGTACCCATCTCGCCGAAGTGGCCGTGGCCGCCCGTGCCTGGGCCGGCCTGAACCCGCGGGCGTTCAAACGCGACCCCCTGACGCTCGACGACGTTCTGGCGGCGCCGATGGTCTCCGATCCGCTCTCCCGGCTCGATTGCTGCCTCGTCACCGACGGCGGTGGCGCCGTGGTGATGATGCGCGCCGATGCCGCCCGGGACCGGCCGAAAGCTCCGGTCTACCTGCTCGGAGCGGGATGCGCGCATTGGCACCGGCAGATCGCGATGATGCAGGACCTCACCGTGACGGCGGCCACGCAGTCGGGTGCGGCGGCCTACGCCATGGCCGGCCTCGGCCCGCACCAGATGGACATGGTGCAACTCTACGACGCCTTCACCATCAACACGCTCCTGTTCCTCGAGGATCTCGGCTTCTGTCGGAAGGGCGAGGGCGGGTCCTTCGTCTCGGGCGGGGCCATCGCCCCGGGCGGACGGCTGGCGGTCAACACCAACGGGGGCGGTCTCTCCTGCGTGCATCCCGGCATGTATGGGATCTTCCCGATCATCGAAGCGGTGGAGCAGTTGCGCGGCGAGGCGGGCGCCCGCCAGCAGGTCCGCGCCGACACCGCGATGGTCCACGGCAACGGCGGCACGCTGTCCTGCCAGGCCAGCTGCATTTTCGGAACAGAAGCCACTCTGACCGCCTGAGGCGGCCGACCGGGAGAACGACCCATGTCCGACACACCCACCTTCGCCGCGGACCGAATGGTCGAAGGAAAATCCATCGTCGTGACCGGCGCGGGCGGGGGCATCGGGCGGGCGATCGCCGTGGCCCTCGCCCGCCAGGGCGCGCGCGTCGTGGTCAACGACCTCGGGGCGAGCCTTCACGGCGAGGTCGACAATGCCGGCGCCGCCGACGACGTCGTGGCCGAGATCCGCGCCTTCGGCGGCGAGGCGGTGGCGTCGATCGACAGCGTGTCGAGCCGAGCGAGCGCCGAAAGGATCGTCGCCTGCGCCCTCGACCACTTCGGCCGCATCGACGGCGTGATGAACAACGCCGGCATCCTGCGCGACCGCATGTTCCACAAGATGAGCGAAGAGGAATGGCGCGCGGTGATCGACGTCCACCTGCACGGCACCTTCTTCGTCAGTCGTGCCGCCGCTCCGCACATGCGCGCCCAGGGCTCGGGCGCCTTCGTGCACACCACCTCGAACGCCGGTCTGGTGGGATCCGTCGGGCAGGCGAACTACTCGGCCGCCAAGATGGCCGTCGTCGGCCTGTCGCAGTCCATCGCGCTCGAGATGGGGCGGGTCGGCATCCGCTCCAACTGCATCGCGCCCACCGCCTGGAGCCGGATGATCAATTCGGTACCGACCGACACGCCGGAACAAGCCGTCTGGGCCGAGAAGCTGAAGAAGATGACGCCGGAGAAGATCGCGCCGCTCGCCGTCTATCTCCTCAGCGACGCGGCCTCCGGCGTCAACGGCCAGATCTTCGGCGTGCGGCGCAACGAGATCCTCCTCTACGGCCAGATGCGCCCGGTCCGCTCGGTTCACACCGCCGACGGTTGGACGCCCGCGACCATCGCCGAGACCGCCGAACCCTCGTTCCGCCGGGCCTTCACGCCGCTCGACACGGCGGTGTCCTATTTCACCTGGGATCCGATCTGATGGCGTTCGACAGGGACACCGTGCTGAACTGGCCGATTCCGGCCGCCCGGCAGGTCTATACGCCGCGCGACACGATGCTCTATGCGCTGGGGATCGGCATGGGGCACGACCCGTGCGACGAGGCGGAACTGCCCTTCGTGCAGGAGCGCGGATTGCGCGCCTTTCCCGCGATGGCGGCGGTGCTCGCCCATCCCGGCTTCTGGATGCGCGACGCGGGCACCGGCATCGACTGGACCCGGGTACTCCATGCGGAACAGTCGATCCGACTGCTGCGCCCGCTCGCCCCGGGGGCGGCGGTCACCTCGGTCTCGCGGGTCGTCGAAATCGCCGACAAGGGCGAGGGTCGCGGCGCCCTCCTCCGGCAGGAGCGCGAGGTACGGCTCGAGGAGACCGGCGAGTTGATCGCCGCGGTCGACCAGCTCGCCTTCTGCCGCGGCGACGGCGGATGCGGCGGCCCCGCCACCCTCGAAAAGCAGGCGCCGAGCCCGCCCGCGCGGGCCCCGGATCACGTGCACGGCCTGGCGACGCTGCCGCAGGCCGCGCTGATCTACCGCCTTTCGGGCGACTACAACCCGCTGCATTCCGATCCCGCCGTCGCCCGCCGCGCGGGGTTCGAGCGACCAATCCTGCAGGGTCTGTGCACCATGGCGGTCGCCCTGCGCTCGGTCCTCGGCCGCACCCGGGCCTACGACACGAACCTCGTACGAGAGATCGACGTTCGCTTCGTCGCACCGGTCTATCCCGGCGAGCGGATCCGCACCGAGATCTGGGACGACGGCGACACACTCTGGTTCCGTGCCCATGCCGAAGAACGCGATACGCTCGTCCTGAACAACGGACGGGTGGTCCTGGGCGCCGCGTCGGGCGGCTGATCTCTGACGAGAAGGGGAAGAACCATGACGGAACGGCGCAGACTGGCCGTGGTGATCGGCGGCGGCAACGGCATCGGCGCGGCGACGGTGCGGGTGATGGCCGCGCGCGGGTGGCGCGTCGTGGCCGCCGACCTCGACGACGCCGCGGCGACCCGGATCGCCGCCGAGGTCGAGGACGGGGTGGGCGTCGGCCTCGACGTGACCGATCCGGCCGGAATGGAGGTGACGGCGGCGCGGATCGAGGCCGATCTCGGCCCGGTCGCGGCGCTGGTGGTGTCTTCGGGGGCGTTCCACGACAGCCTGCCGCCGCATCGCCTGTCGGACGACGACTGGTCCCGGGTCCTGCGGGTCAACCTCGACGGCACCTGGCACGCCGACCGTATCTTCGGCGGGCGCATGGCGGCGCGCGGGGCGGGCAGCATCGTCAACATCGCATCGGTCACGGGCCTCTTCTCGTCGCCGCTTCTCGCCTACGGCACCTCGAAGACCGCGATCATCGGCCTGACGCGCAATCTGGCCGGCGAATGGGGGCACTCCGGCGTGCGGGTGAATTCGGTCTCGCCGGGTGTGACCCTGGTCGAACGCATTCTGAAGCACCGCGCCGCCGGCACTCGCTACTACGGGTCCGATTTCGGCACGCATGCCGCGATGGGCCGCTCGGTCGAGCCGTCGGAGGTGGCCGAGACGGTGGAGTTCCTCGCCTCCGACCGGGCCTCGGCCATCACGGGCATCGACGTTCCGGTCGACTGCGGCTGGTCGACCGCGGCCGGCTGGGAAATGTTCGGCGGTGCGCGGCCGCCCGTGACCCCGGAGGCGACCCGATGAGCGACGACTTCATCCTGGAGACGCGCCGCCTGACGAAATCGTTCAAGGGGTTCACGGCCGTCAAGGACGTGAATCTCAAGGTGCGCCGCAACGGCTTCCACGCCCTGATCGGGCCGAACGGCGCCGGCAAATCGACCTGTTTCAATCTGATCACCCGCTTTCTGGAGCCGACCGACGGCGAGATCATCTACAATGCCCGCGACATCTCCCGGGTGAAGGCGGCCAGACTGCCGGATCTGGGCATCCTGCGCTCCTTCCAGATTTCGGCCGTCTTTCCCCGCTTGAGCCTCCTCGAGAACGTTCGGCTCGCCCTTCAGCAGCGCCGGCGCATCTCCTTCCGCTTCTGGCGGAACGAGTCGTGCCTGAACGAACTGAACGACCGCGCCGAGAGCCTCCTCGCCGACGTCGGCCTCGGCGGACAGCGCGCCGCGATGGCGGGGACCCTGCCCTACGGCAGCAAGCGCGCGCTCGAACTGGCCACCACCCTCGCCTTCGAGCCGGAGCTGATGCTGTTGGACGAACCCATGGCGGGGCTCGCCTCCGAGGACATCGGGCGCATCGCCGACCTCCTGGAGCGGACGGCCCGTGGCCGCACCGTCCTGATGGTCGAGCACAACATGCACGTGGTTTCGCGGCTCTGTGATCGGATCACGGTCCTGACCCGGGGCGAAGTGCTGGCCGAAGGAACCTATGCCGAGATCTCGCGCGACCCGCGTGTGGTCGATGCCTATGTGGGGCGGACCGATGCAGCCTGACGCCGCAATCATTCTGCAGATCCGCGGTCTGCACGCCTTCTACGGCGAGAGCCACGCCCTGCACGGCATCGACCTACAGGTTCACGAGGGCGAACTGGTGACGCTTCTCGGACGCAACGGTGCGGGAAAATCGACCACGCTGAAATGCATCATGGGGGCGATCCCCCGCCGCCTGGGTTCGATCCGGCTCCGGGACCGGGAAGTCGTCGCGGCGCCGTCCGACCGCATCGCCCGCCTGGGCGCGGCATGGTGCCCCGAACACCGGGGCATCTTCTCGTCCCTGACGGTCGAGGAGAACTTGCTGCTGCCGCCGGTGATCGCGCGGGGGGGCCTGTCGGTCGAGGAGATCTACACTCTCTTCCCGAACCTCGCCGAGCGCCGCCGCAGCCAGGGGACGCGCCTGTCCGGAGGAGAACAGCAGATGCTGGCGATCGGTCGCATCCTGCGCACCGGCGCACGCCTGCTGCTGTTGGACGAACCGACCGAGGGCCTCGCCCCGGTGATCGTCCAGAAGATCGGCGATGCGATCCGTCAATTGAAGACGCGCGGCTACACGATCCTGCTCGTCGAGCAGAACTTCCGCTTCGCCGCCGGCATCGCCGATCGCCACTACGTCATGGAGGACGGATTGGTCGTCGATCACGTCTTGGCCGCAGACATCGGCACCGCGACCGATAGGCTGCACGAATATCTCGCCGTCTGAAGTGGGAAAAGGGAGGAAAGATGGACCTGATCTTCGGAGTTCCTGCACCGCTCCTCCTGGGTCAATTGATCCTGGGCCTGGTCAACGGGGCGACCTACGCGATCCTGAGTCTCGGGCTGGCGGTGATTTTCGGCATGCTGAACGTCATCAACTTCGCGCACGGCGCACAATACATGCTGGGCGCCTTCACCGCCTGGATGATGGCCAATTGGCTGGGTCTGGGCTTCTGGTACGCCCTGTTTCTCGCGCCGCTGGTGGTGGGAGCCGCCGGCATCGTGCTCGAACGGGTCTTCCTGCGCCACCTCTACGACAAGGATCACCTGTTCGGTCTCCTGTTCACCTTCGGTGCCGCGATGGTGGTGGAGGGGCTGTTTCGCTACCAGTTCGGATCGACCGGGCAGCGATATGCCAATCCGCTTCCGGGCGGCCTGCAGTTGGGTTTCATGTTCCTGCCCTATTACCGCGCCCTCGTGGTGCCGGCCGCACTCGTCGTCTGTTTCGGCACGTGGTTCGTGATCGAGCGCACCCAGCTCGGCGCCTATCTGCGTGCCGCGACCGAAGATCCCGTTCTGGTTCGGGCCTTCGGCATCAACGTTCCGGTGCTCATCACCCTCACCTATGGCTTCGGCGTCGCACTGGCCGCGCTGGCGGGGGTCATGGCCGCGCCGATCCAGAACGTCAGCCCCCTGATGGGGGCGAACGTCATCATCGCGGTCTTCGCGGTGGTGGTGATCGGCGGGTTGAACTCGATCATGGGAGCGATCGTCACCGGCTTCTCCCTGGGCGTGATCGAGGGGTTGGCCAAGGTGTTCCTCCCCG
Source organism: Pinisolibacter aquiterrae (assembly GCF_019160155.1). Lineage (GTDB taxonomy): Bacteria > Pseudomonadota > Alphaproteobacteria > Rhizobiales > Ancalomicrobiaceae > Pinisolibacter > Pinisolibacter aquiterrae. The sequence goes on from NZ_JAFNIH010000061.1 coordinate 287,911, forward strand.
AGACGTCCGACACCGTCATCTTCGTCATCATGGCCATCGTGCTGTTCCTGCGCCCGGCCGGTCTCTTCGGACAGGAGAAATAGCCCATGCTGTGGCGGCCCAATTCGACCCTCGTCGGAACGGCGGTGCTGGTGATCGCGCTAGCCGCGCCGAGCTTCGTCTATCCGGTTCTGCTGATGAAGGTGCTGTGCTTCGCCCTCTTCGCCAGCGCCTTCAACCTGCTCCTCGGCTTCACCGGCATCCTGTCCTTCGGCCATGCGATGTTCTTCGGTGGGGCCGCCTATGCCTCGGCCTACACGATCAAGGTCATGGGATGGCCGACCGAATTGGGCATCCTCGCCGGCACGGCCGTCGCGGCGACGCTGGGCCTCGTGGTCGGCCAGCTGTGCATTCGGCGCAAGGGCATCTATATGACGATGATCACGCTTGCCTTCGCCCAGATGACGTACTTCTTCGTCATGCGCGCGCCCTTCAGCGGAGGTGAAGACGGACTGCAATACGTCCCACGCCGGGCCGTCCTGGGCGTGATCGACATCACCGACGAGCGGGCGCTCTACTATGTCGTTCTGGCGATCTTCCTCGCCTGTTTCGCGTTGATCCATCGCACCATCCACTCGCCCTTCGGCCAGGTGCTGAAGGCGATCCGCGACAACGAACCGAGAGCGATCAGCCTCGGATTCGACGTGGATCGTTACAAGCTCCTCGCCTTCGTCCTGTCGGCGGGCCTCTCGGGCGTGGCGGGTGCGACCAAGGCGGTCGTGTTTCAGATGGCGAGCATCACGGACCTGCATTGGGGTACGTCGGGCGAAGTCATCCTCATGACGCTGGTCGGGGGCATCGGCACGCTCTTCGGCCCACTGGTCGGCGCCGCCTTCATCGTGGGCATGCAGAACCGCCTCGCCGGCCTCGGCGAATGGGTGATGGTGACCCAGGGCCTGATCTTCATGACCCTCGTCATGGTCCTGCGGACCGGGATCGTCGGTCTGCTCTCCGATCTCCGCGCGAGGATTTCGCGACGGCGGACGGTCTGACCACACGCCCGCCGGTCGGGGTCGCCGTCGGCGGAACGGCATCCCTCCCGAGATAGGCGTGTCGGCGTTCGCCTTCGCCGACGGATCGGTGGCCGGAGAAGGTATCGACGCGGCCGACGCTCGCCGACGCGCCGCGGCGGGATTTCGGAAACCGACCTGGGCAGACCACGCGGGCGCGACCCGACGACGGGGAGGACGACGTGAGCAGACCGCGCATCGCCATTCTCGACGATTATCAGGGGCTCGCCCTGACGCTCGCCGACTGGTCCGCTCTCGAGGGGCGGGCCGAACTGGAGGTCTTCCGCGAGAACCTCGGTCCCCTCGACGAGGCCGCCGAAACGCTTCTGGGGTTCGACGTGCTCTGCCTGATGCGGGAGCGGCAGGCGTTGCCCGCGGCTTTGATCGACCGTCTTCCCCGATTGAAATGCGTGGTGACCACCGGCGTCTGGAACGCCGCCATCGACCTCGACGCCGCCGAGCGCCGCGGCATCGCGGTCTTAGGCACACCGAACGGGCGCGGCCAGCGGGCCACGGCGGAATTGACCTGGGGATTGATCCTGGCGTCGGTACGCAACATTCCTGCGCAGGATGCCGGGATGCGCGCCGGTTCCTGGGCGGGTCCGCCGGGACGGCTGCTGGACGGATCGGTGCTGGGGCTGATCGGTTTCGGAACCATCGCGGCGATGGTGGCGGATTACGCCCATGCCTTCGGGATGCGGGTGCTCGCCGCCAGCCGCAGCGTCGCCGCCGCCGACATGCCCGCCCACGTCGCCGCGACGGATCGCGACGCGCTGCTGCGGACGGCCGACGTCGTCTCGCTCCACGTCCGCTCGAGCCCGGAGAACCGGGGTCTGATCGGTGTCCGGGAACTGGCCGCGATGAAGCGGGACGCGCTCCTCGTCAACACGTCGCGCGCATCGCTCGTCGATCACGCCGCCCTGGCGGACGCCCTGCGCGAGGGAACGATCGGCGGCGCCGCGCTCGACGTCTGGGATCGGGAACCGCTGCCGGTCGACCACCCCCTGCGGAGGGCCGGTCCGAACCTGCTCCTGTCGCCGCACATGGGCTACGTGGCGCGAGAGACCATGGCCGATTTCCACGCCTGGACCCGCGACGCGGTCCTGGCCTGGTTGGACGGACGATGCCTCGGGAACCTCCTCCGCCCGGGATGGGCCGCCCGTCCCTCTTGACGCGCGACGCGGTCGGATAAATACTACTCAGTATCATGAAGGATCGCCGAAGCATGACCACTCGTTCCTCCCCATCGCCCGTGTCCGCGTCGACGGCCGGAGATCTCGACGGTCTGCGATCCGATGTGCGGGCCTTTCTCGCCGCCGAGCTCGCCGAACGCAGTCCGGCGGCACGCGCCGAATCCTGGACGGCCCACGACGAGGATTTCAGCCGCAAATTGGGCGCCAGAGGCTGGCTGGGCATGGTATGGCCGAAGCGGTACGGCGGGGGAGAGCGCTCCATGGCCGAACGCTATGTGGTGCTCGAGGAGTTGCTCGCCGCCGGCGCCCCCGTCATGGCCCATTGGGTCGCCGACCGGCAGAGCGGCCCGCTCCTGCTGCGTTACGGATCCGAAGAGCAGCGCCGCACCATCCTGCCTCGGATCGCCGCCGGCGAATGCTATTTCTGCATCGGGATGAGCGAGCCGGATGCCGGCTCCGACCTCGCCGGCGTACGGTGCCGGGCCCGCCGGGTCGAGGGCGGCTGGGTCATCGACGGCACCAAGCTCTGGACCACGAACGCCCATCGCTCCAACTACATGATTCTGTTCTGCCGGACCGGCGGCGCCGAAGCCGGCAATCGTCACGGCGGAATGAGCCAGTTCCTGGTCGACATGACCACACCCGGCCTCACCGTCCGCCCGGTGTTGTCGCTGGCCGGAGATCATCACTTCAACGAGGTGACCCTGACCGAGGTCTTCGTGCCCGCCGATGCCCTGCTCGGCCGGGAGGGCGACGGCTGGGCCCAAGTAACGAGCGAACTGGCGCTCGAACGCAGTGGGCCCGAACGGTTCCTGTCCTCGTTCCAGGCCGTGGTCGAACTGTCTCGGGGCCTGCGCGGCGCGATCGACCGGGCCGGCGCCGCCGCCCTCGGCCGGATCGCCGCCCATCTGGTGACGTTGCGCCACATGTCGCAGGGCGTCTCGCGCCTGATCGATCAGGGGCGCGATCCGACGATCGAGGCGGCCTTGGTGAAGGACCTCGGTGCCGTACTCGAACAGGAGATCCCCGACGTCGTGCGGCTGATCCTCGGGGTCGAGGCGCGTCGGGCCGACCCGGCCCTCGCCGGGTGCCTCGCCACGACCATCATGTCCGCCCCGTCGTTCTCTTTGCGCGGAGGAACGCGCGAGATCCTGCGGGGCATCGTCGCGCGGGGCCTGGGGCTGCGCTGAGCCGGTCCGACCGATGAAACGACGCTTCGGCATCGAAGGAGGAAATCATGACCCGTCCCGTGCGGATCGAACGCGACGGCTTCGTCGCGACGATCACCATCGATCGCCCCGAGACCCGCAACGCCATATCGGACGACGATGTGATCGACGGCCTGATCGCCGCGGTCGAAGACGTCGACGCCGACCCCGACCTCCGCGTCGCGATCCTGACGGGTGCCGGCAGCAGCTTCTCTTCGGGCGGCAATCTGAAGAAGATGCTCGAAGACGACATGGCCGGAATGCCGCCGCCCCGCACCCGGCAGAGTTACCGACGTGGGATCCAGCGGATCCCGCGGGCCTTCGAGGCGGTCGAGATCCCGCTCATCGCGGCGGTGAACGGCCCGGCCATCGGCGCGGGTTGCGACCTCGCCTGCATGTGCGACATTCGCATCGCCGCGGAGAGCGCCCGTTTCGCCGAGAGCTTCGTGAAGATCGGCATCGTTCCGGGAGACGGTGGCGCCTTCCTGCTGCAGCGGGTCGTGGGCCACGCCCGCGCGGCCGAGATGGCCTTGACCGGCGACACGCTCTCCGCCGCCGAGGCTCTGGCGATCGGCCTCGTCTCGCGCGTCGTGCCGGACGGCGAACTGCTCGCCGCCGCCCGTGGCATCGCCGACCGGATCGCCGCCAATCCGCCGATCGCCGTGAGGATGACCAAGCGGCTCCTGAGGGAGGCCCGGCTCGGCACTCTGGACGGTGTCCTCGATCACTCGGCCTCGCTGCAGGCCGTCGCCCACACCACTCGGGACCATGCCGAGGCGGTGGCCGCCTTCGCCGAGCGTCGCGCTCCCCGCTTCACCGGCGCTTGACCCACTTTCCGAAAGCCCCGCCCCGATGTCACAGGAAATCGCACCGACCCGCAGCCTCCTCGACGAGGCCGATATCGTTCCCCTGGCCATGGCTCTGGTTCAGATCACCGGCGACCTCTCGCTCCTGGACGAGATCGCGCCGCACGTCTCCGGCCCCTGGGACTATTCGCAGACGATCCCTCCCGACCTCGCCGTCCGCATCCGCGACCGGCTGGCGGCCGAGCTCGCCCGCCCGGACCGACCCGCCGCCCTGGCCGAGCCCGACCCCGCGCTCCTCCAGCACATGCTCGGCGTCGCGGTCGGCGGCGAGGTCGGTCCGGAATATGTCCCTATGCTGACCGAGCAGGTCGGATTCTCCGGCGCCGACGCCTGGGCGAAGCCCGCGACGGTGGCTCCCCTCGACGGGATGAGCGCCATCATCGTCGGGGCCGGCGTTTCCGGGATCTGCGCCGCCGTCCGTCTGAAGGAAAAGGGCGTGCCTTGCACTCTCTTCGAGAAGAACGAAGACGTCGGCGGCACATGGTTCGAAAACCGTTACCCGGGTTGTGCCGTCGACACGCCGAACCACTTCTACCAATTCTCCTTCGCACCGAACAACGACTGGCCGAGATATTTCTCGGGCCGGGACGAGATCCGCAAATACGTCGCCCGGGTGACGGACTGGTTCGGCATCCGCCCGCTGATCCGCTTCCGAACCGAAGTGGTCTCTGCCCGTTTCGACCCGACCCGCGACCTGTGGATCGTGACCGCGAAGGGTCCCGACGGCACGACCGTCCACGAAGCGCGGATTCTCGTCACCGCCGTCGGCCAACTGAATCGTCCCGCGGTCCCCCGGATTCCCGGGATCGAGACCTTCGCCGGCCCCGTGGTGCATACGGCCGCTTGGAACGAGACCACCGATCCGCGCGGCAGACGGGTCGGTTTGATCGGTACGGGAGCGAGTGCGGTCCAGGTGGGGCCGGGCATCGTCGACGACGTCGCCTCGCTCCACGTCTTCCAACGCTCCGGCGGCTGGGTGGTCCGCAGCCCCAATGCCCTCCGCAAGATGGGACCGGGAAAGCACTGGGCCCTGAACTCCGTGCCGTTCTATGCCGGCTGGTATCGCTTCCAACTCTTCTGGGGCTTCGGCGACGGGCTCTTTCCCGCTCTTCGCATCGACCCGGATTGGCAGGGCGGCAGCGAGTCCGTCAACGCCCTGAACGCGCGGCTGCGTGCGGCGATGTTGCGGTATTTCGAAAAGCGCCTCGAGACTCGTCCCGATCTCCTCGCCAAGGTGGTGCCCGACTATCCGCCCTACGGCAAACGGGTCCTGGCCGACGCGGGCTGGTTCGACATGCTCCTGCGCGATCACGTGGAACTGGTCACGGATCCGATCGCGGAGATCGTGCCGCACGGCGTCCGTCTTTCCGACGGCCGCACCATCGAACTCGACATGCTGGTTCTGGCCACCGGCTTTCAGGCCTCGAAGATGCTGTGGCCGATGGAGATCACCGGCACGGGCGGAAAGACCATTCGGGAGCTGTGGGGCGACGACGATCCGCGCGCCCATCTCGGGACCACGGTCGAGGGGTTTCCCAACTTCTTCGTCCTCTACGGGCCGAATACCGGATTGGGTCACGGCGGCAGTGTGACCTTCCTCGCCGAATGCCAGATCAACTACGTCTCGGGCTGCCTCGACATGATGCGGGAGGCGGGCGCGACCCGGCTCGAGCTGCGCGACGGTGTGCAGAGCGACTACAACGCCCGAATGGACCGCGAATTGCTCCACTTCGTCTGGAGTCATCCCAGCGTGCGCTCGTGGTACCGCAACGGCAGCGGGCGCATCACCATCAACCAGCCCTGGCGGCTGGTGGACTACTGGAACATGACCCGTAGACCGGAGCCGTCGGACTATCGTCTCGGGCGGGCCACGGGGTGAGATGAGACCGGCTCCGAGGCCCGGGCAGACATCGGACGGTGGATCGATTACGACACCTTCGACCGGCCTCACTCGACGCATGGCGGGCTACGCCCGTCGAAGTCCACGAGGAGGCCGGCGACGTCGGACCGGCGCCGTGACGGACCCCGGGCCCGAGCCTACGAACGTCGCCGATCGGTCGAGCCCGGCGCGCGCCCCTCGGACGACGGGGCACCGCCGCGCCGGATGGGACTACGGCCCGATGGTGACGAAGTGGGTGTCGAGACAGGCGGCGATCGCCTCCGAACCACTTCGGTGCCGTGGCCGCTGTTCCGGATGCCGCCGAACGGGACCTCGGGCAGCGCCAGTCCCAGGTGGTTGATGCTGAGCATCCCGGCCGCGATGCCGTTCGCCAGCTTCGCCACGGTCGCCTGCGCCTCGGCACAGTCTTGACCTGCTGCCCGTTTTTCCAGCCATCCGGAACTGGACATTTCCAGTTTTGGATCGGGTCGGAAGACGGGGCACGACGATGAAGAAGTAGAGGTTCACGGAAGCGCAGGTGGCCTTCGTCCTACACCACCCCAGGGGACGTCACCCGATCGACCGTTGCTCACCCGGCGCATCAGCGCCAAACTCACCCGAGGTCTCTGGCCTCAGATGGATGAGAGACGGGGCTCACAGCAAGCAGGCCCGACCCCTCTGAGGCCGTCCTCACCCCGTCAGGCAAGACCCTGCGCGATCACGCCGTCATGCTTCTTCAGGAATGCCCGCAGGCGTTCGCCATAGTCCGGCACGACCGCCCGTCTGACCGAGGGGCGCTCAGCGAGTGCCTTCCGCCAGGCCTGCACCTTCGGCAGGCGATCGAACACGCCGAGGTCGGCGATCTGATCGAACACGTCGAAGTAGCGGAAGACCGGCGCGAACACGGCATCGACGACCGAGAAGTGTCCGCCGGCGAAGAACGGGCCTGCGCCCAACTGCGCCTCGATCCGCGCGAACTTCTCCATGAGGAGCGCGACTTTCTGGTCGAAGATCGGGCGGTCCTTCGTGGTCTCGATCACCCAGATGTCCGCGAGGATCGAGGAGCCGAACTCCATCCAGGCGCGGTGCCGGGCCTTGACGAGCGGATCAGCGGGGTGGAGCGCGGGCACCCGGACCTCCTCCAGGTACTCGACGATGACGGCGCTTTCGAACAGCACGTCGTCGCCGACCTTGAGAAGCGGCACCTTGCCGAGAGGCGAGATCGCCTCGAACCAGTCGGGCTTGGCCGCCAGGTCGACGTCGATGCGCTCGAAGGGAACACCCTTCTCGCGGAGCACGATCGCGGCCCGCTGGACATAGGGGCAGAGGTCGAATGAGACGAGGGTAAGGGCTTGGGTCATCAGGCTTCTCCCCAGACATAGACCAGACTGTCGCTCTCGACGCGCGTCGAAAGCGTCAGCAGGCGCGCGTCCTTCGGCGCGGGACCGTCGATCCGCCGGCCGCTCGCCATGTCAAAGCGGGCCTGGTGCCACGGACAGACGAAGGCGCCGTCCTTGCATTCCAGCGGACCGCCGAAGTGGAGGCAGACATTGGCGACGGCGCGCGGCCTGCCCTCCGCGAGAAAGACATGCAGGTCCCGGCCGAAGAAGGGGACGATGACCGAACCCTCCTTCGGAATGTCCTCGAGCTTGATCAGTTCGTGCTTCATGACGTCCTCATTCAGGCGGCCTGGGTCGAGATGAACGGGAGCGGCCTGGAGCGCTGGAGCGCGAAGGCTCCTTCGCCGAGCAGGACTTGGACGAGGGCGAGCAGCGCCAGATAAAGCGGATATTCCCAGCCGCCGTTCGGGTAGCCGAACATCCACCCGTTGCCTGCATGCGCCCAGGTGGCGCCGAGCAGGATGGGCAAGAGGATCAGCGACACCCAGCGGACCTGCACGCCGAGAACGAGCAGAGCGCCGCCGATCGCCTCCAGCACGAAGACGACATAGGCAGACCGGGCCGGCAGGCCGATCGAAGTGAAGAACCGCGCGGTGCCCGGCAGCGTGAACACGAAGAGCTTCAGGATGAGACTGTGGGCGAGGAACATCGCGCCGAGTGCGATGCGAAGGAGGAAGGCGGCGAGGTCGGTGGAGGTTGGGATCATCGAGGTTCTCTCCAGACGGATTAAATGCATATGCATCGATATAAATGCACATGCATCCACATGTCAAGCTTGATGCAGATGCATGAAGTGGTATGCTCTGCCTATGGTCATTTCCCCCTCTGAAAACCACATCCGCGCCTGGGCCCGTCTGGTGAAGGCGTCGCAGCGCGTGCTCGGCGCGATCGAGGCCGACCTCAAGGCGGCCGGCTTCCCGCCGCTCGGTTGGTACGACGTCCTGCTCGAGCTCAAGCGCTCGGACGACGGACGGCTCAGGCCGCTCGAGATCGAGGGCCGCCTGCTGATCGCCCAGCACAATGTCTCGCGGTTGATCGACCGGCTCGAGAAAGGCGGCTATGTCGCGCGCGAGCCTTGCGAGGAGGACGGCCGCGGCCAAGTCGTCGCGATCACAGAGGACGGGCGCGACCTGCTGAACAGGATGTGGCCCGTCTATAGGGCTGCCATTCAGAAGCACGTCGCGGCAAAGCTCGATGACGACGAAGCGGCCAGCCTCGCGGATCTGCTCGCGCGGTTGATGGCATGAGCGGGCGGGCGTTCTCTTCGCCGTCGGCAAGCCTCAGGGCCTGCGCACCTTGCGGTCTGTGCCGGTGACGCCGAAGCGGGATCGCCGCTTTGGCGTGACCAGTTCGGCTGGTCCGGCGAAGCCGTCGATGATCGGGCAATCCGGCCGGTCGTCGCCGTGGCAATGCTCCGCCAGATGCCGCAACGTGTCGCTCATCGCCTTGAGCGCCCGCGCCTTCTCTTCCAGCACCGCGATCTGCTCGAGCGCGATCGCCTTGACATGGGCGCTGGCGCGGCTGCGGTCCCGCCACAGCGCCAGCAAGGTCTCCATCTGCTCAACCGAGAAGCCGAGATCCCGCGCCCGGCTGATGAAGCGAAGCGTGTGGACGTCGTTGTCCGAGTAGACGCGGTAGCCGGACCCGGTGCGGAGCGGCGGCGCGATGAGCCCGATGGCTTCGTAATAGCGGATCATCTTGACCGAGACGCCGCTGGCCTTCGAGGCTTCTCCGATATTCATGACGCGCTCCGTGCGGGGACGAGGGGGGTAAGGGTCGGGGCCGGCTGGACGCCACCTCCGGTACTGGGGCCGAGCGGCGGCGCGAAACCGCGCAGCCGCAAGGCATTGGCGAGAACGAAGACGCTGGAGAGCGCCATCGCGCCGGCGGCAATCACCGGCGACAGCAGCATCCCGTTCACGGGATAGAGCAGCCCCGCGGCGACCGGAATCAGCGTGACATTGTAGGCGAAGGCCCAGAACAGGTTCTGGCGGATGTTGCGGATCGTCGCCCTGGAGAGCGCAATGGCGGTGACGACGCCCCGCAAGTCGCCGGACATCAGCACCACGTCGGCGCTCTCGATGGCGATCTCGGTGCCGGTACCGACGGCGATGCCGACATCGGCCTCGGCGAGCGCCGGCGCATCGTTGATGCCGTCACCGACGAAAGCCACCTGCCGGCCTCCTGCCCGGAGCGACCGGATTGCCGCGACCTTGCCGCCGGGCAGCACCTCGGCGACGATCTCGTCGATGCCCAGCCGCTCGGCGACGGCACGCGCGGTTCGGCGGTTGTCGCCTGTGATCATCGCCACGCCGAGGCCCTGCGCGTGCAGCGCCGCGATGGCTTCGGCGGAGGTGTCCTTGATCGGGTCGGAGATCGCGATGATCGCGGCGAGCCGTCCGTCGACGGCGGCGTAGAGGGGCGACTTGCCCTCGTCGCCGAGGCGTCCGGCGATCTCCGCGAAGCCCGACACGTCGATGCCGGCGCGGGTCATGGCGCGGTCGGCGCCGACGCCGACCGAGACGCCGTCGACCTCGCCGGAGACGCCGAATCCCGGCTCCGCCAGGAAGGATGTCACGGGCCGCAGCCTGTCAGACGGGACAGCGGCGACGATCGCCTCGGCGATCGGGTGCTCGGACTTGGTCTCGAGACTGGCGACCAGCGCCAGCACATCGTCGCGGTCGAAGCCGTCGCGGGCGAGGAAATCGGTGAGCGCCGGCCGACCCTCCGTCAGGGTCCCGGTCTTGTCGAGCGCGACGACCTCGGCCGAGCGGAGCGACTGCAGCGCGTCGCCCTTGCGGAACAGCACGCCCAAATCCGCCGCCCGGCCGGTGCCGACCATGATCGAGGTCGGGGTCGCGAGGCCCATGGCGCAGGGGCAGGCGATGATCAGCACGGCAACGGCGTTGACGAGCGCGAAGGTCAGCGCCGGCGACGGCCCGAAGGCATACCAGGCGGCGAAGGTGAGCACCGCGGCGGCGACCACCGCCGGCACGAACCACGCGGTCACCTTGTCGACGGCGGCCTGGATCGGCAGCTTGCCGCCCTGCGCGGCCTCGACCATGCGGATGATCTGCGCCAACACGGTGTCGGCCCCCACCTTGGCGGCGGTGAAGGTCAGGGCGCCGGTGCGGTTGATGGTGCCGCCCACGACTTCGTCGCCGGCGCGCTTGCGGACCGGCAGGGGTTCGCCGGAGATCATGGATTCGTCGACATGCGAGTCGCCCGACGACACCAATCCGTCGACCGGGATGCGGTCGCCCGGACGGATCTCGATCGCGTCGCCGACGACGACCTCCTCGACCGGCACCTCGACCGTCCCGCCGTCCCGCACCACGCGCGCGGTCTTCGGCTGCAGCCCGATCAGGCGCCTGATCGCCTGGCTGGTCCGTCCCTTGGCGCGGCTCTCGAGATAGCGGCCGGTGAGGATCAGCGCGACGATCACCGCGGCCGCCTCGTAGTAGACATGGGCGGTTCCCGGCGGCAGGAGGGAGGGCGCGAAGGTGGCGACCACCGAATAGCCCCAGGCGGCGCTGGTGCCGAGCACCACGAGAGAGTTCATGTCGGGGGCGAGCCGCAACAGGTTCGGGATGCCCTTCCGGAAGAAGCGCAGGCCCGGGCCGAACAGCACGATCGTGGCGAGCGCGAACTGGATGAGGAGATTGGTCCGCATCCCCAGCGTGGCCATGATCCAGTGGTGGAACGCAGGCACGTAGTGCGAGCCCATCTCCATCGCGAAGAGCGGCAGGGTCAGGACGGCGGCGAGCGCGAGCGCGTTGCGCAGGTGCCGGGTCTCGGCCTCCCGCCGGTTCTCGCCGTCCTCGCTCGCCTCCGGCGTGGCCGACCGGACCACGTCATACCCGGCCGCCCGGACCGCCGCCTCGAGCGCCGCGCGGGGGACCACACCCTTGACGACCGCGATGGTCGCCGTCTCGGTCGCCAGGTTGACGGCGGCCGAGACCACGCCGGGAACGGCGGCGAGCGCCTTCTCGATGCGCGCCACGCAGGAGGCGCAGGTCATACCCGCGATCCGCAGCGTGAGGGTATCCCGGCCGACGCCGTAGCCCGCCTGCCCGATGGCGGCGACGAGCGCGGCCGGGTCGGGTGTGCCGGCGAAGGCGACCGTGGCGCGTTCCGTCGCGAGGTTGACGCCGGCCGAGGCCACGCCCGGCACCGCGCGGAGAGCCTTCTCGACGCGGCCGACGCAGGAGGAGCAGGTCATGCCCTCGATCTGAATCGAGAGCGGCGGAACGGCGGAGCGGGTCGCATCCGGGTGGGAGAGGTCGGTGGTCCGGGTCATGTCGGCAGTCCTTCTGGTGAAGCTGCCTCCCGAGATGATCCCTCCCACAGTGGGAAGGTCAATAGGGATCGCACAGACATAAAATGCCTCGCCAGGCCTTGACCCTCCCATCGTTGGAGACCCCACCTTCGCCCATGTCCACCCGAGAAGGAGACCGACGATGTACACATTCGACGTGAACGACATGACCTGCGGCCACTGCGTCCAGACGATCGAGACGGCGGTGAAGGGCGTCGACGGCGCGGCGGCCGTGACGATCGACCTGACCGACCACGCGGTGAAGATCGCGAGCGCCGAGCCGGCATCGAGCTTCGCCGACGCGATCAAGGATGCGGGCTACACGCCGCAGCTTCGCGCCTGAGGATCTCTCGGGCGAAATCGAGATGGGGCGCTGTGAGGCGCCGCTCTCGAACTCGAGCAGCCGCTTTTCGCTCAGGTTGTTTCAACCTGAGCGGCGGGTGCTCCAGGTGCCCCGATCCGGCGCCCATGGGTCGCCGGAGGGATCGCCGCCCAGCCGCTCCGCGAGAAAGTCGAGGAACAGGCGCAGTCGGTTGGGCACATGGCGTCGGTGCGGGTAGAGCGCGAACACGCCGAGGTGTCCCCAGTCCAGATCATCGAGGACGGGTACAAGCCGGCCTTGGCGGATGTCCGAGCCGCAGATGAATGTCGGGAGCCACGTGACGCCGAGCCCGGCGAGCGCGGCCACGCGCAGGGCTTCCGCGCTCGATGACAGAAGTCGGGGCGCGGCACGAACCCGGCCCGAAGCGCCTTCCGTGCGCCATGGCCAGTCGAGGCGCGGCATAGGCTGGGAAAAGCAGAGCGCAGGCAGGCGCTCGAGCCTCTCAGGCTTGTCCGGACAGCCGTGCCGGGACAGGAAGTCCGGGCTGGCGACGACGTGGAATCGGGTCGAGGCCAGACGTCGTCCGATCAGGGCCGTATCCAGCGCGACGGCAACGCGGATGCCGAGGTCGAACCCCTCCTGCACGAGGTCCACGATGCGGTTGCTGAAGTCGGCCGTAACCGCGATGCCGGGATACTGCACCATGAAGGCGGCGATCAGCGATGCGAGATGTCCCTGTCCCAGTTCGACGGGAGCCGTCACCCGCAAGGTCCCGCGCGGCTCGCTGTTCTCCGCGCCAACTGTGCCCTCGGCGTCCTCCACCGCCTCGAGGATCGCGGTCGCTCGCTCCAGATAGAGCTGTCCCTCCGGCGTCGGGCGCACGGAGCGGGTCGTCCGGTCGAACAGCCGCGCGCCCGTTCGTTCCTCGAGATGCGCGATGTGCTTGGCCGCCATGGAGGGCGAGATCCCGCAGGCGCGCGCGGCCGCGCTGAATCCTCCGAGTTCGGCAACGCAGACGAAAACCCTCATGCTGCTCAACGTGTCCATGGCCCGATCTCACACTCTGGGTACGAGGCGATCCTACCACGTCGCGCGTTCTCGCACCCGCTTCGTTGCCGTATCTCCGGGGGTGCGGCTGCCGTGGCCGCAAGACGAGAGAGAGAGACCATGACCACGCTGCTGCAGTTCGACTTCGCCTTCAACGGCCCATGGGGCGCCGATCTCGAACGGGCCTGCCATGACCTGGCGGCCGATATCGCGGCCCAGGACGGGCTGATCTGGAAGCTCTGGGGCGAGAATCCTGACGCCGGCCGCGCGGGCGGCGTCTACCTCTTCAAGACGCCCGAAGCGGCCGACGCGTATGTGGCGAAACACCGCCCCCGCCTCGCCGCCTTCGGCGTGACTGATCCCGGTGTGTCGCGGTTCACCCTCAATCTTCCCCTGTCCCGCGCCACGCGCGCTCCGCTCTGAGGAACTTCGCGATGTACACCACCCTGGCGGAAGTCGAATACGAGGACCTCGCACGCTTCCTGTCGGTCTTCGCCACCGAGGGCCGGTCGAAGCGGGCGGCCCATGGCAGCCTCGGCGCCGAGGTGCTCTCGACCGAGGACGGTTCGAACCGGGTGATCGTGCTGATCGACTGGCGGGACGAGGAGGTCTATCGCGACTTCCTTGCCGACCCCACGGTGCCGCCGACGATGGCCCGGGGTGGCGCAAAAGGCCGCCCGAAATTCACGCCGGTCAGCCGAGTTGGCCGCTTTGCCGCCTGACCGGCGGGTCGCGGTCCGAAGACCGTGCGGCGGCTGGAATCCGTTCTTGCCGCTGCTCTCGAACTCGTGTCGTGAGGGGGCACCTGCCTCGAGCTCTGAGCATGGTGGCTCGTCGTGTTTGCCCACCTGTCGGGTCATCGTCAGACCCGCCTTTCCGGAAGGCGGAATGTCGGTGATTGGTCCTGTGACGCCAAATGCAGACTGGCAACGATCGACCCCACTTCGGACGTTCGGTTCATCCGATTGGAACGGAAACGATGCGCCCAATATGGTCGGTCGGCAGATCGGTTCTGGCTTCCGAAAGCGGACCGCGTTTCGAAACTTGCGACGGCTGTCGCGAACTCCTCTGGAGATCCCGAACTAGTCGATCGGCTGACCATGTATCTTATGGAAAGAGAGCTTGTCCCAGTAGCCACGTTGGAAAGCGATCCGTTCGTTGCGCACGGTGAAGACCCGCAGCCTCGAAAACCCAACGGATCACGCCATTCCAGAGGGGACGTCACCCCCCCCCCCGCCGGGGCGGCCGTGACGCGCTCCGGCGCTCCGGCCACTCATGGGTTCGGTCCCTCACCCGGAGCAAGACCAGCCGGCGCGGCCGTTTCGGTGAAGCGCCCCGGATCTCGGGACCCGCGCCTCACGCGGCGCTTCGATCGAGAGCGGCATCTCCACCCCAGCCGCCTCGGCATCACCCGGTCGGGGTCCTGCCCACGATGGAGCTCGTCAGCGGTCGACCTCGGGGCCGATCCGGTCGGCGAGGAAGGCGAAATGCTCGGAATTCGCCAGGACGAGTTCGCGCAGATGCGCGGCGACGCGGCCGTTGTGGTTGCGCCGCCAGACCAGCGACAACGGCGAGGGTGAACGCCCCTGGACGACGCGGCGCTCGACGAGGCGGCCGGCGCGGACGTGTTCACGCGCCATCGTCGTCGGCAGAAAGCCGACGCCGACGCCGGAGATGTGGGCGACGAGCTTGGTCCGCAGGTCGGGCACGAGCATCTCCTTCTGCCCGGCGAGGCGCCATGCGACGCGCTTGACCAGTCGGGTCGCGGTATCCTCCACATTGACTGCCGGAAAACGCCGCAGTTCGTCGTTGGACAGGGGTTCGGAGTGGCCGGCGAGCGGATGATCCGGGGCGATGACGAAGACCCAGTGGATCGCGCCCAACGGATGGGTCTCGAAGTCGTCGTTGATGGTGTGGAAGCCCGGCGCCCCGAGCGCCATGTGGACGCCGTTGTGCAGCAGTTCGTCCCAGACCCCCATGTAGACGGCGCTTCGGATCTCGATCTCGGTGTGCGGAAAGGATCGGTTCAAGTGAGCGAGGAGCCGGGCCGTCGCGTCCGAATCGTAGAGCAGGTTGTTGATCACCAGCGTGAAGCGCGGCTCGACGTTCTCGCCGACCTGGCGCAGTTCGTCGGGCAGGCCCTGCAGCCATTCGAAGATCTGGCCGGCCTTGTCGAGCAGCACGTGGCCCGCCGGCGTCAGCGTGACGTTGCGGGTGGTGCGGACGAAGAGCGGCGTGCCGATGCCGTCCTCCAGCGTCTTGATGCGGTAGCTCACCGCCGAGGTCGTGCGATGAAGCTCCTGGGCGGCGGCCGAGAAGCTCTTCAGACGCGCCACCGCGACGAAGGTGCGGACGGCTTCGAGATCGAGATTGGGAAGGCGCGTTTCCATCGCGGAGACTCGATTGGAGGCGCCCCGGCGTTCCGAACGGGGCGCGAGAGGCGAAGAGCGGACCGCGACCAACCTAGCTCGGCGGTCGCGAACCGGCAAAGCGCGCCGAGGGTGCGTGCGTCCGCTCCGCCGTCTCAGGTTGCCGCGGCATCGGCCTCCCCCGACGCGAGGATCGCCGCGGCGGCGGCGACCATGCCGGCGAGGCCGTCCCAACCCGAAGTGTGGCCGATCGTCTCCACCCGGTCGAGCAGGGCGTCGGACACGTCTCCGGCGGCGAGGCGATCGAGCAGATCGACCAACCGCGCCGCCATCTCGCCCTCGGCCGAATGGGCGAGATGGGCGGCGGCGATCGCGTTGGTCGCCGTCGCGGCCATGGGCACGATCCCACCGGCCACCCTGTCGGCGAGGTCGCCGCGCCCGAGCCGGCGCAGGGCGACGAGGAAGCCGGCGAGGAAGTCGTCGCCGGACGGCGTCAGACCCGGGCCGAGGCCGACCAGCCGCGAGGCGTCCGGCACGGGTTCCCCCCCTCCCGCTCGCGCCCAGGCGGTGAAGGCGGCGATCGCGGCCGCCGCCGGCGCCAGGAACGGGTCGAGGCGCGCAGTCGACGGCGTCTCGCCCCGGCAGAGATCGGCGACGAGGACGCCGAGGCCGACCGGCGAGCGCCTCTCGGCCGCCGCCGCCAGCCGGTCGAGACCACGGGCCAGCGCCTGCGTCGACAGAGGCCCGGGTCGCGGTGCCCGCCAGGGGGCGAGACCGGCGAAGTCGAAGACGGTTCCGCCGACGCGCAGCCGGGCGCCGCGCACCTCCACCACACTCCCGATGGCGACGTCGGCGGTGAGCTCCCGTCCGTCGTCGACGTCGGCGAGGAGATGCGTCGGGCCGGGACCGAAGTCGGTCGGCCCGACGCAGACGAGACCGCCGCCGAAGTCGAGATAGTAGCTGCGGGCGAAGACGGCGATCACGCGCCCTCGCCCACCCGGCGCGAGGACGCGGGCGGCGGCGGCGCCGATCGTCGTCACGGGTCTCGTCCGCATCGCGCGCTCGTCGGCTCCTCGACCATCCGTTCAGGCCGCCTCCGGGTGGCGGGGCGCCTCGATCTCGTCGGCGACGATGTGCGTTCCGGTCTCGCCGCGCAACATCGGTACCGCGTCTTCGAGACGACCGATCAGCACGCGCTTGCCGCCGCCCTCGAGGAACTGGATCGCCGCGTCGATCTTCGGCCCCATGCTGCCGGGCGGGAACTGGCCGTCGGCATGATGGCGGCGGATTTCGGCGAGGCTCACCCGCTCGAGCGCCCGTTGAGTCGGTTTGCCGAAGTCGATGGCCACCCGCGGAACCGACGTGAGGATCATCAGATCCTCGATGCCGAGGAGATTGGCCATCAGAGCCGAGGTGCGGTCCTTGTCGATCACCGCCTCGACGCCGTGGCGGCACCCCATCTCGTCGCGCACCACCGGAATGCCGCCGCCGCCGCCGGCGATGACCACCGCGCCCGAGGCCGCGGCCGTGCCGATCAGCGCCGTCTCGACGATGTGGCGCGGCATCGGCGAGGGCACGACGCAGCGCCACCCGCGCCCGGAATCCTCCCGCATCTCCCAGCCGAGCTCCTCACGCAACGCCGTCGCTTCGGCTTCGGTGTAGAAGTAGCCGATCGGCTTGGTCGGGTTCGCGAAGGCGGGGTCTTCGGGGTCGACCTCGACCTGGGTCAGCATGCAGACCACCTCGCGCGGATTGCCGACGGCGCGCAGCGTGTTCTCCAGTGCCTGAAGCAGCACGTAGGCGACGCCGCCCTGACTATGGGCGACGAGGATGTCGAGCGACATCGGCGCCACCCGATGGCGGGCGAGCACGTTGCGCATCAGGATCTTGCCGACCACCGGGCCGTTGCCGTGGGTGACGACGAGTTGCGTGTCGAGTTCCATCAGCGGCAGCAGGGCGGCGCCGAGGCGGGCGGCGACCTCGGCCTGTTCGGCGGGAGTACCGCGAATACCCTCGGGGTGGATGGCATTGCCGCCGATGGCGATCAGCAGGCGGGCGGGGATGTCCTCGATCATGTCGACCTCCCGGGTGTGGTCGTCTCGTTGGTTGCGGAAACGCGACGCCGTCCGTCGGCCGTGCGCGGCCGGCGAGGTGTTCGGTTCCGGTGGGACGCGCGGATCGCGCGCCCCGTCTCGTTCGGTACGGATCAGGCCGCCGCGACGCGGGCGGCGGCGAGCGCCTCGAGCGCCTGTTCGAAACAGGCGAGCGGCGGCCGCACCGTTCCGGCGCCGACCTGGCCGATGCCGGGCAGGCGATGGGCGATGCCGGTGTTGATCACCGGGGTGATCCCGCTCTCCACCACTCGCCGCGCGTCGAGGCCGAGACAGGCCCCCTGGAAGTCCCAGGTCGGGATCTGCAGGGTGGTGTTGGCCTCGACGTAGATCTCGCGCATCTGCTCCGAGATCTCGAGCGCGTCGGAGAAGCCGCCCGAACCGACGAAGCGAGTGACGCCGGGAGCCGCGATCATCGCCGCACCGCCGATGCCGAAGGTCTCGGTGATGGCGCTGTCGCCGATGTCCGGGTTGGCGTCGGCCTGCGAGTAGCCGGTGAAGAACAGGCCGACCGGCGTATTGACCGGAGCGGTGAACCAGCGGTTCCCGAGACCCGCGACGCGGATGCCGAAGTCGCGGCCGTTGCGGGTCATGGCGGTGACGATCGAGCCTTCACCGACGGCGTGGCCGGCATCCATGACGCATTTGCAGTGAGCCATCGCCACGTTGAGGAAGAACTGATCGGTGCGTCCGAGGAAGCGCAGTACCGCCTCCTTGTCGGCGTCCGTCGCCTCGCCGGCGGCGATGTCGGCGGCGAGCGCCTTGAGGAGCAGGGCGGAGGCGGCGATGTTCCGCTGATGGAACTCGTCGCCCATGGTGATCGCCTGGGCCATCAGCGCGGTGAGATCGATCCCGCCCTGGATGCGCTTCAAGGTCGCCGAGAGAACCGGAGCGAGAACGTCGCGCATCCAGGCGAGCCGGGTCTGCACCTCGCCCTCGAAGGCGCCGAAGCGCATCACCTTTCCGATGCCCTCGTTGAGGTTGCAGTAGGCGACGTTGCCCTGTTCGGCGTTCTCCACGACGAGCACCGGCATGTGCGCGGACGTGATGCCGCCCATCGGACCGACCGCGGAGTTGTCGTGGCAGGGGACGAAGCGGATCTTCGACGCGGCGAAGACCTCGGCCTCCTCGGTCGTCTTCGCCCAGCCCTCGAACAGGCAGGCCCCGAGCACCGCGCCCTGCATCGGGCCGGTCATCGCGTCCCATGCGATCGGCGGGCCGGCGTGCATGAGCACCGCGCCTTCGGCGAGCACCGGGATGCACGCCCCGGCGGGGCGCACGTCGACGAGACGGGGACGGGCCCGACGGATCTCGGCGATCACCGCCGCATTGGCTTCATTGATTGTCGCATACATGTCGAGACTCCGGATCAGACGAGGGAGGCGGCCAGGCGGCGCAGCCGTTCGGCGCCTTCCGGGGCGGGTTCCCATTGCAGGTGGACGGTGTCGACGCCGTTGGAGGCGAGGTCGTCGGCGAAACTGCGCAGACCGATGTCGATCACCGAGGCGGGACCGGCGAGGAGTGCGGGCGGCGTTCCCGACGCGACCCCTGGGGGCGACAGGAGCCTGAGGGCGAGAAGAACCGCCGCCCGCACACTGCCGGCGATCAGGATGCCGGCATCTTCGAGTTTGCGAGACTGGGCCGTGAGATCCTGCGGATCGTCGGCGGCGCCGGTGACGGTGGCGACGACGGTGATCGGCGAAGCCTCGCCGCGCGCCGCGCGCATCTCTTCGACGGCACGGGCGAGCTCACCGGCCGGATCGACGTGGCTCCCGAAGCCGAGCACCACGTCGGCCAGCAGGACGCCGGCGTCCGCGTCCTCCGCCAGAGCGTGGACCAGCTCGTTGCGACCGAAGGGATCGATCATCGGATGCGGACGGCCACGGGTGTAGACGTCGTCGCCGAGATCGATGATGCGGTGCGCCTCGGTGCGCAACATGAAGCCCTCGGCATGGGTCTCGTCGCGGACGAGATCGAGGGTCTCGGCGAGGAGCGCCGCCGCCTCGCCGGCGAGCGTGCCGCCGGTATAGAGGCCACGGATGCCACGTCCCGTCGGCCGGGGCAGATCGCGAGCGAGCGCATCGATCTCGGCGAGTTCGACCGCCAGCGCCGCCGCCTCGTCGAGAGTGCGGGCGAGGTGAAGGTCGTCGAAGTCGCGCCGGGCGGGACGATCGCCGAGGAACAGGGCGACGACCGGCTTGCCCAGCTTCGCCATCCGGTCCAGGAGCCGCGCCCGGACCGCCGCCGCCGGCGGCTTGGAGACGAAGGCGACGACCCGGGTCGCCGGATCGGCGGCGACGAGATCGAGGGCGGTCTCGGCCGAGATTCCGCCGATCTTCTCGGAGAGGTCGCGACCGCCGAGGCCGAGGGCATGGGAGATGCCCATGCCGCGACGGGCGATCTGGCACGTCAGTTCCTGGATGCCGGTGCCGGAGGCGCCGACGACCGCGATCGGCCCCGAGGGCACGCGATTGGCGAAGGCGAGCGGGGCACCGCCGACGATCGCCGTGCCGCAGTCCGGCCCCATGACGAGAAGGCCGTGATCGCGGGCATAGGTCTTGAGATCGCGTTCCTGATCGATCCCGACGTTGTCGGAGAAGATCATGACGTTCATGCCGCTCTCGAGCGCCTCGCGAGCCAGTCCGTGAGCATATTGACCGGCGACCGAGACGAGGGCGACGTTCGCCTTCGGGTTCGTTTCCCGGGCGCGCCGCCAGGAGCGGACCACCGGGTAGCGCGCCTTGCGAACGCCCTTGGCGAGGTTCGCCAGCCGGTCGCGCACCTCGCCGGCGACCGCGTCGGCGACCGCCTCGTCGTCGCTCTCGGTGTCGACGACGATGCAGAGGTCGTTGGGGGAGGCCTCCGCGAGGAGGTCGACCCACAGGCCGGTCTCGCGGAAGACATCCTTGTTGGCGGGGGTTCCCATCATCACCGAGACGCGTGTCACCTCGGGGAGAGCGGAGAGATCCCGCGACAGGACCATCAGGGTGACGGAGTCCTGGAAGTTGCCCTTGAGCAGACGAGCGCGGATCATCTCAGGCGGCCTTTCCGGTCGAGTTGGGGCCGGCGTCCTTCAGGAACATCATGCCGACCAGACCGACCATCAGGATCGCGGCGGAGATGTAGAAGTTGGCCGCGAGGCTGCCGGTGGCGTCGGCGATCGCGCCGGCGATGACGGGAGCGACGATCGACGAGGACATGCCGACGAAGTTGAAGATGCCGAAGGCGGTCCCGTAGGAGTCCTTCGAGGCGTTGTCGGCGACGGTGGCGACCAGGACCGGGTCGAGCGCCAGCTTGCCGAAGAAGCCGTAGACGCAGATCGCAGCGATCACCTGGTTCACGTCCTGAAGGAAGGCGATCGAGATCAGGCTGAGGGCGGCGACCGGAACCAGCACCATGACCAGCGGACGGCGCTTGCCGAGCTTGTCGGAGATGCGGGCGAAGAGCAGGCCACCGGGGATCGACACCCACGCGACGAGCGAGGAGATGTTGCCGATGTCCTTCACCGGGATGCCGCGCTCGGTCTGCAGATAGTAGGGCAGCCAGGTCAGGATCATGAAGAAGCCGAACAGCGAGCAGAACACCATCACGTAGGTGACGACGAGGTTGCGGTTGCGGATCAACGCCATGAAGGACGAACCCTGCGAGCGGCCGGCGGTCTGCGCCGGGCGGGGCTGCTCCTTGACCAGCCACCAGATCAGCAGGCCGGTGACGATGGTCGGGATGGCCATGAAGTAGAACGGCGTGCGCCAGCCCATGCCGAGCGTGTAGGCGATCCAACTGGAGGCCATCAGACCGAGGGCGATGCCGAAGGCCATGCCCGAATTGATGATGGCGCTGCCGAGCGAGCGGTATTCCTGCGGAATCTGCTCGGACGAGATGCCGTATTGCGGGCCGTAATAGGTGCCTTCACCGGCGCCGGTGACGACGCGCGAGGCGATGAGTTGCCAGAAGCTCTTGACCGATCCGGTCACGGCGGTGAATACGCCGAACAGGATGAAGCCCGGCACCAACACCTTCTTGCGGCCGATGCGATCACCGAGGATGCCCGCGGGGATCTGCAGGATGGCGTAGGAGAAGAAGAAGAAGCTCGAGATCAGGCCGAGCTCGGTGCCGCTCAGGCCGAACTCGCTCTGGATGTCCTTCATCACCGGGTTGAGAACCGTCCGGTCGGCGTACATGAACACCCAACCGAGCCAGAACAGGAAAATGGTGATCCACCAACCGGGAATGCCGAAGGTTCGGTCGGTCGGGGCGGACGCCGTGGACCTCGTCGAGCCCGATGTCTGGGCCTTCTCGGATGCAGCGGTTTGACTGGTCATGGTAGTGACCCCCCACAGTTGAAGCGATGGATCCTGGGATACGCCCGTCGCGCACCCGATTCTTTCCGAAACTTCGCGACAATTCGGGCCGCGAACCACCGGCGGACGGGTCCGGCGGCGCTCCGCGCGAGACCGCCCGGAGCCTCATAAGGCGATGAAAGAACTATCGTTTCCCTCCGATCGACAAAGCCCGGCGGGGGGCCGGTGACTGTTGAAGGTGGTGGGGAGCCCTCTCCTCTCCGCCTCACCTTTCGTTCAGCGACGGTCCGATTGTTGAATTCTCTCGAATTCCGCAGAAATACCTAAGGTACTTCTACGTTCGCAGCGGTCGCCGTGTCCGCGATTTCCGGGTCTCGCCCCCTTTGGATCCGGTCGAACCGGCGGGGAACCGGCGAATTCTCCGCCCCTTCGACCCGGCGACAGCCGTCCCGAGCGCCTTCATGCGCCGGGGCGTCGATGCGGTACTTTCAAAATTCGGGTTCGCCAGAGGCGGCCATACCTCCGAAAAATCGAGTAGCCGAGCGTATGATGTCCGTCGAAGAGGACAGTCTCATCTGAAGAGCGGCGACATTTCGCGCGATCGACGGCGATCGACTTCGAAACACGATTGGACGCGTGCCGACGGCGAACGCCGGTCACGATGAACATGCTCATCGCCGCCCTCGCCGGCGGGGTGATGGTGACGAGCATCGGCGGCGTCGATCTCGCCGAAGCCGCCGAGGGTCTCGTCGAGACGGTGGCGACGATCCGGCGACGATGCTCGACATGCCGACGGCGACCCCGGCCGAGGCGCAGCGCCTTCCCGACGACGGGCTCGCGGCCGCCTCGCGCGCCGACGTGACTCTCGACATTCCCGATCGCAACGCCGTCGTGAAAGGCCGCCGCATCGTCGCCCGCACGGAGCGGCGGGTCGAGCCGGTTCTCGACCGAGCCGGTCGGGCTTCGGCGTTCGGTGGACCGCCGTGCACCGAGTTGCGAAACATCATTGATCGGAAAGCCGAGGCGGCTCACAAATTGCGGATCGGAGGCCCCGGAACCGAAAAAGAAGCTCGCGTCCACGGGGGGGCCGACCGCAACCGGGGAGACAATGCCATGTCTGGATTCGCCGCCGCCGCAGGACACACTCGCCGTGTCGCCTTCGGCCTCCTCCTGGGGTCCACCGTTCTCGCCGGAGGCCTCTCGGGCGCGCGGGCCGCGGGCACGCTGGTGATGTACTGCGGCGTCGACGAGGCCTGGTGCCGGTCGATGGCCACCACCTACGAGAAGGAGACCGGGGTCAAGGTCGACATGATCCGCATGTCGGCCGGCGAGACCTACGCCCGCATCCGCGCCGAGAAGGACAATCCGCACGGCGACATCTGGTGGGGCGGCACCGGCGATCCCCATCTCCAGGCGGCCGACGACGGCCTGACCGAGGCCTATGTCTCGCCGAAGCGGGCGCAGTTGCGCGACTGGGCGCAGAAACAGGCGACGATCGCGCACGACCGTACCGTCGGCATCTACATGGGCGCGCTCGGCTTCGGCTACAACAAGGACGAACTGGCGCGCCGCAAGCTGACCGCGCCGGCCTGCTGGTCCGATCTGATCAAGCCCGAGTTCAAGGGCGAGATACAGATGGCCGACCCCAACGCCTCGGGAACGGCCTGGACGGTGCTCGCCACCATCATTCAGTTGATGGGCGAGGAGAACGCCTTCACCTACCTCAAGGCGCTGCACGCCAACGTCAACGAATATCCCAAGACCGGGGCCGCTCCGGCGCTGTCGATCGGCCAGGGCGAGACGCTGATCGGCATCGCCTTCCAGCACGACATCATCAACGTCGCGCGGTCCGGCAAGCCGGCGCAGGTCGTCTCGCCGTGCGAGGGGACCGGCTACGAGATCGGCTCGATGAGCCTGATCAAGGGGGCGCCGCACCCGGAAGAGGCCAAGAAGTTCTACGAGTGGGCCTTGACGCCGGCCGCGCAGAAACTCGCCGCCGCTGCCGGCAGCTTCCAGATCCCGTCCAATCCCGAAACGCCGGTTCCGCCCGAATCGCCCGATCTCTCCAAGGTCAAGCTGATCGCCTACGACTTCGCGACCTACGGCTCGAAGGCGACCCGTAATCGCATCCTCGCGCGGTGGGCCGAGCAAGTGAAGAACGCGCCGCGGTGACCGACGTGTTCCCACGCGCGGCGAAGATCTGGCTGATCGTGGCATGGGCGGCGCTGTTCGCCCTGCCATGGTACGGGCTCGGCGGCATCCCGCGCGGAGTGCCGCCGTGGCCGGCCGCCGTCCAGGCGGTCTGGGGCGGGCGGATCTGGCTGATCCCGCTCTTCCTCGGGCTCCTGCCCGCGACCTGGGCCGTCGTCGGACGGGCGCGGCCGCGCCTTCTCGTCGCCGCCGCCACCGCCACGATCGTCTGGACCCTGGTCGAGGGCTTCGCGATCATCCACGACGGCTGGGGCTCCGATGCGCTCGCCGGATGGTTCGCCGGCCCGGCTCCGACCCAGCCGGCGCTCGGTTGGGGCGCGCTCGTCTTTCTCGCCGCGATGCTGATGCTGATCGCCAACGGGCTCGCCCGGCAGGGCGTGTGCCGGGGCGACGTCTTCGTCACCGGCGCGATCCTGGTCGTCGTCTCGCTGATCGCGCTCTTCGTGATCTATCCGGCGCTCTGCATCTTCGTCTCGGCGGTGAAGGACAACGAAGGAGGCTTCGCCCCGGAACTCTTCACCGCCAAGCTCCTCGGCCGCCCGATCTGGAGCCTCGACTGCCTCGTCGGCGGCGGCGCCTGCGGAACCGCCTGGAACACGGTCGCGGTGGCGACCGTCGTGGGCGTGGTGACGACCCTGCTCGGGCTCGCCTTCGCGCTCCTGGCGTTGCGCACCCGGGTCCCGATGAAGCCGCTGATCGGCCTGCTCTCGGTCCTGCCGATCATCACCCCGCCCTTCGTCATCGGTCTCGCGCTGATCCTGCTGTTCGGCCGGTCGGGGGCGGTGACGATCTTCGTCGCCGATCTCTTCGACCTGCCGCGCACCCGCTGGATCTACGGCGTCACCGGCATCACCATCGCCCAGGTCCTCGCCTTCACGCCGATCTCCTTCCTGGTGATGATCGGCGTGCTCCAGGGCGTCGCCCCGAGCCTCGAGGAGGCGGCGGAGACGCTGCGGGCCGGGCGCTGGCGCACCTTCCGCACCATCACCTGGCCGCTGATCCGGCCCGGACTCGCCAACGCCTTCCTGATCGCCTTCATCGAGAGCATGGCCGACTTCGCCAATCCGCTGATGATCGGCGGCAATTTCACGGTGCTCTCGACCGACATCTTCTTCGCCGTGGTCGGCACCACCCACGATCAGGGGCGCGCCGCCGTCCTGGCGATCGTGCTGCTGACCTTCACGCTCACAGCGTTTCAGGCCCAGCGCGCCTGGGTCGGGCGGCGCGGCTACGCGACCATGGGCGGCAAGGGGGCGGCGGGGCGCGCCACGGAGCTGCCGGGGACGCTCAAGGCGCTCTGCTACGGTCTCGCCCTGCCCTATCTCGCGCTCACCGTCGCGGTCTACGGCACGATCATGGTCGGCGGTTTCGTCGAATCGGTCGGGCGCGACAACACGCCGACGCTGCGCCACCTCGTCACCGCCTTCTCGATCGAGAAGGGCGTCGGCGGCTGGTTCCTCAGCGGTTCGGCGTGGAATTCGCTGCTGACGACCTTCGAGATCGCCCTGATCGCGATGCCCTTCACGGCGGCGATCGGCATCGTCGTCGCGTGGCTGCTCGATCGCCAGCGCTTCGCCGGCCGGCAGGCCTTCGAGTTCCTGGCGATGATGAGCTTCGCCATTCCCGGCACCGTCATCGGCGTCAGCTACATCCTCGCCTTCAACGTGCCGCCGTTCGCCCTGACCGGGACGGGCGCGATCATCGCCATCGCCTTCGCCTTCCGCAACATGCCGGTCGGCATCCGCGCCGGCATCGCCAATCTCGCTCAGATCGACCGTTCTCTCGACGAGGCGTCGCTGACGCTCGGCGCGCGGTCGTTGCGCACGCTGGTGCTGGTGCTCCTGCCGCTGATGCGTCCGGCGGTGACGACCGCGCTGGTCTATTCCTTCGTGCGCGCGGTGACGGCGGTGAGCGCGGTGATCTTCCTCGTCACCGGCGAGTACCAGCTGGCGACCGTCTACATCGTCGGCCGCGCCGACGTCGGCGACTACGGTGTCGCGATCGTCTATTCCGCGATGATGATCGTCCTGATGCTCTCGATCCTTCTCGTCATTCGCCTGGGCGTCGGGTTGCATCGACCCGGCGCGCGCCCCGTCCGGGGCGAGGCCGCCCTCCCCTCCGCGACGATGGTGCAACCATGAGCGAAATCATGTCTCCCGCCGTCGAATTGCGCAGTGTGACCAAGCGCTACGGAGAGGTCACGGCCCTCCGGGCGATCGATCTCTCGATCGAGCGCGGAACGCTGGTGACGCTGCTCGGCCCCTCCGGCTGCGGCAAGACCACGATGTTGCGCCTGATCGCCGGCCTCGAGCGGCCGGACGGCGGACGCATCCTGATCGGCGGCTCCGACGTGACGCTCGCCGCCGCCTCCGAGCGCAACATCGGCATGGTGTTCCAGTCCTACGCCCTGTTTCCCCACATGAGCGTGATCGACAACGTCGGCTACGGGCTGCGCGCGCGCGGCCTGAAGAAGGCGCAAGCGATCGAAGCGGCGCGGGAGAAGATCGCCCTGGTCGGTCTCGCCGGTTACGAGGATCGTTTTCCGAGCGAGCTCTCCGGCGGCCAGCAGCAGCGCGTGGCGGTGGCGCGAGCGATCGTGCTCGAGCCCGACGTCCTGCTCTTCGACGAGCCGCTGTCGAACCTCGACGCCAAGCTCCGCCGGCACGTGCGCGAGGAGATCCGCGAATTGCAGCAGAGCCTGTCGCTGACGGCGATCTACGTGACCCACGATCAGCAGGAGGCCTTGGCGATCTCGGATCGCATCCTGGTGATGAACATGGCCGCGGTCGCCCAGGACGGCAGCCCACGCGCCCTCTATGAGCGGCCGCAGAGCCACTTCGTCGCGGACTTCATCGGCGACGCCAACATCGTGCCGATCGAGGTGACGCGGATCGACGGCGCGATCGCCGAAATTCGGCTCGCCGGTCTGTCGCTGGAGCTTCCCCACCACGGCGCGACGGTCGGCGCCGCCGAATTGGCGATCCGGCCGCAATCGATCGGCCTCGCCGCGCCCCCGGCCGGCGGCGCGACGCTCCCCGGACGGGTCGTCGCGGCGGCCTATCTCGGCAGCCACATGGAATATCGGGTGAGGATCACGCCCGAGATCGAGCTCTTCGTCATCTCGCCGGCGGTCGCCTCGCCGCTCGCAACGGGGGCCGACGTCGGCGTGTCGCTCGCCGCCGAGGGCGCCGCGATCCTTCCACGGTCGTGACGCTCTCGACCGATTCCGTTGAAAAACTCGCCGGCGGCGCGGCATGCATTCGGCGACGATGGGCCCCACGCTCGAGTTTGAGAGGGCCCTCCCTCCTCAAGTCGCCCCGACCGGCTCGTTCATCGGGATCAGCTTG
>NZ_JAFNIH010000057.1 GCF_019160155.1 Pinisolibacter aquiterrae
TCATGCCGGCCTCGTGCTCCCTCAACACGCCGATGATCTGCTCTTCACTGAAACGGCTGCGCCGCATGGTCCTGCTCCTGGTGAAGGACCAAACTTATCCGTGGCCGGAATGACGGGGAGCACGTCATACACTGCACACTGCGCGTCTTAGAAGTTGGGAAATTAAAGATGGCATATCTTCGACAAAATTCGTCGACTTTCACGAAACGATTGTCGCGGAAGATGGTACAAACGACGGAATTTCCACCTTCGGAACTTGCCGGTCAGCGTTGTATTTGCACCAATCTCCACTCAACGTATATATCCCGCTCGCAGGCATCGCATATAATCTTGCCATACTGATCATGTCCTATACTCAAAATTGTCTTCTTCTGCATTTTCAAATCTCTTCCGCATTTGCATTTTATATCGACAAATCTTCTCGCGAACAAAAACTCATCGCCATCCATCTCAACCGTGTACGTTTCGTTGCAGTTTGGATTAATACAATGCAAAATTTTTCCTGCGCTCAGAAACCGCTGACGTCTTTTGTTCGCTTGCCCACATTCGCAGGTAAAATGCACTTCGGGACCAAGACCAGAAGAAATCAGATTCCCACTCGATATTCTATTCAATTCAACGATAACTTCAGATATTTTTTTTCTTATCTCATCATTGTCTCCATATTCAGAAACGGATTTGTCTTTGCTGTCAGGAAGATGGACGTGAAGAGCTAGCCGCGACAGTGCATTCCAAAGTGATCCGATCTTCCGAGGGCTGAAACCGCTCTGCGTACCAACAGGTATGAACTCCAAATTTTCATATTCCTCTCTTGTCATTTCCCGATCTTCAGCGGGCTCCTTAGATATAAATAGAGTGAATTCAGAGGCGACGCTTTCATCAACCTCTTGAATTAGCTTTTGGACAACGTCTTTTGGCTGCCACTTTTTTATTTCGTCATGCGATATATAATCGTGTGAAATTTGAAGCCTATCATAGCAAACTCTTTCCAGCGCCAGTCTTGCTTCAAGCGCGGCGTATGTCGTGCTCGATATCGAATTATCAGATAGCAGTTTCTCAATTCTGGAAATATTGTCTCGAAGGTAAATCATACATCCTTCCTCTCATACCATCTCAGTTGTATGGACTATACCAGATTCAAAATTTCCTCAAGCGCGGTTGGGTCGACTACACTTTCGTTGTGGCGATCCAAGTTGGCTCACACCAGACTGCTAGAGGCGGTCCCGCAGATGACGAAATCGATCGTCTCGGCAGCCAATCGAAAATGTTCCCGCGACGGCCATCCACGCCCGCGACATCGTCAAACAGATCTTCGCCTTCGCGATCCTGCATGGCGAGAAGGTGCCGAACCCGGCCGACGAGGTCGGGCCGGCCTCGATCGCGACCTTCCAGCCGAAGGACCGGGCGCTGTCGCCGGCCGAAATCAAGATCATGCTCCAGCAGATCGAGCATGTGCCGACCCTGCCGACCATGCGTCTCGGCCTGCGCCTGATCCTGCTCACCATGGTGCGCAAGAGCGAGCTGACCGATGCCGTCTGGGACGAGGTCGATTTCGAGAACGCCGTCTGGACCATTCCCAAGGAGCGCATGAAGCGGTCGAAGGCGCACAACGTCTATCTCTCGCAGCAATCGCTCGACATTCTGATCGCTCTGAAGACCTGCGCCGGCAATTCGCGCTTCCTGCTGCCGTCCCGCTATGACGCCGACGCGCCAATGTCGCGCGCGACCTTCAATCGCGTGACCACGGCCGTCGTTGTGCGGGCGAAGAAGGAGGGGCTGCCGTTGGAGCCGTTCACGGTCCACGACCTGCGCCGGACCGGCTCGACGCTCCTGAACGAAATGGGCTTCAACAGCGACTGGATCGAGAAATGCCTCGCCCACGAGGACGGGCGGTCGTCGCGCGGCGTCTACAATAAGGCGGAATACGAGCCGCAGCGCCGGCATATGCTCCAGGAGTGGGCCGACATGGTCGATGCCTGGGTGAACGGAGAGAAGCAGGCGCCGACGCTGTCGCCGCCGACGATGGCGTTTATGGGAGGCAATTGAGAATAGGGCAAAGTTCGAAGCGCCGGACTTTTTGTGCATTTCCTCAGCTAGACTGTTACGTCCGGGATGGGGCCGGAAGTGGATTGTCAGGCTCTGGGCGAGAAAACCGGTAAAATTGCCATTCAACAGACAACCACGTTGAAAAGAGCCCGCGCGCCCCGATCTGCGTAGGAATGCGCTTAGCGCAACTCCGGGACGGGTCCTAAGATCTGTGAGCTAGTCGGCGCAGCGTCCGCTTGAAGCGGTCCGGACTAGGTCCTGTTGACGAATAGGATTCCCCTTCGGGTCGTGGAGTGATTCAACGTCGCTTTCGGAGGGAGGCGACGTTGATTCGAGACCTGATGAGCGACGAGGAATGGGCGTTCTTCGAGCCGTTCG
>NZ_JAFNIH010000020.1 GCF_019160155.1 Pinisolibacter aquiterrae
CGCCGGCATGGCCGCGGTAGGCGTCATGGGTCTCGCTCCAGATGTGTTCGAGACACTCCGCGCGGGTCATCCCGCGACCGGGCAGGGCCTCGCGCTCGAGGATCGCTCGGCGCATCCGATCCGGCGAACCGCGGTCGGCGAGATCGCAGTAGCCGTGGAACCAGCGCACGCGA
The DNA here is from genome assembly GCF_019160155.1 of Pinisolibacter aquiterrae. GTDB lineage: Bacteria > Pseudomonadota > Alphaproteobacteria > Rhizobiales > Ancalomicrobiaceae > Pinisolibacter > Pinisolibacter aquiterrae. Next base: position 174 of record NZ_JAFNIH010000020.1, read on the forward strand.
CCCCGGATCGTGAGCGCGAAGAAGATGCTGGTGACGGAGCCGGACAGATATTCGGCGAGCGCGAACATGTCGCCGCGCATCCACAGCGGCGGCAGGAGGTCGAGCATGTGGTCGTAGTCGGCCTCGGCGATCTCGAACCACTCGCCGGTATGAAGATCGCCGGCATCGGACGATCGGAACGGGTGCCCGACGTGGCGGTCGAACAGGCGGTACATCTGGCGTCGATCGGCGACACCCTCGAACACCTTGCGAATGGGGGAAGACGGGATCATGGCGGTTCTCCGGCTCGTGGACCGAAACGTGGCCATCCCCTCGGGACGCCCTCCTCTTCGGTCCTTCCTGACCCCTCCCCCAACGCCGCCTCGCCGGCCGGCCGGGTCGAGGGCCGGCGAAGCCGGGCGAAGCTTCACCCTCGAGGCGGTCGACGGTCAGGCGGCAGGGCTCCCTCCGCCCATTCCTCCCACCGTTCCCCTCTACCCTTCTTCTCCTGCAACATCAGGTTCCAGTCCCGCTGCACCGGTGACAGGCGCAGTCGACGGCAACCGGTCTCTTCGGCCATCGTCCGAAGTCGCTCGGCATAGATCTCGCCCTGAGCGTCGGCGTCGGTCGCGGCGACGAGCAACGTCTCCGGCCGAGAGGCGAGCCGGTGCAACGCGATCTCGGTCGCGGGAGACCAACCGCCTCCGGTCGCGACGTAGAGGCTGTCCGGCCTCGCCCCCTCCAGATCGGCGAGGCTCATCGCGTCGATCGCCGCCTCGGTGACGCAGACCCGTAACGCTCCGGCCGACCCGAATCGGAACAGCACCTTCTCCCCGCCGGTCGAGAAGCCTCGCCAACGAGAGCCGCGCTCTTCCCAACCGACGAGAACACCGTCGTCGTCGGTGTAGGCCGCCCACATGCTTCCCTTCGGCCCCTCGCGCAGCAGATCCTGCCGGATCGCCGCGCGGAGGACGAGCTCCGAAAGCCCCCGCTCGTCGCGGAGATAGCGCCAGGTCGTCGAACCGGGCCAGGGCGCACGTCGAGCCTTCCACCGCTCGGCGATCGAGACGTCGGTCGTGACGTCCCTCCGAGGACGCCGCCACACCGGCCCACTCGTCGTCACGCCGACGAGGCCGGCGACCCGATCGAGCGCCTCGGGGAAACTCTCCCCATGGAGATGGGCGACGAGAGCGAAGACGTCGCCCTTCGCATCGGAGAGCGGATCGAACCATCCCCTCCCCTCGTGGATCACGATGACGATCTGGGCCGCCCGACGGAATTTGAGCGCCCGCCGCGTGCTCTCGCGCGGATCGAACGCGAAGCCTGCCTCCTCCAGCACGGCAGCGCAGGTCACCCGCTCCCGCAGGTCTTCGATTTGGTGCTTCTCCATCGGTTTCCTGCCGGCGCGCGGCGCCGGGCCTCCTCTCTTGCCGGACCAATCTTCCCGGGAAACTCCCCGGTCCCGATCCACCGGCCGCGACGCGGGAAGGCCGGCAAGGGCGCGGACGGCAGGAGAGCATCAGTGGGATGCGCCGGCTCGCCGGCGCGTCCACCACAGGGTCCGCGGCGAAGCCTCCCTTGCGTCCGCGCCCGCGCTCGCGGCATCGGCAAGAAGATGCGGGCTCAATGAGCCCGCCACGGATCGAATTCGTGGATCACCTCGACGTCGTCTTCGTCGTCGATCTCGTCGGCCGGCAGCACGCCGTATTCGGCTCCGGACAGGAAGAGAACGACCGGGACCATCAGGGTGCGGGCGAGATCGAGAGCGTGAGACCGAGCGAGCGAGAGGTCGTGGGACATGGGGAAGGGCTCCATCGCGGAGCGGGGCCGATCCCCGCTCGATGGCTCCCCC
>NZ_JAFNIH010000048.1 GCF_019160155.1 Pinisolibacter aquiterrae
TGCCCCCATGAAAATCCTCGTGCCCGTGAAGCGGGTGGTCGACTACAACGTGAAGATCCGGGTGAAGCCGGATGGCTCGGGGGTCGACCTCGCCAACGTGAAGATGTCGATGAACCCGTTCGACGAGATCGCGGTGGAAGAAGCGATCCGTCTGAAGGAGAAGGGCATCGCGACCGAGATCGTGGTGGTGTCGGTCGGACCGAGCCAGGCCGCCGAGACGCTCAGGACCGGCCTCGCCATGGGCGCCGACCGCGGCATCCTGGTCAAGGCCGACGGGCTCGTCGAGCCGCTGGCGGTCGCCAAGATCCTCAAGGGCATCGTCGCGGAGGAGGCCCCGGGCCTCGTCATCCTCGGCAAGCAGGCGATCGACGACGACACCAACGCCACCGGCCAGATGCTCGCCGCGCTGACCGGCCTCGCCCAGGGCACCTTCGCCTCCAAGGTCGAGGTCGCCGGTGACACCGTCGCGGTGACCCGCGAGGTCGACGGCGGTCTCCAGACCGTGTCGCTCAAGATGCCGGCGATCGTGACGACCGATCTGCGCCTCAACGAGCCGCGCTACGCGTCGCTGCCGAACATCATGAAGGCGAAGAAGAAGCCGATCGCCGAGAAGACCCCGGCCGACTACGGCGTCGACGTCACCCCGCGCCTGACGGTGGTGGAGACGCGTGAGCCGTCGGCCCGCAAGGCCGGCGTGAAGGTGGGTTCGGTCGCCGAACTCGTCGCCAAGCTCGCCGACGAAGCCGGCGTGATCTGAGGAGCCCGAGACCCATGACCGTTCTTCTGATCGCCGAACACGACGGCGCCGTCCTCAAGGACGCCACCGCCAAGGCGCTGACCGCCGCTCTCGCCATCGGTGGCGACGTGCACGTCCTGGTCGCCGGCTCAGGCATCGCCTCGATCGCGGCCGACGCGGCGCAGCTCTCCGGCATCGCCAAGGTTCTGACGGCCGACGCCGCGCCGCTCGCCCATCAGCTCGCCGAGCCGATGGCGGCGGTGATCGTCGGCCTCGCCGGCGGCTACGACGCGATCGTCGCGGCCGCGACGACCACCGCCAAGAACGTGCTGCCGCGGGTCGCGGCGCTGCTCGACGTCAGCCAGATCTCGGAGATCACCAAGGTGGTCGCCGCCGACACGTTCGAGCGTCCGATCTACGCCGGCAACGCCATCCAGGTGGTGAAGTCGTCGGACGCCAAGAAGGTGATCACCGTGCGCACGGCGTCGTTCGCGGCGACGGGCAAGGGCGGTTCGGCGCCGGTCGAGGCGGCTCCGGTCGCGGCCGATCCGGCGATCTCGTCCTTCGTCGGCGAGGAACTGTCGAAGTCGGACCGTCCGGAGCTGACGAGCGCGAAGATCATCGTGTCGGGCGGTCGTGCGATCGCCAATCGCGAGAACTTCGCGACCTATATCGAGCCGGTGGCGGACAAGCTCGGGGCGGCGATCGGCGCCTCTCGCGCGGCGGTCGACGCGGGCTACGCGCCGAACGACTGGCAGGTCGGCCAGACCGGCAAGGTGGTGGCGCCCGAGCTCTACATCGCCTGCGGCATTTCCGGGGCGATCCAGCATCTGGCGGGCATGAAGGACTCGAAGGTGATCGTGGCGATCAACAAGGACGAGGAGGCGCCGATCTTCCAGGTCGCCGACTACGG
>NZ_JAFNIH010000037.1 GCF_019160155.1 Pinisolibacter aquiterrae
GTCACCCGTGAAGAACGACCAAGCCATTGACGTGGCGCGGTGATTTGACTCCCGAGCGTATTCGCGATTGCCGGGTTTCGATGGGTTCTGATCGAAAACCTTGCGATTTCGCGCGCCCGCCCGCGAGAGGGGTTCCGGTCGGACGCCGATCGTGATTCCATTCGGTCATTGCCGCTTCGAGACCCCGACCATGCGCCCCAAGCAGCCCGAGCCCACCGACGCCGACCTCTTCCGGATGCGCTTCGACAACCTCCTCGACCAGCGCCACGAACTGGTTCGGCTCGGCGCGCTGATCGACTGGAACCGCTTCGACGAGGCCTTCGGGCCGCTCTACCGTGACAAGATCGGTCGCCCCGGCCTGCCGACCCGGCTGATGGCCGGCCTGCATCTGTTGAAGCACATGAAGGGGCTCTCGGACGAACAGGTCTGCGCCCAGTGGGTGGAGAACCCCTACTTTCAAGCCTTCTGCGGCGAGGAGCACTTCCGCCACACCCTGCCGCTCGACCGCTCGTCGATGACCCGTTGGCGCAAGCGCATCAGCGCGGAGAAGTTGGAGATCCTGCTGGCGGAGACCATCGCCGTGGCGGTGAAGACCAGGGCGGTGAGCGAACGCGAGATCGAGCGCGTCACCGTGGATACCACGGTGGCGACCAAGGCGGTGGCCCATCCCACCGACAGTCACCTCATGCTGCGCGCCATCGAGTGGCTGAACCGGGCAGCGGACAAGGTCGGGGTGAAGCTGCGCCAGTCCTACTTGCGGCTCGGCCGCCACGCTCGCCGAGAGGTCGCTCGTCTCCTCCACACCGGCGGCCACAAGCAGGCGATGCGGCACCTTCGCAAGATGCGGACCTGGGTCGGCCGTCTGCTGCGCGACCTGGAACGCAAGACCAAGGGCAAGCCGGCGGCCGAGCACCCCTTCCTGGTGACGGCGATGGAGCGCGTCGGCCGGCTGCATCGCCAGAAGCCGACCGACAAGCAGAAGCTCTACGCGCTCCATGCTCCCGAGGTGGAGTGCATCGGCAAGGGCAAGGCCCGGGTCAAATACGAGTTCGGGGTGAAGTGCACGATCGCCGTGACCAATGCGCGCGCCGCCGGCGGCCAGTTCGTGCTCGGGGCGAAGACCATCCCCGGCACGCCGTGGGACGGCAACACGCTGGCGACCCAGATCGATCAGGTCGAGGCACTCACCGGTCGCCGTGTCCGGCGCGCCTACGTCGACCGGGGTTACCGCGGCCACAAGTTCGTGCGCGAGGGGCTGGACGTCTTCGTCACCCATACCCGCGGCATCGCCTCGCCGACGATCCGACGAGAACTGCGGCGGCGCAGCGCCATCGAGCCGGTGATCGGGCACTTGAAGGCGGACGGACTGCTCGAGCGGAATCACTTGGCCGGTGCGATCGGCGACGCGATCAACGCCGTCCTCGCCGCCGCGGGCCACAACCTCCGCCTTCTCGCCGCATGGCTGAGGAAGCTTCTTTGTGCCCTCGTCGCCCTGCTCTTCGCAATCGCCGCCTCGCTACAAAGCGAGCGTCACGCCGCCGTATGAACGCCGATCGCGCTCAAATCGCCTTCTTCACAGGCGAC
>NZ_JAFNIH010000049.1 GCF_019160155.1 Pinisolibacter aquiterrae
GATTCTGTTGAAAAACTCAGGCGTTGCGCCGAGCGTCGATCACTGATTCACTCGTGTCACGGCGGCAGGAGTGAAGTCGATGATGGGCGATCGGCAAGTCGTTCAAGACTCCCTGTTCTACGAGTTCTCCATCGAGACCCACGTTCCGACCGATCACCTGCTCCGGTCGATCGATCGCTTCGTCGATCTCGCCGAACTGCGGGCGCACCTCGCGCCGTTCTACAGCACGACGGGACGCCCTTCGATCGATCCCGAACTGATGATCCGGATGCTGATCATCGGATACTGCTTCGGCATTCGCTCGGAGCGCCGGCTGTGCGACGAGGTCCACCTGAACCTGGCCTACCGTTGGTTCTGCCGTCTCGGCCTCGAGGGCCGGGTTCCCGACCACTCGACCTTCTCCAAGAACCGGCATGGGCGTTTCCGTGACAGCGATCTGTTGCGCCGGCTGTTCGAGGTCGTGCTGCGGCGATGCATTGATGCCGGGCTCATCGGTGGGGAGGCCTTCGCCGTCGATGCCAGCCTGATCAAGGCCGATGCGAACCGACAGAAGGGCGTCGAGGGCTCGGCGGGGCTGCCGCCGGACGCGACCAGTCGCGCGATCACCGAGTATTTCGGCGTCCTCGACGATGCCGCCTTCGGCGCGGCGACCGAGGTGGTGCCGAAGTTCCTGTCGCCGGCGGATCCCGCCGCCCGGTGGACCGGAGCCGACGGCGGGCTGGCCTACTTCGCCTATTCGACGAACTACCTCATCGATCTCGACCACGCGATCATCGTCGACGTCGAACCCTCGGCGGCCGTGCGGCAGGCGGAGATCACGGCGACCAAGACGATGATCGAACGGGCGATCGATCGGTTCGACCTCTATCCCGAGCGCCTCGCCGCCGACACGGCCTATGGGTCCGCCGCGATGCTGGGGTGGTTGGTCTACGAGCAGGGCATCGAGCCCCACATCCCGGTCTTCGACAAGTCCGAACGGAAGGACGGGACGTTCAGCCGTGCAGCGTTCTCCTATGATCACGACCGCGATCTCTACACCTGCCCGGGCGGCAAAGAGTTGCTGCGCCGCCGACGGAACCTGAAGGAGCGCGGCGACGGGGTCGATGAAGAGGGCTTCATGCGGTACCGGGCGAGCAAGCTCGACTGCGACGCCTGCTCGCTCAAGTCCCGATGCTGCCCGCGAGCGGAGCCTCGCAAGATCCCGCGCTCGATCTGGGAGGGCGCTCGCGACATGGCGCGAGACATCGCGGCCACGCCGGAATACGCGACCTCGCGCCGGCTTCGAAAGAAGGTCGAGATGCTGTTCGCCCACCTGAAGCGCATCCTACGGCTGGACCGCCTGCGCCTGCGCGGACCGAACGGAGCGAAGGACGAGTTCCTGCTCGCCGCCACGGCCCAGAACCTGCGGAAGTTGGCCAAGCTGATCCCGATGAACGAGCCGGTCGGGGCGACTTGAGGAGGGAGGGCCCTCTCAAACTCGAGCGTGGGGCCCATCGTCGCCGAATGCATGCCGCGCCGCCGGCGAGTTTTTCAACGGAATC
>NZ_JAFNIH010000036.1 GCF_019160155.1 Pinisolibacter aquiterrae
CCCTCCGAGATCACCGCCCGCCTCGGCGCGCCGTGGATCCCGGCTTCCGACGTCGTCGCCTTCGTGCACGAGACGATGGGCGCCGCCATCCGCATCCACCACATGCCGGAACTGGCCTTGTGGACGGTGGAGGCGCGCCAGCTCGGCTGGATGGCGGCCGGCACGTCGGAGTGGGGCACCGAGCGCCGCCATGCCGGCGAGCTTCTCGCCGATGCGTTGAACTCCCGCGTGCCGCAGATCTTCGACACGGTCGAGGAGGACGGCAGGGAGCGCCGCATCCTCAATGTCGTCGACACCGAAGCGGCCAAGGAGAAGCTCGCCAAGATCAAGGCCGCGTTCCAGACTTGGGTCTGGACCGATCCCGATCGCACCGATCGCCTGGCCCGGATCTACAACGACCGCTTCAACGACATCGCTCCGCGCCGCTTCGACGGATCGCATCTGAAGTTGCCGGGGGCCTCTGGCGCCTTCGCGCTCTATCCCCACCAGAAGCGCGGCATCTGGCGGATCGTCGCCGCCGGTTCGACCTACCTCGCCCATGCCGTCGGTGCCGGCAAGACCATGACGATGGCCGCCGCGGTCATGGAGCAGCGGCGTCTCGGCTTGATCGCCAAGGCGATGCTGGTCGTCCCCGGCCATTGCCTGGCGCAGGCCGCGCGCGAGTTTCTGGCGCTCTATCCGAACGCCCGCATCCTCGTCGCCGACGAGACCAACTTCGTGAAGGAGAAACGGCAGCGGTTCCTCGCCCGGGCGGCGACCGCGACCTGGGACGCGATCCTCATCACGCATTCGGCCTTCCGCTTCATCGGCGTGCCCTCGGCGTTCGAGCAGCAGATGATCCAGGACGAGCTTGAACTCTACGAGGACCTCGTCACGAAGGTCGATGGCGAGGATCGCGTCTCGCGCAAGCGGCTCGAGCGGTTGAAGGAGGGGTTGAAGGAACGGCTCGAGGCGCTCTCGACCCGCAAGGACGACCTCCTCACGATCTCGGAGATCGGCGTCGACCAGATCATCGTCGACGAGGCGCAGGAGTTCCGGAAGCTCTCCTTCGCCACCAACATGTCGACGCTGAAGGGCGTCGATCCGAACGGCTCGCAGCGCGCCTGGGATCTCTGGGTGAAGTCGCGCTTCATCGAGACGAAGAACCCCGGCCGGGCTCTGATCCTCGCCTCCGGCACGCCGATCACCAACACCCTCGGCGAGATGTTCTCGGTGCAGCGGCTGATGGACCACGAGGCGTTGACGGCACGGGGTCTCCACGAGTTCGACGCCTGGGCCTCGACCTTCGGTGACACCACCACCGAACTCGAACTCCAGCCCTCCGGCCGATACAAGCCGGTGAGCCGGTTCGCGAGCTTCGTCAACGTGCCCGA
>NZ_JAFNIH010000010.1 GCF_019160155.1 Pinisolibacter aquiterrae
GATCGTGTCCCCGGGCGTGGTGTAGCTGGGTGTTGAAGGTGGTCATCGGCGGAACGTCGATATGGTTGGAGTTGCGAAAGCCAACCTGACCGAGGAACCACCGATGACCGACGTGATGATGAGCCTGCGGACGCTCGTGGAGAAGAGCCCCGACGCCGATGTGCTGCGCGAGATGATCGGCTTTGCCGCCGAGCGCCTGATGGAATTGGAAATCGGCGCCCGAACCGGGGCCGGGTGGGGCGAGAAGAGCACGGACCGACTGGCACAACGCAACGGCTACCGCGAACGCGACTGGGAGACGCGGGCCGGGACGGTCGAGCTGCGCATTCCGCGCCTTCGCACCGGCAGCTATTTCCCCGGCTTCCTCGAACCCCGTCGGATGGCGGAGAAGGCGCTGACCGCCGTCATCCAGGAGGCCTATATCCAGGGCATCTCGACGCGCTCGGTCGACGATCTGGTCAAGTCGCTCGGCATGAGCGGCATCTCGAAGAGCCAGGTCAGTCGCCTGTGCGAAGAGATCGACGTGCGGGTGAAGGCCTTCCTCGATCGCCCGATCGAAGGGGATTGGCCCTATCTGTGGATCGATGCCACCTACCTGAAGGTCCGCCAGAACGGGCGGATCGTCTCGGTCGCGGTGATCGTCGCGGTCGGCGTCAACACCGACGGCCGGCGCGAGGTGCTCGGCATGGACATCGGGCCCTCGGAGGCCGAGACGTTCTGGACCGCCTTCCTTCGCAAGCTCGCCCGCCGTGGTCTACGTGGCGTGAAGCTGGTGATCTCCGATGCGCACGAGGGCATCAAGGCCTCGGTCTCGAAGGTGCTGACGGCGACTTGGCAACGGTGCCGCGTCCACTTCATGCGCAACGCCTTGGCGCATGCCGGTCGCAGCGGGCGTCGCGTCGTCTCCGCCTTCATCGCCACCGCCTTTGCCCAGAACGACGCCGAAGCCGCCCGTCAGCAGTGGCGCGGCGTCGCAGACCAGATCCGCCCGAAGATGGCCAAGCTCGCTACGTTGATGGATGACGCAGAAGCCGACGTGCTCGCCTACATGAGCTTCCCCGCCCAACATCGGGCAAAGCTGCACAGCACCAACCCTCTCGAACGCCTCAACGGCGACATCAAACGTCGCACCGAGGTCGTCGGCATCTTCCCCAACGAAGACGCAATCGTCCGGCTCGTCGGGGCAATCCTGCTCGAACAGAACGACGAATGGGCCGTCCAGCGATCCCGCTACATGACGCTGGAAACCATCGCCGCCATCGGCGATGATCACGCCGTCGCGCTGCCCAACATGGCGCCCTGATCCCGCCCGCCCATATCGGCGAGCCGCGCTGGCCACTGGTCAGCTACACCACGCCCGGGGACACGACC
>NZ_JAFNIH010000012.1 GCF_019160155.1 Pinisolibacter aquiterrae
AGGCCGGCATGAAGCCGTCGGACCTCTGCCGGAAGCACGGGATCAGCGAGACGACTCTCTACAAGTGGAAGGCCAAGTTCGGCGGGATGACGGTTCCTGAGACGGCGCGCCTGCGCACGCTCGAGGAGGAGAATCGGCGGCTGAAGAAGCTCTTGGCCGAGCAGATGCTCGACAACGCCGTGTTGAAGGATCTCCTGGGAAAAAATTGATGACGCCTGCTGCCCGGTTCGATGCCGTGCGGCGGGCGATCGCCGATCGCGGACTATCGGAGCGACGGGCCTGCAGGCTTCTCGGCGTGGATCGATCGAGCTTCCAGTACGAGCGGAGCGGCAGCGACGATGCCGCCGTCCGAACCCGGCTGCGCGAGTTGGCCAACGAGCGACGACGCTTCGGGTACAGACGCCTGGCGATCCTGCTGCGGCGGGAAGGCCGGGCGATCAACCTGAAGCGCGTCTATCGGCTCTACAGGGAGGAGCGGCTGATGGTCCGCAAGCGAGGCGGCCGGAAACGGGCCTTGGGTACGCGAGCACCGGCGACGATCCCGCAAGGGCCGAACCAGCGCTGGTCGCTCGACTTCGTATCCGATGCACTCGACGACGGTCGCCGCTTCCGTGTGTTGAACGTCGTCGACGACTTCTCGCGCGAATGCCTCGCCAGCGTGGTCGACACGTCGTTGTCGGGCACACGGGTCGTCCGCGAGTTGGAGGCACTGATGGCTCGGCGGGAAAAGCCCCTCATGATCGTCAGCGACAACGGCACCGAACTCGTCAGCCATGCCGTCCTGCGCTTCAGCGAGGCGACCCGGATCGAGTGGCACTACATCGCGCCGGGCAAACCGGTCCAGAACGCCTTCGTCGAGAGCTTCAACGGCCGGCTCCGCGACGAGTGCCTGAACGAGCACGTCTTCTCCTCGCTTGCCGAGGCGAGACGGATCATCGAGAACTGGCGGATCGACTACAACACCCTCCGCCCCCATTCGAGCCTCGGCGGCCTCGCGCCGTCGGTGTTCGCCACCCGGTCCGATCAGGGCCAGATCACCGCCGGACCAAACTTATGACCGGCAGGAAAATGGGGAGCACGTCA
>NZ_JAFNIH010000047.1 GCF_019160155.1 Pinisolibacter aquiterrae
GAACTGAAGGTGAGGAGCGTGAAGAGAAGCCCCGAGTAGACGACGAGACCGCCGAGTCCGACGATGATGGTGCCTGGGCCGTCCGGTGCGAGCGCCGCCAGCGCCCCGCGAAAGAACAGATTAGCTATGTCGAGCCCGACGCGGAGCACGAGCAGCGAGACGAGGAGGCCGATCACGATCAGGAACGGCCGGATCAGGATGCCGAGCAGGAACATGTAGCCGGTCATGTTCCCGGCGAAGAGACCCGGCGAGCGCGTCGGCGCGAACTTGTCGAGAAGCCAGAGGGGCACGGCGACCATGGCCTCGGCGATGACCAGGAACCAGTTGAGCACGGCGAACAGGAACTGGATCACGAACAGGAACGGGCCGATCCCCGACAGCAGGAAGCCGGGAACGATGAAGCACCACATCGCCGCCCAGGAGAAAGCCGAGAGGCCGCCGGCGACGACACTGCCGACGCCGCCCGTCACCGTTTCGACGAGCTTGCCCGCGGCACTGGCGAGACCGAACCCGCCGGCCGTCTTGGCGAAGACATGGCCCGTCGCCTGGATCTCGACGACCGGGTCCTTCCAGGTGCTCGACTCCACAGTCGCGAGCTGCCGCAGGATCGTCTGATAGGCGGAGGCGATCCAGCCGGCGACCGACCAGGACGAGGACTGATCGGCGGCGGCGGCGTCGGAGGAGACCGGCACCGGCGCGGCTTGCGCGAAGCTGTCGTAATAGGCGTCGAAGCTGCGGGCGTAAGGGTAGACGTCCTGCATCTTGTCGACGAGGGCCTGATAGGCCGATCCCCAGCGGCTGAAGAAGGAGATGCTGGTCGAGGGATCGGGCGGGTCGCGGTATTCGAAGTTGACCGCCTCCGTCATGGTCGAGAGCTTGGCATAGGTCGCGACCATCGACCGCTGCCAGAGGATGGCGCCGAGCCAACCGTTGTCGGTGGCGTTGGAGAGATACTCCCGTTCGGCGGCCTGCACCTCGGCGGCATTGCTCTGGAGCGCCGAGGCGAGCGCCGACGAGACGGTCGCCGTGGCGCTTTCGACCGCCGTCTTGACGCTCTC
>NZ_JAFNIH010000045.1 GCF_019160155.1 Pinisolibacter aquiterrae
CATGGCTGAGGAAGCTTCTTTGTGCCCTCGTCGCCCTGCTCTTCGCAATCGCCGCCTCGCTACAAAGCGAGCGTCACGCCGCCGTATGAACGCCGATCGCGCTCAAATCGCCTTCTTCACAGGCGACCAGCTCCAGCCTGAGGCGACCAAACCCGAACGGGGAAACGGTTGGGGGGGTGTCCTGAAGTGGTGCCGCCAACTCGCCGCTCGATGTCAACCTAATGGCGGTACAGTCGAAGCTGATCCAACGTTGACGTTTTTCGATGGTGTAGTATTGCATTTGGATGCCGATGTGGCCACCTTCTCGTATAAGGACCTTGGCCAGACCACGGACACCGAAGCTAAAGCGCGTGGATGGGCGCCTTTGCCGTGCACAATTGCTTCCCATTCAGTGTCAGATCTACAAGATAGCGTGTTCCAAGTGCTGCTCTCCTGGTTGAGTCCAGCCACGCCGGGCGCGAAAACTGTAGTGTGTATCCCCGCCATGAATACAGGAGCTTGGCAAGCCGCAGCCACGTTGCCGGCAAACCATGCGCTCTTGGCGGACGTGGAGTGCTGCGCCAACATCGAAACCCAATTGCAGCAGTTACCGAAGGGACTCCGTATTGACAAGAGAAAGCGGCCTAGCCGCTTGGCTGCCGCAGATGCAGTGGAACGGAACTGGCCCACAGTGACTGCCTTGTGTTCGCGTGCGCGTGCTTTCGACCAAGCTATGCATGCAGCATTTCCCTGAGTGTGGTGAAGTGATTGAAGTGGTTACTTTGAGGTGACCCCCGTCCGGCGGGCAGTCCGCTAAGCTTGGGTCGACCTGAGAGAAGGACGATCCCGATGACCGGGAGGCGGAAGCGGCCCTCAGCAGAGTTCAAGGCCAAGGTCGCCCTGGACGCGATCCGCGGCGAAGCAACCGTGGTGCAGCTGACGATGATGACGTGCTCCCCATTTTCCTGCCGGTCATAAGTTTGGTCCGGCGGTGATCTGGCCCTGATCGGACCGGGTGGCGAACACCGACGGCGCGAGGCCGCCGAGGCTCGAATGGGGGCGGAGGGTGTTG